>NZ_CP014616.1:2062500-3320000 GCF_001590685.1 Sporosarcina psychrophila
AGTAGACCTGTATTGAATGATCAACAACAACTTATAGACAATCCAAAACGAAAAGAGTGTTATGAATGAGTGTATTGAGAGTTGGAATCATTGGTGCTGGGGGAATTGCAAGTGGTGTACACATCCCTAATTATTTGAACAGCGGGTATAAGGTGGAAATAGTCGCTATTGCTGATGTTGTAGAGGAACGTGCACAACAAGTTGCAGAACAATTTACAATTCCTCATGTCTTTACTTCCTATAAAGAAATGCTTAAGAACGTAGAATTAGATGCGATAAGCGTTTGCGTGCCTAATAAATTTCATGCAGAAGCCACGATTGCTGCGCTTGAGGCAGGTTGTCATGTGTTGTGTGAAAAACCACCGGCAATGACTGTGGAAGAAGCACAATTGATGGTAAAAGCGGCTAGCGATTCAGGGAAAATTTTAACGTACGGTTTCCATTATCGCTATCGACCTGAAGTAGAAATCGCAAAATCGTTTATTGATGCTGGAGAAATGGGCGATATTTACTCAGCACGCATTCATGCTATCCGTAGGAGAGGTATTCCGGGTGGGGGGGTATTTACGAATAAGGAATTACAAGGCGGTGGTCCGCTAATCGATATTGGCGTTCATATGCTAGATACCGCGCTCTATCTCATGGGCTATCCAGAGCCTGAAGTTGTATTGGGGAAAATCCATCAACAAATTGGCCATAAAAAAGGAGTAGGGCTGTTTGGTGAGTGGGACTTTGAAAACTATACAGTAGAAGATATGGCTGTTGGTATGGTGACATTTAAAAATGGAGCTACCTTAACTTTGGAAACTGCTTTTGCTGCAAATGTCGAAAAAGATGAGACGATGCAGGTTTCCTTGATGGGGAATAAAGGGGGAGCTGATATTTTCCCTTTGAAAATTTATCAAGAGAAATACAACACATTAATCGATAGTACTCCTGCTTATCTACCAGAAGTAAATGGACATCAACTTGAAATCAATCAATTTGTAGCGTGCTGTTTGGAAGACAAGACCCCATTAAGTACGCCAGAACAAGGGTTAATCATTCAGAAAATCGTGAATGCTATTTATGAATCTGCGGAAACTGGGAAAGCGATAGAGTTTTGAAAAACTATTAAAGAGAATGAAATAAAAATGTTGTCAAATATGGCGCTCATTATCTTTAATTTGAAAAATAATGAGCTTAAGTATAATCACCGGCTATTGGAACCAATTTGGATCCAAGCCATCTCTGGTGGCAAGGGATCGAACCGGTCGCGGCGATTAAGATTTTAGGGAAAGAAAATTGCATTCATCATTTCCATGCCAAATATACTTTTATTGACCAGGACAATGTGAATATGCATGATTTAACAGACATGTAGCCATACGGGGATGTTCAAACACACTCATGGACATTTAGATCTGTTGGCTGTGGGCGCATAGTACCCAAGAATGGTTCGATATGATGAGTGCTTTATGAACTTATGGTTATGAGAAGGTTGTAAGTATTGAACATGAAGATCCGTTAATGTCGGTTGTCACCTGCAGTAAAAAATTTACAATCTGTAATGATTAAAGGCCAGCCTTCGGATATGTGGTAGGTGTAAAGTATGGAAAGTTGTGCTGTATGAGTTTTCTATTTATACAGTACAACTATTTTTAGTAGAATTGAAGGTAACTTTAGTGTCGCATCAATTCATACTTCCGATAATAAATCGAGAGGAACTATATCGCAACAATGAGTGAGACAAGAATTTTGTATTCAATTACTCTAGTTGACAATCTATTTATTTCATGTAGAATGAAAATGCAGGCAATTCAGTCTAGGTATTTTCGAAAGGAATGTAATCGTTATCATTTTAGGTGATTAATAATTTTTCGATGTCATTTGTAATGACATAACATTGAAAGTGTGAGGAATTCCAAATGACTACTAATGAATTGGTTACTCAATGATTTCATAACAATCTTTTTTAATGAAATGTAATCCATTTCATTTCATTAATCTTTAAGCGTATATCATGTTTATTTTGGGTAGAAACAATCTTTTTAATAAAAAAATGATAATAACTTAGGAGGGATTAGAATGGTTGGAAAGTTGAAACTGGGTATTGTTGGTTGTGGGGGAATTGCAAACGGCAAACACCTCCCAAGCTTAAGTAAACTAAAGAACATTGAGCTTGTTGCATTTTGTGATATAGAACTAGATAAGGCTGAAAAAGCAGCTAAACAATATGGAACTGAAAATGCTAAGGTTTATGAGGATTATCAAGAATTATTAAAAGATGAATCAATTAATGTTATTCATGTTTTAACTCCAAATATCTCTCATGCAGAAATTTCAATTGCTTCAATGGAAGCAGGGAAGCACGTTTTATGTGAAAAACCGATGGCAAAAACATCTGCCGAAGCTCGTGAAATGCTTGAGGTCGCTAAACGTACTGGTAAAAAGCTCACAATTGGTTATGACAATCGCTTTAGGCCTGATAGTCAGAGTTTGCATAAAATCACAAGACGTGGCGACCTAGGAGACATTTACTTTGCCAAAGCACATGCAATTCGTAGACGTGCTGTGCCGACTTGGGGAGTGTTCCTCGATGAGGAGAAGCAAGGTGGCGGTCCGCTAATTGATATTGGGACACACGCACTTGATCTAACACTATGGATGATGGATAATTATAAGCCGAAATCTGTAATGGGTAATGTTTATCATGTATTGGGTAAAAACGGAAATGCTGCAAATGCTTGGGGACCTTGGGATCCTGAAAAATTCAAAGTTGAAGACTCTGCATTTGGCTTTATTACAATGGAAAACGGTGCAACAATTACTTTAGAAGCAAGTTGGGCATTAAATACACTTGATGTTGATGAAGCTAAATGTTCACTAAGTGGTTCAAAAGGTGGGGCAGATATGAAAAATGGTCTGCGTATTAATGGAGAAGATATGGGCAACTTGTATACTAAAAATGTAGAATTAGGTGCTGGTGGTGTTGCTTATTATGATGGCGCATCAGAAAGTAATGCCGATCTTGAAGCGCGTTTATGGATTGACTGTATTATTAATGACACAGAACCAACAGTTAAACCAGAAGAAGCTTTTGTTGTGACGCAAATTCTAGAAGCAATTTATGAGTCTGCTAAAACTGGTAAAGCTGTTTATTTCGACTAATAAGTATTTTTATTAAAATGGCGAGATTTGGAAGTGAGTACATTTAGGTTATGGAGTACTTATGACTTAAATATAAAATATAGAAAAGTGAGTGATGAAAATGATTAAAGTAGCCTTATTAAGTAGATGGCATGTACACGCGGATGACTATGCTGGTAATGTTAAAGAAAACGACAACATGTCGATTGAAGTTGTCTGGGATGAAGAAGTCGAACGTGGAGAAGGCTGGGCAAGAGAGCTAAATGTTCCGTTTGAACAAGATTTGCAAGCTGTTTTAGCAAATCCAAATATTGACGCAGTCATCGTAAATACATCAACAAATATGCACAAAGAAGTTATCATTGCTGCAGCGAAACATAAAAAACATATTTTCACTGAAAAGGTTTTAGCATTTACGGTTCAGGACGCTGAAGAGATATATGCAGCTGTTCAAGAAGCTGGCGTCAAGCTAATGGTTTCTTTACCGAGACTAACTGATAACAACTTCCTGTATGCTGAGAAATCAATCAATGAAGGTTGGATAGGGAAAGTTACAATGGTTCGTTGTCGTTTCGCTCATAACGGTGGCGTAGCTCCAGAAGGACAGGAAAATGGATGGTTGCCTGCACGTTTCTTTGATAAGGAACAAGCTGGTGGGGGAGCTATGATTGACCTTGGCGCACATCCAATCTATTTGACGAATCGCTTAGCTGGAAAAGCAGCGGGTGTTTATGCACGTCTTCATAAAGCAAACAGTACAACTGTAGATGATAATTCTGTACTTTTAGTAGATTATGAGTCGGGAGCTCTTGGCATTATTGAAACAAGTTTTGTGTCAAATGGCAGCCCGTTCCAGTTGGAGGTATATGGAACGGAAGGGACGTTACGCATTAGTGATGATAAAATCCACATCAATAGTGCCAATGTAAAATCACAAGAATTAACAGAAGTATTACCGGCATTACCAATGCCAATGGTGCAGTGGATTAATGCGATTAAAACAGGGGAAACGCCAACGATTACGAAAGAAGATGTCATAAATTTAACATTAATTAATGAGGCAGCAGTGAAATCTCATGATGAAGGACGTCGGATTGAGTTATAAAAATTTCTAAGTAAAGTTTTCAATATATTATTTTACGGCACTGAAATAGCTAGTTACATTGATTGGTAAGAAGAAATGAAATATTAGTTTGTTAACAATTGGAGTACATTGCCTGCAAACTTTTTAATAAACTAGGTGTATAAAAAACTTTCTTGCCATTCCCCTTTTTTTCATATTCAAGGGGCCAATTCACATGTTACATGAATTAAGTGAGTGGACGGAAATTAAAGGAGGAAAAAGTATTGGTGAAGTTAGGATTACAATTGTATTCAATTAAAGAAGCAGCTGAACAGGATTTACTTGGTGTACTTGGGAAAGTTGCAAGTATGGGGTATGAAGGTGCTCAATTTGCAGGTTTCTTTGACCATACTGCAAAAGATGTAAAAGCTAAAATGGATGAAGTAGGAATTAAGCCAGCAGGTGCACATGTTCAAATTGAGGAATTACAAGATGATCTTGATGGCTTACTAAATTATCATGAGGGAATAGGTAATCGTCTACTGATTTGTCCATATCTACCAGAGAATATGCGTACAACGGAGGATGACTATAGACGAACAGCTGAATTGTTTAATAACTTAGGTGAAAAATTGGCTAAAGCAGGTTTTTCATTTGGTTATCATAATCACGCATTTGAGTTTGAATTATTTTATGGGAAATCCGGTTTTGACCTATTATATGAAAATACAAATCCCCAATATGTAAAAATGGAGTTAGATTGTTTTTGGGCTGCACATGCAGGGAACAGTCCAGTTGAAATAATAGAAAAATATGCAGATCGCTGTGTTTCATTACACATTAAAGATCTAAAGCATGTTAATGGCGATCCTATTTCAACTGAAGTTGGCACAGGTACACTAGATATTTCCCGGTTGATAGAAGCGGGTAGAGAACATAAAGTGGATTGGTTTGTTATTGAACAAGAAGACTTTACAGGTGACCCAGTAGAAAGTGCAGCACAAAATGCAAAAGAGTTAAAGAGAATTAGTAAATACGCATAGACATGAAATAAGGTTGTGCAAGTATAACAATACTTCTACAACCTTTTTGCGTAATTTCTGTATTATGTTGATTCGCGAATAACCAATTCGTGATCTAAGACAACACTTTTTACTTCTTTACCTTTAATTTTATCAATAAGCATAGTCGCTGATGTAGACCCCATTTTATATCCTGGTTGTGAAATCGTAGTTAATGTTGGATGGGTCATGTTAGAGAAACTAATTTTATCAAACCCAATGAGAGCAATATCATTTGGAACATGAAATCCATTTGTATTTATTTCCTTTAGAGCACCGATAGCAAGTATATCAGATACGGCAAAGACAGCGGTTGGTCTCTCGGTTACAGTTAAAAGATGACGCATTGCTAGCTGTCCTTGTTCAAATCCCAGACTATCCGTATTATAAATCCAATCTGGGTTAATCGGCAAGTCGAATTCCTTTAAAGCTTTCTCAAATCCTTGCCGGCGTTCACGTGCATATAAATACTTCTTATGTGAATTGATGAGAGCGATTTTTTTATGCCCAATTTTAATTAAATATCTTACTGCGTGATAAGCGGCTAATTCATTATTAATCGTCACATATGAAATACTGCCATCTTCATCATATTCACTACATTGGACGACGGGGTATTTACTAGCAAGTTCAAGCAATTTAGCTTTATTAACGGTCGGATCCATTGAAATGATTCCGTCAGCTAATCTACTTTTAAGTAGATTAAAGTAAATATCTTCTCTATTTGGACTGGAATCAGTTGCGCAAAGAAGAATATTATAGCCTTGTTTAATTGCAATATCTTCAATCCCATTTATAATCTCCGTGTAAAATGGATTTGAAATGCTTGGGATGAGTGCAAGAAGTAATCTACTTTCGGATGTTCGTAGGTTCCGTCCAAGTACACTAGGTTCATAATTCAGTTTAGTTATAATATTTTGAACCTTTAATCTAGTCTTTTCAGTAACAATACTAGGGTTATTTATTACTCTTGAAACAGTTGCAACAGAAACGCCAGCTTGCTCAGCTACTTCTTGGATTGTTGGCATTAATTCACCTCATTTTCATTTTATGAAATTCAGTAATCGTTTACATTTCATAAAGAAAAGTATAGCACAAAATGAAAAGGAATGTATCGATTGTACTACGTAAAAAAAACGCGCTATTTATAATGAATATTTAGAATGTTATCAGATTTCCTGCTGGACATTAAAACACAGGTCAAGTAAACTAAATTCGATGATCTTTATCTATTTACTAGATTTCACTATATATGTTGAAGTATTAAATGCGGTATATAGATCCAGCGAAGGCATCCCCTAAGCGCTGAAGCAGTATTTAATGGAATCTTTCATTCAACGTATTTAGGATAAGAATTATAAAGTGTATTGGAGGAGTAACTGATGACTAAAGTTATTAAAATCGGAATTATTGGTAGTGGTGGAATTGCAGTTAGTCATGCGAAGGCTTATCTAGATATGGATGATGTTCAGATTGTCGGAGTAGCAGATGTTGTACCAGGAAAAGCACAGGAATTCATTAATGAATTAGAAATCGTGAGTGCTCAGGCATTTGAAGACCATAAACAAATGCTCGATATGGATATAGATGGCGTTAGTATTTGTACACCAAATTTTGCTCATCATATGACAAGTATTGATGCATTACATGCGGGGAAAAATGTACTTGTTGAAAAGCCTTTATCAGTTACCCTTGATCAAGGAATAGAAATGGTTCAAGTAGCGAAAAAGACTGGGAAAATGCTCACTGTTGGTTTTCAACCCCGATATGATCCAAACATGCAAACAGTAACAAATATTGTTAAGTCGGGGAAACTTGGAGATGTCTACTATGTAGAAGTAGGGGGTGGCCGTCGCCGTGGCATGCCAGGTGGTACGTTTATCAATAAAGCATTGGCAGGTGTAGGAGCTATGGCTGATATTGGAACTTATTCTCTTGATTTAGCACTAAATGCATTAGGTCATCCGAAACCATTAACAGTCTCTGCCTATACATCAAATCATTTTGGAACAAATCCTATGTATCATCCGCAAGCAGATAAGTTTGAGGTAGAAGATTTTGGTGTTGCCATGATTCGTTTAGAAGGTGGGATAATTCTTAACTTTAAAATATCTTGGGCAATGCATATGGATACACTTGGACCAACAATTTTCCTAGGGAAAGATGCAGGGTTAAAGTTAACGCCGGCTGGCAGTGGGCCATGGAGTGGGGTGTGGGATGGAGGACTTGGATCAATTAATATGTTCCATGATATAGATGGCCATCATACAGAAACAGCGATTCCTGTACAATCACATGACATCAATATTTTCGATGCGAAAATTCGTGATTTTGTTGTTGCATTAAAAGAAGATAAACCTGCACCAATTCCAGGTGAAGAAATCCTATACAACCAGGCAATCCTCGATGGTATATTCAGGTCTTCAGAAATAGGGAAAGAAGTAGAAATTCATATTCCTGAATTTTAAGTTGGCCCTACTGTTTAGACCAATTGTCAAAGAACTCAAATGGAAAACAGATTGCTTGTATCTTAACGTAAACGGATGGAAGCAATCTGTTTTTTATGAATGCTAGATGAAATAGGAGATTAAACACTATATTGATAAATAACCGCATTACTAAATTACTAATATTATAAATGTAATCGTTTACAGTATTTCGTGATTTTATTTACAGTTAAGTGGACTTGAAATTACAACTAGAAATTGGAGGGAAAGTAATTATGAAACTAGGCATATTTACAGTGCTATTTTCAGAGAAGACATTCGAAGAAATGCTAGATCATGTCCAATCAGCTGGATTGCAAGCAGTAGAGATTGGTACAGGGGGATATCCTGGGAATGCCCATTGTAATTTGGATGAACTACTTGCAAGTGAGGAAAAAAGAAAAGACTATCTTGATCAAGTTCATTCACGTGGTTTAACGATTAGCGCATTTAGTTGCCATGGTAATCCAATTTCTCCGGAAGTAGAGTTTGCAAAGTCTTCTGATGATACACTAAGAAAGACAATAAAACTTGCAAATTTACTAGATGTACCTGTTGTTAATGCATTTTCAGGAACACCTGGTGACCATGAAGAAGCAAAATATCCAAATTGGCCTGTAACCCCATGGCCAACAGAATATAGTGATATAGTAACATGGCAATGGGAAGAAAAACTGGTTCCCTATTGGAAAGAAATCGGACAACTTGCAGAGGAAAGTAATGTTTTGATTGGTCTAGAACTACATGGTGGATTTTTAGTTCATACACCACACACAATGTTAAAGTTAAGAGAATTAACTTCTCCTGCTATTGGTGCAAACTTGGATCCGAGTCATTTATGGTGGCAGGGGATAGATCCGGTCGCAGCGATTAAGATCTTAGGTAATGAAAATGCAATTCATCATTTTCATGCCAAAGATACATTTATTGACAGGGGGAATGTGAACATGTATGGCTTAACAGATATGCAGCCATACGGGGATGTGAAAACACGTTCATGGACATTCCGTTCTGTCGGTTGTGGGCATAGTATCCAAGAATGGTCAGATATGATGAGTGCTTTACGCACATATGGCTATGATTATGTTGTGAGTATTGAACATGAGGATCCATTAATGTCGATTGATGAAGGTTTTTTACGCGCAGTGAAGAACTTGAAGTCAGTATTAATAGAGGATCAGCCTACGGATGTGTGGTGGGCATAAGTAATACAGCATGTATTTTTATGACCATTTATTAATGGGTTTACGATCTCAGTAATAATTAACGCACTTACTATATATGTTGAATTGAATGATGCTTCGGCTACCCCTGTTAGGAGCCTATTATCCCAGTGCTAGTGAACAGCCCCCCTATAATAGACATTTTATATACTTACCTAACTAACTAGACTGTCCGAAGTGGAGAATTTTTATGAATCTTTTTTTAAAAAACCTCAAGGTCAAAGTAATACTGAACAGAAACTCTATGCGGTAAAGTAAGTGCTAGAAAATAAAAGGCGAAAAAAAGAAGTAGCTACAGAATTAGGTGTTTCCTTAGGATCGATTAACATCTGGATTAAACCATGTGATTCTCCAAATATAAAACCGTTACACCTATTGATTGTTGGGGATGTCCCTGAACTAAAGGCCGAACTGAAACGTTTATGGGCTGTTGAAAAGCAATGTCAAGACCAACAATTGGAGATAGAAATTCTGAAAAATTTCTAGGCCCTTTTTAAGGAGAACGATTAAGTAAACAATATGAAGTCATATCTGCCTTAAGAAGGGAATATACGTTTATGATTTTATGTAAGGTGCTAGACGTAGTAAGGAGTGGGTATTATGACTACTTTAATCGTCTGGTAAAACCCATTTCGAGCCGAGAACTTAAAGATGTAAAGATGATTCAAGACCTCTACGACAAGAGTGGTGGTACTTATGGTGCGAAGCGAATAGCTGGAGGACTAGGTACAAAAAGAACATTGTTAACCATAAGCGTTTCTCAAGACTGATGAAGGAAATGAATACTAAATCTAAAATTCGGGCTGTGAAATCTGAAAAAGTGGAAAAAATCAAATGCCCGGGCTTCATACCTTCAAATCTTCTTGAGCGTCATTTTGACGCCACGCTACCGAATCTTAAGTGGGTAACGGATATGTCTGACCCTGTCGTTAATCATGTGAAGTTCTATTTCTCAGCCATATTGGATCTATACAACCGTGAAATCATTGCCTTCGTTATCAGTGATAGCCCAAATCTAATACTGTTCGAAGATACACTTAATGCGGCGATTGAAGCTAGAGGTTTAGCTGATTTGAAAAACATCATTATCCATTCCGATCAAGGAAGTGTCTATCGTTCTTTCAATCATCACCAATTATCGAAGAAACTTGGCTTCGTCTCAAGTATGTCACGGAAGGCGAACTGTCGTTACAACGCTGTTGTTGAGAGGTTTTTCTCTCATCTCAAGACAGAATTTCCGCATTTATTCCCTGTCGATTCGGCCGAACAGGTGATGGGGGATTTACCAGTTCATCAACTACTTTAACAGTGAACGTAGCCAAAAACGGCTGGGTTATTTGATGCCGATTTCATTTATGGATGAAAATATCGAAGCAATTTAACGAACAATTATAGACTGTCCGAAAATAGGGGGCTTGACCAGAGGTACTTACACAATTGGAGCTCTTTGAATTGTGTAAGTAACGGGCACGGGATTCAATAATCCAGCAAAAGAATAATAAATTAAGAAATTCGGAGTAAGTAGATTGAATGAGTTATTCGAAGCACACTTCGAAACTTATACAGACAACAGATGATTAACAAGTATATATTATTGACAATACCGCAGCTGATCAGTGGTGTTTTTTATATACGGCTAAAATTTTTTCAGAGGTTGTTAGTTTAGTATCATCATATCGGTTAATCACACGTTTCAGATTGATACCCTCTCCCTACCATAGATAAGGCCTCGTTCGCTTATAATGAGCTACTGTTCTTTTTATCCACCATTCTTCGCTCCTACTATTTTTAAATTATTGATGTTGTACCCTTGCATAGCGGAGTTTTTTTCCTATTCTCAACCGTATCATTTATGGAACAAAGTAAAGAGAATTACTTGTATTGGAAATAACTAACTGGTCAATAGAGGATTATTTTATTACGGAAAAATGAGAATGCCTCAGGTATATTTCTTATAGTCCTCATTCGAGTTCTATGATGAGATATATTCTTTAGAAAATGCATAAAGAAAAGAAGGTGCTATTATGGCAGCAATCACGGCTAAAAAAGGTATCGGCGACAAGCTGAATTTATTTCAGTTGACGTGGCCGATTTTTTTAGAAGTTTTTCTTTTTATGTTAATGGGTATTGCAGATACATTCATGTTAAGTGCATTGTCAGATGATGCGGTGTCAGGTGTTGGTGCGGCAAATCAATATGTTCACATTGCCATACTTATCCTTGAGGTTGTTGGGAACGGAGCGGCGATTGTCGTATCACAATATCTCGGTTCGAAAAGATATAGGGAAGCATCCAAAATTTCAGCATTAGCCGTAACATTGAATCTAATCATGGGCCTCCTGATGAGTGGCATGTTCATTGTATTTTCAAAAAATATAATGGTGGCAATGAATTTACAAGGTGACGTGCTCGACCATGCATCTAAGTATATAATCATTGTTGGGGGAGCTATCTTCCTTCAAGCGATCATCAATTCATTGTCGGCCATTATTCGCGTGCATGGCTTTACGAAACAAACGATGTATGTTTCATTAGGCATGAACATTTTTCACGTAGTAGGTAACTATTTGCTGATTTTCGGGAACTTTGGTTTTCCAGAATTGGGCGTGCAAGGTGCAGCGATTTCTTCCGTTGTCAGTCGTTTACTTGCGCTGATTGTATTCTTTTGGTTGCTCTATCGCGTGATGGAATATCGTGTAGAGTTTCGTTACTACATCACATTGTCAAAAGAATACATTAGGAAAATATTGCAGATTGGTATTCCATCTGCGTTTGAACAAATCATGTATCAAGGGTGCCAAATTGTGTTTTTGTATTACGTGACCTATTTAGGGACGGAATCGTTAGCGGCTAGGCAGTATGCGGTGAATATATCGATGTTTACGTATTTATTCGCAATTGCAATAGGGATGGGAACTGCGATTATCGTTGGTCGGTTTGTTGGTGGAAATCAAAAAGAGGATGCCTATACGAGCGTGTGGTTCAGTGTGAAATGGGCACTATTATTCACGATTTGCATGGTTGTACTTGTTATGATCTTCCGCTATCCATTACTAGGACTGTTTACGGACAATAAAGAGATTATTGAAATAGGGGCATCTGTTTTATTATTAAGTTTTTTGCTCGAGACAGGACGGACGCTAAATATTGTGATCATCTCTTCGTTACGTGCGGCTGGAGATGCAAAGTATCCGGTACTCATTGGGGCTTTTTCTATGGTAGCGGTAAGTTTGCCGTTAGGTTACTTGCTAGTGTTCCAATTAGATTTGGGCCTCGTCGGTATCTGGTTGGCGATTGCGGTTGATGAATGGATACGCGCCATCATCATGTACTTCCGATGGAAAAGTAGAAAATGGGAAAGATATGCTCTTGTGACGCCTGAAAAGGATACTATATAGGTTGAATTCATGAACCTACTCAACAATGCTTCGGCACTTAGGGGCGCGCTACTGATGGAATTCCATTGTTTGTCAACAAAGAGTATTGACAATGTTATTCTATCATGTAAAATGAAAATAAGAATAATTCTATTAAATCAAATAAATTAGATATTTCGGTTGAGAGGAAATTGTAATCGATACCATTTTGAAGGTATTTACTAAGATTCAGTATTAATCTTGTTTAGGTTTTGCTTGAAAAGACTATGTTTATTTTAGGAGACTATGAATCAGGTGTAATTAGAATTAGTAGATCAATTTCAGTACCTCACGGTTGTTCAGTAAACTCGTCAAGGAAGTTATCGGAAAAATCAAGAAAGGGTGAATGCCAATTGGACTCCAATGGTTCTATGGGAACGTTATATAATGCTTCGGAGTGGATAATACGGTATTTAATTGTTAACCTTTTATGGTTTATATTTAACATCCCGATAGTATTCTTACTTATCAACTTACTAATAGTGAAGAATACAAATGAAATCATCGCAATTTGTTTAGTTATTTTTGCTGTATTCCCATTTCTTTTTTTTCCAGCAACCATTGGGATGTTTGCTGTAGTAAGAAAGTGGCTTATGAATGAGAGAGATATCCCCATTACTCGTTCTTTTTTGAAATATTATAAAGAGAATTATATAAGGAGTATGACGGGCGGCATAATAATAGGAGGAATGTGGTTAATATTTGCAGTTGATTATTATTATTTCACCGTACAGGTTAGCGAATCGTTCAAATATCTTTTTATCTTTTTGTTTATATTCTTACTTGCTTTTACGCTTCATTTTATGTCTACTACCGTTCATTTTGAATCGAAGTTATTCAAATCACTAAAAAATTCTTTGTTCATTACAATTGGAAGTCCTCTTTTAAGCCTTGGTTTGGGAATAGTTTCGGGCCTAATTGTATATGTTAGCTTTAATTATCTAACATTCATAATTCCATTATTTATGGGATCATTACTTGCTTTATTGGCTTTCTCGATATTTTATAAAGTTTATTTAACAATAGAATCGAAATAATGGATTTTCATCAGAGTAATCTAGATTCTAATCCGAAATAAGAGATCGGCAAGTTAAATTATTTTATCAATTTTTATGTAAACGATTTCATTTTGGTGTTGGAACGAAATGAATAGTTGTTTTTCATTGTAAAGTAGATGTTTTTCCTGGAAGTAACTTAAACTTTGCTTTTTGATTTTATATGATTATATTAAAACAAAATATTACAAATCCCTTTCGTATTTTGTTTTCATATACAAGAAACATTAAGAAGTAGGGGGTGGATTTTTGTTTTCAGTTTTTGGAAGAAGGCAAATCAAAGGGGGATTTATTGGGATGAGGAAAAAAAGAAAGTTCTTAATAACAAGCTTTGTATTGATAGTAGCTATGTTAGCAACTATCGCTGGATGTTCATCAGATAAAAAAGAAGGTTCCAGCGAGGATGGGGTAACTACTATTACATTTTGGCATTCCATGAACGCTCAAACTGGAGATGCAGTGGGAAAAGTTATTGAACTATTTGAAGAAGCAAACCCAAAGATTAAGGTGGACGCTGTGTATATAGCAAATCAAGGTGAGGGGCAGAATGAAAAATTATTAACATCAATTGCCGGGGGGAATCCACCAGATGTAGCTTATTTCGATAGATTTGAAATAGCATCTTGGGCTGCGCAGGAATCCCTTGAAGATTTATCAGCGTTTGCTGAAAAAGATGGCATTACTAAAGATAAATATTATCCTTATACATGGGAAGAAGCTTCTTATGAAGGAAAACTATATGGTATACCAACAACGACTGATGCGAGGTTAGTTTTTTATAATAAAGATCAATTTGCTGAAGTTGGTTTAGATCCGGAAAATCCGCCTGCAACAATAGCTGAACTAGAAGATGCAGCTCAAAAACTAATGATTAAAGATGGTAAAAAGATTAAGAGAATTGGTTTTATTCCTTGGTATGGGCAAGGTTGGTTCTATGGTTGGGGATGGGCTTTCGGTGGCGAATTTTATGATCCATCAACCACCAATATAACAGCGAACGATCCAAAGAATATAGAGGCACTTCAGTGGATGACTGACTATGCGAAAAAATATAATGTAGAAGAAATAGCTGGATTTACGGATTCGCAAGGTGAAGGGGCTATGGATCCTTTCCTTACTGGCCAGCTTAGTATGAAAGTTGATGGTAACTGGGGAGTTTCAGCTATTGAGAAGTTCAAACCTGATTTGAATTACGGAGTATTCCCTATACCTACTCCATCTGGAACTGACCATAAAACGTGGTCTGGTGGTTGGTCTGTTGTGATGCCTAAAGGTGCGAAAGAAAAAGATGCAGCATGGGAGTTCATTAAGTACTTCGGTGAAGAAGAAGGACAGAAAGCTTTTAGTGAAATTAGTAGGGACTTTTCAGTGATTGAATCTGTAAATATAGATCTTGGTTATGCAGAAGATCCGATATTTAAAGAATTCATTAATATCTTACCTGAATCTAATAGCCGCCCGGTAATGACTCAAGGGACACTTTATTGGAATGAATTGGCTAAGGCTGTTGAAAATTCAACGCGTAACATTGGATCTCCTGAAAAAAACTTAGAAGACGTTAATAAGAAGGTAAAAGATGCACTAGGAAAATAACATAATAAAAGACAAGGAGGCTCCTCCTTGTCTTTTATTATAAAAAAATATCATTAGTTGATATAGGGTTTGAATATTTATAATAATTAAATAATTTAAGCGAATAAATTAGAATAGAAAGGAGCATTTAAAATGTTGAACGTGAAAAGTAAATTTAAGATAACAAGTATTGTGTTTGCCATAATCATTTCTGTGGTTTTGGTTGGCTGCTCTTCAAGTCCAGAGGATGATAATAGTGGGAAAAAAGATACCATTACTTTTTGGCACCCATATGGTAGTGAATCTGGTGATGCAATAGCTGCTGTTATTGAAGAGTTTGAAAAGCAACATTCCACTATAAACGTCGATGCTGTATATATAGCAAATCAAGGAGAAGGTCAAAATGAAAAACTTCTTACAGCAATAGCTGGAGGAAATCCTCCCGATGTAGCTTATTTTGATAGGTTTGAAATTAATTCTTGGGCATCACAAGGATCGCTCGAAGATTTGACTGTTCTGGCTGAAGAAGCAGGAATTACAAAGGATAGATACTATCCATTTGCATGGGAAGAAGCTAGCTATGATGGGAAATTGTATGGAATACCAACAACTACTGACGCTAGGTTAGTCTATTATAATAAAGATCATTTTGAAGATGCAGGGTTAGATCCAGAAAATCCTCCAAAAACTATAAAAGAACTAGAACTTGCTGCAGAAAAGCTTACGATTAAAAATGGTAAACGGTTTGAAAGAATTGGTTTTATTCCTTGGTATAGTCAAGGGTGGTTTTATGGTTGGGGTTGGTCTTTCGGAGGAAGCTTTTATGATGAAGAAACAAATACACTAACAGCTAATGATCCAAAGAACGTTGAAGCTTTGCAGTGGATAACAGATTTTGCGCAAAAATATAATGTTGAAGATATTTCCGGATTTACTGATTCACAGGGGGCAGGAGCACTGGATCCGTTTCTTACAGAGCAAATCAGCATGAAAATTGATGGTAATTTTGGAGTTGCGAATATCGAGAAGTTTAAACCCGATTTAAATTATGGAGTGTTTCCAATACCTACACCATCCGGTACAGATCATGCAACTTGGTCTGGTGGTTGGTCGGTCGTTATGCCAAAGGGAGTAAAAAACAAAGAAGCCGCCTGGAGGTTTTTGGAATTCTTTGGTGGTGAAGAAGCACAGAAGATTTACAATGAAGTCTACACAAGCTTTTCCGTAATTGATTCTGTTAACGAAGAAATTGGCTATAAAGAAGATCCTATCTTTAAACAATTCATTGATATTCTACCTGAATCAAATAGTCGGCCAGTAATGACGGAAGGCTCTCTTTATTGGAACGAGTTAGCAACAGCTGTAGAAAATTCAATCAGAGGTATTGGGACTCCTGAGGAGAACTTGAATAAAGTAAATGAAAAAGTTAGTAAAGCATTAGATAAGTAAAGTGAAGAAAATTAAAAATATCAAGTAGTTCGTCATTCAACATAAGGAGGTACTAGTTTGAAAACACACAAAAAAAAGAATCGGAAGCTTTTAAAAGGATCAACAACAGCGGGATTGCTCTTTGCTTCACCCTGGCTGATAGGTTTGATATTGTTTTATGCCTACCCGTTAATTGCATCAATTTATTTTAGTTTTACAGATTATAGTATATTGCAACCAGGGAAATTTATTGGATTGAATAATTATAAGGAATTATTCAATGATCAGTTATTTTGGAAATCAATATATAATACAATCTATTTTGCAGTCTATTTTGTGCCGTTAAGCATAATTTTTGGTGTAGCTTTGGCGATGGCCTTGAATATGAAAGTAAAAGGGATGGGGATTTATCGCACAATATTCTTTTTACCAACTCTTGTTCCACACGTAGCTCTGGCAGTACTATGGATGTGGCTCTTAAACCCTGGTTTTGGATTAGTAAATGATATCTTAGGTGCGGTTGGTATTAGTGGTCCTAGTTGGCTTGGGAGTGTAACTTGGTCAAAACCATCATTGATCTTGATGTCACTTTGGGGAATAGGACAACCAGTAATAATCTACCTTGCCGGATTAAGTGATATTCCAGAGGATTTTTATGAAGCTGCAGAAGTTGATGGGGCTAATTGGTTCCAAAAAACATTTCATATTACATTACCATTATTAACGCCAGTTATTTTTTTTAACTTGGTTATGGGAGTTATAGCTGCTTTTCAACAATTTACATTACCTTATACATTGACTCAAGGACAAGGCACCCCAGCTAATTCATTGACGTTTTATGTCATGTATTTATATGATAATGCTTTTAAGTATTTTAAAATGGGATATGCTTCCGCAATGGCTTGGATCCTTTTCCTGATAATTATGATCTTGACAGCTATAATATTTGCATCTTCAAAACGCTGGGTACATTACCAAGATAAATAAGGAGGAAAGTGTATATGGAACCGAAAATAAAAAAGAGGCTTCAAGTGATAGTGGCACAAGCATGTTTAATTGTGGCATCAGCTTTTTTCCTTATTCCATTTTTATGGATGCTTTCCACTTCATTAAAGGACATAACACAAGTTTTCACATTTCCACCTGAATGGATTCCTAGGCCATTTAATTGGGAAAACTATGTCGAAGCAACAGAGTATATACCGTTTTTTACTTATTTAAAAAACACAGTATTAATTACAGTATTCAGTACAATTGGTGTTATTATTTCTTGCCCTCTAGTAGCATACAGTTTTGCAAAATTAGAATGGCGAGGCCGGAATTCTATGTTTATTATTACGATTGCAGTAATGATGATTCCAGCTCAAGTTACAATGATTCCGTTATTTTTGCTATTCAATAAGATTGGATGGGTAGGAACATCATTACCATTAATTATACCAGCATTCTTTGGAGTTCCTTTCTCTATATTCTTATTGCGTCAATTTTTTAGGGGGCTCCCTGATACTCTAAGAGACGCTGCAAAAATCGATGGAGCTAGTGAGTTCCGTATATATTGGCAGATTATGCTACCATTAGCGAAACCGGCAGTTTTAGCTGTTGGGCTATTCCAATTTATGGCTAGTTGGACAGATTTTATGGGGCCATTAATTTACTTAACAAACGATATGCAATATACGTTATCGCTAGGACTGCAGCAATTTCAAAGTCAGAAAGGTACTGAGTGGGGACTTATGATGGCAGTATCTACGATGATGACATTGCCAATTATTATTTTATTTTTCTTTTTACAAAAAACATTTATTCAAGGGATTACATTTAGTGGTATTAAATAAAGGATTAAGTATAATGTAACTACGCACAAATGGCTATGATTATGTGGTCAGCATGGAGCATGAAGATCCATTAGATGTCGGTAGACGAAGGATTTTCACGTGCAGTTACGAATTTAAAAGCAGTATTAATTAAAGATCAGCCTGCGGATATGTGGTGGGTGTAAGGAATGAAGTAGTTGTGACATATGAATTTCTAGCTCATATGTCACAATTTTTTTGTCTATCTGTTGGTCAAGTAAAATGGCATCAACTTAACTATTAAAAGGGAGATGGCATGATGAAATCGATTAATATCGGGATGATAGGCTATAAATTTATGGGGAAAGCACACAGCAACGCTTACCGGGCATTGCCAATGTTTTTTCCGAAAAGCATTCAGCCTCAGATGAAAGTTATCTGTGGAAGAAATGAAGAGGCTGTCTCCAAGGCAGCTAAGCAATTCGGTTGGGAAGAATATACAACTGAGTGGAAAGACCTTTTGAAACGGGATGATATTGATTTAATCGACATAAATGCACCAAGTAATGTACATAAAGAAATTGCGATTGAAGCCGCCAAAGCAGGCAAACATCTTTATTGTGAAAAGCCATTAGCTTTTACATTAAAGGATTCTCGTGAAATGCTGCTGGCTGCTGAAAAAGCGGGTGTAAAGCATATGGTTGGCTTTAATTATCGTTTTACGCCGGCTGTCATACTTGCAAAAAAGTTAATTGAAGAAGGTCGTTTAGGGGGAATCTACCATTACCGGGCATGGTTTTTACAAGATTGGATTACAGATCCAGACTTCCCACTCGTATGGAGGCTTCAAAAAGAGATTGCTGGCTCGGGTGCCCACGGCGATATAGGCGCACATCTTATAGATATGGCCCACTATTTGATTGGTGACATATCAGAAGTAATTGGTATGAATGAGACATTTATTAAAGAAAGACCACTTCCTACAGAGATGGATGGGTTATCAGCAACAAGTGGAAAAGGCACTGATAAAGGGCCAGTTACGGTAGATGATGCAACATTATTTTTAGCGAAATTTGCAAACGGAGCACTTGGTAGCTTTGAAGCAACTCGTTTGGCAACAGGGCATCGTAGTACGAATTCATTTGAAATCAACGGTAGTAAAGGAAGTGTTATTTTTGATTTTGAACGAATGAATGAACTGCAAGTTTATTTTGAAGATGACGCAGAAGGTGTCCAAGGATTTCGACGAGTGCTAGCGACTGATTCTGCACATGCGTATTCGGAAGCTTGGTGGCCAGCTGGACATGCAATTGGCTATGAGCATACTTTTACCCATGCCTTTGTTGAATTAATGGATGCTTTTCGTGAAGATAGGCAACCTGTCCCTAACTTTGAGGATGGGGTGAAATGCCAACAAGTCCTTGAAGCAGTTGACCTGTCAATAGAACAGAAACAATGGATTAATGTATCTGACCTGTAATACTTTTGGAGAAAGGAGCACTAATGATATGAAGAAAAAGGCGCTCATTGTCTATGGTGGTTGGGATGGTCATGAACCAAAAGAAGTGGCTGATATTTTCAAAGGAATCCTTGAAAAAAATTTTGACGTGGAAATGTCTGACACGCTTGATACCTATGGAGACATAGAAAAATTGAAAGGGTTAGATTTAATCGTACCTCATTGGACAATGGGGGAGATTGAACAGGAATATGTGAATAATATTTCTGAAGCCGTGATGAGTGGTGTTGGTCTGGCCGGTTGCCACGGTGGAATGTGCGACTCCTTCCGGAAAATGTAGACTGGCAGTTTATGACTGGCGGCAATTGGGTGGCGCATCCAGGAAATGATGGCATTGAATATACGGTTAATATTAAGCATTCTTCGAGTAATATTTTAGAGGGGATTGAAGATTTTGAGGTTGTGAGTGAACAATATTATTTGCATGTTGACCCTGCTGTTGAAGTACTTGCAACAACCAGTTTTCCAATCGCCGAAGGGCCACATTCTTCAAATAAGGCAGTGGATATGCCTGTTATTTGGACAAAACGTTGGGGGCTAGGTAGAGTGTTTTATAATTCAATAGATCATTCAGCTAGCATTGTGGCGATGCCAGAAGTATCAAAGATAATGCGGAATGGATTTTTATGGTCAGCAGAAGGAAAAGAATTAATTGGGGAAGTTGCCAGTACAGGCAATGACAGTCTATATACTGGTATGGGAGACAATCAATGAAAAACGGGGGAAGAAAATGGGGAAAGTAAGAGTAGGTATTATCGGTTGTGGAACAATTAGTTCAATTTATATGGAGAATATCCCGACCTTTGAAAATCTTGAACTTGTAGCATGTGCAGATTTAGATTTAGATCGGGCACGTGCTCAGGCGGAGAAATTTCTGATTCCAGAAGCGTCAACAGTGAAAGAACTATTAGAAAATCCCAATGTAGATTTAGTTATCAATTTAACGATTCCTAAGGCACACGCTGAAGTCGCGGTTGAGGCGCTTAAAAATGGCAAGCATGTCTATGGTGAAAAACCTTTAGCAGTCACACGTGAGGAAGGTAAAGAGATCTTGGCAGTTGCAAAAGAAAACGGGTTGTTTGTAGGAAGTGCTCCAGATACATTTTTAGGTGCAGGTGTTCAAACAGCTATCGATTTAATTGAAAAAGGGGAAATCGGGGTTCCAATTGGTGTTTCAGCCTTTATGATTGGACGCGGCCATGAACATTGGCATCCAGATCCGATCTTTTATTATAAGGAAGGCGGCGGGCCGATGTTTGATATGGGTCCCTATTATTTAACAGCACTCATTGCTTTATTGGGGCCAATTAAGCGACTTTCTGGTTCAGTTGGTATTAGTTATCCAGAACGAACGATTTTAAGCGAACCAAAAGCAGGTACAAAGGTTACTGTAGAGACCCCGATACATATTGCAGGAACACTTGATTTTGTTTCTGGTGCAATCGGAACGATCACTACTAGTTTCGATGCATTCGGTGGTACAACTCTTCCGCCAATCGAGATATATGGAAGTGAAGGCACTATACTTGTTCCTGATCCCAATACGTTTGGTGGCCCTGTTCGACTTCGAAAGCGAGATGAAAAAGAATTTGTTGATATCGAACTAACCCATACTCACGATGGAAATAGTCGTGGAATCGGTGTTGCCGACATGGCAAAGGCAATTTTAAGTGGTGCTCCATATCGAGCGAATGGGGAACTTGCTTACCATGTGCTTGAAGCAATGCATGGTTTTCATGATTCTTCTGAAAAAGGTTTATTTTATCAGATGCAAAGCACTTGCGAGAGACCAGAGCCACTGCCTGTTGACAATCAGTTTTTACATGCGTAAGCGTCAAATAAATACCCACCTATTTTGTGGGGGAGGGATTATTCACAAATAAGGAATTGCAAGGTGGAGGTCCGTTGATCGATATTGGCGTAAAAATGCTAGATGCTTCCCTCTATCGGATGGGCTATCGTGAACCTAACGTTGTGTTAGGAATAACGCATCAACAGGTTGGTCACCAAAAGGATGTTGGACTGCTTGGAAAGTGGAAATATGAAAACTATACAGTGGCGGACATGCTGTTGGTAGGGTAACGTTTACAAATGGTGCACCTTTAACAGTGGAGGCTGCTTTTGCCGCAAATGTTGAGAAACATGATACGATGCAAGTTGCTTTGATGGCCAATAAAGGTGGAGCTAAAATTTACCCTCTGTAAATATATCAGATGAAATACAACACATTAATCAATAGTACACTAGAACAGGGACTTATAATTCGTGAAATTGTCAATGCAACTTATAAGCCTGTAGAAACGGGGAAAGCCGTAACAAGTAATAAAAAAGGTTGTGCAGTATGAATGTTGAATTCATACTGCACAACCTTTTTTTATAAAGTAAGAACTTTTGTCACACTGCGAGAAATTTCATGCGTATTAATTGTAGATTCTATTTGATTATTTTTCACGCATTTTATAAACTCTTCAACTTCATAGTACATAGTATTAAATTCATGTTTAATAGAAATATCCTCAGTTTGACCGTCTTTGTATTTAATAATAATTTTTTCCGGATCACTGATTTTATCGATTTCGATGACGCCATTCTCGCCCTGTATTTCATTTGGTGAATGGGAATCTGAAATTTTCGAGTACATAATAACAGCTTCAAATTCATCGTAATTTAAGATCATACTTCCTTGACCATCTGCACCAGTGGATAGTAAATAAGTATTTTTAAGTACAGATTTAGGTTCGCCGACTAGATGCACAATAGGCGCGATACAGTAAACCCCTAAGTCTGTTTTAGCGCCATTCCCCAGTTCGGGTTTAAAAGCATTTTCAATAATGCCATCCTTATATTTATCGTAACGCGAAGAATACTGGTTATAATGAAATACGAATCGTCGGAGTGGACCAATCTTAGCTAGGTTCTCTTTTAAGTTGAGAAATGTAGGTGTAACTGTTGATTTCATTGCTTCCATATAGGTTGTTTGATGGTCATTAGATGCTTTAATTACTTGATCCATTTCAATTAAGGAAGTGACAGCGGGTTTTTCGCAAAGAACGTGAAGGCCATTATTCATAGCTAAAATACTTTGTTCTGCATGAAACGCATTGGGTGATGCAATATAAACGGCTTCAATATCACCGCTTTGAAACATTTCTATCATATCTGTATACACATGTTCGATATTATGTTTCTCTGCAAATGCTCTCCCTGTCTCCTCAGTCCTTGAATAGACTGCACCGACACTAAATTCGGGATGTTCTTTAGCTGCTGTCAGTAATCGATCTGTAATCCAATTCGTTCCGATAATTCCAAACTTCATAGTAATAGCCCCTTTTAGTTATATATGTTGATGTAAAGAATTTCATTAAAATCGCTACTGCGCTCGGGGATGCCTCACGCTCTAAGACGAGCAGCTTCGCTCAGTTTATATAGATGTTCATTTGTACAATATATAGTTGATAATAAGTAGTTCTTGCCCTATAAGGCGGATCTAGCCCTCAATGCCAAATGAAAACACTGTTTGTTTGTCATATAATTCATGGGCCTCTAAGATAACGGAAGGAAAGCCCTTGTGATGCAATGAGGCAGGGGAGGCTTGTGTTTCAAAACAGACACCTAAATAAGGTTTTGAATTACCTTCTGCTAGATTAAGTCCTTCATCGAGAGTATTCGATGTGTACATAACCACGCCTGGTTGGTTGGTCTTAATCGTCATCAGGCGGCCACTCGTTTCTTCTTTTACACGGATGTTTTGTTGTTGAGTTTGATTGAGAATAAAGTAATGATCATATCCATGATTAGCAACCCTATTTTGTGTTGATATGGAGTTAATGCCGTCAACAAGTTTTCTTCCAGTTCTGAAATCAAATGGCGTATTCACTACATTGATTTTTTTACCTGTTGGAATTAGTTCCGTATCAAGTTCAACAAAGTCATCACTCTCCATTGTAACATGATGGTTGTGGATCGTGGCGGCTAGATTTCCACTTAAGTTAAAATAGGAATGATTTGTCATAGTAAGCACAGTCGTTTTATCGGATGTTCCTGAATAATCAAGGATGAGCTCGTTATTATTAGTCAATGTATAGGTAACAGCAACTTCAATAGTACCAGGATATCCACCTTCACCATCTAAACTTTTATGGTTTAATTTCACGCCAACTGTATCATCTGACTGAAAGGGACTAGACTGCCAGATTACTTGATGAAATCCTTCGTCTGCTCCATGTAAATGATGGCCACCTTCATTTGCTGCCAATGAATATGATTGATCTTGGATAGTAAATGAAGCATCTTGAATTCTTCCGGCAACGCGGCCGATTATCGCACCAAAAAAATTTGGGTTTTCTTCATAATCGGTATAATTTGTATAGCCAAGGACCACATTTTCTAGTTGATTATGCCTGTTTGGAACGCTTATGTCAGTGATGATACCACCGAAGTTCAAAAAACTTACTGTCATACCGTTATCATTTGTTAATGTATACAACTTCCACTTATTCAGTATATCTTGGGTCTCTATTTTCATCTGGCTAGCCACCTACCTATTTAATGTTTTGATGAATCGTTCACACTCACTTTGTACTTTAAAAACGCCTGCATCTCCAAGCACTTTGGCGAATTTAATCCCAAGTTCTTTTTCTAAAATGGACTCAATTTGCTCTAGGTTTGATAATTCTCCATAGTTAGCTTTCATTTGCTCTGCCCATTGTTGATGATAGGGGGCTACAGAAGTTGTTTGATCGAGTAAAAACTTCTTGATTTCAGCTAATTCATCTTTAAGACGAGCCGGTAAAACTGCCAGACCCATTACTTCAATAAGCCCAATATTTTCTTTTTTTATATGATGGACATCTGCATGGGGATGGAAAATCCCTAGTGGATGTTCTTCAGTTGTTCGATTGTTGCGTAAGACGAGATCGAGTTCAAACTTGTTAGCACGCATTCGGGCAATCGGTGTAATTGTATTATGTGGAGTTTCATTACTAAAGGCTCTGATATCCGCTTCCTCATCACTATAACTTTTCCATGTGGTAAGGACATGGTCAGCTGCTTGAATCAATGGCTCAATCTCATCGCTCTGCAAGCGAATGGTTGTTAACGGCCATTCCAGGACAGATGCAGTTATGTTTGGAAAGTTTTCTAGCGTAAACGAAAGTGCAGTTGTTGCAGTTGTCATTGGAAAATCATAACTTCCTGCTTGATAATGATCATGATTCAAAATAGAGCCACCGACAATAGGTAAATCGGCATTTGAGCCAATAAAATAATGTGGGAATTTCTCTATAAAAGTAAGTAACCGTTTAAAAGTATCCTTACCAATTTTCATATCACGATGTTCTTCAGCAAGTAAAATACTATGTTCATTATAATAAACATAGGGTGAATATTGCAGATACCAATTTTCATTTACAAGTGGTACTTGAATGATACGATGATTTGCCCTAGCTGGATAACCTGTCCGGCCAGCGTATCCTTCGTTTTCGATACATAACAGACATTTTGGATAATCAACATCATGTTTCAATTCGCTTTCTCTCTTGATTTGTTCAGGGTCTTTCTCGGGTTTTGACATGTTAATGGTAATATCCATTTCACCATAGATTGTTGTAGCTTTAAAATGGATGTTTTTCTTAATGCGGTTCATCTGAATATAATTGCTGTTTTTACTTAATTCATAAAAATAATCTGTTGCGTTTTTTGGGGAGTTACTATATTTTTTCTGGAAAATTGCATTGATAACAGATGGCCTTTCCACAAAGCAATTCATGATTGTGGCTGAAAGTATTTCTTTGTCATCAAAAACATTGTCAATGACATTATTTTCGGTAGCATAGGCAATAATTTTGTCGAGCAGATTTGGAATTGAATCATCTGTTGTGCCTTCAGTTGTTGCAGGCATAGATTCGAGATGGAGCAGTGCAAGTACTTGATTCGTCACATAATTCTGATCAGCGGTATCGATTAGTCCCACTTCGATACCTTTTTGAAGGAGTCCTCTAATATCTGAGTAAATCATTTAGCTGTCACGTCCTTCTGGTAACCATTTGGGTTGTTGACATGCCAGTTCCAAGCATCTTGAATGATTTTTTCAATTGAAGTTCGCGTTGGCTGCCAACCTAAAAGAGTGGCAGCTTTATGAGAGCTTGCGATTAGGATACTAGGATCCCCCGCACGACGTTTACCTGAATTCTCAGGGATTTCTTTACCTGTAACTGCTCGTGCTGTATCAATCATTTCTTTGACTGAAAATCCTTGATTACTGCCAAGATTGAAAATATCGCTTTCTCCATCATTTTTTAAATAATTAAGTGCTAGAAGATGCGCTTGAATAAGGTCTTCTACGTGGACATAATCACGGATACATGTGCCATCGGGTGTATCATAATCTTCTCCGAAAATAGTGATATTTGAACGTTGTTCGAGTGCTGCTTGGAGAATGATTGGTACGAGATGTGTTTCAGGATGATGATCCTCGCCGATTTCTCCAGATTCCCGTGCACCTGCCACATTGAAGTAGCGTAATGCAACATAGCGAATGCCATAGGCTTGTTCGCACCATTTCATCATTTTTTCCATCGTCAGTTTTGTTTCGCCATAAGTACTTGTCGGATTGGTTGGCATCTCTTCTGTGATTGGGACAGATTCTGGCTCCCCGTAAGTGGCTGCTGTTGATGAAAAGACAATTTTTTTGACATTAAACTCTGTCATCACTTGCAGTAATATTTGTGTGCCATAGACATTATTATCATAATACTCCAATGGATTTGCCATGGATTCACCGACAAGGGAATTCGCAGCAAAATGGACAACTGCATCAATAGGTTCATTAGTAAATACGTTACGCATAAACTCGATGTCTCGACTATCACCTTCGTAAAATGTCGCATCAGGATGGATAGCTTCTCTGTGCCCAGTTTGTAGATTATCAATCACTACGACGTCCGTCTGTTGATCAATTAACTGATAAACCGCATGTGAACCGATATATCCAGCTCCACCTAGAACTAATACACTCATTTAGTACACTCCCTCAGTAAGTTCTCTTGCTCCGTCACCAATTGCAGCGGTGTAAAATGATGCCTCATAACCAATTTTTCCTCTATATATTTTATTTACATTGTTCTTGAAGCTATCAACTTTGTCTATTTCAACAATTGCAATTGCACAACCACCAAAACCTGCGCCTGTCATGCGGGCGCCCACAACGCCAGGTTGATCCCATGCTGCTTGGATAATCGTATCTAGTTCGATGCCTGTTACTTCATAATCCAGTTGAAGAGATTTATGTGACTCATTCATTAATTGCCCAAATGCCCCTAAATTGCCTTGTTGTAATTGCTGAAGAGCCTCAACAGTCCGTAGATTTTCATAGACAGCATGTTTTGCACGTTTTTGGTTTGTTTCATCAGTAATAAGGTGTTTGTGTTGTTCAAATTGTTCTTTCGTCAAGTCACCAAGCCCCTTAATTTGAAGATCTGTTTGCAAGTTCGTCAAAGCCTGTTCACATTGCACGCGACGTTCATTATATTTTGAACCAGCAAGTGTACGTTTTTTATTGGTATTAATGATGATAATCACATGGTCAGCAAGCTCGATAGGGGCATAGTTGTAGGCTAAAGTTTGGCAGTTTAATAGGATGGCATGCCCTTTTTTACCTTTACCAATTGCAAACTGATCCATAATTCCACTGTTGACGCCGATATAATCATTTTCTACTTTTTGCCCAAGTTGAATCATCTTTACACGATCAATTTTTAAATCAAATAGTCCTTCCAAAAGGACACCAATGACCATTTCAATAGAAGCAGAAGAGGAGAGCCCGGCGCCGGTAGGAATGTCACCATAAAATAAGATATCCATTCCAGTCGTTATTTGGAGTCCGCTTTCCTTCATATAATGAATCATACCTTTGGGGAAGTTCGCCCAATCATGTGCTTCATTATAGTCTAAATCGGCAAGATCACATTCAATGGTCCCAATAGAGGGGAAGTTCAACGAGTAAAAACGTAACTTTTGATCATTGCGTTTTTCAGCAAGTGCGTACGTTCCAAATGAAATTGCGGCGGGGAATACATGGCCTCCATTATAATCCGTATGTTCACCAATTAGATTAATTCGTCCTGGTGCAAAAAACGTGCGTGGTGTTTCGGGAGTGTCGAAGATTGATCGGAATTTATTAGGCAGATCTGGGTTAGTCAAAGGTTGTTACCTCCCAAAGTTAATAAATTAATTTAATTAAGTATAGTGTACTATACTTTGAAAGACTATTCAATATATTTAGTGATATGTTATAATTGCGGATAAAGATGAATATTTAATCACTCGAACTTTTGAAGCATGAAAATCATTAATTCGATTTCTGCCAAGCCAGTGATTACTATAGAAGAAATAAAATGAAGTTAATGGGAGAGTCATATTGATTATGAGAGTAGGGATTATTGGAACAGGTTACTTCAGCATATTCCATGCAAAGATTTTATCGGGTTTAGCAGGTGTCAAAATAACGGCTATATATGGGACAAGTTTAGAAAAGCGGAGTCAATGGCATCAAAGTTTACGCATGCGAGAGGGTATAACAATTTGGAAGGGATGCTGGACGCCATTCACTTGGATACAGTCTATATTTGTGTCCCGCCAATGGCGCATGGAGAGATAGAACTGTAATTAATTAAGCGAGGAATTCCTTTTTTTGTGGAGAAACCATTGAGTCAAGACAATGAAACACCTTTAACTATATTTACGGAGATCAAAAAAAGTCTTTGCTTACATCAGTAGGCTATCATTATCGCTATAGTGATTCGATTGCGCATTTAAAAAGTATACTAAATGACCAGAATATCGGTATTGTCCTTGGGCAGTATATGGGGAATATGCCAAAAGTGCCGTGGTGGCGAAATCAAGCTAGTTCCGGGGGACAATTTATCGAACAGACAACGCATATTGTCGATTTACTTCGCTATATTTGTGGGGAAGTCGAAGAAGTTTATGCGGTATTTGGTAGCCAGATTCTTTCTACGCAAGACGAATCTGTCACAGTTGCGGACGTAGGAACGGTAATCATGAAACTACGTAATGGGATTGTAGCTAATATATCGAATACTTGTATACTCCCAGAAAGCGTTGGGAAATCGGGAATCACCTTATTTACAAATCAAGGAATGGTAGATTGGTCACCCAAACGTTTAGAGATTAAGATGAAAGGGTCTACAGCAGACTATATCGACACGGTTAATCCTTATCAAACAGAAAATGAAGTATTTATCAATGCCGTACGCACAGCTGACCCATCTAGAATTTTGTCAGACTACGGAGATGCTTATAAGACGCATAAAGTAACCACGGCTGCGTTAGAATCGGCAATAAAAGGATCACCTGTGAAATTGAGCAATGCATTTTGAGTTAAAAAATAGATGATTGCTTTGTATCGATAAAAAACAACAAAGAAACTCCTCTATAATTAGATAGACAATCGAAGAGGGGGATTTTGATAGATAAAGGAACTATAAGTTTTTCGATATGGAACAGTGTCTATGTCCATCTGTCGGCTTCTTCGAGTTGCCTAAGAATTGATGGCAATGGACAAGATTGCCCTTTCCATCAATTCCTCCAACGCTTTCGCAATAAGGAGCGATTGAACGGCATCCCTCCTTATTGCGAAAGGATGTCGTGAACTAAGGCTACGTTCAAATATAACGGTGCCTTACGACTTACTTAATTTAAAGTTGACGTTGCAGAATAGCTTCAATTGCTAATCCAACACCATCATGTTCATTTGTTGTTGTGATTTCAGTGCAAGCAGCTTTAATTGCCGCTGGAGCATTACCCATAGCTACAGCGCGTCCTGCACGTACCATCATTGATAAATCATTATAGCTATCACCAATTACCATAACATTTTCCATTGAAATCCCTTTACTCTTGGCGTATGTTTCAACTGCTATTCCTTTTTGCGCATTGATATTTGTAATCTCGAGATTTCCCGCTCCAGATGAACTGATAGCAAGTCCAGGCAATAACTGAAGAGCTTCTCTAGCTTTATCCAAATTCAGTCTATTAAAGGACGTTCCAAATACTTTATAAATTTCACTTCCACGTTGGTTTATCAGCTCTTTGTAAGAATCAACTTGGCGGATATAACCTTGTTCTACTCTATCCATTACTTCTTGTCGAATTTTATCTACGACGGGGATCTGGTTAGCTGCCTCAGCAAGTTGAATGAAAGTATCGATTTGATCTTCAATACTATTAATATAAATGAGCATATCAATATATAATTGATAATCGATTGTGTGAGTATCCAAAATAGATGTGATTTTTGTGATGTCATTTTCGACTATATGGGTTGCGGAAATCAATTCCCCAAACGCATCTCTAATTTCTGCGCCATTAAGACAAATGTATGAAAGATTCAATCCGCTATCCCTAACAGGACCATAGGCTTCTGAGAAACCTCTTCCAGTAGCGATTACAACCTCAATTCCATTTGACTGCGCAGCTAAAATTGCTTGTTTGTTTCTAGTACTGATGCTGTGGTCAGGGCTTAATATTGTTCCATCCATATCAATTGCAATTAGGTGTATCATAATTGTCCCCTTTCTTATACATAGAGACTGATAATACCAATGAATGCGATAAATATCAACTTGCCTGTTCGACTGCCACTTAATATTAGCATTGTGTCGATGAATATCACATTTATCCTAAAAGGAATATTTTATTTGTAGTTTTGAACCTTTCATACGTAAATGAAACTCTCTGTCTACTCAACTAAAGAGATAAGTGATAGTATTAAAGCTAAAGAGCGATTCGTGTAATTTTAATAAAGGTTAGCCTTACAACCATAGATGAGAAGCGAATATATATACCGCTTTGGTTGGTAGTATAAATCAGTATGTTAGAAGTAAAATAGGGATGTTATTTGTCTATCAAATCTATAATAATAGGGGGCATTAATATGCGGCAGGGCACATTCCGGTGGATGAAATCAGTAAATAAATCAATTATATTAAATAAAATACGGACTGACGCACCCATCTCCAGGGCGCAAATTGCTAAAGAGACAAAATTAACGCCACCAACAGTTAGTAGTAATGTGAAAGAGTTGATTGATCAAGGGATTGTGAAAGAAAGCAAGCTTGGTGAATCTCAAGGCGGTCGAAAGCCAACGATGCTTTTAATCAATAATCAGGGATTCTATGTTGTTGGAGTTGACGCTGGACCGGAAATGATAGAGTGTATCCTAACTGATTTATCTGGAAAAGTTTTGAAGCGAACTTCAAGTAAGTTGCCTTTGCCGCTAACGAATGTCCAATTTCTCATTATATTAAAAGACTGTATTCGTGATTGTATAACAGACATTTCTACTACTAGTAAAAAAATTATTGGTATAGGTGTAGCGATGCATGGAGTTGTGGATGTAGAAACAGGAACATCTTTGTTTGCTCCTATATTAAGTCTGACAAATATTCCTATCAAAGAAGAGCTGGAAAAAGAATTTGAACTAGAAGTTAAAGTAGAAAATGATGCACGAGCTATGGCGTTGGGGGAATCCTGGTTTGGAGATCACGGAGAATTAACGAGTATGTTGGTTATGAATATTGGTCGTGGTGTTGGTGCTGGGCTTGTCATTGATGGAAAGCTATACCACGGTGCACAAGATATTGCTGGTGAAGTGGGACATATGACAATAGATTTACACGGAGAAATTTGTGAATGTGGTAATCGTGGATGTTTGCAAACTTTTACAACGGGTCCAGCGATTGCTAGACGAGCAATGAAGGGGATGTCGCCTGATCCAATCACTGCGGAGAATGTCTATGAATTAGCTATGAGTGGTAATGAAGATTTTGTAAACATACTTAAGGAAACTGGGAGAGTGATTGGGATAGGTTTAACAAATTTAATACATATTATTAATCCACAAAAAATTGTTCTTGGTGGTGGAGTAACAAAAGCCAAGGAGCTTATACTTCCAGTCATACTAAAAACGATTGAAGAATGTGCATTGACACCACGGGCAAAGCAGACTGAAGTAACCATGACTAAACTGGGGGATGATGCAACACTTATAGGTGCTGTATCTTTGCTTTTAGTTGATGTATTTGACCCAAATTGAATATATAATTAAACTAGAATGGATATCTATGCATAGATTCTGAATCGTACATTCGCTTTTATAATTACTTGGGAGGTCGTTTATATGACATGGCAAGTTGAAGCAACAAAGTGGCTAAATCAAGAGAATCTAGAAGTTACACTCAAGCAACAACTTCTGGGTGAAAAAAATAACAAAGAATTACTGGAAGATTGTTTTTATAAAAATCTCTCATTCGGCACGGCTGGCTTGCGCGGAGAACTGGGGTTTGGTACGAATCGGATGAATATCTACACTGTTAGGAAAGCGGCACTTGGGCTTGCTTTATATATAAAAAGCTGCGGGGAGGTTGCAGAAAATAGGGGCGTCGTAATTGCTTATGATCCGAGGCATCAATCTGCGGAATTTGGGCTTGAAGTGACCAAAGTCCTTGGGTTTAATGGCATTCGTTGTTATTTGTTTGATGAACTTCAATCTACTCCATTGTTATCCTTTGCAGTGCGGGAATTGAATACGTTTTCGGGCATTGTCATTACCGCAAGCCATAATCCATCAGAATACAATGGACTGAAGGTATACGGAGAAGATGGTGGACAAGTAACTTTAGAAGCCGCAAATGCGATTACTGCTCATACGGAGAGTATTAATAATCTATTTTCGGTTGAGGTCGCGGAAGAGGCTATTCTCTTAAAAGAGGGATTGCTTACTTATTTGAATCATGAAATGAGCGACCGGTATGTATTGCATTTGAATGGAATACTTTTAGGCGGAGAGCCGGATAAAGGTCTATCGATTGTATATTCTCCACTTCACGGAGCAGGTAGCAAATTAGTTAGTAGAGGACTAGAAGTAGCAGGCTTCTCGGACGTAACCATAGTTAGTGAACAGGCAATTCCAGATCCGAATTTTACAACCGTTAAGTACCCAAATCCGGAGGAATCACAAGCCTTCGAAATGGCACTTACATATGGCCATAAAGTGAAAGCGGATCTACTCATAGCTACTGATCCGGATGCAGACCGAATGGGAGTTGCAGTACGGGATTTAGAAGGAGAATATGTTTTTTTAACAGGTAATCAGATTGGCGCATTACTATTAAATGCATTGTTGGAAGATAAGTCGGACCGCGATACAATGCCGAAAAATGGTGTTGTATTAAAAACAATTGTCACATCAGAACTTGGTAGGGCGATCGCAGACAAGTATGGTGTTAAAATGATGGACGTACTTACAGGGTTTAAATTTATAAGTGAAAAAATCTTGGAATTTGAAGAAACTGCAGAGTCAACTTTCTTATTTGGTTATGAGGAGAGCTATGGCTACTTGATTGGCGATTTCGTACGGGATAAAGACGCTGTCCAAGCATCGGTTTTAATTGCTGAAGTGGCCGCTCGTTATAAAGCAAAAGGCCAAACATTATTGGATGGACTACGCGAACTGTATAAAGAGCACGGCTTTTATCAAGAAAGTTTGGAATCGATAACGCTAAGAGGGAAGACTGGAATGGCGAAAATTGATGAAATCGTGAGTTATTTCCGGTCGACATCATTTGTAAAAGAGTTTACCAAACCCCTTTCAATCATTGAAGATTATTCATCTGGACATTTTGTTATCGTTGAAACGGGGGAGCGGCGGCCGCTCAATTTACCTATCGCGAATGCTCTTAAATTTATATTGTCTAATGGTGCATGGTTCGCCATCCGTCCATCTGGAACAGAACCGAAAATCAAGTTCTATTTTGGAGTTCAGGGCGAAACGCAAGTTGAAAGTGATGAGTTTTTAGTAGCATTAAAAGCAGCAGTCATGACGGTTGTTGAAAGGTTAACTATTGACTTATCGTGAGAAGATTTTTAAATAAAGAATGTTGAAATGGAATCCCCTACTGGTATTGAAAAAGGTACTTCTACAGGTGCTAATTTTTCAGGTCGGAGAAATCTCACTAATGAACGACTAGATAATGTCTTATTGGTAGCGGGGATATTAAGAAAAGTTGCAGAAGTGATTTTTATGAATGGTGTTGGAGGATCTTATTTAGGTGTGAAAGCAATTCAAGATGTACATTCTTCCTATTGTGAAAAAATCAAAATATCCTGAAGTACTCTTGCTAGTCAGCATTTACTTTCTGGCTTAAAGCCAAATGATAAGTCTGTAGTTGGGAAGTATAAGAAGAATATATTAAGAATGTTGAAAAAATCAGAGTTTGTTGAAGAGGGATAGGAATGAGAATAAGTGAGTCCCTTTCAACCAATTATGGTGTAAGGGATTTTTTTATCGTCTAGGAAATTATAAAATCTCGTACTGATGATGAGTTGTAACGTAGAGATTTCATTTCTAAACTTCAGCGCCTAGTCTCTCGATTCGCTTCTGTTTTTTTACCTTTTAGCGCTTGCGCTTTTGTGCTTTTGGAATGCAGTTGCTTTTTGACTTCAACTCCCTATGTGTACCAAATAATTTAGAAGTTAATAATCACCAATAATATGATCTACAGTGATAAATGACTTTGTATTTCTATGTTCCCCAGGGGAGATGCCAAGAGAAGCGCGAAATACTTTTCCAAAATAGTTACCATTAGAAAATCCTACATTTAATGCGATATCTTCAATTGATAGTTTGTCATTCTTTAATAATTCTATTGATTTATTAATTCTAATAGTAGTTAAATATTGTATAGGCGTAATATTAATTGATTTATGAAATAAGCGAGTGAAATGGTATTTAGAAATTCCAGAGGCGTCTACAATATCATCAAGACTGATAGAGTTTTGAAAGTTATTACTAATAAAAGTGATTGCACTGGAAATAGATTTTGGCCACTCATCGTTTGTTTTTATATTCGATATATAACGATATAATTCCATTAAAAATGAATAGGCAAATGAAGAGGCATCGTATGCATCATTCATTTTATTAACTGAAACAATTCTTAAAAGCTCTATAATCCTTGATATTGGCGCAGAATGTAGATTTAGTTTTAATATATGCCCTAGGTTATTTGTTATATCTTCATAGCATCTATTAGCTTCTTGCCCAAACAAAGATATATGTATAAATTCCCATTCACTGCTATCTGAAGGCAAATAGTATTGATGATCACTAGGGATTTTAACGAAGAAAGTTTGTCCAGCTGTCAAATGAAAGATCTGATCCTCGATTTTAATTTTACCGGCACCTTTTAAAGTGTATTGAAAGACAATGATATCTGTTTCAGTTCGAGTCAAACCATTCCAGTCATAGGAAGAATCAGTCTGCTTCTCCCATCCTAAAGAGTGAATTCCTACGATACGTTGCTGATGGGCTCCTTTAAAAAGAAATCCAAATGTACCATACTGTAAAGAGTCTAGTTTTGATAGCAATATATTACCCTTCTTTCTGTTTTATTACCATTGTATAACTATATAACTCGGACTATGATTATTGTAGCAGTCAATTCTATGGAATAGAAAATATTATTTTAGGATGAATAATAATATTTTTCAACTAAAATTACTTCTATATCTTAGAATCAAAGATAATAATAGGGGGTTATTTTATGTCAAAGATTATATTTTTAGGTGCTGGAAGTTCGGTTTTTGCAAAAAATGTACTTGGTGATTGCATGGGGGTTGCTGCTTTACAAGGTTTTGAGTTTGCGCTATTTGATATTGATCATGAACGACTAAAAGACTCGGCACAAATGCTTAATAATATAAAAACAAATCTAGGATCAACTGTGAATATTGTTGCTTATACAGACCGCGAAGAAGCATTACGAGATGCGAAATATGTGATAAATGCAATTCAAGTTGGTGGATATGAACCAAGTACAATTATTGATTTTGAAATTCCTAAGAAGTATGGTCTGCGCCAAACGATTGCTGATACAATTGGGATTGGTGGGATTTTTCGTAGTTTAAGAACGATTCCTGTAATGATGGATATTGCTGAAGATATGCAAGAAGTTTGTCCGGATGCCTGGTTATTAAATTATACGAATCCTATGGCTACTTTAACAGGTTGTATGTTGAGATATACTGACATTAAGACAGTTGGATTATGTCATAGTGTTCAAGTATGTGCAAGTGATCTATTGAAAGATTTAGATATGCCGACAGATAATATTCAGTGGAAAATTGCAGGAACGAACCATTTAGCGTGGCTGCTTGAAATTAATCGCAATGGTCAAGATTTATATCCGGAAATTAAGAAAAGAGCGCTAGAGAAACAACAGACTAAACATCATGATATGGTTCGCTACGAATTGATGCATCGCTTTGGTTATTATGTAACAGAGTCTTCTGAGCATAATGCGGAATATCACCCATACTTTATTAAACGTCAGTATCCGGAACTAATCGAGCGTTTTAATATTCCACTAGACGAATACCCAAGGCGTTGTATTAGTCAGATTGCAGATTGGAAAAAGATGCGTGTAGATTTAATTAATGATCAAAATTTATCGCATATACGTACACATGAATATGGGTCGTATATTTTAGAGGCAATGGAAACAGACCAACCAATTAAAATAGGTGGAAACGTGCTGAACACGGATGGTTTAATTAGCAATTTGCCAACGAGTGCTTGTGTGGAAGTTCCGTGTTTGATTGATGCAAGTGGTGTGACACCAACGTATGTCGGGAATCTACCTGAGCAATTAGCGGCGTTAAATAGAACAAATATTAATACGCAATTACTCACAATTGAAGCAGCAGTAACGGGTAAGAAAGAACATATTTATCATGCGGCTATGCTGGACCCGCATACTTCAGCTGAATTGTCCATTGATGTTATTGTTTCATTATGTGATGAGCTTATTGAAGCACATGGAGATTGGTTACCGAAGTGTAAATAAAAAAGTGCTTCAATTAAATTAAAGGAAACCTGAGCATTGAATGAGAGAATTCAATGCTCAGGTTTTTTATTTATGTTTTTTATTTTTTATATGGTGCGAAGGTCAAGCCACTTAATTTCATCTTCTGTTAAGGATATTTCAGCAGCAGCACTACATGAAAGCATCTCTGCAAGATTTTGTGGTCCGATAATTGCTGCTGTTGGAAATGGTTGATTTAAGACATATGCTAAGCTGATTTGAATTGTTTCTACATTTTTTTCTTTAGCCAATTGCTCTGCTCTTCGGTAGCGTTCCCAGTTGTCGTCATTGTAGAATACCCGAACTAAGTCCTCGTTAGATCGGTCTTCTGGTGTAAAACGGCCGGTGAAAAATCCACGTGCTTGTGAAGACCAAGAAAGAATAGGTAGATTTGATTTTTCATGCCAGGCAAGAATTGAATCGTCGACTGATACACAATCTGACCAATATGGTGACTGTGCTTTTGCTAGGCTTAAGTTAGGACTGCTGAAGGAAAAACCTATTAAACTATGGCTCTCTGCATAGTCATTTGCTTCTTGAAGGCGCTCAATTGACCAATTAGAACCTCCAAAAGTGCCAATCCTACCTGCTTCTACATGCTCATTTAATATTTCTAGTATTTCGCCGACATGCACAGTAGGGTCATCACGATGAAGTGCATAGAGCTCAACATAGTCTGTTCTAAGTCTGTCCAAGCTGATTATTAGTTCTTCACCGATTGCTTTTTTATTTATTTGTGAGCCTTTTCGATTGGGGTGACCACCTTTTGTCAGTAGCAAGACATCGTCACGACGTTTGTTTTCTTCCATCCAGATACCTATAGCCTGTTCACTTTTTCCACCTGCATAAACAAATGCTGTGTCGAGGATATTTCCACCGATATTTATATAATTTTCTAGTACCTCAGTAACTTTATCAATAATTTCTGGTGTGAAGTAATCAGTTCCCATTACGAGCCCAGTTATGGTTTTCTCTAGTTTACCAATTTGAATATTCTGCATTTTTAATCCCCCAATCTTTATATTATAAGAATTCTTTCTTGTTTTTCTGCGGAAACAAGTGTACCTTTTATTGCTTTTATATTGCTGATTATATCTACATTCGGGAATTTAATGGGTTTCCCATCAAGTACACTTTCTGCAAAATTGTCAGCCTGTAATGCATAAGGATTAATATTACCATCAAGGATTTTGTTCGTTTGTCCATCTTTGATAATTTCATATGATTGATCTCCAAGGAATGCAGCCTTCATCACGATTCTTCCCTTTGAACCAAGAATCTCGAGCTCATTCCGAAATTCAGCCCACATACTACAATCAAATGTCAAGGCAACACCATTAGAAAACTCCATCATTCCAGAAGCCATCATATCGACATTACCATGTTCTGATGAGAAAAAAGCATGAGCAGTTACCGCCAAAGGCTCCTCATCTAGCAAGAATCTAGCAGCACTAATAGGATAACAGCCTACATCATAAATTGATCCACCACCCCATTCTTTTGTAAAGCGAATGTTACCTGTATCCTCAGCGCCATTAAATGTGAATACAGCATGAATACCCCTTATATCTCCAATTTCACCATTTTTAATCCGAATTTTAATATCTTCATATCGTTTTTGATGGCGATACATAAATGCTTCTGCTAGAATAACACCTGCTTTTGTACAAGCATCTACCATTTCTTTCGCTTCTGTTTCATCTAATGCAATTGGCTTTTCACATAAAATATGCTTTCCAGCCTTAGCGGCTTTAAGTGTCCACTCTTTATGTAAGTGATTTGGAAGAGGAATGTACACTGCATCAATTGAGGGATCATTTAGTAATTCTTCATAGCTACCATATGCTTTTTGAATTCCTAATTCATCAGCATAAGCTTGAGCATTTTCCAAAGAGCGGCTTGCAACTGCCGCGACTACATTTCTTTTTGACTCCTGTATACCCGGGATTACAGACCGCTTTCCAATACTTGCTGTGCTCATAATGCCCCACCGAACTTTTCTTTCTGCCATTATTTAACGCCTCCTCAGATTAAAAATAGTATAACATTAGTATTATGAAATGAAAGAGAGAATACATTAAATATTCCGGTTATATTTTTCGGAGATAACTCCACAATGAATAATCTTGTTTATACAATTAATTGTTGTTTGTTATAAATTGAATATTGTGAAATTGTTGGTATAGTTGAGTAGGTTAAAAAATATTGTCATGTTGTTGCTATGCAAGAGGGGGATAGATTATGTCGGTACATAAATGGTGTAAAGTATTGATTGTTGACGACGAACTGCTAATTAGAAAGGGAATTAAACATTCTATTAATTGGGAGAAAGAGGGCTTTCAAATTATCGGTGAAGCAACGAATGGGGAAGAGGCACTTGATTTAATTGAAACTTTTCGACCACATATAGTAATAACAGACATGGTGATGCCGGTTATGGATGGAGTAGAATTGCCAAAGCAATCAAGGAGGATTATCCACAAATTGAAATTATTATCTTGAGCAGCTTTGGAGATTTTGATTATGTCCGTTCTACATTTCAGCTTGGTATATCCGATTATATACTTAAACCACAATTGGAAGGCGCTGACCTATTAAAGGCGCTTAAACAAGCAGCGCATAAGATTCCAGAAGTTGTATTAGTTGATAATTGTGGTGAGGATGTGACAGTTTCGCTTGAGAGTATGATAGATAGAGTGATGACCGGCTTTGGATTAGACGAAGATCCGGGACTTATAAGGAACATTTTTTCACACAGTCACTTCTGTTTACTTGGGATCGACATTAGAGCTCACATAAATCATAAAAAAAGTGTAATTTGGCCATTAATTGTGGAAATTGAAGGAAGAGTGAAAAGTGATTTTACGCATATTGAAATACATCGATTACCCGTCACTCAAAACATTATGGCTTTTATGTTTAATTTTGAACTGAATCAATTACAAACAGTTAAGGAATTTATTAAGATGATTTCTATGTCACTTACTTTTATTGATACTAAAGTTGGCTGGGCATTAACAGAGCCTTTCACTGAATTTCTTGATTTAAAGCAAGTTTATCAAAATTCTGCTCGACGTACTGGTCATAAAATGTATTAACGTCGAATTAGCCAGTAAGTGCCGGAAGCAACTCCGCCCATGGGCGCCACCTAACGGAGAAAAGCAACGTTAATTTGGCAAACCACTCAACTATGAACAACGAAAAGCGCATACCTATTTAGAATTGGATGATACAATTTATTTATGAGGTGAATATGTAATCCAACTGTGAGTTCCGGAAGAAAAATGGAAGATCTATAGCTGTTTGTCTCGAAATGGATCACTAAAAATACATTTCGTCCAAATGAAAAATTGAACTTTTGAGAGGGGCGAAGTCTTAGATTATAGAGGGTTATCAGTTTATTTGGAATAGTCTCTACTGAAATGCTTGATTTATTACTGGTATTTATGTAATATTGACACCAATCAATTGAAAGCGCTTTAACGAGCTTTTTTAATTGACTTTTTAGGGGGGATGCGTGCGGGAAATATTAAGTGAAGTATTATAAATACAGAATAAAGGGGAGAAATACACGATGCGCCAAGAATATCCAAGACCACAATTGAAACGAAATGAATGGAAAAATCTTAATGGTGTTTGGCAATTTGAATTTGATGACGAAAATAAAGGAATGCAATTAGATTGGCACAAAAATTCATATACTTTAGGAAAAAAAATTAATGTTCCTTTTGCTTATCAGACTGAGTTAAGCGAAATTAATGACCTATCTTTTCATGACTGGGTTTGGTATAGTCGTCAATTTACTGTTCCAGTTAGTTGGGAAAATAAACAGGTGATTCTTCACTTCGGGGCTGTCGATTATCGGGCATGGGTTTATGTAAATGGGGAGTTAGTTGGATTTCATGAAGGAGGACACGTTGCTTTTTCATTTGATGTTACAGATTACCTTAATTGGACGAATGAAACAGTTACATTAAGAGTTGAGGATCCTTCAACAGAAGAAACGATTCCACGAGGAAAGCAGTTTTGGCAAGAAGAGTCAGAAGCAATTTGGTATACTCGTACGACGGGAATATGGCAGACAGTGTGGTTAGAAGCGTTACATCCTACCCACCTTTGCAACCTTCGATTTACACCAGATATTGACTTTGGGGATATTCATGTTGAATTTGAGGTAGAAGGTGAACACCATGGGAAGCAAGTAGAAATTGAAATTTCATTTGATAATAAAGTGATTGTAAATGATGTAATTTCAATTTATGAAAAAAATAATAAACGTTCCATTAATATTTTTAATCAAAAAATATTTAGAACAAGCTTCCACAATGAAGGTTGGTGTTGGACACCTGAAAATCCAAGTTTGTTTGATATTAATCTTAAAGTGAAAAATGGTGATAAAACTTTAGATGAAGTCGAATCATATTTTGGAATGCGTAAAATTCATACAGAGAACGGCATGTTCTATTTAAATAATAAACCTTATTATCAAAAGTTGGTATTGGATCAAGGATACTGGCCAGAAGGATTGCTAACTGCTCCATCTGATGAGGCATTTAAATTAGATATTGAACTTACAAAAAAAATGGGCTTTAATGGTTGTCGTAAACATCAAAAAGTAGAGGATCCCCGTTTTCTTTACTGGGCGGATAAGTTAGGTCTTTTAGTGTGGGGAGAATGCGCTTCATCAGTCTCTTATAGTGAAAAAGCAGCTTCTCGTCTAACAACTGAGTGGATTGAAATTATTGAAAGAGACTATAATCATCCATCTATTGTTGCTTGGGTTCCACTTAATGAAAGTTGGGGCATACCGAATGTTAAAAGTAATAATCAGCAACAAAATCACTCATTAGCTATGTATCATCTGCTTAAGTCACTTGATACAACTCGTTTGGTGATTTCAAATGATGGTTGGGAGATGACAAGAACAGATATTTGTGCCATTCATAATTATAATCACGGTGGAAAAGATGAACTTCGGAAACAAGAGTATTTCAAAGAAACCATCGTATCCAAGGAAAATATTCTTCAATCGCAATCAGCCAAACGAAGCGTTTATGCAGATGGATTTGAGTATAATGGGGAACCGATTATGTTGACTGAATTTGGTGGAATTGGTTATAAAATGGGTGAAATTGATGGGTGGGGATATACATCCGTCAGTGGAACTGAAGAGCTATTGAATGATTATAAACGGGTATTGGAACATGTATACAATTCAAACGTACTACACGGCTATTGCTACACGCAATTAACAGATGTTGAACAAGAAATTAATGGATTATTGACTTATGATCGGCAACCAAAGTGCGAGTTAAAGGAAATAAAAAATATTAATGAGCAATGGCATCCAGACACAATTAAATATGAAGAAGTGAGCAAGAAGAAAAGGGAGTTTCAGAAAGGTAAGTAATTTTGAATAAGGTCATGCAAATTTGAAAAATTCATTTGTTTTCACTTATCAAAAAAGAGAGGATATTAAAGTTGTTAGATGATCCAGCTAGAAAGAGGAATAATTTTAAAAAGTGTCACAAAATAAAGTAATCCTGAATTAGTTATGGAGTTTCATTTGTAAGTTTTGATTTGGTTTTAATAATTTTATTGACAAAATAGTCAGTGAAGTCTATGATTATAGTTAATTAGACGACAAGTTAATTAATTAATTTAATTAACTTCTAAAAATTAATTGGAGACGTTATCGAGTAAGATCTTTTATATCTATAAAACACTATGAAAGGAATAGTGCTGTTTAAGAAATGTTATATGAATATACTATAAGAGGAGGGATTAATAATGAAAAAGTGGTTAACACTGCTTATGACTTTAGTGTTAGTTACAATTATGTTGGGTGCATGCTCCGAAGAATCAAGTAAAGGAGCAAAGGTACCAGAAGGTGCAACGGAGGTTGTTTTATGGAATCTATTTGGTGGAGGAGATGCAGACTATTTCCAAGAAGTTGTTGATAAGTATAATGACAGTCAAACAGATATATTTGTAAATAACATTATGCAGGAGAATGCAGAGTATTATACGAAATTACTTACAAGTATTGGTGCGGGTAAAGGTCCTGATGTAGCAATTGCTCATACTCATGTAATACCTGAGCTAGTGAGCCAGGGGCTTATAACAGAATTAGATAGTTTTACTTCGAATTGGGAGGGCTTTAATCAAAACATTCTAGATGCAACAGTCTATGATGGTTTGCACTATGCTATACCACTGGATACTCATGCACAAATTATGTATATAAATAATAAGCTTGTGGCTGAAGCAGGGCTTTTGAATGATGATGGTTCGATTAAGATGGAAGAAACTCCAGAGGGATTTATTGACTTCTTTTCAATCCTAAAAGAGAAACTACCAAAAGATAAAATACCATTAGCTTTTTCGAATAATGGATCTGATCCTTATTGGATGTGGTGGGCATTTTATACCCAAATGGGCGGTGAAGCTATATTAACGGATGATATTGATAATCCGAAATATGCCCTTGATTTGGACAAAGCTATTAAGGCAGCGGACTATATTAAAGATCTTTATCAAGAACATAAGGTAATTCCATTGAATTTGGCGGATTTCTATTCAGACTTCCAAACAGGAAATGCTGCTGCTATGAGTACAGGTGTCTGGGCGACTGGTATCTGGGAATCTACAGATGGTCTTGACTTTACGCCAATCGCAACCCCAACTATTTTTGAGAAAGAGGGAGCTTGGGGAGATTCGCATACATTAGTATTACCTTATTATAATAAGGCGGATCAAGAAGTACAAAAAGCAGCTGTTGAATTTATGGAGTTTGCAGCTGATAATGGCGCTATATGGGCTAAAGCGGGTCACATCCCATCTAAAACAACAGTTATAGAATCAGATGAATTTAATAAACTTCCTTATAGAAGTAATTATGCCGAGGTAGCTAATTACGTAAACTTTGCAGATCGTACTATTTATGCACGTGGTGTTCAAGATATCGTTATTCGTAACCTTGATTTGTTATGGGCCGGGGATGCTACAGCGGAAGATGTATTCTCTACTGTTGAAAAAGAGGTAAAAGATTTAATAGGAGAATAACTTTTCTAGTTAGAGAATTGAACTATCAGAGTCTGACCTCCAAATAGTTAGTTGAAACAATAGCACAATAAGTAGCGTTTTGATTATTGAGTATTGGGGGTCAGACTAAATGATTTGAGGATAGTTTTATTTTATTCTTCAATACACAAGGAGGGCTTATTCATGAAGAAAAAGCTATGGGCACAAGATTTGAAGGCAATTCCCTTTTTATTGCCCTTTTTTATTGCATACTTAGTATTTACTATTTTTCCGATATTCAAAGGTTTGGAAATGAGTCTTTATGACTGGACCTTAATTAGGAAACTAGAGTTCGTCGGACTTGATAACTATCAAAAAATGCTAGGAGATCCTCACTTTTGGAAAACACTGTGGAATACGACACTATTTGTTATATTAACAACACCAGCAATGCTCATACTTTCCTTAGTTCTTGCCCTATTAGCAAATATGAAATCAAAATTCACTACATTTCTTAGAGGTTCATACTTTATTCCAAGCATTTTATCAGTTTCGGTTATTTCGTTTCTCGCTATTTTCATGCTTCAACCATATAACGGATTAATCAATACAGTTCTACATACTATAGGAATTGAAGCAGAACCATTTTGGATGGCAGATAAAGCACTCGCTTGGCTTACTATTGTAATAGTAACGCTATGGTGGTCAGTCGGGTTTAATATGATTTTATTCCTTGCAGGATTACAGGATATACCGGAATCTCTATATGAAGCAAGTGAAATAGATGGTGCTACAGGATGGGAGAAATTCCGTTATATTACATTGCCACAACTAAGGCCAATAGGGAAAATAATACTATTACTACAAATTCTTGCCTCGTATAAGGTGTTTGCACAAATATTATTAATAACAGGTGGAGGGCCAGGCGGAGGTACAAGGCCAATTATACAATATATTTATGAAGTCGGCTTTAGGCAAAATAATTTAGGCTATGCTGCTGCTATGTCGTATGCTTTGTTCTTTATCTTATTAATACTTTCTGTCATTCAACTTAGGAATCAGAAGGAGGAGAGATGAAATGAAAAAATCTAAATACTTAAAACGAAATCGTGATCCATATCATGGTATTAAAGTAACTTTAGGCATAATTATTGCAATTTTATTTGTGGCGCCAATCATCTGGATGATATTTGTTTCGATAAAGCCAGATGGTTTTACAACTACACAACCGCTAGCCTGGTTTTTACCACCATTTACTTTTTCAAACTACACAAATTTATTATTTGATAGTCTTATTTTACGATGGACGCTTAACAGTTTTGTTATTGCATTAATCACAACAATCTTAACGTTAATAATAACATCCCTAGCCGCATTTGCTTTATCACAAATGCAATTTCGATTTAAGAAGACCATTTTTATCTTCTTCTTAATAGGTCTAATGATCCCCGGTGAAGCAACAATTATACCGCTTTATGAAATTGTGAAAAGTTTAAATTTATTAGATAGTTATCCGGGTCTCATTTTGCCAATGATTGCTTCACCACTTGGCGTCATTATATTAAAGAGCTTTTTTGATGGCGTACCAAAAGAAGTAATTGAAAGTGCAATAATAGATGGTTGCTCGAAATTTAAACTTTATTACAAAATTGTTTTACCATTAGCTAAACCGGCATTGGCTGCTATAGGTATATTCACATTTATTGGATCATGGAATAACTTCTTATGGCCATTTTTATCAGTACTATCTGAATCTTTATATACACTGCCAATCGGAATTCCATTGTTCAATTCCGCTTATACAACAGCATACGTACTTCCAATGGCTGCTAATGCTATTGCTTCAATTCCAGTGATAATTATATTTTTGATATTTGAAAAACAAATAGTACAAGGAATAAGCTTTAGTGGAATTAAAGGTTAATAGAATAGAGCAAATATAAAAAAGTCCCCCTCTTGTAAAATGAAAGTAGAACCAATCAAATACAAGAGGGGAAATCTCTAATGAAAAGGAATAACGGACTTCCGAATTTGATTTAATAACTTTGTCCTAAGAATGCTGTTGGCGATGAGTGTGTGGCATACAAAATGTACTTGATGATATTGGAAAAGTTGTAGACTTACCTAAATTCAATTGTTCGATATTATTCGAAAAACTGAAGATTTTCACTTGATTAAACAATTGTTCAATCATATCGTGTCAAAATGCAATCGTGGGACTTTACATAAAATCAAGATTCTAAATGAGCTTTTTAATAATTGATTCCATCACAATAACGGTCAGAAAACTCCGTGAACCACTTGGAGCTCTATCATGGCGAATGTTCGGATATCAAGTTGTGGGGCAGTCATTCTCAATAAATCAAGATATCTTTACGTGTCATCGAAAGCACAGGGCTGAAACACGATGGCGCACAATAGGTGAAGAATGGTGGATTCACTCCTTTTGCTTGCTGAGAACAAAGGCGATTTTCCCGAATTAGGGGAATAAATACGTTTGACCTAGTAAATCGAAGAATAGTAGCGTTAATCATTGATAGGTATTTTAACGGAAAAGTATTTTTAAGTTTAACTTATAATCTCGAAGTATTGCCTTGTACTGAAATGAAACATTATTCGAATATAACAAACAAAGTTACAGAAGTATGTTTTATTAAAGTTTAAGTATTTGATTATCTAACAAAGGTATGAATTAAAGATAGCTATCTAGGTGATTGTAAAGGAGGTGTTACCAAAAATCGAACTGATTTAGAAAAAGTAATTAAGGATCAATTAAATAATAAATGGAAATAGGATAGAGGGGGTGTTCGTATTTTTCAGAACAGCCCTTTTCTTATATTTAAAGATAATTGAGTATTCGAAAAAGTGGAGGGGAGATTATGTGCGCTTGCCATGTTTTTTAGTTTTTTTATATCCTATTGTTAGGAAAAAAGTAGGACGACATATAAAAACCCAATTGCATTAGAAGGTGAGTGGGGAACCCGTATGTATTAAAATCCAATGGTATTTATTACTTGTATGTGAGTACAAGAGACATTGATATTGGAGTGAGAGAATCTAACGGATTGGGAATATAAAGGGCTTGCAACGGAAGAACCAAAAATGAAAACAGACTATGCACCTGAAATTATTTATTGGAATGAGTATTTTTATATGTATACTTCATCCGGTAGAAGCGGAAACCACGTATTGAAAAGTGATAGTCCTACGGGTCCGTTTAGTTTAGTAACCAAAAATATTGAGAAATCGATTGAAGGAAATATATTTATTGATGATGCTTCTATGTATCTTTCACATTCCCGTGCTTCTGGTATTGCAGTTTCTCCAATGATTGATCCAGTAACCTTTGCCAAGGTGTTACTACCGGCGCATTTACGGATTGATCTACCATCTTTTAAAAAAATGGTAAATACTACATGACTTATATGGGAAATCATCTTTTAAGTGAGGCTTATTGGATCAACTATGCAGAAAGCGATCATCTTATTCAGGGGTATACCCCTTCTAATCAAAATCCAAACGTTATAGACACAGAGAGTCCTATTACAGAGTTACTATGTTTATATAAAACCGGATGTTACTTATTTAAGTAAACAGAACTACGGAAGGGAAAATCTTAGTAGTATATCTGGGGCTTTTCAATTGATACTTGGCATCGTATGAAAGTAGAGGTAAAGGGAACAATAATTTAAGTATTTGTTAACAATATGGATATCCTAAAATTATATTTGATGATAGTTCGATTCAACCATTTACTCATCGAAAGGTTGGTTTACAGCCAGTAAATCAACCAATATTTGTTTGATAACCTTGAATCAACTCCAAAATCAGTTTATTTTTTTATAATCACTATGAAAATATAAAAGGGGGCGATTTAAATAAACAGAGATTACTCCGTAGACTATTTCAAAGGTCTACTAGTCATTGGGATGGTATATACACATGTGTTGCAATTTTTTAGTGATGTTACTATATTTCCCTCAGTACATTACAGTACTCAATTTTTTAACTTACTCACATTTTCTGGATTTGTTTTTTGTTTTGGTTATGTTTGCCAAATAAGCTATTATAGTAAGCCGTTCAAATTTGTGTTTAGTAAGATGCTATTTACTGGACTTAAAACATTAGTGGCATTCTATATCTCAGGACTTGCATTTCAGGTATTTATTGGAGATCAACCATTAAATATGGATACGATTATGCCGATAATCCTATTACAAGTTATCCCAGGTTGGTCAGAATTTCTAGTTTCCTTTGCCCTAATAATTTTCATTGGACTAGTTTTATTCCATGTAATTATATGGATTTCTGGCCGTCCTATTATATTTTGGAGTATAACTTCGCTACTCTATGTAACAACTTGGATTGATTATGGTCAATTCGATTCTACGTATATCGGGTTATTAGTTGGTACAACAAAATTCCCAACATTTCCGGTACTTCAATATATTCCATTTTATTTGATAGGAATATATTTTGCCAAATATAGAATAGAATTCCAATGGAAATATCTTATTATTTCAATACTCGGGACCACTCCATTATATTTTTATTTAATGACAAATAATTTTCAGCTACCAGAGAGGTTTCCACCAAGTATGTATTGGATTATAGGGCCAGTTTTCTTCTTGTACCTTTATTATGTCCTTTCTAAGTTTTTAGAAAAACGGGTGAAAGGGCCAGGTATACTCCAAATAATGGGTGAAAATGTTCTTTTCTACTTAATAATAAGCAATGTGTTTATATTTTCATTGGATAGTAAACTCCATTTATTTATTATTGGACCATGGAAAGGGCTATTCTTTACTATCTCTTTACTAATGGTCATAACTTACCTTATTAACATTACATCTGCCAAACCTAAAAAATAAAGCGGTTTATCATCTCAGTATTTGGTCCCGTCTTTAAATTATTTATTCGCTTCCTGATTAATCATATTTATTTGTCAATAGATTTATTATGAAAATAGTGAGTTTATAAGATATTTTAGGTTTTTAAAACACTAATAGGGCTGATGTGTTTAACTTCCATCATAGGCCTCTAGGGAAGTTAAACATATGTTTACTGGGGCTATGTTGACTTTTATTGCTACTATGAATAAAAAGAACTCCACTCTATCAATGCATTCATCTGTGTAGATTTAGTTGGTGCTGTTCGCCCCCTCTGTTAGGCTAGGTGTCGTATAGAACTCACCTGTTATACTTTAATTAATAGATGGAGGTCGTGCGACATGAGTAGTGAGAAAAGGAATAGATATACCAAAGAACTGAAGGACGCTGTCCTTGTAAGAATGATGCCACCTAATAACGAATCTGTTAAGAGTATTAGTATGGATACCGGTATTTCGGAACAATCCCTTTATAAATGGAGAAAAAAAGCGCGTATTGATGGAAACCCAACGCCTGGAAATGGACAGATTTCAGAACGCTGGAGTAGTGAAGATAAGTTTTTGGTAGTACTGGAAACCTACGCAATGAATGAAATAAATCTTGCAGAATACTGCCGTAAAAAAGGTTTATAAAAGGAACAGATTGACGCATGGCGTTCTGTTTGTCTAAACGCCAACACTGGTGAACTGAATCAAACTAAACGGCTTTCCCAGGAGCCGAAAGATGAAAAAAGACATACAACTGAGATTGAGAAGGATTTACGTATAAAGGAAAAAGCGTTGGCAGAAGCTGCAGCCTTATTATTATTATTATTATTAAGAAAAAAGGCCAGAGCGATCTGGGGGGACCACGAGGACGAATGATTAACCCGTTAGATCGCGTACTTGCGGTAGAACTTATCCAAGAAGCGAATCTAAACGGTGCACGAATGACTGTGGCATGTGCAGAACTAAATATTAGTGTGCGCACGTATGAACGCTAGGTTTCGAACGGTGGAATAAAGGAAGATCAACGTCCTCATGTGCGACGTCCTGAACCCAAAAATAAGCTAACAGAAGAGGAAAGACAAGATGTCATCAAGACTGTCAAAAAAGAAGAGTTTGTCGATTTACCTCCTTCACAGATTGTGCCAAAACTAGCAGATGATTCGATTTATATCGCCTCAGAATCAACGTTTTATCGGATATTACGGGAAGAGAAAATGCAACAGCACCGCGGACGAAGTAAAAGACCAGAGATGAAATTACCCGAAAGTTATTTAGCAACGGCCCCTAATCAGGTATGGACTTGGGATATTACTTGGTTGAAAGGACCTGTTAAAGGTCTATATTTCAAACTTTACTTGATCATTGATTTGTTTAGCCGAAAGATTGTTGGTTGGAAAGTTTGGGAAATAGAAGATGCCGCTCACGCTGAAGTATTAATTAAAAAAACAATTATAAGTGAAAAAATATACGGGGCTCCCCTTGTCTTACACTCCGATAACGGAAGCCCAATGAAAGCAGCAACATTTCAAGTGTTACTTGAAAAACTAGGTATCCAGAGCTCTTATTCAAGACCACGGGTGAGTAACGATAATCCATATTCAGAGGCTGTCTTTCGGACACTTAAATATCGACCAGAGTGCCCGTATGATGGATTCGAATCAATTGAGGATGCGCGGTCATGGACCGCAAGGTTCGTTCATTGGCACACGCATGAACATCAACATAGCGCAATAAATTTCGTTACTCCAGATCAACGGCACACAGGTGCCCATATTGAGATACTTAAAAAAAGGCATGAAGTCTATCAACTGGCAAAAAAACATCCAGAACGCTGGTCAAAATCAACTAGAAACTGGAGTCCACATGAATCAGTAGCCTTGAATCCGATGAAAGAAAAGTTGCGGACCGATTCGATTAAATAACTAGTTTAGAAAAAGAGCGATATGCGACAACTATCTTGACAAACACCGTTCGGAATAAAGCATATCTGAATGTAAGGAGAAAACCCTCTTTTTGAAGGTGTATTTAGTACCTATGAACACTATATTTCGGAAAATTAGCAGGATTTTAAATTTAACATATTGACAATATTATTTATTCAGTATATTATAATAGTTAGTTAATTAATTTAACTAATATAATTAGAAGCATAATATAATAAATATTTTCATATATGAATTTTAACTATGTAGGTGTAATTTAAATATATGAAAGGAATTAGCGTGATAGGCTGCACAGATCAAATAAAGTGCTTGACAGTTTCTAATGAAGGTAAGGTTAGAATACTCATATTTTCTAAAGCAATATTATAATTAAATTCAGGTTCAGATAAATTAGAGAAATCCATAAATAAAAGGAGAGTAAATCCAAATGACTAAAAAAATAATGCCAAGAAATGAATATCCAAGACCGCATTTCGAAAGGAAAGACTGGTTAAATTTAAATGGTGAGTGGAATTTTTCATTTGACGAAGAAAATATTGGAGAGCGTGAGCAGTGGTACAATGTAACTAACTTCGAACAAAAGATTATCGTCCCTTTTACGTATGAAACAGAGGCAAGTGGAATAGAGAAAGAGGAGTTTTGTCCGAATATATGGTATCAAAAGTTTGTTATAGTGCCTAAAGAGTATGAAAGTAAAAAAGTTGTGTTACATTTCCAAGCGGCCGACTATATTACAAAGCTATGGGTAAATGGCAAGTTTGTTGGTGAGCATAAAGGTGGTCAAATAGCTTTTTCTTTTGATATTACTAATTATCTTACTGAAAATAACGAACTTAATATAATCATTAAAAATGAGGACAGCTTTAGTTGTTACCAACCAAGGGGAAAACAAAGATGGAAAGATGAGAACTTTGGGTGTTGGTATGTTCAAACTACAGGGATTTGGCAAACTGTTTGGCTAGAGTATTTAAATGAGGAAAATTTGGAGTCAGTAAAAACAACACCAAATATTGATACAGATTCCGTTGAATTTGAATTTAAGTTTTCCGATGATATCAATCTAAATTCAAATCTTATATTAAAAACATCGATATCATTTAATAATCATCCTATTAAGGAATTTAGTCTGGGCATTGATTGTACTAGGCATACATTAGATTTGAACATCGCAAGTGAGGTTTTCCATTGGAAAGTAATGCAGTGGAGTCCAAAAGAACCAAATCTATATGATGTCGAATTTACTTTATATAAAGAAAATCATATAGTTGATCAAGTTCACTCATATTTCGGAATGAGAAAAATATCGATTGAAAATGGTAATGTTCTTTTGAATAATGTTCCATTATATCAACGATTGCTTCTGGATCAGGGATATTGGAAAGAGAGTCATTTAACGCCACCTTCGGAAGAAGCTATCATTGAGGACATCGATAAAACATTAGAAATGGGTTTTAACGGTGTTAGAAAACACATGAAGGTTGAAGATCAACGCTTCTTATACTGGGCAGATAAAAAGGGTCTATTAGTTTGGTCGGAAATGGCTGCAACGTATGACTTTTCTGATGAAGCTGTGCAGAATTTTACAGAAGAATGGATGGAGGTTGTGAAGCAGCAATATAATCACCCTTCGATCATTACATGGACACCCTTTAATGAATCATGGGGAATAAGGAATGTTTATACAGATGTCAAACAACAAAAGTTTACTGAGGCAATCTATTATCTAACAAAATCGATGGACAGCATGAGACCCGTTATTGTTAATGATGGATGGGAGCATACGATTTCAGATATTATTACATTACATGATTATGTTGAAAATGGTGACGAATTTATCGAGCGTTATGCAGATAAAGAAAGACTACTCAGTAATGGAATAGCCTTCAATAAAGATAAACATGCAATGGTACAGGGATATGAATATAATGGACAACCAATTATTATAAGTGAATATGGTGGGATTGCATTTAATAGTGAAGAAGGATGGGGTTATGGTAATCACGTGAAAGATGATGAAGAATTCTTACGCCGCTATGAATCTATAACGCAGGCTATAAAGGACACAAAATATATTAGTGGATTTTGCTATACTCAAATCACAGATGTTCAACAAGAAATAAATGGGCTATTAACAGAGGATAGAAAATCAAAAATAAATCCTGAGAAGATTAGGGATATTAATTTAAAATAATTATTTATATATAGTCGGCATTTAACAAAAGGGAGATAAGTAAGTACACAAGTAGTGATGTGTTATGCAGACGCAAATTAAACGTGGTAAAGCATCACAGTCAGCTATTCAACGAAGTACCGAAAGAATGGAATTCACTTGATTTTCATTTGCAACATCGAAGCAGACTACTGAAAATCCATATGGATGGGGAGGCCATAACCACCTCTCACAACAGGGAGCCTATTTATCTTGAAAATGGAAAATAAGTGAAAATTAAGTAATGATGAATCTGGATAATATTATATATATTGATATGTGGAATATAGAAGCCCATTGAATTCACTATGGCATGGGGGCCCTAGCCAAGGAGCTTTGCCGCAACTCTTAGGTCCTAAGTTACACCTTTTAGGGCACCTTTACTTAGTTTATTTAGATACCCAGTTGTTCAATATATAGATTTATAAAAACTTAATAATAATACATTATTATATAGTACTGATATTATATCCTAGAGTCCAGGCTAATAAAAAACCAGCTTTTTCAAATGATTTGGGGAAAGGGATAGTCATCCCAAAACATCGCAAAGCTTAATTTAATCGAAGGACAATGTGAAAATAATTCATTAGTGCTTTATGTCAGTGTGACGTAATAGTTTATATACTTCTATTTATGTTTACTCAATCAAAAAAAGACATGTGATTCCTATTGGAACACATGTCTTTTTTTGATATTTGCTTCCACTCAGTTTAAATACAGGAATCTTTATATCCTTTCTTTATAAATAAAATAATCGAAATCAGCATGTCGATTCTGACCTGATGTATCTTGACACTGCATACCGACAAATGCACCAGTAAAGAAGCCTCCACCTTTGATATAGTCATCAGAAAGCTTATGTGACGCAAATTTGACAGGTATAACAGTCCAATTCACTCCGTCAAAGGAATAAGAATACTCGTAAAAATTGGTTTTTACATCAACTCTGAGGTGAACATATTCTATAGTATCTGGAATGACGATTTCTTTACCTTGAAGCGGTTGAGCAAATATAAAGTTATCGTAAGTGCTGAGTTCAAGGATTCTACCTTTCTCTTCGTGCCAGGAAATCTGAAGTGCTGTCCAGTTTTCTGTATTATAATAGTTGACTAGTCCTGCAGATTGCTGGAAAGAGTTTGGAGTGAAGTTCACTTTCGTTTCTGCAGTAAAGTTAAAATGTTGCCAACGTCTAGCTATAAAAGCCTGAGTGAACTTTGAAGTCAAGGATTCTTTTCCGTATAGTCGCAGGTGGCCAGGATTGTCTTTTAGTGAAACAATATCTTCGCCTAATGGGATACGCAGTGATTGAAAATGATTATTTAATTCATCAATATCAAAGTCATCTTTCTCATCATAATCATTCTTCCATTTTACTTCTTCGATATCAGGTCCTTCAATTTCAAGGGACGGTCCGTTACCCCCAACCACATATGGCCAATCATTTTTCCACTCCATTCTTTGAATGGCAGTTTCCCGTCCAAGTGGGCAATAGCCTCGATCATCCAACAATGGTTGGTTTTCTCTTGGTAAGGGCCTGCCTGTTAAGTGTACTAAAAACCATTCATCTGTATGTGTATGAACAATTGAAGCATGTCCAGACTTTTGAAGTGGATTTCTAGGATATGGCCATGATGTAATCAATGGATTCTCGGGATGCACTTCATATGGTCCCCAAAGATTTTTTGATCGTGCGATCGTGGCAGCATGATCGTATTTTGTACCACCCTCTGCTGTTAATAAGTAGTAATAATCATTGATTTTATATATATGAGGGGCTTCAACTAATTTGATATCTGTCCCTTTAAAAATTATTTTAGATTCTCCAACTAGTTTTTGTTCCTCGACGTTATATTCTTGAAGAACTATACCATAAAAATTATGATGATCGATACGATGATCCCAGTACATGTTCGCTAGATACTTTCTACCGTCTTCGTCATGATACAATGATGGATCGAAGCCGGAGCTGTTTAAGTAAGTACGCTCAGACCATTCTCCATCAATAGTTTCACTGGTTACAAGGTAATTGTGGCAATCTTTCCATTGTCCTTCTGTTACCTTCACATCCGTATAGATTAGCCAAAACTTACCGTCACTATGTGAGAGTGGGGGGGCCCATACACCCCCTGAATTAGGATTTCCCATCATATTTAATTGGCTTAATCGATTAAGGGGCCTTGAAACTAATCTCCAATTATTTAAATCCTTGGAATGATATATACCCACACCAGGGAACCACTCAAAGGTAGAAACGGCAATATAATAATCTTCTCCTACGCGGCAAATGCTTGGATCTGGATTGAATCCAGGTAAAATTGGATTTCGAATGATTGTCATTTTAATTCACCCTTTACATAATTTTTATCTTTCACCAAATCTGAGCACCCTGAAAAATAGTGAATGCATGTAAGTGCTTACAAAATGGAGAAAGGTTAAATACAATTATAAAAATACTAATTAATGACCTATTGTTTATCAATAATCCGACAGTTATTGGCAGGGGAGTAATGGGATTAATAAATAAATGAAATCATTAATTAGCAATTTTCACAATACTATATTAGATAATACACTAGTTAATTGGATTAGCAAATTAGTGATAGTTGATTAACGAATGACTAAAGTAACAAAAGGTTTGCCGTTACTACTACTTTAAATTTGAATTATACTTCTTTGTTGGATACTAACACTCAAAAAGTTTTCTATTGAAAAAGCAGCTACGCCTAATGCGGACGAGAGTGTGGATAACTCCGAAAAATCAATTTGTAAATCACTTCGTTGAAACCATAGAGCTTGGTTAGCTACTCTTGTATTCAAAGATTCCTCTAGCCACTTTTTAGAAGAGGCCATCCGGTTACCAATAATCACTTGTTGTGGATTAAAGATATTAATAATGTTATTTATGCCTACACCTAAATAGTCCCCAGTTTGTTCAAATAGTTTGATAACCTCTTTATTGCCATTCTCTGCGAGAGTTAATAAATTATTTAAGTCGCCTTCTTTGTTAGAAGGGAGGGGGATATCTAACAGTCCAGCGTTATTGATTAATGCTTGTTCTGACGCATACAATTCCCAACAACCATCATTTCCACAACGACATTTAGAACCATTAACTTGTATTGTCATATGGCCAAGCTCACCAGAAAAACCATTGGACCCTTTATACAAAGAACCATTAAGAATAAGTCCGACACCTATTCCAATCCCAGCACTTACATAAATGATATTTTCAAACTCTTTTCCAGCACCAAATTTCTTCTCTCCGTAGGCACCAGCATTTGCCTCGTTTTCAATAATGACTGGAAGGTTATATTTTTTTTGTAAAATTGACTTTAAATTAACGTTTGTCCAGTTTAGATTTGGCGCTAGCAAAACTTCCCCACTATTATCAACTATTCCCGGTACACCAACACCGATTCCAACGATTCCGTGAGGGCTAGGTGGCACAGAAGAAATTAGGGAATCGATGGTGTTAAATAATTGTTCTTCAATTTCATTATAAGAAAGGTTCTTAAAAGTCATTACTTTCTCTTGAAAAATATTTCCGTCTAGGTCAGTTAAAACGCCAAGTAAGTAATTCACCCCTAGATCTATTCCTATCGAATAGCCAGCTGAATTGTTAAATAATAACATGACAGGTCTTCTCCCGCCGCTAGATTCACCTGGACCAGACTCATAGATTAAGTGATCCTCTAGTAATTCGCTCACTAAGGATGAGACAGTTCCTTTGTTTAAACCAGTTTGATTTGCAACAGCAGCCCTTGAAATAGGGGAGTTATTTTTAATTTTATCTAAAACTAAAGATTTATTGCCTTTTTTGACTACATGATGATTCCAAGTTTGATTAGCATCCATCTTCATTCCATTCAACTCTTTCTCTCTTTTTTTTCATTCTAACAAATAAAAACTTGATTAGATACAACTTCGTATTCAACTGATTTGAGTGTCTACCTAACTTTTGTGGAAAGAATTATAACGTCATTTTCCTATTTTCGGGAAAAACACAATTGAAAATCACAAAAATAGACGTAGAAAAAACTTTGTTCATCCACTAGACTAACAACTTCCTCTTTGCTATAATGAAAATGCATACAACAATCTGAATATTGTTGTTTCAAAAACTTGAGTTGGGGGAGATAAATAATGAGGAAAAAGAAAGCGTTTACAATTCTGTTATCCACTTTTGTTTTGTCTTTATTATTAGTAGGTTGTTCAGATTCAGGTAAAACATCTAGTGATACTGAAATAAAGTTTATGCATCTATGGCCCGAGGGGAGCTCTAAACAGCATCATGAAATTGTAAGTGAAATTATTGCTGATTTTGAAAAGGAACATGAAGGTGTCAAAATTGATTTAGAAGTGTTAAGCAATGAGCAATACAAAGATAAGTTAAAGGTTCTATCAACATCTAAAGAATTACCAGACGTTGGAATGACTTGGGCAGCAGGATTTTTAGAACCCTATGTAGGTGGTAATATGTTTGCTCCATTAGATGATCTTATTGATAAAGAATTAAGCGATACGTTCATTCCAGGAACTGTAGAGGCTTATGCAATAGATGGGGTGACTTACGGTCTTCCACTAGAATTGAACATTGCGACAATATATTATAATAAAACTATGTTTGCAGAGCATAATCTCGAAGCACCAGAAACATTTGAGGAACTAGAAAATGTAATTAATGTATTTAAGGCAGATGGAATACAACCTATCGCTTTAGGTAACAAAGATCCTTGGACAGGTTCGTTATGGTATATGTATCTAGCAGACCGAATTGGTGGTGCTGAAGTCCTTAATAAAGCGATCGATAGATCCGGTACTTTCGAGGATCCAGCATTAATTGAAGCAGCAGAAAAAGTACAAAACCTTGTTGATATGGGGGCATTTGTCAAAGGATTTAATGGTCTTTCTGATGAAGAAGCGAAAAGTATGTTTATGAATGAACAAGCACCAATGTATTTAATTGCAACATGGGATTTACCAAATTACACAACAAATGAAGATGTACCTCAAGAATTTAGAGATTCTGTAGAGTATCTCAAGTTTCCAACTGTGGATGGAAAGGGAGATATGAATAGTTTTATTGGGGGACCTGGAGTTGGATTATTTGTTGCGGAAGATTCTGATGTAAAAGAAGAAGCTAAAGAATTTGCCGCATTTTTTGTTAAACAATGGGGCGAGAAATCTGTCACAAAAGCTGGCGTTATTCCAGCATCAAAAGTGGATGCTGGATCCTTAGACCTGCCACAAATGTATATCGATATATTGGATGAACTTAATTCAGCAAGCAATATTACTATGTTTGCTGACGTTCAAATGAGTCCAAGTGTAGCACAAGTGCATTTAGATGCGATTCAAGCACTTTTTGGGAATCAAATGACACCTGAAGAGTTTGCGAAAGCGCACGAAGAAGCCCTTTCGAAATAGTAAAAAGCATTCTGCATTGCGTAAAGTCAAATTAACAATGAAGAGGACATATCCTTAACATCGGATGGTCCTCTTCTACTTCATAAGATATGGGGTTGAGTGTAATGAATAAAGTAATGTCAAATAAGCTATATATAGCACTTTATATTTTACCAGCACTCCTGTTGATTACTGTACTAATATTTATTCCATTAATCCTTACGGGTTACTATGGATTAATGGACTGGGACGGCATTGGTGCAAAGAAATTTATTGGATTAGAAAATTATATTAATGGGATTAAGGATCTCAAATTTTGGAGTAGTGCTTATCATTCGTTTTTACTAGCAATTTTCTCGACAATGAGCTTAGCGCTATATTTGTTAGTTTCATTAATATTGGCATCCAAAATAAAAGGCGCTGATTTACTGAGGAAAATATACCTGATTCCAATGCTTTTGTCTTCAGTTGCAATCGCTCAACTTTGGATCAAAGTATACAATCCGTCGAATGGTATTTTAAATGCTATTCTTATCAAAATAGGGATTGATAATCCGCCCGCGTGGTTGGCCGAGCCATCACTAGTATTATTTGCTATTTTCATACCAATTTTGTGGCAATATGCTGGATTTTATATTTTGATTTACTATGCAGCACTTAAAAATATTCCTGAATCGATGATAGAGGCAGCGAAAATTGATGGTGCATCTGCTTTTCAAATTGCTCTTAGGATTAAGCTACCTCTAATTAAAGAAGTAGTAAGCGTCACAGTCGTATTAGCTATTGTTGGATCACTAAAGTACTTCGATTTGATTTATGTTATGACTGGTGGAGGACCAAATGGAGCGAGTGAGGTTATGGCGTCCTATATGTATAAACTAGCTTTTTCAAGTTATGATTTTGGATATGGAAGTGCCATTGGATTCTTATTGTTGATCATTACCTTAGTAGTAACGTTAGTTGTTCGGAAATTTACTACTTCCAACGAGCCAATAGAATATTAGAAGGAGGTTTATGATATGGGTCGCATTGGTTACTTTTTTCTTTACGTTTGTCTAGCAGCTGTAGCGTTGTTCCAGATACTCCCAATAATATGGCTTTTCATTTTCTCATTAAAAGATAATAAAGAGATATTTGCTGGATCACCATTTGCTCTACCGTCGGAGTTTAGATGGGAAAACTACCAAAAGGTTTGGGATGGTGGAATAGGCATTTATTTCTTCAATAGTGTTTGGATTACTGGTCTAGCGATTATCCTAACAGTATTGTTTGCGAGCATGGCAACTTTCGCAATTACAAGAATGAAATGGAAGTTAAGCGGTTTCGTATTGGGGTTGTTTATGGTTGGACTAATGATTCCAATACACTCTGCTTTGATACCACTTTTCAGTATGTTCTTAAGCGTAGACTTAATTGATAATCCTTTCGCTGTTGTCATTACATATACGGCTTATAATTTACCAATCACAATGATGATATTACTCGGCTTTTATTACACATTGCCTCGTGAAATAGAAGAAGCCGCAATTATAGATGGATCTTCAGTTCATCGATTGTTTTTCCAAATTATTCTTCCGATGACTGTGCCAGTAATGTCTACTACTGTGGTTATTAATATGATTTATAATTGGAATGAATTTGTATTTGTAAATACGTTTATAAGTTCAGAAAAATATAAAACATTAACAGTAGGTATTCAAAACTTTATTGGGCAATATATGACAGACTGGGGAGCAATCGGAGCAACGTTAATCATTAGTGTGTTACCAATTATTGTTGCATTCATCTTCTTTAGTAATAAAGTCGTTGAAGGGATTTCTGCTAGTGCAGTGAAAGGGTAATAAGTGTATGGCACATAAAAAACTTCATACAACGGGGGATTGAACTGCTCCGTTGTGTGAAGTTTTTTTCGTGAAAAAAGTCGTTAATTCTCGATATTAACGGGATTGCCATTTTTCTTATTCGTTTTATTAAAAGCATGTAAACTGACCCACATTGTTATGTATGCGTATGAACTTCCACCAAATATGAATGCCAAGGCAGGAAAACTTTTCATAATAAAAAAGAGTGGTACAAGACAGAGTATTATCAATAAACTATTGAAGGGGTTTATTAACATAATAAAAAAGCTGTTTTTCATAACATATTGTACTTTTATATCGTAATGAACAAAGGCAGGAAAGATATAAAATAATAACATAATGAAAAGTAACATAAATGCAAATAAAGGTATATATGTCCATGTTAAATCCCCGTTAGTATTACCTTGAATGTAAATAATATCAATCGTAATTAAGAAGACTATTATACTAATAAATATTCCCAAAAGATTGCTTTTTAAGAAGTCTCTCCGATAGTATTCCCAAAAGGCTTTTAAAATTGGCTTTTCTGTATTTCCTTTTAACCATTCTCTGGTTATTGCAAACATTGCTATAGTAGCTGGGAAAAAGCCGAAAATTATTCCGCCTGCTAATGAAAAAAGTATCCACAATAAATTTAAATAGGCAAACCTTGTTATCCATTCAAAAACGTTATAAATAAAGCCACTAGTAGGATTCATTGACAACCACCCTTATTTCCTGACTTATAGAATAAGCCAATCTCATTATTTAATAGAAAGAGGAATCATTAAAAGCATACACTACTCGTATAAAAAGTTCATCATTTCCAGTGATAAATGCAATCAGTTTTATAGTTGAAAACTTTGTTTAACTAATAGACAAACTAATGATTTGTGTTATAATTACAAATGTAAGCCTTTACATTCACTGTTGCTTTGTAACATAAAAAATCTAGGAGGTACAAACAATGACTTATTTCCTAAACATTGACAAGATTAAATTCGAGGGTTCATTATCAACAAATCCATATGCATTTAAATTTTATAATCCCGAGGAAAAAATCGGTGATAAAACAATGGAAGAAATATTACGCTACGGAGTCTCGTATTGGCATACATTTACGATGAATGGCTCAGATCCATTTGGCGGAGGCAACATGATTCGCTCGTGGGATAAGTTTAGTGGTATGGATTTAGCTAAAGCCCGCGTAGATGCTTCATTTGAATTTTACGATAAAATTGATGTACCATTTTTCTGTTTCCATGATATTGATATAGCACCAGAGGGTAGCAGTTTAAGAGAGTCTAATCAAAACTTAGATACAATTGTAAGTATGATCAAGGACTATATGAAAGATAGTAAAGCAAAATTACTTTGGAATACGGCGAATAACTTTACACACCCACGATTTGTTCATGGTGCTGCCACTTCAAGTAGTGCAGATGTATTTGCTTATTCTGCAGCTAAAGTGAAAAAGGGATTAGAAATCGGTAAGGAACTTGGTGCAGAAAACTACGTATTCTGGGGTGGCCGCGAAGGTTATGAAACACTTCTGAATACAAACATGAAGCTGGAGCTGGATAACTTAGCACGTTTCTATAATATGGCTATTGACTACGCCAAAGAAATTGGCTTTGATGCCCAATTTTTAATTGAACCTAAGCCAAAAGAGCCTTCAACACATCAATATGATTATGACGTAGCTACTGCACATGCATTCTTGCAAAGTTATGGTCTTGTAGATCATTTCAAGTTCAATATTGAAGCAAACCACGCGACATTAGCGGGACATACATTTGAACATGAACTTCACTATGCACGCATTAATAATATGTTGGGTTCAGTTGATGCAAACCAAGGGGATCCACTTATCGGATGGGATACAGATGAATTCCCTACGGATTTATGGTCAACAACACTTGCAATGTATGAAATTCTTAAAAATGGCGGACTTGGTAGGGGCGGCCTAAACTTCGATGCGAAAGTAAGAAGAGGTTCATTTGAGCCAGAAGATTTATTCCATGCACATATTGCTGGAATGGATGCTTTTGCAGTAGGTTTAAGGGTGGCACAAAATTTAATTGATGATAAGGTCTTGGAAAGTATAGTCGAAAATCGCTACCAGACTTACACAGAAGGTATTGGACTTGCTATTGTTGAAGGAAAAACAGACTTCCGTAAACTGGAAGAGTATGCTTATGGTTTATCAGATATAAAACAGACATCTGGTCGCTTAGAACAAATTAAAGCAACAATCAATCAATACTTATTGAAAGCTTTCGCTAACTAATTAAGTTTTGAATGGCAGGAGAGATGTAGCTATGAAGTATGTAATAGGTATAGATTTAGGAACAAGTGCTGTTAAAATTTTACTCGTCAATCAACATGGCGCTGTTGTTCAAGAGGTATCGAAATCTTACCCACTAATTCAAGAGAAAACGGGATATAGTGAGCAAAACCCTAAAGATTGGGTTGATCAGACTGTATCGGGTCTACTTGATCTTTTGAAGGATTTCGATGGGGATCCAGAAGATATTGAAGGCATTAGTTTTTCTGGGCAAATGCATGGACTTGTTTTGTTAGATGAAAATAATGAAGTATTACGTCATGCGATTCTCTGGAATGATACAAGGACAACAGCGGAGTGCAAGCGAATTTATGAAGTCGTTGGAGAAAAGCGTTTGTTATCTATAACAAAAAACCACGCATTAGAAGGATTCACTTTACCAAAAATAGTATGGGTTAAAGAACATGAGCGAGAGTTATTTAGTAAGGTTAAGACGTTTGTTCTTCCAAAAGATTACTTGCGTTACAAGCTTACAGGTAAATTACAAATGGAGTACTCTGATGCAGCTGGAACACTTCTTTTGGATGTCAGTAAAAAGGAATGGAGTACAGAACTCTGTGAATTACTAGATATTGATACCAGTCTTTGTCCACCATTAGTTCACTCCTATCAGGAAGTAGGTAAGATAACATCTGTATTTGCAGAATCTACTGGTCTTGCCAACTCTACACGTGTATTTGCAGGTGGTGCTGATAATGCTTGTGGTGCTATTGGTTCAGGGATTTTAGAGGATGGAAAAACACTTTGTAGTATTGGGACATCTGGTGTCGTTTTGTCTTATGAAGCAAGTCCTGATAAAGATTTCCAAGGAAAGGTTCATTACTTTAATCATGGTGCTCCCGACGCATTTTACTCAATGGGTGTTACTCTGGCTGCGGGTTATAGCTTAACTTGGTTTAAAGATGTTTTTGCGGGGGACGAATCTTTCGATGATTTACTAGCCGATGTTGGCTCTGTCCCTGTTGGATCTAATGGACTGGTATTTACTCCTTATTTGGTGGGTGAAAGAACACCACATGCAGATGCTGCAATTCGTGCAAGTTTTATTGGAATGGACAGTTCTCATCACAGAAAAGATTTTGTTCGAGCAATTCTTGAAGGGATTACATTTTCGCTAAATGAAACTATTGATATTTTTCGTCAAAAGGGCAAACAAATCGATACGGTCATATCAATTGGCGGTGGTGCGAAAAATGAAGATTGGCTTCAGATGCAGGCTGATATTTTCGATGCTGATATTGTTAGACTTAAAAGCGAACAAGGACCAGGTATGGGGGCAGCCATTTTAGCAGCTTATGGATGTTCATGGTTTGATTCATTGAAGGATTGCGCGAATGAGTTCTTGAAGGAAGATAAACGATTTCATCCCAATAAAACTAATGTGGAAAAATATAAAAAGATGTTCGCTATTTATCAGGATATTTACGGTCAAACAAAAGATATTAATCGAAGGCTTTTAGAATTCCGTAGGTAGTCCTTTTAAATAAGAGTCTCAACTAGTTAGTTGGGACTCTTATTTATAGAAATACTAGTAACTATTCTGCATAACGGTGAAGAAGTTAATGACGAACATAACAGCTAAGTGTGAAATTCTGACATAAAAGTCACTAATGAGATCTAACAAGAACAAGTGAATCCAAATAGGATAGAACTATTATATACAGTTTGAAGCATGTTCACCGAAGTTTTGCTGAAATGAAATGGATATGATTTGTTCGTAAAAGAGTGAATAATTAATATTATCGTGAGTGCCAAAACGGCTTTTATTCATTAGTATACGTATTAAAGCTATTGTTCTTGTATTTCAAATCTGTTGTTATAGGCTTTGTTAAAAAATACTTGGATAAGTGGAGTGAGGAAAAATGAATTATCGTCAAATTGGCAATACAGATTTAAAGGTAAGTGAGCTCAGCTTTGGTACTTGGGCAATTGGCGGAGCTTGGGGAAGAACGAATGATCTAGAAGCATTGAAAGCTTTAGACCACGCAATAGGAAAAGGTGTAAACTTTTTCGATACGGCAGATGTTTATGGAGATGGCCATAGTGAGGAACTATTAGCGAAAGCAACCAAAGGAAAACAATCTGAAATTCATATAGCAACTAAATTCTGTCGAGCAGGGGATGTACATGACCCTAAAACATACTCAATGGAAAGTGTTACAAAGTATTGTGAAGACAGCTTAAGACGACTTAATCGCGATCAACTTGATTTGTTTCAAATTAATTGTCCACCAATGGAGATTTTAAAGAATGGTCAAGTGTTTGAAGTACTTGATCGTTTGAAAGAACAGGGGAAAATTCGCTATTATGGTGTTAGTGTTGAAACTGTTGAAGAGGGTTTATTTTGCTTGGAGCAACCTAATGTTAGTGCATTGCAAGTCATATTTAACCTATTTCGTCAAAAGCCGTTAGAAGCACTATTTCCGCAAGCAAAGGAACAGGGGGTTGGTATTCTCGCGCGAGTTCCACTAGCAAGTGGGTTATTAACAGGGAAGTTTAGAGCCAATTCACAGTTTGAAACAGATGATCATCGTAATTTTAATCGAGATGGAGAAGCATTTAATATTGGAGAAACATTTGCAGGGGTAGAATTTGCAAAGGGTATAGAGTTAAGTGACAAACTTACTTGGATAGCTGAAAATAGAGGGAATATGACACGGGCAGCACTCAAGTGGATTTTAGAAAACGATGCAATTTCTTGTGTAATACCTGGATTTAAAAGCGTTGCTCAAGTAGAAGATAACTTGCAAACTGTAAACGTAGAAAGTTTTACGGAAAAGGAAATGACCAAATTGGCGAAATTTTACAAGGATGAAGTGCAACGGGAAATTAGAGGGGCGTATTGAGTTTGTAATGAGGCTGTAAAAAGCGTCTATGCTTGTTTCAGCAGAAACTTTTACTAATACATTGGTTATCACAAAAATGCCAAAGGGAAAATTCCTTAGGCATTTTTACATTACTTTGTTTTACTGGAACTGCATCATATTTATGTTTATGTGTAGTTGCAAAAACGGAATCATCTAATTGCAAGGCGTATGTAAGTATTAATGTGGTACTATTAATTTTGACATAATAATCTAAAGTGAAAATGTTTTTCGAAAAAGGTAAAGAGGTGCTTTGATGATCAATCAATTACGTAAAATTTATTCTTCACTTCTTGTATATTCTGAGAGAAAGGATAACCTAGACCGTACATATAAGTGGTTTGTGACAGACGACAATGAAATTATTGGTATTAGTGAAGAAGAATTAACTTCCAAAGATTTATCATTATTAACTACTTTCTTATTACCATATAATATAAACTTACCATTACCTACCGCTGAAGAACAAAAGTGGAGAAACACAGTTCATTCGACTGAAGTAAATTCTAACTTTGAAATTAAAAATCCCTATCGCTTTATTTACTTTTCAATCAAAAAAAATCAAATTGACCCAATTATATTTAAAGATGCCATTCATGAACTATTTGCAAATCCAGTTCCTATTCTATGGGAAAATGGACATGAAGGGATTATCATAGAAGAACAGACAGTCTATGAAGATAGCATCTCTTTTGAAGAGATTAAAGATATACTCATGAGCGATTTATATGTGAAAATCAACTTCTTTATAGGATCTTATAAAGACGGTTTGGAGGACATCGCTCAGTATTATCACTCATTAATAAATGCGGCTAAGAAAGTATTTATATATACGAATAAGACAGTAGTAACGTATATTGATGCTGTGCCCTATCTACTTATCAATCAAACAGAATCAGATTTACGTTCCGATATTGGCAAAACTATTTTACAAGAATACATAAACGATGAAGAAACACTGAAAATGATTGAAACGTTTCTTCAATGTAATTTAAATATATCGGAGACTGCAAAAGTATTACATATGCACCGAAATAGCCTACAATATCGGTTGGATCGTTTTTTTGAAAAGACGGGGATTGATGTCCGACAATTTCATCATGCAATGACAGTTTACCTGGCCCTTTTAGCAAGAAAGTAACTCCATTTGTTAGGAAACTTCGTTCATAGTAAATATGCACGAAGAGTGTCCAGATCTTTGTGCATATTCACCATTACTTAAATAGTGTAAATATTCTATTCTATTAATAGTAGATGAAAGCACTTACATACACTGGAGGGAATAAAATGGCAGACTTGAAATTGGTAAATATAAGAAAAGTATATGATAAAGATGTTGTTTCTGTTAAAGATTTTAGTTTGGAAATTAGAGATAAAGAATTTTTAGTATTAGTTGGTCCATCAGGTTGTGGAAAATCAACAACACTTAGAATGATTGCTGGTTTGGAAGAAATATCAGGAGGCGATCTTTTCATCGGTGGTAAAAGAGTGAACGATGTCCCACCAAAAGATCGTGACATTGCTATGGTTTTCCAAAACTATGCATTATATCCACATATGGACGTTTACAATAATATGGCATTTGGTTTGAAGCTACGTAAATTTAAAAAAGATGAAATAAAAAAACGTGTTGATAATGCGGCTAAAATTTTGGGACTTGAGGACCTCTTAAATCGTAAACCAAAGGCACTTTCAGGTGGACAGCGTCAACGTGTTGCTTTAGGACGTGCTATTGTACGTGATGCCGAAGTATTCTTAATGGATGAGCCATTATCTAACTTAGATGCTAAGTTACGCGTACAAATGCGTGCGGAGATTCAAAAGTTGCACAGGCGCCTGCAAACAACAACTGTTTATGTAACCCATGACCAAACGGAAGCGATGACAATGGCCACGCGCCTCGTAGTAATGAAGGATGGATTTATTCAGCAAGTAGGAGCCCCTAAAGAAGTTTACGATGAACCTAACAATGTTTTTGTTGGTGGTTTTATTGGTTCTCCAGCAATGAACTTCTTAAACGGTAAACTAGAAGAGAATCATTTTGTCATGGGAGATGTAAAGGTTCTGGTACCCGAGGGTAAAATGAAATATCTTCGCGAGCAAAACTATATTGGTAAAGATATCATTCTAGGAGTTCGTCCAGAAGATATTCATGATGAACCGTTATTCCTTGATTTTTCTCCTGAAACAAAAATCAGGGCTTCGATTGAAGTTGCTGAATTAATGGGTGCCGAGATAATTCTTTATTCTAAGGTAAATGACCAAGATTTTGTTGCACGTGTAGATGCGCGTTTCAATGTTGTGGCTGGAGAAACAATCGACTTAGCATTTGACCTTAATAAAGCACACTTTTTCGATAGCGAATCAGAATTACGAATTAAATAAGATTAAAAAGTAAAGCCACTAAGGGGATTAATTTTCCTTTAGTGGCTTTGTATTTGGATTCTTTGATGTTGAAAATGGTTGCCAAACACCACCTATATATCTATTTAACATCTTATCTACAAACACTACTTATTGTCGATCATAAAACTCATCTACCGGAACAAATAAACCGACTTTTCCATGCGTTTCATGATCTAACGTGGCGAAAACAATGCCAATCACCAGCCCCTTGCTATTAAATACGGGGCTACCGCTATTACCTCGATAAACCGGTGCCTTCATCATAACGACAGGTACATCCCAATCTGGTAGCTGGATATAATCAATTATCGTACCTTCATTTGCAATGCCCTTAAAACTTAAAGGATTACCAATAAAGTTTATGGCTTCATTAGCTGTAAAAGTCGTTTTTTCAGCGAGTTCTAAATGGGGTAGGTCTTGTCCATTGACTTTTAATACAGCAAGATCGACTGATGGATAGGTATGTACAACTTCTGCCGTAAAACGTCCTTCTTCTGGGAAAAAGACATTTACAGTGTCGATTCCTTTGACAACATGATAGTTTGTTAGAATAGTTCCGTCACTCGAAATGGAGAAACCTGTGCCTTTGCTTTCAGCGGATTGAATAACAACAACAGATTTCTTATAGGTACCAATGTTTTCTTGCTTCGATAATTTTGAGGAAGTTTGTAAGAATTCAATGGCTGGGATTGAATACACTTCAAAAATGATCGCAAATGTGTTGAAAACCATCACAATGGAGATAAGCCAAAATAGCCATTTTGGAAATGGGCGTTTCGTTTTGGGGGTTGTTTTTTCTTGCGCCTCTCTATAAAGGACCTCCTGTTGTGCTTCTAATACCAGTGCTTGTAGCTCTTCATCATCAATTTCCTCATTTGAATCAACGTCTTTTAAATCAGGCGGTTGTTTTTCATTCGAATTCATGCACGCACACCCTAACTATTAAATACATTTCATTATAGTTCATTATAGCAAAGGAAAGAATACAACGTTTTTTCTTTTATTTGTTTGTCATCATTTATTAAGTCAGAACATATAATGAATGGTTCAATGACATTTAGATGGAAGAATGAATATAGTCCAAGCGTATTTTTCTTACACAATTATTTAGTAAAAGGGGAATGAGATATGAGCAGAGAAAAGAAGAGAATGTTGGTCCTTTCTATAGCATTAGCACTTGGGATTGGCGGAGTGATGCCATCTTATACTTTCGCAGCGGTGGAACAAGCTGGATCACACTTTCAAATTGGACAGATTGTCAAAGGGACAGTCGTTGAAAATTGGGGTAATGAAATAATCGTTAAAGGTGATAGCGGTGAACGCTACCATGTAGGATTGCATACTTTTACTGAGGAGAAAATCCAGGCGATGAATTTCTCAGTTGGAGCTTTGGTGCAAATCGAAGGAGAAGTCCTGGAAAGCATTGCGGATTTTTATAGCTTTGACTACTTTGTTAAAAATCTACCGCTCGGGGTGACAAAAGATGAAATTAAAAAGCTTGAACTTCTTTACAATGAGGTAATGACTTTAGAAAAGGATGAGTTATGGGAGGAGGCAGGAGAACTATGGGTGCAAATTAATCGAATAACCAATCCATATTATCTTGCAAATTGGGAGCCTGAAGCATTTGACGTCTATATAAGTATGTTTGAATATCCATTTACGGCTAATGACCTGCTGCAAATGGAAGAACTATATTATCAATGGGTTTCACTTGCAAAAAGTGGGGCGGAGATAGAATCTGGCGTTAAATTAGATCAGTTTTTTGAAATTGTCAATACTTATTATGTAGAGCCCACATTTGAAGAGTATATTATAGATTTAGGTACGACTATTTCCAAAACAGATTTTCCGGTGATAAAGAAATTATATGAGGATGCTCGCCAGGCTAGTAGTGATGGAGACGATCAACTGGCGATGGATAAATGGGAGGCATTTGACTCCGTGATGCGACCGTATTATCGCGCTGCCAATCCAATGCCCACATTTGATGAACAAATGGCTTATTATGATTTCGAAGTATCTAAGGAAAATCTTTCCAAACTACAAAAAATTTATACTGGCATAATTGACTTGGAGCTTAATGGTAAATATGATGAAGTAGATAGTCAATGGGAGTCATTTTATAGCATTTTGGAGCCGTATTTCTCAATGAATGTAAATATCCCATTCCGTGCCACACAAGTCATAATCAACGGCGAGACTTTTCAAAGATAAAACGTATGTTAAAATGCCTATCGTTTCGGTAGGCATTTTTGTGTTGTCTTAAATATAACGTAAATATTTCTAAAGCATTGAAAATTAGTTTTAGGTAGACGTCTGTGTAAAGCTACTCAGTCAATACACCCTAATTTCACTACAGCTTCCAATTGCTAGCCTGAATAACTTATGACAAGTAAGAGCATATTGATAAGTAAATTACATTTTCACCGCCGATAAACGCATTTAATAATTTACTCTTTAAATGTATTTATCATTGAAAGTAAATGAATATCTTCATTTTATGTAGAATTCATAGGAGGACCTCCATGAAAAGTATTGTCAGGGTAACCAAAGTAGAAATAACTAATTTGAAAAACGTTAAAAATGGTGAGTTTCACACAAATTCAACTTTCAATACATCGGAGAAAGCTGATGTCATAGGGTTTTATGGTCAAAATGGTTCTGGGAAAACTGCGGCAGTGGAAGCGTTCAATCTGTTAAAGACTTTATTATCAGCCAATTATAATGCTCCACTTCCCAAGCTCACATCTAATTTGCTATATTTTAATGAAAAGACTATTCGTTTATTGTTTCAATTTATTATTGAAAATCAATTCGGTGAATTCTACGTTAACTATTCAGTCTCTTTGACGGCGGGAAAAGGAAGGTATCAAGTTGTCGAAGAACAAGTAGTATATCGAGAAAATAAGGAAAATGAGCCATTCAAAGTTCTAATTTCGAAAACTGTTAAAGGATTAACGATAGGAGCTAATGAATCACATGAAATGAATGAATCTGCAAGGGTCTCAGTCATAGTAGCCAATAGAATGGCCACTAGTAACTCAACTTCTTTTGTATTTCGAGAAGAGTTAAAGGAAGTATATGAAGAGCATTTAGAAGAAACTGAAATTGAAATCATGAAAAGTCTTTCAGATGACCTTAATCGTGATTTACACATCATTGATACGATTCAATATGGTTTATTAGTTGCCAATCTTGTTATGCCTTTTAGTGTTCATTTGGAAAGAAAGCGTGGACATATACCCTATGAGATGGCGGACACAATGGTGTTACCACTGGACTTATTTAAAACGATTGACCAAGTGGTTAGTCAGACGAATATTGTCTTGCAGACCATTATCCCAGGCCTACTAATAAAGATAAGGCAGATCAATAAGCAGAAGTTGAGTGATGGCAGTGAAGGGGTTCGCTTTGAGTTTTTATCAAAACAAGGGGAGATTGAACTTCCTTTACGAAGTGAATCGGAAGGTACATTGAAAATTATTTCTATCTTAAGTACTCTTATTGCAGTTTATAATAATCCGAACGCTTGTGTTGTAATTGATGAGCTCGATGCAGGGATTTTTGAATACTTACTTGGCGAAATATTAGTAGTTCTGAACGAAAATGCACAAGGTCAACTTTTTTTCACTTCTCATAATTTAAGAATATTAGAAGTGCTTCCAATTCGAAACTTATGGTTTACGACTCTTAACGAAGAGGATAGATACCAACAATTAAAAGGTGTTGAAAGGCTAAGCAATGCACGGGATATCTATCTACGTGCAGTGCAACTGGGCGGTCAAGACGAAGAAGTCTATGCAGAAACGAATTTATATGATATTAAAACGGCATTCCGAAAAGCTGGGATTATACATGACAAATACTAAAAAGAAGGTCGTGTTATTACTTGTCGAGGGAAGCTGCGAAGAGGTATTGCTATACAATCGGTTACGCAGTCTTTTCGAGCAGCATAATATACGTTTCCATATTCAGCACGGCGATATTTTATATGACTTGGACAGGCCGGAAGAACCTATCAAGTCTGTGATTGGAAATGCAGTAAATGAATTTATGATAAAAAGTAAATTTCGTCCTGAAGATGTATTCTGTGTATTGCATATTATTGATATGGATGGCTGTTTCATCCCTGAAGATGCGATTGTTATTGATGACACCCAAAAAGAATTAACGCTTTACCACGAGGATCGAATAACTGTTCCGCATGAAAAACAAAAGCAACAAATAGCAGCTAGAAATATGGATAGAAGTACAAATATCAATATAATGAAGGCATTGGATAAGATAATTGCTGGTGAAATCGACTACCGTATGTATTACTTTTCAAGAAATTTGGAACATGTTCTATTCAAAGAACCCAATCCAGAAAAGGATAGGAAATTTCCAGAAGTAGAACGGTTTATTGAGCAGTTGGAGATACCAATTGAAGACTTTTTACAGGGATCTATGCCATTGGTAAATGGTGCAGATTCTTATAAGGAAAGCTGGGAAAAGATTTCTGAAAGGACGGCTTCATTGCAAAAATATAGTAATGTGCCTTTGTTATTCGAATTTGTTAAATTACGGTCTGGCTTTCAGAGTCCCTAAAATAGCATATAGTCAGGTGTTAGTGTTCAGTTATAAGACAAAGAAAAAACCACTTTATTTCAAAAGTGGTTTCTTTTCTATGGCTTTCTATTTGATGTATTGACCTGCAACCTTACATGGAACGAATTAAAATATCTCTGACACTTTCTCGATCTAATTCTTCGTAAAGGCCAACCCCAGGTTTGATAAAAGTTTTATCGATAATTAATTCAATATCTTTGTCGTCAATCCCATAGTCGCTCAAACGATTGGGAGCATCGAGAGAATCCCAGAATGTACGAAGCGCTTTCGCTCCTTCTTTTGCGACTTCAATATCACTCTTGCCTTTATCAGAAATACCAAAAACGTTCATTGCCAACATTTTTACTCGGGATGGATCATCTTCAAGTACATGCTCTAACCAGTTTGGGAACAATATGGCCAGTCCTCCACCGTGTGGTATGTCATAAACAGCCGAAAGTGCATGTTCTATTCGATGAGACCCCCAGTCACCGCCATCTGTTCCATTCGACAATGTTTCATTAAATGCAGTTGTACTAATATACATCATCGTCTCACGATGTTCATAAGAAGTTAAGTCTTCAAGTAATTTTGGTGCAGTTCGAATCGCTGTTCGGAGTAGTGATTCAATGAATCCATCGATCATAGGCGTGTTTCTTGTACGATGGAAATAACTTTCAAGAGCATGAGACATACTATCGACAATTCCATATACTGTTTGTTTACGGGACACCGAGTACGTATAAGTCGGATCCAGGATTGAAAACTGCGGGAATACATGTGGCGAACCCCAACCAAGTTTATCCTTTGTGTCCCAGTTTGAAATAACAGATATCGGATTCATTTCAGAGCCAGTTGCCGCTAATGTAAGGACAGTTCCGATTGGGAGAGCTGATGTTATCGGAGCTTTTCGGGTAATTAAATCCCAAACATCTCCATCATACTTAGCTCCAACAGCAATAGCTTTCGTACAATCAATTGCACTTCCGCCACCGACGGCTAAAAGAATATCGATTTCCTCTGATTTGCAAATTTCAACGCCTCTATGCACCGTTGTTAAACGTGGATTTTGTTCCACACCAGGTAATTCAAATACCGTAGCTTCTGCTTTAGTGAGTTCTTTCATCACATCTTCATAGACACCATTTTGCTTAATACTGCCTCCACCATAAACTAGAAGGACTTTCTTATGAGCAACTTCTGTTGATAATTGACTAATTTGCCCCCTACCAAAATATAACTTCGTCGGGTTGTGTTGTGTAAATATATTCATCATTATTGCACCTCTTCTTAATAAAATCTTTCATCTCGCTGCAAAGGGGGATATGAGCCCCATTTAAAAAATTACAGTACGAACATTCTAGGTGGGATAACAGCTGAGAAAAGCCCTATTCGTTCAATTAATACTTTATCACGACTAGTGTTCAATCGTCGCAGATGCTGATCTAGGGTAAGGTATGTATCACTATATCTCCTATATATGTTAAGATAATGATGTCTGAAATATTGGACAATATTTTTCGGCTTGGCGACTAAAAAGATCCATCGAGCCTAAGTTCTTATTTTCTATCATAATTGAAGAGAAGAAAATCGTAACGATGTCCAATTCATTATCGAATTGCTTCATTAGATAGTTAGTGTAGCAGGGAATTAACCACCAAGCAAAGTGTATCAGTAGAGATTCAATCTCATTCAAGCTGATATACCGATTCAATTTCCTAGTTAGTTTCGGCAGTTGTCATTTAAATAATACTTTCGGGAGTGAACTACTTTTGGAGAATAATACGATATTTTTAATTGATCAAAAAGAGGGGTTAAGTCTAGAGTTCAGTAAACTGGTTTCTATGATGGATTATACTAGAGTTACAACGATTCGTGAAATCGAAAGTTTAACAGTTGAAGAATTGGATTTTCTTTATGGAGAAGAATCGAATTCAATCGGAATGTTGCTTGCTCATATGATATCGGTTGAAAAGGCATACCAAATCTTCACGTTCGAAAATCGAGATATTACAGATGATGATAGTAGTACGCTAAATCCAGGATTAGATTTAGGGAATAGTGCGCGAGATCAAATTAAAGGAAATAGCATTGATTTCTATTTGGAACAATTAGCTGAAACAAGGAACAAAACAATTGAAACGTTTAAAACATTGAAAGATGAATGGTTATTTGAACAAATGTCATTTTGGGATGGACTACCCACGAACAATTATTTTAAATGGTTTCATGTGTTTGAAGACGAACTAAATCATCGAGGTCAGATTCGAATTATAAAAAAGATGATAAATAAACCTAAAGGGCGATAAAGTGAAATAGGTGTCAAGTGACAGAATCTAACGCAAACAAGATTGTTGCAAATACTAGTTTAAAAGAGAGTAGAGAAGGGTTTCATTCGAAAAAAATGCAAATTGCAACTAAATATGTTGAATTAAAGAATCCCATTGAATTTACTGTGGCGCTCAATAATGAGAGAGGTGTGATTCGGGGTATGTAGAACGCTTGACGCCTCGCATCTAGTCTCACGGCTTCGGCTACCCCTTTGCCGCGCCTACGCTAGCGTTGTTCATTGTTGAAGAGAGTTATGATTCGGAGTGTATATGCCGAGGTTATAATGTGATTATTTTTTGATGGTGATTTAATTCAAGAAAGACGCACTAGAGATTGCAGGTCTCATTCCGGTAACGAAATGCTCTTTCTCACATAGTCCATCCAGCGAAGGTGCGTCTTCGTGGTAGCCGGAGCGATGAGACTGAAAGGGGTCTTCTTTCTGGCTTATCGCGGGAGGCATCCACAAAGCGTCGAAGCGGTATTGGCAGGAATTCTAATTTGCTCTATGTAGTGGGGCTTTTTCAGTGGCCACCCAAAAGCCTTTGTAAAGCGTATACGCCGTATTCATTTGTTCAACATATATAGTCGAAAAGCCTATCAACAGCGGAGTGAAATTATAGGACATTATCAACGAGCATGTGGTCAAAATGGTGCTGTCCCAGTCACTGACGAGTTGAAGCGGAAATACGATAGGCGACCAGCTTTTTAGATGAATTGAGGAATATGTACAGTGGAATTGAAACCCAATACATTATGATGAAAAACGGTTCAAGGGTATTATTCCTTGAACCGTTTTTATGTCCATATTAATCATTGTATCTTATTAGAAGTTTTTAGTATTTGTTGAAGTGCCTCCCCGATTGTACCAAATGTAAACTGAAAACCTTCCATTTCTAATCGATCAGGAACAACCCAACGGCTTTTTAAAATCAATTCCGTTTCAGTGTTCATAAAGATGGCTCCCATTTCGAGCATCCATTTTGGCGAGGGTAATCCGATCTTTCGGTTCATCGTTTTTCGCAGTTGTGTCATGAATACTCGATTCGTGATCGGCTGGGGGGCTGAACAATTGAATATGCCATTCAATTGTTCGTTGCTTTGAAGAAATAAGATGACTCGAAACACATCTTCTATATGAATCCAACTAAACATTTGATTACCTGTTCCTTGTACTCCGCCGAGCCCAAAGCGCACGAGGTTGAGGTAGGGCTCCATCACTCCACCATCCTCACCGAGGACAATAGCAATTCTTAAAGCGACTTTCCTTGTTTGGGGTAGCTGAAAATCAAATAGGGATTTCTCCCAAGCTTGTGCTACTTCTACGGAGAATCCGGTTCCAATATCGCCACTAGCCTCCGTCATAGGTCGATCCTCCGCATGTCGATAAATCGTAGCCGAGCTTGAATTGATCCATAATGGCGGTGGGTTTTTACAGGCTAGCAGAGCACTTCCAAGTATTTCTGTGGTCCCAGTTCTGGAGTCTAGGATTTCTTTTTTATTCTTCTCATTATAACGGCAGTTGACGGACTTCCCAGCAAGATTGATGAGCATCTCGGCACCTTCTAAGGCATCTACAATGCCTAGGCTATCCGTCCAAAAAAGATGATGGGGTTGTCTTGAAATGATAATTACTTCATAGCCTATATTCGTAAACTTCTCTTCAAAGTATTGACCTATAAAACCCGTTCCACCAGCTATGACTATTTTCTTTTTCATATCATCCACTCGTTTCTTGTAGTTCTTCCTAATTGGACGATGCTTTGCTCAGTTATGTTGCAAAGTTAGATTTTGACTTAGAGAACCAAGCTCCCTTGTTGTTAGCGTGAATTAATCGACGAAAAATAATGAAACCGATGTTCTTATTGTGATACAATACATGCAAAGCATTTGCATAAGCAGGGGGAGTATGGCGTGTATCTTACCAATATCTGAATCAATATATTAAGGATTTCACTAGCTATATAGAAATCTATTTTCCCAGCTTAATTAGGAGGTAAATAGAATGATTTATGTAAAAGGAATTGTATCTTTTCTGTCCAACAGTAAATTACCAAAAACAAAAACATATATGAAAAACAAATTTGTAAGTATGAAAATTATTGAAATAACCGAGTGGTATTCAACTACTGAGGAAGAACAATCTGTAGTGATCACATGTAGTTTTACTGTTTCTATGGACGAAGACTATGTATGCAAATCACTTGAGGATTACAACGGAAAAGTTAAACCTTTTTTACAGAAACATATAAAAAGTTTAATTTATAGAGTAGAAATTCATCACTTAAATTATTTAAGGAAAAGTGAAATGAAATCAACTGCTCGTATATCTTCATATTAATTAATCAAAAATTTCTTCTGATGTGTAAGCAATACTAATCGTTTAGTCCTATGACCGTTTAAATGTGTGAGATATGTATAATGAGCTCTGAAATAATCTGTGTAAATAAGGGAGGTAAAACGATGGTCCAAGCATTCAATACAGCAGAAAGTTACCAATGTCCTATTTGTAAAGGCAATAATAATTGCTGTAATTCCACAGAAAAATCTCTAGGTATATGTTGGTGTAGTGGAGAGTTCTTTCCGAAAGCAATTTTCGACCTAGTACCTTACGATCAATTGAGAAAATCATGCATATGTAAAAAATGTCTAGACGAGTTCGTAGAGTGATAGAAGAGAGGGGGTATAAAATATGTACGAACAAAAAATGAAGGCAACAGACAATGATGTTATTGAATTTATTGAGAATGTAGAAAATCCGAAAAAACGTGCAGATGCTTACTCGCTACTTGATATATTTAAAGAGACGACTGGCTTTGAAGCAAAAATGTGGGGACCAAGCATTATTGGTTTTGGATCGTATCATTATGTATACAAAACGGGCCACGAAGGTGACGCACCTTTGGCAGGTTTCTCTCCGCGAAAAGCAAAAACTAGTTTGTATTTTGCACCCGGAGATAGCGAACGTGATGCATTGTTGGCGACATTTGGAAAACACACTTCTGGCAAAGCATGTGTGTACATTAATAAAGTCGATGATATCGATACGAACGTATTAAAAGAGTTAATTACTCAATCGGTTACGTTTTTGCAAACACAATATCCGGAGAATTAATTACGATTTATCAGCAGATAGATATGCGTTGACCATTAACTAGATAGAAAACTGTTAATTCTGACAATAAAGCAGAGCTACGTGTATACTTAGTTCCATCAAGCACACACATGGCAACAATAGAAGTGACAAAATAGCGTTTACATTCAATTGCTTAACGAATGTAAACGCTTTATTATTGGTAGTAATCAAACAGTTGTCGCTTTATAAAAAAGGAAGGGAGTGTATGTTTATGGAAAATGAACAGCAAACAAATTCAGGATTCAAAATGAAAGTCCAACGTTTTGGAAGTTTTTTAAGTGGGATGATCATGCCGAATATCGGTGCATTTATTGCTTGGGGGATTATTACAGCATTATTTATTCCGACGGGTTGGATTCCGAACGCAAGCTTTAGTGAACTGGTAGATCCTATGATTTATTACTTATTACCAATTTTAATCGGTTTTACAGGTGGCCGTCTTGTCCATGATATTCGTGGGGGAGTCGTTGGGGCAATTGTCACAATGGGGGTTATTGTTGGAGCACCAGATGCTCCAATGTTCCTCGGTGCAATGATTGTAGGACCTTTAGGTGGATGGTCCATTAAACAATTTGATAAATTAGTTGAAGGAAAAATAAAATCAGGTTTTGAAATGCTTGTCAATAACTTTTCATCAGGCATTATTGGCTTCATTTTAGCTTTAGTTGCTTTTAAAGGAATTGGCCCAGTTGTAGAGGCGTTGAATAAAGCTCTTGGAGCAGGTGTGCAAGCGATTGTCGATGCGAATTTATTGCCAATTGCTAGCATATTGATAGAGCCAGCAAAAGTGTTGTTTTTAAATAATGCTATTAACCATGGTGTGTTAAGTCCGATTGGGCTTGAGCAAGCTACACAAACAGGTAAATCGATTCTCTTTCTATTAGAGGCCAATCCAGGACCCGGTCTCGGGATATTACTTGCGTATATGATTTTTGGTAAAGGGATGGCGAAGCAAACGGCATCAGGGGCAGGGATCATTCATTTCCTCGGGGGGATTCATGAAATTTATTTCCCTTACATTTTAATGAGACCATTGCTATTGGTTGCTGCCATTGCAGGAGGCGCTACGGGCGTATTTACATTTCAATTATTGGGAGGCGGCTTGGTTGCCACGGCATCGCCAGGTAGTATTTTTGCCATCCTTGCCATGACGCCAAAAGGTGGCTTTGTAGCTGTTATCGCGGGCGTGCTCTTTGCAACAGTTGTGTCATTCATTGTAGCATCGATCATCTTAAAAACAGGCAAGGAAACTGAAGAGGATGACTTGTTAAAAGCTACGGAAAAAACGTCTGCGTTAAAAGGTAAAGAGAGCCGTGCAGCAGACTTTATGCAACAATCGATTGCTGAAGAAGCTGTTCAAGAAGTGTCATTTGCAAATGTCGAAAGTATTATTTTTGCATGTGATGCAGGCATGGGTTCCAGCGCAATGGGTGCATCAATTTTGAGGAATAAAGTGAAAAAAGCTGATATTGATGTTGCGGTTTCGAATATGGCTATCAGTAACTTACCGCCTGATGCGGAAGTAGTAATCACTCATAAAGATTTAACTGAACGTGCGAAAGCAAAATCACCAAACGCATATCATATTTCTGTCGAAAACTTTTTAAATAGTCCGAGATACGATGAACTTCTTGAAAAACTGAAAAAGTAATGAGTGTACACTTAAACTCAGTCTAATTCGAAAGAAATTAGGCTGAGTTTTACCAATGATTATAGAGCATTTCAGTGGGGTGTTTAACGTGGATATTTCAGCTCGGGAAAAAGTTATCTTGGATGAATTGATCAACAGAAGTGAAGAAGTAACAATTAAAGAGTTATCGGAGAAAATAGCAGTCAGCCCTCGGACCATTCACCGCGATTTGAATACGATAGAAAAGTTATTGCGTCCATACAACCTTGAACTTATAAGGAAAACTGGGGTTGGCATTCAGATTCTAGGGGAAGAAACAAATAAGGAAATATTAAAAAAAAAGCTAAACACTTTCTCCTCTCGCGAGTATACATTGGACGAAAGGCGAACAATGATTCTTTGCACATTATATGAATCAACAGAACCTGTGAAGCTGTTTGCGCTCGCCAATGAACTAGGAGTGGCGATTGCAACGATTAGTTCAGATTTACTAAAGCTAGAAGAACAATTAAAACCCTTTCAACTTTTAATAGTGAAAAAAAGAGGGTATGGAATTAAAATAAGCGGATCCGAAAAAGCAAAACGAAGAGCAATGAGTTACGTGATTGCCAAGACTTTAAAAGAAGACGAGTTGTTTTCATTTATTAAAGAACGTATCCAGAAGAAGTCTGGGAATCACGAAAGTTCTATATCCAAACGGTTATTACATCTTGTTGATAGGAAAAAATTACTTGTTATTGAAGATGTCATGCAACAATTAAATCGAGTACTCCCATTTCCAATTACGGACAATGCTTATGTCGGACTCATCGTTCATTTAACTTTGGCAATTGAACGTATTATGTTAGGTGAAAACATTCAGATGGATACGATATATTTGGAGCAGTTAACAAAGGAACCGGAATACCATATTGCACACGAAATTATCACTAAATTAGCGACCCGTTTCCAGATTGATATCCCTAATGCTGAGATTGGATATATTACGATGCATCTTCAAGGAGCTAAGCTTCGTCATAATGAAGGACAATTACTTGAAGCTTCCAATTTGGAAACGTTCATGCAAGCGAAGAAACTGATTCAGTACATGGAAGATGCTACGGGTGAAGATTTGAAGGATAACGCGCCCCTCTTAGAAGGTCTTGTTACACATTTGAAGCCTGCGATTTATCGAATTCGACAGAATATGGGTATCACCAATCCATTGTTGAAAAATATTCGTAAAGACTATGAAGAACTGTTTCAACTAGTTAAGGATGCAGTAGGAGAAGTATTTCCAGAATTACGAGTTCCCGATGAAGAGACAGGTTACTTAGTTATGCACTTCGGATCTGTTTTACTTGGCTTGAGGGGCGAAAAGGACTTAAAAGCCTATATTGTTTGTTCTAGTGGCATTGGAACATCGAAAATGCTTGTATCGCGACTTCAACGGGTAATACCAGAAATTGCAGAAGTAGTGAATGTATCTCTATTTGAATTGAATGAACTTCAAATCTCAGATAGAGACTTAATTATTTCCACTATTTACTTACAAGATTTTACTAAGGAATATATGATCGTCAGTCCGTTTATGACACAAGAAGAAATTAAGCAAGTTCAGCTGTATGCAAGAAGGCAGATGCTGATAAAAAAACCGGTTGCCTTGTTAAATCGCGTTCGTTCAAGCGTTGATGAAATAATTAACAGAATGAAAAATATCCAATTATACACGGAAACTGTAGCCGAGTTATTATCGGGTTTTCAGCATTCATCACAAAATGAATATATGTCGATAAAAAAGTGTATACGGGTAGCATGCCATCAATTGGAAAAACAAAAAATTATAAAAGATGATGAAATTGTAGCAAATGCTCTATTTGCAAGAGAAGCTCTTGGTGGGATAGGAATACCTGAAACAAAGCTCGCTTTATTTCACACCCGTCATGAACAAGTTCTAAAGCCTTCTTTTACGATTCAAACACTCAAAGACCCAATCGTTATGACAGCAATGGACGGAACTGATAGCGAAGTCAAGCATTTATTACTGTTGTTAGCCCCCCATCAATACCATAAGCAGGGTTTAGAAGTACTGAGTTTCATTAGTGCACTAATTATCGAAAACGAAAAAAGTGTCGAATTGTTTGAATCCAATCAGGGGACGCTTATCCATTCTTATTTGGCACATAAATTTGAGCAGTTCATAGATGAAAAAATAAATTGACTAGAGGAGTTTTTATAATGACATTACCAATTTTATCAATCGAAAACATTGTGTTGAATCAAGTACTGGCAACAAAAGAAGAAGCAATCCGCTTAACAGGGAAAATCCTTTTTGACAGAGGCTATGTTCAGTCAAGTTATATAGAAAAAATGCTTCAACGTGAAGAAATGACATCTACGTACATGGGCAATTTTGTAGCCATTCCACATGGTACAGACGATGCAAAACAAGAAGTGAAGGAGTCAGGTATTGCGATTATTCAAGTGCCTGGGGGTGTGGATTTCGGAGATGGGAATATCGTGAAATTGATCTTTGGGATTGCTGGAAAAGGGGATGAGCATTTAGAAATCCTGTCGAATATTGCAATCGTAGTTTCTGATGAAGAAAATGTAGAAGCAATTGTGTATGCATCATCTAAAGATGAAGTCTTATCCTTCTTTGAAGGAGTGAACTAACATGATCGCTGTTCATTTTGGCGCTGGAAATATAGGAAGAGGTTTCATTGGAAACTTATTGTATCAATCCGGATTTGAAACATGCTTTGTAGATGTGAACAGCGAGCTTGTTAATTTGATAAACGAAAAAAAACAATACCGTGTTGAACTTGCAAATGAAGCTCACGAAGGACTACTTGTGAAAAATGTTCGGGCTATTAATAGTGCGACGAATCCGGAATTAGTAATCGAAACAATTGCCAAAGCCGATCTTGTAACAGCGGCGGTTGGGCCGAATGTATTGCCCTTTATCGCGGGATTACTTGCTGATGGACTTAAGGAGCGTCTCATTCAAACGGGACAACCGTTAACAATCATCGCTTGTGAAAATATGATTGGTGGAAGTGCTTTTCTTAAAGAAAAAGTATATGAAAAGTTAACTGAAGACGAAAAATCCCAATTCGATAACTGTTTTAGCTTTCCGAATGCAGCGGTAGATCGGATTGTCCCGAACCAGATAAATGAAGACAAGACAGCGGTTCAAGTGGAGCCATTTTATGAATGGGTAGTTGAGGAATCGGAGATCATTGGTGAAAATCCGCCTGTTAAAGGCATTACATTCGTTAAAGATTTGGAACCATACATTGAAAGGAAATTATATACGGTGAATACAGGCCATGCTGCCGTTGCTTACTTTGGTTATTTGGCAGGTATCAGGAGAATGGACGAAGCGCTTGCGAGTGAAGAAATCAAGACTATGACTGAGAATGTCTTGCAAGAAACCGGTAAATTACTCATTGCTAAATATCAATTTAATGAGCAAGAGCATGGCGATTATATACAAAAAATTATGGGGCGGTTTGCAAATCCCTTTATATCTGATGATGTAACACGAGTGGGTCGCTCACCTTTACGTAAACTCAAATTCAATGATCGGCTGGTTGGCCCGGCAACTCAATACGTGGAGTTGTTTGACGAGACACCGACTTTCTTGGCGATGGGAATTGCAGCAGCATTGCGTTATGATTATTTGGAAGATCCCGAAGCAAAGCTCATTCAAGAAACAATTCAACGACAAGGTGTTCGTCATGCAATTGAAGCATTTACTGGATTGAAGGCTGGAACAGCTCTATTTACAGCGATTGAAGAGGGATATCAAAAACTTGAAGGAAATTAAATTGCAGTAATGACATAATTGAATGACGGCCGAAAGTATGAGAAGTTGTCATCTATATAAAAAGAAGCTCATTTGCATGCAGATGAGCTTCTTTTTATATAAGAAAAAATGAAGTTATAATTAATCTTGTTTTGTCAGGTAGAGATGGATTAGCTGCTTAAGCATTTAGAATTTGAGGTGGCTATCCATGTTATCGAGATTACTTGTGGCAGTGATAATCATCCACTTACAACTTTTTCTAAGGGCTTAAGTGCGCGTTTTTCGCCTTCCACTTGAACTTTTCTAATATCAACTCTGATTAATATGGAAATAACGAATGCAACTACAAACAAACCAGCGAAATAGAGCAAGCTGCTTTCGTAACTACCCGTCATATCTTTCATCCATGCAGCGAACATAGGCCCAGCAAGACCAGCTGCCGACCAAGCAGTTAGTATATAACCGTGGATTGCACCAAGCTGTTTCGTTCCGAAAATGTCGGCAATGTATGCGGGAATGGATGCGAAACCACCGCCATAGCATGTGTAAATGACTGCGAGCATAATTTGAAATAGCAGTGCATTTGTTGTGAAAGGCAATAGTGCAAACAAAAAGATTTGGATTACAAAAAATGTGGTATATGTGTTTTGTCTACCTATATAATCAGAAGTAGCCGCCCAGCCAAGTCTGCCGGCTCCATTAAAGATACCGAGGACCCCGACGAGTGCTGCAGCCTGTATAGTTGTCATACCGATACTGTCAATTGCGAGTGGTTTTGCGGCTGATAATATACCAATGCCACATGTGACATTAATAAAGAGCATTAGCCATAAATAGTAAAAACGTTTGGTTTTCACTGCTTCATTCGCTGTCAATTGTGCCAAGTCTCTCTTTTGTTCGATTTTTCCTGCTTTAACTTTTTCAATAAATCCAGCGGGTGCCCAGCCTTCTTCAGGCTTTTCAAGATATAAAGAGGATAAAATCATAACTAAAAAGTAAGAAACACCCAAAATAAAGAATGTGTTTTTTAGCCCAACAGAAGTAATAAGCGCTTCCATAATTGGGCTACTAATAGCTGCAGCAAAACCGAATCCCATAATGGCAAGACCGGTCGCAAGTCCACGGCGGTCAGGGAACCATTTTACAAGAGTGGAAACTGGCGCAATGTAACCAACGCCAAGCCCAATCCCACCCAGTACCCCATAAAATAAATATAGTAATGGAAGCGAGGAAGCGCTTACAGCAAACCCGGAACCAATTACACCCGAGCCAAAACAAATAGCTGCCATGATTCCCGCTTTCCTTGGCCCATATTTCTCCACGAAGTGACCAAGAAATGCTGCAGACAGCCCCAAAAATAGAATGGCGATACTGAATGTGAGTTGTACTTGACTTGTGGACCAACCAAACTGATCGATTAATGGATTTGTAAAATTGCTCCAAGCATATACGGAGCCGATAGAAATATGAATACCAACTGCGGATGCGGCAATCAACCACCTGTTCTTCGTTTTATTCCCCTTCAAACCTTTTCCCCCTTTATGAAAATATGAAATTAAACAGATATAAACCTGTAATCCCCAAAGGTAATTTCGAGCAGCTGAGCCCCTATATTTAAATAGCCTTTTATTTACATGAAAGATGTATAATGTGTTAATGTTAGACATTTCAGTCATCTTAGCATTCATTGCCAATTTTGTCACGAATGTTTTTTAGTGTTGAAAAATATTGTTGTTTTCTTCGATAATGATCCGATCCGGGTGAGTGTACAGATTGAATGAATTTTGCCGTATAAATCCGACTGTAGTAATTCCGAGTTCTTCTGCGAGTGTCAATGCCAATTCAGTAGGGGCTGATTTTGAAAGTATAATTTCACAGCCGATTTTTGCCACTTTCAATAAAATCTCCGATGAGATACGGCCACTAAACACAATTATTTTGTCTTTTACTGAAATAGTATTTCTTAAACAATGACCGTAAATTTTATCTAAAGCATTATGTCTGCCAATATCCATCCTTGACAGCACAATGCCAGTAGGATCACAGAGTGCTGCATTATGGACACCTCCAGTTTTATGAAACATGTCTGCTGATTGATCCATTTGCTCCATCAGAAAAAAGCAATCTTCCGGGGTAAGCGTTACATGGGTTCCTGTCATTCTTTTCACTGTTAATGCATCGTTAGCAAACACAAAACCTTGTCGGCTCATGCCGCAACAGGAGGTGATGTAGCGTTTGTTCAGCAATTTTTCGTAAAAAGGATACATCTTGTCCGTTTTGATATGGACAATACCCAATTCTTCCTGTAGAGAAATGTCTTTGATATCTTCATACTTTGGGATGACACCTTCAGATGCCAAAAAACCGACCGCCATGTCTTCGATGTACTCAGGCGAGCAAACGATTGTTGCAAATTCTTGGTCATTGATTTTGATAGTGACGGGGTGTTCGACTACAATTTGGTCTTCCTTTTTCGAGAAATATCCGTTTGAGTATCGAAAAACAGTCCGTTTCTTATCTTGTTCCATCTACTTTCCCCCCTTGTGTTCAATTTGCCGGTCGAAAAGAAATACGGAAATTGCAATGTCCTCTTCCAATTTGATGTCCGAGAAAAGGTGGACAAATTTAGCCCCGACGAGTTCTTCCATGCCATCGGGTGGTGCTTTTTGATAGACATCTTGAATCATTCTAGTTCTTGCAGCATGGATCATTTCTTTTCCTTCTGGTGTACTGGCAATAAATTTTTCAGTTGGAGTCAAGTTCCCGTAGAGTGTTGAAATAATCATATTATCAACAAAAACCGTGTGGATTCTTTCAGGTCCCTTCCCGAATAAGTCTTTGCGTAGCTTTCTGATAATATCATTAAAATCATGTATTCTTTTTAACATGTATTTATTCCTCCTCCGTGGTAAAAGAAAATAGTTCAAAAGCTGAAAAATAGATTGTTTATTCTTTCAACTTAAAATATACTAGTGTCTAAGAGGTGTTACAGTATGAACTGCTGTGGCATTATCGAACGTTAAATAGAAATATGGATTGGTAGTTTAACATGTCCTGTTAGAAGACTATTCCACTATGAAAGTGCACTTGTCAAGTCGGTGTATTTTTTCATGGTGGTTTTTTATTTATAAAAAAGGAGGCGCATACATGCCAATCAAGATTAACGGTTCCAATTATGACTTCGTGGAAGGCAAGACGATCCTTGAGGTGATTAATCAGTATCAAATTGATCATCCGCAAATATGTTACTTACCTGAAGTGGACCCAATTGAGACATGTGATACGTGTATCTTGGAAGTAGATGGCCGTCTAATGCGTGCTTGTTCAACAAAAGCTGTCTCTGGAATGAGCGTAGAGCTGGCTTCAACTCGTGCTAAAGAAGCCCAGACGGAGGCAATGGATCGAATTCTAGAAAATCACCTTTTGTATTGTACAGTGTGTGACAACAATAATGGCAACTGTAAAATACATAATACGGTGGATATGATGGAAATCGAACATCAAAAATATCCATATGAACCAAAATGCACACAGGAAAGTGTTGATTTTACACACCCATTTTACCGTTACGACCCAAATCAGTGCATTGCTTGCGGCCAGTGTGTTGAAGTATGCCAAAATCTACAGGTAAATGAAACCTTATCGATTGATTGGGAGAGGGACCGTCCAATTGTTCTGTGGGATGGGGGCGCGAAAATTAATGACTCATCTTGTGTAGGCTGCGGCCACTGTGTTACCGTATGCCCATGCAATGCACTAATGGAAAAATCAATGCTTGGTGAAGCCGGATTCATGACCGGGCTAAAAGAGGAAATTCTGACGCCGATGATTGAACTTGTCAAAGATGTTGAGCCCGGGTATAGCGGCATTATGGCCGTATCAGATGTTGAATCGGCGATGCGCGATACGAGGACGAAGAAAACGAAAACAGTATGTACATTCTGCGGTGTTGGGTGCTCATTTGAAGTGTGGACGAAAGATAGAAAAATTTTGAAAATCCAGCCCGTTTCAGATGCCCCAGTCAACGCGATTTCGACATGTATAAAAGGGAAATTCGGGTGGGATTTCGTCAACAGCGAGGAACGAATTACGACACCACTTATCCGAAAAGGCGATTCTTTTGTTGAAGCTACGTGGGAAGAAGCGCTTGACCTTGTTGCTTTGAAACTAGGTACAATAAAAAAAGAGTATGGAAAAGAAGCTGTTGGCATCATTTCATCTTCGAAGATTACAAATGAGGAAAACTATGTGATTCAAAAATTAGCACGTCAAGTATTTGAAACAAATAACGTTGATAACTGCTCACGCTATTGTCAGTCACCAGCGACAGACGGTCTATTCCGTACAGTAGGGATGGGCGGAGACGCTGGAACTATTAAAGACATAGCGAAGGCTGGTCTTGTCATTATTGTCGGGGCTAACCCAGCTGAAGGACATCCAGTTCTGGCCACTCGTGTGAAGCGTGCACATAAGCTGCACGGACAAAAATTGATTGTCGCCGATTTGCGAAAAAATGAAATGGCTGACCGCTCTGATATCTTTATAAGTCCGAAGCAGGGAACTGATCAAGTATGGCTCATGGCAGTGACAAAGTACATGATTGATAAAGGATGGCATGATCAGTCGTTTATTGATGAAAATGTCCATTACTTGGGTGAATTCAAAGAAGTTCTTGAGAAATATACACTCGACTATGCTGAAACAGTATGTGGTGTATCAAGGGATATGCTAATCAAGACAGCGGAAATGATTCGTGATGCAGACGGTACTTGTATTCTTTGGGGAATGGGTGTCACACAAAATACTGGTGGATCGGATACTTCCGCCGCAATCTCCAATTTGTTACTTGCGACAGGTAATTATCGACGTCCTGGTGCTGGGGCTTATCCGCTACGTGGACATAATAACGTACAGGGTGCATGTGATATGGGATCGCTACCAGGATGGCTACCAGGCTATCAACACGTCACTGATGATAAAGCACGTCAAAAGTTCGAAAAGGCATACGGCGTGAAAATCCATGATAAGCCCGGACTTGATAATATTCAGATGCTCCATTCCGTCGATGCTGGAATCATGAAAGCCATGTATATAGTTGGTGAAGATATGGCGCTCGTCGATTCTAATGCGAACTATGTACACGATGTCATGTCTAAGCTAGACTTTCTCGTCGTGCAGGATATTTTCTTCTCAAGGACTGCGCAATATGCAGATGTCATTTTACCGGCGGTTCCATCACTTGAAAAAGACGGAACATTTACAAATACGGAAAGACGTGTGCAGCGTTTATACAAAGCACTTCCGGAATTGGGAGACGCACGGGCGGACTGGTGGATTGTACAGGAAATCGCTAACCTTCTCGGTGCAGAATGGAACTACAGTCATCCGAGTGAGATTTTTGCGGAAATGGCTAGCCTTTCACCGTTATTTAGTCAAGCTGATTATAGCGTAATGGAAGATTGGAACAGCTTCTTATGGGGTAGTTTGGATGGTGAAAGTACACCGCTGTTGTATGTGGACGGATTTAATTTCCCTGATAAAAAGGCGCGTTTTGCTCTGTCTGACTGGGTGGAACCTGTAGAGTTTCCCTTAGAATATGATCTCCACATCAATAACGGGCGTTTGCTAGAACATTTCCACGAAGGCAATATGACGAATAAATCGGATGGAATTCAGAAGAAAGTGCCGGAGGTTTTCGTTGAAGTTTCACCGGAACTTGCGAAAGAGCGTGGTGTGTTAAGCGGTTCCCTTGTACGCTTGATTTCGCCATATGGCGCATTAAAATTACCAGCACTCGTAACGGACCGTGTAAAGAAAAATGAATTGTTCTTGCCGATGAACTCAGTTGAAAAAGAATCAGCCATTAATTTCCTAACCGGTCCTGCAGTCGATCAGCGCACGAATACACCAGCGTATAAACAGACGATGGTACGAATGGAAGTACTTCGAAAAGAAGGCGAAAACCCGTTGCCTAAGTCGAACCATCGTAATAAAGAGCGTCACCCACAAAATGGTGTTGAAGTGGAGCGGAAATGGGCTCGTCCAGGATATATACAATTAACTGAAGCTAAGAAAGAAAGGTGATATACGATGGCGGCACCAATTACTTCTATTAAATGGAACGAACTGACACCACAAGAAATCAAACAGAATAAACTGGGTGAGCTACAGTCATTAATTGCCGAACAAGACCAGGCACTCAATAAAATACTTGAAATTACTGGGGAGTTGGATGACGCAGGCGTCTTCGATGCACTGAAGGCGATGGTGAAAGCAAAGGCTGATATCGCGAAAATTGCAGTAGACCAAGCATCACGTGACCCAGTAACCAATATTATCAACCATGTGCTATATGCAACTAGTGTGATTTCATCTATTGACCCTGATGTTACAGCGAAACTTGCTGCGAGCGTTAAAAGTGGATTGAATGAAGCTGAGCTTTATAGCGGTAATGGGCAAAAAGTAAGTATTTTTCAATTGATGACTGCATTAAATGATCCTGATACGAACCGTGCAGTAAAATTTGGACTGGATTTTCTGAAAGGGATGGGAAAAGGGTTAGAATAAGATAACAAGTAGGAGAAGGTTCGAAAAAGTACCAGTAATACGTCTCGATTACACACAAATAAATTGAAATCAGCCATACATGTTAATGGCTGATTTCAATTTGTGTTACACAGTACTTAATTACGTCGATAGCTCCATTGTTGGTATTGAAAGCGTACAAAGCAACCTATGCAAAAACCCAGAATTGCGATGAGTGCGGCTATGCCAACCATCGTCGTAGCGATATTAAATAATATAGTCCAATTCAATAAAAAGCTTACGCATGCAACGAATAAAAATCCGACAGCCAACCATTGGTTAAATCGTAACTGCGCGTAGTCTTCTTGAATATATTGATTAGCCGGTTTAACTAAAAAACGCTTAACAAGTACTAAAATCGGATGGAATCCCGTCAATAAACTTGAAAGATTTGCGATTAATGGAATGAGTAATATCCAAGCTGACTGTGTTAGAAGTGCAATAATTACAGTCAAAACAATCGTCCATTGATTTGCCATTACTAAAGGTTTTGGTATTGTTTTCACATTAAAACCTACTATTCTAATTGGATTTTATACTATTATATGTTATGGTGACCGGAATGTACATGAGTAAGAGGAATAAAAATAGTGTAAATGGACTTCTAACTTCTTAGTGAAAAGTAGAAGCGATTTTTGGTATTTAGCTAAAATTGAAGTTCAAGGTTACCATGCATAAAAAAGAACTCAATTATATTTCGATTGACTTTAACTTGTGATTCTATTCAGTGTTTTGTATAAATATTCCGTCTTCCTTTATTAGTTAAAATTACAGGAATGAGATGAAGGTCGACTATCAGCTCTAGATGTACATAGTTGAAAAATGATTTTAGGAAATGATTACTGTATGAATGAATAAAAAAGCTTTTTTACTCGCGCTGTTTACAGTCATTGTATGGGGATCAGGTTCGCCGCTATACGTGCTAGTTTACTAGATGGATATTCACTGAGCCATTTGATAAATACTCGCTTTTTAATAGCATCTAGCGTTTTCGTTATTTATGCCCTCTGGTCTGGAACTAAATTCCGGTTACCTAAAAAAGAGGATATTCTAAAGATAGGTTTACTTGGTTGGGTTGGGATTAGTGTCTATCACTGGGGAGTTATATATAGAAGAAGTGACGGTGTCTGCAGGTGCCGCAGAAATGTTCATTGCTTCTGCAACAGCATTGATAGCTGTCATATTTCTGAAAGAGCGGTAAAGTACTCTCATGGGGATGTTTGTCGGTATAATCGAAATTGTTCTCATTACAGTTGGAACTAAGGGAACATCTTTCACTATTTCAAAAGGAGTTTTTTTCATTTTGAACGCATCTATTGTAACATCTTTTTCTCCGTTTTCCAAAAAACACTATTGAGATGTTACCGTCCCAATGAAATAACCACATACTTCACTTGGGGAGGAACTGCCATTCTTCATTTACTTCCCAGGTCTCTTACAAGGCATTCAGGGTGCTACAAATGAAGCTAATTTGTCGACTATTTATTTGGAGGTTTTCCGGAGGCAGCTGCTTATGTTACATGGGCTACGGAACTTTCATTGGGAGAGACAGGTTCAGTTGCAAGTATGTTATATGCTGAACCAGTTGTTGCCATTAATGTCGCCATTGCGAGTGATCCGATTTATGTAAATAAACACGTTATAAATTGTTAATTATTCAAGAAAATAAAAGACACCAGATTCCAAAACAGTCAGAATTGCTTTAGAATCTGGCGCTTTCCACAGTGCATGATACTAAGCTTGAACTAAATTATAAATAATCGAATACGTCGTCATTCAATCTCTTGGCACGAATGTTTTACAATCCGTTTCTTCACTACTTGTTGCTTTTTTTCCTTTTTGGCTGACTACGTAGATAGAATTCGCTTTACATTTGTTTCCGGGACCCCAGAATTTACAGTTACTCACTTCGCAAAGAATTTCTTGAGCCATAGTATCACACCTCCTTTTTATTATGATGAGCAAAAACAGAGGATTAATACTTTTTTCTTTTAAAAGCTTCTATTAAGAAAACTATCATGATTTTAAAAAATGGGGTACAATTGAAAACATTGCTCAAGCGCGTAGTATGACCAATAATATTAACTATAGTAGTTGAATAAACGAATACCCTATATAAACTGAATGAGGGCACCTTACAAGGTGTAGCCGAAGTCCTAATGCTGCAGCGAAGCAAGTTAGCCTAGGGCGGGAAGTATCCTTAGCGATATAGTTAGTTCAATGGAGTTCTTTATTTCAACACATATAGCATGATTATCATTAGGAGCTGTTCGTAAATGTCTATTAAAACAGAAGTTGAAATGAAATTGAAACAACAGGGAAATCAAAGTGAAAATCGGGGGCGACTGTTAGTAAAATGTCCGGATAAACCTGGAATTGTATCGATGTTGTCGACATTTTTACTTAATCATGATTCGAATATCATTGAATCAAGTCAGTATTCGAATGATCCCGAAAAGGGAAACTTTTTTATTCGAATGGAATTTTACTGTGAAAATTTGAAAGAAAAGTCAGCGCAAATGGAAAGTGATTTTGAGGAAATTGCCACCAATCATTCTATGGACTACCACTTTGCTTACGAAAGTGAACGGAAGCGGACAGCTATTTTTGTTTCAAAAGAGCCACATTGTTTGATGGAACTTTTGTGGGAATGGCAAAATGGTGACTTGGACACAGATATTGTAGTCGTTGTAAGTAACCATGAGGACGCACGGGAGATGGTCGAATCTTTAGGAATTCCTTTTCACTATATTCCTGCCAATAAGGACATTCGGAAAAAAGTAGAAGAAGAACAGATTCGCCTAATGGAAGAATATAGTGTTGATTTACTAATTCTTGCTCGCTATATGCAAATTCTTACGCCTGACTTTGTAAATCATTTTCAACATCGAATCATTAACATTCATCACTCTTTCTTGCCGGCGTTTATTGGAGCCCGACCATATGAACGGGCATATGATCGTGGTGTGAAACTGATAGGGGCTACTTCCCATTATGTAACAAACGATCTTGACGAAGGTCCAATAATTGAACAGGATATCGAGCGGGTAGATCATCGTGACGACGTAATAGATTTGAAAAAAATTGGAAGTCGAATTGAGCGACGTGTTCTTGCAAAAGCTGTAAAGTGGCACCTCGAAAATCGAATTATTGTTGAAGGTAACAAAACGATTGTGTTTCATTAATATGGGGTTTTTGCGTTTGGTACAGATTTTAAATAGTTAAGGAATCTAGTTTCATAGCGCCTGGAATCGGTATGTAAGTCAATGTAATGACATAATAAATAAGGCCAATTTCTCAATTAAACACGAATGATTACAATGTCGTGTTTAGTAGAAACTGGTCCTTTTTATTTATTGAATTATTACTATGTGCACTGAAAAGATATGATTTTATCCAAGTCTATTCTCCATGGAAGCCATGCATAGCCATCCCATTTAAAACCCGTGGTTGTAATATAATCGATGTAAGTTGGATGAAACCAAAATGATGTTCGGTTTACGAGACGTAGGTAAGTATCGCAATATAAGCAACCTCGTAACGCGCCTGGATCTATGGAAAGTGGTCCAGTTTGTTGTTTTGGGATAGTAGATGGCGGTGGATTGGTCGGTGCTGCACCTTGTTTCGTAAATTGAACTTGTTCTTGATTTTTTGGATAATGTGGCTGTCCAAAGGGGAGTTCCGAGTTATTGGGATTGTGCGGGACTGGAAACTGATCGTCAGACAAAATTGAGTGCCTCCTTTTTCGATATATACCTAGTAGTATATGTGAGAATCATATTTTGGGACCTGGTTAGTAAAGTGCTACCTTGCCGGAATCAAGTAAGTGAAGAGAATTTAGCTGTCTGCTAAGGGAAGAAGCCAGTATAGGAGTTATGTCCGTTCCTTATATGAGTAAGGGCCGATGATAACATATCGATTACAATTAAATGAAGGATCAGAAATGTGTAATGAAGATGTAAAAGAGGAGTTTTTTTGGGTTAGATCCTTTTCTATCCCGACCCAAAATGATAAGCTTGGTAAGTAAGTATTATTTTAATGAGGGAGTATGATTTAAATGGTTGAAAAACAATTTATAGTTACGGATGAGCAGGGGATTCATGCGCGACCCGCTTCAATATTAGTAAGTACAGCAACCAAATTCAAATCCGATATAAACTTGGTTTACAATGAGAAAAACGTAAATTTAAAATCAATTCTTGGCGTAATGTCTTTAGGTATTGGTTTAGGTGGAGAATTTAAAATTAGCGCAACTGGAATCGATGAACAGGATGCACTTAACGAACTTGAAGAAGCGTTGAAAAACGGAGGACTGACTAACTAATGAGCCTACTTCATGGGATTTCTGCATCAAATGGTATAGCGATAGCAAAAGCGTACCGTTTTGTTGAGCCAGATCTATCTTTCAGTAAAAAAACTGTTGAAGACATTCCGGAAGAACTTTCACGTTTTCAATCAGCTGTCTCTATTTCGAAAAGTGAGTTAGAGTCAATTCGCGATACCGCTGCAAAAGGACTTGGTGCAGATGAAGCAGCTATCTTCGATGCACATATATTAGTTTTACTTGATCCGGAGCTTCTGACTTCAATTGAAGATAAAATTAAAACAGATCATGTGAATGCTGAACACGCACTCAAAGAAACGTCTGATATGTTTATTACAATGTTCGAGCAAATGGATAATGAATATATGAGAGAACGGGCTTCGGACATTCGTGATGTTGCGAAACGTTTGCTGTCCCATTTGCTAAATGTTGAAATTGTAAATCCGAGCATGATTTCTGAAAAAGTAATTATTATCGCAGAAGATTTAACACCTTCAGACACGGCGCAGTTAAATCGTGAATTTGTAAAAGGTTTTACAACTAATATTGGTGGGAAGACTTCCCATTCTGCGATTATGGCGCGCACATTGGAAATTCCCGCGGTTGTAGGTACGAAGGAGGCGACTAAGCTTATTCAGGACGGTGACATCATTATTGTTGATGGGTTTAAAGGAGAGGTACATATTAATCCTACTCCGGATGTCATTGCTACATACGAAAATGAACAATTGAAGTATGAGCAACAAAAAGCTGAATGGACAAAGCTAGTAGATGAAAAAACAACTACTGCTGATGGTCATCATGTTGAGTTAGCTGCAAATATCGGCACCCCGGAAGACTTAGAGGGAGTCATCAGTAATGGTGGAGAAGGGATCGGATTATACAGAACCGAGTTTTTGTATATGGGTAGAAACCAACTCCCAACTGAAGAAGAGCAGTACGAGGCATATAAGAAGGTTCTACAGGGAATGTCAGGTAAACCGGTCGTTGTTCGGACCCTTGATATTGGCGGGGATAAAGAACTCCCTTATTTAAATCTCCCTAAAGAAATGAATCCATTCCTAGGACTTCGTGCTATTCGTTTATGTTTGGAAGAGCAGGATATTTTCAGAACGCAATTAAGAGCTCTTTTAAGAGCCAGTTCATATGGGAATTTGAAAATCATGTTCCCGATGATTGCAACTCTTGATGAGTTCCGCCAGGCTAAAGCAATTTTGGAGGAAGAGAAACAAGAACTCCTAAATAACAATATAAATGTTGCCACTACTATTGAAGTTGGCATCATGGTAGAGATCCCTTCCACTGCAATACTGGCAGATCAGTTCGCGAAGGAAGTTGATTTCTTTAGTATTGGAACAAACGATTTAATCCAATATACGATGGCTGCAGATCGTATGAATGAACGCGTTGCCTATTTATATCAACCTTATAATCCAGCAATTCTACGGTTGGTCAAGATGGTTATTGACGCCTCACATAATGAAGGAAAATGGACTGGGATGTGTGGGGAAATGGCAGGGGATGAAATCGCTATTCCTTTACTATTGGGACTTGGCCTTGATGAATTCTCGATGAGTGCCACATCCATTTTAAAGGCCCGTACTCAAATTCTAAAATTGAACAAAAGCGATATGGTAGAACTTGCGAATGAAGCCTTGCAGATGTCAACAGCTGAGGATGTAGTTCAAGCAGTTATGGCCCGCTGCAATTTGTAATTCAAAACAGTTATCATAAAACAGCATCCCAGAACTTGATTAATCGTTCAGGGGTGTTGTCTTTATTTATTGTTTTGCTGTATTCTTGTGTCAAACACCAACACCACTGTTATTCCTACGACGCCATTCTAAAGAATCCTATTTGTTGATGTATGTTAGAATTACCCCGAAATTAGCCTCGAATTAGTATGAAATAAGAATCACACTTTTAAAATTGAACCAAATTTGAATTCATTCTGTAATGGGGGAAATAAAATGACTAAAAAAATGATTATGTTTGATATTGACGGAACTCTTTTAGACCACGATAAGAAATTACCTGCTTCTGCGAAGGAAGCTGTTAAATCTTTAAAAGAAGCAGGACATGAAGTAGCCTTTGCGACGGGGCGTGCTCCTTACTTTATTAAAGATTTAAGGAAAGAATTGGAAATTGATTCTTTCATTTGTTTTAATGGTCAGTATGTTGAAATTGAAAATGAAGTCATTTATAAAAACCCTATTGATAGAGAATTATTAGCGCATTTATCGGGTTTTTCCACAACGCAAAATCATCCACTTGTTTATATGGGTGCAGAATTTATGAGATCCACTTTTGACTATCATTCTGATATAGAAGAATCTCTTACCTCCCTTAATATTGATACTACTCAAATAGAAATGGACGCTAGTTACTACAACGATACTGAAATTTATCAAACACTCCTGTATTGCAAAGAACATGAAGAAACATTATATCGAGAAAATTTGCGAAAATTGAACTTTATCCGTTGGCATGAATATTCGATGGATGTTCTACCTCTTGGCGGCTCTAAAGCGAAGGGAATTGAAAAGTTCATTGAGAAGAAAGGGTTCTCGAAAGATCAAGTCTATGCTTTTGGTGATAATTTAAATGATATTGAAATGCTTCAGTATGCTGGACATAGTGTTGCGATGGGGAATGCACCTGAGGAAGTGAAAAAAGCAGCAAGATATGTTACGAAAGATGTGGGCGAAGATGGTATTGCTTACGGATTGCAGATGGTTGGATTATTATCTTAACTAATAGGAGACATAAATGATCTATTACAATTGCCTACAGTGAAAACAACAATTAGTCATTCAAATGAATGGCTGATTGTTGTTTTTATTTTCGTGGATTTAATTCGATAACTTACACATTATGTAATATGATTTCATCGCTAAATCGCTAATAATACCCTATTCTCAAAACAAATTTTAGTTGTTTTGGAGAAGGGTTTCTTTTTATTTAATTAGAATGTTTGTTTTTCAAAGATTCGGGGCAATACTTATGGAAACAAATTATCGATTGCTGTTTAGGATAAGCAATCGTATTTGAAATGAAGGAGGAGACTTTTGTTGAAAATGAAAATATTTTTGTTAGCCCTAATTTTTGCGTTTTCCACTTATTCAGTAACAGATGCGGCGATACTCTCAGATGCCCAACTGAGTGATGATGAACTGACATATTTACAAACCCTTTCAAATGCAGCTGACATGATTTTGGGAGAAGCAGAAGAAAGTAAGGTACCTGATCAAGAAGTAGTAGATCAGGAATTAGTCGCACCAGTGGAATCAACTCCGAAGCCGAAAAGCTATACAGTAAACGCAGGCGATAATTTGTATCGAATTGCACTTAATCATAACATTACTATAGATTCTCTCACGAGTTGGAACGGCCTAACAGGCGAGGTGATCCACCCTGGTGATGTATTAATCGTCAGTGGGCATGTAGCAGATGCGGGAACGAAAGATACAATTGCGGCTGCAATCGTGCCAACGCCACCACCTGCAAGTGATGGAAAAGAGATGCTGGTTACAGCGACAGCCTATACAGCCTACTGTACGGGCTGTTCAGGAACTACCGCTTACGGCATTGACTTACGTTCTAATCCAAATCAGAAAGTAATTGCAGTAGATCCAAAACTTATTCCGCTAGGTACAAAGGTTTGGGTGGAAGGCTATGGAGAAGCGATAGCTGGAGATACAGGAGGAGCCATTAAAGGGAATAAAATCGATGTTTTCATTCCATCTTATAATAATGCAATGGAGTGGGGAGTCAAAAAAGTGAAACTTAAAGTACTCAATTAATAAAGAAAACCAGTGCAAAAATAGTATTTTTGCACTGGTTTTTCATTCTGGTTAAGATAGACGGTTTCTAAAATCGTCATACCCAAACTGTTTAATCACTTGAATACCATCACTAACGGTATTTAAGGCGATAGAAGGTAAGTTAACACCATTAAATGTATTGTTTTTCACCATCGAGTAGTGGCCCATATCACAAAAGACAAGCTTATCACCAGGCTTTAAAGGCTCATCAAAAGAATAATCACCAATGACGTCTCCAGCTAGGCAAGTAGGTCCACCGAATCGATAGGTGTAAGCCTTTTCGTTTGGCATTCCTGCACCAATGATTTCAGGGCGATAAGGCATCTCCAGTACATCAGGCATATGACATGCTGCTGAAGTATCTAAAATAGCAATTGGCATACCGTTGTGGAGGGTGTCCAAAACAGTCGCAACAAGATAGCCAGTATTCAATGCAACAGCTTCACCAGGCTCTAAATACACTTGTACACCGTATTTATTCTTCATAAACAGTATCGAACGGATAAGTGTTTCGATATCATAATCGGGTCTTGTGATATGATGCCCACCGCCGAAGTTGATCCACTTCATATTTTTAATGTATTCCCCAAACTTTTCATCGACAACTTGCACGGTGCGCTCCAGCGTATCAGAGTTTTGTTCGCACATCGTATGGAAGTGTAAGCCATCGATGCCTTCAAGCTGGTCCGCTTCAAAATTCTCAAGCGTAACGCCAAACCTTGAATGCGAAAAACAAGGATTGTACATATCGACTTCGATTTCAGAGTATTCAGGATTAATGCGAAGTCCAATTTCTATTTGTTTTGGATGGTTTTTAATTTTTTCTTTGAATTGATTATATTGTTGAAACGAATTAAAGACGATGTGATCTGAATAAGAAAGAATCTCATCAATCTCTGTTTCCGAAAAGGCAGGAGCGTAGGTGTGTACTTCCTTGCCCATTTCTTCGAAGCCCAGTCTTGCTTCGTGTACGGAACTAGATGTTACCCCGTTCAAGTATTCTCCGATTAACGGATAAACTGAGAACATCGAAAATCCTTTTTGAGCAAGTAGAATCTTACAGCCCGTCTGGTCAATAACAGACTTCATTTTTTCCAAGTTTTTAATAAGCAATCCTTCGTCCACTACATAGCAGGGGGAGGGGAGTGCATTTAAATCAATATTCAATTTCAAGCCCTCCTCAGTCAATCAATTCAGGATTGAAGCTTTCCTGCCATGGTAGACCATATTTGTTGAGTGCTTCCATGAATGGATCAGGATTGAACTCTTCGATATTGTGTACGCCAGGATTCTTCCATTTACCCGTCATTACCAGCATCGCACCGATCATTGCAGGGACACCTGTTGTATACGAAATTGCTTGTGAACCTACTTCTTTGTAACATTCTTGATGGTCACAAATATTGTAAACATAATACGTTTTCTCTTCGCCGTCTTTGATACCTTGGAAAATACAGCCGATATTCGTTTTTCCTATTGTTCTTGGCCCAAGAGAAGCTGGATCCGGTAGCACAGCTTTTAAGAATTGAAGGGGAGCGATTTCTTTCCCATCGAAAAGGATTGGTTCAATAGAAGTCATTCCAACGTTTTCAAGCACTTTTAAGTGGTTCAAATAGTTCTCTGAGAACGTCATCCAGAAACGAATTTTTTTGATACCTGTAATATTGAGTGCAAGGGATTCCAGTTCCTCGTGATGTAATAAGTAAACATCTTTTGGACCGATTTCAGGAAGATTATAGACACGTTTAATTGATAATGGTTCAGTTTCGATGAACTCACCATTTTCAAAATAGCTTCCATTAGCTGTGATTTCACGGATGTTAATTTCAGGATTAAAGTTAGTAGCGAACGGATAGCCGTGATCACCAGCGTTTGCGTCCACAATGTCAATCGTATGAATTTCATCGAAATGATGTTTTAGTGCATGCGCAGAGAAGACACCTGTAACGCCCGGATCGAAGCCGCTTCCAAGTAGGGCAGTGATGCCAGCTTTTTCAAAACGTTCTCTGTAAGCCCATTGCCAGCTGTATTCAAACTTAGCTTCGTCAAGAGGTTCGTAGTTTGCTGTATCGACATAGTCAACGCCAGTAGCAAGACATGCATCCATGATCGTTAAATCCTGATATGGCAATGCAACGTTAATGACGATATCTGGTTGGAATTTATTAATAAGTTCAACCAGTTCTTCCACATTATCAGCATCTACTTGCGCCGTTTGAATTTTAGTACGGCCGCCATCCAGTTTTTCTTTTAACGCATCACATTTAGATACTGTACGACTTGCGATACAGATTTCTTCGAATACGTCAGGAACCTGACAACATTTATGAACAACTACTCCTGCAACTCCACCAGCACCAATAATTAACGCTTTTCCCATAATGAACACCCGCCTATAATATAGTTTTTTTAGATTGAAAAGTTGAAGTAAAGAATTCCTTCAAATCTGCTGCGGCGCTAGGGGATGCCTCCCGCCAAGATTAGTCGAGATATCCTTGAACCTAAAGGAAATAACCTCTGGACATTAACTGTATAATTTCTGCAAAGTACTCAGAAATTATACAAACCGAACTCTTCGTTGTTCGGTTGGCTATCCCTTTTAAGGCGCCTACGCTCAGTTTATACATGTATCCAAACGCCACACCCCGGTGCCAGTTACTGCCACCGAATTCAAATTGCCAATAACAATTCGCGTAGTACTTTACATGCTACCGCTGTCGAGACACCGCTTTGATCGTAAATCGGAGATAGCTCGTTTACATCACAAGCAACAATATTGAGGCCGCTTACTGTTAACATGGCATTCAGTAATTCCATAAAGCTGACTCCGCCGGCTTCAGGTGTACCTGTTCCAGGAAATACAGAAGGGTCCAATACATCCAAATCGATGGTTAAATAGACTGGTTTACCTTTAAGCTTTTCAACGACTTCTTCTAATCCGTTAAAGTTAAACTTGTTCGTAAACACATGGTCTTTACCCCATTGGAATTCACTGCGGTCTCCAGAGCGGATACCGAATTGGAAGATCTTGTCGTCTCCGAGTAAGTCCCATACTCTGTGAATAACGGTGGCATGAGAAAGGGTTTCCCCAAGATAGTCCTCACGTAAATCTGCATGTGCGTCAAATTGAATGACATGAAGGTCAGGATGTTTTTTGGCAACAGCACGCATTGCACCGAGTGTCACCAGATGTTCCCCGCCAATCATGCAGGGAATCTTGCCGTCATCCAAAATTTGAGTTGTGAAATCTTCAATTTGTCCTAATGCTCTTGTCGTGTTCCCAAAACTTAATTCTAAATCGCCACCGTCAAATACAGCGATATCCTCTAAGTCTTTATCCTGATAAGGGCTATACGTCTCAATTCCAAACGATTCACCACGCATTGCTTTACTTGCGAAGCGTGTACCAGGACGAAAAGAAGTTGTAGAGTCAAATGGAGCCCCAAAAATAACGATTTTCGATTCTTCATACTCATTGTCACAACCAATAAACGTTTCAACATTTCTATTCAACATCTTTTAATTGCTCCTTTACATAGTTTGGAAGTGCAAATGAACCAACATGAATGTCTGTATTGTAATACCTTGTTTTCAGGTCAAGGTCATTCCATGCTGTTGCATCCAAATCTTGAATAGGGTCAAATTTCTTCGACGCAAAACCAAACAACCAATGACCGGATGGATAAGTTGGCATGTGAAATTGATAAACTTTACAAACAGGGAAGAAGCCCACGATTTTTTGGTGTGCTTTCCTCATACCAAGCGCATCCTCAGCGTAAAAGGGACTTTCATGTTGATTCACAAGAATTCCATCTTCTTTCAGCGCTTTATAACAGTTGCCGTAGAATTCTTTTGTGAATAGCCCTTCACCTGGACCGAATGGATCTGTCGAGTCCACAATGATCAAATCATAATCATTTTCGATTTTACGAACAAATTTTAGCCCGTCTTCAAAGTACAGATTAACCCTCGGGTCATCTAATTTCGAGGCTGTCTGCGGTAAATATTCTCTGCAGACATCAACAACCATCTTATCAATTTCAACCATGTCGATTTGTTCAATAGTTGGGTAAGCAGTCAATTCACGGATTGTTCCACCATCACCAGCCCCAATGACTAGTACTTTTTTTATAGTCGGATTGGTTGCCATTGCTACATGCGTAATCATCTCGTGATATATAAATTCATCTTTTTCAGTACACATTACGAGTCCATCTAGTGTAAGAACACGGCCAAACTCCGACGTTTGTAAAATATCGATTTTTTGAAAATCACTTTTACCCGTGTAGAGGTGCTCTTCCACTTCCAATGAAAAACGGACATTAGGCGAATGATTTTCTGTATACCATAAATTCATTTCGCCAACTCCTTCAACACATTAATATTTGCAATGTCGCTGTCTTCAGTACCTGTTAAGAAACAGCCTTTATCTTTGGAGTATTGAATGAAATCCAAAATTTCCTCTGTAATCCGTTCACCAGGCGCCAAAATCGGGATACCTGGGGGGTAACACATAACGAATTCACTGGAAATATAACCTGCGCTCTCCGAAATGGGCAACTTTTGCTTAGGCGCATAAAAGGCTTCTTGCGGTGTGAAAGCAACTTGCGGACGAATGTAATCATGGATGAAAACGCTGTTTTTATTCTTAGAATAGCGGCGTTTTATTTCAGCGAGTGCTGCGACTAACCGTTCCAAATCTAGATGCCTGTCACCGACAGAAATATAAGCCAAAATATTACCGATATCGCCAAATTCAATTTGAATATCATACTCATCTCTAAGAATGTCATAGACTTCAATTCCGGCTAAGCCAATGTCGCGGGTATCCACCGAAAGTTTCGTAACATCAAAGTCGAAAATCGTATCTCCATTAATCAATTCTTTCGAATAGGCGTAATAGCCGCCAATCTTATTGATTTCAGTCCTTGTATAGTGTGCCATTTCGGCAACCTTTTGAAATATCTCTTTTCCGTTAAGCGCTAAACTTCTTCTCGAGATATCCAGGGAAGAGAGCAGTAAATAAGATCCGCTTGTCGTTTGTGTCAAATTGATAATCTGCCTCGTATAACCTTCGCTTACGTCATTGTTTATCAACAAAAAAGAGCTTTGTGTCAATGACCCGCCGGATTTGTGCATACTAACGGATGCCATATCAGCACCAACTGACATAGCAGAAGCGGGAAGATTATCACCAAAGTAAAAATGAGTACCATGTGCCTCATCGACAAGGACGAGCATATCGTGTTGATGTGCAAGATCGGTAAGAGCTTGCAGGTTTGAACAAATCCCATAATAAGTAGGATTGTTGATGAGAATGGCTTTAGCATCTGTGTTTTCTAAGATAGCTTGTTCTACATCTTTTACGGCCATTCCTAAAGGAATGCCAAGTTCACTGTGTACGCCCGGATTAACATAGATAGGAACGGCACCACTTAAAATGAGGGCATTAATCGCACTGCGATGTACATTGCGTGGCATAATGATTTTATCCCCAGCTTTGCATGCCGTCATGATCATTGCCTGTACTGCAGATGTGGTACCATTCACCATGAAAAAGGCGTGCTTAGCATTAAATGCTTGAGCTGCTAATTCTTCTGCCTCTTTTATAACCGAAACAGGGTGGCAGAGATTATCAAGTGGTTTCATGGAATTGACATCCATAGTCAAGCATTGTTCACCTAAAAATGCAGCTAATTCAGGATTACCTCTTCCACGTTTATGACCTGGAACGTCAAAAGGGACGACGCGCATTGATTTGTATTGATTCAGCGCCTCCATTATGGGGGCTTTATGTTGCAAAAGATGTGTCACGTAATCACCCCTCATTCATCTATATTAGAACCATTAAAAATTTCAGTCATCTCTTTTCGTAGCATGGTTGTGATTTCGAGCCTTTCATTAAGAGGTAGCTCCGAGACATCTGTATTGAACAAATAGTCCTGCAGGTTTATGTCTTTGATAAGTAGCTTTGTATGAAAGATATTGGATTGGTGTACATTTATATCTTTCCAATGGTATTTCAGCAATGTATTGCTGTCAATATAATCCCGAATGGACTCTATAGAATGATCTATATACAATTTTTCGCCTTCCATATTGCGTGTAAATCCACGCACTCGGTAATCAGTTGTAATAATGTCTGAGTCGAAACTCCCAATCAGATAATCAAGTGCATTCAGCGGAGAAATTGTGCCGCACGTTGAAACATCAATATCGACTCGAAAAGTAGCGATAGAATTATCGGGATGATATTCCGGATATGTGTGAACGGTAACGTGACTTTTATCGAGGTGACCAACGACTGTTTTACGAGTTCCCAAAATGGTTCGTTCACCTTTATTACACGATTCATCAATCAATGCGATTGGAAAGGCTTCCTCCGAAATAAGAATGGTCACACTTGCACCTTGTGGATCATAATCCTGTTTACTGACATTCAAGACATGTGCCCCGATAATATCTGTCACTTCGTACAGGATACTGGTTAATCTATCAGAATTATATTGCTCATCAATATAAGCAATATATTCACTTTGCTCCCGCTCACTTTTCGCATAGCAAACATCATAGATGTTGAAGCTAAGAGTCTTTGTGAGGTTGTTAAAGCCATAAAGCTTCAGCTTATTTTCCAACCCTACCATCACGCCTTTCATGTAAAACAAATCTTATTATAAAGTATAACATTTCTTAGTCAATAGAATTTATTCTTCATAAATTAAAATAAAGAATCCCATTGAATTCGCTTCGGCGCTAGGGGATGCCTCTCGCCTTAAGCCAAGCAGCTTCGCGGCCAGTCTTAAGGCTTCGGCTACCCTTTGTAAGGCGCCTACGCTCGGTTGATATAGGTATATGCAGATAAAATATTTAGTAGGCATTCACTAGAGTTGCAGTAGAAAAAAGTGGAACTACTTTAAAATATTATTAATTACTTGCGAAAAAATGCCCCTAATTAGTAGTAAGGAAACGACGACTAAATCAGTTACCTATACTATTAAAAGGAGCTTCATGAAAAGTGTAAACTAAAGTTTAATCTTTCGTCAATAGTTTTTAAATTCAGTGTTAGTTGACTGTGAAAAAAATGGGATAGAAAATAGGTTGAAGTAGTGTAAATAAAAATGAAGAATTAATATTTTTGTAATATATATTAATTGTAAATATTTATTTATTAATTAATTTTGTTCTTCGGGAAATAGGATGCTTTCAAAATGTTAGAAGATTATTTCCTGGGAAACTAATTTTGATTATTCTTAATACAAGGAATTCTTAACGAGAGTATGTGTATTTTAAAGATTACTTTGCGTTAGATAATTTATCTGACACAGTAAAAGATGGGAATAATATCTTTCATGGCTGTATTTTCAGAAAAATACAACATGTTGATAAAGTGTATCCATTCCGCTTGTAGTTCATACGCTATTGAGTGAGTATGAAACGGAGGGAATATTGCATGATAGATGTTGTGAATTTACAGGCGATTATTGAGGAGCATCGAAGACAAATAAAGCCTAGGAGAATGACAAGTGGAGAGAAGCGAGTTCTTTCACTGCAAAAAGAGGACAGACGACTTAACGGGCAAAAGCCCTGACAGTCGTTTTTTTGATTATTTTAAAGGACGTGTGTCGTAGTATAGATGAGTATCCATTGTTCTAATAATTATCTTCAAAACTGATTCTGATTAAGGAAGAGTTATAAATCCATACCAATATAAACTGAGCGAAGGAGCTTTACAAGGGGCAGTCGAAGCCCTAGCGTCGTAGCGAATTCAATAAGGTTCTTTATTTTTACATTTATAGTACCGTAAATACACACGTTGTAGATGAATACACCAAACTGGCAAACTAAAATGTACACTTATTATTTTTGTATAGTCATGTTACACTTAAATGTATTCTTAATTAGTTAAAGGACGTGTTTATGTGATTGGACGTAATGATCCGTGCCTCTGTGGCAGTGGGAAAAAATATAAAAAATGTTGTGAATCGAAAGCGACATTTTCAATAGAAGAAGTGCAATCGGAAGAGCTTGAAAGAATTTTGCAAGCGTTTTATGAAGAGTATCCTGAAAAACGTGACCTAAATGAATTCTTGAGCTTGGTGAAAAAATGGAGTGAGCCACTTAAGGAATATTTAGTCGAGGAAATGATTGAAGCGATTGTCATGGATGAATTCTTTTTCCATCACAAACCGGACATTTGGACGAATTATATGAAGAAACAACAAAAGAAAATTATCCGTCCATCTGTAGTGAAAGTGTTAGAAACATGGTCTGATCCACGTATTTTCATTGGAGAAGTAGTAGCTGTAGATGATACATATATGTCCATTAAAAATATATTAGAAGACGAAACGATACGTTTACGACGTGAAAGTGAAAAGCCTGTTCCAGTAGGCGTCCATGTGTATTGCTTCATTTTACCGGATGGCTCATCCAAAGATAATCACTATTTGGCGATTTCAAGCTTGATTTTCTTCCCAACCGATTATACAAAAGCATTCGGGAGATTTGTGAAGCAATTTGAATCACAAGAAGAACAATCTGTTCCCTCATTTTTAAAAGAAAATGGAATTGCATTTTGGAAGCTACTTGGTGAGGATGGCTACGACGGAGGAGAATTTACAAACTTTGAAGCGGGTGTACTCCAAAAAGCAATAGAGTTTTTAGAGGAAAATGAACGTGAATCTGAGCAATTAATAGAAATAATAGAAGATTATTTAGTAGAACAGCAGCCGAACGCACGTAAAGAAGTAGCGATTGCAGCTGGAGCAATTCGATTTGGCCAAGAAAATGCCTTATTTGAACCTCTTACGATAACTGTGAAAGAGATTGCTGAATGGTTTGAAGTGTCTACCTCTTCATTGAATAAATATTATAATGATTTAAATGCGTATTATACTAGCAAAGATTGATCCATATTTTTATAAAGAACATCCTACTCATTTGAAAAAATGGAGTGGGATGTTCTTTTTTTATTTCATCAAAAAATGAATTGATTTGTATCTTAAACTCGTTATAGCAAGTGAATATGCTGACTCTTCACGGGTGGCATTGTCATTCAAAGTCTTGGAGAAAAACAAAAAATCATAAAAACTGTATTTAGTATGAAGAAGACAAAGAGAAATGGGAGGTGCCATTATATAGGTAGATTCACATATTTGTTTTGTCATGAAGCACTGAAAAGGAGGAACTCCATAAATTTTGGAGTCTTTTTTTTATTGCTTATAAGTGTTGGGATTTTCTTGCAAATGTTGGTAAATGGTAATCCTTTAATTGTAATGAAATAATTTAAGTTTGTTAGGGCAAGTGCTGATATAATGGAATTTAACTCTTTGGAATAATCGGTTCTCAGTAAACGCAGGAGGTGACGTAGTCATTTAAGTAATTGGTTATTATGTTAATGGCATACATAGAACTTCTTAACTGGAACGTACGTGCTTTTGTGGAAGGGAGTAGAATACATGAAACTGCATTTTTATAATCATGCTTTTGCTAAACTCATAGAAAACTATACACTAACTAGCGAACAGCAACGATTTACGGGAACCCCAAAAGATTCTATTGATCTTTCGAATACGGAAGAGAATCGCTATTCGATTTTAGCGGTAGAAAATGAGCAACTTGTAACGTTCTTTAGCTTACATAAAGGTGAAGGGGTTAACCCTTTTTCTCCTAATGACGATGCTATATTAATTAGAAGCTTTTCAACGGATTTTCATCAGCAAGGCAAAGGTTATGGGAAGAAAGCATTGATGCTTATACCAGAATTTGTTAGAAGTAATTTTATTGGCATTGATGAGATCGTACTAGCTGTAAATATTAAAAATGAGATAGCTCAAGCCCTGTATAAAAAGTGTGGCTATATTGATGAAGGCGTTCGGGAGATGGGGAGAAGTGGTGAACTCATTGTGATGAGCTACCACCTGTAGGGAATTCTTTCATAACGAGCAAGTGGAGGGAATAAACAGTGGACCAACAAGTAATAGTGGAAGAATATCGTAATGACATTTTAGAAAACGTTCATATGGGTGTTATTTGTGGAATCAATGCAGATGGCGATATCCTTTATTCTGTTGGCAACGAAAATCATATGACATTTCTTCGTTCGGCAGCAAAACCATTTCAGGCGATTCCAGTTATTCAAAATGGAGTGGATGACAAGTTCGGACTTACATCCAAAGAAGCTACTTTATTTGCTGCTTCGCATCGTGGAGAAGACTATCACATTGAGGCGCTGGATTCGATTTTACAAAAGGTCGGAATTAATGAAGAGCAATTTTATTGCTGTCCAACCTATCCGCTGAATGAAGAAGCAAAAGCGGACTATCATCGAAAGCACGGGAAGCAGCGAAAGCTTTACCATAACTGTTCAGGAAAGCATAGCGGTTTTATCGCATTGGCAAAAGTGCTGGGATACGACATTGATGGCTATTGGAAGTTGGAACATCCGGTACAGCAGCTGAGCTTGGCCGCGATGGCTGATATGGCCAATTATCCGAAGAAAGACTTTGGCATTGGAATTGATGGATGTGGATTCCCTGTGTATGCAATGCCGCTTCAGAACATTGCTCAAGCGTACCTGAAACTTGCTTGTCCAGATTTGATTCAGCAACGAGAAATGAGAGAAGCTGTCGTTAAAATTACTCGCTATATGAATGCACATCCGGAAATGATTGCGAGTCATGATTTCATTTGCTCTGTTTTATTGGCGGACCCAAATATCGTTGCTAAAGGTGGAGCTAAGGGCGTGTATGGTTTTGCACTTAAGAATGAGCGAATGGGCTTTGCATTAAAAGTAATGGATGGATCCGAGCTTGTGTGGCCAATCATTATTGCATCTATTTTGGAGCAGATCGGTTATGGAAACCATGAAACGATTGAGCGTTTGTATAAGTTAGCGCCAAAAGAAATTATAAATGATAATAATGTGATTGTCGGGGAAAGAAAAGTCGTATTTGATTTACAAAAATAAAATGCATTCATAGGAGGTGTAACCAAAATGATGTTAGAAATTATAGCTACAAGTTTGACGGATGCAATTGCTGCAGAACGAAGTGGTGCCGACCGATTGGAACTTTGCGCTGCTTTGACTGAAGGTGGCCTAACGCCAAGTTTGGGATTGGTGGAAGCAGTGGTTGCAGGTGTAAATATTCCAGTCCATGTAATCGTTCGGCCACATAGTCGAACTTTTCACTATGATGACAACGATTTAGCTGTAATGATAGCTGACATTCGCCATATTAAACGTGCGGGAGCTGCGGGAGTTGTTGTTGGAGTACTAACTGAAGAGCGTAAAGTGAATACGGATGCCCTCTCACGTTTGTTGGAGGAAACTGGAGAGATGAAAGTCACTTTTCACCGTGCATTTGATGAGATAGAAGATCAGCTGGAAGCTTTAGAAGTCATTGCTCGTTTCCCACAGATTCAGCGGATTTTGACTTCAGGGGGACAAGCACCAGCGCCAGAAGCTGCTGAACAGCTGAAAAAGTTGGTGGACAAGTCTAAAGATACTTCTGTCCTAATTTTAGCAGGGAATGGTATGAACCCTGAAATGCTGTCTTCATTGGTGTCTGCAACAGGGATAGAAGAAGTTCATTTTGGGTCGGCTGTTCGTGTTAACAGGAGCTTCATGTATCCGATTGATGGAGCGATTATTACTGCGATAAAAAGTGAACTTGAGCATAGTTAAATTTGGAGAAAAGTGAAATTGTACCTACAAACATTGGGATTACGACAAATGAGATTATAGAAATAATAGTTGAAATAGGTTCGGAGGATCGAATGGAAAACAAAACCTTTATTGGAAATGTGAAATTACTAATACAAATGCATGCTGAAGGGTTGCTTGGCGGTGAAATAATGCCAGAGGATGCTCTGATTGGAATTGTTCCCAAAGATGATTTAATGAATGTACTGACATTAGGAATGGCTTTAAATTACCAAAGAAACTCATATAAATTATGGGAGTCGGTTGCACAAGCTTATTTGGATAAAAGTTCTCGTTGGATCTTTAATCCAAAAGTCGTATCTGAAAGTAATTTGGATGAATTACGTAGTATTTTGGTTTATTACCGAGTTGCTTTACAACCCAATCGCCACCCGGAAATTTGGCAACGTGTGTCTAAGGGAATAACTCAATCATCTCAAAGAGGTGACGTAATAGGATTGATTGAATCTGCTCAATTTGATATAGCCATCTTAAAAAGCATTATGGAAATCAATAGAAAGCCAGAATTTCCATATCTTTCTGGACCTAAGATTTTCAATTACTGGTTATATGCCATGGAAAGGTATACGGGAGTTTGCTGGAGGTCTCGAGAATTGATTACAATAGCTCCTGATACGCATATTTTGAAAGCTAGCGTAAATTTAGGTCTATGTTCTTCTGAGGTATTAGATGGTTCGTCGGATAATAGACAGATAGTTGCTAAATCATGGGAAAAGGCACTAATTGATAGTGAGTTATCTCCAATTGATGTTCATACCCCTTTATGGTTGTGGAGTCGTGCGGGTTTTCCATCTCTTTCAGTCTAATAACTTTGAAATGTTACACAAAAGCTAGCTATTAAAATGAATAGAATTATATGTTTGAGTAAGCAGTAACTGATAATAATAGTGTAGTTACAACTAGATAAGTAAGAGAACCGCTTGTGTTATTAGAATCAAATTATTCCCTTGTATGACATCGGGATAGCAGGATACTTTGATACAAAAGCTAATTAATCTTGACTGACTTTTTGTTCTTAAACCTATTGAATATAGGACGAGTAATCAGCCATTTAACGAAAGTGACTGATTTTTTTGATTTCCCAAAACTGTTGTGATCTCACTATCATTCTGCATATATTAGTGAATAGGGGGATTAGAAAAAAATCTAGTCTTACTCTCTTTATTTATTGACAAAAAAACAGCAAGTTATGTAAGATGATAAAGTTGATTCATAGCTACTAGTACTAGATAAGCTATTGGTCACCGCGTGTAAAAGGAGTGAAAATCGCGCGTTAAATGTAAATCGGAAAACAGTTAAAGCGCCAGTGCTGAAGAAATCGGACGTTACTAATTTTCAGCAGACGAGGTGGAGGAGTATCGAACTTTCGGCGGAAGCCTCCCAATCGCAATTGCCCGGTTGTATTTTTTGCTAGTAAATCATTTGAGCAATCGAATGGACAAAGGAGCAAAAAGGCAAAATCATTCAAGCAATATGTAAGGACACTTCGCTAATTCAGCTGAGGTGTAGTTAAGTATTGCTTATTTTGCAAATATCGGAGGAAAAAATATGTGTGGAATAGTAGGTTATATTGGTGATTTAGATGCGAAAGAAATTCTATTAAAGGGACTTGAAAGGTTAGAATATCGTGGGTATGACTCGGCGGGAATCGCACTCCGCAATGAAAAAGGTATTACTGTTATAAAAGAAAAAGGACGTATTGCAGACCTACGTGCAGCAGTGGATTCAACAGTGTTAGCGTCAACTGGAATTGGTCAAACACGCTGGGCGACTCATGGCGTTCCAAATCAAACGAATGCACATCCACATCAAAGCACATCGAGTCGGTTTACACTTGTGCACAATGGTGTAATCGAGAATTATCATAACCTTCAAAAAGAGTATTTACAGGACGTTCAAATGATTTCTGACACGGATACAGAAATCATCGTACAACTTGTTGAAAAGTTTGTTAAAGATGGTATGACTACTGAAACAGCTTTCCGTCACACACTGTCTTTACTCCATGGTTCCTATGCAATCGCCATGTTAGATGCTGATGAGGCAGACACTATTTTTGTTGCCAAAAACAAGAGCCCATTATTAATAGGAGTTGGAGACAACTTCAATGTGGTTGCTTCTGATGCGATGGCGATGTTACAAGTAACAAACCAATACGTTGAACTACACGATCAAGAAGTTGTCATTGTTCGTAAACAAGCAATCGAACTGATGACATTGGATGGCGAAACTATTGACCGTGCACCTTTTACAGCAGAGCTCGATATGAGTGATATTGAGAAAGGCACGTACCCTCACTTTATGCTGAAAGAAATGGACGAACAGCCAGGTGTTATTCGTAAAATTCTTCAAGCATATGAAAACGAGCAAGGTGAACTTGCAATGGATGAGAATATTGTAAATGCGTTTAACGAAGCTGACCGTCTTTATATAATTGCAGCGGGCACAAGCTATCACGCTGGTCTTATCGGCAAGCACTATTTTGAAAAAATTGCTGGTATTCCGGTTGAAGTGCATATTTCAAGTGAATTTGGCTATAACATGCCACTTCTTTCGGAAAAACCGTTATTTCTTTTCATTACACAATCTGGAGAGACTGCGGACAGCCGTCAAGTATTGGTGAAAATAAAAGCGTTAGGCTACCCAAGCATTACGTTAACAAACGCTACAGGCTCCACACTTTCTCGTGAAGCGGATCATACATTACTGTTATACGCTGGTCCGGAAATTGCTGTAGCTTCGACAAAAGCATATACAGCTCAAGTAGCAGTTCTTGCTATCGCAGCTTATGTTGTAGCCAAAAAACGAGGGAAAACAGTAGAAATTGACTTGAAGAAAGAGCTTGCCATCACAGCGAATGCAATCCAAACACTTGTGGATTCAAAAGAGGAAATGGAGCAAATCGCACATGAATTCTTAGCAGTTTCTCGAAATGCTTTCTTCATCGGGCGGAACCTAGACTATTACGTTAGCTTAGAAGGTGCACTTAAAGTAAAAGAAATTTCCTACATTCAAGCAGAGGGCTTCGCAGGTGGGGAATTAAAACATGGGACGATTGCGCTGATTGAAGAGGGCACACCTGTGTTTGCAATTGTTACACAACAAGCAGTGAGTCTCAACACTCGTGGTAATGTTAAAGAAGTTGTCGCGCGCGGAGCGAATCCTTGCATACTGTCAATGGAAGGGTTGGAAGAAGAGAATGATCGTTTTGTTCTGCCCAAAGTGCATGCCTTACTTACACCTCTTGTTGCCGTTATCCCCTTGCAGCTAATTAGCTATTACGCTGCTCTTCATAGAGGATGCGACGTTGACAAACCTCGTAATTTAGCAAAATCAGTTACGGTGGAGTGAGGTTAGTTTGAGTATCAATTTTTTTGATGTGATGTAGCTTTGAAATAAAGTTGTGGATTTAAAATAAAGTCGCGATGTTTGTAAAAAAATGCGACGTTTATAAAAAAGTTACGAAACACCCCTTTGGATTTTTATCCAAAGGGGTGTTTCGTTGTAAAAGGGCTTATTTAATGAAATAGTTGAGTGTAAACTGGATTTATAGAAATAAATGAAATGATATATGGAAGTTTGTTGAGGAATGTACTTAAACTCCTAGGAAAATAAAAAAACTCATATTATTGATAATAGTGCATAAATGTACAAGGGGAGTTGAAACTGTACGGGTTCATTAAGGGAAATCTAAAGTAGAGAGCTTCATTCGTACTCGTTTAGCGCATATGGTGATCGCAATGAAGCCGTACTTCAAGACAGATTAAAGGTATGGAAATTTTTTCTTGGATGCGGAGATATGAATCATCCAAAATGGATAAGATGGTAAACAAAATCATTACGGAATTAATCAAGAAATAAGTTCGGAGTACACGAGTCTCTTTGAATGACTAATGGTTTCAGAACCTGGTATCATTCAATAAAAAGTATACTCGAAGTATTCTATAATTAAGGGAATATAGATTTTAAGGAAGGAGACATTTTACAATGGGAACTTCAAACAGGAGTTTACGAATATGTAGCAACGGACACAACTATTATAAAAGTAGTGATTGTCCAAGCTGTCCGATATGCGAGAAAGAACGTGAGCCGGACAAGGGATTTCTCTCAAAGCTCTCTGCACCTGCAAGGAGAGCGTTAGAGCATCACGGTATTGGAACGTTACAACAACTATCAATGTTTAGCGAAAAAGAAATTTTACAATTTCACGGTATTGGCTCAGCTTCTCTGCCTATACTTAGAAACTCTTTGGAGGAAATTGGATTAGTATTTAAACCTTAAAGACAGGATCGGTCTTCTTATTTTTGCGAAGGTACCAAAGCGAATTCAATGGGATTTATTGTATGAGTGTATCTAGGTCGGTACTACGTGTTTGAATTATGAAATCTGCATACCAATCATTTTCAATTAATGTGGCAATGAATGCCATTTTAGTAATCAAAGAGGAGGTTAATCATGTATATTCCCAAGTATTTTAAAGTTACAGACGTAGATGAAATTAAAGAATTTGTTCAAGAGAACTCATTTGGAACTATTGTTACAATAAAACAAAATAAACCAATTGCTAGTCATTTACCTTTGGCGCTAAATAAAAAAGGAGATGATTATTATATTACCGGGCACATGGCATATGGGAATCCACAATGGAGAACATTCGAAGGCTGTGATGATGTACTAGTTATGTTCCAGGGGCCACATGCTTATATTTCTTCTTCTTGGTACGGGCATGAAAATGTTCCAACATGGAATTATCAAGCCGTACATGTATATGGCATTGCGAGCATTTTGGATGAGGAAGAATTAAAACAAGACCTAATAATGATGCTACAAAAATACGAGAAGCATCGAAAGAATCCGGTTTTATGGAACAAACTATCTCCTCAGTTAGTAGAAAAAGAACTAAAAGGAATTGTTGGATTTAAAATTAAAGTAGGAGAAATTCAAGCTGCCTATAAATTAAGTCAGAATCGCAATGAGGAGGATTATCTTAACATCGTTGATAAACTGCATGGGGAAGAAGAAACAAGTTCCCAACAAATGGCGAAGGTGATGAAAAAGAGAGTAGAGAATTACGGAGATTCTGATTAATATGTTAATAAATCCGATAATGGCGTGGAAAATCCTTTCCCTAAACGCCAAATAATGCTTACTTGAAAATCAAAAGGGTATTATTTGGCGTTTAGAATAAGAGGTTCACTAAATAGAAATACAAACAACAAATTGGAACTTCAAATCGGTATAATATCTTTTGGTCATGTCCTAACAAAATTTCTTTCGAGTAAAGCCCAATATAATATAGTTAAGTAGAATAATTCACTTGTGAATATAAGTATATTCTTATATGATGATCTAAGGAGGGATGACTAATGAATGAAACAGTAACGATTGATATGCAGCAAGCATCGCAACTCTTAAAATTACTCGGAGATCCAACCCGTTTGACCATGATGCAGCTACTCAAGTCACATGAATGCTGTGTGTGTGAATTTGTTGAGATTTTTAATATGAGTCAGCCAGCAATCAGCCAACACTTGCGTAAACTTAGAGATATTAAGGTAGTGAAAGAAGAACGTAGAGGACAATGGATTTTCTTCTCGATTAACAAAAATCATGAAGACTATCCGTTTATTCAAAGCATTCTTGAACAGCTTCCTGAACAGAATGAGTCTATAGCTAGACTGGAAGCGCAAGGGCTTAGAGTTTGCTGCGAGTAGGAAGGGGAATGGGCGTTGGTTTCAGTAATAATGGCATCATTGATATTCATCATTACAATTATTTTTGTTATTTGGCAGCCTAGAAATTTATCAATTGGATGGTCCGCTTGTATTGGAGCAATAATCGCTTTATTAGTAGGAGTGGTTAACTTTCAAGACGTTATTGATGTTACAGGGATTGTATGGAATGCTACTCTTGCTTTCATCGCCATTATAATCCTCTCATTGATCTTAGATGAAATCGGATTCTTTGAGTGGGCTGCCTTACATATGGCTAGATTAGCTAAAGGCAGTGGGATTCGCATGTTTGTTTACGTCAGTATTTTAGGTGCAGTTGTTGCGGCTTTGTTCGCAAACGATGGGGCTGCATTAATACTAACGCCAATTGTTCTTGCAATGGTAAGAAATTTGAATTTCAATGAAAAGATGATTTTTCCATTTATTATTGCCAGTGGTTTTATAGCTGATACCACTTCGTTGCCATTAGTTGTGAGTAACTTAGTCAATATTGTTTCAGCAGACTTTTTCGGTATCGGATTTGTTGAATATGCAACCAGAATGATTGTTCCGAATTTATTTGCATTAGTTGCGAGCATTTTAGTGTTGTTGTTATTCTTCCGTAAAAGTATTCCTAAAGACTATGATGTCTCGGATTTAAAAGAACCGAAGGATGCTATCAAGGATATAAAAATGTTCCGACTAACTTGGCTGATTTTAAGCGTATTACTCTTAGGTTATTTCTCTAGTGGGTTTACGGGATTGCCTGTTTCTATTATTGCTGGGCTTACGGCGATATTCTTTATGGCCATGGCACAAAGAAGCCCAGCTGTACACACGAAGCAAGTACTTAAAGGGGCACCTTGGGCCATCGTTTTCTTCTCTGTTGGGATGTACGTTGTTGTCTACGGATTGCGTAATGTTGGTCTTACAGCTGTATTGGGCGATGTCATTCAATTGGCAGCCAATCAAGGACTCTTTATTGCAACGATTTCTATGGGATTTATTGCAGCGATATTGTCCTCACTTATGAATAATATGCCTACGGTCATGATTAACGCGTTAGCTATATCAGAAACGACTACGACAGGTCCTATTCGCGAGGCTTTGATTTATGCAAATATCATCGGATCGGATTTAGGTCCCAAAATAACCCCAATCGGTTCGTTGGCCACTTTACTATGGCTACATGTTTTATCTCAAAAAGGTGTGAAGATATCTTGGGGTAGCTATTTTAAAATCGGAATTATTTTAACGGTTCCTACACTTCTGATTACACTAATAGGACTGTATTTATGGCTGTCAATCATACAATAAAACACAAAAGGTGGCTTTAATTATGTCGAAAAAAACACTCTATTTCTTATGTACAGGTAACTCATGCCGTAGCCAAATGGCTGAAGGTTGGGGCAAAAAGTATCTTGGTGAAGAATGGCAGGTTCTCAGTGCTGGAATTGAAGCACATGGAGTTAATCCAAATGCTGTCAAAGCCATGAATGAGGCTGGCGTCGACATTTCGAATCAAACTTCGGATAGTATTGATCCACAAATCTTAAATGATGCAGATTTTATCGTCACGCTTTGTGGGGATGCTGCTGACAAGTGTCCGATGACACCACCCCATGTAAAGCGTGATCATTGGGGATTTGATGATCCTGCAAAGGCAGAAGGAACGAATGAAGAGAAGTGGGCTTTTTTCCAACGTGTTCGTAATGAAATTGGTGATCGTATTAGGTACTTTGCTGAAACTGGGAAATAAATAATTAATAAAGGTCGGGAGAAACCATCTCTCGACCTTTATTCCGAAATGCATATAAGTATATTATTATCTTTTTATGAAGGGGTCGATCCCAAGATGAATATCTAACGTACGACTTTGAATCAGCACAAAAAGTGGAACTGGATTTACCAAAAACAGGAGTATGCAATGTGAATCTGACACCAATAAGCAAGAACAGTCAGATGCTGTTAAGTCAGCTAATGATTCTGCAATAATATAGGCGTTAGGTGATGAGATGAATAAAGAGGATCATGATTTTTATGCAAAAGGAAAAGTATTGTAAACCATTAGTCTTAAAAATAGAGTTGGATTAGTATTGAAGGGAAATCGAAAGCCTCAAGAACGCAACTGGGAGGGGATGGAAGAACGTGATATGCATTGACATACCATTAGGAACAAGTTAGTATAATTTAAGCTTTGAAAGGAGCGATAGTGGTGGGATTTTTACAACTATACTGATCGATATGTACATATTTTGTTAACCACTCTTTTGAGGGGTTATTTGTTGTGCGTACTAGGTTAGATAGGAAGTAGAAGCTTTATCGCTCTACAGATATCTTTACCATTTTTTAAGTACGCAGTAAAATGCGTACTTTTTTTATAGACTCAGGGAGACAGGTGCTATAGTCGTTTCTAAGCAGTCGTATTGTGATTTTATGATTTGGAGGGATTTCACTATGATGATGTTACTTTTCTATTGATACGGGCTTAGTAAGTCAAGCTCGTATCGGTGAAGAATCGATACGCAAATTCAGGAGGTATCGATTATAATGGAAAATAGAAATTGGAAACGAAAATTTATTGCGTTATATACAGGACAGTTTTTCTCATTGCTGAGTAGTGCCGCTGTTCAATTTAGTATTATTTGGTGGTTGACAGATACAACGGGTTCTCCACTTGTATTAGCACTGGCTGGGATAGCCGGCTTTTTACCGCAAGCCTTGCTCGGTCCATTTGCAGGGACGATTGTTGATCGTCATTCCCGTAAAGTGATGATGATTTTAGCAGATCTGATTATTGCACTGGGTAGTTTATTCTTGTTTTTATGGATGTATTATAGCGAGCCAAATATCACGTTAGTCATACTTGTGTTAATTGTTCGATCCCTTGCGACTGCTTTTCATATGCCGGCAATGCAAGCTTCTGTACCATTGCTTGCACCAAAAGAGCATCTTACAAAGGTTGCAGGCTGGGGGCAGATGGTGAGTTCAATGACCAATATTGCAGGACCCGCAGTAGGGGTGTCGTTACTGGCAGTTAGCTCCCTTGAATGGGTGTTATTGTTCGATGTTTTTGGCGCTATTATCGCTTGTAGCGTGCTATTGTTCATCCGAATTCCGAGCGTAACAAGAACAGAAGAAATGGCCACTGATAACTTGATAGCTGAAATGAAAGAAGGCTATCATGCGATTGTGAAACATCGCCTTGTCCTAAAGCTAACCATCGTGATGATTGTTGTAGCTGTTCTATTCATTCCCGTTGGAACTTATTTCCCGCTTATGGTACGGAATCATTTTGAAAAAGGCGTAGTAGAAGCAGGTATCGTTGAGATCGTATTTGCAATTGGTTTGATTGTAGGCGCTTCGTTTTTAGGTGTACTGGGAGATCGGTTCGATAAGGTTAAAACAATGGCAGCAGGCATGATCTTGATGGGCATTTCCTTATTTATTTCCGGTCTGCTTTTGCCGTCGATGTTCTATGTGTTCGTAGTGATGAGTTTTTTAGTCGGTTTAGCTGGTCCATTATTTTCAGCGCCATTCTATGCTTTTATCCAAGCGGAAATTGAACCTCAATTGCTTGGACGGGTATTCAGTTTTGTGACAAGTCTATCGTTATTGGCAGCACCAATTGGATTAGGTTTAGCTGGATTTTTTACGGAACTCACGAATGTAGCCGTCTTCTTTAGCGCGGCAGGTCTCCTTATTGTTCTAAATGCGGCAGTGACTATAAAAGTGAAGTAGGAGGAAGCGACATGCAATTTTTATTATTCTTTTAATACGAGCTTGAAATAGAAGCTCGTATCGATTCTAGCTATCGGTACGAAATTATAATATTTTGGAGGTAGTGAATTTGGAACAAATCTGTTTTGAAATAAAAAATGTTGCTGGGAAAAGTACATTATTGAAATTGCTAGCTAATAATATTAAACCGACACGTGGAACAGTGAAACTTCATGTGGAGGGCGGTTACTTTGAGCAACTGGGCCCCACTGTTGTAGAAGCGGACGGGGCCTTACTTGGAAGATTGGCAGTTCCGCAATATTCTGAAGAGCTAAGTGGTGGTGAGCAAACAAGGTTGAAGTTGGCACAGTTGTTTACGCTTTATTACGAAGCACTATTGATTGATGAGCCGACTACGCATTTAGATCAAGAAGGTATATCTTTTTTACTCGATGAACTGCGCTATTACTACGGGGCACTAGTATTAATTAGCCATGACCGCGCTGTTTTAGACTCGCTCGTTACCACAGTATGGGAAGTGAATGACGGAGTAGTACATGTCTATTCAGGAAATTACAGTGATTACCAGACGCAAAAACAGCTCGAACGTGAACAACAAAGTCAATCGCACGAACAATTCGTAAAAGAGAAGAACCGTCTTGAAAAAGCAGTGCAAGAAAAAATGAAAATAAACAATTGAATCAAGTGTAATTTCTAGTGAAAAATAAGCCGTTGAGAATATCTCAACGGCTTATTTTTCAGTGGCCTGATGGAGAATATTCTGTTCGAAAATTGTTCACATCAGTCAAACTGATATATTGTACAGTAGGAAACCCTTTTTTTATATTAAATTTCCCTAAATTCGCTAAGAACCTGGTTTTTACAAAATTAGTAAGGATATCGATTGCTTATGCTTAGATAAACAAATCCGCAAATGATTTGCAGAAGAGGGGGTTAATTTTAGATTGAAGTAACTTTTGCAAGCTATGGATTTGATTGAGGGGGATAGGTTTTGCTTGACTGTCAAGGCTATGGTTCGATTTTCCAAGAAATTATCATTGTAATATATAAATACGATTAGTGTAGAGTGCTTCTCGATTCTTGTGGATAAAACAGTTACATGTGCATGAAAAGATAGAGCAAATCCCACAGTGAGTGGAATAGAAAAGCATTAGGAAATTAAACGTAGCAGGCAAGATTAATAATTGCATTGGTACAAAGAGGCTGTCCCATCAGCCGATAATTTACAACTCATGGACAGCCCCTTTTTAATTTGGGTAGTACAATACCATACTTAAACGAGTCAATGTTTCTCCTGAATTATGATAGCTATGGGGTCTGTCGGCTTTAAATCGGATGGAATCACCGCTTTCAATGGTATACTCCTCGTAATTTACACGTACCGTTAGCTCCCCCTCAAAAATTGTTAATAGCTCTTCGGTCCCCTCCATATGTGAATCTGCACTTAGGAATCCACCTTTGTCTATCTCAACTGCATACACTTCAAAGCGTTTGTCTTCATCAAATGGAAAATGGGGGTATACTCGATATTTTCCATTATCTTCGGACAAGATTTGAATATCACTTTTCGATACTATTATTGTGTCGGGCTGAGGGTGATTGATGAGTGAAGTAAAAGAAACTTTCAAACCATTGGCTATTTTCCAGATAGTTGTAATGGTTGGAGCTGATTCGCCACGTTCAATTTGACCGATCATTGTTTTACTTACACCAGTCAATTCAGCCACTTTTTCAAGACTTAATTTTTTACTCTCCCTTATTGCTTTTAAATTCTTGGCAATGATAAGATGAATTTCCATTTTTAAAACACTCCTATTTCTCTGTACAATATAACGTCTGAACTGTACAATAAAAAGAAAACGTTATAGTGCCTGTTATGGACAGTATAACATATTCATTAGGGGGAGGTCGAATATGCCAGTACTAACATTCTTGTTGTATGTTTTTGTCATGAGTTTTACGCCAGGTCCGAATAATATTATGGCGATGTTATTTGCGAATCAGTATGGATTTAAGAAGACACTTCGATTTTGCCTAGGCGTAGGCGCAGGTTTTTTTGTCATCATGATATTATCGAGTTACTTTAATCTAATCCTACATAACTTCATTCCGAAAATTGAGTTGCCTATGATGCTTCTAGGTGCGGCCTATATGCTGTATCTGGCAATCAAAATAATTACTAGTTCGACTAGTACTAATGGTGATGAGGGCGGTAAATATAACAGTTTTTTGGCAGGGATGCTGTTACAGTTTGTCAATCCGAAAGGTGTTTTATATGGTATTACGGTAATTGCAACGTTCATTCTTCCATATTATAGTTCAACAATTGACTTACTACTATTTTCGTTGTTTCTAGGTTTCGTCGGTATAATGAGCACTTGTTGTTGGAGCCTTTTTGGTTCGATATTTCAGAAATTCCTCTCGGATTATAGAAAGCAATTTAATATTGTGATGGCATTGTTATTGATGTATAGTGCAGTTTCGATTTTTTTGTAATAAGTAATATTAAGTGCGAGGGTTACAAATGAGGCTGTTGTTAAAAGATGCGCGAAGTGGATTGAATACTCTGAAGTACGCAAAACGCATTTAGAACTTGTTTTATCATGGAAGTTAAAATGAAAATACTGAGCTGTCAGTAATAATCTTGATGTTGTTTTCATTCAATTAAGATCTCCCTAAATAGAAAATCCAATCAAGATATAAAATATCTTGATTGGATTTTTAATAGCTATAAATTTTCAGTACACTTTATCTCCATTAAAAATGGAGTTTTTTACAATGACATAATCCACTGTTCGGATGGCTTCAAGTTTGCTACCGCCAGCATAGGAGATGGACGATTGTAAATCTTGTTGCATTTCGTCTAAAGTGTCCATTAGTGGACCTTTATATTCGACGTACATTTTTTTACCTTCAACGTTTTTCTTTTCGCCCTTTTGGAATTCAGAGGCTGATCCAAAGTATTCTTTGAAACGTTGTCCATCTTTTTCAATTGTTTGACCGGGAGATTCTTCGTGTCCAGCAAATAGAGAACCGATCATGACCATTGAAGCACCGAAACGTACCGATTTAGCAATGTCACCGTGTGTACGTATGCCGCCGTCTGCGATGATAGGTTTAGTAGCTGCTTTCGCACACCAACGTAGTGCAGCTAACTGCCAACCGCCTGTACCGAAGCCTGTTTTTATTTTTGTAATACATACTTTACCAGGTCCAATACCAACTTTCGTAGCATCTGCCCCGGCATTTTCAAGTTCGCGTACGGCTTCTGGTGTGCCAACGTTACCAGCGATGACAAAGCTTTCAGGCAGATGCTTTTTAATATGTTGAATCATATTAATGATTGCATTGGAATGTCCATGAGCAATGTCGATTGTGATGAATTCAGGTGTAAGTTCGTCAGCAGCTAGTTGTACAATAAAAGTGTAGTCCTCATCTTTAACACCAACGCTAATAGAAGCGATTAAACTACGTGATTGCATGTCTTTAACAAAGTTTGCTCGTTTTTCTGGGTTAAAACGATGCATAATATAGAAGTAACCACTTTCAGCTAATTGGATAGCGATACTTTCATCAATAATTGTTTGCATATTTGCTGGTACAACTGGAATTTTAAATGTATGTCCGCCAAGTAGTATAGAAGTGTCACACTCAGAACGACTATTTACCACACACTTTGCAGGAATCAGCTGGATATCTTCGTAATCAAATACGTTTTCCATAGATAGCACCTCGAAATCCGAATAATATCATTCGTTTAGTTTGGAACGTTCGCACTTTAATAATTTACAACAATTTAGGTAGTATGTCAAAATATTTAATAGTGATTGGCAAAACGTATAAAATCTGATTCCATTTCCTTTTGAGTTTAATAACTACTTTTTGTTATACAAATAATTAAAAAATAAGCAAAAAGAGCTTTCGTGGACTCTTTTTGCTTATTCCTATGTGTCGATAGCATCTACTGTACAAACACGCAAAGAGAGGCATTAAATGGTGAGTATCCCATATTACCGAATCGGGGGTATCGAAGTTTCAATGGTTTAAAAGTCTGTTATCTTCTTACGAGACCTTTTTATCAATAGATCTTCATATAACGTTCAACTTCCCAAGGGTGTACGGTAATTCGGTAACTTTCCCATTCTAATTTTTTCTCTGCCATAAAGTTTGTGAAAATGTGATTGCCAAGAGCTTCTTGGATAATTTCATCCTTACCTAGCGCGATGAGTGCATGGTCAAGGTCAGTAGGTAGTGTCCCGATACCTAATTCTTGAAGTTCGAAAGGTTTCATTTCGTAAATATTGCGGTCGACTGGCATTGGCGGTTCGAGTTCACGTTTAATGCCATTTAAACCTGCTTTTAATATAGCCGCCATTGCAAGATATGGGTTTGCAGCCGAGTCGACGGAACGGACTTCGATGCGAGTGCTTATTCCCCGAGATGCTGGAATTCGGATAAGAGGGCTGCGGTTTTGGGCAGACCAGGCGATGTAACAGGGCGCTTCGTAGCCGGGAACAAGTCGCTTATAAGAGTTAACTGTTGGATTTGTAATTGCTGTAAATCCAGGAACATGTTCGAGAACGCCAGCCATGAACTGATATGCTGTTGTACTTAATTGTAATTCACCATTTTCGTCAACAAAGGCATTTTCACCGTCTTTGAATAGGGAAACATTACAATGCATACCTGATCCGCTGACACCGAAAAGGGGTTTTGGCATGAACGTTGCGTGCAAGCCATGTTTACGAGCAATTGTTTTGACGACGAGTTTGAATGTTTGAATGTTGTCACAAGCGGTAAGAACATCCGCATATTTAAAGTCGATTTCGTGTTGTCCTGGAGCGCACTCATGGTGCGATGCTTCAACCTCGAAGCCCATTTCCTCTAACTCCAAGACGATATCTCGTCGACAGTTTTCTCCAAGGTCCATTGGTGCAAGATCGAAATAGCCGCCGTTGTCATTCAATTCCATTGTCGGTTGCATATTTTCATCGAGCTTGAATAAGAAGAATTCTGGTTCTGGTCCCAGATTGAAATCAGTAAATCCGAGCTCCTTCATTTCTGTCAATACACGTTTTAAATTCCCACGAGGATCACCTGTAAACGGAGAACCATTGGCAAGAGAAATATCACAGATAAGACGTGCTACCCTTCCTTTTCCTGAGGGCCAAGGGAACACCATCCATGTGTTAAGATCTGGTATGAGGTACATATCGGATTCCTCGATACGCACAAATCCTTCAATTGAAGAGCCGTCGAACATCATTTTATTGTTAAGCGCCTTATCGAGCTGGCTGATGGGAATTTCCACGTTTTTGATCATACCTAAAATATCTGTGAATTGAAGTCGAACGAAATTCACATTTTCTTCTCCTACAAATTTGCGAATGTCTTCTTTTGTATAATTCCTCATCATACCACTCTCCTTAAGTATCATTAATTACGGATTACTCCATAACATTTTTCTATAATAAAGCAAAAAGTTACCATTAACAAGAATTTTATTTAAATCTAATTAATTTGTATAAAGCTGGCTTTCAATAATCTAATCATAATACTGAAAATAAACCATTTGTTGGAAAAATAAGAAAGGGGATTGCTTATTATTCTTAATCTTCATTTTTAGGGTGAACCGGAAATAATTCAACAGTAATTGAGATAAAAGAGTAAATAGGCTTGCGTAAGCAAATTAAAAAAAGCGAAGCCCCTTTTATTGAAATGGGCTTCGCTTTTTTTTTGACAGAATCTATTATACTATAATATGTTGGCATAAAGAATCCTCTCAACAACGCTCGGGGATGCCTTTGCTGGAGATTATATAGAATCATTAGTTCAACATATAAATATATTTTTAGTTCGTTTTCAAGTTTTTGAGTCGTCTGTCCAAAATGAAATTGCCAAAGGGGATAAATGCTGAAAGAAGGGCACCAATCGTAAACCTAAACGGCCATTTCACCTTAATCATCGTATATACAATTGCTGCGATATAAGCTAGAAATATATAGCCATGAAGTGTTCCGACGATTGTTACTGCACTCTTCATACCGAACCAATACTTTAATGGCATTGCGATAAACAATAGGATCAGTAGTGAAATGCCTTCCAATATACCAATCAAACGAAAACGTCCTAAAGCATTTTTTAACATGATTCCACTTCCTCTACTTACTACATTTCATCAATTACTTTACAATATGAAAATTATCATGTACAGGAATGTGACTTGCTGTGAAGGAAAGGGGCAGGGAGAGTTGAAACTCAGGATTATTGACCTTCAGCCTGTAGCACCTATACTTCAAAGTAGAAATACAGTTAAAATTGTCGATACATTATTTAATTCTCTGGCTTTATTTTAATACCAACGATTGTTGTTTGAGAGAGCTTGCCAATTGTTCGGTGATTTTTTTCATCTTTCATTAATTTGTGGAGGTTACTTTTGAACACTTTTCAAGAACTTGCAAAAACAGTTATTATTAGAAAGGAAAATCGTTGCATTCCTATATAAAAAAGGACTCTTGTCATCATATAGGTCATGATTTAGGTTTTATTGTTCAAATTGAACGCATTATGGTCTAGGGACTAATCGTATGCTATTTCCGTATGTGAATTGACTGATAAAATAGAAAAACTATAGGTTTTTTAATTAATTTTAGAAAATCCCCAGTAGTCATCGAATTTCGGTTATACTAGAGAGAAGTAAAATCAATCATTATTCAATAGTAAGGAGGATTTTAAATGACTGAAAACAATGAAACAAATGAACACGAAGCGCCAAAGAAAAAGATAAGCTTAAAAGAAGTGATACAACAACAGTTAGAAGCGAAGAAGAACCAAACTGCTGATAACAACGCAAAAGGCAATCCAGCACAATCTGCTAAAAAAATGCAAAGCCAACAAGCAAAAAAAGTTAGCAGTGCCCGTAGAAAAATGGGGTCATAATGTAACAGCGCAAACCGATTACCTATTGGTTTGCGTTTTTTTTGGAGAAATAAAACGTCTGTTGATTAACCATTTTATTGAATTACGTGCAGGTAATAAAGGATTGAAAAACTCCATATTCACTGGATCATTTCCGGTCCGCTTTCGATGAATTATTCAAGGCATCTCGATAATGGTATAGAAGTGGTTCAATTCAAAGCGAACCAAAAGCAACTATACACGGAGTACTTGATATTTGAGTAAGTCTTTTTGGTGAATTTTGGTTAATCAACACATGTGTAAGTCCAGGGGAGATCTAGTACTTTATGTGTTCCATTAATTAAAATACAAAGTTCGAAAAGTTGGCTATATTGAAGAAGAAACAAGCTCATTTTGAATGGTATACTGGCAATATTGGAGATGATGAACTTTGAGTTTACAGACTGAAAAACATAGATTACATCTAGAAGCCGAGCAATTCATACATAGATGTTATGCAGAACTTGGGATGACAACAGAGCAACAGATGAAGCGAATAGAGGAAGTGCGAAGTGAAATAAATGAAACTGGAACGTATAGCCATACTTCGCAAGAACTTCAACATGGAGCTAGAATGGCTTGGCGTAATAATAATCGTTGTATTGGACGTTTATTTTGGGACAGGCTTCAAGTGTTTGACGAGAGGGCATTAGAAACCGCTGAAGATGTGTACAGCGCATTATTGAACCATATTGAATATGCGACAAATGACGGAAAAATTCGTTCATCGATTACGATTTTCCCACCACGACATGGCGGAATTGATCCGATACGAATATGGAACCATCAGCTTATACGCTACGCAGGATATGAAGAGGCTGAACAGATTATTGGAGATTCCACATCAGTTGAATTTACGAGGATGTGCGAAATGTTAGGTTGGAAAGGGGAGAGGACTCCTTATGATGTTCTTCCTCTTGTCTTTCAATTGGAAGGAGAATCGCCCCGAATCATTGAAATACCAAAAAAACTAGTAAAAGAAGTGACGATTACCCATCCACAACTAGAGTGTTTTGAAGAACTGGGTATAAAATGGTATGCGGTGCCAATTATCTCGGATATGCGGTTGGAGATTGGTGGGATTAACTATCCGACCGCTCCATTTAATGGATGGTATATGGGAACCGAAATCGGTGCGAGAAATTTGGCGGATGAAGATCGTTATAATCTACTCCCAAAAGTTGCAGAGTTGATGGGACTGGATACAAGATCAAACCGTTCACTATGGAAGGATAAAGCGCTAGTAGAACTAAATATTGCGGTGTTGAATTCTTATCAAAAAGCGGGTGTTACGTTAGTCGACCATCATACTGCCGCCAAGCAATTTAAAAGTTTTGAAAAAAATGAGTGTACAGTAGGGCGAGGTATCACAGGAAATTGGACTTGGCTGATTCCACCGCTTTCGCCTGCAACGACTCATGTCTTTCACAAACCTTATAGCAATGACGTCGTTAAACCTAATTACTTTCATCAGAAAAATCCGGGTGAAAGCTAATAGGATTTTATACTTCCGCAAAAAATAAGAGTATCCATTTGCACACTTGTTTGAAAAACATAAATATATGAGATAAGAATAAAAACAGCCATGTAAGAGAATGGCTGTTTCGGGCAATCTTTATTCAGGATATAGTAAGGAAAAAAATTAACTATACTTTCATGGAAATCTATCTCGCAAAAAATATTTGAGCGGTTTTATCACTTTTAATTTCCCGGTTATACAAGGGTGCATTTTTCTAAGATAACACCAATCCATCTTTCATTGTAATGATATGATCCGCAAAAGAAAGCATTTCTTCATCATGAGTTACCATCAACGTTGTAATGTTCAATGTTTTCGTCAACTCACGGATCAATGTCATGACGTCTTTCGATCTTTTAGAATCTAGGCTTGCTGTCGGCTCATCTGCAAACAACATCTTCGGTTTGTGGATAATCGCACGGGCAATTGCCACACGCTGTTTTTCACCCCCTGATAATGAAGCAGGGTAGGCATCTTTTCGATGATTCATATCTACCAATTTGAGGATTTTTTCGACTTCCACTTTTTGTTCACGCTTTTTAAGCTTGGTTTCAGAAACGTCAAGCATCAGCAATAATTGTTCTTCTACGGTTAGAAAAGGGACTAGGTGTGAGGATTGAAAGACAAATCCGAACTCGCTCGCTCTAATTTTTCTGATCTGATCCTGATTCATGTCAGTCATGTTTTGACCTTCAAATAGCACTTTTCCGTCCGTTGCACTTTGAAGTCCCGCTGCTATTGTAAGAATCGTACTTTTACCAGAACCTGAAGCGCCTACTAACGCTGTTATTTCACCTTCTCGAAGTGAAATATTAATCCCTTTTAATACTTGTTCGTCCACTTCACCATTCGTAAATGTTTTTGTAACTTCATCAATTGTGAAAATCGTCATATTAAACCTCTCCTTGTTGGATAGCTTGCAATGGTTCTACTTTTTTAATTTGCAGACCGGACAGCGTCGCCCCTATAAAGCCAATGATAAGGAATACAACCGATAATTGAACAGTTGTTTCAAGTGTTAAACTAAATGGCATTCCTTGAGGTGCAATTAAAGAGAAGCCTTGGCTTAAAGCAACTGACAGTCCAAGTGCAATCACGGTGATGAAAATCATCTGGTACCACATCATACCGAACAATCTGCTTGTTTTAACGCCAAGTGCTTTTAAGATGCCATATAATCCAATCTTTTGAACGTTCATCATGTAGAAGAATATTGCGAACAACATTCCGCTAATGGCAACCAAAAACCAAATGATCATATTAAGTGACATCTGTTCTGCACTGTAACTTGGAATTGTATTGAGGAATTCTTTATTTGAAAATGATTGTAAACCCGTCACCACTGGTGCTTGTTCTGTACCTGGTACAAAAATCAATTGCATTTCATTGACACGGTAAATTTCTTTATAGTTTTCCATGTTAATAAAAGCAACAGGCGCATGGCTGTATTTCTTTTGTTCAACAAAGCCCATTACTTTAAATTCACCACTGAACTGATTATTGGTTAATATATCGCCAACCTTAATCCCTTCATCTTCTAATGAACGATCTAGGATGACTTCTCCTTTACCGACAGATTCAAACGATTTTGAATCTGTTGAAGTAACGAAAGCTATACTATACTGCTTGTCGTCCATATCGTTGACAAAACCCATCTGAATGGAGAGTGCAGCTGCATCTTTTTGTTCATTTAAAACAGTGGTTTGTACGCTTTCATCTATTCTTGAAAGGTTGTATGTTTCGTTTGCATCAGCGTTCATGTAAAATTGACCATCTGGTAAATCTTTAATTAACGCTGCGTTATCTTGGGATAAACCGTTCGATAACCCCGAGATGATAAATGTTAAAAAGCTGACGAGAAAAATGATTGATCCTAAAATAATAAATTTTGTTTTATTCTTCTTAATTTCTTTCCATGCAATATTCATCTTTGCGCCCCCCGTATTTCTTAATAACTTAACTATAATCTGACTAGGTGAACGGAATATGAACAGATGATTACATGAAAAAAGGTATGTAGTTCAGCAGATAATGGTACAATACATATTGAAGGGTATTGTATTTAATATGTAGCGTTACCCTTAACTAAACAGGATATTGAAATAGAAGGAGATTGGATCACTTGACTAATGGAATTAAAAACGAAATGCCGCCAAATTACGATGAATTACGGAAGGCAGTTAACCGAGCATCGAATTGGAGACTACGTTTAGAAGCTATTGAAGAATTAGGACAATGGAAACATAAACGGACTATCGATGTACTTTTACACAGAATGAACAACGATGCCGTATATAAAGTGGTAGAAGCCTCTCACCGTAATCTTGTGAAATTTGGTGAAGATGTTGAATTACCACCACGAAATCGATTTGAACTGATTAAAGATGCCAACAAAGTTTTCCTTCGAATTAAGAAAAGCTTGCCAAGAGATCACTCGTTCGAAGAGTACAAAGAAAAGTTGAAAAATATGAGACTTGATTTGTATGATACCTATGAAGGTGACAAAGGCGATGAATTTGAAGCATGGCTTGAAAACGTTTGGGAGACGGCAAATAAAAAGTAAAACGTTTCAAAGTTATATACATACTGAAAAACGATTGCAAAATAGCTGCAATCGTTTTTCAGTATGTGTTGATTGTCATATTAAGTCGCGGGTAGTTCTTTAGTGGTGTATTATACCTATAGGAAATATGGAGATGAGTCAATAACATGAAATATAGTGGTAGAATAATCGCGATGTTAGTAGTTAGTTTATTCAATATTCTACGGTATTTTTATTATCATCAATATTTGGAGCTTCCATTTAAAGCGAACTTTTTTATTTTGACATTCATCTTTTTATCGGTTGCTTTGTGGTGTGGAATGCAGTTCGATCGAGTAAAATACTACTCTGAAAAAGATCCTTTAACGGATACTTACAACCGTCGAACGGTAGAAAAATATTTTCGGGAAATCACACGAACAATTAGAAACAAGGATCAAAAATTAGGTGTCATTATGATCGACCTCAACAAATTTAAAGAAATTAACGATACATATGGACATCATAAAGGTGATGAACTATTGATCCATCTTGCCTATATTATAAACAAGTCTGTTAAGAAGAGTGATAGGGTAGCACGTTGGGGTGGAGATGAATTTTTGATTCTAGTACCTACAAGTACTAATGATTTTGAGTCAGATTATATACAGGAATTTCAACGAAAATTGGAAAATGAGAACTTTGATGAATTCCCATCTGTAGGAGTATCTCTTGGCTTTTCGATTTATCCGGATGATGGGCAAGATTTTCAAGAGTTGATACAAATTGCTGATGGGGCGATGTATAAGGCAAAAGGAAAAGAAGTGGCTATATGAATATTAATGGTCACTTAATTCCCTTAATCTGGTGTAACGTCTGTACTCCTCCTTCTGATGTGCTAAGTTTTTTGCGCATTAGAAGGAGGAGTATTTTTATATTCATATCTCATATGTTTAGTATTGGCTTTGTTTGAGTACGAGGCGAGAGGAAAAAAGGATGAATTTCTCTTGTTAGAGACCTGTCCAAACTCCCATTGTTTAGCACACGGGAATTTTTATCGGAATTGCTATAATTGGAGTTCCAAAGCGCTCAAAAGTCTATTAACTTGTTACGAATTATTGAGTAATCGATTTTAATTGATCCGCTGTATACCGATCGGTGCGGATGGTGGTGTGAGAACTCGGGAGTTAACGACTTACTCTAACTCGATTTTAATTGGACTTTTATCTTGTACAATAATTGAAAAACTCACTGCCTACATCGAACGATGTTTAACGATTTATTGAGGATATGAATCTATATAAAACCATGTCTTTTTACTTGTTTAATTTACAGAAATTATTGAATTATTAGATATGTAGATTGACTTTCAAATACCTTTGTTCGATAATAAAGGAATAGGAAAGATGGTAGTTGCGCTACTGAGTACGGGGAAATTGACAGGATAGATTATATTAACAGTGACTTTATCAGTATTTTAGTTGTATGATTCTTTAGTTTCTATTGCCATTCTAGTGTGTATGGAAAGCTAGTAAGCGTTTTCAATTCACATGAGACTAAACTGTTTTATCTGATGAAAAATGGAGAAAACAGATTAAAATAGTATGTAAATAGAAGGGGGAAAAGAAATGAAGAAGAATCTAATTTTGGTACTAATCACGATTTTTATGATTGGTATTATTGTGGGTTGTGGTACAGATAACGAAAAAGGGCAAGAAAAAGAAAGCAGTGGAAAAGGCGTGTTGGATCGCATTGAAAAATCGAAAGTATTGAATGTCGCTTTCGAAGGCACATATCCTCCCTTTAATTTTTTAAATGACAAAGATGAGTTTCAAGGTTTTGACGTAGATATCTCCAATGAAATAGCCAATAAATTAGGCGTCAAAGCCAACTTTATTGCAACAAAATGGGATGGACTAATCGGCGGTCTAAAGGCCGATAAATTTGATATCATCATTGGGCAGATGACTGTAACGGAAGAACGCAAAAAAAGCGTTGATTTCACTGACCCGTATGTCATAACTGGTTCCGTATTAATAACTCGTGAAGATACCGATGACATTACAAAACTTGAGGACATTAAAGGCAAGAAAGTCGGCGTTGGTGGTGGAACAACTTTTGAAGAAGTTGCGAATAGCGTCGAAGGTGCTGACGTGAAATTATACAAAGCTGTAAGTGACTATATTCAAGACCTTACGAATAAAAGGTTGGATGTCATTATCAACGACCAGTTATTAATGGCCTACAATATTAAAGAAAATAGCCTTCCATTAAAAATTACAAGTGACATAGTAAATAAAGATGAAATAGGGATGGCAGTTAATAAGGGAAACGAAGATTTTATTACGGAAGTAAATAAAGCATTGAGTGAAATGAAAGAGGATGGAACATATAATGATATTTATAAAAAATGGTTTGGAACAGAGCCTTTAGACAAATAAAAGTAAGCATAGAGTGATCAAAGGGGAGATATTGATTGCTCTATGTTTTATTACATGTAAAAACCAAGTATTGGGGGCAGATTAATTTGCATATTGCCATATTGGGAACCGGAATGATAGGTACGACAGTAGTTAGTGAAATTGCTAAATTTACTGGTATTGATGCAATTACAGCTGTTGATGTTAGTCAAGGGAGTATTGATAAGTGTTTAGAAATCGCCAATAATCCCAAAGTGATAGGGAAAGTGGCCACGTTAGAAACTGAGGATGATATTGCAAAAGTGCTAAAAGATGTAGACGTAGCTGTGGCATGTCTACCACACTCTTTGAGCTTATTAGCCGTAAAAGCTGCAATAAAAGCAAAATGCCATCTAGTGGACCTTGTCGGATCAAACTTTAATGAAAAAATAGCATTGGATAACGAAGCACAAGAAGCAGGTGTAATCATCATCCCTGGCTGTGGTGTTGCTCCCGGAATAACAAACTTTTTAGCTGCGCAAGGTATTGAGATGTTAGATGAAGCAGAAGAGGCAATCATGACTTGCGGTGGCATTCCAAGATATCCTGTTCCACCACTATGGTATCAAGTAGTTTTCCGTCTTGAAAGCGTATTAGGTCTTTATACAAAACCTGCAATGGCCGTTAAAGATGGAAAACTTGTAAAGCTGCCTCCTCTTTCAGGGCTAGAGAAGATTATTTTTCCAGATCCGGTAGGTGTCTGTGAAGCTGTTATTACAGATGCACATAGCACAGCGTTCATTTTAAAAGATAAAGTGAAAAATTTATATGAAAAAACGGTTCGCTATCCAGGACATTGGGGGAAAATGAGTGTTTTAGGCGAATTAGGTTTTTTAGATATCGATCCCATTACAATTGATGGAATTACAACTACGCCTCGTGCATTAGCAGAAAAAATACTAGCAACAAAAATGGTTGGAGATTCGAATGAAGATATTACTGTAGTAAGGGTTGAGGTAAGCGGGGTTAAAGGTGGAAAGTCCACAAAGTATACTTGGGAAATGATTGACTACTATGATCATGGCCGGAATATCACTTCAATGGCAAAAACTACTGCTATTCCTGCTTCATTGGCAGCCAAATGGATTGCTATGAAAAAAATAACAGAGACAGGTGTTGTTCCAATAGAAAGCATAATCATCAAAGATCGGTTTCAACCATTTATTGAAGAGTTGGCCAGTTTAGGAATTGAAATTGAACGTAAAGAGGAAACCATAGTATAATCAATGGTTTTACTGAGTAGCTTGTCTGACAGGGGGAGGATGTATGGACGCCACAATCATTATTGATTCATTACCATCTCTACTTAAAGCTACGTTGATGACCATTTTTTTGGCAGCTATATCAATAGTAATTGCACTCATTATTGGTTTTTTCACAGCAATCGTAAGGATAGTAAAAGTTAAAATCTTAAATGGGATCGCTAGTACCTACATTTCAATAATCCGTGGAACGCCACTTCTTGTGCAAATTTTTGTTATCTATTATGGTTTACCGCAAGTAGGAATTGCTTTAGACCCGATATCATCGGGGATCTTAGCCTTAAGTTTAAATGCAGGTGCTTATCTGTCTGAATCTTTTCGCGCATCAATACTTGCTGTGGACAATGGGCAAATGGAAGCGTCAATGTCAATGGGAATGACCTATTCTCAAGCCTTAAGGAGAATAATACTACCACAGAGTCTACGAATTGCTATTCCCACATTGTCAAACACATTTATCGTGCTTATTAAAGATACTTCACTTGTCTCTGTCATCACTGTAACGGAATTATTACAAATGTCGAGCTTGATTATCGCAAAAACATTTGAACCCCTCACGATTTATTTAATTGCCGCTGCAATTTATTGGGTTCTCATAACTTTCTTTACAACGCTATTAAACAAACTAGAGATTAAAACATCCAACTATTTAGTTCGTTAAATAAAATATTTGAAAATACTAATGTGAGGAGAAAACCATGAGTATTATTCAAATTACCAATTTGAAAAAGAGCTTTGGATTGAATGAAGTTTTGCAGGGAATCGACCTAACTATAAATAAGAGTGAAGTGGTCGTAATAATGGGGCCAAGTGGATCTGGGAAATCAACTTTTTTACGTTGTTTAACTTTCTTGGAGGAGCCATCCGATGGAATCATTGAAATTGGTGAGTTTACAGTGCTTGCAGGTGGAAAAATAGAACGCAAACGAAAAAAAGTAATAAGAGAATTAAGGAAAAAAACAGGATTTGTGTTTCAGTCGTTCAATCTATTCCCTCATAAAACCGCCATTGAAAATGTAATGGAAGGACCTATTATTATTCATGGAACTAAACCGGTCGAGGCGAGGAAATTAGCGGAAGCATTGCTTATTAAAGTTGGACTTGGGGACCGTTGTGATCATTATCCAGCCCAACTGTCGGGTGGCCAACAGCAAAGAGTAGCAATCGCCAGGTCGCTTGCATTGAATCCGTTGGTTATGCTCTTTGATGAACCTACTTCTGCTCTCGACCCAGAACTTGTTCGTGAAGTTTTGCAAGTTATTAAAGATTTGGCTCAAGAGGGAATGACTATGATAATTGTGACACATGAAATGAACTTTGCGAAAGATGTCGCCGATAGGATCGTATTTATGGATGAAGGATTAATTGTTGAGCAAGGAACGTCAGCAGAAATATTTCAAACTCCAAAAGAGGAAAGGACAAGACGATTTTTGTCAAAAGTAGAATAATTGCAGCGCCTCCTTCTATGGCATAAAGTCTTGTAAGTAGTTTTTATGTCTATAAAAATTACAAATTAACGCTTGATGCATATATGTTGAAAACACCTTTTCGCCTTTCATTTAATCTGAAATAATAGGAGCGCAATGAAGTTAATCATCAATCATAGTGGGGGGTCTTACTGCCCGTTAGTGCGCAATAAAGAATATCATATTATAATCAATGAAAATGGCTATTATTTAATTACAGATGTCTGTATTTCTGATTAAATTGGCATCGTGTATGAGGCTGTTAGTTAAGTAATCTTTTAACCATATAATAGCTAATACCTCTTTCGATTTAGAAAGGGGTATTTTTTATCGTAAATTCATAAAAAAGCGAATTATCTTGACAGAGTAATTATTCGTAGCTTACTATTAGTTGAATTCCGATGAAACCTATCGGAATGATTAGCATAATATAAACTACTAATTAAAAGATAGCTTAGCTTCATTAGAAGACATTAGGGGGAGAAATGGTGAATAGCATATTTGTCAAAACAGAACGTCAAAAGACTTGGTTAGAGAAGTTGTATAAGAAAGAAATGAATTTCAAAAATACGTCAGCACAAACTGATGAGTTAGCCATCTTCCCTACGGAAAACATTCAAGAGTTAATCCAAATGGGTTATACGAGTAGTACAATTCCAACAGCTTACGGCGGAGAAGGGTTAAAGGTGTACGATATGGTACTCCTTCAAGAAACATTAGCGAGTTTTGATGGAAATACAGCACTTTCCATCGGATGGAATCTCGGAGTTGTCGGAGAACTTTTCGGAAAAGGGTTATGGAATGATAAAAATCTTGAATTCTTTGCCAAGGAAGTTCTGAATGGAGCTTTAGTGAACCGCTCTGTGAGTGAAGCACAAACAGGGAGTCCAACTCGGGGAGGACGTCCTGGTACAAATGCGGTAAAACAAGATGGTTCATGGGTATTATCGGGACGTAAAACATTTACAACGGCTTCTCCAGTATTAACATATTTTCTAACATCTGCGTGGATTGAAGAACAACAACAAGTAGGATTCTTCCTGCTTCACAAAGATTTAGAAGGACTAACAATTGATCATACATGGGACGTCATTTCAATGAGAGGAACTGGAAGTCACGATCTCGTTCTCGATAATGTCAAAGTCGAAGAGTCAAAACTTGTTGAACTTCCTGACAAGCCAAGTGGCGCTCCGTTTAGTGGTTGGCTTCTTCACATCCCAGCATGTTATCTAGGAATTGCACAGGCAGCACGTGATTATGCTGTGCATTTTGCAAATAATTATTCACCTAACAGCCTGAATGGACCAATTAGTCAATTGCCAAATGTTCAACAATTACTAGGAGAAATTGATTTGGAATTAACCCAGGCAAGGCATCTGATTTATAGTGTGGCGGAGGCCTATGATGATGAATCACGAAGAGGCTATCTGACAAATGAGGTCGCTGTTGTCAAGCACACCATTACGAATTCAGCCATTACGATTGTCGATAAAGCAATGAGAATTGTAGGTGCAAAAAGTCTTCAACGGACGAATCCATTACAGCGCTATTATCGGGATGTCAGGGCAGGTTTGCACAATCCTCCTATGGACGATATGACAATTAAGAAATTGGCACTGACTGCAATTGAACAAGATACAATAAAAAACGCTATCCAAATGTAAGCATATTGGATTGAAGCGAAAAAGGGGATTTCATGATGAGAAGAAGAAGCGTGTTTCAACTTGCGGCAATTGGTTTAGCATTAACTACTATTTTAGCTGGATGTAACTCAAGTAAAGCGGCCGATGGTAATGATTCAGACATACAAAAAGTAAAAATCGCCTATGATCAAGCTTCAAAACCAATGTCCTGGTTGGATGAAAAAGGAAATGCAACTGGATATGATGTTGAAGTGATGAAACTAGTTGATGAATTACTTCCACAATACGAATTTGAGTACGTTGGAACGACAAGCGATGACCTACTTGTGGGTGTCGAACAAGGGAAATACCAGGTAGGGGTTAAAAATGCATTTTGGACACAGGAAAGAACAGAAAAATTTATCTTCCCGAAAGAATTTATCGGCTTAAGCAGTGCGGGTCTTGTGCTTAAGAAAGAGAATGAACATATCAAATCCCTATCAGACTTTGCTTCTGCCGGCTTTTCGTTGGCACCTATTGCAGCTAATAATGCTCAATACACTGTAATTGAGGAATATAACAAAGAAAATCCGGGTAATAAAGTGCAGTTGAAAGCTGGAGATGCTTTCACAGTTGACGTTGTTCAGTGGGTGAATGAAGGTCGCGTAGATGGTGGTGTTATCATTGAGGGTCCTTTTGAAAAGCAAGTGACTGCTGAAGATGGCCCGTATCATAATCTGGCAGACGAGGTTGTTTACAATGAATTTGCAGTCATAAAAACATGGCCTTTATTCAATAAGAAAGAACAGGAATTTGCGGATGCCTATGATCAAGCAGTTAAACAATTGAAAGAAGAAAAGAAGACAAGTGAATTAAGCACATCGTTTTACGGCAGAGATTTGTTTGAAGTGTTGGATGCTGTAGAGAGATAACGCTAAAGATATAAAGGCTGTTGGGTGTGCGATATGCTCAACAGCCTTTGTCAATCAAATGGTTACAATTTGAAAATGAAAGCGGGGTGGATACATGGAGAAGTATTTTGACGCATCATATATATGGGAGTCCATCCCACTACTAATTCCTTTTTTAAAAATGACATTTATGGTTGCAGGTCTTTCCGTCCTGTTCGGTACGTTCCTGGGCTTTATCTTAACGGCGGCGAAAATAGGGAAAAGTAAATTTGCAAGGAAGGTAGCTAATGGTTATACAACAATATTAAGGTGTACACCCTCAATCGTACTCCTTTTTTTAGTATATTATGGACTTCCTACAATCGGTGATCGTGTCGGTCTGAATTTGAACAATATACACACAGCTGTATTTGTCATTATCACTTTTACACTTCAATTTGCGGCGGCTATGTCCGAGGTCATGCGCTCAGCTTTTCAATCAATTGACAAGGGACAATTTGAGGCCGCAGTAAGTGTTGGGCTAAGCAATTCACAGGCTTATAGACGAATCGTATTTCCCCAAGCTTTTGTAGTCGCATTACCGAACTTTGGAAACAGCTTGCTGGCAGTACTTCAAGAAGGATCGTTAGCTTATACAATCGGGTTGATAGATGTTGTCGGAAAAGCAAATCTTATTATTGCGGGCAACTATAACGCACATGCATTAGAAATATTTCTTGCATTAGCAATTATTTACTGGATACTTTCAATAGCAATTGAACAGTTCTTCTTAAAATTAGAGAAAGTATTTAGTAAGGGGAAACAAGGATTGAAAACTGCATAAGGGGGTGAGAAAGTGTCTGAAGGATTAAATTACAAGTTTTTAGTAGATACATTTTTTATCGCATTATCAGGTGTTCCTATAGCGCTATTCATTACAATTGTAGCTTTGCTCTTTGCGTTGCCGTTAGGATTTTTACTGGCACTAACAAGAATCAATCGAATTCCCGTGTTACATCGTTTTGCACAAGTATACGTTTCTTTTGTCAGAGGAACCCCAATTATCATTCAGATTTTCATCGTCTATAGTAGTGTCCCCTTATTGCTAAGTTCACTATTTACAAAGTTTAATATTGGGATGAATGTGTATGATGTGAATCCAATTTGGTACGCATTCATTGTCTTCACTTTTAACACTACAGCGGTCCTGATTGAAGTTTTTCGCTCTGCACTAAGCACGGTGAACAAGGGGCAGTTGGAAGCTGCCCAATCAGTGGGGCTAACGAATGTGCAAGCATACAGAAGAATTATTATCCCACAGGCATTGGTCGTTGCAATGCCGAATATCTGTACAGCGACAGTCAACTTAATCAAAGCGACATCTCTCGGGTATGCAATGTCATTACAAGAAATTACGCTGAAAGCAAAAGTGGCAGCGAACGTAGGCTACAATTATGTTGAGGCCTATATCGATATCTTTCTTGTCTATTTACTGTTATGCAGTGCAGTCGAATTCGCATTTAAACTATATGAAAAACGTTTGAGTAAATATAAACCGTCAGTCGTTTAAGTATGAAAAGGAGGGATTCGAAGCATGTTAGAAATTAGAGATATCCATAAGTCATTCGGTAAAACTGAAATCTTAAAAGGTGTTGACGTAACAATAGATAAAGGCGATGTTGTTGTTATACTGGGGCCAAGTGGATCCGGTAAGACAACATTACTGAGATGTATCAATTTTTTAGAAAAAGCGGATCAAGGCCGTGCTATTTTTGGGGATATAGACGTGAATTTAAAAACAGCATCCAAAAAACAAATCCATCAGATTAGACAGAAAATCGCTTTTGTATTTCAAAACAATAATTTGTTCAATAATAAAACAGCTTTAGAAAACGTTACAGAAGGACTTATTATCGGAAGAAAAATCCCGACAGCAGAAGCGGTTGAGATAGGGAAAAAAGCGTTGGATAAAGTGGGGCTATCGGATAAATACAATGCATATCCCAGTGAATTATCGGGAGGGCAACAGCAAAGGGTAGGCATTGCAAGAGCAGTTGCTTTGAATCCAGACATTATTTTATTTGACGAACCAACTTCTGCATTGGATCCAGAATTAGTCGGGGAAGTTTTGACAGTTATGAAGAATATCGCGAAAGAAGGAACAACTATGTTAGTTGTCACACATGAAATGGGTTTTGCGAAGGATGTAGCTAACAAAGTAATATTTATGGATGGGGGAGTCGTAGTAGAGGAAGGAGCACCCCATGAAATCTTTGTAAATCCAAAGGAAGAACGAACACAGAAATTTTTAAAAAGGGTATTGCCCGAGGTCTTTACGTATCATATTTAATAGTCATTATCCATGAGGGTGACTTTCATTATATTAATAATGAAAGATAATTGAAATTTCGTTCAAACTGATTCATTATAATAACTAGACCGTCTTTTTAGTAAACCTTGGCTTAAGGTTGCTCAGAAGAAATAAGTTCATAAAGGAAGTTTGTCAATGCAAGAGACTAACATTACGAGAATAGAATTAGACGGTAGAGAACTAATACTTATTGGAACTGCCCATGTTTCCAAGCAAAGTGCAGAACAAGTAAAAGAGGTAATCGACAAGGAAAGACCCGATTCAGTATGCATTGAATTGGATGAACAAAGGTTTCAATCTATAATGGATAGTAATAAGTGGAAAGAAACGGATATTTTCAAGGTGATTAAAGAGAAGAAAGCTACATTGCTCTTAATGAATCTGGCAATATCCTCCTTTCAAAATCGTTTGGCAAAGCAATTTGATATTAAACCTGGACAGGAAATGATTCAGGGGATTGAATCAGCAAAAGAAGTCGGTGCAAATTTGGTGCTGGCTGACCGTAATATCCAAATTACTTTTTCCCGAATTTGGGGGAATATTGGACTTAAGGGGAAAAGTCAGCTTCTGATGTCGGTTTTTTATAGTATCTTCAGCAAAGAGACGATTTCTGAAGAAGAATTGGAGAAAATGAAATCAAAGGACACGCTAAATGCCGTTCTAACTGACTTTACGGAATCATTTCCAAGGTTAAAGACGCCCTTAATCGATGAGAGAGACCAGTATTTAGCACAGAAAATCAAAGATGCACCAGGTAAAAAGGTCGTTGCAGTCATTGGTGCAGCACATGTTCCAGGGATTACAAAAGAAATCTATAATGACCATGATTTAGTCGCATTAGCGCAAACACCACCAAAATCAAAAATCCCAAAAATTATCGGATGGGCAATTCCGATTCTTCTATTATCAATTATCGCCTACACCTTTATCGCAAATCCATCTGCCGGTTTCGATCAAGCGTTAAGCTGGGTCTTATGGACAGGTAGCCTGTCAGCTATTGGTGCTGCGGTGGCTCTTGGACACCCGCTGGCCATTTTAGCGGCCTTTGTATCAGCCCCTATTACTACCTTGCATCCACTGATAGCGGCCGGTTGGGTTTCAGGAATTGTTCAAGCATTTTTTCGCCGCCCAAGTGTTGGTGACTTTGAAACGCTTTCTGCAGATGTTTTTACGATTAAAGGTTTTTGGGCAAATAAGGTGACACGGGTCTTGCTGGTAATTGTTTTGACTAACTTGGGAGGAACGTTGGGGACCTTCTTAGGCGGAGCCGACGTTATCCGTGTATTCTTTGAAAACTTAAAGTGAAATCAATTGATCAGCATTTTCTTTTAAACGTTTTATAGTAATAATGGGGTGGGGACCGGATGAATCGAATCAGTTTTTGCTTGTTAGTGATTTTGACGACTGGACTAATGGGTTCTTCTTTTACAATAGGGAAGTTAGGGTTAGCCTATTCATCTCCACTCCTATTAGTCGCTCTGCGTTTTACGCTTGCAGGGATTATTATGGCAACTATCGTTAAAATCTTAAACAAGCCACATCCAGTAAAAGCAATCGACTGGGTGTGGCTTGTTCTAATTGGACTTTTCCAAACAGCTTTTGTGATGGGCTGTATATTTATGGCACTGCGTACAATCACTTCTGGAGAGACGTCTATCCTAACGTTTATGAATCCTTTACTCGTTGTCGTTTTTGGGACGCTTTTTTTAAAATCGCGTTACCATATTCAGCAATGGATAGGTGTACTGTTAGGTTTTATCGGGGTTTTTCTCACGTTAGGTTCACATCTTGACTTTAAAGTCGGTACCATATTAGGGCTTTTGTCGGCTGTTTCATGGGCGATTGCTACGCTATTGATAAAAATACATGGTTTCAAATTTGATACGTATGTAATGACAGCCTATCAAATGCTTTTTGGTGGATTAATTCTCTTTCTGGGAAGCTTACTACTGGAAGAGACTTTCTTTAAAATGACTACTCAATCTATCCTGATTTTGTTATGGCTTACCATTGCAGCCTCAATTATTCAGTTTTCTATTTGGTTTTATCTTCTCCAAAGAGGTAATCAAGAACGAACTAGTGCATTCCTTTTTTTAGCGCCATTCTTCGGTGTACTCACAGGATGGTTTTTACTCCATGAAAGACTAACCTGGTCTATCCTTTTTGGTGGATTACTAATATTTGCAGGAATCTTTCTTGTTAATTGGAAAAATAAATATGAAAAGGAAATAGAGAAAACCGATGAGAACAACGAAAGGTTAAGTGAGAGTTAACTAACATGTTTCCTAGCGCACTGAAAAGTAGTTTAAAGTGCCTTTTATATGTGCAAGAAGATCGCCTTTAATTCCAACTAAACTGATATGATTGAAAATAAATTCTGATAAGTCATTGACTTTGAATTTTCGATAATGTAGTATTGGTCTCAACTTAATAGTTTATATCTTATCTAGAGAGGTTGAGGGACTGGCCCGATGAAACCGCGGCAACAGACTGTTTAGTACTGTGCCAATTCCAGTAAACGAAAGTTTAGCAGATAAGAGGAGTAATATGTGTTCGATTCTATTAACCTCTTCTTGCTCTATTTAGAAGTGGTTTTTTTATTTCTTTACTGTAAAGGTTGTAAGTCATTTATCATTTTAACAATTTCATACATGCTAATTAGACAACTAAAGGCAACTTTCTAATCGATTATTTGAATCGGAAAAAGGTGTCTTTTTTGTATATAAAAATTAAACTGAAACAAATGATTTAGGGGGGCAAACAATGACAGAGTCTACAAATATCGTTTGGCATGAATCAGAGGTAACAAAAAAAAATCGTCAAGAACTAAAGGGCCATAAGAGTGCTATTCTTTGGTTCACTGGGCTATCAGGGTCAGGGAAATCAACAGTTTCAGTAGCGCTAGAAACAGAGTTACACGCGAAAGGCATTCATACTTATCGGCTGGATGGAGATAATGTCCGGCACGGTTTAAATAAGAATCTAGGGTTTAGTCCAAATGATCGGACGGAAAATATTCGCAGAATCGGTGAAGTTTCAAAACTAATGGTCGATGCTGGCTTATTCACATTGACAGCATTCATATCGCCTTATCAGGAAGATCGAGATCAGGTGCGAGAAATTGTCAAATCCGATGAGTTTATCGAAATATACGTTAAGGCAAGTTTAGAAACTTGTGAAGAACGGGATCCGAAGGGGCTTTATAAGAAAGCAAGATTGGGTGAAATTAAAGGCTTTACAGGAATTGATGCTCCTTATGAAGAACCTGTTAACCCGGAAATAATCATTGATACCAATCAATTAAATATTGTAGAGTCTGTCAAAGTCATCGTTTCTTATTTAAAAGAAAATAACTATATCTAAAAAAATTACAAAACGCGTAACATATTGGGGTTTTAGGAATAGAATGTATTTAAACCTACTTGACACATAGGATTAATAAAGTTAGTATAAACGCTAATCACATGCCGACTGGAAATCCAGAAGCTAATGGACAATCGTGAACATACGAACAATTCGCTGACTAAAAAATTAGAGGCGACTTTAATCAATAGTAGATTAAAGTCGCCTTTTTTAAAAAAAGATAATGTAATAGAGTTATTGAGTTTAGAGGGGGGATTAGTATGGCGAAGTTGACGTACAAATCTTGGGCTGAGACTAGTGAAGTTTTTCCAATCGATGACGAGTCAAAAGGTGCGTTAAACGTCTTGCGATGGGCTTACGGAGAATACGACGATGAACTTGTATATGCGTGTAGTTTTGGGGTTGAAGGTATCGTAATGATAGATTTAATCTCGCAAATAAAACCAACTGCTAAAGTGGTCTTTCTCGAAACCGGATTTCATTTTCAAGAAACGCATACCTTAATCGATGAAGTAAAGAAACGTTATCCAAAGCTTGTAATTGAAATGAAGACTCCCGGCTTAACGGTTGAGGAACAAGCTGACAAGTATGGCGATCGACTATGGGAAAGACAGCCGGATCGTTGTTGTCATATGAGGAAAGTAATTCCACTCCGTGAAGCAATGAGCGGTACGACCGCTTGGTTATCAGGACTTAGGCGTGAACAATCACCATCAAGAAGTCAGACAAACTTTGTGAACAAAGATGAAACCTTTCAATCGGTTAAAATTTGCCCGCTGATTCATTGGACGTGGATTGATATTTGGGATTATGTAAAAAAACATAATTTGCCTTATAATCCACTCCATGACCAAGGCTATCCCAGTATCGGTTGTTCACACTGCACATTCAAAGGGGATACAACGACGGGGTCGAGGTCAGGGCGCTGGGCAAATCAGGCGAAGACAGAGTGTGGCTTGCATAATGCTAACGAAAATGGGGGAATTTAAATGAGTTTGAGTCAACCGCATGGTGGTACATTAATTAATCGCTGGAATCCTGGTTTTCAATACGAAGGAATAACTGAAACAGTTGAATTAGACGAAATTGCTAGTAGTGACTTGGATTTGATTGGTACGGGTGCTTATAGCCCTTTAAGTGGATTTCTTACAGAAGTAGACTACAATTCTGTTGTTACAACAATGAGATTATCTACTGGAGTACCTTGGACAATTCCGATTACATTGCCAACGACAGAGGTGAACGCACAAGGTATCGCTGTTGGGAAATTTGTGAAATTGGTGAGAGATGGAGTTGTCTATGGTGTTCTCGAAGTATCGGATATTTTCACACCAGATAAGGAAAAAGAAGCTAAACTAGTCTATCAAACGACAGACCGTGAGCACCCAGGCGTCAAGAAGTTGTTTGAGCGCCCTAATGTCTACCTGGGTGGAACCATCACACTGATTCAGCGAAGGCCGCTGAATGAGTTTTCGGAGTACCTATATGACCCGATTGAAACAAGAGGGAAATTCCAAGAGCTAGGCTGGGAAACAGTCGTCGGTTTCCAAACGAGAAACCCAGTTCATAGGGCACATGAATATATTCAAAAGACTGCATTGGAAATTGTAGATGGATTATTTTTGAATCCCCTTGTAGGTGAAACGAAATCAGATGATATTCCAGCAGATGTGCGCCTGGAAAGCTATGAAGTCTTACTAGAAAAATATTATGCGAAAGAGCACGTGTTTTTAGGTGTGTTTACAGCAGCAATGCGCTATGCCGGACCAAGAGAAGCTGTTTTTCATGCGATGGTTCGAAAGAATTTTGGTTGCACACACTTTATCGTCGGTCGTGATCATGCGGGTGTTGGTAATTATTACGGTACGTATGATGCTCAGAAAATCTTTAGCAACTTTACGCTTGGAGAACTTGGGATCACGTTATTATTTTTCGAGCATAGCTTTTACTGCAATAAATGCGGTAACATGGCAACACCAAAAACTTGTCCGCATGATGCCAGTCACCATGTGATCTTGTCGGGAACAAAAGTGAGAGAAATGCTTCGTAAGGGAGAACAACTGCCATCGACATTTAGCCGACCGGAAGTGATCGAAGTATTAATTGCAGGAATGCAAAAAGAAGAGATTCATTCATAACGATGATTTTATTGTAGAACTGAGCGGTGAGAGGAGAGATGAGAATGGGAAAAGTATTTATAGTTGGAGCTGGACCTGGAGATGTTGATTTAATCACCGTTAAAGGGATGAAATGTATTCAACAAGCGGATGTCATCTTGTATGATCGTTTAATTAATAAAGAGCTGCTCTCCTATGCAAAACCGGGAGCGGACTTGATTTATTGCGGAAAACTCCCAAATTACCATGCAATGATTCAGGAGACGATTAACCACTTTTTAGTGAAATATGCGAAGCAGGGAAAAATCGTCACACGCTTAAAAGGTGGAGATCCATTCGTTTTTGGCAGAGGTGCTGAAGAGGCAGAAGTTCTTGCAGACAACGGAATCCCTTTTGAGGTGGTTCCAGGAATTACTGCTGGAATTGCGGCTCCTGCTTATGCGGGAATCCCAGTCACGCATCGTGATTTAAGTTCTAGTTTTGCGATTGTAACTGGCCATATGCGTGCTGGAAAAAGCGATTCCATTCATTGGGAAAGTCTTGCAGTTGGTATTGATACATTAGCGATTTATATGGGTGTCGGAAACTTACCTTATATTTGTGAGCAACTGACTAAGCATGGCCGACCTGAAAACACGCCAGTAGCACTTGTTCATTGGGGGACGACAGAAGCACAGTATACGATTACAGGTACACTGTCGACCATTGTAGAGATTGCGAGAGATTCTGAAATTAAAAACCCAAGTATGATCATTGTCGGCGAAGTTGTGAAATTGCGAGAGAAGATTCAATGGTTTGAACAAACAGAGTTGAACCAAAATAGTATTAAAGAAGTATCTGCATACTAGCAGTTTAACTTCTTTCAGCAGGGGTGAAAATCCCCGCTTAATAATAAAGAAAGGTTACCTTATTACGCCGAGGCGTACTTGATACGAGGAGGGATTAGCATGCAGGCAGTTTTATATGTGGGCCACGGTAGCCGAATTAAAGCAGGTGTCGAAGAAGCCATTCAGTTTATTAAGAGCAGTCAAGCAATGATCGATGTTCCGATTCAAGAGATTTGTTTTTTAGAACTAGCGGCACCAAGCGTGGATGAAGGGATTACGAAATGCGTGGAACGCGGAGCTACTAAAATTGCCATTGTACCTATACTTTTATTAACCGCAGCGCATGCAAATGAAGATATTCCATTTGAAATCGAAGTGGGAAAAATCATGTATCCCGATATCGAATTTACATACGGAAAAGCATTTGGCATTCATCCGAAGATTGTTGATAGTTTATATGACCGAGTTGTTGAACAACAAGTAGTGATTGCAGAAGATGCTCAAGTGTTAATCGTAGGCAGGGGGAGTAGTGATCCCGCAGTTAAGCATGATTTAAATGAAATTGCACAGCTTCTTGCTGACAAGTACGCCTTTAATAAAGTAACTGTTTGTTTTCTTTACGGAGCAGATCCTCATTTCGATGAAGCATTACTGCAACTACAGGAAGCACCTCAAAAGCAAGTTTTCATTATTCCGTACTTACTATTTACAGGTATTTTAATGAATGGCATTGAGAAAAAGATTGTGACACAGTCTACTAATAACCAGCAGCTTATTCTTTGTGAAAATCTTGGTTATCACAAATATGTCCAGGATGTACTTGTAGAACGGGTGAATGAGTTACTTGAAAAAGAGCAAATCAGTCAGCTTATTTAAATGAAGATATTTTGTCTGAGAGGATGAAAGGGACTATGGAGAAACGGGAACAAAATCTTGAACTTACTATTGAAAATGTTAAAAAGATGCTGAGCACGATGAATTATGGCTCTATCACATTGGTTATTCAAGACAATGTTGTGGTTCAAATAGAGAGAAACGAGAAAATTAGATTAAAATAATGCTCTTTTTATAGCTGTGTATGTTGAAATAAAGAATTCTTTTGAATTCGCTATGACGCTTGAGGAAACCTCAGCTTAGTTTATATAAGTATTCGCGTGTTCAGCATATATATGTAAAATACTAATTTTGCGGGGTGGGAAATTTTGGCGCTTCAAGTGATAAACAGTCCTTTTAATCAGGAGCAGGTAGAACTCCTAAATCAACTTTTACCGATACTGACAGAGACACAACAAATCTGGTTGGGCGGCTATCTGAGTGCGAGTCAATTAGCTACGCAATCAAACGCTTCTGGCAGCGTGGCAGTTCTGGAAGCTCCGTCAAAACAAATAGAAGTCATCTCAAAAGAAGTGACAATTCTCTATGGATCTCAGACTGGTAACGGGCAGGCTTTAGCTGAAAAACTGACGAAGAATTTAAAAGCAGACGAGTTCCAAGTAACGCTTGCTTCTATGAATGAATTCAAACCGAATTCGCTTAAGAAGATTGAGAACTTACTACTTATTGTAAGTACACATGGTGAAGGTGATCCACCAGATAATGCATTGCCATTCTATGAATTTCTTCATGGTAAAAGAGCGCCACAATTGGATAATCTGCACTATTCGATCCTGTCTTTGGGAGATAGTTCTTATGAGTTTTTCTGTCAGACAGGTAAACAATTTGATGAACGATTACTGGAGTTAGGTGCAAAACAGCTTAGTCCACGCGTCGATTGCGACTTGGATTATGATGAATCTGCCGCGGAATGGTTTACGAATGTTTTAGCCGCATTAAATGAGCAACGAGGAAGCAGTTCTACAACGGTCCAACAACCAGTCAACAAGGGTGTTACGGAACAGCTGGAGTATTCTAGAACAAATCCATTTAAAGCTGAAATCCTAGAGAATTTGAATTTAAATGGCCGTGGTTCAAACAAGGAAACGCGTCATCTTGAGTTATCACTTGAAGGATCGAACCTCGAGTTTGAACCGGGAGATAGTTTGGGCATTTATCCGAAAAATGATACTGGATTAGTGGATAGCTTGATTGCAGAGATGGGCTGGAATGCTAGCGAAGCAGTGAAGGTCAATAACCAGGGGGAGCTTAAGCCCTTGCGCGAGGCATTGATTTCTAGTTTTGAAATCACTGTATTGACGAAACCATTACTACAAAAAGCAGTGCAATTTACCGCTAACAATGAATTAAAGGAACTCTTGGAATCAGCAAGGGAGCAAGAATTCAGGGATTATCTCTATGGTCGTGATCTATTGGATCTAGTACGGGATTTTGCACCATGGGAAGTCTCTCTAAGTAATTTTGTCGCAATATTACGTAAAATACGCGCGCGCTTATATTCAATTGCCAGTAGTTCAAAAGCAAATCCAGATGAAGTTCATCTCACGATTGGAACTGTTCGTTATGAGGCACATGGTCGCGATCGGGTTGGTGTCTGTTCAGATGAATGTGCTGTACGTGCGCAACCAGGAGATCATTTACCGGTATATGTTCAGCGTAACTCGAACTTTAAATTACCAGAAGATCCTAACACGCCTTTGATTATGATTGGACCTGGTACTGGAATAGCTCCGTTCAGATCATTCTTGGAAGAACGCGAGGAGATTGGCGCCGAAGGGAAAACATGGTTGTTCTTTGGTGATCAACACTTCGTAACAGACTTTCTGTATCAGGTTGAATGGCAACAATGGCTCAAAGAGGGTGTATTGACGAGAATGGATGTTGCATTTTCCCGTGATACGAAAGATAAAGTCTATGTCCAACACAGAATGATTGAGAACAGCCAAGCTATTTTTAAGTGGCTAGAAGAGGGTGCTGTACTCTACGTCTGCGGTGATGAAAAGCATATGGCTGCTGACGTCCATACTACTTTGGAAAAAATCCTTGAAGAAGAGGGTGCCATGAGTTCTAAGGAAGCATCTGATTATTTAGCTGACATGCAACAGCAGAAACGTTATCAACGTGATGTCTATTGAAACAAGTGAGAGAGGAGCTAGTTACATGACTAAAAAAATAATTCTTCCGCCACAACCCGGTCCACCTAGTGATGTTGAGCGGATTAAGAGTGAGAGTAACTATTTACGAGGAACGCTTGTGGAGACGCTTGAATATCCGATCAGTTCGGGGATACCTGACGACGATAATCGATTGATGAAACACCATGGGAGTTATCTGCAAGATGATCGGGATTTACGCAATGAGCGACAACGTCAAAAATTAGAGCCGGCATACCAGTTCATGGTCCGTGTTCGCGCTCCGGGCGGCGTTGCAACCTCGGCGCAATGGCTAGCAATGGACGGTGTTGCCAATAAATTTGGTAATGGAACGTTGAAATTGACTACCCGACAAGCATTTCAAATGCATGGGATTTTAAAGTGGAATATGAAGGAAAATATTCAGGAAATTAATGCGGCATTGATGGATACACTAGCGGCTTGTGGTGATGTGAACCGGAATGTCATGTGTAACCCAAACCCTTATCAATCGGATATTCATGCCGAGGTCTATGGTTGGGCTCAGAAACTAAGTGATTATCTTTCGCCACGGACCAATGCGTACCATGAAATTTGGCTTGATGGTGAAAAAGTAATCGACAGTCAAGAAACAGAGGAAGAAATCGAACCATTATATGGTGCGCTCTATTTACCACGGAAATTTAAAATTGGTGTAGCAGTTCCTCCTAATAATGATGTTGACGTCTTTTCGCAGGATCTTGGTCTAATTGCCATTTTAGAAGAAGGTAAATTAGTAGGATTCAACATTGCAGTCGGAGGCGGCATGGGGATGACACATGGAGATACAGACACCTATCCTCAGTTAGCACGGGTGATTGGATTTTGTACAACAGATCAGATTATCGAAGTAGCCGAAAAAATCATTACGATTCAACGTGATTACGGGAATCGTTCTGTTCGAAAGTATGCACGTTTTAAATACACAATTGATACACGTGGACTTGAATGGGTCGTAAAAGAACTCAATGAGCGATTAGGCTGGGAACTAGAAACCGCGCGTGATTATCATTTTGAACATAATGGAGATCGTTATGGCTGGATAGAAGGAAGCGATGGCACTTGGCATTTCACGCTCTTTATCCAAAATGGTCGAATCCAAGAATTGGATGATTATCCACTGATGACTGGCTTGCGCGAAATTGCCAAGATTCACACAGGAGATTTCCGCCTTAGCCCAAACCAAAACCTGATTATCAGCAATGTTTCGAGTCAAAATAAGAAAAAAATCGTCGAACTGATTGAACAGCATGGATTGACTGATGGACAGCATCATTCTGCATTACGTCGAAGTTCAATGGCTTGTGTTGCTTTTCCAACTTGCGGACTAGCGATGGCTGAAGCTGAACGTTATCTGCCTACCCTGTTGGATAAGATGGAACTGATTTTGGATGAAGCGGGATTGCGTGAAAAAGAGATTATCATACGTATTTCAGGGTGTCCAAACGGTTGTTCTCGTCCTTCTTTAGGGGAAATAGCCTTTATCGGTAAATCTCCTGGAAAATATAATATGTATCTAGGGGCTGGCTTTGTTGGAGATCGACTAAACAAATTATACCGGGAAAACATTGGAGAAGAAGAGATTCTAGCACTACTTAGACCACTATTTTTCCAATACGCGAAGGAAAGACAAAAAGGCGAGCATTTTGGAGATTTTGTTATCCGTGCAGGACATGTGAAAGCAGTCCAATCCGGATTGGACTTTCACGATTAATAAGAAAAGCGCAAGCGCCTTGGTAGACCCGAAAAGCGCTGGAGGCCTAAAGATAAAGGCGTACTTTGCCTTTAACTTAAGGACTGAAGCGACTCGAGGGACTAGTGGTATGTCAACACTAAATCATACGATATTATTAAGGGCTGATTTTTTATAAGCAACCGGACTTAGGTAGCCTAATGTACTGTGCGTACGGATATTATTGTACCAATTGACATAATCGAAAAGTTCAAGGGACAGCTGGTTAAGGGTTTGATAGTGGGTTCCGTTGATCAATTCTGTTTTTAAAATCTTAAATGTTGCCTCTGCCACCGCATTATCATAAGGATTCCCTTTATGGCTAAGTGATCTTTTAATGTTGTATCCACTTAATAATTCATCGATCCCAACGTTTTTAAATTCAGAACCGCGATCTGTATGAAATAAGTTCACGTTTCCCAATGGGTATTTAACAGAATCGAAGGCACGCTGAACTAAAGCAGCGTCTTTTTGTGCTCCGACGCTCCACCCGACTATTTCACGATTGTATAAATCGATTAAGAAGCAAACGTAACTCCAACGGTATCCTACTTTTACGTATGTTAAGTCGCTTACTAACACAGACATCTCTTTGTCCACTTCAAATTCTCGATTTAATACGTTTAGAACGGATTCTTCATTTGGTCTGGTTGCCATTGGTTTATAGGAAGGTTTGGCGTATTTTGATTGAAGTCCAAGTTCGCTCATCAATCTTCCAATTCGGCGTCTCGAGATCGTAAGGCCTTCTGTCTCTTTATCTAGTTCTATTTTTAGTTTCCGAGTACCATAAACGTGTCGGTTTTCATTGAAAACCTTAGCGATCTTTTCTTTTAATACGCGTTCTTCTTCCTGCTTTACTTGTTCTTTTTGAGCGGATACTTCATTGTCATAATAGAAGGTGCTACGCGCAATTTTCAGGACTTTACACATTGCTGATACCGAATAGGTGTGACGGTTTTGTTGAATCACATCTATTTTCGTCCCATGATCAGCGCTGCTTGCTTTAAAATATCTACTTCCATTTCCAGTTGCTTATTTCTCTTGCGTAAGGCAATCAACTCCTGCTCTTCTGGAGATTGATTATCTTTCTCTTTGAATGAACCAGACTGCCTGAATTGTGTAATCCACCTATCAAGAGCAGATGCGGTTAATTCATATTCTTTGACAATATCTTGTCGGCTTTTCCCGTTTTCATATAGGGCTACCACTTGTTTTTTGAAATCTGTAGAAAACGTTCTTCTTTTTACGGACATAGTAGATCTCCTCACTTCTTGTGTATTATTCTACTAGCCCTTAATTAGATTGTCCAACTAAGTGTAACCTATCCACTAGGCGCTGGAGTCTAGACAATAAGAAAAGCGCAAGCGCCTAGGTAGACCCGAAAAGCGCTGGAGGCCTAAAGATAAAGGCGTACTTTGCCTTTAACTTAAGGACTGAAGCGACTCGAGGGACTAGGCGCTGGAGTCTAGACAATAAGAAAAGCGCAAGCGCCTAGGTAGACCCGAAAAGCGCTGGAGGGCCTAAAGATAAAGGCGTACTTTGCCTTTAACTTAAGGACTGAAGCGACTCGAGGGTCTAGGCGCTGGAGTCTAGACAATAAGAAAAGCGCAAGCGCCTAGGTAGACCCGAAAAGCGCTGGAGGGCCTAAGGATAAAGGCGTACTTTGCCTTTAACTTAAGGACTGAAGCGACTCGAGGGTCTAGGCGCTGGAGTCTAGACAATGCTCCAAGTGAAAAACTTATACTTTCTAATAATATAAAAAAGCTAAGTAGGACCGCTGATTTTACGGTCTTTTCCAGAATAACTTTACAGCGGCAGGTGGATAAAACAATGAAATCCTACCCGATTATGTTGAACATCGAAGGCAAAGCTGTAGTAGTAGTTGGTGGTGGTCTGATTGCCTACAGAAAAATTACCGGCTTGCTACAGGCAGGTGCTTATATAACTGTGATTAGTCCGGTGATTCATTCGAAAATAGAACAACTCTTTATTGAGAACAAGATTTCCTGGAAAAATAAATTGTTTGAACCGGTTGATCTTGATTCCACATTAATTGTTATTGCAGCCACAAATAGTGAAATCGTGAACACATTCGTTGCATCGTCTGCTGGCAAGCATCAACTGGTCAACATCGTTGATAATCCGGAGTTAAGCACCTTTCATGTCCCTGCAAAACTGTCAAGGGGTGACCTAACGATAAGTGTTGCAACGGGCGGGGGAAGTCCGACACTATCCAAAAGCATTCGTGATGAACTTGCCTTAATTTACGACGATACTTATGGCGATTATCTTGAATTTCTAACGCTGTCGAGAGAAAAAGTTAAGAATTCTATCTTTGATCAAACAATAAAAATGAAATTACTTAAAGCAATCACGAATGACACGTACAGGCAATCTAACAACATGCAAAATGCCTTTCTAGAATTAATAAGTGGATATCAAAACATGTCCTAAATGTAGCTGGGAGGATGACAGATATGCGCGTCGTAAACAATATAGCTGAATTGATTGGAAATACTCCGCTTGTGAGATTGAATAGACTTCCAGATTCAGAAGGTGCCGCTGTATATGTGAAACTTGAATATTTTAATCCAAGCGGGAGTGTAAAAGACCGAGCTGCTTACAATATGATTGTCGAAGCAGAAAAAAGTGGGGAATTGGTTGCGGCGGCAACGATTATTGAACCGACATCAGGAAATACAGGAATAGGATTGGCAATGAATGCCGCGGCAAGAGGTTATGGAGCGATTTTCGTCATGCCAGATAACGCAACGATTGAACGCATTAATTTAATGAAAGCATATGGCGCTAAGGTCGTTCTAACTCCAAGTGAGGAAAGAATGCCAGGTGCAATCGCCAAAGCAAATGAATTAGCTGCACAAATTGAAAACAGTTTTATCCCCATGCAATTTGAAAACTCTGCAAATCCGGATATTCATCGGACAACAACGGCTGTTGAAATTAGTAAAGCGATGAAGTCAATTGGAAGAAAGCTTAATGCTTTTGTTTGTACATCAGGAACGGGAGGGACAGTGACAGGTACCGGAGAAGCACTTAAAGAACTTGATGCTAGAATAACGGTTCATGTTGTTGAGCCCGCCGGATCACCTGTCTTATCGGGCGGAGAGCCTGGTAAGCATAAGCTTGTTGGAACAAGTCCAGGCTTTATTCCTTCCGTTTTGAATACGAACGTCTATGATGAAATATTTATGATACAAGACGATGAAGCTTACGAGACAGTCCGGTCTTTAGCTGCGAATGAAGGGATTCTTATTGGCCCTTCGGGAGGCGCTGCCGTATATGCGGCTTTGACCGTTGCAAGGCGATTGACTCCGAATGATACGGTCGTCTGTATTGCACCTGATTCCGGTGAACGCTATTTATCGAGCGATTTGTTCGGATTTTAAAACCAAATCTTCAATTTACGGAGTGCGTGAATAATAAATAGAGCTACTAAATTAGTTGAACATATGAAAACCTATATAAACTAAACAAAGTAGCCTTAAAAGGAATTCTTTATTTCAACCTATATAGATTTACTTGTAGGGAATTTTAGGGAAGGGGTATTTGAATGTATTTAACAATAGACGGCATTGTGAAAAGCTTTCCGCACAAAGAAAATGGTCATGTCAAAGTGCTGGATAATATCTCGTTAGACGTGGAAAAAGGACAGTTTGTTTCAATTGTTGGTCCTTCCGGTTGCGGGAAGTCGACATTGCTCTATCTGATTGCTGGTCTTGAAAAGGCTGATCAAGGGGAAATTCGGATTGCTGGAAAAGTAGTGACAGATCCCGGACCAGATCGTGTCGTTGTATTCCAACAGGATGGATTATTTCCATGGTTAACGGTTCTTGATAATGTCACGTATGGCTTACGTTTAAAGGGTCTGCCAAAAAAAGAGGCAGAGGACAAAGCCAGAGAAATGTTGAAAATGGTCCATCTAAGTAATTTTATCGACGCCTATCCACATCAGCTGTCCGGAGGTATGAAACAACGTGTTGCTATCGCACGCGCACTTGTTATGGAGCCCGCAATTTTACTGATGGATGAGCCATTTGCGGCACTGGATGAGCAGACCAGAATGGTGTTACATAATGAACTTCTGGAAATTTGGCAAAAAACGAAGGTGACAATCTTTTTCGTTACGCATAACATTCGGGAAGCTGTCCTTTTATCCGAAAAGATTATTGTATTTGAAACACGTCCTGGAAGAATAAAAGAGATTTATTCTTCAAAAACAATGAAAGACGGCGTTATGCCAAATGATGTAACCTTTCATTTGGAAAAACAGATATTGGCATCACTGCAAGGTGAAATTGAGAAAGTGTTAAAGGAGGAAATGGGGGATGACTACATTTTTAAGACGAACCCTCTTCATCGGGATTCTAGCGGCGATATGGGAAGTCACATCTAGATTATCAAGCTTACCCGATTTCATGTTTCCGAGTCTCAGCCAAGTATTGCATACACTTTACACAGGTATTTTGAGTGGTCAAATAATGACTGCAATCCTTACTAGCATGAGTCGTCTATTAATAGGATTTACAATTGCGACAATCCTTGGTCTTTTTTTAGGCTACCTCATATGGCGTTCTGAGTTAGTGGAAGACACACTTGGATTTCTTGTCACAGCATTGCAATCGATTCCGAGTATTGTTTGGTTCCCACTTGCAATCATTTGGTTCGGTTTGAATGATTTCTCTATTCTTTTTATTGTAACAATCGGTGCGACTTGGACAATGACAATCAATGCGACAAGTGGTTTTAAAAATGTGCCAAGGCTTTATCAACAAGTAGCTAAAACATTAGGTTCTAGCGGTTTTCACTTTTTGCGAACAGTTATTATGCCAGCATCTGTCCCGCAACTCATATCTGGATTACGAATCGCCTGGGCATTTTCCTGGCGCGCGTTAATGGCAGGGGAACTTCTTGGTGGTGGAGGAGGGCTTGGGTATCTCTTGGAAATGGGAAGATCACTCGGACAAATGGATTTGGTTATCTCGGTAATGATCATCATTGGTGTTATCGGTACAATCATGGATAATCTTGTCTTTTTACGATTGGAGCGCAGTGTGCAGAAAAAATGGGGAATTAGTTAAGGGAAAAGCGGAAACAGCATGCTACGACGTGACAGGCATAAGCAGGAATGACTTTGAAGGATGGTAGTCTAAATACGTGATATTCATGGCACAACAAGGAGGGGGAAGTTCAATCCCTCCCCACTGCATGACCCGCATCGTGCAGACCAAGTGTCTGGGCGTTGAAGAATAGATAATAGATAAAAAAGGGGAGAGAACGGAATGAAACGTAATTTGTTCTTACTTGGGCTTATTTCTTTAGCTGTATTGGCAATTGTATCTGGCTGTGGAAAGACAGAAAAATTAGCACAAGACAGTAAAGAAGTGAACATTGGTTATTTCCCTAATTTAACGCATATCGCTACAATTGTGGCGCTAGAGAAAGATTATTTCACTGAAGCGTTTGGAGAAGATATTAAAATCAACACAAAAACCGTCAGTAACGGCGGCTTGTTTATGGAGGCGATGGTGACTAAATCCATTGATGTAGGAACAGTAGGACCCGGTCCATTACTGAACTTCTACGTAAAAGATCCCAACTATCATATTATTTCAGGCGCTGTAAACGGGGGAGCCGTCCTCGTCGCGAGTGAACATAGTAATATTAAAGAACTTGCTGATTTAGACGGGAAGAAAGTTGCGATTCCTGTAATAGGAAGTACCCAAGATGTAATGTTACGTAAAGCACTGAAAGATGTGGGTCTGAAGCCGACGTCAAATGGTGGCACAGTCGAAATGTTTGCTGCAGCACCAGCTGATACAGCAACGCTCTTTATTCAAAAGTCTGTGGATGCTGCAGCAACCCAGGAACCATGGGGCTACATTTTGGAAACACAGGCGAACGGTCAATTGTTGTTAGATTGGGAATCATTCGCTTGGGGGAAAGAATCGACAAATACCGTGGTTGCAGCAAGTAAGAAATTTTTGGAAAATGAAACATTAGTGAAGGCCTATTTAACAGCACATGTAAAAGCAGTAGAGTTTATTGAGCAAAATCCTGAAGAAAGTCAGGATCTAGTTATAAAGCACATCAAAGAATTAACAGGAAAAGAGATTGATAAAACTGAGCTCGCAGCCGCATTTAAGCGCCTGAAAGTAACCACGTCTGTCAATGAAGAAGTTATTCAGGAGATGGCTGATATTAGTAAAGAGGCAGGGTATGTTACTAGTAATGATATTGACGGTTTAATTCAATTGAAACAGTTGAAGTCAATAGAAGCAAAATAATAAAATGTAAAGCGTTACTGATTTAGTAGGATTATAAACATCATAATGATGTTTATAATCCTACTGCGTTCGTTAATGGTGCAGTAGTCGTTTAGTCCAAACTGATCCGAAAGCACCTGTACATAGGATATCTAGTGTTTTATCACAAAAGTAAGCAATCATTTACTGGTTAGCTTAGGTTAATCAACACATGTAATAGGTAATGATCATTATTGGCGGCATTGATACAAACGTAGATAATCTAGTTTTTTTCGACTGGAGAGCAGTGTACAGAATAAATGGGGAATATGTTAAGAGGTTATTTATAGAAACAGATGGGGAGAGAAAAGGATGAAACGTAAATTTTTCGTACTTGCGCTTATTTCCTTAGTTATATTGAGTATTTGTGCTGCATGCGCTAAAGCAGAACAAGGAGCACCAGGCAGTAAAGTCGTGAACATTGGATATTTCCCGAACTTAACGCACATGGCTACAATCGTTGCGCTGGAGGAAGGTTATTTCACTGAAGCGTTTGGGGAAGATATTACAATCAACACAAAGACCGTCAGTAACGGCGGACTGTTCATGGAAGCGATGGCTACTAAATCCATTGATGTGGGAACAGTAGGACCAGGTCCTGTACTGAACTTTTACGCAAGAGACCCTAACTATCATATAATTTCAGGCGCTGTAAATGGTGGTGCAGTCCTTATTGCTAGTGAAGATAGTAACGTTAATGAGCTTGCTGATTTGGATAGGAAGAGAGTTGCGATACCTGGAATTGGGGGTACTCAAGATATCATGTTGCGTAAAGCACTAAAAGATGTGGGTCTGAAGCCGACAGCAAATGGAGGAACAGTCGAAATGTTTGCGGCAGCACCAGCTGATACAGCAACGCTCTTTATTCAAAAGTCTCTAGATGCAGCTGCAATACCAGAACCCTGGGGCTATATTTTGGAAACACAGGCAAATGGTAAGCTTTTATTGGACTGGGAATCATTCGCGTGGGGGAAAGAATCACCAAATACTGTTGTCGCCGCAAGTAAGAATTTTTTGGAGGATGACAAGTTGATGAAAGCTTACTTAACAGCTCATGTAAAAGCAGTTGAGTTTATTGAGCAAAATCCTGAAGAAAGTCAAAATCTTGTCATTAAACACATCAAAGAATTAACGGGAAAAGAGATTAACAAAGCTGAACTCGAAGTCGCATTTAAGCGCCTAAAAGTAACTACTTCTGTCAATGACGAAGTAATTCAGGAAATGGCTGATATCAGTAAGGAAGCAGGATATATCCCTAGTAGCGATATTGAAGGTTTAATTCAATTGGATCAGTTGAAGTTTATAGAAGGAAAATAATAAAACGTAACTAATTTTATTGAATTGGAAACATCATATTGATGTTTCCAATTCTTTTTTCTCGTAGTTTTGAAAATGTCACAAAGCTTTCCTTTGTCTTACTTGAAAACTAAGAGTAAAATGGAGTTAAGTATGCCAGCCACTGAACGAATTGGGAATCCACCAAATTGGAAAAGCACCTGGCTTTTTTGAGGAGAGACGAATTGATGACTAAAGTAATGGATCCTTCTTGGGAGAAGGTTAATGAAAAAACTGTTTCGAAAGAAAAAAATCTTTCTACGCTATTCGCAGATCTTAAATCTTTATTTAAGGCGATAGTCTTAATCTCTAATGTGCTACCTGTCCTTACTGGATTTTGGTTAGCACTCTATTTTACGAATGGAACTTTTTTAGCAAACTGGGATGTATTTTTGTTGACGATTTCAGGCAGTACACTTGTTATGGCTGGGGCACTTATCTTGAATAACTGGTACGACGTCGATATTGATACAGTGATGGAGCGGACCAAAAACCGTCCGACAGTTACTGGAAACTTTACACTTAAGTTTGTCTTTAGATTAGGAATCATATTATCTGTAGTAGGTTTAGTACTTCTAGCTTTTACAACAATTGAAGCGGCTGTCTACGCATTTATTGGATGGTTTACGTATGTTATTTTGTACACAATGTGGTCAAAACGTAGATATACGCTAAATACAGTCATTGGCAGTGTATCAGGTGCGGTGACACCTTTAATTGGATGGGCTGCAATTGCACCTGGTTATCATATCGTGCCAATCGTACTGACGCTTATCCTATTCATTTGGCAAATGCCGCATACGTTTGCTATTGCCATGAAGAAAGTGGAAGAATACAGTTTGGCAAAAGTGGCGATGCTTCCAGTCGTTCACGGGTTTAATTTTACAAAGCGGCAAATGGTTATCTATGTCGCATGCTTACTGCCATTACCATTCTTTTTAGGATCGCTTGGTACAGTATTTGTTATTATTGCCTCGTTGATGAACATTGGGTGGTTAATTGCGACTATCGCCGGATTTTTCACGAAAAACGATATGAAGTGGGCACATCTGATGTTCATGTGTTCGGTGAATTATGTAGCTATCCTGTTTACACTGATGATTCTTGTTACATTGCCAGCATTTAATTAAACAAGAAATTTCAAGCTATCTTAGAATGGTCAAACCACGTAAGTGTCAGGGTGATAAATAATACAAGTATGCAAAAATGAAAATCCTCTCGTGTCTATTATGACATGAGAGGATTTTTAAATGACAGGAACCTATTCATCCCGAAATTATTTGAGAACTTGTACAAATTATTTACTGAAATACACAGCTATTTCTTTTGTGATTTCTTCAGGTACTTTTAAACTTAGCGGTTCTCCGTGCAAGAAATTGAATACGTTCATATCACTTGTTTGGAGTGCGCCCATAGTCAATCGGGGAACAATTCGAACGTGAACACGGTCAGATGAATTCTTACTTACAGGGATAAACAGGGCGAGGTTAAAGCTTGCGATACCGATTGATTCAAAGTAATTGAAAAAGCCTGTGAGACTTTCTGCGAGATCCTGCCAGTTGGTATCCGTTAATTCACCTAACGAAGAAGCACCTAAAACTCCAATGAAATCAATATGACTTTTAGGTGCGAATGCATGAACCCAGTCGATGGAACCCACCGTCGCGATAAAACGTTCACCAATATCTTGCTCACTTTCTATTAATGTATCATAATAGTTTCTTCCTGTTTCTGTGTAAAATTGCTCGCTGCTTGCTAATGTTATCAATTGATAGTTGGTCGGCATCTCAGAGGCCAGCACATGAATATGTGGGTGTAAAATGCTACCGCCTGAAGGGGGTAAGTAGTTCCAGTTGATGGATGCATATGCAGTTTCCGGATCCTGGGCAATAACTTTATTCAAATAGTTATGTGCGGCAGAAAAGGAGTTGGCAATCATTGGTGTTGTGAACTCATCGAGTTTAACGTAATGCTGATCACACATTCGGAGCACCGCATTATGCTTGCTGTAAGGGAAGAGGTTTGGAAAAACGACGGCTTCTCCTTGAATTATCCTGCCGTCTTCGGTTATATCATTCGGGAATTTAGGTGTGACTGTGTGTACGTTTTCAATGCAGAATGGACATTTACTACCCGCGGTTTGTGTTGCGAGCTCAGAATAATCTATTGACGTAAAGGATGCACCTGGGTCGAAAATGATTCGGGATGTTTCTCCTGTTAGCGGATCCATTCGAATTTCAGTTTTGCGGTCAATCAATTTTCCATCTTGCATCGGATCATGAAACGTAAAAAATTCTTCTTTTGCTATAAAAGTAATAGACATCTATAGTTTCCCCCTACTGTATATTCTAAATACACTTTCTATTCTACCTGTGATTCACATAAAAGTCAGTAGTATCATAGTGAATGTCTAAAAGGGTGTAGGGATAGGGATTGCCTATAAAAAAAGAGTGTTCCTCGCATTATTATGCGAAGTACACTCCTTATTTGCTTCAATAATTAATCTTCAGAACCAACAGCTGCTTCCACCTCGTGCCAAGAAACACCAAGTGCATCTGCTACACCTTGACCATAAGCAGGGTCCGCTTTGTAACAGTGAACAATATGACGAAGCTGAATATGTTTCTCAACGCCATTCATATTACGACCCGTATTTTCGAACAAAACTTGTTGTTGTTCTATGCTCATTAAGTTGAAGAGTTTACCTGGTTGCTCAAAGTAATTATCGTCATCTTCTCTGAAATTCCATTGGTCTGCTGCACCGAAAAGATCTAGTGCTGGATCTTTATATTTTGGTTGTTCTTTCCACTCACCATAGCTGTTCGGCTCATAATGAAGTGTGCTACCCATATTGCCATCGACTCTCATCGCGCCGTCACGGTGGAAACTATGAACTGGGCATTTCGGTTGGTTGACCGGAATTTGGTGATGGTTCACGCCTAAACGGTAACGCTGTGCATCTCCATAGGAGAAGAGACGACCTTGTAGCATTTTGTCCGGAGAGAAACTGATACCTGGTACAACGTTTGCGGGTGTAAAAGCAGCTTGCTCTACTTCTGCAAAATAGTTATCAGGATTTCGGTTTAATTCCCATTCGCCAACTTCAATAAGAGGGAAGTCTTTTTTATACCATACTTTTGTCAAATCAAACGGGTTGTAAGGCATATTGTTGGCTTGTTCTTCTGTCATTACTTGGATGTACATTTTCCATTTCGGGAAGTTCCCATTTTCGATATTGTCATATAGATCGCGTTGATGGCTTTCACGGTCTTTCCCAACAACTGCCTCGGCTTCTTGGTCAGTTAAGTTTTCAATGCCTTGCTGTGAACGCATATGGAATTTCACCCAAACACGTTTGTTGTCAGCGTTGATCATACTAAAGGTATGGCTTCCGAAACCATGCATATTTCTGTACGAATTTGGAAGTCCGCGGTCACTCATAACAATTGTTACTTGGTGAAGTGCCTCAGGTAGTGATGTCCAGAAGTCCCAGTTGTTATTGGCGCTACGCATATTTGTACGTGGATCACGCTTAACAGCATGGTTCAAGTCTGGGAATTGCATTGGGTCTCTAAAGAAGAACACAGGTGTGTTATTTCCGACAAGGTCCCAGTTACCTTCTTCTGTATAATATCTCATTGAAAATCCGCGAATATCGCGTTCTGCGTCAGCACCACCACGTTCACCGGCTACTGTTGAGAAACGAACGAACATATCTGTTTTCTTACCAATTTCAGAGAAGATTTTTGCTTTTGTATACTGTGAAATATCATGTGTTACGGTAAATGAACCATACGCAGCAGATCCTTTTGCATGCATACGCCGTTCAGGAATAACCTCGCGATCAAAATGCGCGAGCTTCTCCAATAGCCAAACATCTTGTAATAGTATTGGCCCTCTAGGCCCAGCAGTCATTGAGTTTTGATTATCCACAACTGGAGCACCAGCAGCAGTTGTTAATTTTTTATTATTGTCTTTTTCTGTCATAGATTCTCACTCCCTAGATTGTTTTAATTCCTACATGATAATCATACTAAAAAAGAAACAATATATCTACTAATAACATCTACTAAAATTAATTCTTTTATAAAGGCTGCATATCCTCAAGTCGTAAGTAGCTTCGTATGCACTTTTACTGAATGAAGAGGGGGAGAATTACATATATCCATTCTCAATTAGAAGGTATATAAAAAACTTAGAAATGAGACGCAGGCAATTCGGAAAATAGGATTCTCCTTCTATATTAACTTTTATTAACGGAAAAGTCAGTAAAATTATACGGGTATGATAAAGATTAATTAAACGTTAAAGAGAATTCTGTGATTCGGCATATCTCAACAATGAAAAACTGCCTGAACAGTCAACGATAAGGTAGATTGTTCAGGCAGTTCATTTTCTCGATAAAGAGGCAATGTTAACTTGAATCAGCAGAAATCCCTACTGATTAGGAGAATTCAGACTAAAATCGCCTCGTCCTACGGAAACAAGCGCAATTCAAAATTCGGACGCAATTACACCTAGGCGCAATTGCTCTCGCTCGATTGTATGAAGAACTTTTTGAAATGCGTCTTCTATATTTTTCGCATCGATATCTACTTTCTGTATGTCAGTATTTTGATAACCAGAATGTTTATACCTTGGATCGTAATAGTGTTCAAGTAGCAACTCGACTACCCATGCAAACTCACCATTTTCCAAATGCGTTTCAATCTCCTTGGCAATGGGGGTATGTAATCGTTTTTTAATTAATTGAAAAGCCTCCTTGAAACGTTCCGGGTTGTTCCACGGTTCATAGTCTGCTAAAACAATTTTGACCCGTTCCTCAAGAGGGAGGTGAATGACAATTTGCATCCCAATTTCCTTTTTCTCATAAATAAATTGCGGTAAACTTACTTTCCCAATCCGTCTGCTCTCGCCTTCTATGAAAACATACTGCTCAGTTTTAAAACGTTCTAATTCACGGACTAATAATGAGTCGAATTTTTTTTGATTGCTTGGCTCAAGTCCTATTTGTCCGAAAATAGAACCGCGATGACCAGCAATGTGTTCGAAATCGATGACTGGATAGCCATTGTTCGCTAGACGCTTCAAAATCTCTGTTTTACCAGTACCCGTATAGCCATTCAATACAATGAAGTTTGGCGGAAAGTTCTCCTTTTCCAATTCATGAACGATCCATTGGCGATACGAACGGATCCCTCCACTTAGTCGAGTGGTATGAATGCCCATTAAATCAAGGACAGTAGCCGCTGTCTTACTGCGCATGCCGCCACGCCAACAGAATACCGTCATAGGCGTTTTAATAAGTTTGAAAGCACGAATAAAATCCGGCAATTTCTCTGAAAAGACTTCAAGCCCTCTTTCCATGGCAACTTCTTGTCCATTGTGTTTATAAAGAGTTCCGATTTCCGCGCGTTCCTCATCATCAAAGACAGGAATGTTAATGCTTCCAGGAATCGTCGCCTCATTAAACTCTTTAGGAGAACGGACATCAATGAATGTATGTGGGCCTTTTTCTTGCAATGTAAATATATCTTCCAACATCAGATCTCGAAACATTCAATACACCTTCTAACCAAAATTTACATTTTATCAAATGACAGTGATCCGTCCTTTATTATCTTCTGTTACTACGCCGATTACCCGTGCGTCTACGCCTTTTTGTTGAAGTTCATCCAACAGTTGACTCGCCTGGTCTCCAGGGAGTGCTATGAGCAGTCCACCAGAAGTAACTGCATCACATAAAATCCAACGGTCGAATTGGTCCATTGTTTCCGAGTACGTGACAACATCCGCTACGTGGGCGAAATTGTTCTTTGTTCCGCCAGGTACTTTTCCAGCTTCCGCCAGTTCTTTTGTGCGGGGGAGTGTTGGTACTTGGTCTGCAAAGATTCGAATACCCACGTCGCTTGCTTTCGCTATTTCAGATGCATGTCCAAGTAGTCCGAAGCCAGTTACATCTGTGGCAGCATGGACATCGTATGTCGCCATTGTTTCTGCCGCCGTTTTATTAAGTGTGGTCATAATTTTTGTAACATAGACAATTTCATCTTCCGATAATAAACCATTTTTCAATGAAGTTGTGTAAATCCCGACACCGATTGGTTTTGTTAAAAGTAATTTATCACCTGGTTGTGCACCGGCATTTGTTCGTACTTTATCGGGATGAACGATTCCGGTTACGGCAAGACCGAATTTTGGTTCTTGATCATCTATTGAATGTCCGCCGACGAGTGTAACTCCTGCTTCTTTTAATTTATCACCGGAACCACGAAGGATCTCTGTCAGGATTTTTTTATCCAGCGTAGCGATTGGAAAAGCAACGATGTTTAGCGCTGTAATTGGAGTTCCACCCATTGCGTAGATGTCACTGATTGCATTTGTTGCAGCAATTTGACCGAAATCGTAAGGATCGTCGACAATTGGCGTGAAAAAGTCGAGCGTCTGTACCATGGCTATTTCATCAGTCAGTTTATAAACACCCGCGTCATCGCTCGTATCGAGACCAACGAGCAAATTAGGATTGGGAGTCGCAACTGGTAGGCTACGTAATACCTCCGCCAAATCTGCAGGTCCGATTTTACAGCCACAGCCTCCTTTTTTTGTAAGGGAAGTCAATTTTACTGGTTCAGTTTTCTCCATTATTTTTCCACCTTTCGATTACAATTCTATTTATAATCTTAACACAATGGGAAAATAGATTTAGTATAGCAAGTCCTCGCAATCTATTTCTTATGGTAGAATATTCATAGTTCGTGCAAATTTTAAGGGGGTACAGGTTTGATTCAAAAAAGAATAGCACTATCGTTACTATCTGTATTATTGTTCGTTGGAATGCTATTTACAACGGTTCCAGAACATTCAACCGTGTCTGCAGCTGTTTCGTATGAGGGTTTGGAAAACACCATTAATACGATTATGGCAGATAGTAGAATGCGTGCAGCTTCTAGCAGCGTAACCGTGCGCAAAGCTTCAACTGGGGAAATCATCTACCAAAAACAGGGTGATAAAGGGATTACACCCGCCTCCACGCTGAAAATACTCACAGCAGCGGCAGCACTTGAGACACTTGGTGAAAATTATCGTTTCACTACAGATGTATTAACAAATGGCAAAGTAACAAATGGAATACTAGACGGAAATCTATACCTTCGCGGGACAGGCGATCCTACGTTGTTGAAAAAAGACTTTGATGATTTTGCTTCGAAGTTGGCTACACTTGGAGTCAAACGGATTTCAGGTAATCTGGTAGGGGATGACACTTGGTTCGATACGATTCGTTTATCACCAGGTATTGATAAAAATGATGAATCTTATTACTATGCAGCTCAGATTTCAGCATTGACTGTATCTCCGAATACGGATTACGATGCTGGAACGGTCATTGTAGACGCAAAGCCAGCTGCACGCGGGAAAGTAGCAAAAGTAATGCTAACCCCGGAAACTGACGTTGTTCGAGTGGTCAATCGTTCTAAGACAGTTCCTAAGGGGACTAAAAACACTTTGAAAATTGAACGTCAATACGGTACGAATAACATTATGATTACTGGAAATGTCCCGATTGGTTCCGCTGGCAGGAAAGAGTGGATCACTGTGTCCAACCCAACTGCCTATGCACTTGATATTTTTAAAAAATCATTACTAGCTAAAGGGATAAATTTTGATCCCTCATCTAAAGTATTACGAGGAAAAACTCTAGAAGAATCCAAAATTCTCGTAACTAAAAATTCCATGCCATTAAAGAGCTTGATGAGACCTTTTATGAAATTAAGTAATAACTCACATGCTGAAGTATTGGCGAAGGCAATGGGGAAAATGAAGTATGGGGATGGCAGCTGGAATGCAGGTTTACGGGTGATGCGCGACTATGCTGAGTCAGTCGGTTTAGATGTGAACGAATGGTTGTTTGAAGATGCATCCGGTATGTCCCATGCGAATAAAGTGACATCTGCACAACTGACTGAGTTATTGTATCAAGTGCGAACGGCACCCTGGTACGGGTCGTTTGCGCAAGGACTACCTGTTGCTGGGGCACCGGACCGATTCATCGGAGGTACGCTTAGGAATCGCATGAAAACGGGAACTGCTAAAGGTAATGTCATTGCGAAAACGGGGAGCTTGACAAATGTCAGTGCATTGGCAGGATATGCACAAACAAAAGATGGAGAAACGCTCATTTTCAGTGTCCTAACGCAGGATCACAAATCCAGTACGATTCCTATCCTAGACCGTATTGCAACTGCTATAACTAATTCAACAATTAAATAATAATGTGAATTTGAACATCGGGATATATTTACCTCGATGTTTTTTTAGTGTCATGTATTTTTTTGTAATAATTACTTTCTGGACATTTTGGGTATAGCAAGAAATACATATGTACAATTTGAGTATTCAATGCATAAATCAGATGTCGGGAGGAAGTTATGTGGAGTATAAAGGCAGAAAAGGAAGTTCGAATGTTGAAGATCGAAGAGGCAAGGGAAAAGGGGGTATAGCATTAGCCGGGGGCGGTATTGGCGGCTTAATTCTTATACTTATTATTACTTTTCTTGGAGGCAGTCCAAGTGAAGTTTTGAATGACTTACAAGGTGCGGATTCGGGTCCCTCGGTTCCATATGAAGAAACGGCTGAAGAAAAGGAGCTTGCGGAATTTGTTTCAGTAGTTCTTGCAGATACAGAAGTTGTTTGGACAAAATTGTTCCGCGAACAAGGGTTGGAATACGAGGAACCAATCCTCGTGTTATATACAGATAGCGTTCAATCTGCGTGTGGAGCAGCAGGAGCATCCGTTGGACCATTTTATTGTCCAGGCGACCACAAACTTTATATTGATTTAAGTTTCTATCAAGAACTTCAAGACAAGTTCCAAGCTCCTGGGGATTTTGCGATGGCCTATGTTGTGGCGCATGAGGTAGGACATCATGTACAAACCCTATTAGGCATCAATGAGCAAGTGAGTGCTCTTCGCCCAAAACTGAGCACAGAAGAGTTTAATAAATATTCGGTACGCCTTGAATTACAGGCAGATTATTTTGCTGGTGTGTGGGCAAGGCATCAGAAGGACATGAATTTTCTTGAAGAAGGTGATCTTGATGAAGCCATTACAGCAGCGAGTGCTGTAGGTGATGACCGCATTCAGGAACAAGCCCAGGGGTATATTGTCCCCGACAGCTTTACTCACGGAACTTCTGAACAAAGGAAGCGCTGGTTTACTAAAGGATTTGAAAACGGCACCATTGAGGGTGGTGATACATTTAAAGCAAGTGGATTGTAAAAGAATCATGGAGGTGACAAGGGTTTCCTCCATGGCACAATGAAAAAATCTTGCTTAGGACATAATCGCCATAAGCAAGATTTTAATTATCAAAAAGCAAGTTAGATAAGTAACTCAAATAATGTGCTATCATTGTTAACCTCTTTAAAAGAGAAACCACAATCATGCATTCGCTGAATAAGTCCTTCGTAGTCTGACTTCCTCTTTACTTCAATGCCTACAAGTCCAGGGCCGCTTTCTTTGTTGTTTTTCTTTGTATATTCAAATGTAGTGATATCGTCGTCAGGTCCAAGTACTTCATCTAAGAATTGACGTAACGCACCAGAACGCTGAGGAAAGTTAACAATGAAATAATAAAGAAGTCCTTCATAAATCAATGATTTATCTTTAATTTCCTGCATTCGACCAATATCATTATTCCCGCCACTTATGACACATACGACAGACTTCCCCCTAATCTCATCTTTATAAAAATCCAATGCGGCGATAGATAACGCACCTGCTGGTTCTACGATAATTGCATGTTGGTTATATAATTCCAAGATAGACGTACACACTTTACCTTCTGGAACTAGTACAATGTCTTCCAGGTACTTACGGCAAATTTCAAATGTGTGTTGGCCGGCACTTTGTACGGCTGCCCCATCAACGAATTTATCGATTGTATCCAAGGTTGTCACTTCATTATTCTTTAATGCTGCTTTCATACTAGCAGCACCTTCAGGCTCTACACCAATCATACGTGTATGTGGTGACAGGTTTTTAATATAAGTACTCAAACCAGACATAAGGCCGCCGCCCCCAATACTGGCAAAGACAAAATCAACAGGTTCCTCTATATCATTCATGATTTCAACCGCGACTGTTCCTTGTCCGGCAATGACATCGTAATCGTCAAATGGGTGGATGAAAATTCTGTCTTCAGCAGTCGCACATTCGACCGCTGAAGCGGATGAATCATCAAATGTATCGCCTACTAAAATGATTTCTACATAATTCCGTCCAAACATTTTCACTTGGTTAATTTTTTGCTTCGGAGTTGTCTGTGGCATGAATATTTTTGCGTCAATACCTAGATGCGCACAAGCAAAAGCGACTCCTTGCGCATGATTACCAGCGCTGGCACAGACAACACCTTTTTCAAGCGCAGCTGCTTCTATTGTTTTGATTTTATAATAGGCACCCCGTAATTTAAAGGAACGAACATGTTGTAAATCTTCCCTTTTTACATAGACTCGACAGTCGTATTTTTCTGATAGTCGTTCATTCTTTTGTAGAGGAGTATGTGCGACTACATCTTTTAGTAATTGATTGGCAATCAGTATATCCTCGACTTGAATTCCAGTTGGTTCCGTCTTTGTTAGATTCATAGTAATCTCAGCACCCTCCATATAAATAGATCATTTTTCTATACTAACATGACAGAAGGAGAATAAACACATCAATGTTTGTAATTATGAGTTAATTTCGAAAGGGAAAATGGCAATCTGTCTTATCTAGTTAGAATAAGATTCAATGCTTTTTCATGAATTGCAACATGGAGTGGGGTGGACTTTATAACTTCTCCATCGATGATTGCGAGAATTGGCCTGTCTGTTTCAATTGTGATTTCTTTTCCCGTTCTGTATGTAACGCCTTTCCTGAGAATCGGTTGACCCCGAAGCAAAGCAGGAAATAGGCGCATTAAGATATTCATCCGCCCTACATCATGAAGCATTGTAATATTTAACATACTATCTGTTGGAGAGGCTCCGGGACAAACGACTAATCCGCCGCCATAGGAGGAAGTATTTCCACAAGCAGTGAGCCAGGTAATAGCGTATGTATAGGTCATATCATCGATTGTGACTGTACTTTTAAACGTCTTAAATGACAGTAACTCAATTATCGCAGCAATGGTATAAGTGAATGAACTTAAGCCAAGCTTATTTAATATCGGTTTGTAAAATGAGTGATTTACACGTTGACCAATCCTTGCATCAAGCCCGATTCCAGCGACAGTAATGCCAAAACGGTCATTTATGTTTAATAAATCAATGGCAACAGTCCGATGCTCTAATAGTCCTTTGATAAACTGATCAGGGTGAGTAGTTAGGCGGAACATCCGAGCAGTGTCATTTCCTGAACCAGCAGGTAGAATAGCGAGTGGAATACCGGTTCCAGCAATGTCTTGTATGACAGAACTCATTGTGCCATCTCCACCGATAACTGTCACAGCATGAATGGTAGTTTACTGAGAGTAAGTTGTGATGAATTTGCGTCCTGTAACTTCTGAATCAATGACAATCACACTGTATTCTCTATTTTTTTGCTTCAATTTCTTCTCGATTTCATCCCATAATGAGCAAGCTTGGCCATTTCCCGATAATGGATTTACGATGAAAAGATACATAACATACCCCAATGCTACTATTTTCATAGTAGTACATTTGGATCTATAGGCTTACGAAGTTAAAGCTTCCTCTCAATATGATTTAATGTTAAAGTATATTGAGTGGTACTATCTAAATTGGAAATTGAGAGGGGTAAATTTATGGGAAGAGTACAGGATAAAGTTGCATTAGTAACAGGTGGGGCATCAGGTATCGGGTTGTCTACTGCTACACTTCTTGCAAAAGAAGGTGCAAAAGTGGTCGTTGCAGACTTTAATCTGGAAGGTGCGAAACAAGTTGCCCAAAATATCTTAAACGACGGTGGAGAAGCCGTTGCTGTATTTTTGGATGCTGGGAGTGAACAATCAATTAAAGATGCGATTGATTTCACGGTTGAACAGTTTGGTACCATTACAATCCTCTATAACAATGTAGGGACGACAAATTTGCAAAAAGATTTGGATGTCGTGAATATTGATTTAGATGAGTGGGATCGTTTAATGAATGTGAATGCAAAAAGTGTTTTACTAGGAAGCCGATATGCAATTCCACATATGCAAAAAGCAGGCGGAGGTTCTATTATTAATACTGCATCCATGGCTGCCTTTGCGGGGGATTCTGTCCGTTCAGCTTATGGTGCATCGAAGGCTGCAGTTGTAAACTTGACGAAATATATCGCAACGCAATATGGAAAAGACAATATACGTTGTAATGGAGTTGCTCCTGGTTTGATTTTAACACCTGCTGCAAAACAAAATATGTCACAAGAAGTACTTGATATTTTTGAGAAATATAACGCATTACCATACCATGGGGAAGCTGATGATATTGGAAATACCGTCTTATTTTTAGCTTCTGATGAATCCAAGTTTATTACTGGCCAAACGATTCAAGTTGAAGGTGGTCACTATTTAAGCAACCCAAGTATTGCTGACTTTCATCAGTTAATGTCACAAGCAAAATCGTAAGAATTCAATAGATAATCCATATAGAAAAGTTAACAATAGACGATTTAAGAGAGGGTTTGATTAATTATGAAACTTCAAGACAAAGTTGCAATTATTACTGGCGGAGCCGGAGGTATTGGTAAAGGGATGGCGACTGCATTCGTAAAAGAAGGTGCTAAAGTTGTCATCGTCGATTTAAATGGGGAATTAGGGGAACAGGCAATTAAGGAATTGCAAGTTTATCAACCGGAATCGATTTTCATCCAAGCGAATTTAGCCGAGCATGATAAATTGCCGGAAATAGTGAAGCAAACCGTCGAGAAATTCGGTAAGTTGGATATTTTAGTAAACAATGCACACGCATCGACAAATAAGCCATTCGAAGAGATTACGCAAGCGGATCTAGACTTATCGTTCAACACAGGATTTTATCCGACGTTCTATTTAATGCAGGCTGCATTGCCTTATTTAAAGGAGACGAAAGGTAAAATCATTAACTTCGCTTCTGGAGCAGGTATAAACGGAGACGCTAACCAAGCTACATACGCTGCGGCAAAAGAAGCAATCCGGGCGATTACGCGTGTTACTGCAAATGAATTTGGTCCATTCGGAATCAATGTGAACTTAATTGCACCACTTGCGGATTCTCCTGGGATTCAGCAATGGGCAAAAGCACAACCTGAAGCTTTCGAAACAATGGTGTCTAAGATTCCGTTAAAACGACTTGGTGACCTAGAAAATGATATCGGGAGGGCTGCTGTATTCTTGGCAGGTGCCGATTCTGATTACATTACAGGACAAACATTAATGGTCGATGGTGGAATTACTAAACTTAGGTAAACCAACTAATTGAACAGACTAAAAGAGCATCTCCGTTGAGAAGATGCTCTTTTTTCATATTAACGACTTATTTAACTTTGTGTAAATGGAAAGTAACGATTGCTGCTCTGTTTCTGTTAAATGTGAAAAGACCTTCATGCGGAGATGTTGACCGTCTTTTTGTGCTTGATTCAATAAATCTTCGCCTTTTTGCGTAATTTTCCAATAGATGATACGGCGGTCAGTATCGTCCTGCCGACGCGTGATTAGTTCTTTGTTCGATAGTTTAGTGGAAAGATGCGTGAGAGATGCAGGTGTAAAGTTTAATAGGCGGGCAAGCTCGGAAGGTCGGCTTTCCCCATTCATCTGTAATTCGTGCAAGGCAACAATATGCGATACACCAAGATCGTAATCTACTTGCTGCCGCCACTTTACATGCATTTTATGTGTTACTTGTTCAATCGTATGTAGTAGTTCAAAGATTGTCTGAGTAGACATGATTTTCCCCATCCTTTTCTCATAATACGTCTCCAAATAACTTTTTATTTTTTCGCGCATTACTAGTGTACCATCATTAAGGGGGATTTTGGGGTGGTAGTTTCGTTCAATTATGTATACCATCATAATGAGGTGAGATTAACATGCAAGGCAAAGAAACCAAACGATATGAAGTTGATTTATATAAACCAGTAAAAGAATATTTCACACAACAAGGTTATGATGTCCATGGTGAAGTAAATGAGTGTGACGTTGCGGCTGTAAGAGATCAAGAGCTGGTCCTTATTGAATTGAAATTATCGCTATCAATTGATCTTTTAATCCAAGCGACAAAAAGACAGCGGCTGACTAATGAAGTCTATGTCGCAATTCCTAGACCTAAACTCAACTTTCGTTCGAAAAAGTGGAAAGATAGTTGTCATTTGGTGAGAAGACTAGAGTTAGGCCTCATCCTTGTCTCATTCTTGGAAAATGATGCACAGGTGGAAATAGTGTTTCATCCCGCGTCTTTTGATCGGAAGAAAAGTATGCAGCGTAGTAAGAAAAAAAGAAATGCGATGTTGACTGAAATGGAAGGCAGACTTGGAGACTATAATATTGGCGGAAGTTGCCAGACTAAGATAATGACAGCCTATAAAGAAAACTGCATTCATATAGCTTGTTGCCTTTTGGAATTGGGACCTTTATCTCCAAAATCGTTACGGAAGATGGGGACTGGGGAAAAAACGTTAACAATTTTAAATAAAAACTATTATGGTTGGTTTGATAAAATTCAACGAGGAATATATATGATTAGTGACATTGGAAAAAATGAGTTGCACGAATTCCCGGATCTCATTAGCTATTATCATGAGGTGGTAAGAGAAACTGCTAGCGCTTACTTGGATATCGATGATGTCGAGGGAAATATGTGAAGGGGAGAACTTGCAATACGTGTTACTATTGAATTAGGCATTTACATATCAAAAGCAAGAAGCTTTTGAATTGGAGGATTATATATGTTAAAAGAAAGTCAATTAATTGCGATTAAACAGCTTCAAAAAGAATGTGAAAAAACGGATGGTATTCAACTGAAGTTAAATTGGGAGATGCTCAGAGAACGAGAAGGACGTCAAATGGATTTTTTTCATGAAGAGGATGGAGAACTTGTCGCTTATTTAGCTTTATTTGGTTTTGGCTCTACTGTTGAAGTATGTGGAATGGTTAATCCGAGGAATAGAAGGAAAGGGCATTTTACCGAACTATGGCAACAAGCATTAGCACCAATCGAACAATATGGTTTTCAAACAATTTTATTGAACACCCCGTCTTTGTCCAATACCGCTAAGGGATGGTTAGCAAGTCAGCCCTATTCCTATGCGTTTTCTGAATATCAGATGCGTTGGTCAGAACAGCCGATTGAAGCGAGCGACGAGGTTCTGATTCGTGTGGCGAAAAAAAGTGATGCGAACCTTGAAGTGAAGCTCGATGTCCTTGCATTCGGAATGGATGAAGAAGATGCGCGTTCTCATTTGGAGCGCATAAAAGAAAGACAGGACGAGCAGTTTTTGATGATTGAGGCAGATAACAGAACGATTGGTAAGGTCCGGATCAATCGCATGGATGGTGAAGCATGGATTTACGGATTCGCCATTTTACCCGAGTTCCAGGGGAGAGGGTACGGTAGGAAGGTACTCCGCAATATCGTGAAAAGTGAGCACGATGCTGGCAATCAAATCTGGCTTGAAGTAGAAGCGAAAAATAATCGTGCACTCGGCCTATATGAATCAGTCGGTTTCGTAAAAATGCAAGGTCAGGATTATTATAAAAAGAATAGGGGCAACTAGAAAAAAGCTAACCGGAATGGCTCGTAGCATTGATTCCGGTTAGCTTTTTTTCGTCATTTTTTATAGATGAATGTCAAAAATATTTTCTAAGAAGTGTACTTTCTCTTCTATTGAAAGTATTGTTTTAGTTTTAATGTTATTTTCGGTTATAGTTACTGTCTGATCTGATAATGTAATTCGACCGGTAGTAGTGACGCGGGTGACGATATCTGAGTGTGTAAAAGTTGATTCTTTTGCAACTTGATTAAATACACAGCCCTCATGAAAATCGACGAGTGCTTTTGGAGTTAACTCGAATCGATATAACGTTTTTATCTCAGTGTCACTGATTCGTTCCAGATAAAATGAATGGTCTAGCTGTTGAATAACCCTGTATGTATCGCTTATATCAGTTTGTTCCTCTCCGTTTAGGGGAATCGGTAAAGAAGTGGAGTCACCAAAACCTACGTCTATAAGATAGGGTTGATCAAGTTTTACAATAATAGCTGCATGAGTATCTGCTTTTGCCCACTCCCCGCTTGGCCTTAGAACTGTAGCTGCAACTAAATGTGCATCGTACCCCAATTCGGTTAGTAACCAACTGAAAAGCCCGTTCAACTCATAGCAATAACCGCCACGTTTACGACGGACGATTTTATCATAAATATGTTGTAAGTTAAGATAAATTGGTACTCTGCGAATCACATCCAAATTTTCAAAAGGGATATGTTGGACATGCAATCGTTGTAACTCGGTTAAATCAAAGAGGGATACCTCTTTGTTCTGTGTTCCGCAAAACCTAGCTAAATAGTTGAGAACTTCCATTTCAGCACCCCATTTCATTATTTCGAGAAAAATATATTAGTTAACTGCTCATTAAAAGTCCGTATTATTTATTATACTCCATTGAGGTAGAATAATTAAATGAATCTATTTAAGTCGTAGCGGACTCAATGGAATTCTTTATTTCACCATATCTTTATATGTTGAACAAATGAATACGGCGAATGCGCTTAATAAAGGCTTTTAGGAGGTCACTGAAAAAGTCCCACTACTTAGAGCAAATTAGAATTCCTGCCAATACCGCTTCGACGCTTTGTGGATGCCTCCCGCGATAAGCCAGAAAGAAGACCGCTTTTAGTCTTATCGCTCCGGCTACCACGAAGTCGCGCCTTCGCTGGATGGTCTATGTGAGAAAGAGCATTTCATTATCAGTGGTGAAATCTGCAACATGGATTGGGTCTTTCTTGACTATAATTATATATGTTGAATCCGGTATATATACTGAGCGAAGGCGCCTTAACAGGGGTAGCCAACCGAACAACGAAGAGTTCGGTTTGTATAATTTCTGCGTTCTTTGCAGAAATTATACAGTTAATGCCAAGAGGTTATTCCAGATAGGTTAAAGAATACCTCATCTGGCTTATGGTGAGAGGCATCCCCTAGCGCCAAGCGTTCTACAATCCACACCCCGAATTACACCTCTCTTATTATTGAGTGCCACGACAGATTCAATGGGATTCTTTAATTCAACATATCTAATTATATTATTTATCCGTAGGCAATACAGAAGATAATCCCCTCTTATCATAGAAGATAACATCAAAAATAACAGAAATTTGTCTAATTAGGCATGAAACGGACGAATAATCTATGTCTTACGGACTTTGTTTTTGTTGATTTATAGAGTATTATAGACTAGTAGAATAGTAGGGGGAAAAACAATGAGAAATACACTAACGGTACAATTGGGAACGATTATTGTCGGTATCATGGTTGCAATGTTAGCGATTACGTCCATCGCAACATATAAAACAGCTTACGATAAATTATATGATGCCGCAGGTGTTGAAGCGTATGGATGCGCGAGTATTACAACAGGTTTGATCCGGCCGGAAGACGTGGGAAAAATGCTTAAAGGTGACCGCGAAACGATGGATGAGGTTGGTCAACAGCTTAACTGGACACTCAATCATAAAGCTATTTTCGAGACTCAATACATCATTGATCTAGATGGGAAAATTCTAGCACTTGATGACCATTTAAGTGCAAAAGGATTCGAACCAGGTGATTCGGTTCCGGTTGATGAAAAAGCGCTTGCAATGCTCTTGGATATGAAGCATTCAACTTACACAGAGCTCTATGAATTTGCAGGTCTAAAACGTCTATCTGGTTATGCACCGATATTTGAAAATCACGATCCAAATGGAGAAATCATCGCAATCAGCGTTATCGATTTTGATGGTTCAATTGTTGCTGGAAGAACATGGGATGTTGTTCGGAATGGTATTTTAATCAGCCTTATTCCAATGATCATCGCATCGATCATTACAATTATGCTAATCAGACGTAAAACAAAGTCGATTTCAGCTTTAATCGCACATGTGAAAGAAATTGCGAATGGAAATCTCGGCATTGAAGATACAGTTGTAACAAGTAAAGATGAAGTTGGCGATTTAGGACGAACATTAAACATGATGACAGCGAACTTGCGCAATACGATTGGGACAGTCAAAACAACAGCTGTTCAATTAACGCAAAACTCACTTGACACAGCTGCTTCATTAAATGAAATGCAGATGGCGATTCAACAGGTCGCACACAATATGAGTGAAACCGCAGCTTCTATCTCCGACGGGACAATCAATGCAGAACATGCATCCAAAATCTTGTCTTCTCTGGCGAATGATCTTCAGGATTCAAAAGAGAAAGCTGAACTAAGTGCGGGGAACTCTGAGCGGACAATGAAAATTGCAGAAGAAGGTCAGCATAGCGTAAATGACATTAGTAATGATATGGAGAAAATCAGAGTCTCCTCAAATGAAGCAGGTGGTACGATTCAAAATCTAATTGAATCTACAACTAAAATTCAAAATATCACCAGTTCAATTGCAGGCATTGCTGCCCAAACGAATTTACTTGCGCTTAATGCATCGATAGAAGCTGCACGTGCGGGTGAACATGGCAAAGGATTTGCGGTCGTTGCGGAGGAAGTAAGAAAACTTGCAGAACAGTCCAATAAAGAAGTTCTTGAAGTAGAAAAGCTAGTGCAAGATATTACTGAAAGTATCGGTCGAGTTGTTACTTCTACATCAGAGAGCACAAAACTTATTGAATCCGGAACAGAAACGGTTCGTTTGACTGCAACTTCCTTAAGTAACATTTCAATTGCCGTCTCTGAAACTGTTAAGGAAATTAACTTAATTTCAGAATTAACGACAGCTGAAGCAGAAAGTTCAAATCGTGTAGTAGTACTCATCAATGACTTGACGCAATCGATTCATTCAATTGAAGATATGTCTAACAATATCTCGGCTGCAACAGAGCAGACATCAGCTTCAATTGAAGAAGTTGCAACACGTTCTACTGAAATGAGTCATATGGCACAAGATCTGGAGAAACTTGTCGGGCAGTTCAGATTGGAATAATTAAGAAAAGCGAAAGCGCCTGGAGCTAGACACTATTCTAAGTCAAAAAACTAATATTTTCTTATTCTTATTAAAAAAAGACCCGCAAAAAGCTAATTGCTTTTGCGGGTCTTTACACATTTTAATTATGTATTTTCTTGCTACTTTTCTGTGATTTGTGGCTCAAATATGGGTATCGTTCTCCTCATCGCTAAAAATAGCCATGTACTAATGATAAAGGGAGATGTTAATACGGGAAGCCCTTTCGGATAAAGAATTAAATCCATACCTGCTGCAATTGGGACTGTCATTGCAGCTGCAAATATACCCATTAGGGGGAAATTATTTTTTTCATCGAACATTAGACCCACGGCAATCATTGCTAACACGGCATTATAATTATAGAGACCTAAATCTAGCAATTCAACATCGACCCCTAGCGAGTATGCAGTTAGCCAAGACACAAATGTCCCAATAATCGCATAGACACCAAATCTCCATCCAGCCACGAAGAGAGCAATTAGAATAAGCGAACCTGCCCATAGAGAGTCAATAATGAATACTTCACCTACACCTTTTATTAAACCGAGAAAGAAATTGGGTTTACCTTCAACTGGAAGATTCCAGTTAGCAGGAGATGATGTGACAAATGACGGGTTTACATGCATTGCGCTAAAACGATATGCCGCAAAAAGGCTAACCCATGTTACAAAAAGAAATGGAAAAGTGAGCAAGGGAATATTCCACTTGGCTAAAAACTTCGATAAGATAGCCATAAGCAAAGCAGCTGCTATTGCAGCAAATAGTGCAATAACCCAGTTCCAATCATTTTGTAAAAATAACATTACCGCGATACCGGAAAGGATGGCGTTAAATCCATATATTCCATGGCTAACTGCAATTTGGTCTCCTCCACAATATTTTCCCGTCACCGTACCAATCATGGAAGACAGTAGTGCCATTAATCCAAGAAGGGGAGAGTGTAGCATTATCCCTAAAAGAATTAACCCTCCTGAGATTGCATTGTCGATTAACATTACTTGAGAAAACCCTTTAAGTGAAATACGTATCAGGTCTTTAATGCTATCCAACTTGAAAGATCCCCACATTTGGGAACATCTCCTTTTACTCTGAATATAAAACTAATTGTTTATGAATATACCATAATCCCATCACTATTTTTCATTTTTCTCTAATAACCCCCCAATTCTAAACTATCTGTATTCCTAATTTAGAATCATAAGGGTTACATCTTAACTAAGAATGTATTATAATTTTCAGTGGACAATTATTTGTAAAATACTATTTTCAAAAGGAGAATCTCGATGACAAAAGAAAAACATCTTAGTAAAATCTTCCTGTCTTTATTACTATTTTCAATGATGGTTGTTTTAGCTGCTTGTGGTGCTAGTGGCGATACAAATAAGGAGAGTGGTTCTAAAACTTCCACTTGGGAGAACATTCAAGAAAAAGGTGAAATTGTTGTCGCAACGTCAGGAACTCTTTATCCAGCATCATACCATGACGGCGAAAGCAAGGAACTAACGGGGTACGAAGTTGAAATAATGAACGAGCTAGGAAAGCGTCTGAAGCTGGAGATCAAATACGTTGAAATGGGTCTAGACGGAATGCTTACTTCTTTGAATAGTGGGCAAGCTGATCTAGCAGTGAATGATATTGAAATCACACCCGAACGGGAAGAGAAATTCACTTTTTCTGAGCCTTATAAGTATTCATTCGGTACTGCTATCGTACGGAAATCGGATCATTCAGGTATTGAGTCTCTTGAAGATTTGAAAGGAAAAAAAGCGGCTGGGGCTGCAACTTCCGTTTATATGCAAGTTGGACGCGACCACGGTGCTGAAGAGGTGATTTATGATAACGTCACAAATGATGTGTATTTGCGTGATGTTTCTATAGGCCGTACGGATGTCATCTTGAATGATTACTACTTACAAAAATTGGCACTTGCTGCATTTCCGGAGTTTGAAATCATGATCCATCCGGATATCAAATATCATCCGAATGTCCAAGCAATCATCATGAAAAAAGACAATGATGAACTACTAAAGCAAGTGAACTCCGTACTTGTCGACATGCACGCGGATGGAACAATTTCTGAATTGTCGAAGCAATTCTTTGGTGGGGAAGATGTATCAGTTGAACAAGACTATGATTTTGAATAATCGAAAAGGCGGCTTGTAATGTGAGTGGAATTGAATGGCAACACATTTTCGATTTGCAGCTTGCCATCGAGTCATTTCCGTATATTTTGCAGGGGGTTGGTTACACCATACTCATTTCCTTTGGGGGCATGGTGTGCGGGCTGATATTGGGCTTCTTCCTGGCGCTAGGCAGAACGTCTAAATTAGTACTATTTAGGTGGCCAGCACGTATCTTCATATCCTATATGCGGGGTACACCGATGCTTGTATTCCTATTTTTACTCTATTTTGGTTTGCCTAATATCGGAATTCAATTTTCAGCTGTCACTGCCGCTTTAATAGGCTTCAGCCTTCACTCTTCAGCTTATATGGCTGAGATTATCCGATCGTCGCTTAACTCAATTGATAAGGGACAATGGGAAGCTGCCACTGCATTAGGGATGTCCTATTGGCAGTCATTGCTTTTTGTGATTTTACCACAAGCAACACGAATCGCAATTCCGCCATTGTCTAATGTTCTACTAGATTTGATCAAAGCATCTTCATTGGCTGCGATGATTACTGTGCCCGATCTGTTTCAACGCGCAAAAATCGTGGGGGGCAGGGAATTCGACTATATGACGGTTTATATTTTGGTAGGTCTAATCTATTGGGGCATTTGCTTACTTGTCGAAGTGTGGCAAAATTATCTAGAAAAAAGTTCTTTGAACAACTAATGATTCTGTAACCAGTTATCATTTCAGCAAAAGCACGGTCGTGTGATATAATTAAAAAATAAAAAACAATATTGAGGAGCATATAACATGTTAAAAGACTTCTTTATCGGATTGTCCCAAAACCAGCTTTTGAATAGCGCGGCAAAAAAATACGGCTTAAAAATGGGAGCACAAAATGTTGTAGCAGGAACTAATGTAGCTGAAACTATCCAAAGTATTAAAGAACTGAATGCACATGGGATTTCTTGTACGGTAGATAACCTTGGGGAATTCGTCTTTGAAAAAGAGGAAGCATTAGCTGCGAAAAAACAAATTTTGGAAGTCATCGAAGCTATTCACGAACACGGGGTCGATGCTCATATTTCTCTAAAACCATCTCAATTAGGTCTAGATATAGATATTGATTTCTGTTTGGAAAATCTAAAAGAAATTGCAGCTAAAGCAAAAAGTTATGAAATTTTTATTAACTTTGATATGGAAGATCATGCTCGTTTGCAACCATCATTTGATCTCCTCGATGAGTTGTCTAAGGACTATGACAATATCGGAACGGTAATTCAAGCTTATTTCTTCCGCGCGGTAGAAGATATTCAAAACTACAAAAATTTCCGTTTGCGTATTGTAAAAGGTGCTTATAAAGAGACTGAAGAATATGCTTATCAAGATAAAAAAGAAATCGATGAAAACTATATTCAATTGATCGAATGGCATTTGTTAAATGGTAAATTCACGTCAATTGCAACACATGATCATCATGTCATTAATCATGTAAAACAATTTGTTAAAGAAAATGACATCCCGAATGATAAATTCGAGTTCCAAATGCTATACGGTTTTAGAAAGGACATGCAATTGCAATTGGCTAGCGAAGGGTATAATTTCTGTACATACGTTCCTTTTGGGAATGACTGGTACGGCTATTTCATGCGTCGCCTTGCTGAAAGACCACAAAACTTGAATCTTGTTGTTAAACAAGTGTTCAATAAGAAAACAAATACAATTCTTGGCTTGGCTGTCGGAGCTTTCGCTCTTGGAAGAGTTACCAAGAAGAAATAAGTATAAAAAACAAAAGCGCAAGTGCAAGTGCAAGTGCAAGTGCCTGTTCGGAGGCTTAGGAGTCTGGACGTGAAATCTCTATGTGGTAACTTATCCATAGTACGAGTTTTTATAATATCCTAAGAAACGGAAAAGGATGTAAAATGGGGAACCCCTCAATTTACATCCTTTTTTCAATTCATCCGACAGTCACGATCACTATGAAATAAATAACCATTGCAATCAAGCCAATCGGAACACCAAAACGAGCCCACTCACTGCTTTTAATATTAAGTTTTCCGGCAGCTATGATATTTGGGATGTTTCCGGGTATTAACATACCTCCGCTGATTAACAGTCCAAGTAAAAGGGCTTTAATTGTCGAATCATTCATAACAGGGCTGATTTCTGCTGCAGCTAATGTAGCATTATCAAGCACTGCTGAAATCATGTTAATCCAATATAATACAAGAGGGTTTAAATCTAATAGGTATCTTTCGATAAATGGTTCGAAACCTGCACCAAGCAGTGTAAGGGCCATTACGAACAGATATACTTTAATCCCACGAATAATAATATCCATATACGATTCGGTTCCTTGATTAACTTTTAAACTGTTCAACTTGTTTGAAGGCTTTATTATGATTGCGGCCAGTATTCCAAAAGCAATGACGCCTGGAATGATATCAGGACCGATTAATCGTAGTAAATAGAAAAAGTCTGCATCCAATTTGCTTGTTGCGATTGTTGATAGAGGTTCCCCGATTGGTGTAAGAACAGCACCAAGCCCAATTGAATAACAAGCAATGATGACAAGACGGATTTCTGATTTACGGTCAAGGCGCAAAACGCCTACTATTGCGACCAGGACAATTGCTGCAATAATTGCTGTAATGACACTAGAAAGGATTCCTAAAACGATAACGATAAGTGCTAAGAATAAGCGAAATGGAATTGCTTTGCTCATGCCTCGTATACTTTTTTCGAAAGGTTTTTGTAACCAGCGGAATACTAATCCAGCGATAATAACGGCTAGGGTTATATGTATCGGATCCTCCAGGGCTTTAACGATCAAAGTTGAGTCAAGTACTTGACTGACAAGGACCGCGGAAATCCCCATAATGAATAAAAACACTTCTAAGTTTTGTTCAACTATTTTTACTGTGAACGGCAAAAATAAAACTAGTATTAAAATAATAGACAAGCCAACAATCATAATTATCCTCCTTTTCATTCTAATCTAAAAATAGGGTCAAATTCATCTTATCATTGAAATAGAAATAGAAAAACAATTTATTATAAAAATGAATTCAACAGGATAATTAATTTCTTCTATTCTGAAATTAAAAAAGTATGATTGAGTTGAGATTCCAAATTCTCTATTTGAATGAAGCAAAAAAACAGAAGAAATCGTACTTTTTCAGAAGTTAAATAAACAAAAAAACCACCTAGATTCACTAAGTGGTTTAATTTCTCGCTAAATCTAAAAAAAAATTTTGTGTATAGTGCAAAAGATATGTTGAAATTAAGAACCCATTGAATTATCTAGGGGGAGGTGATGCCTACTTTCCCTCGTTAGGCGACTTCGCTCTCTATTTGTTCAATATAAATAAGTACTTTTTCTTCCTTCGAATGTTTCGCCCTTAACAGTTCAAATAGTAGGGGCGAAGTTATCGCTATTTTGTCGCTTGAATTTTTATCAGTCGTAACAGGTTCTTAAAAGTTAAGGTCTTAATCAAGAAACTCGAAATATAATAATTCTCCTTTTGTCACATTAGAGTTATCGGCATTCAAAAGTCTTGTATATTGATTGTTCTGCGTTGAAAAGACTGCGATTTGTTATTTACTAAGCTATTTAGTTGTTTTGTCCGCCTCAAGGGAATTCATTACGCTTGTGACCGTGGTTTTGTAATTCATATGGAGCATAGAGGGACATGGTAGAATCGGTGGTTATTGCGAACTGACGATGATTTAATCTTAATCAGTACAATTTGTTATCATAATCATAATATTGGAAAGTAGATGACGAATAATTTAGTGAAGCTTGTAAACGAATTAAAAACTGATATTTTCAAGTGAGTTTGTATCTTGCGATTTTACTCCACTCAATTTGCGTATTTAATTTTCTTTTGTATCGTCTTCCTTTTCTAAGCGTTTAACAATTATCTCCAAAAACTTATTGAGTTTCTCAATATCAGTACTCTGCGAGTTATTCTGTACTTGATCATTTTTTAATTCGTCAATTTGATTCTGTAATTTATCAAGTTCTTGTTGCTGTTGGATGTCAGAAATCCTACTTTCTTCGATTGAAATAGCGGCCCCTAGGGTTTGTAGGGCATCCCCTAAGGTAGAAATTGCTGAACCCCATAATGAAATTTTAGCACCAGTATCCGTTGAACTATCGTTATTTTGTAATCCCGTATTGAATACTGAGTCGCTTCTTCTCAAAGTTATCACTCCTTGACCATATTAACTAACGTATTATTTCATTCTATTAGATACTATATGTTCATCCAATAGAACGGGGAACTTACTGTAAACTATCCTATGTTTAGTTTACTCGAGGTTGTTAAATGCAAGATTTAAGACTTATGTTGAAACAAAACAAGCAGCCCTGTAAACTCACAGGGCTGCTTGTTTTGTTTCAATTGTATTAGCGTACGCCTTTCATAAATCGTTGGATAACCGGCGACATTGCGAATAAGAGGAAACTTAATAGAATCGCTGTTCCACCGATGATTCCAAAATACATCATTTCAGTTTCAGGTTTATATAATTTAACGATCTGTGCGTTAAGCGCTTGTGCAGCAGCATTCGATAGGAACCACAGACTCATCGTCTGCGCAGAGAACGCTACCGGCGCCAGTTTAGTCGTAGCTGACAATCCTACCGGAGATAAGCACAGTTCCCCTAAGACGACGACAAAGATGCTTAGGATGAGCCATAGTGGGTTCACGAGAGCATCTGTCCCACCTAAATAGCCGGGCACTAAAATAATGATGAATGATAAACCGGCAAACAGAAGACCTAACGAGAACTTCTGCGGAATATTCGGTTGCCGATCACCAAGTTTCATCCATAGCCATGCAAAGACAGGAGCCATTGTAATGATAAACAATGGGTTAAATGATTGGAAAAAGGCTGGTGAAATTTGATAGCCAAAAATATTAAGGTTTGTTCGTGTATCTGCATAAACTGCAAGAATTGTTGAACCTTGCTCGGCAATTGCCCAAAATACGACAGCTGATAAGAAGAGCGGGATGAACGCAATTATTCGGGACCGTTCCACATCATTTGTTTTTGGACTCCTATACATAACAATAAAATAAACCGTTGGGATAAGGAAGCCGAGAATACCGACAATTATAATGAATGATTCAAAAGTCAGCCAACCTCGAGGGATGGCAATTGCAACAAGAATCCCAATCACTACAGCCGCAATTGCGAAAATTGAGAATACTTTTCTTTTCTCGGACGGTTGTAATGGATTCGCTACTTGTGTACCCGCTAAGCCGAGACTTTTCTTTTTTGTCAAAACGAACATTAATAAACCGAAAAACATTCCAATAGCAGCAACACCGAATCCTAGATGGAAACTTGTTTTCATTAAACTACCAACGATAAGTGGTGAGATGAATGCACCTAAGTTAATACCCATATAGAAGATGCTGAATCCTGAATCACGACGGTTGTCGTTTTCAGGGTAAATATCACCAACTACACTGGAGACGTTTGGTTTTAGTAACCCTGTACCAATTACGATAAGAATCATCGAAACGAAGAACAGTGAAATGTTACCGGGAATTGCAAGCGCGATATGACCAAGCATAATGAATATTCCACCATAAAAAATTGCTTTTGAGGTACCGAATACCCGGTCAGCTAACCAGCCGCCAATAATACCTGACATGTAGACCAGCGAACCATAGATTGACACGATGGACAAGGCGATAGTTTTATCTAATCCAAGTCCGCCATTTGATACTTCGTAGTACATATAGTACACGAGTATTGCTCTCATACCATAATACGAGAACCGTTCCCAGAATTCCGTGAAGAATAATGTGAACAAACCTTTCGGGTGCCCGAAGAAGCCTTTTTGCGGAACACTCTCCACGATCTGTTTCTTAGTTAGCTGTGACATGATGATGCCTCCTTCATATTTCACTATAATACAATTAAACGTTTTCAATTGTCAAAAATAATTATTGGAAACGCTGTTATTTCAATTAACGTTTATATTACAACGTTTCGATATAGTGATAATTTTCTAAATCTAATAAATAGATATTTTATGATAATAAATTAATTATATAGTAAAAGTCTGGGAGATTAATACACATGTATCCATGTCACTTTTCATAGAGTGTAGGAGATGTAGATGCTAAATTCGATGAATATCCTTAAAAGGTGCAGCTCAAAGTGTGCAATGCACGTCAGTTGTCATAGTATTCATGCACTCTATTTCGCGGCAAAGGCTGATTGTTAGTTCATTACATAACCATTGGCTCTATATGCAACCAACAATTCTGTACATTCACATCCAATCCGTTGAACCTCCACTGGATTTCACATGTAAATTTACGTATTCATTTACTTTATTGAGCAGTTATCCGATTGTAGACTAATTATTCGAGGAGGAGAAACGTTGGAAATCTATGATGTCGTTTTAATTCCGCTTATCATCGGAATCGTGGAATTATTGAAGATGTATGGGATGCCAAGGCGGCTACTGCCGTTCATATCACTACTCTTCGGTGTTGTAGGGGGCATTATTTATATTTATCCTGAAGACATTAAGGCAGGTATACTTGTGGGTTTGATGATGGGCTTATCCGCAAGTGGGTTGTATGCGGGAGGGAGAACGGTAATCGAGAAAACTGAATAGAGAAAATGTGGAAAACCCCTTAGGCAATGGATAGCTTAAGGGGGATCGATACCTATTTTTCATCTAGTAAAAGAGCGATTTTCAATAAAACTGCATCATGAAAGAGTGTTGGGTTATAGCCGCTTACTTCTTCTATTTTTCGAAGCCGGTACGTTAATGTGTGGCGGTGAACTTCTAAGGTTGCAGCAGCTATAGTGTTGTTCTGATTACAAGAAAAATAGATGGAGAGTGAACGTTTCATTTGTTCATTCAATCCCTTTAACACTCTACTTGAAAATCTGAACGTCTCACTCGATGAGGCGTTTTTTTTCAGTAGGGCCAATAACTCGACATCCTCAAAGTATATGAGATGTTGTGTTGGTTGTGCAAATTGCAATGCATTTTTGGCGGTAGTATAGGAGTAGCGAATTTCATCTAAAGAATTGACGGGATAGCCAACGCCAATTCTGACAAGGGAGTCTTTCTGCAAAGTAAGTAGTAAAATAGAAAGTTTTCTCTTCAAAGTAGTTTCAGTCATTCCGCTAATTAAAATGAATACCTCATTCAATTGTGAATGTCCAATGAGAACAGAGTTTTTTTCAAATTGATCCTCCAATTTTTCAATGATTCTTTGAGAGGAAGGTAGGAAGCTCTTAAATTCGATTAAAAGTGTTGTGTATGGATTTATTGTGCTAAATCCCAAAAGAGAAAGTCTCTCCTTAACAATCAACGAAAGCGGCTCACCGCTAATTAACTCTTCAAAAATCAGTTCTTTCATCTTCCGTTTCCATTCCGCTCGCGAGGTAATGAGTGACTGGTGAACCATCATTTCAGTTGTTAATTGTACAAGTGTTGCGATTTCTCGGAGATCTGCAGGATTACCGGTTATTCCAATGACACCAACTAATTGTTGCTGAAAATGAATCGGCATATTGACGCCTGGTTTTGTGCCATGCCAATTTACCATGTTTTCTTCTGTAATCCATAATATTTCCTTCGTTTTTGCGACGTATGCTGCACCTTCATGTATTTTGTTGATGCGCTGTTCTTCACCTGAAGCCAAAATCATTCCATTCGTATCCATGACATTCAAATTACGGTTTAACCGGACCATCGTTTGTTCAACAATTTCATCTGCAAGTTGCTTTGTCAGCATTATTCTATCCCCCATGTATAACTTTTCCGGAAATATTACGGGTAATTCTATACAATTAGCATAACGTATTATCTGAATAGCTCAACTATACTATTAGTAAGCGCTTTAGTTAAGGGGGAAGTATTTTTGAAAGTAGTTGTGGCACCAGATTCATTTAAAGGTAGTTTAACGGCCGTTGAAGCAGCTGAAGCGATGGTCGCAGGCATTTATGATGCTGACCCCTCTATCGAGACAGTTATGCTTCCTGCGGCTGATGGCGGGGAAGGAACGATGAGCAGTTTGGTTGGCGCTACGGGGGGAGAAATCGTATCCGTCGTCGTACAAGATCCGCTTGGCCGAGAAGTCGGGGCGGCTTATGGCGTTCTTGGAGATAGGAAAACTTCTGTCATTGAAATCGCGGAAGCATCTGGATTGATGCTGTTGCACGAAGAGGAAAGAAATCCACTTGTTACATCGACTTATGGCACGGGCGAATTAATTGTTCATGCACTTGACGCGGGCTTACGCAATTTTATTATTGGGCTTGGGGGAAGTGCGACAAACGACGGTGGTGTAGGAATGTTACAGGCACTTGGAATGCGTTTTCTGGGTGGAAATGGAGTGGAATTGTCAAGGGGGGGAGGTTCACTTGGTAATCTTCATGCAATCGATATGCATGATTTTGATAAACGAATTTCAGAAAGCACTTTCCTAATTGCGTGTGATGTCAGTAACCCATTTGTCGGGCCAACTGGTGCTTCCGCTGTTTTCGGTCCACAAAAAGGGGCTTGTCCTGCGATGGTAAATAGACTTGACGAAAACTTGATGTGGTTAGCCCATGTAATTGAACAACTAACCGGCATTTCTCTTCACGGGAAAAAAGGAGCAGGTGCGGCAGGGGGAGCCGGAGGTGCTTTTCAAGCTTTTTTTCCTGGGGAAATGGAACAGGGTATCGACGTTGTGTTGAATGCGATTTCATTCGACAAACAAATTACTGACGCAGATTTAATTATTACAGGTGAAGGCAAAACTGATAGTCAGACATTATCGGGTAAAACACCATTTGGAGTTGCGAAAGTGGCCTATAAAGAGGGAAAGCCAATCATTCTTATTTCAGGTGTGATAGATCAAGAGAGCCGGGATCTATTGGCGCCCATATTCAACGAATTACATGCGATTACAGACGGAACGGTTTCATCACAAGAGTCGATTGCGCATCCAAGTCATTATTTAAGAGCGAAAACAAAGTTGGTAATGGAGAATTATTTAACTAACTATACAAAAGGGGTGTAGAGATGTTATTTGCAGTTATTGCACTTAGTGTTGTGCTCGTTGTTGTGTTGACAGCTGTTTTTAAAGTTCATCCGTTTTTATCTTTACTGCTCGGCGCATTTTTCGTCGGTATTGCTTCAGGCATGCCGTTGCTCACAGTAGTGGAAAATGTCAATGAAGGATTCGGCGGATTAATGAAATCGATTGGGATTGTCATTGTCGCGGGGACTATTATTGGAGTCATTCTAGAAAAGTCGGGTGCGGCATATAGAATGGCGGAAGTCGTTTTACGAGTAATCGGTGAAAAGCGCCCTCAGTTGGCAATGTCAATCATCGGTTATATCGTATCAATCCCTGTTTTTTGTGATTCTGGCTTCATTATATTAGCAAGTTTGAAAAAGGCATTGGCGAAACGTTCAAAAGTGGCGATTGCATCCATGTCAGTTGCACTTGCAACCGGATTGTATGCGACACACACGTTAGTTCCGCCAACACCGGGACCAATTGCTGCAGCTGGTAATATCGGCGCGGAAAATTATCTAGGGACTATTATTTTAATTGGACTTTTCGTTGCGATTCCAGCAGTTATTGTTGGTTATTTCTGGGCGGTAAAAGTAGCCTCAAAAATCGAAGTACCGGAAGATACTGAGGAAGGCGGACTGAATTACGAAGAGATTGTTGAATCGTTCGGGAAAATGCCCTCCACGTTCAAAGCATTCTTGCCAATTGTACTGCCAATAGTATTGATTGGAATCGGTTCTGTGGCAGCACTTACTGGCGAAGACACTGCTTTTATCAACTTCCTACGATTTTTAGGAGCACCATCCGTCGCGCTTCTATTCGGTGTGCTGGCATCGTTTTTGTTACTTCCTAAATTTAATGAGGAAACGCTTTCAGGTTGGATTGGCGATGCATTGAAGGAAGCTGCTCCTATTCTTCTTATTACTGGGGCAGGAGGAGCATTCGGGAAAGTTATTTCAAATTCAGGTATTGCAGACCTTATCGCAAACATGAATATGGAGGCGTTAGCGGGTGGTGCTCTGTTCCTCCTTATTCCATTTATTATCGCAGCCGCATTGAAAACAGCCCAAGGATCTTCGACTGCTTCACTTGTCATCACCTCAACATTAATAGCACCACTATTGCCTTCAATGGGAATTGAAGGAGCGATTCCACTTTCGCTTGTAGTCATGGCGATTGGTGCCGGAGCAATGACTGTTAGCCATGTGAATGACAGCTTCTTCTGGGTTGTTACACAATTTAGTGGCATGACAGTGACGGATGCGTATAAGGCACAAACGATGGCAACGCTGTTACAAGGCGTAACAACAATTATAGTTACGATGCTACTTTGGACCGTTCTAGTGTAAAGCATGAGATAAGGAAGTCTGATCTGTTAGTGAGCTTTCTAGCTAACAGATCAGACTTTTTCCATTCTATTAATAAATCATATCCATATTAATTACTCACTAAGTTGCACAATTGCTAATGACAGAAAATTCGAAGTGTTATATACTATATCAAAATGGTGAGGTGATCTATATGAATATGCCACTAGTATTACCGCAATTTCTCGATCGAGCAGTTGCTTTGTATGGAGAAAAGGATGCGGTACATTGTGAAGAACGTGTTTTTACATACCGACAACTGAATAATAGAGTAAACCAACTTTCTAGAGGGCTACGCGAGTTAGGGATTGGAAAAGAGGACAGGGTCGCTTATTTAGCAGGGAATTCTCTTGAAATGTTGGAAGGGTTTTATGGCGTTTTTCAAATTGGTGCAGTAATGGTTCCGCTCAATATTCGTTTAAAGCCGGAAGATTACGTATTCATCTTAAATCATAGTGAAGCCAAAGTTCTTTTTGTCGACCAAGATCTCTATGGCTTAATTAAACCAGTGATCGATCAATTTGAAACGGTAAAGCATATTATTGTTCACTACAAAGATCAAGAAACACTAGAAACGGGCTATGACGACTGGCTTGCTACTTACTCATCTGATGCATTTGACCGTGCAGAACTGGATGAAAATGATGTCTGTAGCTTACTGTATACGAGTGGAACAACGGGAGATCCAAAAGGGGTCATGTTGACGCATCGTAATAATTATCTACATGCGCTTAGTACGATGCATCATTTGAGGGTCACTGACTCGGACGTCTATTTGCACGTTCTTCCAATGTTCCATGTCAATGGCTGGGGCTCTCCTTTTTACTACACGGCAAATGGGGCTACACATATATGTTCAAGAAAATCGACGCCTGAATCCATTTTTAAAGCACTTCAAGAACATAAAGTATCCATCTTGCATATGGCACCAACCGTATTAAATGCGTTGCTGCTGTATCATGATCAGCATCATCCGGTCATCAATCAAGACATTCGCGTGGTGATTGCAGGATCTGCACCACCTCCTGCCTTCATCGTCAGGGTCGAAGAAGAGCTGGGTTGGGAGTTCATCCAAGTATATGGTATGACGGAATCCTCTCCGCTTAGCCTCATTTCAACGATCCACTCGCATTTGACCGGGTTGTCAAAAAATGAACAGACTGAATTGAAAGCGAAGGCTGGATTCTCGATGATTGGTAGCGATGTTAGGATTGTCGATGAAAATGGAGTGGAAGTTGCCCATGACGGGAAACAAGTCGGGGAAGTGGCAGTGCGGAGTCATGGTGTTATGAAAGGCTATTGGAAAAACGATCATGCAACGGAACAAGCGTTGCAAAATGGCCGGCTTTTAACAGGGGACATGGGGACTATTGATGAAAATGGTTATATCAACATCGTAGACCGAAAGAAAGATGTCATTATTAGTGGCGGAGAGAATATATCATCGATTGAAGTAGAAGGTGTCCTATACGAACACCCTGCGGTACTGGAAGCTGCTGTCATTGCGGTTCCACATGAGAAGTGGGGAGAGACACCTCACGCATATATTGTATTACGCGAGCATAGAAACGCAACCGAACAGGAAATTATTGCTTTCTGCAAAGAAAAGTTAGCCCATTTCAAAGTAGTTACAGGCATAACTTTCGTCAATGAACTTCCAAAAACAGCATCTGGCAAAATTCAAAAAGTCCAAATTCGCGATGCTTACTGGGAAGCGCAAGGAATAACGGGACGTTTGGTGAATTAATGAATGACATAAAAGCTTGCACGTGCATTGAGGAACACCCTCTATATGCACGTGTAAGCTTATTTATTTTTCCTTCGCATAACAAGTAACGATAGTCCGAAAAAAAGCAATGTTGTACCACAGAGATACATAATACTAAATAACTGGGTAGTTTTTTTACCATTGATGTCGTATAACATGCCCATATCAATTTCGAATGCTTGCTTCATGGCAACTGGCGCGGTAGAGAAGGCCTCTAGAAGGGGTGCCTCCATTATTAATTGCCGAAACAGTGCGGCTGAATGGGAAACCGGGAACAGCTTGACAACTGATTGGATGTAATCAGGCAGTCCACCAATCGGAATATAGATGCCAGCTAAAAAACCAAGAAGTGTTCCGATAACCGTGCTTGCTGCGGCAAATGCATTTGACGTTTTGAAAAAGGAAACCAACAGAAGCACCATTGATCCGCTAGCTAATACGGATAAGATAATTACACCGCTTGCCGCCATCATTTTACCGAACGACAGCACCACTTCTCCGGAAACGAAGAGAAATAGATTTGAAACAAGAAGCGTAATCATACACATGATAAAACCTATAACCAATGCGCTGATGATATAGCCACCCACCAACTTTGTTCTTGAAATAGGGGAAGAGTAAAAATCCATGTATGTTTTATTTGCGCGATCTTCTACCAGGATGCCAAATGAGCCGAGTGTCGTTGTCATAGAGGTTACCGCTAGGATCCCAGCAATGAACCAGGTAGTGAGCACTGCCTTTTTTGCAGGGAAGTCCGGAAGCCCTTTGGCGGTCATATCCCCTAAGAATAAAACGTACAATGCGATTAAAATAATGACGGCTAGAAGTGAGAAAATGACAGTGGCTTTATCCCGAAAATACAATAAGATATTCCGTTTAGCAAATGCGATCATCCGGATTCCCAACCTTTCCATTGATGGCGATAAAAACATCATCCAAACTGGATTTCTTCACTTCAAAAGATGAGATGAAAGAAGTGAATTTCACCAAAATTGGTATCGCTTCCGTCGTATGATTAAGGCGGATAGTAAACAGCGACTTTTCGTCATCGAAATCCAATCCATCTAACATGAGCAAGCTTCGCAGCTCATCTGCTCGCTCCGTAGAAATTGTCAGTAAATCTGTTGAATAGTTATTTTTCAACTGTTCAGGAGTTCCTTTTGCCACGATGCTGCCTTTTTTCATAACGACAACATAATCCGAGTTTGCTGCTTCTTCAATGTAATGTGTCGTTAGAAAAACAGTCATACCTGTTTCTTTTTGAAGTTGCAGTATGGTAGCCCATATGTTTTTTCGACTTTCTGGATCAAGCCCTGTTGTCGGTTCGTCTAAAATTAAGATGTTCGGTTTATGAATAAGGGCGCGCGCAATATCCACTCGTCGTCGTTGTCCACCTGATAATTTCCCATAAGGTCGATTCGAAATAGACTGTATATCCACGATATCCATAACTCGAGTAATCGCAACGTTACGTTCTTGCCGCGGCATCCCATAAAAAGATCCCCGAATCGCTAAATTCTCTTTGACGGTCAATAAAGGATCAAGTAAGCTCTCTTGAAATACGACGCCGATTTCCTGGCGAATGGCTTGGTCGTGCTTGCCGACAGTATAACCATTTACATAGACATGACCACTGTCTAGCTGGAGGAGCGTCAAGAGAATTGAAATAGTCGTCGATTTCCCAGCACCATTCGTACCTAAAAAAGAAAAGAGGGCGCCTTTTTCTACATAGAAACTGATGTCGTTTACAGCTTTTATTTTTCCGAATGATTTCGACAATCCAATTACCTCAATTATGTTAGTCAATAGGGACTCCCCTTTTTTTACCTGCAATGGCGGCGTTAATTTGCGTAGCGTTCATTTGATTACCCATAAACGTAACGATAATGACTACGATATAAGTCAATATTCCAGTAGTGATAATGAACGGTGTATCATACCAAGTGAATGGGAAAACTTTGAAAACTGCACCTGCAACAAGAAGTACAATGATGACATCTAGTAATTCGATGAACCTTAAAATGAGCGGATTTTGAATGGGTAACTGATGCGTAATAAAAATCAAACAGATGATGCAAATTGAAATAATCAGCATATGAACAATCATTGCTTCATCCATAGGTGGGAAAACTTTTAACCAACTAAAAAAAAGATAAAATAGACTACTAAATGTGAATGAAATACAACTTGCTGAAATGTAGTGCTTAACTAGGTCCATAATGATCTCCTCCTCACGTTAAAAATTTTTCTTTGAAAGATTTGACGTAATGTCTATTGACGATGACTTTTTCACTGTTCATCAAAGACGCTTCAAACTTCCCATTAAATAAGGCTCGCACACTGTCAATTAGAGCTGTATTGACAATTAAGTTTTTACTAATGCGGATGAAATGTGTGCTTGCCAGCAACTTCTCAATCTCGTATAGCTTCAAGTCACTTTCGTAGATATCTTTTTCATTGTAAAGAAACGAACGGTTATCAATCGATTCAATATAATACACGTTATCGACGAGAAGGGAATATGTCCGCCCATCTTTTGTTCCAGTTAAGGTTATATGTAGTTGGTTAATCTGTTTGATTAATCGTTCAAGTTCATTGTCAATTTGTGGACAGTTGATAGTGATTTCAACCTCGTTATAGGTATTGGATTCATTAACTGTCAAACGAATGATCATCACATCCTTTCGCGGAAATCTTATGGATAGAATCGTACCATTTTGTGGAATTTGGAACAATACTTCTCGGGTAACATGCATTTTTCAACTAATAAGATGCATGCGATAGTACAATACTCTTTTAAAAAGCAAGGTAAATCGGCTATGATAGGATGAGGTACATATTAGAAATGGAAGTGTTGTTATGAGTCAATTGATAATCGAAAACCTCACGAAGACTGTTGGGGAGAAAACATTGTTTAAAAATATAGCGTTTACGGTCATAAGCGGAGAAAAAGTAGGCCTACTCGGAATCAATGGAACAGGCAAATCGACGTTATTGTCAATCATTGCAGGAGTCGAACAAGCTGATTCGATTTCGGCCGAACATCCGAATAGATACCGTATTGTTTATTTACCACAAGAGCCAGAAATTGACCCGGACCTTACAGTGATGGAAACGGTGTTCAAGAGTGACGCACCGATTATCAAGGTCAACTTAGAGTACGAGTACGCACTTCAAGCACTTTCTGCGGATCCGGAATCTACACTAAACCAGGAACAATATTCAAAGTTTCAAATCGAGATGGACGATCTATCTGGTTGGGATATAAACTCAAAAGCACGGACGATTTTGTCGAAACTTGGTATTGAAACGTTCGATAAGAAGATGGGCGAGCTTTCAGGCGGACAGAAAAAACGGGTAACACTTGCAAAAGTATTGATTGAGCCTGCCGATCTCTTGTTACTCGATGAACCGACAAACCATCTCGACGTCGATTCAATTATGTGGCTGTCAGATTACTTGAAAAATGAACAAGGAGCTGTCATCTTTGTTACCCATGACCGCTACTTTTTGGACGAGTTATCCACCAATATTTATGAACTTGCAGATAAAACGTTATATGCACATACAGGTAACTACGGGAATTATCTTGAATCGAAAGCCATTCGTGCGGAGATGGCTGCATCGACGGACGATAAACTCCGAAATCGCTACCGTTCAGAACTGAAATGGATTAGACGAGGTGCGAAAGCGAGATCGACAAAGCAAAAAGCACGAATTGACCGCTTCGATGACCTATCGGAGAAAGTCAAAAAAGAAGATACGGGTGGAGAAATGGAAGTCGCGCTTAAGTCGACACGTCTTGGTAAGAAAGTGATTGAAGCGGTCGGCATCTCGAAGTCGTTCGGCGGAAGAAAAATCATTGATAATTTCTCTAGTATCCTTCAATCAGGTGATCGTATCGCTGTTGTCGGACCTAACGGGGCAGGGAAAACGACGTTATTGAATATGTTTTCTGGAGAAAGTCAACCGGACAGTGGAATCATCGACAAAGGAACGACAGTGAAAATTGCTCATTTCCAACAACACACGCCAATTATGGATGAGAAAAAGCGAATTATCGAATACATTCGTGATACGTCAAATGATATTGAGGGTGCTGATGGAGTACGAATTTCAGCTTCGCAAATGCTAGAACGGTTTTTATTCCCCACACAAGCACACGGGACACCCATCGGTAAATTATCAGGTGGCGAACGAAAAAGACTCTATTTGTTGAAACTGTTAATGGAACAACCTAACGTCATGCTTCTGGATGAACCGACAAATGACCTCGATCTTGAGACTCTTTCAGTACTGGAAACGTTCATCGATACATTCCCAGGCGTTGTCATCACCATTTCACATGATCGATTCTTCCTAGATCGAACATCAACAAAGCTATGGGTAATGGATGGATCAGGGGATGTCGACACATGGTTTGGTATCTATTCTGACTTCCTTGAAACCTATGTACCTAAAGAAAAAGTGGCACATGAGCCAATCGTTGAGGTAGAGATACCGGTTCAGCAGGAAACCAAAAAGAAAATGTCGTACGCTGAAAAGAAAGAGTACGAAACAATTGAATCAGCTATTGAAAATGTAGAGAAGTCAATCGAAGCTACGGAGGCAGAAATGGCATCCACTGGCTCCGATTACGATAAGCTAAGAGAACTGACGGCAACACTTGACGAATTGAACGGCAAATATGAAACACTCATTGAACGTTGGTCTTTTTTACAAGAATTGAATAAATCCTAACGAAAGGGGCAAATACAAATGAAAATCGTAACAATCGAACCAACACCAAGTCCCAATTCCATGAAAATCGTGCTCGACACAGAGTTACCAAAAGGGACGAGTCATAATTATAAAAAAAGTGATGCAGAAACAGCATCCTATCCAGCTTCAGCATTATTGAACATTCATGGCGTAAAAGGAATCTATCATGTCATGAACTTCATGGCCGTCGAGCGAATTGGTAATGTCGCATGGGAATCAATTCTTGCAGACGTTCAGGCTGTTTTCAATGAAGAGAAAAGTGATCAGACTGAATCTATGGAAGAGATTGACGACAACTACGGAGAAGTATACGTACACGTTCAGACCTACAAAGATATTCCCCTTCAAGTGAAAGTATTCGATAGCGAATCTGAGGAACGTTTTGGACTAAGTGAACGTTTTGTGCAAGCTATGGAAAAGGTTCATGGACGTGAAGTGGAAAACTATATATTATTGCGTAAATGGGCAGATTACGGAATCCGTTACGGAGAAAAAGCTGAAATTGGTGAAACGGTGATCCAAGAAATAGAGGCGGCGTATCCAGAAGAACGTTTGCTAGCGATTATCCGTATGGCAAATGAAGGACAAAGTGAAAATATCCAGCGCGGAAGAAAAATTTCACTGGAGGAGTTCTCAGTGGATCAATGGGAGACTAGATTCCAACTGCTGGATCAAATCCCTGACCCCGACATGTCGGATGCACCACTTCTCGAACGAGCACTGGACGATGAAAAGATGTCAATCAGACGCCTTGCAACGGTCTATCTTGGTATGATTGAAGACGACGCTGTCATTCCATATGTAGAAAAAGCGCTTAAAGATAAAAGTTGGGCAGTGCGTCGAACGGCTGGAGACTGCATGAGCGACCTTGGATTTGAAGGGTTCGAACAGGCGGCAATCGAAACATTGAATGATAAAAACAAACTGGTTCGTTGGCGTGCGGCTATGTTTTTATATGAAACAGGAACTGACAAGGCGTTGCCTGCTTTGAAAGAGGCTGAAAACGATTTAGAGTTTGAAGTGAAACTCCAAATCCGGATGGCCATTGCACGAATTGCTGAAGGTGAAGATGCTAAAGGTTCTGTTTGGAAGCAAATGACAGAGGCGCGTACGGCTTCAAAAGAGTAATGTAACGACTACAATTATCAATATGTTAAACGTTAGTGGATGTGAAAAATTACATTCTGCTAACGTTTTTTCTAAAGAACAAAAACGCTGGAGTCTAGAAATGAAATCTCTATGTTGCAGCTTATCCACGCTATGAGATTTTATAGTTTCCTAATCTATTGAAAATGGGAGGAAGACATATGAAACTGTTGAAGATCCTTCTCCTCATCGTATTAATTATTGGTGGAGCTGGGTATGGAATCTATTATGTTGGAACTAATATTGCATCCGACAAAGTAATGAACGTTGTAACTGCTGAATTAGAAAATAGCGGACAGTTAAACGAAATTAAACAAATGGTAGCAAATGACCCTGAATTAATGCGTTTCATTGAAGAAGGTGCAAATGTTGAAAGTAGTAATCTTCCTTTCACAACAAAAGAGCAGGCAACAAGAGTATTAATCAAAAAAATTGGGTTTAGTGAACTCCAAGCTATTCAATCCAACGCCCAAAAGGGAATGTCGAATGAGGAAATACAAGAGCTGTTAAAAGATATTGAAGGAAAGTTAACGGAGGAAGAAATTCTAGCATTAAAGGTTATCGTTTATAAAGAATTCCTTAAATAATGCTGATTTCATTGATAAAGTAGGGGGGATGGTTTGAAACTAAATCATCCTTCTTTAATGTATGGCATTTTGGTGATATAGTAGGATACTTGTGATTCTTCTTTAGAGATTTCATCACATACATAGGAAGTTTTTAAATTATAGAAAGGTCGTTAGTAATCATGGGACCACTTAAAGGAAATAAACGAATACGATTTGCATTACTTCTCGGAACACTAGCAGCGATGGGTCCGTTAACAATTGATATGTATCTACCCTCATTCCCGACAATCGTAAGTGCTTTTGACACTACGGCTACCTATGTACAGGTAAGCCTAACCGCCTGCCTACTAGGTATCGGGTTAGGTCAACTTATTCTCGGCCCAATGAGTGATGTCCATGGACGGAAAAAGCCGTTACTTATTGCACTTATTGTCTATTTTGTCGCTTCAGTTTTATGTGTATTTTCCCCGAATATCGGGTTCTTCATTGCGGCACGTTTCTTGCAAGGCTTTGCTGCTGCTGCGGGTATCGTCATTTCAAGGGCTGTCGTCAGAGATTTATATAGCGGACGAGAATTGACGAAGTTTTTCGCTTTACTCATGCTAATTAATAACTTGGCGCCAATCCTCGCACCAGTTCTTGGAGGGGGCATCCTTGCGTTTACTGAGTGGACTGGTGTATTTGCGGTTTTAAGCGCAATCGGCTTTTTACTATTTGTCATTGTTCTATGGAGAATGGATGAAACATTGCCAGAAGAAATGCGCGTACCAAGTAATCTATCTCATACATTAAAAAACTTTCTGTCTCTGTTAAAAAACAGACAGTTCATGGGGTATGCACTTGCACAAGGTTTCATCATGGCCGGCATTTTTGCTTATGTCGCCGGGACACCGTTTGTTTATCAAAATATATACGGAGTCTCACCACAGACATTCAGCATATTATTCGGTATGAACGGATTTGGACTAATCATCGGGACCCAGGTAGTAGGACGCTTAACGGGTGTGGTCTCAGAAAAACGATTTTTGGAATCGGGTTTATTCATCTCTATCACTTCAGGTACATTGCTATTGATAGCCGTGTTAATGAATGGACCACTTTTCACAATTGTTGTACCTATCTTCTTTTTCGTCGCTTCGATTGGTGTCATTTCGACATCATCCTTTTCACTCGCAATGGAAAAGCAAGGGCATATTGCGGGTAGTGCATCCGCATTACTTGGTTTACTGCCATTCATTTTAGGCGCAATTACGGCACCACTTGTCGGAATAGCAGGGGAAGAAACCGCAATTCCGATGGGAGCCATTATCTTCGCTTCAAGTTTAATTGCAGTCCTCGCGTATTTCGGACTTTCAAGAGAAAAAGTCGAACAAAACTAACAGAGTTTAAAAGCAGCCACTTACTCATTTGAGTAGGTGGCTGCTTTTTATTGTCTGATAATGTAGACACTGTCTTTCGTGACCTGAATATAATGACTATATCGGCTAAATAAAGGAGAGAAGGCAGTGAAAGAAGTCATCATCGCGTTAGTCAGTTCTTCAATTACAATCATCATCACAAGTTTTTTTAACTATCATTTTCAACTAATGAAAGAGATTCGAAACGAAGCGGTTAAATATAAAACAGAAATCCTGAAAAACGTTTACACTCCAGTATTAAAGTTACTAGTAGCTGCAATTGTGCCAGGCGACGGATATGACGGGATTACAAAAGAGTCTTTTTTTGAAATTGAAGACGTTATTAAAAGAAACTATGAGCTAGTTGATCCTGATTTAGATTCGATTATTTGGTCCATTAAAAAGGAAATCCGATGGGAACACTACGAAGATAGTTTAAAGTTATTTGATAAAAATAAGCGTTTATTGCACCACGTCGAACTGAATTTCAATTTTTATAGGAAACAATTAGGATTGCCGTTTAACAAAACTAAACTCAAAAAGTCTTGAGAATCAACTAAATATATTTGTTGAAATAAAGAAGTCTAGTTCCGGTACAAGGGGATATCGCCGGTCTTAGGGCTCCGGCTACTTTTTGAAAAGCGCCTTCGCTTTGTTTATATAATTATTAATTTGTTCAATATAATTGAGACATCTGAAAACGTTAAGTTTTGGCATGTCCTCTACATATTTGTTTAAAATCGGACAAGTGCCGCCATTCAAAAACGCTTTGTGAATAGTATAGATAGAAAAGTATCTTTGGATTGCTGTGGCAATTTAAAAAAACAAATACTTTTTAATAGGGCACAAAAAGGAGGTGTCACAAAATGGTTAAAATCGTAATCGATGCTGGGCACGGATTCAATACACCAGGTAAACGTTCACCGGATGACGAACGGGAGTGGTCGTTTAACAATAAAGTAGCCAAATACGCTATTGCTAAACTAAAGACATACAAAAATGTGGAAATTCTACGTGTGGATGATCCGACCGGTCAGACAGATGTTCCGCTTGCTAAACGCACTACTCTAGCGAACGAATGGCAAGCCGATGTATATGCTTCTATCCATCATAATACCCTTACGGATAAGTGGGGCAGCCATAGCGGTATTGAAACATATACAATGGACAACCCAACAGCGAATCCAAAATCAAAGGAAATTGCTGGTGCTATTCATCCTAGGATTGTTATGGCCATGGGGTTGAGTGATCGTGGTATGAAGCGTGCCAACTTCCACGTTCTTCGGGAATCTGCTATGCCAGCATTCTTAAGTGAGGGAGGCTTTATGGATTCAACAGTTGACATACTAAAGTTACGGGATGATCACTATTTGCAAGCCCAAGGTGAGGCAATCGCAGAAGGATTGGCTATATACTTTAAATTGCAACTGCTAACTGCTTCCGTAGGCAATCAGATACTTTCACCAAAGGAAGGAACAAATAAGTTGTATACACCATCATCGCAATCACTTATCAATTCGACAAGCGCCGTTTTAAAACGACTTGAAAAGATGCCAGATGGCCCGTTATCAGCAACTTGGCATGAAAAGTTATTGAAGGGAACATTGACGGACTCGGATGCAATTGGGCTCTTGTATGTAGCGATTGAGCGTGGCCTTTTGGTAGATGGTAAGTAAGTGCGTGTCATTTATTTTGAGGAGTGTGAAATAAGAACCATCAGCTACAATAGCGATTATGGTGAGTTTGAAATAGCATAAAGAGCGAGCTTAGAAAATAATAGCTGTTACTATTTCATCTTCATCGAATAAGGGGGAAATTATTGTGCCGCACAACGACAATGCCATCGAAAGGGATTTGCCAAACGAATTATCAAAACCGGCAACACGAGCGCTTTCAGGTACCGGTTACTGGCGGCATGAACAGTTCGCTAAACCTCAGGGAAGCTATTTACATGGTACAGGTCCAAAAGCCATGGATCTTATCAGTGATACTCTTGCCACCAAAGGGCTGTCGTTCGCCAAGGGTTCTTGAAAGATCCTAATTTTATGGTGTAAAACGAAACAAGCCATCTTTTCCTAATAAGGGAAGATGGTTTGTTTTAATTTTCATCAGATTACTCCGAGGGGAAAAAGGTGTACAACCCTATATCACGTATCCATAAATTTGCATTGCCACCATCAATATCAGCCACCCATAAATCACCTTTAGCAGAAACGAAATCGCTTTTTCGTAACCAAGTTATTTTATCGATTGAAGGTAAATATTCGGGCTTATAATCACCTTTATTTTTTGGTGGTGTCGTTATTTTTAGTTGTTTTTGACCAGCTAGCGTTAAAAAGTATAAGGAAGCTTTAGGGCGTTTCTCAGCGTCATTTGACCACTCACTTTCCTTTACCCTTGAAACAATAAGCGAACTATCATTAACCCATGAAAAATCCATCTCCGCATAGTTTTTTGGCGTTAGGTTTATAGAATGATAAGTGGAAATTTCCGTTACCTTTAGATTTTTATTTTTAAAACCAAAAACAATTCTTCCGCCGCCGGCAATATAACCGAGTAAGTTTTCGCTATATGCCCATTTTGGAGTGAATGCCCAGATAACTTCATCTAATACTTCAAATTCTTTTCCGTCTACAGAAATCACACATAGCATATCACTATCCATCGCCCATGAAGCTGTTGGAGTCACAAAGAAGGATATCCATTGTTTATCTGAAGAATAAGCAAATGATTCCGCGTTTATCGAAGGAACTTTCACGTCGTCTTTCACTACTTCTTTTGGAATCACGAAGAATTCTGTCGCGTTTTTCGTTAAATTTCCGATGTTTTGATAACCATTCGCTATAGAAATCGTATACAGGACAGGATTGGTCCATCCATCCGGCCGAAGAGAAGCACTAGAGGAGGCAATAAAACCCTTCCCATCAGGCTGCCATTCGTAATCGTTTACTCCTAAAGCAATATTATAGAATTTCTTAAAATCCGATACATTCAATACGCCACCATCACTAAAAGCAACAATATTTTCAGTTGGAGACCATTTTGGATTTCGTCCATCATAAAAGATTTTACTGTGCTTTTTTGTTTTCATATCATATACCCACAATTGATTTGAGGTCTGTTTATGTTCATTTACTAATTCCTCGACTTCTTTTTGATAAAGAAGCAAGTTCCCATCGAAGGACCATTGTGGAGGATAAGGGTATGTTGCTTTTTCAACAGTCAGTACTTCTTCTTTATCATCAATTTTCACCCACAAATAGCCATCCCTAATAAACGCTACTTTTGCATCTGAAGCATTTGTTTCCGAATAAATAATGGATGGAAAAATCAAGCATAAAATAACAAGGATATGAAATAACTTTGCCATAAAATCACCTCTTACGACGTATGTTCTCCCAATAATGAATAATTAGGTATGTAAAATAATGTTTAGTATTTGGGGTAGAATTTTCATTGCAATCCTCGAACTAATCGAAAAGTTGAAATTAAGTTAGCTATATAGTCGCTATTTAGTGAAAAAATACGTAGGACAAGGTAATATGAAAGATGGAAAAACCATTAACAACAAGCACTATTTAAATAGATTGAAAGGGGATTATTAAATATGAACGCTTACGATGATTACATGAAGGGCATCGTTAAACCGATGCGTGAAGAACTTGCACAAAATGGATTTACGGAACTGACGACGGCTGAGGCTGTTGAAGAAACAATGAAGACACTTGAGGGGACAGCTCTTGTCGTTATCAACTCGGTTTGTGGATGTGCCGCAGGTCTTGCACGTCCAGCAGTAAGGGAAGCATTACAGGAAGCTGAACATAAACCAAATCACTTGTTCACAGTATTTGCAGGACAAGATAAAGAAGCTACAGCTATGATGCGGGAATATTTCCCTGAAGTACCTCCTAGCTCACCTTCTATCGCACTTTGGAAAGATGGGGCACTTGCGTACTTTATTCCAAGGGAACAAATTGAGAATTTTGAGATGGGGCAAATTAAAGACCATCTATCGGAAGTACTCGATCAAGTTTGTAAATAATGAGTACAGTCATCACGACCGCTGGCAGGCCTGATGATCAATCGCTGCAGCTAGCACTAGAAGCGTCTGAAACTCTAGGCTATCCTATTGTCGAACGTAAAAAGCAAGCGGTTTCCCGAATACAAAACACGCACAGTTCGGATGTTATTGTAGCGGGAAAAAACCGCTATGATTTGTATCGTATTGGAATGGATGAACCGTTTTTCTTTCATCCCAATTCTGCAGCGTTTAGATTGAAAAGGCTATTGAATGGTGAAATGGATCCGTTAATTGAGATAGCTCAATTACAAGAAGATGATTCGTTTCTCGATTGTACACTTGGGCTTGGATCCGACAGTATCATTGCTTCTTTCGTTACAGGTGAAAGCGGCAAAGTGTTGGGCGTCGAAGCAGACCCAGCTGTCGCGTTCATAACCAGACGAGGACTGCGCTCGTTCCCATCTGAGTCGGAGCAACTAGTTCAGGCCATGACTCGAATTGAGGTCGTCCAGTCGGAAGCGATTGAGTTTTTGAGCCATCAAGCTGATTCATCGTGGGATATTGTCTATATGGATCCGATGTTTCATGCACCTATTACGGAATCGTCTAATTTTACGCCGCTGCGTCAAGCTGGGGTACATAGTGTGCTGACAGATGACTGGATCAAGCAAGCACTTCGTGTATGTAAACGACGTGTTGTTGTGAAAGACCGGTTTGATTCACCCGTATTCGAGCAATTCAATATGCAGCGAAAAATCAGACCGAATACGAAGTTTCATTTCGCTTTTATCGAAAAATGAAAAACGCCGTCCTCCTCAAAATAGAGGGTGACGGCGTTTATTGATATTAGTGGGTGAAATTCAATGAGCTTAGATACACAAGCAATGCCAGCATTCCGATACCGATAAACAGATTCACATCCATCAGTGATACCCTCCTTCAAAAAAACATACAATTATCTTCATTTTTATTGTACAATGAAAATAAGAAAGAAGAAACCTTTTCAATACTTTTTCGTCAAATAAACTATTGTAAACAAAAATAAAAACAATTGCAGGTGAGATGTTATGAAAAAGTGGTTACAAAAAACGCTCATTGTTGCCGTAGCATTATTGACATTCGGTGCGATTTCACCGAATCATGAAATTTGGACAAACTTGCAAGACAAAGATGTTTCGAAGCACGCAGTAGGACCATCACGAAGTAATGATTATTCGATTGGATTAGAAGACTCGTTAGTCGATGATAGTTTAGAAGATAATTCGGATTCAATAGAAGATTTATTTATCACGTCTGCGAAGAAGCTATCATACATGAAATTTGGAACAAAAGTCGGCCCGGTAATCGCCGATGAGTTTGACAGTGTTATTTTCCCGAAAATTGAGGAAGCCATCCAATCGACACTTGCAAGTTCAGGAGACGTACATAAACGCCGACTTGCTATCAGTGAAAAACCTGCCGGAGACTACTCAGAGAAAATTTTCAATGTATACGACCTAGAAGACAGAAAAGATCTTATCCGTTTCCACGTACGTACTGAAAAAAGGCCAAAAGACGGCTACTACTACAATTTTCACTATCATATTGCCGCTGATGAATTTACAGCTCATTATTCAATCGGTGATATCTATTGGGCAAAAGACACACCACCGAAATGGTTATCCTAAAATTGTTGAAACGCCCGTTGAAATTACGAGCGTTTTTTATTTTGTAAACATTGATATATCAACGTTTGTGGAGTTCCAGCGAGATACATACATCAAGTGATTTTGTTAATGATAAATGAGCAAAAAACCATGTACCCCAATTTCACTCTTTATCTTTTTCGAAAGAATCTAAACTGACGATTTCATCCATTAAATTAGATGCCTGAATTTCATCTTTCTCAAACGAGTGAGCATATGTTTTATAAATCGTTTCGGGGGTATCTCCCACTAGTGCTGCAACAGTGGAAATCGGTATGTTATTTGATAACTGGATCGTAACGAATGTATGCCTAAAATAATGGGGTGTGAAGTGGGTAATTTTTTCTTTTTCGCATATCAAGTCGATCACACGCTTCATGTACCGTTCTCCAAGGGGTTCTCCGGCGTAAGTAATGAAAATACATAGCCAAGCGGGTTCCGGGACTGGTAAGGCGCCATAGACTGCTCATGCCACTCTTTGTAAACAAGTAAAAGATTATTGATATTTTCACTCATGGGAAACTCTCGGTAACTGTTCTTAGTATTCGGGCTCCTTGTCCCGAAGCGATTTACGCAGGAAATGGTCGAAGAGAAATTCGGCTACAACGCTGAATCCTTTACTGAGTATGACTAGTCACCGGAAGGAGCTGTGCAATTGCTCCTTTCGGAACTTGGCGAAGAGGAGGCGATGACGGCATGAAGCAAATGCAGTGGGAGGCTATGCGAGTCGAGAATGGCCGTAACGGGGAACTGTTGTCTGAAATCGGTCGGTCGAAGGCTGCTTTTGATAAACGAGAGAAAAATGTAATGTATTATGTGGTTATGCGGCGGAGGAATACGTTATAAACGGAGTGTGGGGTTGTTGTATCAGTGGGAGGGATGGAAGTTATGACGACAATGATTACTGCGTTTGAAGGCCGGGCATTTATTATTTCTGCCTTGTTACTCGCGTTAGGGATTTATTATATTGGTCGGATGCACGGTCGGGCAAATTAACGGGCTGGGTTCAAAATCCGATATAAATTAAAAAAAGAAAGAGTAAGTTACTCTTTCAATTGGAAAACAAAAATAATAGCACTAAAGATGTTGTTAAAAACTACTTGGAAATAATTTGGTTTTGGACTTTTTTAGTTAGTTTTTGAAAAACTAAATTATAGGAATGAAGAATTAGATTTTCTAATAGATCGTTGGATAGATTTGAATCAAAATAAATAGAGTTCCAGTGTGTTTTATTCATATAATGCCCAGGAATAATACCTTGATATGTTTCTCTCAACTCTTCAGCACGAGTAGGTTCGCACTTTAAAGTGATAATTGGCTTTCTTTGAGAGTCTCCTCCCATCATAGCAAACATCTTCCCGCCAACATGATAACGATCTGCTTGCCAGTCTACTTGGTAATCATGTGTCGTTCCGGGTAGTGTCTGACAAAATAATTGAAGTCTAGCTTTATCCATTTTTAAGTCTCCTTTTATAAAACGGTCACTAAATACACACGTTCGATTACATTTATTATAATCAATAACCTATGTATTTCAATAACATTATTGTAAATGCGGCTTTACTTGTAATAAAACATGAAAAAATTATGCGTAGTTCAAACAAAAAGCGAAGGAATAAAAAGACCACTGATTAAAAATAATCAGTGGTCTTTATCACAGTCATCTTGTGATATAGCAACAGTATTGGTGAACAAGAAAAACATTAAACGTAGAAGTTTTTGGCAATAGACATAATGATCGATTTTGGCTTTGTTAATAATTATTCATAAAATATAAAAACCAAACGGCATGATTTTGTTCGTCAGCTGAGGCCCGTGTAAAAGCGTCTCTAATAACTGGGTTATCGGTATTTCTTGAAATATCGTGATAGAAGTCAACGGTTTCCTGTTCATCTATAAATGCAGCGAGTACCCCACTTCTATAATCGCCAGGACATTGTTTTGTGATTTGAGGAGAAGGTTTTTTTCCTGTTAAAGAAATATAAAGATGCCAAAAGGTTTCGTAGTGTCTGATTTCATCACTTCTAATTTCAAGAATGCGTTTTTTTATTTCGTTGTTTGGAGCCTGGTTCGCTAATAGTTCATAGCAGTAAATTGCTGTGTACTCACCATTAATTGCTTTCGAAATATCATTTAGAACTTCTTTATTTGGGGAAGATTGCATGGAACTTTGATTCATTTTGTAATCAGCTCATTTTCTCAGTGTATGAGTAAGACTAAAAATATGGACCTTGTCTTATGGGAGTGAAAGATTTATTCATAGATGAACAAAGTGATTATTGATTGCTCAAAAAATCAGGATTTAATTTTTGATAATTCACTTGTCAAGACGTCAATTTGTTTTTGCATCTTTTGGAATTTCTGATCTTGTTCTTTTTGATCTTGTTGTTGCTGGACATCATCGAGTATTGATTCTTCTAATGACATAATTGCTGCAATGGTTGAAATAGCATCACCAATTGTGGAAATCGCTGATCCCACAACGGCGAGTTTATCACTAAGATGATCTTCAAGATTATTTGGATTCAATTTTTTCGCCTCCATAACTTAGTCATTTTAAAAGAGCTTCATTGTAATTTAATGCATTAAATTACCTTTGGTGCGGATTTAAAACGAAAGTAAAATAATCAGCAGTATGGTATGCCAAACATTTTGTGAAGGAGGGATAGTAGTGGTGCAGAAACTCACTATTTTTGATACGGTGCCAACAATAGCGTTTGGGCTTGGTGACATGGTTGAACTCGTCGTCAATGTGGAGAAGAAAGAGGTTGAGGATTATTACTATCTCAAATCGCATGAGGGACGGGTTATAAAGGTTTTGCCCAGACAGCCGTACGAGGTTTGGTTTACGAAGTCTAATCGGATTGGGATATTTCGGCATGGTGAATTGAAGAGGAGGAATTATGGATGATTCATAAATCTTTATTTCTCAACCGTTCGTATTCATTTAATAATAAATCAAGCAATTGGCTTGTTTCAACGACTATTGGGTCAGATAGAGCTTTCTCCTTAGCTAGTTTGTTGAGTTGCTTTCTTACTATTTCAATTTGATTGTCCATATCTTCAAGTTTTTTATTGGTCATGTTTGTACCTCCCGATTTTATCTTAGTATCTATAACGAAGGTAGAAAATATACATGTCAATAAAATTTCAAAAGTGCTTTATTTTCATATTAATTTAGATTTTTACCAATAATAAAATAAAAATCAGGTGTAATTGATGACTACTTCTAAATTATTATTGGATCAAAATTCATTTGTCATATGACTCAGAAAGAGTGGAGAAGGATGAACAACGACCATGAACGTGAAAAGTTTAAAAGATTGATGGAGAGCTTTTCGATCGCTGAGTGTGCGAATGCTTTAGGGGAAATGGGGAAAATCAACTCTCGAAAACTTATGGCTGAGATGTCGGAAGGATCCAAGATATTCCGTCAATATTTGGAACATCATCCGAGTATTGAAACGGATATCACGGACGAGGACATGTTGTTGTTACAGACTGATATGGCGCTTGATGCGGGGGATATGGAGCATTTAAGGGGTGCGTGCGAGCGATATAACCTCTCTTACTAGCCCCGATACATACGAGAGATAAATAGAGGGTTTCCCCTTTTTATGACGAATGATGTCATGTGGAGGGGTTATATATTGAGGGAATAAATAGCTGTTTATTCCAAGTGTTAGTAATGCATGTTAATAAATTTTTGGACAAATATAATTAAATGAGTAAGGTTGTGATTCTAATGAGTAATGAAATTCCGTTTAGTAGATGTAGTTGGGCTGAAACGAATACAACTGAAAGAGAATATCATGATAATGAGTGGGGGGTTCCCGTTCATGACGAAAATAAACTGTTTGAGCTACTTATTTTAGAAGGTAAACAGGCGGGCTTAAGCTGGATAACGATTCTGAAAAAACGGGAAACTATAAATGAGGCATTTGATTTTTTTGATCCTAAGATAATCGTGAAGTATGATCAAGACAAGATAGATGAACTTTTGAGTAATACAGGTATTATCAGGAATAAGTTAAAGGTTAATGCTGTCATTACAAATGCTAATGCGTATTTATCATTAATTGATGAATATGGGAGCTTAGATTCTTTTCTATGGAAGTACGTGAATCATGAGCCGATTAAAAATAAATGGACTAAAATATCGGATGTTCCTGCGTCAACGGAATTATCAGATCTGATCAGCAAGGACTTAAAAAAACTAGGATTCAAATTTGTAGGCTCTACAACCATTTATGCATACATGCAGGCAATAGGAATGGTTAATGATCATCTTGTAGAATGTTATCGACACTCGATGTTGAACTAATCCATCTACTTTCGCACCCGTCGTGGTGCTTTTTCTATGCCAAAAATAACGGAGGTGGACGGTGATGTGCCAAACTGGGAAGAGATACAGAAAGAGTGGGAAACAAGTGAAATATCATTCAATGATTTAGCGGAAAGCATGGCGTGAAAGATTCCACCATTCGCAGTAGAAAGAATCGAGAAAAATAGTCAAGAGGAAACGTGAAGCGCGACGCAACGAAAAAGGTAGCAAAAGAAGTCTTTGTCGAGACGGATGATTTAACCGATAAGCAGAGGCTTTTTTGTATTTACTACATTAAGAGCTTTAACGCGACAATGGCAGCTATCAAGGGTGGGTATGCAAGAAATAGTGCTCACGTCGATGGAAGTCGGTTGCTTAGAAATGTTAAGGTGGCAGTCGAAGTCAGAAGACTGAAAGGTGAAATGCACCAGGAAGTCTTCATTATCGCGATGGATGTGTTGAATAAGTACATTCAAATAGCCTTTGCAGACATAACAGACTTTGTTGAGTTCGGAAGTATCGAGATGGAACAACGGCATTCGAAAACGGGCAAGGTTATGTTGGATGCTAATTTCAAACCGATCACCTATAAGATGAGTCATCTTGATTTCAAGAATGACGATGAAGTGGATGGAACTATAATCAGTGAAGTTAAGCAAGGTAAGGATGGAGTATCTATCAAGCTCGCTAGTCGAGAAAAAGCAATGGACTTCCTATCCAAACATTTCGATATGCTACCAGACCACTTCAAACGTCAACTTGAACAAGAAAAATTGAAAATAGCTCATGCAAAAGCATTCGGTAACGAGGATCCTGAACAGTACGAAGATGATGGATTTAACGAAGCACTAGATGCGACAAGGTTGGAGGTGTGGGGCGATGTCGAAAACCCAACCGAAAGCGACGATTAAGTATTTCGCGTTCCTCACGGAGATTTATCAGGTTCCGGAGGCTGAATATTTGGCCGAGCAGGTTGAGCCAGGAAAGTAAATGAAGGATTATTCCTCCTTTTGTAGAATTGTGGGTTAAGGGGGGGATTTATATGTTTTGGAAAAGTAAAAATAAAAAAGAGGAACGCATAATAAATATAAAATTCGAGAATAGCATGTTGATGGCTAAAAATATAATAAACGAAAATACAAATATATCGTTAGATGACTCCGAGCATCCCATTTACCGTGCAATTCATATTTTTGCTTTTTCAATACAGTCTAGATTGTTGCAACCTATTATGACAACTGTAGAGTATGATATTCCTAAAATAGATAATCTTTTTTATCCACCTTATCATGTTTTAAAAGAGAATAACATTCCATTAGAAATTTACGAAGATAGTCAAAATACAACTTCTGTAATGCTTGATTTTAGTAAGGATGTTGTGTTTAGTATTCCGTGGTCTCCGAGAAGATTCATTGGAGCTATTTCTAATATTAGTAGGGAAGAATGGTTATATCATGAATTAAATCATAGAGCAGTATTTATAGAGCCGTTTAAAATAGGATTGATTGAGAATGGATTTCACTCTGGAAGCGTAGGTATACTTAACAGAAAAGGAGTATTACCTGCTGAAAAGTTGAAAATGCATTGTCTGTATGATTGGATTGAAACTGACGGAGTGTATTTTTACAAAAAAGACTCTAGAAAAAAACTATGTGAGGTACAGTCCTTCGAAGAGGCTGTAATATTTGAGATTGGTAGATTGATTATTAATCATACAAGATGAATTCAGCATGTTTCTGTTATTCACTTTCGGACTATTATGCGTCGTAGTGAAATAGACAGGTGAATATAAAAGTACCATACGCCATGAAACCAGAGTATGTGACCATCCACAATACGTACAATGATGCGACGGCAGCTAATGAGATTGCTTACATGACAAGGAATGCAACCGTTGTAGGTTATCGCGTCGCAATCGATGACAAGCACGTTGTACAAGCTATCCCATTTACACGCTACTATCTATCATGCAGGGGATGGACAAGGCAAAGGTAATCGAGCATCTATCGGTATTGAAATCTGTTACTCACAATCAGCCGGTCCAAAGTATGTTTATGCGGAAGCGAATGCCGTCGACTATAATCTTAAATTAAAAGCGGTACTTCCACAGATTAGATTATGGATGAGCAGCTTTTTTTATTTGTCAAATTCCAGAGGTATTCAAATGAATAAGAACGAATAGAGAATAATGCACTGTTTTTGTTTAACCAACACAGCAGTTAAGTGGAAGAAGAAAAGCTATACATAGTCAATTAGTTAAACAGAGGGCGGATTTTGGATATTATCGAAGCTTAGAAAAGGGAGGATATCGTAAATTGGTCAAAAGACGCGGTAATTATGAAATAAGGATTGTAGGTAAACAGCTAAGCTGTACCCACTGTGAAGGTGTCATTTTTAGTCATCGGGAAGTATATATTGATGTAGTACCGTTTGTTGATGAAGAGCAAAAGCAGCAATTAACACTGCAGTCTTTAACTTGCAAAGACTGTGGTAATATTCAGCAGTTCCAACAACTAGCGAAAGGGATGGAAACGAATATCGTTTACAAACAGGTAGATTAGATATGGTAGAAGATTTAAGCTGTGAGGAAAGTCGAATTACTATTTTGAACCGACCGCTTATTTGTCTTTTCTGCGCACATGATTTATTTATTCCGTATAGGACGTACAGAAATGTGGAAAAGCCAGGGATTGATGTGTTTTATGTAAACTATACGGCAGTTTGTACGCATTGTGGTGGTGTGATACAGTTTGGAGATCCGAGCTACTTTAATAATCGAGAGGGTGTTTACGTCTGGGCTTTTGATCAAACTCTCCTTCATGCACGTCCCCCAGAGCCACCTATTATCCGCATAGTAGATGAGGTAAAATTGCAGGCACAAAAAAAATGCTTACATTTAGCACTTCGGCTACTCGTGCAAGAGAAAAATGTAGTTAATACAGTGCTTTCCTTAGCCAAGGAGGAACAGTATTGTAAAGTAATAGCATTATTGGAGTCAAAAACGTGTAAGTTAGTTGAAGAAATCAATGCTGAAAAATGTTTAGCGTCAGCCCTACATCAGTTAATGACGCACTGTATCGTCGACAGTAATCAATTGCTCTCCATCGTAATAAATGAAAGCTATCCAGGAATTGAGCCATTTTTAAAGCAGTATATGAAATGAAAAAGCCTACAGTTGTGGTGCTTTAGTTCAACAAGAGGAGATCGTCAATTGACGGTCTTTTTTATTGGTCCAGTTTTCTGTGGAAAGGTTAAACAAGACCAAATAAAAAGCGGCCACTCTACAGAATTAATTGTGGTTGGCCGCTTTTTATTGAGTAATGAAGTTAAATACTTCCTCATTCGGGCGTTATGTCTATTAGAAGTAAATGTACATACATCACCGTTTGGGTCAGATTATGCATCAAATTTCTGTCTCGCTGTTCAATTACATCTATTAAACATTGGAGAAAAGTGCCCAGCTGTTCGTTCAACTCCTTCATTCGTAATCCAACTTTCATCTAATAGCCGATCTAGCAGGAATTATTAGATGTTGCAAAACTGTAAGGTAAACGTCACCCGAACCGATGGATAGGTATTGGGATTTATCCTACAATGAAATCAGAAATGGAGTGGAGAAATATAGAATGAATAAACGAATTGAGGAACTGGATTATATACGTGGATTCGCCTTGTTGGGAATCATTCTGGTAAATATATTGGCTTTGCTTCAAATAGGTATTCCTGAGCCGCATACAATAGATGCAAGTTATCAACGATTTTTATTTTTATTTGTAGAAGGTCGTTTTTACTCCATTTTTTCATTTTTGTTTGGAGTGGGATTTTATATCTTTCTTACGCGGGCACGAAGTAAAAAACAAAATGGATATGTATTGTTTTTACGTAGAATAGTAATTCTATTTGTATTTGGGATGGTTCATATGTTTTTTCAACCGGGAGAAGCATTAGCAGTTTATGCTGTATGCGGATTACTTGTATTACCGTTCTTTAAAGTAAACAAGCATGTGAACCTTGCTATAGGCATGATGTTGCTTGTCGTGTTTGCAGTTATGGGAGAGAAACTACTCTTAACATTTCCATTGATTTTATTGGGCTTGGTTTGTGGCCAATATCGTATTTTTGAAAACCTTGGTGAAAAAAGACGGCTCTTTATCTTTACAGCAAGCGCGTTAATCTTCAGTGGATTCGCCTTATATGCACAGTATCAATTAGTACCTTACGAACCGTTTTTCAGTATGATAGTTATAGATGAAGAAGGGCCAATTGACGTGGTAAGTAAATTTTTGAGAGCCGGTATAATGGTCGGCCCAGTACTGTCAGCATTTTATGTAGGATTGTTGCTTCTTTTATTACAATCAAAAGTAATAAAACTTGTTCTTTCACCGCTAAAGCATTATGGTCGGATGGCCTTGACCAATTATGTAGGACAAACTGCACTTATTCTACTTGCTGGTAGAGTTTTTAATCTATCAGCAAACCTTTCGTATATGGGAACCTTATATATATGCATAGTAATTTGTGCCATTCAGATGGTGTTCAGTATGATTTGGCTACGCTATTTTAAAATGGGCCCACTTGAATGGATCTGGAGAGTTATTACGTATTGGACAATCATTCCTTTGGTTAAAGAAAAATAATGTACCGGCACAACAGAAATATGTTGAATTTTTTATCGTGCGCCCTGCATGGGAGTAGTCTATAGGGTGCAAGTCCCGAACTTTGAAGGCAGAAGTAACAGTTAGCCTAACGCAAGGGTGTCCATGGGGACGTGGAATCCGAAAGAAAGAAGGGTTTGCAAAAAAAACAACGACCAATCAGATTAGGGAAAGTTCGTTATATTTGTTTTATTGAACTTCTAATATAATCTCGTCAATTACTTCCTCTAACTCTTTCCTAAATATCGGACCCGTACATTCAAGTTCAAAGGTATCTTCAGTGATAAGGTCCTCTAGCGTGTGAATGTCATTCTTTTTAAGTATCTTAGTCAACCGTACACTTAGTTCCAGTATTTCAATTGGTTCTTTCAAATATTTTTCTTTGTCAAAGTGGATATCTTAACCGTGTGGGGGGGTTCTATTAACATGGTGTACGAACTGACAAATTAAAGTATAAACATACAGTAAAAAAGGTAATCCAACCTCGATAAGATTGAGGTAGGATTACCTTTTTGAAAATTACATTGACTTTTCCAACAACCTTCATCTATTTAACCTTTTTGTTGCCTCGATGGCGCATGAAATAAATAAACTGTGCCATTAATGTCGCGGGTAAATTAAAGAGATTACCTTGTAGATTAAGTTGTAACTGTTGCTGCTCAAAACTCATTACTTCATATGTATCGTTATGGGTTAAAACAGATTCTTCAAGCTTTTTTTTTGTAGCTACAATTGCTATATTGAACTGGAATCATAACAAGAAAGTACATCACGAAAACCGAACCGATGATCCAGAATTCCATTACTTCGTTCTCCTCCTTGTCGAATAATTAGTAGTTAGTAGTTTTACGAAAGAAACTGGAAAAGGTTTCATTTTGGGTTATTAATTATTTCGAAATCGATTTTTTGCAGGAAACTCCCTGTCCTGCTATGATAAAGAAGTAAATAGAGAGGGGTTTGATTAACATGAATATGAATTTTGATCTTTATATGAATGATATCCTTAGACAAGCACGTTCAGAGATGGAAGCTAGCGGTTATGAGCAGCTGACAACGCCTGAGCTTGTTGAAGATGCGTTTAAACGTTCTGGCACAACACTTGTAATGGTGAACTCGGTTTGCGGTTGTGCAGGTGGTATCGCACGTCCAGCAGCTGCACACGCAGTGCATTATGACAAACGTCCGGATCACTTAGTAACTGTGTTTGCAGGACAAGACAAAGAAGCAACTGCACAAGCACGTATGCTTTTCGGAGAAGATCACCTGCCTTCATCACCATCATTCGTACTTCTGAAAGACGGCAAGCTTGTCGCTGAAGTTGGACGTTATGAAATCGAAGGACATGATCCAATGTCTGTTGTGACAAATCTACAAAGTCAATTTGAGGAATATTGCGAAGAACTATAAGAAAAGTGCTGGGCGTCTGAAAATGAACTTAGGCTAGACATATAATGCAAAAAACAGTCCGTATGTGCTAGATTGCACATACGGACTGTTTTTTGCTTTTACATGATCATGCTAAGACCGAACATAACACTTGAAGCAAGCATTGCTCCAACCATTACCAAAACAACGACTTTCTGTACTTTACGATTGCTCATTAGTCAAAACTCCTTAAGCTTTATAATTCTATTTTAACAGAATTTATGAATATCACAACATCTAGCCGTTTAATGAGGTAAAATGTACAATAGGGGGAGGGGGAATTGTTATGCAAAAAGTAGACCACGTTGGAATCGCTGTCAAAAGTATCGATGTATCAATAGACTATTACATACATACGCTCGGGCTTACGCTTTTAGCAGTTGAAGAGGTCCCAAGTCAGAACGTGCGCGTCGCGTTCATTGACGCTGGGAATATTAAGCTTGAGTTATTGGAACCACTGGGGAAAGATGGAGCAATTGCGAAATTCATCGAAAAACGTGGTGAAGGGGTTCATCATATCGCATTCGGTGTGACGGATATTCGTTCAAGGATGGCTGAACTGCGGGAAAAAGGCGTTCAGTTACTGCAAGAAGAACCGAAACCAGGTGCTGGTGGAGCGGATGTGGCGTTCCTCCATCCAAAATCATCATTCGGCGTATTGTATGAGCTATGCGATAAAAGCGGCAAAGGGGACTGACAAAATGGATATCTATGATAAAATCAATGAATTATATGATAGAAAAAGAGTGATTGAACTTGGTGGCGGAGACGAGCGAATTGCTAAACAGCATGAAAAAGGGAAGTTGACCGCAAGGGAACGAATTGACTTGCTGCTAGATCCGAATTCATTTGTTGAATTAAATCCGTTTGTTATCCACCGTACGCGTGACTTTGGGATGGACAAGCAAGTAGGCCCTGGGGATGGCGTGGTAACTGGCTACGGGAAAGTTAACGGTAGACCAATATATTTGTTTTCACAGGACTTTACTGTTTTCGGAGGAGCGCTAGGGGAAATGCACGCCATGAAAATCGCCAATGTCATGGATCTCGCTGCTAAAAATGGTGCACCATTCATCGGACTGAATGATTCGGGCGGAGCACGGATTCAAGAAGGTGTCGTCTCACTTGACGGTTATGGTGAAATTTTCTACCGTAATGCTATCTACTCAGGTGTTATTCCACAAATATCAGTCATTCTTGGGCCTTGTGCAGGCGGCGCTGTTTATTCGCCAGCCATCACGGACTTTGTATTCATGACGGATGAAACAAGCCAGATGTTCATCACAGGACCGAAAGTAATTGAGACGGTTACTGGGGAGAAGATTTCGTCTGAAGACCTCGGCGGTTCGAAAGTACATAACTCAATCAGCGGGAATGCCCATTTCCGTGGTAAAGATGAGAAGACTGTTCTCGAAAATGTCCGCAAATTACTTGCTTATTTACCGCAAAACAATACAGAAAAACCGCCAGTCGCAGCTTATGGCGAAGCAGATGATTACCGTGCAAATCTGGCGGATGTCGTACCCTATGAAACTATTCGTCCATATGACATACGGAAGGTTATCGAACAAGTCGTTGATACGGATTCCTTCATGGAAGTTCAAGCTGAATTTGCAAGAAATGCTGTCGTCGGATTGGCCCGTATGAAAGGGGAACCGGTCGGCCTCGTTTGTAATCAGCCGAAAGTAATGGCAGGTGGCCTTGATATTGATTCATCCGATAAAATTGCCCGTTTCATCCGATTTTGTGACTCTTTCAATATTCCAATCATTACTTTTGAAGATGTAACTGGATTCTTCCCGGGCATTAAACAGGAGCATGGTGGTATAATTCGCCACGGTGCAAAAATTTTGTACGCTTATTCGGAAGCAACTGTGCCAAAAATAACGGTTATCCTACGCAAGGCATTTGGCGGTGCTTATGTAGCACTGAACTCTAAATCAATCGGAGCGGATATTGTCTATGCATGGCCAAATGCTGAAATTGCAGTTATGGGTGCGCAAGGCGCTGCGAATATCATCTTTGCCAGAGAAATTGCCAATAGCGACGATCCGGAAGCGATGCGCGCAGAAAAAATCGAGGAATATCGAGAGAAATTCTCAAATCCTTATGTTGCGGCATCACACGGCATGGTCGATGACGTTATTGATCCGCGTGAAACACGCATTAAACTATTGCAAGCACTTGACATGATGCGCAACAAGCAAGAGACTAGACCGAAGAAGAAACACGGTAATATACCGTTATAATTAAGGGGATGCTTTAAATGAATAAACAAAGACTACTAGAAGAATTTTTGGAACTCGTACAAATTGATTCTGAAACGAAAAACGAACGGGCGATTGCTGATGTTTTAACACTAAAAATGGAAGCACTCGGTTTTGATGTTGAGGAAGATGATTCTGACGATCGCACTGGACATGGCGCAGGTAACCTTATTGCGACGTTGAAAGGGACTGCTGAAGGCATCGATCCAATTTATTTCACATGTCATATGGATACTGTCGTTCCTGGTCAAAGTATTAAACCGGAATTGCGTGATGACGGTTATGTCTATTCTGACGGTACGACAATTCTTGGCGCAGATGATAAAGCAGGAATTGCGGCTCTATTTGAAATGGCACGTACATTGAAAGAAAGCGGTAAACCACACGGCGATATTCAGTTCATTATAACAGCAGGTGAAGAAAGTGGCCTAGTCGGGGCGAAAGAGATGGATGCTTCATTGATTACGGCGAAATACGGCTATGCTGTCGACAGTGACCAAAAAGTTGGCGGAATCGTAACTGCTGCACCATTCCAAGCAAAATTATGGACGACAATCCATGGCAAAACAGCACATGCCGGCGTTGCACCTGAAAAAGGAGTTTCGGCCATCAATATCGCGGCTAAATCGATTTCTGCAATGTCCCTGGGTCGTATTGACTCAGAAACAACTGCTAATATCGGACGCTTTGAAGGCGGACAAGCAACGAATATTGTCTGTGATGAAGTTCGTATTTTAGCGGAAGCAAGATCTATCAATCAGGAAAAGCTGAATGAACAGATAGAACATATGATTCGTACATTTGAGCGGACTGCTGAACTAATGGGCGGAACAGCTGAAACAGAAGTTCAGCTGATGTATCCTGGATTTAGTTTTGAAGAAGACGCAGAAGTCGTGCAAACAGCGATGAAGGCCATTAAGAATATCGGACTAACGCCACAGTTAATGACTAGCGGCGGTGGAAGTGACGGTAATGTATTCAATGGCGCAGGTATTCCAACAGTAACACTAGCAGTCGGTTACGAAGAAATTCACACAAAAAATGAGCGGATGCCTGTCGATGAGTTGAACAAGCTGACAGAACTCTTGCTTGAAATCATCCATGTAACAGCGAATAAGTAAAGGAGGGAAAAGGATGAGTGATTTAAAAGCAGTTATTGTCCAATGTGGTAACGAGGAATACGCGATTGCTGTTGATACTGTCGTGTCAATTGAGCGTCTTGAACAAATAAACCCAATCCCACATCTCCCTGAATATATGCTCGGACTTATGCGGATTCGTGGGGAACTTGTTCCGATTCTGGATTTTGAACAGATTCTCTATGGTAAAACTGCACAAGGATATGAAGATGCACGTGTTGTTGTAGTTCAAACTGGCAGTTTATACATTGGTTTACTTGTACTGAATGCGAAAGAAATTCTTGATATTCCAGAAAGTGCTTTAACTTCCTCGGGACTTATTGCGTACTCAAGAACACCTTATTTCACGACAGTTGCAAATTTAGAAAACCGAATGATTACCGTTGTCGATCCTGAGATTTTATCCCAAACGCTTGCTGGGATGGATAAAATCGGCGAGTATGTGGAAGCACAACTAGCACAAGAAAAGTAACCTGTAAGCCGGGCAGTGCCATCTGTCCGGTTTTTGCATGTTATAATTAAATATATTAAATAAATGATTACTAAATAACCTAACTGAAGACGCCTTACATGGGGTAGACGAGGCCCTAAGAATGGTGGCAAAGCTGCTGCGGGAAATACCCCCTTACGCCGTAGCGAATTCAATGGCAATCTTTATTTCTACATAAGAAGTATAAAAGTGAAGGAGGGGAATATGTCTTGAAGACGGTTATTGAATCACAAGCAAAGGTCATACTTCATCTAGATATGAATAGTTTTTTCGCATCCGTCGAACAAGCGCATGACCCTTCCTTGAAAGGTATCGCAATGGCGGTTGCCGGTAATCCAAAAGCACGGAAAGGCATTCTCGTAACGTGTTCGTATGAAGCAAGATCGTTTGGCATTTACACGACGATGACCGTCGGAGAGGCGAAACGTCTATGTCCGGATTTGATAATTGTCCCGCCCGATTTCGAAAAATATCGAATCGCTTCGTCTGCAGTTTTCGACTTGTTACGAACCTTTACTGACCTTGTAGAACCGGTGTCAATTGATGAAGCGTATATCGATATTACTGCGATTGGTGGATTGACCAATGCTGTAAATATTGCATTAGCTATGCAACAACGTCTTTTGCAGGAGCTTGACCTGCCGTGTTCGATTGGTATCGCGCCGAATAAGTTTCTTGCAAAGACTGCGTCAGATATGAAGAAACCGATGGGTATTACGATTTTACGAAAGAGGGAAATTGAATCTATCTTGTGGCCACTTCCGGTTATTGAAATGCATGGAATTGGGAAGAGTACAGAGAAAAAGATGAATGAGTTGGGCCTTTACACAATCGGGGATTTGGCAAAAACAGATGAGATCACCATCAAATCGTCTTTTGGAAAACACGGCATCCGACTACATGAACGTGCAAATGGTATTGACCACCGTTTTGTAGACCCTGAAGCTGCTGAAGAACGAAAAAGTTTTGGCAGCTCAACCACATTACCGGTAGATGAAACTGATTTGGATGAATGCCTGAAGGTTTTCAAATGGTTGGCGTCCAAAGTAGCGGCCCGTCTTGATACTAAACAATTAGCCGGCACAGTCGTCATGATCCAAATACGTACAGCAGACTGGCGTAATCATTCTCGAAGCAGGACGGTCCTTAATCCACTTTATAAAGAACAAGATATTTATAAAGAAGCTGCTGATTTATTTACAAGGCATTGGGATGGCGAACCAATTCGTCTTCTTGGTATTACCGTATCAAATGTGGTTATGATGAATGAACTGCATGAACAGCTATCAATTTATAACTTTGAAAAACATGCGAAAGAAGAGACAATGGATACTTTGCTTTCGCAGTTGGAACAAAAATTCGGTCCTGGAACAGTGAAGCGGGGCATGAAATGAAAGGTGGATATCCGTTATGGAACTACAATTTTTAGGAACTGGGGCGGGTATGCCGTCCAAAATGCGTAATACGTCAGCTGTCGTTTTGAATTTATCGGCCGAAGGGGACGGTTATTGGCTATTCGATTGTGGGGAAGCGACGCAACACCAGATATTACATACATCGCTAAAACCACGGAAAATCGGCAAGATATTTATCACGCATTTGCACGGCGATCATATTTTCGGATTACCCGGATTGATTGGCTCGCGCTCATTCCTTGGTGGCGAGGAGCAACTTGACATTTATGGGCCAACTGGGTTGAATGAATGGATTAAGACAACGTTGCGCGTAACCAATACGCATTTAAACTATGAGCTAATTGTTCATGAAATCGGGGAAGGCGTTGTTTTTGAAGATGCCGATTACCGTGTAACTGCGAAAAATTTACAACATATTATCCCGTGTTTAGGTTATCGGATTGAGCAAAAGCCTCTTCCAGGAAAGTTACTCATCACCAAAGCGAAAGAAGCGGGTGTACCAAACGGTCCGCTACTGAAACAGTTGAAGAGCGGAGAAGATGTGATATTGGAGGACGGGCGAGTTGTTGCCAGTTCGGACGTCACCGGGGAACCGCAAGAAGGATTTATAGTTGCCATTCTTGGTGATACAAATTATTGTAGTGCCGCTGTTGAACTGGCGCAAGACACGGACATTCTCGTTCACGAGGCTACGTTCGATATAGATACGGGAAATCTGGCGAAAGAATATGGCCATTCAACAATCGGGGATGCAGCACGGGTAGCGCAAGAAGCAGGAGCTAAAACGCTTATTGCAAATCATATTAGTGCCCGTTTCATGCCTAGCGACGTGGCGCAATTGCAAAAACAAGGGGAAGCCACTTTCCCTGCACTCCATATTGCGGAAGACTTCTCACGGTTCGAATGGAAAAATGGTGAAGTTATTCGGGACTAAACATGAATTCAGAGTGATATAGGTGCTTTTCAGCCGTTACATCTACTTGAACATAGCAATATCTTATGTGAAAATATGTAAGCTGAAACCCGATTTTTCCTATTGCAGGAAGAATCGGGTTTAGTGTATGTATCAAACATTATTTTACAGAAATAACTTGTCCATTTGTCATTTTCTCGAGTTCATCTGGTGTTAATTGAAATACTGCTTTCGGATGTCCAGCAGCAGCCCAGATCGTTTCATACTTGAAAAGGTCTTCGTCAATTAAGGTTAGTACAGAGTTTTTATGCCCTAATGGAGGAACCCCGCCAATAACAAATCCTGTGGATTCACGGACAAAATCAGCGTCTGCTTTACATAGTTTGTCATTTAGCGTTTGAGCAACTAGTTTCTCATCAATGCGATTGATTCCACTCGCAACAACTAATAGCGGCTCATTTGTACTTTTTAGTTTGAATATAATCGATTTAGCAATCTGCGCGACCTCACACCCTAAGGCATCTGCCGCTTCTTGAGCAGTTCGAGCGCTGTCTGTCAATTTGACGACCTCGTTTGGATGTCCTAATTCCAATAGTTTCTCTTGTACTTGTTTAACACTAGTCGTTAACTTCTGCATTTATCTCAATCCCTTCAAACATTTTCGTTTAATAGACAATATTCTACAAAGTTATAACCTTTACCTTTATTTTTGGTGAACACTCAGAAAGGTTATATAACTCCATTAGGAGATATTTGGAACTACTACAGAGAATTGAATGAGTTAGACAAATACTTTATCTGGTTCGTGAAGTTTCCACGAATTTAATATCTCGAGTAGGTGAATAAATTATATTTACTATTTGTAGATACCTAAGAGGATACTCTACAGGCATATCACTAAAAAAGTAGTAGTGCGAACCTGTGCCAGGGTTTGCACTACTACTTTTTCATTTATAAATTACTGTCCAATATTGGCAGGATAACTTATTTAAAACATCCAGCCTCGCTCATACTGTTTCGGCGACTGGATCTCAACACGAAGGTCTTTTGCCGCTGTATATGCCCAGTACGGGTCGCGCAATAGTTCGCGTGCCAGCAAAATCATATCGGCGCGGCCGTTTTTCAAGATTTCTTCTGCTTGGATACCAGTTGTGATCAGGCCAACTGCGCCCGTTAATATATCGGCACCATCTTTAATTGTTTCCGAAAATTTCACTTGATAGCCAGGAAATGAATCAATTGCGGCTGGGACGACCGCTCCGGAACTAACATCAATTAGATCGACGCCTTGCTCTTTCATCCACTTCGCCATTTCAATGTACGCAACGGACGTCATGCCTCCGTCAGTATAATCATGTGCGGATATTCGGACGAGCAAGGGACCTTCCCAAACAGTGCGAACTACGTCGATAATTTCACGTAACAAGCGATAGCGGTTTACTGCAGAGCCGCCGTAATCATCCGTCCGTTTATTCGATAAAGGCGACAAGAATTCATTAATAAGATAGCCATGTGCACCATGGAGTTCAATGACGTCAAACCCGGCTTTCTTCGCACGAATTGCACCTTCCTTGAATGCTTGTACAGTCGTTTTTATATCGTCTATAGTCATTTCAACAGGCGATTTATACTTTTCATTGAATGCAATTGCGGACGGTGCATAAATATCGCCGTCAACTGTCGCTTTACGTCCAGCATGTGCGAGCTGGATGCCCGTTTTCGCGCCATGCTGTTGCATGAGATGGACCACTTCTGTTAATCCCGCAATATGATCGTCGCTCCAGATGCCAAGATCTTGTGAGGAAATTCGTCCCGCAGGTTGTACTGCTGTAGCCTCAACAATGATAAGGCCAACTTGACCGACAGCACGTGTGGCGTAATGTGTCTTATGCCAATCCTCAATCATTCCGTCTTCGTTATGGCTCGAATACATACACATCGGTGACATAACGATGCGGTTTTTAAATTCAACATCGCGTATTGTAAATGGTTCAAATAACTTTGCCATGTTTTTAACCCCCTAAATGATTAATACGATTAGTATAACAAATGCGGGAATATAAGGCGGGGGTCCCGACTTGGAAAGATGATTGGCATTAACACGATTTTTCAAAAAAAGTGTCAGAGAACGACCCCCTAAATAGCAGGAGAAGTTATCACCATTCTAGAAGAGTTATCTATCAAAGGAAAAGTTGGTGGGAAAATGGAGGCTTTTTTAGTTATAGATGTGCAAAATGGAATAGTGAATTTCGGTAATTTTCAAGAGAGCTGTCAATAATCAAGATTGTTATTAAGGATTTCAAGGCTAATGGAAAACCTGTTATTTTCATTAGGCATTGGTCAGATGCAATTGAAGTATTGGATTACGAGGAATTTGTCAAAGAGTATAAACTATCTAACTTACGTTGAAGCAAAGATATGACTTAAAACAGATACATTGGGGGAATAAAAGTGAACATAAAAATTACAGAGCAGATTGCAAAAATTCAAAGTAGTAATCATTTCTCAGGTACTGTATTTGTTAAAGATGGGGAAAGGATTTTGGCAGATGTAAGCTATGGTTATGCCAATCGTTCTGAACAATTAAAAAATCAAACAACATCTCGATATGGAATAGCGTCTGGATGTAAGCTTTTCACATCAATTGCAATTTGTCAGCTTGTAGAAGAAGGAAAACTATCTTTTGATACGACTATAGGAGAATGTCTTGATTTAGATTTTCCGTATTTAGACGAAAAGATAACCATCCACCATTTACTGACGCATACTACAGGAATGCCAGATTATTTCGATGAAGAAGTCATGGATGACTTTGAGGAACTGTGGGTCAAAAATCCGATGTATCACTTAAGACGTTTGAGCGACTTTTTGCCACTTTTTCAAAATGAGCACATGAAATCTCCGAAAGTAGGGCGGTTTCACTACAATAATGCAGGTTATATTTTGCTAGGTTTGATAGTTGAACAAGTAAGTGGACTTGTCTTTACTGACTACGTTGAAGAACGTATTTTTAAAGAAGTCGGCATGTTAGAATCAGGATACTTTGCGTTTGATGCTCTTCCGCAAGGGACTGCTTTAGGGTATATAGATAATTCAGACGGAACATGGAAAACGAATATTTATTCACTACCAGTAAAAGGCGGTTCGGATGGCGGAGCATATGTAACAGCAAAAGATATGGTTAGGCTATGGGAAGCCTTGATGAACCATCGACTTCTAAATGAGGTACTAACCAATCAGTTACTCACGGCTCATACTCAAGTCGATGAAGATAGCTTTTATGGATATGGCATATGGATTAAGAAAAATGAAAAAGGTGTATTTAAGTATCATGTAATGGGCTATGATCCTGGAGTTAGCTTTCACTCCGCTTATTTTCCCAATTCATCTCAAATAGTTGTTGTATGCTCAAACAAGTCAACAGGAGCATCTGACATTATGAATGGAATTGAAGAGGAACTGACAAGGTTCCAAGCCTTTAAATAAAAAATGACTTGAACCTTATTAAAATTGACGAAGAGGAGAGTGGGAAAGTTAGATATGGGGATTTTTTTGATTGGGGAATATCTTAAAAGTGAAAGAGTAATAATGCGAGAAATTGAAGAGAAAGATTGGGTAGATGTTCATAAATATGCATCGCAACAACTAGTGTGTCAGTACCAACCGTGGGGACCAAACTCTGAGGAGGAATCTGAAGAGTTTGTAAAACAAGTTATTGTAGATGCAAAAAAGAAACCAAGAAGTCGATTTGTATTTGCCATAATTTTAAGGGAAAACGGAAACATGATTGGGGCAGCTGAGTTAAATATCCAAGATTATAGCAATAAAATCGGAGAAATTGGCTACATTATAAATCCAGATTTTTGGGGAATGGGATATGCAACAGAGGCAGCGAAATTGGTAATTGAATTCAGTTTTAAAAATTTTAATCTCCATCGTATTTATGCGACATGCGACCCAAGAAATGTTGCTTCATCAAAGGTGCTAGAGAAAATAGGCATGACAAAAGAAGGTAGAATACGTGAGGATTTACTACTAAAAGATGGATGGCGTGATTCCCTTTTATACAGTATTTTAGTTCATGAGTGGAGTGGAAAATAGAGTGCTAAATTTTCACCAAAAGATGATAAATAACTTTAATACCGAATCGATTTCTTTGCAAAAAAAACGAGTGAAAGTTACTACTATATATAAATATAGTTTTGACTGATAGAAGGGGAAATTATGAATAGAGAACATTATTTATATGAAGAATTTATATGTATTTCTGGATTATTAAACCAACAGTTAGACATTGTACCCGTCTTATATGGTTCATTAGGTCTTGGAAAAGTAACAAATATCGACTTTTCTCCTCAAGATATTGATATACTTGTGCCCTTAACTTATTTAGAAGAAAAATGGAAATTTCTCCAACATACCATGGAACAGCTAGGCTATAGAATGGTTAACTTACAGGAACATGAATTTATTAAAAATGATATTAAAATTGGGTTTGCTTTTACGGAAGATTTATTGGAATTTGCGGATGTAGATTATACAAGTTTAAACCTATTTGAAGATGCTGGTTCAGAATACTATTTACCTACGATTTTGGATTTCGTTAAAGTCTATAATAAATCGCTAGAAGATGGCTATAGAAGAACAAAAAATAACAATAAGGACTTGGATAAATTAGAGATTTTAAATATAATTATACAGAATACATTATAATTACAATGAATATAAGTTCTCAAAATGGCATAGTCTAAATGAGGAAATAACTTACATAAAAGTAACTAGATTAAGTTTTACAATCGAAATAATTTTTGGGGCAACTCATTATTCACAAATCCCATATGTAATGCATGGTGACTCCTTTACTTGTAATAATCCACTGTAGTGTATCGCTGACGTTGTGATACAAGTATGGTTAACATGACCACGAAATACGTTTATTTATTATTTGCATTTACACACACACTTCTCTATAATCAATTCAAACCTTATATCAAACGGCAATGACGAGGAAAAGTAATGAGACGATGTTATATAGAGAGCTTCTGTTGGTGGAAATGAAGCAAACTAGTCTGATGAACATGATCTCCGAGCTTTGCACTGAAAATCCGCGGATGAGTAGGCTGCAACAAGATTTGGCACTTGTTACAAATGTCAAAGTATACTCGCAGGATTTGTAGCGACGTACTTACTAAGACAAGTGGCGTGAGCTATTTGTGAACTAAGGTGGTACCACGAGTGAAATATTAACCTCGTCCTTATCGATACGATAAGTGGCGGGGTTTTTTGTATGCCCTAAAAAGGAGGAATTGGTTTGAGCATTTTAATTGGGGGCGCGTGGCCATATGCCAATGGGTCATTGCATTTAGGTCATATCGCAGCGTTGTTACCGGGGGATATTTTAGCGAGGTATTACCGACTAAAGGGTGAATCCGTCTTATATGTGTCTGGTAGCGATTGTAATGGTACACCTATTTCGATTAGGGCCAATCAAGAAGGGCTAGCGATTCAAGATATCGCAGATCGCTATCATCAAGAATTTATAGAAAGCTTTGCGATACTGGGATTTAGTTATGATTTTTATTCCAGAACGGATAGTCAACAACATCATGAAGTTGTCCAGCGGATTTTCTTGCAGCTACTTGAGAATGGATATATTTATAAAAAAGAGATTGAACAAACCTATTGTGAGTTTGACCACCAATTTTTACCAGACCGCTATGTGGAGGGAGTTTGTCCGAACTGTGGACATCCATCTCGTGGGGATCAATGTGATAATTGTTCAACCATCCTTGATCCGCTTGATTTAATTGACCGTAAATGCAAAATTTGTGGCAATGAACCAACCACAAAGGCAACGGAACACTTCTACTTTTCATTAAGTTCATTTCAACATGAGCTAGAAGAGCAAGTTAAGAAGGTTCGGGCAAACAAAGCGTGGAGAGAAAATGCCATCCATTTATCAGAAAGATATTTGACAGAAGGTTTACATGACCGCGCTGTGTCCAGAGATTTACAAAATGGAGTTAGTGTCCCAGTACAAGGTTATGAGGATAAAAAAGTATACGTTTGGATTGAAGCAGTATCAGGTTATTATTCGGCCAGTCAACAATGGGCGATTGACACTAATCAAAATGATGAAGCTTTTTGGAATGAAGAGACCGTATCTTACTATGTACATGGGAAAGACAACATTCCCTTCCACTCGATTATTTGGCCATCTATTTTATCGGGTATTGGAAAGGACGCTTTTCCAACACATATCGTTTCAAACGAGTACTTAACATTAGAAAAAATGAAACTATCAACGAGCAAAAACTGGGCTGTGTGGGTTCCCGCCATTTTGGAAAGTTATGATCCTGACTCCATTCGATACTTTCTAACTGCAAATGCACCTGAAAATAGAGACGCTGATTTTTCGTGGCGTGAATTCATTTTCAGTCATAATTCTGAGCTTCTTGGTGCTTACGGTAACCTCGTAAATCGGACGTTGAAGTTTATTGACAAATCATTTGAAGGGGCTGTTTCTGGTAACCTGGATTTAGATATTGTAGAAATGACTCAATCTAGATATGGTGAGATTGGTCACTTGATTGAACAAGGTCATTTCAAACAAGCGATTGAAACGATTTTTGAAACCATTCGCTTCGGAAATAAATACTTTGATACAAAACAACCTTGGAAAGAAATCCATGAGAACAGGGAAGAGTGCAAGAATATTTTACTTACATGTGTGCATATTATTGCAAATTGTGCTCAGTTATTATCGCCATTCCTACCTTTTTCAAGTGATAAAGTAAAAGCAATGTTGAATTTAGCACCATTTACTTGGGAACCCATAGAAAAATCAATATATCAAACCTTTCAAGTAAGTCCTTTATTTGAACGAATCGATTTAAATCAGATTGAGATCGAATTAGAAAAGTTGAAATTGAATGCAATATAAGCAAAGGCTCGAGAGTATAACAATAACTAAACCGCTATTCAACGTTGTAAGTTAATAACATCGAGGGCTTACTCCCTAGGAAGCGTTGATGGGAAAAATCAAATGCTGGATAAGGCTAAATCTTTTGTCAGAAAGTCTTCAATACTAAACTATTTCACAAAATATGAGTTGCGCTATATCCCTCAAAAAAATCATTTCATATTGAGTGGTTCCGAAATGCGAAATATTATGATAATATCTATGTATCTATGAAAGGTGGAGTTTATTATGAAAAAAACTACTATTATCTATCGATGCAACGTCTTAGAGGAAACGATCGGCGACTAATCGGGTAAATTAAATTATTTAAAAAGACTATTTTTAAATAAAAAGAAATGCTCGATTGCTCGTTCGAATTATAGGGGGAGCATTCATGTTAAATCAGCAAGGATTTAATTTATGGGCGAATGACTATGATCAAACAGTACAAGTGTGTGAAGAAAAAAATTTGTATCCGTTTGCTGGATACAAAAAAATATTGAATACTATTTTTAATGAGGTCATGCAAAAGCAGCAATCAACCATTTTAGATATAGGGTTTGGCACAGCGGCTTTAACGAGTCGACTTTATGAAAATGGGCATCACATAGATGGTTTAGATTTTTCTACTCAGATGATTGCGGTTGCTCAGTCTAAAATGCCAATGGCAAATTTGGTGGAGTGGGATATTACCAAGGGCTTTCCTGATTCTTTTGAAGTCAATAAGTATGACTTTATTATAAGCACATATGCGCTGCATCATATTGCGGATGAAGAGAAAATCACCTTTATCAAGAGTTTGCTACCTCTACTTTCAGCGAATGGGAAAATATTCATTGGGGATATTGCATTTCATACACGTAAGGAGCTTGATATTTGTAGACATAATAGCATTGAATATTGGGATGAGGATGAGTTTTATTTAGTCTCCAATGAAATCAAATACTCGTTAAAAAACGTTTGTAAATGTGAATTTCATCGCGTATCGCATTGTGGCGGTGTATTCATGGTTACGAGGTAAATATAAAATTTATAGTCGAAATGATAAATTGAGTTGTTTCGGCAACTCATTTTTTCTGTAATTAATGAAGGTGGTTATTAACTTTGAACTCGTGTAAGAGTCAGTGGCATTTAATGGTTAATTTCGATTTTTCTACACTATAAAATAAGGAGGTTACACTACGTGAATATTTAAAAAGCGACTTTCAATTTAGAAGTATTCTAGGCGATAAATCTATCAATAAAGTAAATTGATATGGGGGAAACATATGAATGGACTAGCAGTATTAAAAAGATTCGGCTTTCAAACTCAAGAAGAACCGAAAAGTATTTATCCTTTCTCCCCGGTATATCGAGTTAACAGTGAAATGAATGATTTTATTGTTAAGAAAACACAGAGACCAATTGAGCGTGCACAAAGACTGATGAGGTATACGACCAACTTAAAAGAAAATGGAGTAAATGTGGTAACACCAGTTAGTTTAAGTGTGGAAAACCCTCAATCAATCGGAGAGGATACATATGTAGTTTATCCATTTATTAAGGGAGCGCAGTATTACGGTAAAGATGACGAAATCATAGCAGCAGGCAAACTATTGGGGGAAATACACAGCCTTTCGCCCATGGAAAATACGTTTGAATTAGAAGAATATGATGTTTTTGATTTTAATGTGGACGAAGTGGCAGAGAGTGTTCAAAAGATAGAAAAATACGCTGCACGTTATGATTTTAAAATTGAAGGTATTCAACTGAAAAAGAAATTAGTAGAAGTAGTTAATCAGCAAGAAGAATTGAAAAATAGCGGTTTGCAATTTGTACTCACTCCACATGACTTCAAAGCGAATAACTTAATCTATACACCAGATCCTTATTTAATAGATCCTGATAATGCCAGTTGGATTCCACGTATTTTTGATGTAGCATTAGCCCTACTTTTATTTCATAATGAATTATCAACCGCTCCAGACAAACCATTTACGCCTGAACAATGGCAATTATTCCTGCAAGGCTATAAAAAATATAGTAGTCTTACCGATCTAGATTACGTTTATTGGGAAAAAGCAGTAGAGCATGTTTTTCTAGATGAGGTTATGTGGTTAATGGCCGATGTAGAGGATGATTGGGCTAATCCATCCCAGAGACACCTTTTTGAAGGGCTTATCAAGATCGTATACGATCCTTCAAGCTATAGTCTAAATTGTTAGGTTAAGTCTGAATTTATTATGCGTATTTCAATGTTGCGGGAATTCTCGTTTGTGGAAAAGTAATTTTGAAGGTTGCTTTCCTATTGCTACACCATTGGAATATGCAATTGTGGAGGGAAGAATGTATGAGTAGGAATGTATTTGAAGAAAACTTTGAGAAATATGCTGATCCTGAAATGTATGACCACTTATATGAAGGTTATCAGAAGGATTTGAACTTGATTTTAGAATGGGCCAAGCTAGATCATCCGATTATTGAATTAGCGTGTGGTACAGGCCGACTTACCATTCCTATGGCAAAACGTGGATTTCAAATGGTTGGTGTTGACCTGCATGAGGGTATGTTGGAACGTGCAAAGCAAAAGGCGAAAGAACAAAAGGTATCGATTGAGTTTTTACTGCAAGACTGCACGAAGTTGAATTTACCCGTCAAAAGTTCGTTAGTTTTTATGACTGGGAATTCCTTTCAACATTTCCTAACGAATGAAGTACAAGATGACTTAGTACAATCTGTCCGACAACATCTGGTAGAGGATGGAATTTTTATTTTTGACACGCGAAATCCTTTACTACATGAGTTGGCAGCTGTTGATGAATATGAGCAACAGTATAGCGATAATAATGGTAATCAAATTATCGAATTTCACCGTGAAGAATACAATTCGATGACACAGATCTTACATTGCCATACTGATCGACAAATTTATCAAGGAGAAACCTTAATTGCTAAAGAGCAAGATGGCATTTCATTACGCTATTCATTTCCACTCGAAATGGAAAGAGTGCTTAAAGAGAATGGGTTTGAAATCTTGCAGGTATATGGTGATTGGGATAAAAATGAGCTCAATGTGAAAAGTACTTCTATGGTTTATGTGTGTAAAGTTAGAAAATGAAAGGAGCCCAATTCTAAGATACATCGAAATCCGGCTCCTCTCTAGTATTAAATCGGCGCAGCTTTTATTGTATTTTGCTAATAATTTGAACCTTTTGTCATACTGCTCGTCTAACTAATGGAAGTAATTTGCAACCCATTGACAAAGGGGGGATATGTACTATGAAGCAAAGGAAATATGTTGTTATTTTAATGTTTTTGCTTGTATGTGTAAGTTTACTCGTTATGAATCCTTTTAAAGAAGATATATGAGATTCTAATTTTAAATTGCTTAAAAATGAAATTTTATCAAAAAATGCAACTAATAAAAAAGTGAATTTGACCACATTTATCCCATTTGAATGGGATAAAGTTTATTCATTCGTTCCATATTTTTCAAAAGAAACGATATATGAAATAATAGGATATAAGTGGGGGAATATCAGTGAAACAGTCAGTGAGGGCATGAATCAAATCGTTTTCATGAAAGACGGAAAAGTGGTTTGTTATCTATATGGTTATCCTGAGAGTAATAAGTTTGGGATATTCTTTGAAGGTACAGATTCTGTAGACAACGTTAAAATTTTATATTCAGAAGATAACGAAGTTTTCGATGTGACGAAAAATGGAGATATTGTTTATTTAAAACACAGTAAATAGGATTCATTGTACTAGTGGAGAATTATGCATTTTTATTAAGGGGAGAACTTGATGCAGCAATTACCAGTTGTTGTACAGACCATTCTAAAGGACTACATCGCCTTGTTTCATGAGCGTTTACCAAACACACTCGAAGGATTTTATATCCAAGGATCAATTGCACTGAATGCCTATGTGAATGATTCAAGTGATATTGATTTTATTGCAATAATAAATCGCCGTTTGTCAGGAGAAGAAGTGGAAGTATTAGCCGAAATTCATAGTATTATTGCCAGTAACTATCAAAAACCAGAAATGGATGGAGTCTATGTTCTTTGGGAGGATATTGGTAAACTAGAAGCTGATGATAATATTTATCCTTTCTATAACGATGGTGAATTGAGTTATGGTGCTTATTTTAACTCTATCACTTGGTGGATACTGAAAACGAATGGAATTAGCATTTTAGGTCCAGAACCAACTGCGCTAAGATTTGAAGTTGATCCACAGCTCTTAGTTTCTTATGTACATGAAAATATGAATACGTATTGGGCACAACGGATCCAAAGAATTGAGAGTTCATTGGGACAGTTACTTCATCTATCAGCTGAAGAGATTGATTTTGAAATTGAATGGTCGATTCTCGGATTGTTACGCCAATATTATACCTTAAAAGAACATAACGTACTATCAAAACTTGGTGCTGGCGAGTATGGATTGCTGCATCTACCAGAGGAATGGCATCAGATAATTAAGGAAGCAATAAATGTTCGTAAAGGTGCTGGGATCGAGTTTTTCACTTCTGATGAGCAGAGAATTGAAATGGCTTTAAGATTTTCGAAGTATATCATTAGTTACTGCAACAGCAGCTTAATCCAAAAACGTATAGTATGATTTAATGTCAATTTTCTCGCTTTTCAACTTACTGCTACTGAAGGGGATTTTTATGGCTTACAAAATTGTGTTTTTCGATGTTGATGGAACAATAACGCACCATGAAGATGGGAGTATTTCAATTAATACTAAAGAAGCAGTCAAAGCATTAGTGAACAAAGGAATAAGGGTAGTAGCGGCAACAGGAAGACCATTATCTATGTGCGAAGAAATAAAAGCACTAGGAATAGATACGTTCATCACTGCGAATGGAGCGTATGTCAAACACAATCACCAGGTTATTCATAAAGTGCCGATGGATAAAAATGTGATTCAAGATGTCGTTGAATTTTCCTACACAGAGAATCAAGGTCTTTCATTCTTCACTGAAGATTTTAGCATGAATGGTGTAAAAGATACTGAAATAGTAAAAGCGTTGAAGGAAACTCTATCATTGAATAACTATCCTACAATAAATAAACTGATTTATAATCAAGAGGTTTACTTAATGTGTTTGTATGCAACTGACGAAATGGTTGAGAAATATATTCAAAATTTTCCGTATCTAACATTTAAGAGATGGCATCCTTATGTATTGAATGTACTACAAGAAGAAGTATCTAAATCATTAGCCATTATAAAAGTTTTAGAGTATTTCGACATTGATAAATCAGAGGCTATTGCGTTTGGTGATGGAGAGAATGACATAGACATGTTGGAATTAGTAGGACTTGGTATAGCTATGGGGAATGGGAATGAAAAAATAAAAACAATTGCAGATTTCGTAACTAAAAAGTCAAGTGAAGATGGAATTGAGTTCGCGTTGAAAAAGTTTGGAGTGATTTAATTGATAAATATGTTTCAGTATAATTGGCAAATCAGAGAAGACTGGTTTAAGTGGTGTGAAACCATTCCATACGAAGAACTCACTAAAAAACGTATGGGGGGTATGCAGAGCATAATACATAATCTATTTCATGTAATTGACTGCGAACAAATATGGGTTAATCAAATGCAAGGTACATCAGTCATCATTAAAGATATAAATAGAATATCAAGCCTTAATGATGTTAAGTCATTTTCTAATCTAACCAAAGCAGCAACAGAGAGCTTCATAAAATCACATACGTCTGAATCTGAAGATAGAACTTTGGTAGTAAAGAGTAGAAATGGTACTACTAATTCATTCTCGTTTGATAAAATAATTACACATATACTATCACATGAAATTCATCATATTGGACAATTATCTGTTTGGTCTAGAGAAATAGGATTGAAACCTGTATCGTCTGATTTACTATTTAGAGATTTAATTTAGTTAACAATTAAATTCAACAAACTGTTAAAAAAAACGATTCCACCATGTTGAAATGGGGAATCGTTTTTTCGTTTAGTGAGTAACATAACTCGATCTATCAATATTTTTTATTAAGCATATGAATGCAGCCCAGCAATTACAAGGTTCACGAAGACTTGATTGAAAATAATTATTCCAAAACCAATGACTGCCATCCAAGCAGTTCTTTCTCCTTCCCATCCTTTCCCTACCCTTAAATGTAGCATTGTGGCATAAAATAAGAAGGTGATTAAAGCCCAAATTTCTTTCGGGTCCCACCCCCAGAAACGGCTCCAAGCAAATTGGGCCCAAATCATAGCGAATATCAGTCCACCAAGTGTGAACAAAGGAAAACCAATGATGACTGCTCGGTAAGTAATTTCATCCATAGAGTTCGCATTTACTTTATGAGTAAGTGGTTTGAGTAGAGAAATGATTTTTCGCTTCGTGAAAAGACGAATCACTGTGTAGAGCACAGTCCCTACAAGGAATGACCATATTATTGTATTCAATTTTAATGCATCAATCGAGTTTGGAATCTCTATAATACCGTTTTTTTGATCGACAGCCTCATAAGAATTCGCATCCACTGATTGGACAACCACTGAGTTTTTAGGAACGGTAATGGCTGGTAATTTATAGTTATAAACGTCCACCTCAGATTTATGATTTTCGAATTGAAGATTTTTAGTATAACCGACTGCATTAAATGTGCTAGTCATTAGAATGAAGCCCAATACAACTACCATAAAATACATGACGAGCTCCAAACAGAATGTATTCTTGCTTTTTTCAGTTGGATTAACTATTTTTAAAAGGTAGATAATACCTGTAACAAAAGATATGGACAATACCGCACTAGAAAAGGCTACTGTTAGTACGTGTATTGTTAACCAATTACTTTGCAAAGCGGGAATAAGGGGCGTTATATCTTTCGAAAATGCATTTGCATAGCCCAGAATTAGCAGTGCTATCGGAAGAGCAAAGAGTCCAATTACACTTTGGCGATATAAATAATACATAATCAGGAAACTTCCAACGAGCATAATGCCAAAGAAAGTCATGAATTCATAAAGGTTGCTAACTGGTGCATGTCCGGCAACAGACCATCTAGTTATAAAATAAATAATCTGTAAAATGAAACCTACCCAAGTCAGTGTTATTCCAAGTATTGAAAATATCTTTCTTTTCGACCTAACTGCTAGTCCTAAAGGAATAATTGCTAGTAAGTAGATAAAAAAGGATATATAAAGTGCTGTACTGCTTAAACTGATTAATGAACTTGTAGACAAGATGGAACGCCTCCTCTTACATGTTTTTAAGATCTCTTTAAACTACAACCTGAGTAGAATGACTGATGTTTATGCATAAGTCTGATTTTCAATACCGATAGTAACCTCCAACTCACTGTTAATATTGTTTATCTGATTTACTCAGATAAACCAATTTAATCCAGTGTAGCATTCGCAAATTCGAAATGGAGGAAGAGTTCCGACAATTTCATGACTTGAAGTCATCGTATGAATTAGGTTTTACCATTCGAGATGTATTATTGTTAATTTCGGCCCGAAAACCGGCTGATTATGTAGGTTCCTTGATTGCTAGATAGTCGACTTATCATATTTTAAACAACCGTATGATTTCATCGCCCCAATACAGTTTTAGAGCTATTCTATATAACGGTTGAAAAACAAGATATTGTATTAGAAGACTAATAGTAAGCCTTTTCGAAATAATGAGGGATGGACTTTTTATTCTTTGATTTACATACTGCATGGGGGTATGGTAAATTGAAAACATTAATAAAACAGGAGGTGTTCAAAATGAGGGGTCTAATGCAAGTACAAGGGATGTCTTGCACTAGTTGTGTCAATTCAATTGAGGGTGGTGTTGGCAAACTTATCGGTGTGTCTTCTGTCAAAGTCGATGTATGTGGTGATGAGGTTGTGGTGGAGTTTGATAATGCTCAAAGAACTGAAGAAGGCTATAACGTCATCTAATTTCAACATAAGTAAATCAACAGTTTCAAACGTCATGTACGGGTAGAAAGTAGTTTAGGGGATTATGCCTTTAGGTATAATCATTCTTTTTAAATAAATTATACCCCCATTATGTATATGGGTAATCTACATAATTATAGCCAAACATAAATGAGTAGCTCGACAGTTATACTGGAGAACGACTAAAAGATAAGGAGTGATTTATCATGCATGATCACGACCACGGACATCATCACAGTCACGCTAGAGAAGGAAATAAAAAAGGACTTGCGATAGCATTTATAATTACTGCCGGGATTATGCTGTTAGAGTTTTTTGGAGGTTTGCTGACGAACAGTTTGGCTTTACTGGCCGATTCGGGGCATATGTTGAGCGACGCGGGGTCATTGGCGCTAAGTTTAGTGGCAATTTGGTTTGCTGCGCGGGCGGCTTCACCTAAAAAAACATACGGTTATTATCGATTTGAGATTTTAGCGGCATTATTTAACGGGGTAACGTTGTTTGTCATCGCAGGAATGATTGTTTATCATGCGTATGGACGTTTCTTTGAGCCACAGACTGTTGCAAGTGGTTCGATGATTATCATTGCGTTCATTGGGTTAGCGGCCAATCTACTTAGTGCTTGGTTTTTAATTAGCAAAGGCGATGTGAAGGATAATGTAAATTTACGCAGTGCCTATCTGCATGTCCTTGGCGATGCACTTGGTTCTGTCGGAGCGATTATTGCCGGGATTGTTATGTACTTCTTTGACTGGTATGTTGCAGACCCAATTATCAGTGTTGTCGTGGCGTTGTTAATCCTAAAAGGTGCATGGGGGATTATTAAACAGACGATTCATATTCTAATGGAAGGGACACCGATTACAATTGATCAGCAAGAGGTCAAGCAGACATTAGAAGCGATCGAAGGAGTTATCAATGTACATGATTTGCATGTATGGACAATTACATCCGGATTGGATTCACTTACTTGCCACCTGCTAATAGAGGATAATCAAGATGAACAGCGCATACTTCAACAAGCGATTCAACAAATCGAGAAGCAGTTTAAAATCATGCATACAACGATTCAAATTGAAAAGTCTGATTTGCAACATGCAACACCTATCGTGTAACTAAAGAGATGAAGGAGGATTTAGTTTAGAGAAAATGGTTAAACTAGCAGGGAATGGTGGAATCGCATTTGGATCAATATTAAATGCCAAGCAACTAGCAGTCATGGCAGATTATATGGGTGAAGGCGATGAACTGGAGTTGACGACGTCACAGCAACTGTACATTGAGGTAGTGGAAAGAAAAGTTGCAGGGATGACGGATCGATTTAAGGCAGCCGAAAAATATAGTGAACATAGCAAAAGAAGGGAACCTTTTTTCAAATTCGAGCATTATTTTGAGGAAAATAACCTAAAAAGCGAACTCGTTGACCCACACCAAGTAAAATGCTAATATAGGGGTACGGGGTATGCGAACCTGCTTAAGGAGGCAAAATCATGGAGGAATCAACCAAAACAACAGTCCAACCAAATAAACAACAGCTTCTTAACCGGTTAAAACGTGTAGAAGGACAAGTAAGAGGCGTTCATCAAATGGTCGAGAATGATCGCTATTGTGTCGATATTTTGCATCAGATTAGCGCGATTCAATCAGCCATGAACAAGGTTTCTTTAGCCTTGTTAGAAGATCATACACATCACTGTGTAGTCAATGCCATTAAAGGTCAGAATGGTGATGCGGCTATTAAAGAATTGATGGACGTTATGAAAACAATGACGAAGTAAAAATACTCCTCGCTTGACATACCTAACAGGGGTATAGTAAGTTTAGGGTAATAACAAAAACAGGAGGTTTTTAATTTGAAAGAAACGTTAAAAGTAGAAGGCATGTCATGTAATCATTGTGTTAATTCAATCGAAACGAGCGTTGGGGAACTTACGGGTGTTTCAACAGTCAAAGTAGATCTTGGCAATAATGAAGTATCAGTAGAATTTGACAATGCAACTACATTTGCGCAAATCAAGGAAACGATTGAAGAGCAAGGCTACGAACTCGTTTAACGAATAGACTGTCAGCTTACACCACGTGGGGGTATATAGTAGTAGAAACGATTATACTTTTTGGTATGATCCTTCTTTTCGAAATAAATATACCCCTACCGAGTATTGGAGGAGAGACAAATGGCTACGTCTGAAAAAACGTTACAAATTACTGGAATGACTTGTGCAGCATGTGCGAATCGCATTGAAAAAGGGCTCTCAAAAATAGAGGGTGTTGAGAAAGCAAACGTTAACTTTGCATTGGAAAGTTCAACAATCGTCTACGATCCAGCTAAAACAAATGTCAATGAGTTTAAGGCGAGAGTTGAAAAACTTGGATTTAACGTCGTTCAAGAAAAAGTAGCTTTTGACATTTCAGGTATGACTTGTGCGGCATGTGCGACGAAAATCGAAAAACGTATTGGCAAGATGGATGGTGTTTCCAACGCAAGTGTTAACTTTGCGCTAGAAACAATTGCAGTCGAATATGATAGTAAACAAGTTGAAACAACAGAGATGATTACGGCCGTTAAGAAAATGGGCTATGAATTAATTCCAAAACAAGATAGCAAAGACAAAATGGATCACAAGGAACAAGAAATCAAAAAGCAAGAGAAAAAGTTCATTATTTCACTGATTTTAACGATTCCATTACTATGGACAATGGTGGCGCATTTTGAGTTTTTATCATTTATTTATATGCCCCATATTCTAATGAATCCGTGGCTTCAGCTTGCATTTGCGACGCCTGTTCAATTTATCATTGGCGCTCAATTTTATAAAGGTGCTTTTAATTCACTACGGAATAAAAGTGCCAACATGGACGTATTGGTTGCTCTGGGTACGAGTGCGGCATACTTCTATAGCCTTTATTTATCGATTGAATGGATGAATAATGGCAAAGTTGGAAGTCCCGAGCTATATTTTGAAGCGTCCGCTGTCATCATTACATTAATCGTACTTGGTAAATTATTTGAAGTTCGTGCAAAAGGTAAAACGAGTCAGGCGATTCAAAAGTTGCTAGGTTTACAAGCTAAAACAGCGAGAGTCCTAAGAGGTAGCGTTGAAATGGAACTGCCGATTGAAGAAGTTATCGTGGGAGACACAATTCTTGTGAAGCCTGGTGAAAGGATTCCGGTGGATGGCGAAATTATTGAAGGACGTTCAGCCATCGATGAATCGATGATTACAGGTGAAAGTATCCCAGTTGATAAAGTTGCAGGTGATAAAGTCATTGGTGCGACAATCAATAAGAATGGATCATTGCAAATCACAGCAACAAAAGTTGGAAAAGATACAGCATTGGCACAAATTGTAAAAGTAGTGGAAGAAGCACAAGGTTCGAAAGCTGAAATCCAACGTTTAGCAGACAAAATTTCAGGTATCTTTGTACCGGTTGTTGTCGTTATTGCAGTTGCAACGTTCCTAATCTGGTTTTTCATTGTAACACCAGGCGATTTCCGTTCGGCATTGATACCAACAATCTCGATTCTAGTTATTGCTTGTCCATGTGCGTTAGGTTTGGCAACGCCGACATCGATTATGGCAGGGTCAGGTAGGGCAGCTGAAATGGGCTTACTCTTTAAAGGCGGAGAACATTTGGAAAATACCCGTTCAATTGACACTGTCGTGTTGGATAAAACAGGTACAGTGACAAAAGGTCAACCTGCGTTAACAGATATTACAGTGACAGCAGGCTTTACAGAAGATGAAGTGCTGCAATTAGTTGCAACAGCTGAAAATCAGTCCGAGCATCCTTTAGCACAAGCCATTGTTTTAGGCGTCAAAGAAAAAGGGTTATCACTACTTGACGTGTCTGATTTTGAAGCATTACCGGGCTATGGTATCCGGGCAAATGTTAGTGGTAAAGAAGTATTAGTCGGTACTAGAAAATTGATGAACGACTATAAAATCGCTATTTCAGACTCGAATGCTGCTATGGAAAAGTTTGAAAGTGAAGGGAAAACAGCGATGTTGATTGCTGTGAATCATAAACTTGCAGGTATTGTGGCAGTCGCGGATACAGTGAAGGAAACATCGAAAGAAGCCATTGCTAGAATGCAGGCATTGGGTCTTGAAGTAATCATGCTGACAGGCGATAACCAACGAACTGCGGAAGCAATAGCTCGTCAAGTTGGGCTATCTCATGTCATTGCAGAAGTGTTACCAGAACAAAAAAGTGATGAAATTAAAAAATTGCAAGACCAAGGTAAGAAAGTTGCGATGGTTGGGGACGGTATCAATGATGCGCCAGCACTTGCGATGGCGAATATCGGAATGGCTGTCGGAACAGGTACAGACATTGCGATAGAGGCAGCAGATATTACACTGATGCGTGGAGACCTTAATAGTGTAGCTGATGCGATTATTATGAGTCGCAAAACGATGCGCAATATTAAGCAAAACCTATTCTTTGCATTCTTCTACAACACAATCGGAATTCCTATTGCGGCAATTGGTTTATTAGCCCCTTGGGTTGCGGGGGCAGCGATGGCATTCAGTTCGGTGTCCGTTGTATTGAATGCATTGCGCTTGCAAAAAGTGAAATTGTAAAAGGAATGAAGCCATGCGGAAATTCTGCATGGCTTTTTTTAGTATAGAGGGGGATTTTAGTGTAAAAATAGGTAACTGAAATTGTACACTAGACCTATGTGTTCAGATTGCCAAGATGCAAAATCTTATCTAGCTAAGCAAAAAAAGGATGTAATAATATGGGTAATGAGTTACGATAGGCCTTAAGATTATTCAATGATTGAAGCTGATAATGAGCAATATTTTGCATAGACTGATAACAACAGGGGAAAGTGGGGATTAGTTTGCTAAAAAAACCAAAGAAACTGCAACCAGGAGATAAAATTGCAACAGTAAGTCCTTCTTGGGGAGGGGCAGGTGATTCAGAACTTAGATGGCGTTATGACCAAGGGGTTAAAAGAGTAGAAAGTATTTTTGGCCTTGAGGTCCTCCCGATGCCGAATAGTTTGAAAGGTTCAGAGTACCTTTATGAACATCCACAGGCTCGTGCAGAAGATCTAATGACGGCATTTAAGGATAAGAGCATTAAAGGAATCTTTGCGAATATTGGTGGGGAAGAAAGTATTCGTTTACTTCCATATATTGATTTCAACATAATACGAAAAAACCCGAAAATATTCATGGGTTATTCTGATGTGACGATTACTCATCTGTTTTGCCATAAAGCAGGTATATCTTCTTTTTATGGTCCGGCGATTTTAACTGATTTCGCTGAAAACGTTGAGATGGATTCCTATACAATTGATATGTTGAAGCGGATACTTTTTTCTGATGATGTTATCGGTAAAATTAAACCAGCTCTAAAATGGACGAGTGAGCGTTTGGAATGGCATGAAAGGAATAAGAATAGACGCCGGAAAATGCTACCAAATCATGGATATGAAGTGCTTCAAGGGTCGGGAGTTGTACAAGGAAGATTGATTGGTGGGTGTATCGAAGTACTAGAATTCGCGAAGGGTACAGAGATTTGGCCCGAACAGAAGCATTGGAAGGACAGCATTCTGTTCTTCGAAACATCGGAGGAAAAGCCCGAACCTAGTTTTATAAAATACTGGTTGCGTAATTATGCTGCACAAGGTATTCTTCAAATGGCAAATGGCATCGTTTTTGGGAAACCACAGGACGAAAAATATTATGAATCCTATAAAGAAGTTATTCTTCAGGTCATGAAAGAGTATGGCTTAGAGTATTTACCGATTCTCTATAATTTGAATTTCGGCCACACAGAACCAAAAATTGTTTTGCCCTACGGTGTGATGGCAAAGATCAATTGCGATAAGGGGACTTTTTCGATTTTGGAGAGCGGGGTAGAATGAGGTAAGTGGTACTATCATTGTTGGATAAAAGAGTTGCTGATCAATTTAATTTGATCGGTAACTCTTTTTTCATTAAAAGAGTTCGTTTCACTGTATTAATTCCAACAATTCATTCAATTAGGGTACAATAGTAAATAAGAGTTTGACTTTACGAGGATGGATTAGTGTGGGGACAGAGTATCTAATCTGGATTGGTAGTCTAGCCTTATATTTCGTGAAGATAAAAGAGGAATCCACGATATTATAGGTGGTACGTATGTTGCCACCGTTAAACAGGGCGAATAGTGGTGTGAAAATCGAATTGAAGGACGTGTTGATTATCAAAGCGATTATATTTGATTTTGATGGGACTTTAGCGAATACCTTACCCATTTGTTATTATGCTTTTCAGTGTGTCTTCAATGAGTTTGATAGTAGAGATATTTCCATAGAAGAAATAAAGGCAATGTTTGGCCCGTCAGAAACTGGGATTATTCGAGAGAACCTATCCAATAGTAATAAAGACGAAGCTATTGAGTTGTACTATGCAAAGTACTCTGAACGCCATAACCAATTAGTTACACCACATAAGGAAATTGTTGATCTAGTAAAGCACTTAAAAGAAGTAGGACTCAAAATTGGGATCTTTACTGGAAAGGCAAAAAGAAGTTTAGATATATCTTTGAAAGCTTTACAGATGGAGGGGCTGTTTGAAGTCATCATAACAGGGGATGATGTGAACAAACCAAAACCTGATCCAGAAGGGTTATTAAAAGCTTTATCTCTTTTAGGTGTCGAAAGCAGTGAGGCACTATTTATCGGAGATAGTGATGCAGACATAGATGCTGGCGTTCAAGCGAATGTACATACTGTAGGCGTCCAATGGTTACCTGATTATCATTCAATGGAATTTACGATTGAACCTGATGCTATCTTTAAAAGTGTAACAGAATTCATTGATTCTATGAAAATTGGTGTCACTAATGAGTACTAAATGGTTGGAATGGGCGAAGAGAATACAAGCAATATCTCAATCAGGATTAACCTTTTCAAAAGACATGTATGATATCGAGCGTTATGAAGAATTACGCATGATTAGTGCAGAAATCATGGAAGAACACACAGGGGTAGAAATGCAAAAAATCAAGGATTTATTTATGAATGAAACAGGTTATCAAACCCCTAAAGTCGATGTTCGTGGAGTAGTTTTTAAAGATAATACGATATTAATGGTAAAAGAAAATATGGATAATAGATGGTCTTTACCTGGTGGTTTTTGCGATATAGGGTTGTCGCCGTCTGAAAATATTATAAAGGAAATAAAAGAAGAATCTGGCTATGTTGTAGTTCCTACGAAACTGCTTGCTTTGTTCGATAAAAATAAACATCCGCATCCTCCTCAACCGTATCATTATTATAAAGTTTTTATTCAGTGTGAAATTGTTGGAGGCATTCCAGCTACCGGAATCGAAACGAGTGGTATACAGTTTTTCTCTGAAAACAATATACCAGATCTTTCTGAAGATAGAGTGATAGAGTCACAAATAAAAACACTTTTTGAATTTTCAAGGGCCCCTGATAAAGAGACGTTGTTTGATTAAATAGGGGGATGGGTAGGCTTGAAAATCAATAAAAAAAGAGTTAGTAAACTTTTAGAGATATCTTTTTTCACTGTCAGTGGAGTCTATTTACTAGTAGCAGGGATAGGATTAATTATCATGATATTATTTACTATTTCTTATTTTTCACAATGAAGATGTAATTTATGCGGCTATTATTCTAATATTTTTTAGGAGAAAGAAAGAACCCTCTTTCGTTAACGGGGACTATAATTTAATAAATGAACAGATGAGCCTCTGTTATTATAATTCTTATACTGTTCATCAGAATAAACATCATCGTTTAATAAAGCCATAAGAAAAAATGATTTATTGAACGACGGAAAGTGAGATTTAAATGAGAATAGTTGAAGTTAAACCTTATGATGAACAATGGGTTTCAAACTTTGAAGAAGAGTCCCATAAATTGCATGAGATTTTCGGTTCTGAAATTATCGATGTGCACCATATCGGCAGCACGTCTGTAATTGGACTGCTGGCAAAGCCCATTATAGATATAATGCCGGTAGTGAGGGACATTAATCGAATTGATGAATTTTACAAGGCAATGGTTGCCATTGGCTATGATCCAAAGGGGGAAAATGGTATACCCGAACGTCGATACTTCCAAAACGGAGGAGACAATCGAACTCATCATGTTCATATTTATGAATGGGGGAATTCTGAAATTGAACGTCATCTTGCATTTCGGGATTACTTACGGGCACACCCAGATGTTGCTCAAAATTATGGCGATTTAAAAGAGAAGCTGTCTCAACGTTTTCCTTATGATATTGAATCATACATTAAAGGAAAAGAACAACTAGCATTGGAGATTGATAGAAAAGCGCTAGCTTGGTATAGTTGATTATTTCACTTTGTTAATAATGGTGCAGCATAAAGGTAGGCATGAAAATAATGAATTCCTCAGTAAAATATAAAATCAGAACGCTTTTAGGCTTCACTCTATTCATTATCATAGTGGGCTCTCTGTCATATCTTGCTGTCTACAAGCTTTCATTTTTACCAAATGGTTATGATATTGTTTCACAGCAAAAAGACAGTGTAATCGTAAAAAAATTTAATATAATTGGGCTAGAAAAGGATATCATTACCTTATCATTTTCTGAAAATAATTTGTGGAAAATTGAAGAATTGAACTATGGAATAAAGCGGCAGAAAGATTTTTGTTGGTTTCTATTTACTGCAAGTAGCATTTCGATTCTTATTCTTATTTTAAAATTGCGTAAGGGAGAGAAGTTTTGGAATGCAGTCTGGGGAAGTCGTATTTTTTTCGCTACACTGTTTCCGTTACTTATCCTCATGAACTCTTTGAATAGAATACAGGATTTTATTTCCTAAAGTCTCAGCTACTTACTATTTGAAAAAGCCAAATAAATTTATTTGGCTTTTTGTGAAGAACAACGATTTTCGAAGCTTTAATTACAATAAAATCGTTTATAACGATAATGATAATATGTAGACGAAAACAGAGCAGATTATTGATATGGATGAACAAATAAATGGTGAAGGGGAATACGCGATGAAAATTAACAAGCAAGAAATTAATGTTAACGGGGCGACCTATATAATTAGGTCTGCAATACATAAAGATGCTCGGGCTTTGTCTGAAATTAGATTACAGATTGATGAAGAAACTCAAAACCTTGACAGAGAAAAAGGTGAGGATTTCATAGATATACAAGGTTTTGAACAATTAATCAAAGCAGACATAGAAAATAAAAGGAACCTTTTTTTAGTTGCTGTAGTACATGATAGGATTGTCGGTTTTTCAAGATGTGAAGGAAATCAATTGAAACGTTTTGCTCATAAAGTAGAATTTGGTGTCTGTGTTTTAAAAGATTATTGGGGCTATGGCATTGGCAAAAATCTTTTAAAAGAGTCCATCGCTTGGACTGACTCAAATGGAATTAAAAAAATAACCTTAAATGTTCTTGAAACAAATGAAAAAGCGATAAACCTTTATAAACAGTTTGGTTTTAAAACCGAAGGCATTCTAGAAAATGACAAAGTCCTTTCCGACGGCCTATACTACAATACCTTAGTTATGGGAAGATTTAACGTATGATGACTTGTGCACAGTTCGTGTTTTAAAGTGAAAAATAGAATGAAACAACTTTACTGTTCAGGTGCACTAGTGAAAAAACGGTATGGCAACTGCCTGCCGTTTTTTTATGGAATTATTCAAAGCTTTTTAAAAACCTTCTAATAGGGCATCTCGTCTATTAATTAGGGAGGAGGGCTGAATATGGAAGAATTGATCGTTGGAGCGTTTGAAATAGAAGACAAGGTAGTACTAATGGATGAAATTATGAATCGGCATGGACAGGATATATTAAGGCTTGTTTATTCTTATGTCAGTAATAAAGAGGTAGCAGAGGATTTAACGCAGGATATCTTTATAAAATGTTATAAATCTCTTCATACATACAGTGGCAAATCAACGTTAAGAACATGGTTGTGGCGAATTGCTATTAATCATTGTAAGGACTTCCTAAAAAGCTGGTATAACAGGAATGTCATTATTACCGAAGATGAACCAACACATAATAGGACTACAAAAGAAATGATTGAAGAGGTCGTGATCCAGCAGGAAGAGGATGACCAATTAATCTCTGCAATCATGACACTGCCCATTAAATACCGAGAAGTGATTTATCTTTATTATTACGAGGAATTGCTAATCAAAGAAATCGCCTTGGTCACTGAAGTGGGCGGAAATACTGTTAAAACTAGACTTAGACGTGCTAAGGAGCTTTTAAAAGAACGATTGGAGGAATAAGTAATGGATGATAGTTTAAAAGGGCTGAAAAAATCAATGGATGCTAGTACATTTAGCCAACTCAATTTTACCGAGCAACATCGCAAGGGAATTCGGGACAAAATCAGCAAAAGTGATGACAGTGAAGAAGACATCTTATTAGCCGTTATGCAACTGCTAGTTTATGAAAAAACGGGCTATGAATTGGTGAATTTCTTGCGCGGACGGGGAATTCGTAAATTTGAGGATAATGAAGGAAGCTTATATGCCTTGTTGCACAAGCTAGAACAGGATGGCAGTTTACAATCCGGCTGGAATGAGTCGACTATTAAATATTATCAATTAAACAATAAAGGTAGGAAGTTATTACGAAAAACAGAGAAACAGTCTACAACTAAACGGTTTAATCGGAAAGGATTAGTGGAGGGGTGACAAACGAGTGGGAAAAAGAAGACTATCATTTTTAAACGAAGTTAGGGATCAAATTAAATCCAGAGAGGCAAAGGATTTTGTAGAGATAGAATTAGATTATCACATAAAAGAAGCGAAGAGTCACTTGTTAACGAAAGGGATAGATGAGACAGAGGCAGAAGAAAAAGCTGTCGGGCAAATGGGAAGTCCGGTAATGCTTGGTCAACAGCTGAACAAGCTTCATCGGCCAAAGGTGGATTGGCTGACAGTCGTTTTATTGATAACCACTATGGGGATAGGGTTTTTGCCACTGTTTTCTCTTGGTTATATGAATAATGGACATTTTGCAATTTATAAGATCATCTTTGTCCTTCTCGGTGCTGGGGGAGCTTTAGGGTTAATGTTGATTAACTATAGGGAATTGGAAAAGTTAGGATGGTTGTTTTACACAATAGGAGTGCTTGTCCTCATAATGATAAAAGCTCTTTCTAAAGGCTTTGTATTTGGGACATCTGTAGTAGAGATTGGCCCAGTAACAATTGAAAGCGTAATGTCTATTCCGTTCTTTTTCCTTGCATGGGCATCCTTTATCAATAACAAAAGGTTGAAAATTTGGCATTTGGGCATGTTGTTTGTCCTTTCTTTTTATTTACTCTTTACGATACCTAGTACTTCAACTGCCTATATATACACTGTCATGGTGTTTGCGATGGTTTGGTGGAGCAAATATAGTAGGAAAACTATTCTCGTAATTACGATACTAACGTCTAGTTCATTCATTATTTTTGGCTTAATCCTTTGGCCGTTATTAGCATTTTATCAGAAACTAAGGTTACTGGAATTTATCAATCCAGAAAAATATCCAACTGCTACGACATTGTACATTAAAGAGCGAATGTCCCAAGCAGGATGGTTTGGTAATTCAATGAATAAAGAGACCATAGTAGATGCTCACACCAATTTTGTTTTTGTGAGTTTTACTTATCATTATGGTTGGCTTTTTGGCATTGCACTTGTTGTACTTCTTTCGCTGTTTGCAAGTAGGATAGTGGTTGTCTTGCGTAAAATCAAGGATCCATATGGGAAACTTCTACTGATTGGTGCGATTGCTCTTTATACAATCCAGTTTGTTAGCAATATTGGAATGTCACTCGGATACTTTCCGATGATCTCTATGTCATTGCCATTCATCAGTTATGGATTAATGCCAATTCTATTGAATGCCTTTTTAATTGGGGTCGTATTAAGTGTCTATCGAAGGAAAGATTTGACGTCGAGTCGTTTTAGTCATATTGAAAGTGGGGAAATTTAGTTATATGTAAACTAGTTCGATAAGATAAAAGGCAAGCTTCTAAAACTTGAACGATAGCTCGAATAGTAGACACGTTTTATAAAAGTGACCTATTATTCGAGTTTTGCGTTCCACTATTTAGTGCAAAATGAATAGCTTTAAGACTGCGCCCCTAACTCACGAGAACGCGCCTCCGCTTTTCCGATACATTGCGCAATCGTTTCTTTGAACATTCCGTTCTCCAACGCATTCAATCCAGCTTCCGTAGTTCCACCTGGGCTCGTCACGTTTTTCCGTAATTCCGCGGGCTCTGTACCTGTTTCTTTCAACATTGCCGCTGCGCCTTCAAGCGTTTGGATGATAAGCGCGCGCGCAATGTCTTTTGAAAGACCTTTACCGATCGCTGCTTCCTCAAGTGCTTCTGCTAAATAATAGACATATGCAGGGCCGCTACCGGAAAGAGCAGTGACGGCATGTAAGTCATCTTCTTCTACTTCTTTCACCATTCCGATTGACTCTAAGAGACCGAGGATATGTTTTTTCAACTCCTCGCTAATCGCATGATTCCACGCGATACCACTGGCAGATTTTCCGATTGTAGCGGAGGTATTTGGCATGGAGCGTGCGATAGGTCTTGCACCAAGACCATTTTCGATTGTCTGAATTGAAACGCCTGCAATAACCGACAAAACCGCTGTTTTATCATCCAAATAAGGAAGTGCATCCGCCATCGCCTGATGGATATCTTTTGGTTTCGTCGCAAGAACGACGAGATCTGCATTTTTCAGCGCCTCTTTTTCCTTGCAGACAATGGATACACCATATTTATTGTGTAATGAAAGTAGCCTTTCATCATCAGATCTATTCATAACAAAAACATTATGAGGTACCACTGCACCTTGTTCCACAATTCCTGCAATAACAGCTTCTGCCATAGAACCGGCACCTATAAATACAATCGTTTTCATTCAAATTACCCCTTTCATTCCATTAATAAAAACGTACGCACCTAGGCGCTGAAATCTGGACAATAAAAAAATGCGCTCTCGTCCCTACTAAATAAGGACGAAAACACATGCTTCCGCGGTACCACCTAAATTTACCGGCATAACACCGATACATCTCGTTCTTTCTTAACGCGAAAGGCACGCCTGTGTTTCCACAGCAGCTCAGAAGGAGGTTCGAAGCGGGAGAGGGGATGTGGCTTTCAGCCGGTGACCACATTTTCTGTTCTCCATTGCCGCAACTACTTGTCTTCGTCAACGCCTATATGTACTTGAATTAGACCGATTATTGCACGTCGTCTAAAAAAAGTCAACTATCTAATTTTTATCGAGTTATCGTTAGGTCATTTTCAAGATAAAGTAAATCGCAATCATAATCGCAATAACTATCCCTACGGCAATCGATACTTTCACGGCACTCACAGGGGATTTCCCGCTTACTTTGCCAGTTTGTCCATTGACGAGGAAGCGATAGACCTTATTGTTGAACTGGAATGATGAAATCCATAAAGGCAATAGAATGTGTTTGTAGGTAATGCTGTCATAGTCGGTGGAGACACTGACTATATTAACAACATCGCCATGAACTCTGCCGTGTATACCACTTGTAATTCCATCGTCTATGACAACTTTGGCATCATTCCATCCATCCTTCAATGGAATTGAATACTTTTCTGCCAAAAATCCAGATAAATAGTCCATTTTATAATCAACAAGTCCATTTAGATGAAAAGGTTCCACTTTATCAATCAATCCACTGGCCACATTACGTGAAGCTTTCACCAATACATCATCGAAGAACTTGCTATAATGACCATGTTCTGTACGCCACCTGATTTTTCTCACTTGTTCTGTTACTTGTTTGGGTTTGCCATCTTCAATTACAGTCCGTGTTTTTGTAACATAATAATACGTACCAATTTGTACGACGTAGGATGAATTCGTCTGAGAATCGAACGTCCAGTAAGGAATATAAGCACCAGCCAAATGGTCTAATTTATACGATTGGATCAGCTTGGAAGGAGCAAAATATTTCTTTTTCATCCACACCTTGAATTTTTCGACCGCTACGTCTTTTGTAATTTGAAAGGGGAGGACCAAAGCTGGTTTGATACCTGCGTGGTTTTCCGTTACCGCAATATGCGACGATCCACAAAACGAGCAAAAATCTGCTACCTTATCTTTATCTAAAAGGGTTTCGGCACCACAATTTCCACATTTGAAAACTCGCTTTTCATCATCCCAACTGTGGTCTTCTTTTTCTAGTGCCTGTAAGAAATCAAGTTCAATCGTGTTTTCTCGCGATGTCGTGATTTCTTTTTCACTCCCACAAAATGGGCATTTAAGTGTTCCACTTGAAGGGTCAAAAACTGTATTACCACCGCAGGAAGAGCATTTATTCACTTCCGTTTGTTCAACTATCATCGCTTCCACACGCTCATTGTTTTCTAAACTGGACACTCGAACACCTCTCTATCCATCACTGTTGCAGATTGTCGCCACAGTCCCCACAAAACTTTGTATTCGGGGCATTTACCTTGCCACATTTCGCACATGTTTTTTCGGTCACTTTTTTTGCGCCACATTCCCCGCAGAATTTTGCATCTTCATTTATTGCCGCCTGACAGCTAATGCATGGCACTTTTTGCTTTTGTACAGTTTCCCCACATTCGCCGCAAAACTTTGCGTTCGTATTAATGAGTGCCTGACAATGAGGGCAAGTCATTTTTTCTGGTTTCGGTGCTGAAGGCGAATTAGTTTGTTGATGGTTGCCTTGGAGAGCGTTTGCCATCACACTGCCAATCGCAGCCCCTGCACCAATGCCTGCACCTGCACCTGCTAATCCGCCGCCTTCATTTTGCGCCGCATCTCTAATTGCTTCTGCCGCCTGGTATTGCTGATACTGATTCATGTTACCAATAACACCCATTGCAGTTTTTCGATCCAATACTTTTTCCACTTCTTCAGGGAGTGATAAGTTTTCAATATACAACGAAGTGATTTCAAATCCGAATGTACTGAATCGTTGCTTCATCTTCTCTTTGCCTTTTTCACTTAATTCGTCGTAGTTCATCGCTAGATCTAGAGCAGCAATATTCGATTCAGCAAACAGATCTGTAAGTCCCGACAGCACCATTTTTTTCAACTGACCCTCAATGCTGCTGGTGTCATAGGATGCGCTCGTGCCAAACAGTTCTTTTAAGAAAACAACAGGTTCGGATACGCGATATGAGTATATGCCATAGCCACGTAATCGAATGACGCCAAATTCCGAATCGCGCATCATGATTGGATTCGAAGTGCCCCATTTCTGGTTGATGAACTGCTTCGTATTCACAAAATAGACTTCCGCTTTGAAAGGGGAGTCGAATCCAAACTTCCACGACTTTAATTTCGTTAAGATGGGCATGTTTTGTGTGTATAATAGATGACGTCCTGGCCCAAATACATCCGCAATTTCACCTTCATTGACGAAAATGGCAACTTGTGACTCCCTAACGGTTAATTCTGCACCCATTTTTATTTCGTTGTTTTGGACGGGGAAGCGGTAAACCATTGTACTTGCGTTTTGGTCCGTCCATTCAATGACTTCAATAAATTGACTTTTGAAAAATCCGAATAATCCCATGCTTAAGCCCTCCTAGTAATTCTATATCGTCGTAAATAACTGTTAAAATAGATACTTTGATTATACCATTTTAAAACTTCATGGTAGAGAATTGATTCAAAAGATGACGCTTGCTACTAAAAAAGGTACAATGGACTGAATACTCATTCATATTAATAAAGGGGATTTTACATATGATACAGAAAATTGTTATACCAACACCATTCGCAGTTGGCGATGTAAATGCATTTCTGATAAAAGGAGATACATTGTCACTCGTTGATGCGGGGCCGAAAACCCCTGAAGCATTTGAAGCATTGCAACAGGGCATCAAGGAAGCTGGGTATGCATTCAACGATATTGAACAAGTCATTTTGACACACCATCATCCTGATCATGCTGGCTGGATTGACGCGTTTGATAACGCTAAAGTTCTTGGTCATGTGTATAACGATTTATGGCTCAAACGGGATGAAGCTTTTTTCCGCTATCATGATGCGTTTTATCTCGATTGTCTTATCGAAGAAGGAGTGCCTGAGCAGTACCTTGGTTGGGTTAAGAAGATGAAACGATCCACTGCACTTATGGGGGAACGTCCACTGGACAGTATGCTTGCCGAGGGTGATGCGCTTCCGGGGCATCCTGGCTGGACAGTTATGGAAACACCTGGCCACGCTCAAAGCCACATCGTCTTATGGGATGAAGAGAATAGAACAATGATTGGTGGAGACTTAGTGCTTGAAAAAGTGTCTTCAAACCCGCTTATTGAACCACCACTTAATCCTGCACAGGGACGGCCGCATTCTCTATTGCAATATAACGAATCGTTGAAACGTATACTGACATTGCCTGTAGACATTATTTATACTGGGCATGGCAATGAAGTACGGAATGCTCACGAACTTATTGAAAGTCGACTAGTGAAACAGCGCGAACGTGCGTTAAAGGTACTTGCTATGATGAACGATGGCTCAAGGACAATTTTCGAATTAACCCGAGAACTGTTCCCGGCTGTCTATGAAAAAGAACTGGGTCTTACACTCTCTGAAACGATTGGGCAAACTGATTACCTTGTCAATGAAGGGCTAGCTCGCGAAACAAGGGATGAAGGCGGCGTCCTGCATTATGAACAAGCATAAATCGATACTCATAACAGGTGCGACTAGCGGGGTTGGGTACGCACTGACTAAACGGCTGTTGGCAGTAGGTTACGAGGTGTGGGCGACAGGTAGGGCACTTGCCGTTTTAGAGGAGTTGCAACGTGAAGGTGCGAATACGATACCTGCGGATTTTTCGAAAAAAGAAGATGTTGAGCAATTGATGGCAAAAATTGGTTCACCCGATGTCGTCATCTTTTCGGCGGGCGTTGGTTCATTCGATTTCGCTCACGAAACGTCTGATGAAGCAATTCAAAGCATGATGACAGTCAACGTAATCGCACCCATGCAGCTGACTAAACTTCTGTTGCCGAGCATGATGGAACGCCGCAGCGGACATTTGATTTTTCTAGGTTCACAAGCCGGAAAAGTGGCAACACCCAAGGCTTCTATTTATGCTGCGTCTAAGCATGCGATTATCGGCTATACGAACGCGCTTCGTATGGAAGTGGCTCCATTCGATATCCATGTGACAACTATTAACCCAGGTCCGATTGACACACCCTTTCTGGATCTCGCGGATGAAACAGGTACTTATCGCACATCACTTGGCAGGCATTTATTGACTGTGGAAACCGTGGTCGATGCGGTGTTTAAAACAGTAGGGAAACCAGTTCGCGATGTGAATTTACCTTGGTATATGGGTGTCACGAGTAAACTCCACGCAGTCGCTCCGACGCTTGTCGAACGGTTGGGGCGGAAGTATTTTATGAAGAAATAATAGGAATAAGCATTTTGCGAAAGCCGGCGTAATTGCCGGCTTTTTACCTTGAAAAACATATTTTTTGAAGAAAAATTTTCTGAAGCAACAAAGGATCGTGAACAACTTTAGAAGTTGTTAGAGTATCTACGAGGAAATTACATTATTTACGTTATAGACTTAATTCGGATCACTCGAAGTACGCAGAATTTATTTGAATTGATTGATTTAATACGAGGGAAAATGCAAGATTAAATCACTCAAGGATACAGGGCTAAATTTATTAGAAAATAATCCATACAGCCCAATTCCATTAAAGAACCGGATAATAGAATAGCAAGGGAATTTGACATGTCACCTTTAGGTGCCCTATAATAAATAAGACAACAAAAGGTGTCGTAATTATTATGAAGTTTAATCAGTGACGTTATAGGAAATATTAATGAAAAGGCGGGGCTGATTTTGAACGAAAAAAGTCAAGTGAGGGATGTTTATGACGCTGTTGCCGATCCAACAAGGCGAAAGTTAATTCAAATGTTGGCGGATGTTGAAGAATTACCCCTACATGAGATAACCGTTCATTTTCAAATGGGGCGTACAGCAGTATCTAAGCATTTATCGATCCTTAAAGAGGCGAATCTAGTAATTGCTCGAAAGGTCGGTAGGGAAACAAGATATCGGCTGAATGCAACCCCGTTGAAAGAAGTTCAAGATTGGGTATCCTTTTACGAAGGATTCTGGAATGAAAGAATTGCTAAATTAAATCTTTTATTGGAGGAGAAAAAATGAAATCAGATGTATCATTAGATTATCAATTTACAAGTTCTATCGAGCAGGTGTGGAATGCTTTAACGGATTCGGACACACTTGCGAAATGGATATGGGATAATGATTTTAAACCAGTCGTTGGACATAAATTCCAGTTTCGGACAGAGCCTAACGAATGGTGGGATGGCATTGTAGATAGCGAGGTGCTCGAAGTGGACGAGCCTCATAAATTATCTTACACTTGGCTAAGTGCCGGAGAAAGCACTACTGTTACATGGACTTTGAAAGAAGGTTCAGATGGAACTGTCCATCTACATTTCGATCAAACTGGATTTAGTGAAGCAACAAAAGCACAACCAGGAGCCATCGAGGGAGCTACATATGCTTGGACGCAAATGGGTGAGCAACTCGAAAAAGTATTAGCAGAACTGTAAAAATGATTTCTTCATCCTTTATGATGTCTGCTTTTCAGGACTAACTTTATTATAAAAATAATCCATTCTTCAACAATATGGCGCTTTTCCGGAACATGGAAAGCGTCATTTTTAATGGAAGTAAGGATTAAGTAATCTAACAATTTTTGTTTGAATTATAATTTAGCAAACGTGGCAAGACTAAATTTAGAGAATGGAGAGGACAATACTGTGAAAATAAATCAATTAATTGCGAACAATATTAACAACTTAGATGCAACACTACCAGTAGATAAATCGTTAGGAATTGCTGGTTTGTCTGGATCTGGCAAAACAACTTTTTGTCAAACAATTGGTGAAGAATCCAAGAAGCGTCTCGTTTCCTTATTGCCAAAGTCTGAATATCAGTATTTATTTCCCCGTATTATGGAAACCAATTTCAGTGCCATCAAGATGGAAGAAATGCCTTTAGTCCTTTTTCTCGGAAAATCAGCGATTTCTTCCAATCCACGTTCTACAATAGGTACACATACAGGCGTATTTAAAGACATTCGTGTTACCCTTGCTGAAAAATTTGAACTGTCTCCAGAAGTTTTTTCATTTAATAATGAGCTAGGCTGGTGTCCAGGTTGTAAAGGTCGCGGAACTACTAAAAATGTCGAATGTAAAAAGTGTGAGGGCAGGCGCTATAATCCTGAAGTTGAGCAATATAAGATAGATTTATTGGAGCAACCACAGAGCATTTCTGATATCAACAACTTAAGCATTGAATCAATTCTTTCTCTCGGAGAAGAATTACATATTAGTGAAGCGAAACAACATATTCTTAAAAATATTATCAATATGAATATTGGTTACTTAACTTTAAATCGCATTATGGGTACATTGTCAGGTGGAGAATTAACACGACTTTACTTGGCAGAATTCATGGCAACAAGTGAAAATACGGTAATTATAATTGATGAAATCTCCGTGGGTCTTGATCACCAAACACTATTGAAAATTTTAGCAGAGATTAAGCAATTGGGGTATAAGAATCAAATTTGGCTCATTGACCATTCTGACACGGTGCTCGATACAACGGATCAGCAATTGTTCTTTGGGCCTGGTAGTGGTAAATATGGCGGGAAAATTGTTGAAGAATCCCCACGTCCAAAACCAATCTCTTCGGAACGAAATCAAGCAATGCCAACGGAGTACTTTCAGTTTCATGATCTTTACTGTCGTAATATTCAAATGGCTGAAATTCAGATTCCCCAAAATAGACTTATAACCTTTACGGGTGAGTCTGGATGTGGTAAATCTACACTTGTCAATGAGTGTATGGCCAAAGATTTTCTGAAGCGATATCCAAAAGATAAATTGGTAATGGTGGGGCAAAATCGCAACCAATCGATTACCAGTCGGTCAACAGTTGCGACTTTTCTTGATATTAAAAGGAAACTCAAAAAATATAGTGAAGAAATTGATGATATTTTTCAGCGCTCGATTGAAGACATTATTGATGAACTGCCGAATGAAGACATCGCTTATAAACGCCTGAGCCTATTAATTAAACTTGGACTTGGTTATTTGACGTTGGAAAGAAAAACACAGTCTTTATCGAATGGTGAATTTCAATGTGTCCATTTAGTTTCTGAGCTGTTTGCCAACTCGAGAAACCCCCATACGCTTTTTATTTTCGACGAGCCTTCAAAAGGGTTATCACAAAATATTTTAAATCAATTCATTGATAGTATTAGGATCATTCTGCAGGATGAATCTGTCTCAATAATTATGATTGAACATAACTCTTATATGATGGAAAGCTCTGATTTTATCGTTGATTTTGGTAAAAGACAGCTTGCACCTGTTCAACACCTTGATATTGTGAGTCATGATGATTATTATCGTCAACAAAACAGGACGGATAGAGTTACTCCGTTGCAAATTTCTTCAACCATCCATCAACAAAATGGCGTAAACTACTTAAAAGAAAATCAAATTGCCTATTTTAAAAATGCAGAAAACGTCTATAAGGGCGGTATCTTAAAAAGCTTATCATCAATGGCACGGTTGATTTATGGTGAATACGAATCCGAAACAATTGCACCCGTAATCGCCATTGATTTGGAACGACATTTGTATAGTCAATATAGTTTTCTCTATGAAATGGGTGGATTGATCAACCATATTGTAGCAGCTCATCCGACCAATAAAAATACGCAGCGCTTCGATTTCTATAATCAAGACAATCATTGTCCAAGTTGCTCGGGCCGCCGAGTGATTGAAAAGTTTGATATAGATGTTGTGATTCAAGACAAAAACGCTCCGTTCTGGGATGGCCTATTGCATCCAGATGTGATGGAGGTATTAAAACATTATCAATATTCAAGATTGGAATTCATTTTTGATGAAATTAAGAATGAACTCGGTCACGATATGAGTAAAAGTTATAATGAAATGACAAAAGAAGAAAAGCATACCTTTTTATATGGGTATTTAGAAAAGTCGTTTTATGATAAAGCAGCTAAGGCACAGAGAACATGGCAAGGCTTCAATAGTATAATTGGGATGTATATGTTTATTTCGAAATCGATTATTAAAGAGCATATGAAAGCATCCAAAGAGATAATATCATGTCCGATTTGCGAAGGGTCTGTGTTAAACCATCATAATCAACTCAAGTTTGGAAATACGGATATTCGTGAGATTATAAACCAGCCGATTGATCAAGCATTGAAAACGGTAGGAGCGTTACCTGAACTGATAAAATTGAAATCTATTGTCGGCGGAGATATGACTTTGACTGAAGATGTCTCTTTACTGCCTAGGGAAACACAAGTCGCGCTGAAAGTATTTGAATTGGAAATGGCAAGCTTTGCTGGTTATGAAGTGGTGTTACAAAATGCCTTACCATTCTGGGATAAAATTAGCAGCAATATCGAATCCATCAGCACGAATAACCAGGTTACGATCTGCGATTTTGATAAGATCACTGAGACCAGAGAAACGATCATTGATAAGTATTTCACCAATGGAAAATATAAAAAGCTTGTCTATGTCTATGAAGCCTTTGGATATAAAAAAATTGTAACCCAAATTAATAAAATTAAAAAAAGTCATCCATGTCCATTCTGTAAAGGAAAGAAAGTCATTACAGAAGATAATCTCCATGATGGCGTATATAAATTAACGATCCCATGTGTGAGTTGTAATGAAAGTGGCATCACTGAAGAAGGACTTCAGGAAGTTGTCGAAGGTATAGCAGTTGAAACATGGCTTACTGGTAAAGTAAGTGATGTTGTTGAGAAAAACCTATATACTGAGGCCGTTGCAGATATTCCAATCTTCAATCGTATACGTGAGTTAAATAAACGTGATTTGATGGCGGTTTATCAATGCTTGGCTTAAAAGAATATTAAAAGTTTCAATCTAGATAGATGAAAGAACTTCATTAAAGCCCAATTTCTCTATTTTAATTTCCAGAGAAATTGGGCTTTTTAATTTAGAATTTCCTTAACGTTGAAAATCCATATTTTACTGCCAGAACCTCTAAAAATATAATTAAAGGTTACTTTATATTATTCCGAATAGTGTATATATTCCCGATAAACGAAACCTCGCTAGTGCATATAAAAATACAACGCTCGCTACTAGTTTGTTCTCCACTTATAAAACACTCCCGTATAAAGTATTACTGACATCTACTAAGGAGGAGGGATAGCTTAAAATGAGGAAGAAACATCGCAACCGATAATAATATTGATATATGTACTAGCGAGGTGTATGATTATTAAAAATATTAGGGGTTGTCTAATTATGAAGTTACCTTCGTTTCAGCAAGCTGTTGGATTTAGTGTTGGTGATGCCCTATCCTTGTTCTTGTTAAGAACTATTCTTGAACGAGAAAATTATTCAAAAGCACTCTATGAACACTTCAACTTGGATTTCCCAGGACGTTCCGTTTCCTATGAATATGTCGCACGTACTACCAACGCTTTAGAAAATAATGGTTTTCTTTTTTCCCGAACAGAAGGCCGCAAAAAGGTCTTTCAAATTACTGAAAAAGGAAAAGCTCGTCTTCTGGAATACGAAACTATTTATGCACTTCGCTTTAGTGAAGTTTCGACTGTCATAGATAGGTTCTATTACTTTTTAACTAAAAATGGATCACTACCACATGCCTCGATTGAGCCACTACACGAAGACTTTAGATTATTTATATCAAAATTGCTATCTGTAAAGGATGTTGTACGATTTATGGCTCTGCGACTTAGCTTAAATCGTCAATCTTTTCATATGGCCGAAGTTCAGGAGTAATTGAATAGTTTGTTTGGTTGGTCTCCATCTAATGGCTATTTGTACAATATAGCGCGTGAAATGGAAGAAACAAATTTATTGGTTGGTTTCTGGCCAGATGAAAGAAGAACAATTCGTAAATTATATAAAACGGATGAAAGTGAACAATTCTACATAATCGTATCAGCTTCATTGACTGAAAGAATCATCCAAGTTCGTAGATACTTACATTACGTTTTAAAAACGGTATGAATTACACATCTATTTAGCATATTTGTAATTGAAATAAACACAAGTAGTGTAGTTTTATGATAAAGTACTAGTAAGATATATCGGAAAATTCAATCTCGGGAAGGGTGTTTAATTTGAGTAATGTAGATTTGAAAGCACGGTCACCGTGGTCAACCTTAAATCAAGTTCAAAGTGTAAGTCTATCTCCACCTGAAGTGCAATCCATTAACGGTGAAATAAGCATACCAGGGAGTAAAAGTCTTACGAATAGAGCGTTGATACTAGCAGCTTTAGCTAACGGAACTTCAACATTATCCGGAATCTTAAAAAGTGATGATTCATATTGGTGTATCGATGTACTCAATAGCCTTGGCATCAAGACCGAACTAGAAGGGGATACGATTACCGTTCATGGCAATAATGCAGTTTGGCCAAATGAAAATGCAGACTTATACATTGGGGCTGCAGGCACGATTGCTCGTTTTCTTCCTGGTGCATTAGCAGTTGCGAAAAAAGGAAATTGGGTTATTGAGGCAAGTAACAGTATGAGTGAACGGCCAGTAAAACCTTTAATAGACGTACTTACCGCAATGGGAGCAAAGATCGACTATCTGGATAAAGACGGTTATTTCCCTCTCCGTATAATAGCAAATGAACTCACGGGAGGTTCAGTTAGTATTTCTGGAAAGATTTCAAGTCAATTTATAAGTGGCGTGCTACTGGCAAGTCCGTATGCAAAAAAAGCTGTAACTGTAACGATCCCTGATCGCATTGTTCAGCCAGACTACGTTGAAATAACACTAAATCTAATGGAGAAATTCGGAGTACAAGCCCAATTTACTGAAGACCTTAGGGAAATTGTTAATCCTCAATCAGAATACAAGAGCTGTGATCTCGAGTTAGAAGCAGATGCTTCAACTGTAAGTTATTTTTTAGCCTTAGCAGCTATTACGAATGGTCGCATTAAGATCACCAATCTTTCTCCCGAAAACAGTCAACCTGATATTAATATGATTAATGTCTATGAAAAAATGGGGTGCACTGTTACTAGAGGAGAAGGCTTTATTGAGTTAGTTGGAACACCTAAGTTGAAGGGCGGGTTTGAGATTAGCATGCTCGATATGTCAGATCAGACGTTGACACTAGCCGCAATCGCTCCATTTGCAACGGGTCCGATTACAATCAGAGATGTTGAACATATTCGCTATCATGAATCAGATCGAATAAGTGCTATTTGTACAGAATTACAAAAGTTGGGCATTAAAGTCGAAGAGTATAAAGACGGGTTAACCGTTTACCCAGGAACACCACATGCTGCAACATTGGATTCCTATGACGATCATCGAGTGGCAATGTCATTAGCATTGATTGGCGCAAAGGTTCCGGGGGTGGTCATTAATGATCCAGGGTGTGTGTCAAAGACTTGTCCAACTTTTTTTGACTTACTGCAGCAATTAGGTGTGAATGTTGAGTATTCAAATTGATTGGTTGAATAAGGGCTTTTGATCAAGAGAGTATTCATGCAATCGAGAAAAGCATTGCTACGAACAGGGAATAAACCAGTTGAAAACAAATAGGAGATAATGAAAATAATATGATTAAAGGATTATACGAAGCCCATTTACCCGTAAGTGACCTAGAACGCTCAATTAAATTTTATGAAAGTTTAGGATTAGAATTTGACCATAGAATAGAGGCTAGAGTAGCATTCCTTTGGTTAGAAAAAGACAAAAGTTGGTTAGGTTTATGGCAAACAGACAAAGTAAATCTCGACTATCACCCATCAATCCGACATATTGCTTTCCATGTAGAACTAGAAGATTTACGGAATTCGCGAAAATGGCTTGCAGAAAGAAACATCGAGGCTAGAAAAGCGTTTGGTTTTGAACCAATCGAACCATTCGTTATGCCTAACGAGAGATATGGCCATGCCAAAATACATTTTAATGATCCAGATGGAAACAGTTTAGAATTTATCTGTAAAGTTGAGAAAAACAATCCTAACGTAACCAGTAATATGTATTTGAGCGATTGGGAGAAAGCTAATTTCTCTCCTAAATAAAAACAGTCAATTCTTAATCAAACAGTTCATCATTTTTATCCTAAAGGGGTAGCATTCAGCAAATCCAAATTAATAATTTGGATTTCTTAGTGTTGTCAGTGAGAAATAAACCTTTATTTACTTCATAAAAGCATCAGATGGTATTAAATGAAAATGAATTGTCTACAAGGAGCGTTATTCAATGAACGAACAATCAAAGATTGATGAAATATGCATTGGCCTGCAGGATAAAGGCATAATTAATCTCAATAAACAAAGAATTACTAAAATGAAGAGTGGAACGACTGATGGCCTTGTCTATAGCGTTTCGGAAAACAACGTACCCAAATATGTGCTTAAATTGGATCATCCAAAACAAATCAATTTTGCTAGTCGTTTTTTTCATACGTATCAAAATGTTCGTCTACTTCCTAAACTCTATTATACAGATCCTGAAAAAAGTTTATTCTGTATGCGTATATAGAAGGTACGACTCATTCTAATCGTGGTTCAAAAATAGAATGGATGACCCTTTTGGTAAATGAACTATTTAACCACTACGTCAAATACGATCAGAATGCCAGCTGGGGAAGACTAGATGGAATACCACAACAAACTTGGTATGATTTCAATAGAAGTAGTTTGGAATCAGCGCGTACAAATATAAGGGATTTATTGCCAAATGAAGATTATTTTAAGGTGGAATCAATAGTTGAACGAATAGCTTCGGTTGAAAAACAGGAAACTAAATACTTGCTTCACGGGGATACCGGAGTTCACAATCTTGTGTTTCAAAATAACACACTTAGCGGAATTATAGATCCATCACCTATGGTAGGTCCTATAATCTACGACTTTACCTATGCATTTTGTTCATCATCTGATGACTTGAATATAGAAACATTACTTTCAACATTTTCATTACTTAAACAAGTGCCCATAGAGGAAACAAGACTTATAGAAGAAGTTATTTTCCAACTTTATACGCGGATTGGAATTTGTATTAGGGTCCATCCGCATGATTTAGAGGGCTATCTTAAAGCTTGGGAATACTGGAAACAACTGAGCTAGCAAGTGCTTTACAGACAAATAGAAAGCGTCACAAAGGGCAGCTCCATAAGTCGGAATTTCAACGACTTATGGGGCTGCCCTGATTTAATCTCTAAATGTACTCCCCAAAACCTTCCGATTTCCACGAATGAATTGCATGACGTTCCTTCTCGAAGACCTTTTCCAAGTAAATCATTGTCGTTTCAATCTTCTCGTGTCCAAGGGATCGCATGATGTCGTAATTAACCTGAATTGTACATATTGCAAATAACGCCAAAACCCCTTGGTACTACTGGGTTTTGGCGTTGTTTATTGTATCTCAGTTGGACCGGAAAGTGCGATTAACGCAATGCATTAACTGTTATATTCCTAGAAGTACCAGAAGCTGAAGATGCAACTTGAAAAACCATCTTACCAGTTTATCTATCATTCGGATTTTTATACCAATCTAATCATTTATAGTAAGCATATTCTTTTTCGACATTAACCAAAAAATCCAAGTCATCGTAAATTTTTAGAAGCAGTCGGGCTTGCTGGATACAAGTGGTTGCGTTGGTTCTTCCTAACTTATTATTGCAAATGGAAATTCTAGCAAAACAAACCGCAAGTGATTGGTATGACATCGATTTTTTATGCTTTTGAATAATTATAGTTAACATTTCTAACGCTTTTAAAAAGTCTCCCTCTTTAATAAGTAATAATGTGAGATTAATTTTAAATGAAATTATTAATTTTTGTGAATTCTGAAATCCATCATAAAGTTCAAGTCTTTCAATAATACGAACGATATTAATATCATTCTTAATATTAAGGGATATTAGTGCTTCACATATAAGTTTAATATCCAGTAATAAAATGTTTTGGTGTTTTTTTAAAGCATTATTAATTTCTATTTTTATCTTTTCCAATGCAGTTACATCATTATAGGGTAATGAAAAGAAGTTATTGATTATTTGCTGAACCTGTCCATGTTTGAAATCATTATTAATAAATCTTACTTCTTCCAAAGTCATATCTAATCTATCCAGAAAATTTATATAGGCAATAGAATGAACATCTGATAGTTCAGCTTCAAACTTAGAATATGATGACTGGGAGAGGATGTCTTTAGCAACATACTTTTGTGTATACCCTTTATTTATCCTTATTTTTTTTATTGTATTTCCATTCAGCAAACTATTTCACCTCAACAATATTCTTTTTTGAATATTATGTAGCTATTTAATATTCTTACTTTACTATAGATTCAGGGGGTGCACAATGGAATTTATACTAGTTTTGTTAGATATATGGATTATTGGAGGTGGTTAAAAGAATTGACCGGTAAACCAAAATAAATTAAATTTAGAAAGCAGGGTGCAAATTTCATGCGTAAAAAAATAATTTCTTTATTCGTAATACTTATTGTATCTCTTAATTTGGTATCCCAAAGTGCATATGCTAATAGCGATGGAGAAATATTAACACCTATTAGCAGTGAAGAAACATTAACACCTAGTGCTGTTATTAATCCTGGTTCTGCTGCGGTTGGCGTCACGTTAAAAACAAATCAATTTGTTGCTGTATCGGATAGTATAAAGATTATTGACGGAACAGGAAATGTGTACATGCAAGCAGAAAATGGAGCTGTTACAGTAGGTATTTATTACGTTTATGCTGGTGGTCCTGATAAATTACTTAAAGAATATGTAGTTCTACCAGGAAAAACTTTAAATACTACCATAAAAGACATGGTACCAGCAACTTATGTAATTAAAGTATATAGAGGAAACCCGGATATCACTAATACTTCGGCTTTTGGTTATCTTGCAGACTAATAATGAAAATAAAATTTACTCGCTTGATTTAGTGAGTACTGAATATGCCAAAAAGGGGAATGGAAAATATGTATAAAAAGAAAATCATGTTATCTCTAGCATTAGCAGTATCTTTTTTAGCAACGAATCAACAAAATAATGTCAAAGCAGAAGAAGTCAATGACCAAAATATTGAATTTAAGAGCACAATACCTGAGGGTTACTATGATGAAGTTTTGGAAGGACAAAAAGATACCGCTGAATACATTAAAAATATGCAGTTAGAAAATCAAAAACTAACTAACTCCGATGTAGAAACTTTTGCTGTACCTATACCAGATGGCTCTATGGGGAATACAGGCGATATTCTTTATACTCCAAGTGGATTTAGTTCTACATCCCTACCTGTAGGAGGCCACGCAGCAATTGTTGTTGATCGTTATTCAACAATAGAAGCTATGGGATTAAGGCAGGATACTGATGGGGTGAGATATTGGACGAATAACTTTAAAGAGCGATATAAAGATGCTCGGGCTTATACAGTAATTGGCGCAACTGCAAGTCAAAAGCAAAGTGCAGTTAACAATGCTAAATACGAACTTTATGATCCTTATAACTATTCATTCTATGAAAAAACTAGAACAGATGCTTTCTATTGCTCACAATTAGTATGGAGAGCTTGGTATGACCTAGGAGTCGAACTAGATTATAATGGAGGAACTGCAGTCTGGCCTATCGACTTAACTAAAGGCAGTAAAGTGAAAGCAATTTAAATAAGTGAAAAAGAAAGCAGAATTTGCTTTCTTTTTTTAATAGGGGAATGTGAAATGAAAAAATCTATCTTAATTACTGTAATCCTTTCTCTGCTATTTATGCTGGGGTGTAATCAGAAACAAAAAGAAGACTTTGTACTATTGGAAAGTAATTTAACAGATGAAGACAGTAAGTTGTTGTTCTTAGATTCTAATCTCAAGGAAATAGAAACAAAAGTGATTAAAAGTAATGGGTTAACGTCATTGATCAATGATGAAGAAAAATTGTTATCAATAAGCCCTTATAAATCTGAGTATATTACAGTTAGTAAAGATGAAATAGATATAACTGACTCTAAACTCCCTCACCCCTTATTTATGATTCCGTTTAATAATGAAAAAATGTTTGTCTATAATTATGATAAAGAAAATGATATGAATTATTATACTTATAAGATGGAAGGGCGAAAAGGTTCAGAGCCATTCAGACTAAAAGGAATTCCTTTTTCAATAACTTCTGATAAAAAATCATTATTTATTTACAGTAGAGATTTTACAGAACCTATTGAAAATCAATTTACATTAAGTGTTGTCGATACTATAGACAATAGCATAGTCAAAGAATTAGTAATAGATGGACCTTTGGTTTCGTCCGATTTGTCTGTTCATGACAATCAGTTATATATATCCCTGGTAGACATGGATAATGGTGATAGTTATATATATACATTGAACCTTGAAAACTGGCAGTTGGAAATAAAAAAATTAAAAGAAAAAAATATTCTTGGAGTATATATACAGAAAAATAACGTTTATGCTATATATTCTAACTCTGGGAAGTCATTATTAATTAAATATAATAATGATTTTAGTAAATTACTAGAAAGTACGGAAATAGGGTATACTATTGAAAAACCGAAGTTTAGTAAAGATATGATGTATTTTATTTCAAATAAAGATGATAATTCTACTTTTTTATCTTTTGATTTAAAAAAATTAAAAATCAATAATGTCACGGAAATCCCTAGTTCAATTATAGATTATGTTATTCTAAGTCAATAAAAGAGATACTAGAAGATTAAGTAAATAGAGAGGTTGATTACAAATGAAAAGGAAATTTAGTATTTATTCATTATTACTAATTATTATTGGTATTTTCATGTCGATTATGTCGTTCCCTCCATTGAATATAACTTTTCTTGGATGGACTGGTATCTTTATTGGATTTAGTATTTACCTACTTGGAATCGTACTAGGTTTTATAGCTATATATATAAAAGAAAAGGGTTTCTTGAAGTACATATCTGTAATCTCTATCTTATTCGGAATTGTATTTGTGACATTTATATTTGCTATTGTTGGTCAAGTATAAAAACAAAGAACTTTGACGGTAATTATTACTTGTTTACATTATTTATCGATGTTCTCTTAGGTTACGGGGCTAAAAAGGGAGAGGACAATAAGTAATTTGATTTTAAAACAATCTGGCGCGATTGTTGGACAAATGTTTTTTAAAAAAGGGTGGCTGCGGTTACTCTTTTTTTATTTCGCCAGTGGAAAAAATAACGGGAAGTGTCAACGATACATTCTTAAAGTTGAGTAATAAAGATGAATCTTTGTGGTAGAAATTGAAGGGTTACAAGGGCTTCTCACGATGTGAAGCCCTTGTAACCCTTTTTATATGTCTTGTTTTGTGATGACGACTTAAGAGGAGTACCCTCGCGCAACAGCTCTAAAACTACGGTTTTAGTTCTGTTATGTGAGTTTTTTTATGCTTAGATGTATTCCCCAAATAAGTTTGGTTTCCATGCATGAATCGCATGGCGTTCTTTCTCAAAGATCTTCTCCAAATAGTTCATTGTCGTTTCAATCTTCTTAGAACACGATTAAAAGGATCCAAGATACTCAAGCCTACCTCAAATGAGGGGAGTGAAGTAGGTCTGTTTTATTATGTTCAAGTTCCCAAGGAGTACACAACCTACTCTACACCTCTGCTATATAAAAAATATAGCAGTATAGACCAAGGCATTGGTCTGTACTGCTAAAATTGGTATGTATTGATACTTTTAAAAAACCTGTATAGCAAGGAATCAAAGTTATGAAAAAAATTCAGTCACAGGAGTATTTTTTATATTCAAGTTGAATCATCTGTTTAAACAACTCATCCTCATAGATTTCTAAGAGAAGTTCTATTTTTCGATTGATTGTGTTTTCTTTTCCCCTTGATGTATACGAATAACATATTGCCATACGATTATAACAAACTGCTAATGGTTTATAGGATAACTCTTGCAAATGTGATTCTATAAGTTTTTCCAATCTATTAAGTGCTTCCGAAAACATACCGTTTTTAATGAGTAGTAACGATAAATTGAGTGTAAGAGTTGATCTTAGCCTTATTGCTTCTTCAAAGTTTTTATAAATTTTAAGTCTTTCCAGAAGTTTATCTGTAATATATATAACCACATCATCATCAAAAAAGTATAAAATTACATTCATCATTTGTATATCCAATAAATACCATTGATCATAGTATGAGATTCTTTCCCATACTTTATTCACTTTTTCTCTTGCCTTCTTAAAATCACCAGTAGTCTCTATAATTAATAGAGATTCGCAGATACTTCTCAATTCCTCTAAGACAATATTTCTATTTCCAAAAAGATGATATTCATCTATTGAACTTATAACTTTAGAAATTTCAGTCTTATTATTATACGGTAAACGGAAAAAACTTTTGACTATTTCTGTGGGTTTATTGAATTGATAATCATTATGAATATAACTAAGTTCATCAGTGGTTAATTGGAGTTGTAACAAAAGGTGCATGAAATTTGTCGAAAGAATATCCGATTTGTCAGATTCGAAATTTGAATAGGTTGCTTGTGTGAATAAGTTTCCTGTAACCTCTTTTTGAGTATATCCTTTATTTTTTCTAATCTTCTTAATTGTCCCGCCATAATTCGACATAATTCCCTCCATTTATTATTTTTCTTATATTTTGTAATTATACCGTACTTTAGATTTATTATATAAGAAAGGAGGGAAATAAATTGGAAATTATTTTTATTATTTTAGATATTTGGTTGATTTCTGGAGGCTGAAAATTAGTTTAATTAATTTTTTCATTTGAAATAAGCTTGATAAACAAAAGTGAGATTCATCCACAATAAAAAGGAGTGAGAAAAATGAAAAAAGCGTATTTGTATTTTTATTAGCATTAATTGCTTTAGTGCCTAACTCTGTATTTGCATCTAGTAACACAGGTAATTTTGAAGAAATAGTAATTTTTGAACAAGAGGAAATTACGGACAGAGACAAAATTGTAGAAAGGGCTATTAAAGGAGAGACAGATGTAAATGATTTTGATTTTGAAGTGGTGCCTTCTGTAACTGAAATCACTACCAAAGATGGCTTGAAAAATGCAATTGAGCCATCTTTAAGTAAAAGTGACTCGAAAGATATAAATGAAGAAGACTTTGAAGTGTTTAAAACTACACAGAAACTCAAAGAAACTCAATTATCAGACGGGTCAATAGTTACTGATTATGTAACAAATGCTGTAGTAGTATACGATGAAAGATCATCGGGTACCAAAACAGACGGTTCATATACCGTAAGTGGTGAAGTGTCTATCCGTTGGCAGCAAATGAATGACGGGAAAATCAAATGGAAAGTTTTTAGCACCAAAGGAAGTTGGACAGTATTAGATACAGCTTTTTCTCTATCAAATAGAAAAGTGCACTACGGACAAGTGGGATTAGAGGCATGCATCTATAATGATTGTAATGAAGTTAAATCCCCTACCTCAAATTCTTACCTATATCACGCTCCAACAACTTGGCCGTGGTTGAGCATGTTTACTGGAGCAGCCAGCGTGTCATCTAATACTTCAGTTAATGTGAATAGAGGGTCTTCTACATTTGTGTTCAACGTTCAAATAATAAAACATGGTAACTCGGCTGTCGATTAATCAGGAAAAAACCATTTTGAATATTGCATTCAAAATGGTTTTTTCTTTTGCTATTTTATTTTTTAAATTATAATTCAATATATTATGTGTTTTATGTTATAATTGCGAATATCTAGAGAGTTAACGCGTGTGAGAATTATAATCTTTAGCTTATTTCTATGAAAAGGTATGAATTTTCACCTTTGGAAAAGTAATGATTTTATATGATAATTAATTTTCTGTTCAGCATTAGGGACTAATTATTAATCTATTAATAAATACAGTAGAAAGGAGAATTTCATGAATAGAATAAATTTATTAATTTTAATAGTTTTCGTTTTATTAACAGGTTGTTCTAGACAAGAAACCATTCGAGCTGCTGGTGAAGGTGAATATTGGAAAGCGCATGTGGTATACGAAGTGTCCAATTCAGAACTCTCTGATAGAGGGGGGATTGAATATACAGGAGATGAAGAACTTATCTATGTCACTTTTGCGGTAATTACTAGCACCGGAGCTAACCGGAAGGGAGAACGATATCCTGAAGAAAACCAAACCGCTATATCTTTTGGAACGTCCGTAACTAATCATCCACCAACTAAAGATGAAGCAATTATTGACTTAAATCACACTTATATAGAAATTAAATGGCAGACTAAAACTGGAGATTATGAAGAGAAAGTAGAATTGAAAGTTAATTAATTCCGAAAATACTGTATAACAAAGCCTGGACTTTAATAGTCGAGGGGTCACAGGAGCAGAAAAAAATAGTTGTACAGTGAAGTAACTTAGCATAACCCGTCCTTAATTTAGAACGGGGTTATGCTTGTTTTATGTTTTGGTTTTAAATTTAAATACCATTATTTTTACAAATGGGTAGCAGTACGCAAATGATCTGGCTTGTTTTTTTAGGGTAAATTTGATTAGAACTTTTAGTCGAAAGTTGCGGTAACTGAAATGATGATTGATGACAATGGCGATTATGGTATAATAGACTCATAAATCATATGCGACTCAAGAGGAATACCCTCGCGCAACAGCTCTAAAACTACGGTTTTAGTCCTGTTGAGCGAGGGTTTTTTTATTAGATATAATCCCCAAATATATCTGGCTTCCATGCATGAATTGCGTGGCGTTCTTTCTCAAAGATCTTCTCCAAATAGATCATTGTGGTTTCAATCTTCTCATGTCCAAGACTTCTCATAATATCGTAAATATCTACGCCATTTAGTTTTGAGATGATTGCGAAGGCATGGCGGAATACGTGTGGGGTGATCTTCATCGTTTGATCCGATAACTTCAGCTGTTCTAAGCTTGTAATCTCCTTTTTCACATACTGCGATAAATATGAGGGGGAATATGCTCGTCCTGTATTCGTTGTAAAAAGCGGATCATCCAGATGCGCTCGTTCGATTGGCAATAGGCCCCGTGCATTGCGAAAACTACGAATGCTATGGACCACTTTCTCTTTCAACGGAACATGCCGTCTCTTATTCCCTTTCCCCAACACATCCAAATAATAGCCGCCTTGAATAGAATCCACTTTTAAGTCTTTCACCTGCAAGGTACAAAATTCTTCATTCCGAATTCCGGTTGTTGTTAAGACGTGAATAATCGTAAACATGATTGGTTGCTGCATGTCTCTAAATGTATTCAGTAGCATTACGACATCGACTGGTCCTAAATCCCGATTAGGTCGATCATCTTTTCGAACGGTCGCAATCCGTAATCCCTGGTGAATCGGTTCCTGAATATAGCCCACACGATGCAGAAATGCAAAAAATGCTTTGAGTATCGTTGTTTTCCGTTCTAGCGTTGCAGGGGAGTATGCCCCTTTGCTCACCACATACGGACTGTCAGTTGCTAACCACTCTTGATACCTTCTTAAATGACGTGATTGAAGTGATTTAAACAGAGAACCTTCTATTATATAGGCGACATCTACATCGATTTCTGTACTGTATGTTAAGAGCTGTTCGATGAAGAGCAAAAGTTCACGCTCATACTCTCTAACTGTCCTCTCCGTCCGATCATTTTTTTGGTTCAAGTGGCGACGTTCGTAAAGAAACCATTTCATCATGTCTGGATCCGTAAAATCATGAAAAGCCTTTTGTCCATCTTTCTCTGCTTCATCTAAACGATTTTGAAGAGCCGGCAAAGTTGATAGATCCTGTAGCTCCATTTTTAAAACACTTATTTGCAACTGTTTAGTTACACTCACTGAAAATACGATAGACTTAACACCCCTTTATTCAATTCACCAAAATACGCATTATGTCTTTTTAGAATCCAATCATTATTTTTAACAACAATTCCACCTTTCAAGTCAAACTATTTATAATAAAATAAAAAGTTAGTATGTACTGCAAATAATTCGAAAATAGTCAGTTACAACTATTATATCCACCTTTAAAATAGTGAAGATTAAACACTTTTTATTCAAAATCTATATATTTCTAACAAGTCTCTATAGAAATGAATTCAAAATTACAACAGATACATTATTTTTCAATCAACCTATCTATTTTAACACAACTTTAATATAACATAAAAAAACAGTTCCTTTGTTTATGTATAATTTTTTATTGATTAAATTCTATTGTATTTCGATATGATATTAAGTTGCTATTAAAGTTGAGTTATTTTATAGTATATAAGAATTGAATTTATTATTAATCGAATTATGTCACTGACTTTATCATTGTGAAATTAATTGAATTACTAAATATAATTTAGGCTATGTCAAATAAAGTAGTAACGCTCATTTAATTTTATTTATTAAGTTTATGCACTTAAGACAGGAGAGATTGAATTGAATGATTGGTACACAAGACTAGAGGTAGCGGATATACTTGGTATATCGAAGGCTACTGTCTACCACTATGCGAAACAAAAGAAAATCATTAAAATAGAAGACCCACATCGCCTGATACGAGAAGTGAGGTACAAACGGGAAGAAGTCGACACACTTGCTGCAGAACGACAACGCAATCAACCGATGGGGCTTCGGCCTTCTGAACTCGCTAAACAATTGGGCGTGACAACGCAGCGCATTTATGCCTTAATTCGAGAAACTGATTTACCCGTGGATGAATTGCCTGTTGGAGATGAACGCACTATCTATTCCATTCCAGATGAAACGGCGGTATGGATCACACAAGAAATCGAACGGACAGCGTCTGTGCGGGGGACACGGGTTGAATTTTATGATGCTAAATTTGATATCGTACTATACCAGCTTTTCCGTACACAACAGGGACAAGATATGCGTGTATTGCGCAACGACAACCAGGAATGGGGCTTCTATTTGCAATCGCGGACATGGATTCCTTTTGCGAATGGTATCCATATTTATCAGTATGAAGCGGTGTATCCGATTCATCGTCCGAATAGTAGAGTAAAAGGGTATACAGACTTTTCACTACCAAAAGACTTACAGGAATCGTTTGATTTCCTTGATTTCGTCTATCAAATATGGGGGATTGAAAACATTCGCATCCGTGAGCACGACACACATATTGATTTGTCGATAAAAAGCGGAGAAATTGAGCTATCTATACCTGTTCCGGAGATACTTACAGAAAGTATTATAAAGAGATTTCTCGTATTAGGCGATGTTGTAATTAAAGAAGGCGAGTGGACGCTTATTAGCGGATACAGGCGCACGACATTTGATTTACCAAACAATCTGCTGGATAAATTGCAGGAGATTGCCAAAGAAAAAGACCTGTCAATGAGTGAATATGTGGAAGAGGCAGTGCGGGAGAAATTTGAAAGGGAAGAGAAAATGGAATGATAAATATCTTTAGTAACCAAAAAACGAGCTGATATTTAGCTCGTTTTTTGGTTATGAGGATTATATAAGGAACAAAGTGTCAAGTTAAGTGGGATAGAAAGCTAAACAAATTCAAGTTACATAATATTATTATGTAAACTAATAATTATTTTCAACCTCGGATAACAGTTCAAAGAAAACAAGTCAAACTATTAGCTGGACAAAAAGAAAGGCTGGTTCGAGGACAATTACAAATCAATTTGTGGTAAAGTTGATTAATTCAGAAATATAATAATTATAAGGGGGATTCACGTATGAGCATTCTAAAAGCAACAGGAAATGACCTTGATTCATTAGCAGAACTATTGGACTTATACAGAGTATTTTATCAACAAAAATCAAATATTAATGGTGCAAAAGAGTTTATTAAAGACAGATTAAGCAACGAGGAATCTGTTATTTTTATAGCCTTTGATGAAAATAATCCTATTGGCTTTGTTCAATTATACCCTTCTTTTTCGTCTGTTAGTCTGAAGCGGACATGGATCTTAAACGATTTGTATGTAATGGAAAGTGTTCGTGGCAAAGGGTTTGGCGAAAAGTTAATTAAAAAAGCCATTTCATTTGCAGCGGACACAGGTGCAAAAGGAATATTACTTGAGACCAATGTAGAAAATATAACAGCACAAAAGCTTTATGAAAAAATCGGTTTCACGAAAGAAAAAAACTACTTCTATTTCTTTTCAATTTGAGAAAATACTAGTACCCATTAAATATCTAACACAGAAAATCAAAAGAAGTTTTAGGAGGGACTTAATACAATCCGAAAGTCTTCATTATCAGCATCCTTATCTACGGAGGTTCTTACATGAGTAAACTACATAAACTAGATTATGAATCACCGATTGGAGTAATTGAAATAATAGGTACAGATGAGGCTATATATTCAATAATGTTTTCTGAAGAGGATAGTGTGACAAATAGGATGCAAGCAGAAACTCCCGCGTCTTTAGTGGATTGCTATGATCAAATTGAGCAATATTTTAAAGGTGAGCGTCACGAATTTACATTTCCTTATAACTTTGAAGGAACAGACTTTCAAAAATCAGTTTGGAGCGCTTTGACAAAAGTATCCTGCGCCGAAACGGTATCCTACAAAGATATTGCTGTTTCAATTGGGAATGAAAAAGCCGTGAGGGCAGTAGGAACTGCAAACGGAAAAAACAAGCTAAGTATCGTGATTCCTTGTCATCGAATTATCGGTTCTAATGGGAAATTAACAGGTTATGCAGGTGGTTTGTGGAGAAAGGAATGGTTACTTCAGCATGAGAGGACCTTTTACAAGGCATAACCCACATCCTCTAGGACAGTGTTGTTCGTGAACTCTTTCAAGCAATCGTCCTTATTATCGCTTCGCTATTCAAATCGCATTAGTACAAATGAAATAATCCGCCCTTGAGTCTCCAAGAAAATGAGCGGATTATTCTGTAGAGTTTGCTAATCGCCTTTGGAGCGATATTATGTTATTAAAGATCGTTTGGTAGTTGCACATCAAACGGTCTTTTTTACTGTGTATTACTTTACCAATGATATCCGTCGTACTCTTCGCATTTTGGTAAAAGAACTCTTAATCTGTTTTCTTTTGTTTCAGAATCAATACCAGAAGGAAGGGAGTACCAGATGTGGATGCCACTACAAGAAGTGTTGGAAAATCAGTCATTGTATAAAGTATCCATCAGCCATACCTAATGCACGTGTTCGTCCACATGCTCTTTCGACACGCTTAGAATCTTAAAGCTTTCAGCGGATGAATCACATCCTTTAAGTGTGTAGATAAATAATTGTTGCCCTTCCTCTTCTAGGAGATCCGTACATGTCATATTCGTTTTGACGGGATCCTTGCCTCTATTTTTATTTTTTGAACGATCTATCTCCAAGTGGATCGTGGTGTCTTGGAAAGAAAGATTATATAATGTTGGATCTCCTTCAAGCGTGTAATTCGCAATACGGACTGTAGCTGCTTCCTCCATCTCCATACTTTCCAAGAACGATTCAAACGCCGGATAGTTATAGACAGGCCCGTGCATATTGACGATATCACCGTTTAGAACAGCTTTTTCACTAGTATACGAACAAGCTGAACTGACTATCATGGCTATTAGTACAAGTAAATATAAGTGTATTTTGTTCCTCATATTTATTACCTCCTTACGATCCGCTAGCGTTTCACCTCAATTATATGAAGAAGCAGCATACATTATCCCATTTTGAAAACTAAAACTACTTCTGAATCCGAATTATTTGAATCTCGGACCTTTTATATTGTTCAGACTTTTGCTAAACTAATCAAAGGTCTAATTTTAATGAAAAGTAGGGGGAGTAGCGTGAAGGTTTTATTACAACTTGGCTGGTTTTTTAAACAGCGCAAGAAGCAGTATCTTTTCGGGATTGCGATGCTTGTTTTCGTTTCCGTATTGCAATTGTTGCCTCCGAAAATTATCGGAATTATCGTCAATGATATTACAAAGGGTTCTTTAACAGCTGAAGGGCTCACAAAATGGCTTATTATCCTAGCTGTAGCAGGTATCCTCATGTACATTGCGCGCTATTATTGGCGTGTTATGATTTTTGGTTCAGCCGTTTTGTTATCCAGAACAATGCGTGAAAAGTTATTCAATCATTTCACGAGAATGTCGCCATCTTTCTACCAAAAAAGACGTGTAGGAGATTTAATGGCTCATGCAACAAACGATATAAATGCTGTGCAGCAAACAGCCGGTATGGGGATTTTGACACTGGTCGATTCCATCTCAACAGGTGGATTTGTCATTTTGACGATGGCCATCACCATCAATTGGAAATTGACATTAATAGCACTTATTCCACTGCCATTCATGATTTTCCTGACAAGCTATTATGGAAAACTATTGCGCAAGCGATTCCGGTTTGCCCAAGAAGCATTCTCGAATTTGAATGACAAAACGCAGGAAAGTATATCTGGCATTAAGGTCATCAAAACATTCGGTCAGAAAAACGAAGATATTGAAGATTTTACAAGCCTGTCTACAGATGTCGTTGGTAAAAATATGCGTGTCGCCAAAGTAGATGCATTATTTGATCCGACGATTACAGGGATATTTGCAATTTCATACATTTTGTCTTTCTATTTTGGAACGAAGTTTATTATTGCAGGCGACATGTCAATTGGAGACATGGTAGCGTTCAGTACATACCTTGGACTTCTTGTCTGGCCAATGCTTGCATTCGGCTTCCTATTTAATATTGTAGAGCGTGGAAATGCATCTTACAGCCGGATTACAGAATTGTTGTCCGTTGCACCAGAAATTAAAGACGTAACGGGTGCGATTGATAGAAGACCAGAAGGCGATTTACACTTCGATATAGACGAGTTTAAATTCCCAGGTGATGAACGCGCTGCATTGCACAATGTTCACTTCACGTTAAAACGAGGAGAAACAATGGGCGTTGTGGGTAAAACAGGATCAGGTAAAACAGCGATTTTAAAACTATTGCTTAGAGAGTTTGAAGGATACAAAGGAAGTATCGTCTATGGAGACAAACCTATCAATCAATATAAGCAGCAACGTTTAAGAGAGTCGATCGGTTATGTACCACAAGATCACTTCCTATTTTCAACGACACTTGCTGAAAATATAGCCTTTACAAACCCTAGAATTGGAACAGAGAAAATTCATGAAGCTGCACGGCTTGCGCATATCCATGAAGACATTTTAGGATTTACGGAAGGATATGGCACTATTGTTGGAGAACGTGGTGTATCGTTATCTGGTGGTCAGAAACAGCGAATTTCCATTGCCCGTGCATTAATTATGGAACCCGAATTACTGCTTTTGGATGATTCCTTATCGGCTGTCGACGCCAAAACGGAAGAAGCGATTTTACAATCACTCAAACAAACACGTACAGGCGAGACGACAATTATTACCTCTCACCGATTAAGTGCCCTCCAACATGCACATAAAATCATCATTCTGCATGAAGGTACGATTGTCGAAACTGGAACGCATGAAGAACTACTCGAAATGAATGGAAGATATAAAGAAATGTATGACCTGCAGCAACTCGAAGTGCTTGTCGAACAAGGAGGCGAGGAATAATGTCAGCAGAAAAACAACCAAAATTAACAGCGAAAGATCAATGGGTTGTCTTAATAAGATTGTTGCGTTATATCATCCCTCATAAAAAGAGCGTAATTATTGCGCTTGTCCTGCTTGTTTTGACGGTCGCGGGCAGTATCGTAGGACCCTTAATTATTCAACAATTCATTGATAACCATCTAGCTACCATGAGTTTTCAAAGGAGTCTCATCACGAATATCGCAATTGTCTATATAGCTATTCAGATATTCATGGTTATCGTCTCTTATTTTCAGTTGATACGTTTCCAAGATATTGCACTGAAAATCATTCAGCAAATGCGCATCGACGTGTTTTCAAAGGTACAAGGGCTCGGCATGCGTTATTTTGATAAAACACCTGCTGGAAGTATCGTGTCACGTGTGACGAATGATACGGAAGCAATCAAAGAAATGTTCGTCAGTGTCATTGTCACGTTTTTACAAGCTATATTTGTAATTATTGGCGTTTATATTGCATTATTTTCACTTAATGCAAAGTTGGCGTTTATTTCCTTGTTATTATTGCCTTTGTTTTTAGCCGTTATTGTCGTCTACAGACGCTATAGTGCTGATTTTTATCAAGATATTCGTGAGCGATTAAGTCAGCTCAACGCTAAAATAGCTGAATCATTATCCGGAATGGGGATGATTCAAGCCTTTAGACAGGAAGATCGGTTAGAGGCAGAATTTGATGATATTAATGAAAAACATTTCCGTGCGGGAATGCGTAACATCAAATTTGACAGTGTCCTGCTGGGTCCAGCAATCGATTTACTGTACGCTGGAGCAATCATTTTTGTACTCGGATACTTCGGATTTTTATCTCTTGCCAGTCCTGTGGAAGTGGGGATACTCTATGTATTTACAACTTTGATTGGCCGTTTATTCCAACCTGTTCAACAAGTAATGCAACGATTATCTATTTTCCAACAAGCGATGGTTGCAGCATCGCGAGTCTTTAAGTTAATGGATGATCCTGATATGGAACCGGAGCAACAAGATAATAAACAAGCCGAAATTCAAAATGGTAAAATCGAATTCCGTGATGTATCGTTTTCCTATGACGGACAAGCCGACGTACTGAAAAATATTTCATTTACCGCGAATGCAGGTGAGACTGTTGCCCTCGTCGGTCATACCGGTAGCGGTAAAAGCTCCATCATCAACTTGCTAATGCGTTTCTATGAATATGAGCGTGGTGGTATTTATATCGATGATGTTTCGCTGAAAGAATACCCGAAAGAAGAATTGCGGAAGAAGACAGGACTTGTCTTGCAAGACCCGTTTCTATTCTACGGGGACATCGAAAGCAACATTCGTTTACATGATAAGGAAATGACGTCTGGGGAAGTAAGAGCAGCAGCTGAGTTCGTCCAAGCAAATGAATTCATCGAAAAACTACCAGACAAATATGCTCAAAAAGTAACAGAACGTGGCTCCACATTCTCAAGTGGGCAGCGCCAGCTAGTTGCATTTGCACGTACAATCGCGACGAATCCTAAAATTCTCGTTCTGGATGAAGCAACTGCCAATATCGATACAGAAACAGAAGTGGCAATTCAATCGAGCCTTGAAAAAATGAGAAAAGGGCGCACAACAATCGCAATTGCTCATAGGCTCAGCACAATTCAAGACGCAGAACTAATTCTCGTCCTGCACAAAGGCGAAATCGTCGAACGTGGAACACACCAGGAATTATTACTGAAAAAGGGGCTCTACCATAAGATGTATCTCCTTCAAAACAATATTTTGGAAGATGTTATCTGATAAATGACTTGAGCTGCAGTGGGTGGCCCATGCAATGAGGAAGGGTTGAACTACCTCCTTCTATGCACCCGCAGCACGTGGCGAATTTAGATTGCCTTCATATTGTCACGAACTAAAACCGCCTGCCCATATTGGGTAGGCGGTTTTTAAGCCGACAGTATATAGGTTTTAAGCAGTCATTGCAGCGAGAGACAGAGACCTGTGACTATGTTCCGCGGAATTGTCATAAACTGTTCACAGACATATTAGACGTAATTTGACGCTTCTTTTGATACGATTGAGGAAGAAAAATTGAAGGGGAGAGAATAATGGCAACAGACTTAAATCTATTTCTCGCTTTCGGTGCCGGTTTCTTAAGTTTCATCTCTCCGTGTACATTGCCGCTGTACCCAGCATTCATTTCGTATATTACGGGCATGTCACTGGATGATCTAAAATCGGATTCGAAACGCATGAGCAGAAGCGGTACACTACATACACTGTTCTTTTTAATCGGATTTTCAATTATTTTTGTCGTACTTGGTTTCGCTACGTCGTTGGTAGGGACATTTTTTGTAGAAAATCAAGAAATACTAAGACAACTCGGGGCAGTCTTTATGGTGTTATTTGGCCTTATGATTGCAGGTGTATACACACCTAAGTTTCTTATGGGCGAAAAGAAACTACAGTTTAAAAACCGTCCTTCTGGTTATTTTGGGAGTGTATTAATTGGGCTTGCATTCGCCGCAGGTTGGACACCGTGCTCAGGACCGATAATCGGGGTAATCATGGGACTCTCTGCGACAAACCCAGGATCAGGAGTTATCTATATGCTGATGTATGTCTTCGGTTTTGCGATTCCATTCTTTGTTCTGTCGTTCTTTATAACGCGTCTCGGTTGGATTCGGAAAAATAGTGGCTTGATAATGAAAATTGGGGGCGCCGTCATGATTGCATTCGGAATTTTGCTGTTCTTCGATGGATTGACGTATTTAACAAGTTTGCTCAGCCCAATTTTCGGAGATTTCCAAGGTTTTTGAGTTGAATGGGAGGGATTCCGATGAAGCAAATCGGATCATTCGGTGAATGGATGGAATACGTTGAAAGAGAAAGCGCGTTACTCCTTTTCGTGAAAACCGATAACTGTTCAGTCTGTGAAGGACTATACCCACAAGTGAAAGCACTTAAAGTAGACTTTCCAATTCCATTTTATACAGTGAATGTGGCAGAAGTGCCAGAAATAGCGGGACAACTTTCGTTATTTACAGCGCCAGTTGTCCTCCTGTTCAATGAAGGGAAAGAGTATGCGCGATTTGCACGTTTTATTCGAATAGAAGAATTGAAGTATCGCTTGGGGGAAATAATATGAACGAACTAATTGAAACAGTTTTCACAAAGGTGCCCCCGGTTTACCTCATTATCGGTTCAACCGTACTTGCGCTAGTTATGGGATTGATTGCGCTGATTGTTAGGACGAAAGCGGCGAAGAGACCTGATACCCCACTGAAGATCATCTTGCCGCCCCTCTTTATGTCGACGGGTGCGCTGATGTTCATATTCGAAGAATTTCGGGTGCCGCTGTCCCAGGTGCTAGAAGCCCTCCTTGTTGGGATACTGTTCTCAATTATCTTGATAAAAACGACAAATTTCGAACGTAAAGATGACGATATCTATATGAAACGGTCAAAAGCATTCCTATTTATTCTACTTGGGCTTCTTATTGTTCGGCTCGTCGGGAAACTGCTTCTAAGTAATACAATAGATGTAGGGGAACTGGGCGGCATGTTCTGGATTCTTGCATTTGGCATGATTATCCCTTGGCGGATTGGTATGCTTATCAAGTACAATAAAATAAAAGAAGGTAAACAAGTAAAAGGTGTCCGCAATTAAATGCGGACACCTTTTACTTGTTCCTTAGAAAATAATGAAATCTCGCACAGGGAATAATTTAAAACTCAAAGATTTTAGAAGCCCTTTGAGCCACTTTTGTTCAATCAAAATAAATGTTCATATGGTGTTAGATCAATCTTCATTTCGGCCATTTTCTTGCGCAAAAATTTATGGTCCCGTTTTGGCGTTGCTTGTATATATCCGCGGACAATAAGATCGGAATCAATTTTCTTCGCATTTTCCTCAAGTGCTATCTCGCCAATCTTACCCGCGATTTTTTGCTTCGCTACGGGGCGGAATAATTCCGGTACTGGGACAACTAGCTCATTCAACAAAAGTTTCGCCTCGTCATTCCAAAGGTGCAGAGAGCTCTCCACATAATGCTCTTCCCAGTCAAGTGTAGATTTTCCGTCCGCTTTTGGGAACACTTTCAAAAATTTCCGGAACATGAAAAAGCCGCCGATGCCGAATAGCCCTATGAGGACAACGCACCAGAAAATGATGAACCACATAAATAGATCTTGCTGCAACAGTCTTCACCTCTTCCATTCTATTCACCATTATAAGAGCTTTTGTAAAAAAACACACGGACAATGTATTCCTTTCTTTAATTTCAGACTATATAAGGACACAAAGAAGGTGATAGTCATGGCAACCCGCAAATTTAAGAATGCGGTTGGAGGAATTTATTCTGATGCTTTCGAGGTAAATGACTCTCCACTTTTTTTCATTTTATCCCGTATTAAAGGGCAGTAAGACCCCCATTTCAAGTCTTCAAGGACACAAGAAGAATAAGTGGGGGATGAAGCCCCCACTCTGATTGAAGATTAACTTTATCTCTTGCACCGAAACGAAACGAAACTTGTCGATATATACTATGTACTCTTTTCCTTAAAGATGAAGTGAACTTCACAAATAAGTCACGGATTCGTCATGGAAGCAATCAGCTCCTCGCTTGTTTGAAGCCATTACTTCCGATATGATGAACGTATCAATTGATAGTGGAGGAAGACAAATGAGAAAAAAACTTTTACTACCTTATGTATTACTTGTAGTGCTTATTTTAAGTGCGTGTTCTGCTGGTGGGTTCAAAGCGGAGCATAATTATAAAATTGAACCGTTTGAATTTACAAACCAGCACAATGAAAAGGTTTCATTGGATGATATGAAAGGGAAAGTATGGCTGGCACAATTTGTTTTCACTGTTTGTACAAGTGCATGTCCGCCGATGATGATGAACATGGCAGACCTTGACAAAAAACTTATTGATGAAGGCATTGAAGATTACAAAATCGTATCATTCAGTATTGATCCCGATGTGGATACACCGGAAGCGATGCAAGATTACCTTGACTTGTATGACGTCCTGGATCAAAGCAGATGGGAAATGCTGACTGGGTATACACAAGAGAAAATTACTGACTTCGCTGCGAAGTCCTTCAAGACGCTTGTTGCTGATATACCTGATTCGGATCAGGTAATGCACGCAACTTACTTTTCTCTTGTCAATCAAAAAGGGGAAGTCGTCAAAACCTATGACGGTATGACAGATGTACCATTTGATGAAATCGTCAAGGATATGAAAGCACTTAGTAAAGAAGGTGCGTAACTAAACAAAAGCAATACTGGATCTAACGGGGTGGAAAGATGAAAAAACAAAAACGTAAAGGCTTATCTATAAAAATGAAAGCAATGCTTATCATCCTGCTTATCCCGATTACTGTTACTATCTTCATATTAACAGCTATTATTTGGACAGGTTTGAACAATCCAGAACTAATTCGGAAATCTGCAAGTGCATTGCTCGACATAGGGGAACGTCACACTGCAACGTCAATTCCGGAAGAGTACATTCCTATCTATAAAGAGGCGGCGGAGGTTTATGGTATCCCGTGGACACTCCTTGCAGCACATCACCGCATTGAAACGCGGTTTTCAACGATGGATCCGCTTCTTTCACCCGTGGGTGCAGAAGGACATATGCAGTTCATGCCTTGCACATTTGTCGGCTGGACTTACCCGGGATGTAGCGGTCTTGGAAAAGGCGAAATTCCTGAAAAAGACAAGACAAATCCCGCTATCATCAAAGAATACGGCGGATACGGTGTCGATGGGAATGGTGACGGCATAGCCGATCCATATGATATCGAAGACGCAATTTTTAGTGCCGCCAACTATCTTTCAAAAAGTGGCGCAGCAGATGGAGACTTGGAAAAGGCTATTTTCAATTATAACCGCAGTGAAAAGTACGTACAGGACGTATTGCGATTTTTCAATGAATTCGAAGTCCAACGAGTTGACATGGAAGCAGCCAATAAATAAAATTAAAAAGATGGACCGCCAGTATATTGGGGTCCATCTTTTTATTGCTTTGTAAATTATAAAATTCTTGGCCTAGGGATCACCTATGAAAGGCGATATTTCACGTCTAGACGTGGCAGGCGTTTCCGCTTTTGTACTTCGTTATTAATTGGAATTATGAAGCTTTACGCATTGATTTCATAATAAAGCTCACAATGAACACGAGGATAATCGCTCCAATGAAAGCAGGGAAAATATAGAAGTCAGAAATTTTCGGACCCCATTGCCCAAGTAGCATTCCACCAATCCATGCACCAATAATACCAGCGATAATGTTACCAATAATTCCACCTGGGATATCTCTTCCCAAAATCATTCCTGCAAGCCAACCGATAATCCCGCCAATAATCAAAAACCAAATGAAACTCATACTGTCCATCTCCTTTTTAGTAATTTAAAATTTCCTCTATAGTCTTTGCAATAACCTTTATTACATGCCTTTAAACATCTTGAAGGAAAAATTACCGAAACTTCAAGAGTGTTAGCGGACAACAGTAACACCTAGCGTATTTTCAAAATGACGAAGTGCCCATGCATGACCTGCAGGATCGAAGCTCGCAACACCTTTTTCGTGGACGACAATATCAAATCCGCGGTTGTATGCATCGACAGCTGTATGAAGGATGCAAATATCCGTACAGACACCAACCAGATGCAATTCGGTAATTCTGCGTGCTCGAAGAAGCAACTCCAAATCTGTGCCCGCAAATGCACTGAAACGTGTTTTGTCCATCCAAAGGATTTCTTCTTTGCGCTCATCATACAATTGTTGAAGGGAACCATACAGATTCCTGCCGGTAGTCCCACGTATATTATGTGGAGGAAATTGTTTTGTTTCAGGATGGTACAAATCGTCTAAATCATGCACATCAACTGGCATCACAACGAAATGATTGTCGTCTAAAAATTTCCCCGTTAACTCGGTGATATATTTTTCCAAGTGAATTCCTGGTTCTCCGCATGTAAGTGCACCATCTTCAGCCACGAAATCCATTGTATAATCAATAACTAACAACGCTTTCTTCACTTTATAACACCCCTTTTCATTCCATCATGCCATAATTTAGTGACTACTTCATTAATTTCTGCTAAAAGTGTTCCAAACGCTCCAAAAAGGGGTATGTATTATTAAGTGCTCCCTTCACCGCAGCTCGTCAAATTCACAGAGACGAAATATGCGATTCCCTAGCGTACTTTTGAAGCTTGCATCGAAGAAATTCATGACTTCATGCATGCACATCCATTTTGCGTTCATCCCCCAATTGAATGCATAGTCGCTACTGATGATGATGTTCTTCTCAGTCCCACGCAAGAAGAGGAAACGGAGTTCATCGCGTTTCTTATGTACAAAGAATTGGACGCTTGCCTCTAAATTGAATGGGTATACATGCTAATCGAGATATACAACGAGCGGCCACATTTCGAAAAAGTGAACGATTTGAAGAATGAACAAATGCGGAAACTGTCACCAAATCTCAAATGGTTCATGAACATATCCGACAGCAATATGATCCTTGTCGCGTTTTTATGACAAATTACTTGCAAACTATCTTACGTATTATGAAGAGTTCTTAAGAGGGAGGGGAGTCATAACATTAACTTATGATAGACTATAAAGTTAATGTATTTTACTTATGTGGGTTGATATTATATGATGAAGTAGAGAAAAGACGCTTATTTATAGCCTTTTCAGTAGTTTTCAGCAGATAGAAGGAGGAATTCAATAATGGCAAAAAGCAATTTGCACAACAGCCGTACGTCATTCGATCTGAACGGTAAGACATATAACTATTATCGTCTTGCCGCACTCGAAGAAGCCGGTATCGCTAAAGTTTCCAATCTACCTTACTCGATTAAAGTGCTACTTGAATCCGTCCTACGTCAACACGACGGCTATGTCATCAAAGACAATCATGTCGAAAACTTGGCGAAATGGGGGAAAGATGCGGACGCGGATGCAGAAGTACCATTCAAACCGTCACGCGTTATCCTTCAAGACTTCACGGGTGTACCTGTTGTTGTTGACCTTGCATCACTTCGTTCAGCAATGGCAGCAATGGGCGGCGACCCTAATAAAATCAATCCTGAAATTCCAGTTGATCTTGTTATTGACCACTCTGTACAAGTTGACCGTTATGGTTCGGCAGAAGCGCTTAACCTGAACATGGAACTTGAGTTCGAGCGTAACGCAGAACGTTACCAATTCCTAAGCTGGGCACAAAAAGCTTATGACAACTACCGTGCAGTACCACCTGCAACAGGAATCGTTCACCAAGTTAACCTTGAGTACTTGGCAAATGTTGTCCATGCAGTTGAAAACGAAGATGGCACATTCGAAACATACCCGGATACACTTGTAGGAACTGACTCCCACACGACGATGATCAACGGTATCGGTGTTCTTGGATGGGGTGTTGGTGGTATTGAAGCTGAAGCAGGCATGCTCGGACAACCTTCATACTTCCCGATTCCAGAAGTTATCGGTGTAAAACTTGTTGGTCAGCTTCCAAACGGAACGACAGCAACTGACCTAGCGCTGAAAGTGACACAAACACTTCGTGCACATGGCGTTGTTGGTAAATTCGTTGAGTTCTTCGGACCAGGTGTTGCACACTTACCACTTGCAGACCGTGCAACAATTGCGAACATGGCGCCTGAATACGGTGCAACATGCGGATTCTTCCCAGTAGATGAAGAAGCACTTGATTACATGCGTTTAACTGGCCGTGAAGATAGCGATATTGCAGTAGTTAAACAATACCTAGTTGAGAACGATATGTTCTTCACTGTAGAAAACGAAGAACCAACATACACTGATGTTGTCGAAATCGACCTTACTGGTATTGTAGCGAACCTTGCTGGACCGAAACGTCCACAAGATTTGATTCCTCTTACAGAAATGCAAAGCTCATTCAACGAAGCAGTTGTTGCACCTGAAGGGAACCAAGGTTTCGGATTCTCTCCTAAAGAGCTAACGAAAAAAGCTACAATCGAATTCGAAGACGGACGTTCTGTCGAAATTAAAACAGGTGACCTTGCAATCGCTGCAATCACTTCATGTACAAACACATCTAACCCATATGTTATGTTGGGTGCTGGACTTGTTGCGAAAAAAGCGGTTGAAAAAGGACTTACACCACCAGCTTACGTGAAAACATCACTTGCACCAGGTTCAAAAGTCGTTACAGGGTACCTGGAAGATTCAGGACTTAATGTGTTCTTGGATCAAATCGGATTCAACACAGTTGGATACGGCTGTACTACATGTATCGGTAACTCTGGACCGCTACTTCCTGAAATTGAAAAAGCAATCATGGGCAACGATATGCTAATGTCTTCAGTTCTTTCTGGTAACCGTAACTTTGAAGGACGTATTCACCCACTTGTGAAAGCAAACTACTTGGCTTCACCGCCACTTGTTGTTGCTTATGCACTTGCTGGAACAGTCGATATCGACTTCGAAAAAGATCCAATTGGTAAAGACAAAGAAGGCTTTGATGTCTTCTTCAAAGATATTTGGCCTACTACGGAAGAAATTCAAGCAGTTGTTAAATCAACAGTTACTCCTGAGTTATTCCGTAAAGAATATGCACGGGTATTCACTGAGAACGAAGCATGGAATGCAATTGAAACTACAGACGATTCATTGTATGATTTCGATGAAAACTCAACGTATATTCAAAACCCACCATTCTTCGAAGGACTTGCAAAAGAACCGGCTGACATTCAAGCACTTTCAGGGCTTCGTGTCATTGGTAAATTTGGCGATTCAATCACAACGGACCATATTTCACCTGCAGGCGCAATCGGTAAAGATACACCGGCTGGTAAATACTTGATCGACAATGGCGTAAGCCCTCGTTTCTTCAACTCGTACGGTTCACGCCGTGGTAACCATGAAGTAATGATGCGCGGTACATTCGCTAATATCCGTATTCGTAACCAAATTGCGAAAGGCACAGAAGGCGGATTCACGACTTACTGGCCAACAAAAGAGATTATGCCAATTTATGATGCTGCTATGAAGTATCAAGAAGAAGGCACGGGTCTTGCAATCATCACTGGTAAAGACTACGGAATGGGTTCTTCACGTGACTGGGCTGCGAAAGGTACATCACTTCTCGGTATCAGAACAGTTATCGCTGAAAGCTACGAGCGTATTCACCGTTCAAACCTTGTTATGATGGGCGTACTTCCACTTCAATTCATGAAAGGCGATAGTGCTGAAACACTTGGCCTTACTGGTGAAGAAGAAATCAACGTTAATATCGCAGAAGGCGTTAAACCACGCGACATTCTGAAAGTAACAGCAACTGCGAAAAACGGTTCTGTCAAAGAATTCGACGTACTAGCACGCTTTGACTCAGAAGTTGAAGTTGACTACTACCGTCACGGCGGAATCCTGCAAATGGTTCTTCGTGATAAAATGAAAACGAACTAATTTTAATAGGTAGAGGTGTCCGATTTAATCGGGCACCTTTTTTCTGCTTAGACTTCAGTTCAGCTTTTTCAGCATGGCTTTTGTATAATGGGTAGTGAGGTGATGGTAGTGTTTATCAGTGAAAAAGAAATTGAAATCAGATATGCAGAGACAGATCAGATGGGAATCGTCTATCACGCGAATTATTTAGTATGGATGGAGATCGGACGTACGAAGTTGATTGAGGACTTAGGCTATACATACGCGCAACTGGAGGCAGATGGCTTCTTGTCGCCGGTGACGGACTTATCTATTCAATATAAGGCAGCGATGAAATACGGACAGAAAGCGACTGTACGGACGTGGGTAGAGTCACACGGAAGGCTACGTACAACTTATGGCTATGAAATCCTCCATGAGGACGGCACAATTTCAGCAACAGCAAAATCGGAACATGTCGTCGTGAGAAAAGGCTCATTTCGTCCCGTTTCCCTAAAGAAAATCGCGCCAGATTGGGATGCTAAATATACAGAAGTGAAGCGATGTAAAGACTAATGGCATTTGGGATACAGCGTGTAGAACTGCAAGCTTGGAAAAAAGCAGTTAGTGAAGGGGAAATGGCATTTTTAACTCATTACTGGCTTGATGAACGCTTTCCAGGATGCAATACAGTAACCAAAGCAGGTTGCGCAGATATCAGCAAACTTGTCGAATGGGGCAAGCAATATGGATTGAAGCGGGAGTGGATCGATATGAGGGAAGATTATCCTCATTTTGATTTGTTTGGTAAGCACGAACGAGACATTTTACTTAAAGAAGGACTCCATAATCAATTAAAACGGTTCAATCTACTTTAATGAGTGTGTTGTATAACAGTTTCACGTTTTTTGGAGTTAATAATTGTCTATTGTCAGCAAAGCCTTACCTACTCATAAATAAATGAAGAAAAGCGTGAGGCATATGGCCATCACGCTTTTTCGTATGAATAAATAAGTTCATGCAGTTTAGGATCCACATTGACATGTAGGTCATGACCAAGGAAATACCATTTGTCTCGGCTTTCGATATAATAACGAACACTATTATGCTCTGTTTCAATGGCTACTTCATCCGGTTGCTCTTTCGTTACACCAAGTGAAAAGCCTGCCTGAATCGAACTGGATCCACCGTATCTTGCAAAAAAGCGGATAGCATCACCAGGTTCAGCTTCCATCTCCTCTTTAAACCACAAAAGCGCTTCTTTCGACAAAATAATCTTCATTGGAAACACCAGCCTTTCCGTTGCTACATCCATTGTATTATAACCACTTCACTTTTGGCTCGGTTCCTGCTTTGATCCGACCGATATTCTCCCGGTGACGATAGAAGATAAAGGCACCGAAAAGACCAATCATCACCATCAAATAAATATCGCCTGTTCGGAGGTAAAAATAGATACTGTATACAAATCCAACGACAGATACGATCATTGATGATAAGCTCACCATTTTCGTTACTTTTAAAGCGATGAAAAATGTTGCGAGCACAATGATGAAAACAGGCCATTCATAGGCAAGCAACACACCGCCGGATGTCGCTACAGCTTTGCCACCTTTGAAATGGGCGAAGACGGGATACATATGTCCGACGACTGCAAGAAGTCCTGGAATAAGAGGGTGGACGCTAACACTGTCGAAAATAGGCAAGAGCGGCAATAATGCAGCTGCAGTACCTTTTAAAATATCCAGAATAGTTACGGTAAGTCCCGCTGTTTTGCCGAGTACACGGAAGGTATTCGTACCACCTAGGTTGCCGCTACCATGTTGTCGGATGTCGGTCTTGTAAAAAAGTTTCCCAACCCAGAGTGCAGAAGGAATTGAGCCAATTAAATAAGCAAGTAGTAAAAGTATGATAAGTTCCATTGACGTACTCCTTTTTTAGTTTGTCTATGTATAGACCTAGTTTAGCAGAACCGTGAAGTTGCGACAATGGGCTTCATGTGAAGAATGAGCGAACCAAGTTAAGCAGTTATAGCCTAATTTCTGATTTTTGTACCCCTAACAGCTGATTTGAGAGACGAACAATTTCCTGTCTTCGTTGCAATAAAAGTCTATCTTCTATACAATTAATTGAGCAAGCTTCCGAAAACGTTGATTTGACAAGCTTTAAAGGAAGCAGTACGATTATATAATAGAGAACATTTGTTTGATGGAGGTTGCACTTTGACGAAAAACGTAGATAATTATACGTATGATGATGATTCGATACAAATACTTGAAGGCCTCGATGCAGTACGAAAAAGACCAGGTATGTACATTGGGTCAACTGATTCCCGTGGACTTCACCACCTTGTCTATGAGATTGTAGATAATGCGGTAGATGAGGCGCTAGCGGGATTTGGTAATGAGGTAGACGTTACACTTCATAAAGACGGAAGCGTCAGTGTGCGGGACTACGGGCGGGGGATGCCAACAGGAATTCACCAGTCGGGTAAACCAACGACAGAGGTAATCCTGACCGTTCTCCACGCAGGCGGCAAGTTCGGACAAGGCGGATACAAAACAAGCGGTGGACTTCATGGCGTTGGCGCATCTGTCGTAAACGCATTGTCAGAAAAACTCGAAGTCACGATTTTTCGTGACGGCAAAAAGTTCTGTCAACGCTTCGAAAAAGGTGGTAAGCCAGCCACTACACTTGAACAAATTGGAACAACACGTGAAAAAGGGACGCTCATTCATTTCAAACCGGATGCGACGATCTTCTCTACGTTAAAATATCATTATGAAACGATTAGTGAACGCTTACGGGAGTCTGCATTCCTGTTAAAAGGCTTGAAAATCGAGCTAAAAGAAGAAGGAACGGACAAGCATGAAATCTTTCAATACGAAACTGGCATTGAAGCTTTCATCTCTTATCTGAATGAAGAGAAGGACGTTTTGCATGAGGTAGCTTACTTGGAAGGCGAATCAGAAGGCATAGAGGTCGAATTTGCGTTCCAATTTAGTGATGGTTACTCAGAAACGATTTTATCATTTGTGAATAACGTTCGAACAAAAGACGGTGGAACACATGAAACCGGTGCCAAAACCGGTATGACACGTGTATTTAATGAATATGCAAGAAAAGCGGGTTTATTAAAAGAAAAAGACAAAAACCTTGAAGGTGCGGATATCCGTGAAGGTATTGCGGCAATCGTATCAGTCCGTATACCGGAAGAAATTTTGCAGTTTGAGGGACAGACGAAAGGCAAACTCGGGACAAGTGAAGCAAGAGGCGTAACCGATTCAATCGTTTCGCAAAAACTTCTGTATTTCCTTGAAGAAAATGCAGATTTAAGTGCGTCCCTCGTACGTAAAGCAATTCGGGCGCATCAAGCACGTGAGGCGGCGCGAAAAGCGCGCGAAGATGCGCGTTCAGGTAAAAAGAGAAAAAGATCAGATACACTACTATCGGGTAAATTAACACCTGCGCAATCCAGGAATGCTGCGAAAAACGAACTCTACCTGGTCGAAGGTGACTCTGCCGGCGGCTCTGCAAAACAAGGACGGGACCGTGTATTCCAGGCAATCCTTCCATTACGTGGGAAAGTACTCAATACTGAAAAAGCAAAACTCGAGGATATCATGAAAAACGAAGAAATCAATATGATTATCCATGCAATCGGGGGCGGCGTAGGATCAGACTTCCAAGTCGCAGACATCGCTTATGATAAAGTAATCATAATGACGGATGCGGATACGGACGGTGCACATATTCAAGTGCTGTTGTTGACGTTCTTCTACCGTTACATGAAGCCGCTAATTGAAGCAGGAAAAGTATATATTGCATTGCCTCCTCTTTACAAAGTTTTCAAAGGGACAGGGAAGAGCGAAAAATTTGCATATGCATGGACTGAAGGCACAGAACTTAATAAAGCGATAGAGAAAGTCGGCAAAGGATATATGCTCCAACGCTACAAAGGTCTTGGGGAAATGAATGCCGATCAGTTATGGGAAACGACTATGGATCCTGAAACACGTACATTGATCCGTGTAACGATTGAAGACAGCGCTACAGTTGAACGTCGAGTAACGACACTAATGGGCGATAAAGTAGAGCCAAGACGACGCTGGATTGAAGAGAACGTCGATTTCGGTACACAGGAAGAGCACAATATTTTAGACAACGAATTTTTGCACGTTGAGGGGGATTTTGAATGACACCATCAGAAAGCTACCAAGACCTTCCCCTGGAAGAAGTGATCGGTGACCGGTTTGGACGATATAGTAAGTACATCATCCAGGACCGGGCATTGCCTGACGCACGCGATGGCTTAAAACCCGTTCAGCGGCGTATTTTGTATGCGATGTTCCACGAAGGTAATACACATGAGAAAGCATTCCGGAAATCCGCAAAAACAGTCGGGAATGTCATCGGGAACTATCATCCACACGGTGACACATCCGTCTACGAAGCAATGGTACGGATGAGCCAAGATTGGAAACTGCGTCATATGTTAGTGGAAATGCAAGGAAATAACGGTTCAGTCGATGGAGATTCGGCTGCTGCAATGCGGTATACAGAAGCACGCCTTTCCACAATAGCAGGGCAAATGCTACGTGACCTGGGTAAAAATACTGTCGATTTCATACCAAACTTCGATGATACTGAACCTGAACCAACTGTTTTACCCGCAAGATATCCAAACTTGCTCGTCAACGGTTCAACAGGTATTTCTGCAGGATATGCGACGGATATCCCGCCACATGCGCTTCATGAAGTACTTGATGCGGTCCTTATGCGGATGGACAAACCGGATGTTACGGTCGATGAATTGATGACAGTTATCAAAGGACCTGATTTTCCAACTGGCGGTACTATCCAAGGAACAAACGGTATTAAAACAGCCTACGAGACCGGAAAAGGACGCTTTATCATCAGATCGAAGTCGTTCATCGAACCCTTAAAAGGCGGTAAATCGCAAATCGTTGTGACGGAAATCCCATATGACGTTAACAAGGCAAATATGGTGAGGAAGATGGATGAGCTTCGTCATGATCGAAAACTAGATGGTATCGCAGATGTCAGGGACGAATCGGACCGGACTGGCCTCCGTGTTGTCATAGAGCTAAAAAAAGACGTCGACGGTAATGCGATCTTGCAATATCTTCTTAAAAATACAGACCTGCAAGTGACGTATAACTTCAACATGATTGCCATCTCTGGGCGCAGACCGACATTAATGTCACTGCCGATGTTGCTTGATGCCTATATTGGCCATCAAAAAGAAGTTGTCACACGTAGATCCCAATACGATATCCAAAAAGCGCAAGACCGACTCCATATCGTCGAAGGGCTTATGAAAGCTTTATCGATTTTGGATGAAGTAATCAAAGCGATTCGCGCATCAAAAGACAAACGTGATGCTAAAAATAATATCATCTCGAAATTCGAATTCTCCGAAATACAAGCTGAAGCAATCGTTTCGCTACAGCTTTATAGACTGACGAACACGGATATTACTGAACTTCAGCAGGAAGATGCTGAACTCCGAAAACTGATTGAACAGCTTGATGCAATTTTGAAAAGTGATAAAAAACTTTCTGCAGTCATCAAAAAAGAGCTCCTTGACATCCGTAAACAATTTGCAGAACCAAGACGCTCTGTTATCGAGGAAAAAATCGAAGAAATTAAAGTCGATCTTGATATCCTTGTTCCAAGTGAAGAAGTTATTGTATCCGTCACAAAAGACGGCTATGTGAAACGCACTAGCGTCCGCTCTTACAGCGCTTCAAACGGCACGGGACAGGAAATGAAGGAATCCGATTATACGCTATTAGAAGCGCCAATGAACACGCAGCATCATCTCTTGCTGTTCACTTCTGCAGGGAACTATCTCTATCAGCCTATTCATGAGTTGCCAGATATTAGATGGAAAGATCTTGGGCAACATATCTCAAGTATCATCCCACTCGGGCAAAATGAAACGATTGTTGCAGCGATTGGCCTTGAAAACTTCGATGAAGAAGCGTTAATCGTCACAGCATCGCAAAATGGGCTAATCAAACAATCAAAACTTGCCGATTTTAAAGTCCAGCGCTATTCAAGGTTGTTTAAAGCGATGGGCGTGAAAAAGGATGATGTAATGATTGACGCAAGGCTCGTTAGGGGGGACGAAGATGTTATCCTCTTCACACAGCAAGCCTATGCGCTACGCTTCCCGCTTACTGAGTTATCAGTAACAGGTATTAGGACTGCCGGTGTACGTGGCATTAACCTTAAGGACGATGATCTGCTTGTTGCTATGGAGATTAATTCAGATGACGGGGCTTCCGTCTTAATCGCGACACAGCGAGGCAGCGTGAAAAGAATGGGCTTAAAAGAGCTCGAAAGTGCTTCCAGAGCGCAAAGAGGTAATGTTGTTCTGAAGGAACTGAAGTCAAATCCGTATCGTGTTAGCGGGGCGTTAATGGTGAAAAATGATGAAATTATTGTTTTAGCGACGGAAAAGGGAAGTAAAATCCCTATCTTAGCAGGATCATTGCGACCAGTTGACCGCTATTCAAACGGTAGTAGTTTAGTCGATGAGAAAAAAGATGGCAGCATAACACATATCTACAAGGATCCAAAAGCTGAAATTGAATAAATAACTTTAAAAGTCATGGGAGTATCTTCCCATGACTTTTAATTTTTTCTAACGTATAATAGTTCGATAAGCGAAACAAATTGCACGTTCAAAAAGAGAACTTGTACTAGATAGGTTGAATGATTGATTTCATTGAATTACGCTTCGGCTACCACTGTCAGGCGCTTACGCTAGTTTATATACCGCATTCAATTCTTCAACCTATATAGAATATGGCACACCCTATAAAAGTGTGAACTTTTTGAGTAATTATTAATAATAGAACGGGGATAGGGTATGTGGAAAAATAGAAACATTTGGATAATATTAACGGGGGGAATGATTGCAGGCTTAGGATTATGGACGGGAATAATCGGAAATCTCGAGTTTATGCAAGAAAAAATCCCTTCCGATTTCGTTAAAGCACTAATAATGTCAGCAGGACTTCTTGCGGGAATTATTGCGGGACCGCTAGCAGGGAAAATCATAGACCAATCAAAGAAAAAAACCGTACTTCTTATATCAGGCGCAGGGCGTATGCTCAGTGTTATCTTTATGCTGATTGCTATATCAACCGGATCTGTTTGGTGGATGGTTGCATTCATGGTTAGCATTCAACTATCTGCTACCTTTTACTTCCCTGCACTGCAGGCAACCATTCCGCTTGTCGTCAAAGATGATGATTTGCTGACGATGAATGGGTGGCATATGAACGTTGCTACGATCTCACGTGTGCTTGGCACGGCCTTAGCGGGCATTATGCTCGTCTACTGGTCGCTTATGTCGCTCTACTGGATATCTATGATTGCTTACGGGGCCCTACTACTATTTACAATGATGTTGCGCATCGATGAGGGAGAGGGAAGAGAGGCCAAAGTGAAATCGGTGGGTAACAAGGGTGGATTCATGGAAGTTTTTCCTGTGTTGAAAGCATATCCTGCTGTCGGCATGACACTCATTATGACGCTTATTCCATTGCTTTTCATCGGATCATTCAATCTAATTGTCATTAATATTAGTGAAATCCAGGATTCTGCATCGATTAAAGGACTTATTTATACATTTGAAGGGGTAGCATTCATGGTCGGAACATTTGCCGTGAAGTATATTTCTAAAAAATGGCGCACGACGACAATCTTATTTTCCTTTGCAACGATGGTAGCAGTAGCAGAATTCATGCTCTTTTTTGCAGACAGTATAGTAATTACGTTAAGTGCTTTTGCCGTACTTGGATTTGCCTTAGGTTGTTTTTTCCCAACAGCAATGGTTATATTTCAGAAACAGATGCCAAAAGAGTACCATGGCCGATTCTTCTCGTTCCGCAATATGTTAGAACGGGTTATGTTCCAGGTCGTTTTACTAACAGCAGGTGCATTTCTCGATATTATCGGATTGCAATCAATGGTTATCATTTTCGGATTAATCAGTTTAAGCATGACAGCAATTTTCTTTGTTCAGATGAAAAAAAGAAATATCATATTAGAACAACCCAAACAAATCGCCGCAAAAAGTATTTAACTTTTTGCGGTTTTTTCTATACATAATGTAAAAAACGAACTTTCCATTTTGGAAGTTCGTCGGCATTTAATCTATGGGTTTTAATGTATCTAGCAATAACTTTTCAAGGAAATCTTCACTTGTTACTGCACGTATCATAGCTCGCATGTATTCGTCACGATCGATTTTGTCATATGTCCATAGAAATCTTTTGGACTTCGCAAAGGCTTCTAGGAAAATACGAATTGTTCGACCATTGCCTTCACGAAATGGATGTAGCATATTCAGCTCTGATTTGAAATAAGCCAACCTTTTAACTGCATACTCTAGAGTATCCCAGTCAGGTTCATTGTCTAATTGAGTGAATAAACTAGACGCGTATGCCTCCATATATTGTACTTGGCAAAAACGCGTATTACCTTTCATCAATTGCACATCTCGGAATTGTCCTGCAAACGAGTAAATGTCTTGGAATAGATGGCGGTGAAGTCCGACAAAATTGGTGAGTGAAAAAGCCATGATGTTGTATGCACCTTGTTCAATTTGAGTTGCACGAATCGAGAAAGTAAACGCCTCAGCCTGCTCAAGCTCAGCAAAATTTGTCATACCTAACAAATTTGTCGTTAAAAGATAATCATCATTTTCAAATTCATTGTATTTCGCCATTTGCCAAAGCTTCCTTAATCAAAGCAGGCGTTACTGGAATACCCGAATTGACAATTTCAAGAGCTTTTTGTTGCAGCGAATGACTTAAATGTAAGTTTTCAAGCTGCATATTTTTCAATACGCGGTTAAACTCAGGAGAATTGAATTGAATTTCCTTCACACTAAACGACTCCTTTCTATACTCTTTAATTATAAGCTTTTTAGCAGAATTTATCCACTTAATCAAGTGGGGTTCAACTTTTCACCCCATAATATCCACATTATTGCCCCAAAACTAACTATTTCTAACCACCCAAATTTGGTAAGCTTAAATTAGAAGTTTAGGGCATCGAAGAATACAGGGAGATTTCAATGAAAATTTGGAAGAAGTACTCACTTCTGTTAAGTGGTATAGGCGTTTCATTTTTTGGAAACTGGGTTTATTTAATTGCGTTAAATATTTTAGTACTTGATATGACTGGTTCAGCGGCTGCGGTCGCAGGGATTTACATTGTCGGACCAATTGCACGAATGCTGACAAATTTCTGGGCAGGTTCCATCATTGATCGTGTTAATAAACGAAAATTGATGGTCTTAGCAGATGTCCTAAGGGGTTCGCTTATTTTACTTGTTCCATTTCTTGATTCGCTGTGGATTGTCTACTCCATTCTATTTGCGACAAATATCGCTGGAGCATTTTTTGGTCCAAGTTCGACCTTTTATATCACAAAATTTGTGGTTGAAACCGATCGAAGAAGTTTTAACTCGATCATGAGTATGATGAATTCAGGTTCATTTTTAATCGGACCAGCACTAGCCGGTGTACTCATCGCCTTATTTGGTACAACTTGGTGTGTGATTTTAAACGCGGTTACGTTCTTTTTCTGTGCATTTTGTATTGCAAGGTTGCCTGACGTAGAAAATGAAAACTTAAATCAACGTGAGCCAATTACTTTGAAGATACTGGCTTCTGATTGGCAAGTTGTAAAAGGGTTCATTAAGCAGGATCCTTATTTTATGAAGGTTTATTTGCTGTTCCAGACCTCGCTTATGATTGCTTTTGCTTTAGATTCCCAAGAGGTCACATTTATCAAGCAGGATCTAGCACAGTCTGACCAACTATATGGCCTCATCGTCAGTATTGCAGGTGTAGGTGCATTAATAGGCGCAGCGGCTTCAGCCGCCTTTGCAAAGCGCTTCTCATTGCAATTGTATTTAGGTATTGGAATGGTCTTAACAGCAGTTGGCTATTTGTTGTTCTACAGTACAGTTGATTTTTTGACGGCAACAGTGGCTTTTATCTTTTTAGGATTCTTTATGGCATTTTGCAATGCAGGCTATGATACTTTTTACCAGAAAAACGTACCGACAGCGATCATGGGACGTTTTGGTAGTTTGGCGTCGATGCTCCAAAGCTTTATGCAAATTGTATTTACCTTTACCCTAGGACTGATGTCTGAGTGGTTCTCACTACAAACGGCAGCTATTGGATTCGCTAGTATCGCAGTAGTCATGACGCTGTTGCTTTGTATTCAAGTCTTTAGTCAGCGGCATAAACATTATTATGAAGAAGCAGATTGAGGGAACTGAGTAATGTAACTTAATCAATAGGGAAGAAGAGATTTATGTTGGTATTTATCGATGTAATAGGTGCAGGTTACTTTACTTTGAAAGGGGTGATTACATGGTATTAATACGATATGCACATGGAACAGATTTAGCTGATATAATTTCTCTTATGTCTGAATTAGGGTATGAAACAACCGAAAGGGAAGTAACTAAAAGATTATCGAAGTTAAATAGCAATCTGCTCACTCATTTTATTTGAATAATGGTTTTACTGCTAAAAGTACAGGATTTGTAATGAAGTTCAGCTGATTTACTTTTTTAAATCAGCATAGAGTGACTTAAAAAACGTTCATCAAGCATCGGTAAATGCTTGATGAACGTTTTTTAAGTTTTTTATACAAGGACAGGAACCTCTAAACACTTGGACACGAGGTCCGAGTTCACCACATATATTCCCCAATGACTAGTAAAACCCGTCTTTTAATCTGTGCTACAGAATGAAATACAACATATAGGCAACCTGAATTTGTAGAGTTAACATTACAGAAGCTTTAATCCTGCAATAACATACTATAGCCACTAAATATAAAGATGTATAGTTACATGAGAAAACGTGAAAAGGAGTTTACTCATGAATATTACATCTTTTTTAATATACTGTTTTATTATTACTTTCACACCAGGACCGACTAATATCGACATACTATCCACAGTGAATAAGCATGGGACAAAAAGGGCAATGCAGTATACATATGGAGCAACGATTGCTTTTGGTTTATTGCTTGCCCTATCTGCTATGTTGAATACAATGCTTATAACGGTAATTCCAAAAATTTTGATTGTTATGCAGATAATCGGAAGCATTTATATGCTCTTTCTTGCTTATCAAATCTGTAAAACGGATAAATCAAAACAAACCGTAAACCAGACTGGGACCTTTATGTCAGGATTTCTCATGCAGTTTTTAAATCCAAAAGTAGTAACATTTACAATGACTGTATTTCCTAGCTTTATTTTGCCCTATTATACCGCAATTCCTGCGGTAACAATAAGTGTTATAGTTATAACAGTTATTGGGTTTTTAGCATTTATGACATGGGTTCTTTTCGGTACAATCTTCAAGAAGTTTTTACAGAAGCATGAAAAAGTTGTTAATATAATTATGGCATTATTTTTAGTTTATGCTGCAATCATGATATGGTTGTAGGAATGCTAATGTTGAGGTGAATTAAATGGACAAATTTGTCTATAAAAAATCGGCGGGTATTACTGCGTTGGCTGCAAGTATCACTGACTTTACATATAAAAAGCACTCTCACCAGGAGTATGCAATAGGGGTAACATTGCGTGGTATTCAAGAGTACAATTTAGATGGCAGTTTACAATTATCCTATCAAAATGGTGTGATGCTTTTTAATCCAGAACAGGCACATGACGGAATGGCACATGATGAGACAGGCCTTGATTATGTCATGCTCTATATTGATCAACAACTGCTGTTGGAGGTCATTGAGAAAAAGGATTTGGTGTGTTTTTCAACCCCCATTGTGTATGATCATGGACTTGAACAAAGAGTATTACGTCTATCCCATGCGATATTAAATGAAAAAGACGAGACTTTGTGCAGTGAATTACTAATATCCCTCACAGATAGCCTAATTCAAACTAATCTTTCCACGGACACTAAAAAAGACGACTCTCTAATTAGAATAGCAAAGGATATGCTGCATACCAACTTGGAAACTGTCATTAAACTTGACGAGATCTGTGCAGAGCTTAATATATCGAAGTTCCAGTTTATCAGGTTATTCAAGGCTCATACTGGTATCACACCATACCAATACTTTCTTAACTGCAAGATAGAACATGCAAAGCAGTTATTAGGTAAAAATGGAGATATTTATTCAGCAGTAGCTGAATGTGGTTTTGTTGATTTAACCCATTTTAATAGACACTTTAAAAGCGTCTATGGAATAACGGCATTTGAATATATGTCTCATTTAAATTAAAGAAAAGATTTTCGCATTAATTATTATTGCATCACCAACACCAACGTTAATGGAAGGGCATGTTGAAATACTACTAGACAGATGTGGCAGAAAGAATTGTTTAGTCATTGAATTTAAGGAGGAATGGCTTCTGAAAAAATCCAATATTATTTTCTTTGAAAGAAAATTTCCAAGTGCAAATATGATTCTTATTAAGGATCAGCTCCCGATTCTTATTGATACTGGTTTTGGAAGTGATGTGAAAGATACTGAGCTATTAATTAAAGAAAAAGGTGTTTCACCAGAAGAATTACATCTCATCGTTAACACGCACTATCATAGTGACCATGTAGGCGGCAATTATCAACTTCAAAAAAATTATGGCGTTAAGATTGCTGCTCATAAATGGGAAGCCGATTTAATTAATTCTTGTGATACTGAAGCATGCGGTTCAGAATGGTTAGATCAGCCTGTGGAACCTTATCGGGTCGATCTAAGGCTCTTGGATAACGATGAGATTAATACGGGAAGGAGAACCTTCAATGTCCTGCATACACCTGGACATACGTTAGGGCATATTTCTTTATATGAACCTGAAGAAGAGATATTAATTTGCGGGGATCTCTTTCACAAAAATGATATCGGATGGTTGAATATCTTTCGCGAAGGTGTTTCATCTATCCAACGATCACTAGAAAGTTTGGATCGGTTGTCTATGCTCCGAATTCAGCAGGCATATTCAGGGCATGGACCTCAAATGGAGAATCCCCTGGCCGCCATTGATGCAGCGAGGAAACGGTTTGAAAAGTGGCTTAGTATGCCAGACAAAGTTTCATGGCATGCCTGCAAGAGGATTTTTTCATTCACACTAATCATTAAAAACGGATTGGCAAAAGAAGATATCGGTAACTATCTACTAAAATGTGGCTGGTTCCAAGATTTTGCACGCTACTCTTTCCAGCTTCAGCCAGAAGAATTTATTCAAATCCTGCTCGATGAAATGATTCGTTCCGGTGCAGCTAGCTGGCATAACAATTATTTAATCGCTAACGCGCCATACCAAGCGCCACAAGAGAAATGGATGAATAAGAACATAAAACCTAAAGATTGGAACCCCATTACTTTCTCACATAAATAAAATAGGTGGGAAGTGGATGGATAACTGTTGAATCTTATCTGATAGTAATAGTCTCTTTTTATATCGAAGAAGGATAGTTGAATACCGCTCTTAATAGTCATAATATTCACACCTAATAAACGACACAGTATAAAACCTTCAGGGGGGGAATTTATATGCCATTAAAAGTAGGAGATATAATTACGTTTGAACGGACATTTACAGTAAGGGATGTTGAATTATTTATAGAGATTTCAGGTGATGAAGGGATTCATCACTTGACCCCAGATGAACAAGGAAGACTTGTAGTTCAAGGGTTACTAACGGCAACTTTGCCAACAAAAGTGGGTGGAGACAATAATGTGCTAGCTCGTACGATGAATTTTGAGTTTTTAAGGCCTGTTTTTACTGGTGATACAATAATTTGTGAAGTTAAAATCGAAAAATACGAAAGGCAAGAAAATAAAAACAATAGAACAGCTATTACTGCATCTTTTGTATGTGAAAATCAGGATGAAAAAGAAGTATTAAAAGGGGACTTTTCAGGCGTAATACTTTAACATTTTCAACTTTCATGAAAACTCTCGTAACAGTCTGTGGTACAGTGTTTTTGCTGTATGGATGACAAATGGGTAGCGTTAGTAATTATCAGGGTCTTGTTATTAAGATGACGAAAGACGATTGAAAATTAAATGGATTAGCTAATATTTATTAGATGCCTGAATAAATAAGTGTTAACCAATGAATCCATAGGGTTTTGTACAAATAAACTAAACAAGAAAGTCTAATTAGTATAGGTTTTCTTGTTTAGTTAGTTTAAACATTCTTGTCATTGTACAATTTCCGTTTTATCTCACTGTTTCAAGTATACTTATCTAATGAAACGCAACTACCGATAATATATATTATGACCATGTAGTTCTATGAACTCGTAAATTCATAGCTCTATCCTGTATCTATGACTAGATTTCTTTGCATCTTCAACATCTATGAACTGAACGCTATATTCTATCACATCATTTAGGAATAACTTATGCGCTTTGGCAAACTGCTTAACCTCATTAAGCAATTCTTTATCACAGCTGTTATTGAATGCTATTCGATCTTTTGGCCGAGTATCTTTATTATATGAGATTTGATTTTCAGACAATAATGACTGTAATCCACTTTCAATTAAATAGTTAACATGCGTGTTATTTTCTTTTGCAACGGATCTAAGATCTTCCAATATTGATTGACTAATATTAGTGACAAAATTGGTCCTTGCTGTATCCGTCGTTTGAATCAATCTGCCATCTACAAGCTTCCACATAATTAATTCACTCCTTATCAAATTTCAAATTTAATTCTGGACTCTTTACTTACTATATGAAATAACGTTGTGACATTCGTTGTCTTTTGTGTAAGATAAAATTATCAGATGCTGCATTATTATATATAATTTCCGCAAGTTTTGGAAGCTCGTATTTGCCTTTTACCCAAATACGATAAATATAATTTCCAGCCGGACTTACTGTTATCGTAATTTCTGAACGTAATTGCCATGATTGAAATACGAACAAGAGCCTAGCTGCAATATCCTGACTGCCTGACGTAACATTCATAACGTAACCTGATTTTTGTACCCAGCCATCCCCATCAATAACGCCTCTTACAAACGACGCTAAATATTCTTCTGGCACATTGGGAAATGGAACTGATAATGATTTATTAGAAATTATCCCCAACATTTTAAGATCCTTTTTAATCTCTTTAGAATTAATGATTAAAGTTGGTGTAGTTTTTGTTGGCCCTGTAGCTGCAAGCACATAGTCTGCCTCCATGTACTTGGCAATCAATTGAAGAATACGTTCATCTTTTTGAGAAAAGTATATGCTATGGAGTTGTTTATTCACATGTCCATCTGTCACGAATAAACCTAACACCCAAGCCATTTCGTGTGTCCATACTTTAAAATAGTCTTCATTCACTTTATGCTTTCTAGGTTGGCCAGAGTATTGTTCTCGATTCATTGAAATCCCATGCTTATACATCACATTCCGAATTGCCCGATCGGACAGGCCGACGATTGGACCCATTTCTTTAAACGACATGCCACTTTTATACATTTTAATAATGGCTTCGTCTGTCATACCTGGATTTCTCGACACAGCCTTCACTTCCCTCCTATTAGCTTGATAGATGAGCCATTTCTTAATAAATGAACGATTTTTCGTTGATTACATTCAATACCCTCAACAAAATATGCTCATTTACAGGGTATAGAACTAGTGTTCTATTCGGGCTATATATACCCAAATTACGAGTTTTTAAACAAAAGAATCTAAAATAACTTTTTTACTTGGATAATATAGACTGGTTTTGTTTAAAATATCGTTTTGTTTCCACAATAAATTTCGAACATGGTTTCTTACCTCTCAATTATGTTCCTACCGATAGGAACATACGTTCAACCCTCGTGATTTCGGCACTTAAATTAGAATAATCCAATTTACCCCAAAACCACGTGTGCTCTTGGTTTTTCCACAATGAATAGCCGTATAGACCAATGTTTTCGCCTGCAGTAGGATTGCTAAAAAAAATAGCATTCCCTTATTTAACAATTCTGCTTCGTTATTACGGACGACTTTCGCTTCCGCCGCCTTCTCATTAATTTGTACTCCTACGAGCTGTAGAGCATCTGATTCTTCGTAATAGGCTAACTATATCCTTTTTTGAGATCGCCTGCTTATACGAGCTTGTACGCTGGTCTGCGATGAAGATTTAACATCGTTTGAACACATTGTTAGTTAAAACCTTCAAAACTTAAATTTCCTCAACAGTTAACTTACTTTCAACCTCATTAAACAATAGTTGTTTTTCCTCTGCCGTTCAGTCACTTTGTGTTTTTAATTAGTGTTCTTTTAATTCGCTAATATAACAAACGCTTACTGCATTGGAAATGTTACATGATTGGTGTTAGTTGGATAAACGCTGTATGCTCCACTATTTTCATTTCCGCCCCCACTATATCGTGGTTCACAATATCAATACGCATTTTGAGTTGACCGAACTTAGCGCCTTATTTTTTTGATGATGTTAATAGAGTTAAGGTGCACTTAATTGATCGACTTCGAGACTTCATAAAGAGTCTGTTAGGCCGCCTTATCAAAATTCATTTTAATTGCCCAAAAGCGACTTCTCGATTGTCTTACGTGCCATTACCAATTAAGGCGTTGGATTGTATGAACTATTATCGACTTACTTAAACTCACAATAGCTCATTGATCAATATTTTATATATGGGGTTTCCAATTTATTGAGTACATTTCCCATGAAAAGAAGGTCCATTGCTATTTTATTAGCAATGGACCTTCTTTCTTTTATAATGCTTTTACCGATTTGACCTAAGTAATTGACAATAAAGCGGAATTCCTTAATAAGCGCATTCTCTTCCGCCGCCATTTGTATTTCCTCACTATTACTTAGTATCTATGTAGTCAATATTGAGATCTGCTTTTATGATTGAGTACATATATAAATCATCGAATTTACCACAAGTAAATTCATAATGTCTCAGTAATCCCTCTCTTCTAAATCCTTGCTTTTCTACTAGCTTTTGTGACGGGAGATTCGTCGGTTCAATCAAAGCCTCAATTCTTTCTAACTGATAGTGTTGATAGCCATACTTAACAACGGCTTCCAATGCTTCACTAGCAATCCCTGTACCCCAGTGATCTTTGCTTAATTCATATCCGACTTCAGCTCGATGATGTTTGGTAAGCATATTAAGAAAGCCACAACTTCCTATAACCTCACCAGAGTCTTTTAGCGTAATCCCCCATCTAATTCCTGTACCATCTTCGTATATCGATTTATACCACCTTATTTCATTCTGAGCATCTTCTACTGTTTGGCAAGGTGCTAACCCCATAGGTGTCACAACCTCTTTATCCGATAGATATTTAAACACATCATTAGCATCCTCTGCTGTTACTTCTCTTAAGATTAATCTTCTAGTTCCAATTATTGGAAATTCTTTTCCCATTAAATTAACCTCCACTCAAGTTTTATCACATTGAAACCTATCATCCATTCTTTAAGGCTTCTTTTACTATAAGAACCCTTAAAGATTTTCAACTGTTCAAATAAAACCTCATTATTTATTACTCTTGTTCCAATCCTTAGCTAGCATTCCATAAACAATATGGTCCACGTAATGGTCACATAGCCATTCGGCTTCTCGAACACGGCCTTCCTCTGTGAAATTCAATCTCTCTGGAATAGCTCTACTCTTCGTGTTTTCTTCAGCCGCCCGGATCTCGACTCTGTTTAAACCCAACTCACCGATCGCATGATTCACAAAAGCCCTAACCGATTTAGTCATTAATCCTGAGCCTTCATACCCTTTTCCTAACCAGTACCCCAAACTCGTCGATTTGTTGTTCCAATCAATTTTGTGAAATCCAATTACACCAGCAATTTGTTCTTCAAACCAAATTCCTGCTTGAAACCCATTATTATCACTAAATTGTTTCATGGTTCCCCTGATAAAGGCCTCCGTATCTGCCGAGGATTTAGTACTATCAATGAATGGTAACCATTCTCTCAAACTATCTTTGGATTGATTTGTTAACATAAATAATGGCTCTGTGTCATTTAGATTTAGCATTTTCAATTTTGTTTTTTCATCAATTTTATAAGTAAACATAAAAACCTCTCCTTTAATCAAAATAGCTGAGTCATTCCGTAGATAGAGTCTAAGTTATCAAGTCCCCCCTATTTAGCACTAACTGTGTGTACCAACAATCGTTTACAAGCATATTCACCGAATGTCGACTCAAGAAAGAAGACTATTGTTTTACCCAAATTGCCTTTGTATAGACAATTTTCATTCCTACTCTTTCCATATTGTTTTGACTAATGGAACCGAATCTGGCTTGCCCTACAACTAACTTGCTGTTTAGTGTATTAGCATGACGAATACGTTCTCTAATCAAAGCATTTTGTACTCCTTTATATCTTAAGTGTGGAACAGTAGCTGCCGCCGCAAGAGTAGCTATCCCGTCTTTAATGAACAACACACCAATTCCAGCGGGTTCATTTTCAACAATTGCAAGATAAAAAGTCCAATCTTCATTGTCATATAAGATTTCATTATTTTGAGCAATCCCACTTTGTAAAAATGCAGGCATTTGAAATCCTTTTGCATAAATTTCTGCAAACGTATCAAATTCATTTTTCTCCAACCTGCGGATTAAAATCTTTGGATTAATTGGCGCTAAGTCTTGGGACAGCGAAGCATATAGAGTTGTATGAAAGTCTGACTGATAAAATCCTGCCTTATTGAGATAAGTAAGGAAATCTGAAGAAACGTGTGCAGGAGTCAACTCAAAACGCACAGGAATTTCTCTGTCATTATAAAATTCGATTAGTTGATCTACAAACTGCTCATCGCCATCTTTTAACCCTTTAATCGTATTAAAAGATGGCCCTGGAATATTTTTGACTGAAAATGCTGTGGCATTTCCAAACCTTTGTATGTCGACTCCCATAGGGTTACCTTTTATTTCTTGTACAGCAGTCAGCCTTGAAAGCAGTGCATCAACTTCGGATTTTTTCAGCTAGTCCTTTAGTCAATATAAGATTCACACCTGACACACCCTTCCTCAATTTGATTACTACTGGGCTCTATTAGTCTACTAGTTATACCTTCCGTCTAATAAATCACTAAATAATTCTTTTTTTATATTCTCATCCCATTCACTACTATTCTCCAACACAAAAGCACAACAACCACTTAAAAAATAACGCATATAATTCGGATTTTTTGGTTATTTAATGTAAGCTGCTTGTCCGTCAATAGCTATAAATTTATCCTCTTTAGACAATTAATCATTCCTACATTTAACATTTCAGAAAATTATAGCATATATAATTAGTCGAGTAACCCATCTCGTAAAACAGATATACTATAAGTAATGACTCCAAGTCCTATCACAGCTAAACATTTTAGTAATAAATTATTAGATTCAATTGGAATACCTATGGATTTTGAGACATTTTTTTGCTTTAATCTCATTAAAGCAAAAAAAGAGCTTAAATTCAGCTCTTTTTCTTTATAGGGTAACTATCATTCTGTCTTCTCTTGCCTTTCAATCTTCTCTCACAGTGCCTCTTCTGCATATACACTCATTGACCATGTCTTCTTCTTTGAAAATCACCTGCAATGTATTTAGTAGATTATTTGGCAAATCAAATTTAGCAAACTCGTAAATTCCCGCTCGGTTTCTTCAGGGTGATTGTAATTCCACAGCGCATCGAAGTCTGCCATAACTCAATATCCACATAGTATTCTAGATGTTAACGGATCTGGTAACTGACTCTATCCGTCTCTTTCAACTCAGCCAGCGAAGCCGACCCTATACCGAACATTGCCATCCGTAGTTCCAATTCCCTCGTTTCCATCACTTCCAACACATCCTCCATAGACTGCGTGGCTTCCTTCAGAATCGATCTGCCGAATCCGACCATGTCTGCACCAAGTGCAATGGCTTTGGCTCCATCTAGGCCAGTATGCATTCCACCGCTTGCGATTATTGGTTGCTCCACAATTTTACCCCTTACCGAAGTAATGCATTCGACTGTTGGGATGCCCCAATCACTGAACGCTTCAGCTGCTTTTCTCTTTACTGTAGATGTTGAACGAAACTTTTCGACCTGACTCCATGATGTGCCGCCTGCCCCCGCTACGTCGATAAAGGAAATGCCTGCATCGCATAAACGTTTAGCTGTGGCCCCGTCAATTCCCCACCCAACTTCCTTCACACCAACTGGCACTCCCAACTCACTGCAAAGTCGTTCAATTTTCTCCAATAAATCTTTGAAATCCGTATTTCCTTCTGGTTGAATCACTTCCTGAATACTGTTCAAATGGAGGACAAGTGCATTCGCCTCTGTTATGTCAATGATTCGGCGACATTCATCTACGCCAAAGCCATAGTTAAGCTGAACCGCGCCTAAATTAGCGATTATCGGGATGCTCGGTGCATATTTCCTTACTTGAAAAGAAGCTCGATGTTCCGCACTTTCTATCAGCGCTCGTGTCGAACCCAAAGCTAATCCCCAGCCTCTTTGTTCTGCAGCTTCGGCAAGATTCCGATTAATTGTTTCTGCAAATGCAGCCCCGCCCGTCATCGAACTGATAATAAATGGTGTTTTGCAATCATGACCTAAAAATGTCGTATCGATTGCGATATCATTGAAATTGATTTCAGGCAACGCATTATGGATAAATTTAACCTTCTCGAAGCCGGTTGTGATAGTGTCACCCGTTACTTGCTCATTCAACGTAATTTGAATATGCTCTGATTTTCTTTGGTTAATTGGTATAGTCATTTGAAAACACTCGCCTTTCTCCATGGTGTTAGTGATTACTCATTAATTACTTTAATTAGTAGAAGTCACTGTATTGCTCTGGTGCCTCTCCCCTTGTCTCTTGCACATAAGGATTAAGTATTTGTTCAGCATTCTCGTTTATGTCATCTACTTCTATTAAAAATGTCCATTCGTCACCATAATCGTAAATATACAGAAACTTTTGCCTCGTGATAAAACCAACAGCACCAATTTGTATTTTAGAAGCATCTGCATGACCAAAGTCATCATTAGGAGATGCGATACAATCATGTGACCATTTTTCACCATCCATGAAAAAAGAATACAGATGATCATCGTCAAATTCAAATGCTTTGATAATGATTTGATGGAAATCGTCCATTGTATGCTTAGCTGAAAAAGTTAGTTTTCTCCATATTTTATTTGTTAGTGAAACCTTAAACGTGTAACGACCATCAATGAATTGCTTTCGGTTTCTAGGCAAGGTATGCATCAATTCATCTTTTGAAAATAAATTTATAAACGGTTGAAAAAATGGCTGGGCGCTTTGGTCTTCATCGGATAAATACGCACCGAATCTCCCATCTAATATTGAACCTGGTATAACATTGAACTCTCCATCTTCCCGACGCAACGCGATATTCCATGCACATACGTTTCGCGAAATAATTAAAATAGGCATCATTTGAGTACCGAACTGCGTAACCTCAATCTTTTTGGCGTAATATACACTTTTGCTATCACGTTGTTCTTTACGTTCTACATCCTCTTCGCAAATCCATAAACCCAACCACTCAAAATAGAGATTGAAGTAATACCAATCATATGTACAACTTGCTAGTATCCGCCCGACATCGGTTTTTGGGTTCTTCACTACCCAAGTTCGTCCTGGCTCATCCCGACTTAATATAGAAAACACTTCGGGGAGCGTTAAAGCTATTGAATTATGTTGTTTATCCTGAAGTCTCGCCCAATTCACATCGACCCAGAACGTTTCGAGTAAAAAAAGTATTTTTCTACATCTGTTAATTCTTTATACAAATCCATTCTTTCTGTTACTTTCAGTTGGAGCGGTCCCGATTTTACCGACACCTTTTCCAGCAAACGTCCGCTTAAAGCCAAGTGATAGATGAAATGGATGAAAGAATAATAGGCCTGTTCAGTATACGATGTACAATCCTTGGTTCTTATGGTCATACGTTCATTAATCGCGGGCAGATGCTTTCTTGATATGTACTCTTTTGCCTTTTTCAGCTGAACTACATGTCCGCTTATATAGCTAACAAACTCATCAAAATCAGCTACTAAGTTGATTGGAATTGATTCATTATTCATAGCGTTCAATTTTATAACCCCTTTTCCCGTTGGATCAGATAGGATTATTATTATTCCAATAGACAATTCCTAAAATGCTTTCCTACGCTTTTGTCTAATTATACAATTTCCTCACTCGAAGTTGTAGTTTCGTCTCGCCTCTTAGAGTCATCACTGGTTAAGAATACGAAATGATGGCTGATAAAGAGGATAGGCGATTACATATCTTATAAGGAGTGAATTTATATATAAGCGAGTACCTCTTTGAGATTGTCCAGAACGTAAATGTTTTTCATATTGGAAGATGAACCTACCCCTATTCCAAACCCCTTCATCTTCATGTTGATAGCTAGTTCTACATCAACGATTGAGTCGCCAATCATAAATGATTGATCAATATTTATATTTGGGTATTTCAGTATTGCATTCATAATCATCCCGGTTTGAGGTTTTATACAATCACAACCTTCATCCCTACTGTGAGGACAGTGAAATACATCCAGGATTTTTATTTTATGACATGATAATTCATATAGCATCTTTGCTGTAATGTCATGGTACTGCTCTAATGATATAAATCCTTCGTTTATTAGATATTGGTTCGTGATGATAATTATTTCATAGCCTCTTTGGTCAACGCTCTTTAAAGTCTGAACTGAATCGGCTAAAAACACAGGATTCTTTATATCCGTCCACTTGTGGTCAGGATAGTCTTCAATAATAGTCCCATCCCTATCAAAAAATGCGACCTTCAATTAAATCACTCCTTATTTTTTCATTGATTCATGGGTGATAACACCGCCTGCCTCGTCAACTTGCGTGAAGCTGAAAACTCAAGTAGATTTTAACAAGAAGCCAATTCGAGTATAGAAAAATTTGGAAGTCGGCTAGTAAGCGATGTAAAATAATAAGTGAGTTTCTAGGGTGGTAAAGATCGGAACTATTCCCTTTAAGCTATTTACTTAAATCCAAATATACTAATAAGTTGTCAGGGGCGCAATTCAAACGTATAATGAGGATATAGCTTGACTAGAATAAAAAAAGATTGATCGATGTTGTCGCATCGATCAATCAATGCAATAGTCGGTTCCCTACAAGGGGATCAGCACTTACGGAGTGAGAATAACCCATCCCTATGAGCCGTTAACTCAAGGATGGGTTATTTTTTATGGTTAAATGACAGAATCAACACAATTAAAGTTGCGAAAGCTACAGCAAACATTAACGTTTCAAAAACTGACATCGACATCACCCCCTTTCATGGGGAGTGAGCCGACCACCCTTGAGTCACCTATTCTATTACCTCTTAATTATACCATACAGACGTTCTTAGATTAACTAATAGTTCATGATGAAATAACTCTTCCACTTTTGTCTGCCAGTACTTTCCCAACGATAGTCTCTTCAGATTTCATACTTCATAACCGTCCCGCTGTTATTAAACCAGATGACTAACCATTCGTCATCCAAGTAATACACCACCTAACTTCCCTGTTTATCTTAAATATCTATTCTAACGACTTTTTTAATACATAACTCACTTTGTCATACTCCATTTTCTCTTCATAGAACCTATGTGCGTCTGTTCGTTGCAAGCCTGATGACAGCGCAACACTTTCATAGCCGTTGTCTTTTGCCCACTTATGGACATAGGTAAGTAACTTCTCCCCATACCCACTAGACCGTTTCGTGGTATCCGTCACCAAATCACAAATCCAAAAGAATCGACCATAATAAAGTGTGATTATTGGCTTGAAACCGATTACTGCAACGATATCCCTTTCACTTTGTACACAGACAGTTGGTAACGATCTTTCTCTGTGCTTCACAGACTAATTCCAAGTAGGTATCTTCATCCAAATGTGTTCGCAACTGCCTCATAATCGAATATGCTTCAACAATTTCATTACGTGTTTGAAGCTCCTTAATCGTTAATTCATTCCTCACACACAGCAACCCCTTTTTCATAAATATACTATGCGGTTTCATTGCAACATGATTAAATTGTTTGCCGAGCTCATTCGAGAATACAAATATCCAAAAGCTTATTCGAATCAAACACTTGAAAGTTAAACCCCTCAAACGTATAATAAGAATAAGATTAGAATACAATAAAAAAGACCGCTTGGTGCGCTAACACCAAACGGTCAATGTAATAAGCAGGTTCCCTACAAGGGGATTGGCAAAATGACAGGGATAACCCATCGAGCCTTTAACTCAAGGATGGGTTATTTTTTATGGTTAAATGCAAGTACCAATACGATCAATGTTGCAAAAGAAATTGCAAACATTAACGATTCGAATACTGTCATTGGCACCACCCCCTTTCGTACGGAAGTGAGCCGACCACCCTTGAGTCACCTATTCTATTACACTTCTATTATACCATACATACGTTCCTCCAAACCCAAATTCCACTATTCCTGTATGAAAGATTTATACCTCTATCATCATTTTTATGTAAATATAAAGGCATCTAAAAAGATGCCTTACATTTAAAATGAAAAAGTCGTTTAAAGTAGCCTTGTAAGCTTATCTATCCCTGCAGTTTTTACATACTTTAATGAGTTCTTTCGCTTCCGTTTTATGATTGTATAATAACTTAATTCTATTTCGAGTACACAACGGACAGTCTCCTCTTCCTTTTGAAGGGAGCTTTTTTATTGCTTTTCCTCGGTTTCTTTTCGCCATGACCATCCACCTCCAGAATGAAAATTCTTCTTTCTCTTTATCTAATGATGGCATGGGGAGATCTTATGGGTATTTTAATAATTTATTTATGAAAAACTATTCTTGGTAATTAGATATCATGATTAGGAAGTCCGTTAATTGCCATAGTCCGTCCTTTTTTACTGAGATTATCTACAAGTAGTGACATATATATATTCAATCATTTAACAGCGGGAATAATACCTGCAAAAATACAAAAAGAGGTATTTCACACTCTTGCAATACTATCCCCCCTCCCTTTTGAATATCATAAAAGAGATGAATATATGAGGAGAGAACTATATGCAAATTCATGTAGTACATCCAGGGGAAACATTATGGTTGATTGCACAACGTTACGGCGTCACCGTAACTCAAATCGTGACAGCCAACCAGTTGGAAAGTCCAAGCAAACTAGTAAGTGGGCTGGCTCTAGTCGTTCCAACACCTACTCAGACACATACTGTACAACCTGGTGAGAATTTAACACAAATTGCACAGCGTTATGGTACAACTGTCGAAGAAATTAGTAAGATAAATCAAATTCAAAATCCCAATATGATTTTATCCGAAACTATTTTAACCATCCCCGCCCATAAACCAGTTATTGATGTGAATGCCTACACAATCAATACTGGGGAAACAGGCGCTAGGGAAATTCAAGAAGTAGGCCAATATTTAACCTATTGGATGCCTTTTGTTTATACGATTCGTGAAGATGGTGGGCTAAGTACCATCGACGATACCGCTATGCTTCAATCTGCCGCTGCCGAAAGAGTTGTTCCTGTGATGGCCATTACAAATTTCAGTGCCACGGCCGCTGGATCTAGTCTGGCGCATTCAGTCCTTGCAAGTACTGATATCCAGGATGTTTTATTAACAAATATTTTAAAAGTCATGAAAGAAAAAGGCTATCAAGGATTAAATATTGACTTTGAAAATGTGTTGCCGGCCGACCGTGAAAACTATAACCAATTTTTGCAGCGTGCAGTGGATCGCTTGCATCCGGAAGGTTATTCCGTCTCAACAGCCCTTGCTCCAAAGATTAGCGATGAGCAAAAAGGGTTGTTATATGAAGCACATGATTACGCAGAACACGGAAGAATTGTCGATTTCGTCGTATTGATGACCTATGAATGGGGTTATCGATTAGGTCCTCCGCAGGCAATTTCACCGCTAAATGAAATAAAAAGGGTGCTGGATTACGCGGTTACCGTAATACCAAGAAACAAAATCTTATTTGGTTTTCAAATCTATGCGCGCGACTGGTTACTTCCTCATGTACAAGGACAAGAGGCAGAAACATTTAGCCAACAGGAAGCAATTCGCCGGGCTATTCAATATGGGGTGGTCATTCAATATGACCCAATAGCGCAGTCACCATTTTATCGCTACACGGATGCAGAGGGGCGTAACCACGAAGTCTGGTTCGAAGATGCCCGCAGTGCACAGGCAAAGTTTGATGTGGTAAAAGACTATAATTTACGCGGAATTAGTTACTGGGTTCTTGGTTACCCATTCCCACAAAATTGGTTGTTACTGGAAGACAACTTTACTATCCGAAAAATACGCTAGTTTTCATTATCGATACTTCCAATAACCTTAACCGTACAGAGTCACTGAACATAGGATAGGATACCCGATACTTGGAATGGAGGCACTCTTATGCACTATAACCCTTATCCACACTGGGCCAATCCTTATTCTAATCCACGGTGGCTGTACAACGAGCATGTTCAACCACAGACCATTTTAAGACCACCAAGTCCTTTTCCATCTATAAATACGCAAGTGTTGAATACTTCGGCCCTAAGATTTCAAGATCTATTGAAACAAGCGGATTTATTAGCAAGCAAGATCGTTAACTCTAAAGAATTCGCACATGAGTTAATGGAAGCAGCACAACTATCAAATACAAAAAAGGTAGATGAATTAATTGTATCAACAGGCATCACATTAAAAATCAAAACATATTTTAGTCCAACTGGAATTCGTATTGAATTAAACAACGACGAAAATCCAGGTGAATGTTGTCATTTACTAATGACATTAAAGTGGTAAGGTTGAGGAATCTTTTTTGTATTCCGGACATAATTCACGCGAAATTAGATTGATTAGAATAAAAAAGACCACTCAATCAGCGTAACAACTGCTTACCAATAAGCTTAAATAACCCATCCTAATGAGCTATTTACTCAGGGATGGGTTATTTTTATATCGTTTTGAATTGTCAAATCTGTCCCTATAATCATTGATTAAAAAGGACTGATTTCACTAACACTAACGAGGACAAGTCTATTTCAAACGAAAGGAGTCTTCCTCTTGAAACAACAGTCTGATAAGAACCAAGCACATACGGAGCAACAATTCCAAGGTCAAAAGAAACAAGCACTACAAGCAATGCAACAGGCAATGCAAACGATTCAGTTGAGCACTTCATCGACTGACCTCCAATTGTTGCAACAAGCACAGCATCAACTTCAACAAGCATCACAGCTGCTGAATCAAATGCAAGGGACTGCGGTTACCAAATCGACTACCGCAGTTCAGCAACAATTGGAGCAAGTTCGGCAACAAATCGAACAGGCTGCGCAAACCTTACAGCTTATCCACTCGCTAAATAGTGGAAATAATAGCTTCAAAAAAGGTTAAAAACCTGCCATCGACTCATTCAACCAGTCGAAGGCAGGTTTTTCTTTTCAAGTAACGCCGCTTTTACTGCTTCTTTAATCTCCTGATAGCCCGTACACCTGCATAGATTCGACTGAAGCCACTCTTCAATCGTCTCATCTTCAGCGTCAGGATGCTTTTCAATAAGGGCATGTGCATTGACGATAAACCCTGACGTGCAGTAGCCGCATTGAATGGCCCATTTCTCAATGAATGCTTTTTGAACCGGAGAATCCAACAACCCCTCGATTGTTATAATTGGTTCATTTACCGCTTCAACTGACAAGGATAGACATGAATGCATTGGTTCCCCGTTTACAAGGACTGTACAAGCCCCACAATCGCCGTTTTCACATGCTTTTTTTGCACCAGTTAAGCCAAGTTGCTCGCGTAATGTATGCAAAAGCGTATCGGCAGACCGGATGACCGCGTCATGGGTTTCACCATTCACAAGAAGTTGAATAATTGTTTTTGTTGTATCAATGGAATTGATCACTTTTTCCCCTCCAAAACTTCAAACGTATCTACTAACAGGTTTTTTAACACGAATCCACGGTAAGCTGCGGATGCATGCGAGTCATCCACAATTGATGCTGGAAGATGAGAGGCTATTTGTTCTATTCTCTCCCTCTCAGATAATGAATCATCATTAACAATCGCTTCTATCTTCTTTGAACGAAATGGAAAACTACACAACCCGCTAAAAGCGACTCGGATTTGGTTCTCTTTCAACAAAGCCGCCAAAGTGACGACAGGATAACCCACTTTAGTCATTTGAGTCCGTTTCAAACTAAGATAAGGCAAATCGATAAATGATGCATCGACGATAATTTGAACAAGGAATGTGCCTTCATCTAAAGTCATCTTTCGATCGAATATTTTTTTCAATGAAACAACTTTTTCTTCTCCCTGTGAGGCGATCTTCACCTTTGCATCCGCTAATAGAAATGGTAAAACGCCTTCCCGATATATCAATTGACTATTTATATTACCGCCTATCGTAATTTTGTTTCGTGAAGAATGATTGGCAATTTGCTTAACAGTTTGGCTTAATAAGGGAAACAGATTTGTTTCCACCAGTTTATTTAACGAAATCGCCGCACCAATAATAAGCTGCCCTCCCTGGATTTCACATATATTGCATTCAGGAATCCCTTTAATATCAATTACCACATCGGCATGCATTTTATTCGTCCGTGCGAACGTAATGAATTCTGTTCCTCCTGAATAATAGATAACTTTTTTCCGGAGACTAGTCGCTGTAATATACGTCTCTATAGCTTCCGCAATGGTTGAAGGCTTATAGTAGTTAAAATCGAATGCAATCACTGTCCGCTCTCCTTCTTTGTTTTCCATATTAATTCTGGAATGAGCGGTAGTTCGTTCAATTCAACTTGCGCAGCCTCGGAAAGTCCATTCGCTAACGCCGGTGCCATACCGATTACTCCGTGTTCCCCGATTCCCCGTGCACCATACGGTCCGTCCGCAAATGGTGTTTCGATAAAATCGACCAAATACTCTACCGGCTGTTCCCCGTAACGAAGCATATGATAAGTGCGCAGATCCGCGTTTTCTACTACCCCATTTCCATCAAAATGAAACGATTCACTGCTAGCAAAACTTAACCCTAAATACATGCCGCCCCGCATTTGCTGCGTCGCCATCATGGGATTAATAATGGTACCGCCGTCAAGCACCGTGACAGCTTTAAGAATTTTGTACGTGAAATTACGTTCATCCAATTCGACTTCTACCGCCTGTGAACCGACAGACCACCATGACCCCGGTTTCCCGAAACCAGTCTCCTTATCCATCGGTGTCAAATGGCGCTGAATATAAGAACCAGTTCCTATAATCTGCGCGCCTACCGCATGGCCGCTAGGTAATGTGTAACCTAAAGCAATGTCCTTTATTTCGACTCCGTAAGCGGGGTCAGGTACTAAATAGACGCGTCCGCCTCCCACTTCCAAATCCTCTTCAGAACATTGCAATACGATGGAAGCCGTTTTTTTCATTTGCTTAATTGCACTTTCAGCGGCAGCTAGTACTGCACGTCCCGCCAAGAATGTCGTGCTGCTCGCTACGGTGCTCCATTGATGTGGATCATACTGTGTATTCACTTCCATGATCACGTGAATTTTATCCATCGGCATATTCAACTTTTCAGCAAGAATCTGTGCAAGGGTGGTTTTCGTTCCTTGTCCAAGCTCAATCGCAGCACAGTTTAAATTCACAGCTCCATCTGGTTCTAATGTGATAACTGCTCCTGCTTGGGCATTCGTCGCAGTCTTCGACGTTTTCCAAAACAAACTGATTCCCTTTGCGCGCACTAAATTTTCACCAACTGCGATTCTTTGCCCTTCATCCCAGCCAATCAATTCTTTTACTCGAATAATACATTTTTCAGTATCCCCTATATTATTTGTAGTGAGTACTGTTTGGGTAGGTGTTGTGTCTCCGGGTTTAATCACATTCAATATTCGTAATTCAATCGGATCCATATTCAATTGCTTAGCTAATATGTCCATCGTTCTCTCAACAGCAAAAGTCAGCTCGGGATGCCCATAGCCTCGGTATGACGTTGCGAACGGATGATTCGTATACATGCAGTAGGAGTCACACCATACATTTGGAACATTATATGGCCCCGTGCAATCGAGTGCAATCGCCTGCGTTATACCCGCCCCATGGTCTGTATAAGCACCTGAATCAACGAGGAAGGTATACTGCCCCGCCATCAATTTCCCTTCTTTCGTCACACCCAGTTTTATCGTTGCATCAAGTCCGATATGACACGGGGCGGTTATCATATCCTCTTCCCGCTCATACTGTAGCTTGACCATTTTCCCACCGACAGCTTTCGATGCCAAATAAGCAAGTGGCTCTAATTGAATAGCTCCTTTTCCACCGAAAGCACCACCAATCAACGGGATGTGGACGATAACATTGCCTACTTCAATATTAAAAAACTGATTAAATACCTTTTTAATCATATAAGGGGATTGAGAACAGGAATGGATAATCACTTTCCCGTCCGGATTGATCTCCACCCGGGTACTTCGTGTTTCCATCGCGGCATGATCGGAAAGGTTGAATGAATAAGAAGCCGATATCGTTTCTGCACAATTCGCCCAGATAGGTCCGATATCTCCTTTACGGATTTTAATGTGACTGCCGATATTTGTACCAGGAACAGGATAGACGTTATCGATTATTTTTGTATAGTCTCCGGAATTGTCATGTACTAATGGTGCGTCAGCTTGGAATGCCTGCTGGACTGAATTCACGACGGGGAGCGTTTCGTATTCTACTTTTACCTTGTTTGCCGCCAGTTTTCCTTGATGTTCAGAATCCGCCACAACAATTGCTATCGGCTCCCCATAATACCGCACCTTGCCGAATGCCAATGGTGGGCGGTCTGCAAGAATCGGGCCAATATGAAATGGGAAAACCTCTCCTGTCACGATTGCACGCACGCCAGGCATTTTCCACGCTTCAGTCGTGTCAATGGATTTGATCAAGGCATGTGCTTGAGTGCTTTTCACAAGTTTCGCGTGCATTAGGCCAGGTACCGAATAATCCCCAACATATCTAACTTTGCCCGTCGATTTTTCTACCACATCAATTCGTTGTTCAGACTTGCCAACCGTTGTCCATATTTTATTCGTCATTCACAAACGCCTCCTGGACAAAATTTAACGTGCAACAATAACAAGTGTATCCGTGTCAACTTCATGCGCTGAAGCATCCATTATCTTCTCTAGTGTCATGCTGATTTTCTGTAATTCCTTTTGATCTTTCACAATGAAAACAGGCGCGCCGCCGCCCTGTAGTGATTCTGGTTTTATCGTGATGATAGCGACAATCTCTGCATGCTGATTTTCCAAACCACTCAACTCCTTATAGTACAGACTCCAGATTACTGTCCTTTAAACGTCACGCATTTTAGATTTAGTTCCCCTATTTTCCTTTATCCGCTTCTTTAGGCATCCGGATTGCACTATCCAATACGGGGACATTGTCTAATACGGCCTTGATTTGATGGAAATCTTTTTCCCGCGGCAAAAAGAACAATGCGATTCGCCCGTCCTCCATATCTCTTTTCGTAAGTGGAATCAATGCCGGTTCACCGGAATCTAGATAACTGCCCAGTACAGTAGCAACATGATGCAACATTGCTTGTCGCTGCCCTAGGAAGGACAAAGTGACAATACTGTTTTGATTTTTCGGGATGATAATTGCACCAACTGCCTTTTCGGTAATTATTTTTCTTGTATCTTCCAGTCCTACATTTTTAATAAGGATATCACCCACAAAAAGCGTCGGACCTTCAAAACGAATCTCTGCTTCTGTAACATCCGCGATTGCATTCAATAACTGTCCTGACATATTGAACTTCACCATGACTAGCATGACAATCCCACCGATAATTCCCAACCAGAAGGAAAACACAGCACACAATGTTGTGATAAGAGCCGTGAACATCACTAAATAATTCCGACTTTCAAACGCTTGTGCCATCCCCTCAATAAATGGCGTCCCACGCTCTACAAGTTCGAAGTTATCGATATTTTGAAGTGACTCCCTTTCCATCTTCCGAACTTCACGAAACTGTGTAGCAGCAAGACCAAGGAATGTCACGGCAGTCCAATCAGATTCCAACACTGCTGGAATCGCTACGGCACCGATGAATGCCGCAATGAAACCAAAGGAAAGGTGAATGATTCGCCCTGTCGGATACGTTGGGTATTGCCGAAAATCAGTACGTAACAAGAGTGTTCGTGCCACAAATCCAAAAACAATTCCGACTACGACCGGAAGTAAATAGTTATCCAAATACTACACCCCCGAAAAGTTATATACTTCTCTCGCATTCTAACCAAAACAACGACAGATTATAATGTGGTAACGATATTAGAGAATGAATAGAAGGTTAGCTAAATGGCGACAGTGGGTGGAAAGAAATGAGGTGTGGATTTGCAATCGATTCAGCAAATGATTGAAATTGTTTTGATTGATACCCAACCCGTTGTACTTGCGATGATTATTCAGGTGGAAGGATCAGCTTACCGGAAAGAAGGTACTTGGATGCTCATTCAAGAGGATGGTACACATACAGGTATCATCAGCGGTGGTTGTCTTGAAAGTGATTTACATAATCGTGCCATAGAAATGTTTAATACAGGAAAAGCAGAAATTGTTCACTATGACTTAAGTGCTAAAGATGACCTTGGTTGGGGGCGTGGTGCGGGATGCAATGGAGTTGTCTCAATATTTGTGCGCGATATCGATAATGATTTCCGGCACTTTCTAACCTTAATGCACAAACAGTTCTTGGCCATGGAACCCGTTTTATTTATCCAATCAATAAGTGAGTTTGACAACTATGCATTTTTAAATGAAAGCAAAAACTGCCTCGACCACTGGCAAAGTGAAATCCCCTTCGAACTAGATGCCTTCACTCCGTTTCAAAACAAAGTAGGACAAAAAAGTAAGGACGACGAAGACGAAATGATGTATTTTCAACTTATATGGCCTCAACCTGCCCTTTATATAATCGGTGCAGGCGTTGATGCACGGCCGCTTGCACGACTTGCTGGAAACGTTGGGTATGCGGTTCATCTGCTTGATTCTCGGAGTGCACTTTGTAATGAAATTCATTTTCCTACTGCAGTATCTTTTCAGGTTGGCGACACCGAGAAACTAATTGACAATATCTCTTTAAGTCCACTCGATTCAGTTGTCATTATGACGCATGATTTCCAGTTGGATGCGAAACTAATGCATAGACTCCGCGACCATCAATTATTGTACCTTGGTATTTTAGGGTCAAAAAAACGAACTGAACGTTTACTAGGCGAAGAAATTCCCAATTGGATTCATTCACCTATAGGGCTTTCTATTGGTGCAGATGGACCTGAGGAAATTGCTGTTAGTATTGTAGCAGAACTTATAGCAGTTAGACGCGGGGGAATTTCATGAAAATCGCAGGTATTTATCTTGCCGCTGGAAACAGCAGCCGTATGGGGAGTAATAAATTAGCACTACCTGTTGGAACCATGACAGTAGGTAGCTTAGCGCTTGAAACAGCTTTGAAATCATCGCTCGATAAAGTCTATATCATTACAAAGGATAAGGACGATGCAGATTGGCTTCCCGCTGAAATGAAACTAGATGCGAAATGTTCATTCATAAAATGTCCAACTGCACATCATGGCCAATCCGAATCATTGCGCTACGGCATTCAACAGGCACAAACTGATCGCATGGATGCCATCATCGTCATATTGGCGGATCAACCTTTTATCACCGTCCAAATGCTCGAAGAAATGATTGCTTGCACGAAGAACAACCAGATGTGCAGATTCGTCGCTACCACATATGAACAGACAATCATGCCGCCTGTCCTTTTTTCGTCTTCCATGTACAACGAACTGATGGAGTTACGTGGAGATAAAGGAGCAAAAGCAATTTTACAAGGTGATTTTCTCCAAAAGGGAAAGCTATTACCCTGTGCTGATAAGAGGCTAGTATTCGATGTCGATACAGAGGCTGATTACGAAGCACTCCAATTAATAGAAAAAACGAAATGATAGAATGTATCCTATCATTTCGTTATCGTTATTCTTCCATTATCCGTTCTTAATTTAATTAAATTCTCACCATTTCCGAACTTCGTATGTTTGTTTTCATATCCAAAAACATTGATTCTTCCGTTGTCCGTTTTAACGTCAATCGTAGCATTCGTCGGTTCCTTTTCAGTTTGAATCTCGATTTTACCGTTATCTGTCGTTAATTCAATCGGTCGATCTAAATTGTTTGTTACAAGGGAAATTCTCCCGTTATCTGTTCTTCCGACAATCGTACCGTCAACATGATCTAGTATAATTGCACCGTTATCAGTTTTAACATTGACAGCTGTAGCATCAATGGTTTTTAACTCAATCGTGCCATTGTCTGTCTCCAGTGCCAACTCTTTCGTTTGAATATTCTCCACTTTGATCCGCCCGTTATTGCTTTCCGCTTGAATTCGATCATACTGTTTTTCAGGCACTTTCACGATTAGCTTTAAGTTTAACGAGGATAAGCCAAAGTTAATGAAACTTCGCCGCTTTTCTTTGAACTGAACAGATAGTGTGTTTTCTTTTACAACAGCCTCGAAAATGAATTTCGACCTTTTCTTTGTCTTCCCTGAATACGACACTGTCGTTATCGAATCTTTGGTTGGCACGATCTCCACCATTGCATTGGTCGTCAAAATTTCAATACTCGTAAATGATTGATCATCAATCACTTTTTTCTTGGCGTTATTTTCAAAGTGATTCCCGGAATTGAACACCAATGCAATTCCACCAACAATAAGCAATACCAACGCTACGATAATGAACATTTTATTTCTAATAAACATTTTATGCCAAACCTCCTTATTTATGATTTTAAGTTTTTTCTGTATCCGAGGTTCTTTGCATTAAACGAAGCCGATATGAATTCATAGCCGCTTCCCCGAGCTGGTCGAGCAGATTATAGTTGGCAAACGCGCCGACAATCGCGCCGAAGCCAGGAATTAATTGAAACATTTTCACTAAATCAATGTAATCTCGGTATTCTTGCTGAAAGTCCCTCCAATCCATATCAGCAATTAACAGTTTCTCTTCTTCCCAATTCTCAATAATAGATAATGTCTCTTTCCTTGTTTCCTCACTTGAAAATGCAAGTTGGAACACATGTAAAATGAACAATCGCTCTTCATATTCATTCGTATCAAATCCATAAACCGCAGCGGCTTCAAACAGAAACTTCATTTTAATGGATAATAGCAGCGGAAAGTCGACAAGGCCAAGCATAATTCCCCCTGCTCCAGTTCCCGCACCTTCAATGACAGCAGTTTTGCGGAATGACGAAAGCTTTTCCTTAAATAACTCATCCCTCTCATATAGACTTAGCACGGTTGATTGCCTTTTTTTCGTCGTGATAGTAGAGCCGACCAAAGTGGCTTTCACCATGTTTTTTATGCTCTCTGTCATTACCTGATGAAACTTTTCTGGAATAAGACCATTCACTTTCATTTGCGCTTTTTTTGACGTACGGCTAATAATGCCTGATCGCTTTGTCATTTTCCGCTTCCAAAAATGCAACTCCTCTTGAACTTTCATCGTATAGTCAACCATAATTCTGTACCCTTCTCTCTGTTGCAATCAATTCACTGATTACAATTTAGTATAATGGATAGGATTTTAATTCAAATGGACCTGAGAAGTGATTGCAACTCAGTCTTAAGATGTAGTTAACGTGATCCATCACGAAAATGCCACTTTCTAAATAGTAGCCACAAACAGACGAAGATCAAAAATGCTACTCCTTCGAGCGCTAAAATGTACCACGGATAGGGTCCTAAGTAGTCAAGCAAACTTCCGTTGACTGGTTTTTCCCTTAAGAACATATAGTTGCCTTGGAAAAACACATTAACCGCAAATATAAGTGGCAACAACAAGTTTAAAATAATCATTGTCTTGATAATTCCTATAAAAGTAGGTCTGTATCCTTTCATCCACGTAAAGTATAGTGCCGTTATTATGATTCCAATATGCGTGTAAAAAAAGTGGAAATACCTGAAATGCGGGAATCCAACATCTAATACAGGAGTCGCCATCGCTTGAAGCGCCCCTCCAATACCTGCAAAAAAGATGAAATCATACAAATGCCTATTCCCTGTCCATAAGAGAACAATCGCAACAAGTAAACTAATGCTGCATAATTCTAGCGGCAACGAATTGCTAAGTCCCCATCTCCCAGTTACAATCATCCAAACATGATAAAGGACTTCCATTACCAATAAAGTCAACGCAAAAAGGCGTTCATACTTCGACGACACCGACCATCGCCTTCTTAAAATAAATAACAATAAGATGGATAGGCACAACACGCCTATTGCCGCCATATGCTCCATTGAAAATAATAAGAAGGAAGGTTCAATATAGCCAGCCATCCTTGCACCCCATTTCTGTAAGTCCTTTTATCTTGATTTATAAACAATATCCACTTTCCCGACCTTATTATCCATTTTATACGTTTTTGCTGATTCCGGATAGGCTATCTTTATGCAAGATACCTTTATGTCGACAGGAAAACCATTGAAATACTCGAAGTTGCAAGTAGGCGTAGTCATCATGTATCCAAAGACTTCTCAGGATCCTTCAATATGTTTTGTTGACACATATGAATAGCTTTCAAAATTGGGCCGCTCATATTGTCGTTAGCAATTACGCGTATCTACATTTCATACACGATTAACTGTTCATTGCCGAATATTTCATCGAACGAAACGGGTTTTCCATTGATAAAAAGGTTTATCGTATCATATTTCTCTACCGTTTTGATTTTATATAATACTTGATATTTTAATTTGGTGTTTGAGTAGTCAGAATCATATTCTTGATTGATAAACACGTTCAATGTGTCTTGTTGAGCACTTACGTTAAAGTCACTAAAATAAACAGCATCTTTTCCTTGATTAACGTAAATTCCATTTATAAATACATACATATCTTTTTCACCATCAAAGTAGAGATAGTTACCATTCTTCACTTCAGCATACTGAATAAATTCTTGTACACTCTCATTTGCTTTATTTATGCTTATTTCTGAAAATGAAAAATCCGAATTGCACCCGGTTAATAGTAACATCAGAACAATTAACGATAATTGCTTTTTCACATCAGCGCTCCTTGTAATAATAGCGGTTTATTTCTGTTCAGATAGCTAACTCTGCTAAAAGCATCTTTTATCATTAATACGTTACTAACAACCTATTCATTTCATTATTTGAAAATTAAAAACGATGCCTCTATGAGATTTCATTTACTCATAAGAGACATCGTTTTCATTATGTTTTAAAACCTGATGAATTGATAGCGTATATTCAATTGGTGGGTAGGGTGCGAAAACTTATTAATCAAGTGGAATATCCACTTCCACCTTGCCGTCCAAATACAGCGGATAGCTATTAATATTCAGACGAATTGGATTCACTTCATTCTCAAAATCAAATGTAGAGACTGCTGTGATATAAGGTGTTTCTCTGTTAGCATGCATTTCGATTAAACTATTACTTAAATCATTGCCTTCTTTGTCAAATATTCCAGCCAATAGTAGCCAACCGCCAGGTGGATAAGTGACTTCCAATGTATTGCGGGATGGCACTTTCACAGCAATATCCAGTCCACTCGGCACATACAGCACTTTCTGTTGCTCAAAATCGACCTCGATATAATCCGAGCCTTTTGGAAGTGCTTCGATCCTCTCCATCACTAACGTTAGTTTTTTCGGCTGCCTGAAGTAATTGCTCTGCATGAATAAACTTACTTCGCCATCACGCAATAGACCGCCATCTCCATTTCTTAGTTGACCCCAATCTTCACCATTCTCATCAATCAAACGAACCGATGTAAACTTTAGTAAATGCATTGTGTTTTGTTCGTCAGTAGTTAGTCGGATTTCTGCGCGTAACGGCGAAATTTTCAATTTTTTAATGTCAATTTTTTGACCATCTACGACAACAGATTGGTTCACTTCATATACTTTTGGTTGTTTAATGGGCTTGGTGAGAGTAAATGGCACGGCGAACTTTGTCTCTGATGGATCACTCAAGTCCAAATTAAATTCAAATGACATATTAGCATACGATAATTCATCAGCAGACGTAATTTCAACTTTGTCTTCCTGTACAGTCCTTTCACCCGATCTAGAGACATTATATGAACTTGCGACACCAAATGGAATACCTTGTTGAGACACCTCTAAAGAAGTTATACTCACTTTAGAAAGATCAAAGGGGGATTCAAGCTTATAAAATATAGTCATACCCGAATGATCAGCTACGACATTCTGTAAAGTTAAGGTATAGTCGCCCTGCGTTACTACAATTCCGAGTTCTTCATAGTAATTATTTTCGACAATGTCACTGATTCCTTTATCATAAGCAATCATGCCAACGATAGGAGAAAACCCTGGGATTTTGGCCACAGCCTGTGCAAACACAGGGGAAACGCGAATCGATGTCACAAACAGCAGCAGTACAATAACAGCTACACTGGCGACTGAATACAGACCGCGCTTTCTCTTCTTAGTCAACCGATGCTGATGCACGGCATTTACACGTGCTTGATGCAATGCTTCTTTTGGGATTTCAACCGCTTCTAATTCCTCCGTCAACTTCTGCCAGTCCTGCTCATTCAAGTTGGTCATTTATAGTTCCTCCTTTGCAATGAGTACGCGTAATCTTTTTAACGTCTTGTGTAGCCTTGATTTCACAGTACCTTCGGGAATTTGCTTCAAGTGTGCAATTTCTCCGTTCTTCAAATCCTGGAAGTATTTTAAATAGATAAGTTCTTGTTGTTCTGTTGGCAGACTTGTGATAATATCGGCCATTTCAAATGGTTGATGATCTGTCGACGCTAGTTCAATTTCATGATTGTAGACTAATTTCTCTTGTTTCTTTTTCATATCCAGGCAAATATTGATGATAATTCGGACAAGCCAGGTTGCTATGTACGTTGGTTCTTTGACGGTATGTATCTTTTTTAAAGCTCGATACGTCAGCTCTTGCATAGCTTCAATAGCATCATGCTCATTTTTCAAATACGCATAAGCCGTACGATAGAGCGTATCTTCATGTTGTGCCAACAGCTTCACCAACGCCCGTTCATCACCCGCAATGGCCCTTTTCGCCAAATCCAGCTCCATACTCCCACCCCCCTGTTACCTATTAGACAGTTCAAACTGGTAAATCGTTCATTTTATTTTTTTCAATAAAAAACGAATTCAACTAAATTTAGTGAACTCGTTGCTTAACTCCTTAAATTAGTTAGCAAAATAATTGGTGAAACCTCATAACATGAGTGAAATAACTCTTGTAACTATTTATCTTTTGGAATAAAGAGATATTCGCCAAGATTGAAATTAGGAATTAAAGCAATGATTCCATCGAATATTATATATTCTTTGTGGCAAGAAGGAAAACAACTATTCAGATTACCAAATTTACAAGAGAGTCCCCGTTAAGTGAAGTAATACAGACAAAATCCATGTTTCATTTCACCAATATGGATAAGTTATTTTTTTACCCGTCCTTTTTGCTCGAATTATTGTAATTAATTAATAACAATCTCAGCTCAATTATTGAGCGATATAAAATTTCTTATCGTATAGAGTACGATTGAATAACAATAACGAATTTTTAATTTAGCGAAAAAGACGGTAAGGCTACCTATCACTCTCCGCCGCTTTATCGGATGCTTTTTGGTACATCCATTAGAGATAATATGGAAAATTGCAGTGTTTGAATGAGTGACAGTACCGCAAAATAGCTGCTCATCAATTTAACTTTCGTGATATATCAAGTTAGGTATTTTTCGATGATTAGTAGCCTGTTCAAATGCATAGGCAAGTTTTATTAATATCCCTTCATTAAAAGCAGTACTTGCCAAAGTTATACCAAAAGGTCGTCCTCTTCTCATATAGCCCGCAGGAATAGCAATGGAAGGATACCCAGCTTTGGCGCAGATCGTTGAACCTATATAGGATGGAAAAAGAATAGCATCTAGATCATACTTTTTTAAAGCAGAATCAATTCCTATCTGAGAAAAATATAAATCATCCAGTTTTGCCTTCAAATATTCAGGATTCCTAAGCGTGTTAGGCAATCCAACCATTTCCTCCAACTTATTCTGCCCATATTTTAATGCTCTATCTGCAGCACTGTTATTAAACTGAATCAATTCAGTTATAGAGTGTACAGGCAAATGAGAGGGAAGCTTGGAAAGATAATTTTCTAAGCTATGTTTCAACTCAGATATTAATACCACCCTTTTCCACTCTCTATGAAAAGAAGGGATTTCGATATCCTTAATGACCATAGCACCTTCTTCACTTAAGGTTTGAATGGCATTCTTAAATAATTCATCATCGTATTCCTCAGATTCATAAAACTTTTTAGAAGCGTTGGTGAATACACCTATTTTAGCACCCTTTAACCCCACAGAATCCAAGTAAATTGAATAATCCTGTTGTTTCCTTCCTTCACTTTTATGAGTTGCAGCGTCAAGTTTATCGACACCAGCTAAAGCTCCTAATAAAATTGCTGCGTCCGCAACCGTTCTTGCCATTGGTCCTGCCGTGTCTTGAGAATATGTGAAAGGGATTATTCCAGTACGGCTAATCAATCCAACAGTAGGTTTTATACCTACCACCGAGTTTGTAACCGCCGGACTTAGAATAGAAGCATCTGTTTCAGTGCCAACTGACAATACTGTAAAATTTGCCGCAACTGCCACAGCAGAGCCTGAGCTCGATCCACCAACATAAAGTTCAGCATCACCATATGGGTTCAGTACTTGCCCACCTCTGGAACTATAGCCTGCCCACATTGTATTCGACATCCCATTCGCTAATTCTGTCATATTTGCCTTACCTAAGATCACCACACCTGCTTTGCGAAGTTTTTCAACAAGGAATGCATCTTCACTACTACTATGACTTTCTAATGCGATAGTTCCTGCACTCGTATGCATGGAATCATTTGTTTCAATATTGTCTTTAAGTAATACAGGAATACCATGTAAAGGTCCTCTAACACCCTTTGTTTTTCTTTCGTAATCTAGTGCTTCAGCGATAAAGATTGCATCAGGATTTATTTCAAGGACAGAATTTATTTTTGTACCATCTTGATCATACTTTGCTATTCTATAGAGGTAATACATGATCAACTCTTTTGACGTTACTTCTCCGTTTTCCATAGCTGCTTGTATATCATTAATCGTTAATTCTTCTCTAAAAAAATTGTTGAAGTTAATTTCCACTTTACCCCTCCCTCAAACCATTTTCATTTCCCTTATTTAATTGTCATAAGTCATTTTTCTATTTTAAATCATATGTTCTTTTTTTGAAGACACTTTTCACGAATGCCTCTTTATGGTCATTTAGTTACTTGATAATATGCTTCAAGTAGTTCTTCAACTAGAATGCCATTGATTTTCATACCGGAAAACTCACTTTGTTGTATATCAATATTCTTAAGATTACAGTCAATAAACTTGCTTCCTTCGAGATCGCACCTCTCAAAAGATAGTGGTGCTTTTGTTTCACCAAGATTTGTATCAGTGAAATGAACCCCGCCCAATGTAACCAGCATAAATTTACTGTTTGATAGATTTAAATCAGCAATCAGAGTATCTCTTAGATTTATGTTTTGAAACTTTGAATGGCTAAGATTGCAATTGTTAAAATGGCTTTTCATCAGATTACTATTACCAAATGAACTGCCTGTTAGGTTAACCTGATAATAATCGGTTTCAACCATACCGCAATTTTCATACTGTATGTTAGAAAGGTCTTTATTTTGAACTTGAAAATTCCTAATTTCTAAACTTTGGCTTTGTATATCAACTCCTAACGAAACACTTTTTTTCCGCTTTTCGTAACCGTATTCCTCTTCCGTTTGAAAGGTTTTCTTAAAACCCAATTTTTCGTAAAAGTAGTGATTATTAAGTTGTCTACTAGAGGTTTCCAGGTCCCAAGTTAAAACATTAGGGAACGATTCTTCTAATAAACCAATGACTTTTGAGCCTATGCCTTTCCCTTGAAATGCAGGAATTATAAATAAACGGTCAATTCTCCCGTGAGTTTTCCCCGACAATGTAACAACAACACCACCGACAATCTCTCCATTACAGATAATCTTATAATAATTCAATTCTCTAATCATATATTTAGCAGCTTCGATTGAAGCATAGTTTGATGGTTGGATATTATAATCAATAATATCCTCTTGTTTTGTCAGCCATTTTCTAGCCTCTTCATCAAATGTTTTTTTCTTAATCTTCGTTAATAGTTCCGCATCAGCTATTGATGCCTTTTCAATAGTTAACATTGGCATTTTTAGGTTCTCCTCCATTTTCTTTTCCCGCTTCCATTTTATCATAATAATCCTAATGTTTTATTCAATTGAAGAAAAACACTGCATCCACGTAAAAACGACACGACTATAAGCGATCAATGCTCATAGTCGTGTCGTTTTTAGTTTAGATTAACGTGTAATAGCCGTAATCCTCTTCGTGAAGTCCATCTCAGGATAATATGCTTCTTTTACCAATAAATTAGGCCCTAAGCAGTTAACCGCGGGACAATGGCAACCAATCGTTTTTGCAAGTGGGCGCTCAAGCCAGCGGTCGAGCATTACAGGAAGCGATTCCGTTTGAATATTGCCCATTGGCGGTGTATCACCAAAATCCGTGACAATCACATCACCAGTGAAAATATTGACGTTCAGACGGGATCTGCCATCTGGGTCATTACGTACTGATACGTTTTTACTGTTGTAAATTCGTTTTAACAGCGCCAAATCATCTTCGTTATCACTGCACGCATAAAATGGCAATGTACCAAACAGCATCCAGACATCTTCGTCACGATGATCCAGTAGCTCATGAATCGCTTTCCGCGTTTCATCTAATGAAAGCACTTCAAGCTGAGAAGCGAAATCACTTGGATACATCGGGTGCACCTCATGGCGCGCACATTTCATTTCCTCTACGACTTGTCGATGAATATGTTCTAGATGCGGCAACGTCCGTTTATTCAACATCGTTTCCGCTGAAACCATGACACCTGCTTCAGCCAATGCTCGGCTGTTATCGATCATCCGCTGGAATTGCTCAGCGCGACGCTCTCGAGGTGGTTTACGTTCCATATTAGCGAATCCACCGTCCACGAAGTCGTCAACTGTGCCCCAGTTATGTGAAATATGTAAGACGTCCAAATAGGGTGCAATTGCCATATAGCGGTCGAGTGGCATCGTTAAGTTCGAATTCATTTGTGTACGGACTCCACGTTCATGCGCATACTTTAATAACGGTAGAACATAGTTCTCTACCGATTTTTTAGAGAACATCGGCTCTCCGCCTGTGATACTTATAGTTCGTAATTGTGGAATTTCATCTAGGCGAGACAGTAGCAATGCTACTTGTAATGCGTCAGGATCTTTATGCTGTAACATATACCCGACTGCACAATGTTCACAACGCATATTGCATAAATACGTCGTCGTGAATTCAATGCTAGACAATGTCAGTTTACCATGCTCCTGTACATCCAAGTATGCTTCCCATGGATCGTAAGCAGGCGTCATTTTTTTGAGTGTTGCTACATCAGTTTTCATTTTTTATTAACTCCTATACGTATAATAAGCTACTAAAATAGTATGCACCTCAAGTGGACCTTTCGCAAGGCATAAAAAATACCCTATCCAAGAAATCAATTCGTGGAAGGGGTATTTCTACCTCGTCTAGACTTAAGTGCCTCTGAACAGGCGCTTCCGCTTTTGTCTCGTCCAGACTTCCAGCGCCTTGCCCCTCGAGTCACTTCAGTCTTGCTGATAAAGGCAAAGAGCGCCTTTATCTTCAAGCCTTCCAGTGCTAATCGGGGCAGAACAGACGCTTCCGCTTTTGCTGTTACACTGCAGGTTTATTAGAAAACTGGCTGTTGTACAAATCTGCGTAAAAGCCGTTCTCTTCCAACAGCTCGTTATGTGTTCCTTGTTCAATTACCTTCCCTTGATCCATTACGATGATTAGATCAGCATCCCGGATCGTTGAAAGACGGTGAGCAATGACAAAGCTCGTTCTCCCTTCCATTAAGCGGTTCATCGCCTGTTGAATGAGGAGCTCTGTCCGTGTATCTACACTCGACGTCGCTTCATCCAAAATCATAACAGGAGGATTTGCCAGAACGGCACGAGCTATCGTAATAAGTTGCTTTTGTCCTTGAGAAATGTTAGATGCTTCCTCATTCAAGACTGTATCATAGCCCTCCGGCAATGTTCGAATAAAGTGATCGGCATGAGCCATTTTGGATGCAGCGAAAATCTCATCATCCGTTGCGCCCTCTTTCCCGAAAGCGATATTGTCTTTAATCGTCCCATTAAAGAGCCATGTATCTTGGAGAACCATTCCAAAAGTCGTTCGAAGATCTTCACGTGACATATCACGTGTGTCGAGTCCGTCAATTGTAATCTTCCCGCCGTTCAGTTCGTAAAAACGCATTAATAAATTAATCAATGTCGTTTTCCCGGCACCAGTTGGCCCTACAATGGCGACTGTTTGACCTGGGCTCACGTCAATGTTCATATCTTCAATTAACAAATCGTCCCCGTAACCAAAGTCGACGTGTTCAAATGTCACTGTACCTTCTGCACGCGTTAAACTCGCTATTGTAACTTCTTTTATTTCTTCTCCCTCATCAAGAAGTTCAAAGACCCGCTCCGCTGCGGCGACAGTCGACTGAATGATATTCGCGATATTTGCCGTTTGCATAATCGGCTGTGTGAATTGACGTGTATACGTAATGAACGCTTGAATATCCCCGATTGAAATAGCGCGCTGTGTTACTAAAATACCACCAACTACACAGATAACGACATAGCTGAGGTTCCCAATCAAAGACATCACTGGCATGATAATCCCGGAAATGAATTGGGCTTTACGGCCAGCATCATATAATTGTTCATTCACCTCATCAAATTCAGCAACGGACTTTCGCTCATGGCCGAATGCTTTGACGACTTGGTGACCTGTGTACATCTCTTCAACATGGCTATTCAATTGACCAAGCGTACGTTGTTGGGCAGCGAAATGCTTTTGTGACCTCTTCAAAATTGGCCGAATGCCAAACAACGATAGGGGTAAACTGACGAGCGCAATAAGTGTCAACACAGGGCTGATCGTTAACATCATGATAAGAATCCCAACAATTGTAACAACTGATGTGATAAATTGCGTCAAACTCTGTTGCAATGTGCTTCCAATTGTATCAATATCATTCGTTACCCGGCTAAGTGTTTCACCAACCGGACGGCCGTCGTAATATTTAAGCGGTAGTTTCTTAAGCTTGCCGTTGACGTCTTCCCGTAAATCATACACCGTTTTTTGTGCCACACTCGACATGATGTATTGTTGAATATAGCTAAATAGGCTACTGATGACATATAACCCTGCGAGTAAAAGGAGTAACTTACCGATTGCCTCAAAATCAATTCCTGCACCAGGCACACCTGTGGCCTTGCCATAAGCACCTTCAAATAATTCGGTAATCGCATTCCCCATTATTTTAGGTCCTACAATCATAAAGACTGTACTTAAAATTGCCGCAAAAAATACAGCGATTAATGAATTGCGACGGGGTTTTAAATAACCAATCAGGCGGCGTAATGTACCTTTAAAATCCTTGGCCTTTTTCCCTGTCATCATCATCATATTTCCTCCGCCAGGTCCCATTGGGGCTCCGCCTTGAGGTCGTGACTGTTTTTGTTCACTCATGCGATTTCCTCCTCCGAGATCTGTGATTCGACGATTTCACGATAGACCTGATTATGTTCAAGAAGTTCCTCGTGCGTACCAATGCCGGCAATTCCGCCGTTGTCTATGACAATGATCTGATCCGCATCGATAACGGTACTAACACGTTGTGCAACGATGAGGACAGTCGCTTGCTCCGTTTCATCTTTTAAAGCAGCACGTAAATTTGCATCCGTTTTGTAATCAAGTGCAGAGAAACTATCATCGAAAATGTAAATATCCGGTTTGCGAATTAACGCACGCGCAATGGACAATCGTTGTTTTTGACCTCCAGACACATTCGACCCACCTTGAGAAATAACAGCATCGTAGCCGTCATCCATCCTTGAAATGAAATCTTCAGCTTGCGCAGTACGAGCAGCATGCTCGATTTCAGCTTGCGTTGCATCTTGTTTGCCGAAACGAATGTTTTCAGCAATCGTACCGGAAAAGAGCAGCGCTTTTTGTGGAACGAAGCCGATTTTCGATCGTACTTCTTCTTGTGATGATTCGCGAATATCAACACCATTGACGCGAATCGTACCGGAAGTAACGTCATAAAAGCGTGGAATCAAGTTAATAAGCGTTGTTTTTCCCGCGCCTGTTCCGCCAATAATAGCAGTCACTTTACCCGATTTTGCCGTAAAGCTAATATCCGATAATGCTGGCGCCTCGGCACCTGGGTAGCTGAATGATACACTGTCAAATTCAAGTGTTCCGGGCTCTTTGTCCGCTTTTTTAGTACCTTCATCCAGAAACGTTGGTTGCATCGCAAGAACTTCGTTAATCCGTTTTGCTGAAACAGCAGCTCGAGGTATCATAACAAACATCATCGATGCCATAACAAGTGCGAACATAATCTGCATAACGTATTGTATAAATGCCATCAAATCCCCAATTTGCATGGCACCATTATCAATTCTAAGTCCACCAAACCAAATTACCCCAACAACGGTTAGGTTCATAACGAGCATCATAACAGGCATTAAAAATGCCATCATCTTGTTAACCTTTATCGATACATCAGTCAGATCTTTATTCGCTTTCTTTAAGCGAACCTGTTCTTGTTTTTCACGGTTAAACGCACGAATCACACGAATACCTGTTAAGTTCTCGCGTAAAACAAGGTTTAGCCGGTCCAATCGCGTTTGCACAGTTTGGAACAGTGGTACTCCTTTATAAAGAATAAGTAACACTGAACCGATTAATATAGGCATCGCCGCAACAATAATTAACGATAACTTTGCATCCTTTGAAACAGCCATAATTATACCGCCAACCAGCATAATCGGAGCACTTACGACCATCCTTAGCATCATAATGACCACTTGCTGCACTTGCGTGATATCATTTGTCGTTCTAGTAATCAGTGATGCCGTGCCAATTTCATCAAAATCTTGAAGTGAAAAATTCTCCACATGATCAAATACTTTTCGGCGGATATCCCGACCTAATCCCATTGCCGCTTTTGAAGAGTAGTAACTTGCAACAACAGATGCAATCGCCCCAAGTGCAGCAACTAAGAGCATGATTCCTCCAATCTTCCAAATATACGGGATATCACCAATAACGACTCCTTTGTCGATAATATCCGCCATTAGCGTCGGCAAAAATAGATCCGACATCGATTGAATGAAAACAAGTCCTAATATCGCTAGTACAATCCATTTGTAGACGGATAAATTTTTTAACAATTTTAACATTCCACAGATTCTCCTTGTTCTATAGACTTCCTGACAATCACTTTCTTAAATTAGCAAAGTAACTGTAAAAATAGTGCCTTCATTCAATTTACTTTGTACTTGAATAGAACCATCATGCATGTCGATGATTTTCTTCGTAATGGACAAACCTAAGCCGCTTCCACCTAGCATACGATTACGTGATTTATCCACTTTATAGAAGCGCTCAAATATATGCGCTTGATCTTCCTCAGCTATACCCATTCCTGTATCCGCAATGGTCACAACTGCTTCCTGCGCACGCTGATATAGAACTATTTTCAGACTACTACCACTAGGTGTGAACTTAATACTATTGTTAATGAGATTAATCCATACCTGACTCATCAGCTCTTCGTCAGCGATGATTTCCACTTCATCTAATGAAATATCCAACTCCAACGATTTAGCAACCCATTGAGGTTCACAAGATAGAATGATTTCACGAATTTGTTTATCCAAACGATACGCTACTGGCTCAAAAGGGTGATGTTGAGATTCTATGGATGTTAGCTTCAGTAAATTATCGCTTAGATTGGCTAATCGCCTACTCTCGGTTTCAATAATCCCAAGATAATGTTCCCGTTCCTTTAACGTTAAATCGCTTTGCTTTAAGACAGTAGCAAAACCACTAATCGAGGCAAGTGGCGATTGGATTTCATGCGAGACATTGGAGATAAACTCTTGACGCATTTGCTCTATTTGATTCAGCTCTACCGCCATCTCATTAATGCTCTCTACTATTTTTCCAAAAGGATGATTCTTTTTATGTTTAAATTGATTCGCCAACTTGACATCATAATCGCCCTTGGAAATTCTTCGCATGGCATCAATCATCATTGTGAAAAAATCCATTCGGCGTGGAGAAACAAACCTCGAAAAAATCCAGCTAGTAAGAATAAAAAGGAAGATCATTGCAAATAGTGTAATCAGCCCTCTAGAGAAGTCACTGATATGCAAATCCCATTTCTTATGAATGAACGAAGTTCCTAAGTAAGCTAGCGACCAGTAGCAAACAGTGACGATTAACCACGCAATTACGGCCGTTCCAATACGCAGCACTTTTCTCAACCTTCTACCTCTAGGCGATAACCTAATCCACGAATGGTGCTAATCTTAAAGGAATCACAGTGATCGGAAAAACGCTCGCGCAATCGATTAATATGCACGTCAACCGTTCGATCTGTACCTTCGTAATCATACCCCCATATATCCTCAATCAACTGCTCCCGCGAAAAGGTTTTACCTGGATAGCTCGCTAATTTAAACAGCAATTCAAATTCTTTCAGCGGTAGCTCCACGTTTCGATTTTCCAAGAACACTTCATATGTTTTGCGATTCATCATCAGTTCGCCTACCTGAACCGTCTGCGAAATTGCAATTCGATAGCGTTTAAGTAGCGCTTTTACCCGTGCAACAAGTTCAGCTGGCTCAAATGGTTTCACAAGATAATCGTCTGTACCCAACTCAAACCCTTTGACTTTCTGTGTCGTATCTCCTTTGGCTGTCAGCATCAGCAACGGGATATCATACTGCTTTCTAATTTCTCGGCATAACTCCCATCCATCCATGTTTGGCATCATTATATCTAATATAACTAGGTCTGCCTTAAATGACTCCAGTGCTGCCAAAGCTTCAACACCATCACATGCTTCAACAATTTCAAGGCCGTCTGGACGTAAGAAAAGTCCGACCAACTCGCGCATATGTGGATCATCATCTACAATTAATACCTTTGCCATGCTTGAACACCTTCTTTCTTTGCTCAACAATTAATTCATTTTAATAGATGCATGTAAACTCAATATAAACAACGGTTATCAAATGAAGGTATTTATTAATTACTAACCCAGTAATATCAGCGTTTAGCGCTTCTTCACATTATACAGCTTTGTAAAAGAAGTGATATAAAACAGGATGGTTGGGGAGGATTTTAAAAAACGCTGATAGGCGCACAACCCATAACGAAAAAAAAACAGCTATCATCTCGATTGAGAAGCTGACTGCTTTTATTGTTCAGCTTTTCAAGTATATTGCTGACTTTATCGCGCACGTCTTCGGATTCTTCTATAAAAACTTCATATTCAATTTACCGATTAAATAGTCTTTCGCCATGTACATCCTTTACAATGACTCCTTATATTCAACAGACGTAACTAATTAATTGCACACACTTGCTTCCCCTTTTGATTCACCATACCGAGTTATTGTTTGTAATATAAATAAAAAACTCATTTCCATAAAGAAATCGAAGTAATTATTTTCCTGTTTATAGCACTGAGTTTAAGTGAACACTATAAGTTCAAACAAAAAAGGGAGTGTTTTTAGTGGATATGAAGGATAAAGTACAAAAAGAATTATCTCAGATTGACGTCGAGAAAAAGGACGAAATTTTAGAAAACTTTAATCGATTCAAACAGTATCTTTCGGAGAAAGTTGAGTTAGGGGAAAACATGGGCTTGAGTGAAGAAAAACTTGCCAAAACTACAGAATTAGTTGCAAATTATCTCGCCAAACACGAAGAGCCCCGCAATAGGGAGGAAAAAATGCTAATGGAACTTTGGAATTCCGGTTCTAAAGAAGCGCAACACACATTAGCGCATATGTTACTGGAAATGGTACGGAAAGCTTAGTAAAACGAGTAGTTCATGTTTATATTAAATAAATGACTGTAATTAATCAAAATGCGACCTATCCGCTAATCTGTGGATGGGTCGCTTTTACTTTATCTTACTTATTTATCGCAACAAGTATATTAACCGCTAACACCCATACAGTTACAGCTGCGGAATATTTTGGACCAGCGGATTTCAATGCAAATAGATGGCCCGTATATGATCTCACGCCCACCTTCAACTAAAGTTCCTTATTAGTTGAAGAAACGATTTGTAAAAACAAACATTATAGGCTCCATTAAAAAATCAAATCAAATCGCCAAGTGTACCAACACAAAAAAACACAACATAATAACTTGCAATCGTGATTTCATTGTTAAACAGTTCTTTGAATGCCTGAATAAACAACGCATTAAACTTAAACTAACTTAATATCCAACCGATTAAAAGAAAACTTACAATCATCATTGCTCTTTCTTGTCCCCTTCTTTAAAACAAATAGATTCGCTATCTTCTTATTCATTTATTATCCATGCTTCAACTAACTTTGAGGCTAACTCTCCGTTTGATGAAAAGCGTTATCCCGAACTTTTCAAGTACTTGTGTAGCCGTTATTTCTACTTCTTCGTTGTTCGACACATCTTCTTTGAAAAAAGTCTCGTCAATACCGGATGAATGTAATTCCTGTACTTTTGCATCCCCAGCTTGTTGATCAAAATCAAGAACGACTACCCATGCACCTTGTTTACCAAATAACGTAGCTGCAGCTGCACCAACAACTGGTACTCTTTCACATTGCCCCTATAATGATTACGACACCTTGACCACCTCCAACACGGAATATAACAAGTCCTAATGACTTACTAGACTATTAAATTCTCTGAATCAGGATAGTAACAATTACCTCTCCGCAAGATATTTTTAAGTAAATACCGAATTCCCGCTCTAACAACATAAACATGATTAATCAAATAATTAATAGAACAAAATTGCAACTATTAATGCCGGAATAGCTGATAGAATAGGAGCTATTACGCAAGTCATAAAAACATGTATGTATCCATCTTTATGTGTTAGTCCTGTTACAACTAAAGTCGTTATTACTGCCCCATTGTGAGGTAAGGAATCCAAACCACCAGATGCCATTGCTGCAATCCTATGAATTGCGTTCGGATCTAAGTCTAAATTCACATAAGTCTCTGATAAAGTTTCCATCGCTATCCCTAAACCGCCGGATGCTGATCCAGTAATACCAGCTAGAGCCGTTGTTGCAATATAAAGTGAAATCAACGGACTTCCCGGAACATTTGTCATAATATCTACGAAAATAGCAAAGCCTGATGTTGCCGCAATAACAGCTCCATAGCCAACGTCCGCACTTGTATTAATTAGTGGTAAAACTGCATTCGTTGCACCGATGTTGATTGTTTCTTTTTTCATATCGATATAATTCCAAAAGACGATTGTACAAATTAAAACAGAAATCATTAATGTAAATAAGACTTCTATTTTTAATAAGTTTAATAAAACTAATAAAAGTATTGGCGGGGTCATACTTAACATTAAATTGGGTAATTTTTTGTTAGCATACTTATCGATGATTTCCTCATCTTTTTTATCCTCAAGATTTTTCATTGTTGCATAAGTTTCGCCTTTTTTCTCAGACCTATTTAAGGCATATTTTAAATACCAAAGATTAAGCACAAGGACAGCGATGGTTCCTGCAATTCCAATCCATGCTCCCGATGTAACACTAGTGTTTAAATAACTAATTGGAATAATATTTTGAATTGAAGGTGTTCCAGGTAACATTGTCATCGTAAATGTTCCGATTCCAATGAAAAAGGGTGCCAAAAATAAATGCCAAGGTATATCCATTTCTTTGAAAAGTGGTTTAGCAATTGGTAAAACTGCAAAAATAACAACGAACAAACTAATACCGCCATATGTTAAAAATGCACAAATCACCATAATTGAAACCAATACTTTATATTTACTGTTTTTACCTAAAACTTTCAACAATGATTCTGCGATTCTTCTTGCTGCTCCACTGTCATCCATGAATTTCCCAAACATTGCAGCAAAAAGGAAAATTAAGTAGTAATTCTTTGCATAGTTAACAAACCCACCCATATAGTCATTTTGAAATGTTTCTAAAATTGGCATACCGTTTAGCACTATAACAAATAAGCTGACAATCGGGGCAATAATGATAATTGTAAATCCCCTTAACGCAAGGAGTATTAATAAAATTAATGAAAGAACTATCGTAGTTATACTCCACATTCCCATTCCCCCTTGTATATTTCTTTAAGCTAGTACTCTACCCTTTAAATACTCTAGTTCGAAGCGCACTTTCATAATTGATGACTTCAAACCTATGAAAGTGCTCTCTATTAATTGAGTATTTATCACCAACAAGATTAAATTGTTTTTCAACCAAACTGCAGCACAATTTAAATCAGACCGTAGTCTAATTGTAATTCAAGAAGCAATATTCTGTCAACAGGATATTAGAGTACCATTAAAACAATTCCAAAACCCAGTGTTTACTTGAGTATTAATTGCTAAAATGATTGACTTACTATAAAATAACTTTCATAACCAGACCCAAGTACAAATTCAACTGGATTGCAGCCTGATTATGATATAATAGATAATATTCTGACAACACTATATTGGAGTGATTTTTTTGATGAAAAAAGAAAATAAACAAAGTAGAGGTAAAATGACTCAAAAAAGAATTTTAGAAACTGCATTGAAATTATTCACTGAAAAAGGCTATGATAAAGTAACCGTTGATGAAATTTGCGAAAAGAGTGAGTCATCTAAAGGTTCTTTTTATCAGCATTTTTCATCAAAATCAACTATATTTTTAGTGAAATTCTTCGAAGTAGATGACCACTATGCCCAAGTAATAGAAGCTATGCCGGAAGATATCGATGTGTATGAAAAAATATCAATATTTTTTCATGAGGCTTTGTGTATCATTAATGATCAGATGGGAAAGGACTTAATGAAAGTCATTTATAGTTCCGCGCTTGTTTCAAATGACCATACTTATTTCTTAAATAAAGATCGAGAACTAACTCGTATTTTCATATCTTTCGCTGAAGAAATCCAAAGAAACCAACCGATAGATTCTGCTTCTCAAGTAGAGGATTTATTAATGATGATGAGTCAAACAATGATGGGCGTTATATACTATTGGAGTGTTAGCCAAGACGATCGAAAGTTACCTGAGCTGGCTCAATACGTTACAAAAACAATGATTAAAGGTCTGAAAAGTTTGAACGAGGTTCATTTGCCCTAAGTGGATTATCCCCATATTTAAATGGGCACTTACACATCAAAAATTATGAAAGTTTAATTATTCGAGAATGTACCCCTGCAAGCACCCCTTTCTATAAGCCACTATTCGAAGGGAATTTATCAAATAGCTTGGTCCTATTAATTCACTCATACTGCATAAAAAAGGCAGGAATCAGAGGAGATAATCTTCTCTGATTCCTGCCTTTCAATATGCGGTCTATTATTGATTATTCACCTAACCAAAAGAATCGAAACCTTACATTGCGACTGGATTCGCTTCGTTCAATTGCACCTATACAGCCTCAGAAATTCTAACATCTTTTCACTTAAAGAATTCATCAATATAATGAAGCGTTTTAATTTCCTTGTTCTTTTCTTTGGCTTTCACAATTTTAACTACCATATCATTATAGGGGGTTGCAATACCGTGTTCTTTTCCTTTGTTACTAACAACTCCGTTTATGTAATTAATCTCGGTTGTTCTTCCTTTCTCCAAATCTTGCAACATGCTTGCTTTCGTGTCACGGTGTTGATCCCAGGTCTTTTTAAAGTAAGGAAATTTACTTAGTATTTCTTTTGGGGTACGATCATTTAACTCCAGAAGTCCGAGATCCTGGTCCTGCATTTTAACTAAATCTATACCTTGCGCGTAGGCTACTTTAATCGTTTCGTCGGCAAGATGTGCAAGACACCAATAGCCCCTAGGATCGTCTAATACCTCACCAAAAGTACAGCCAAGCGCGGCCGACATCCCGCTAAAAGTAGCATTCATTAATATTTTAGACCATCTAATGCCAAGCAAGTTATTAGATACTTCAGAACCACCCACATTTTGCAGAATTGCGTTAACTGCTTTAATTCTTTCAGTAACTTCTCCATTCATTTCTCCTATTTCAAAGGCAAACTCTTCTAAAGCCTTTTTCTTCGATGTTAATTCAGTAACACCGGGTTTAATCCATGTCGCTCCAAAACCCACAGCTCCGCCAATCGTTCTATCTTTTCCAATAATTTCTGCTACACTTTCTTCGGGAGCCCCGTTTTGAAGAGTACAAATAATACTAGTAGAATGAAGATGTGGTAAAAGCTTATTTAAGACCTCTTTGTTATCGAATTGCTTTGTTAGTAGAAATAACAAATCGTATTTATCAGTTAAGTCATCTAGATAATAAGCATGCCCATGTGTTTTCACTTGAATAGAGCCTCTTATTTCAGTACCATTTTTTTGCATTGCTATTACATTTTCTTTAAAGCCATCTATTAAATCCACTTCAATGCCTTTTGAGTTTAATAATGTTCCTAACACAGTTCCTATTGCTCCAACGCCTACTATACCAATTTTCATTTTCAAGTCACCTTTCTCTTATAATTAACTTAATATGCAGCATGTTAATATCGTGTCCTATATCTTAACTTCCTTGTGCGAAATCAATTTAGTTATTCCACAATCGTGTTTTTCAAAATACCTAACTCAGTTACTTCTAATTCAACGGTATCACCTGGTTTTAACCAAGATTGTTGGACCCCACTCAATTCTAATAGACATCCTGTTCCAACTGTTCCTGATCCAATAATATCTCCTGGGTATAACGTGGCGTTGATTGACGCCCTTTCAATCATATCTGCAAATGAATAGTGAATATCTTTTAAATTACCTTTGGAAATTTCTTGCCCATTAATTCTCGCCGTCATTGTTAAATCATGTCTATTTTCAATCTTATATTTCTGTAGAGATTCTTTAGTGACAATATACGGACCAATTGACGTCGCAAAGTCTTTTCCTTTTGCAGGTCCTAAACCTATTTTAATTTCCTCCATCTGTATATCTCTAGCCGACCAATCATTGAGAATCGTGAATCCAAAAATATAATCTTCAGCATCTCCAGCTTTAATGTCTTTACCTTGTTTTCCAATTACACAGGCAATCTCAAGTTCAAAATCCAAACACTTTGTAAAAGAGGGATAAGATAATGGTGTTTCCGGACCGATAATCGCATGATGATTAGTAAAATAAAAAGCCGGGGCTTCGTACCATTCTTTAGGTATCTCTTTTTCTAAATTTTTATATGCATTTTTCAAATGCAACTCAAAACTCATAAAATCTCGCACACTTGGCGGTCTTGGAATAGGAGCTAGAAGCTCAGTATCCCCTAGGTTATATGTACCGCTATGCTCTTCTTTTAATAATTCTTTAAGAATAGGGGTATATTTTTCATGGTCTTCAATAAATGTAAGTAGCTTAGAAGGTAATATCCCATCAGATAGCTCATTCATGTCGTAAACTTTTTGACCTTCAATCCATCCAGCTCTTTCTTCACCATTTATGTTTATAAAACTTACAAATTTCATTCTTTATCCCCCTGTTCTTATTATTTTTGTTCAACACCGATCAAGTTATGTGAACTTCTGTTTTTTATTAGAATGAACATCGTATTGAAGCAATTTTACTGCCTTCCAGCAAGCCCGCAACTCCAACTAGTTGAAGGCTTATGAAAGCATCAATCTTCTTGTATATAAACACATTCGCGTTCACTTAAGAGCAGATAATCAAGCCCTCTACAAGAAATTGATATGGAAAAATGTTTAAAGAAAATTCTATTTACATTATTAGAATTCTATTTTTTTATCCGACGCTAGTGAATTATTTCATACATTTCCAAGGTACGCTTTTGCGACATCTGGATTATTAAGTATCTCTTCTCCTGTACCCTCTAAAACAATACGCCCAGTTTCTATGACGTAGGCACGATCGGATATTTTTAATGCACTATTTGCCATCTGCTCAACCAAAAGCACCGTAACACCCGAGGAATTAATTTGCTTTAAAAGGTCAAAAACCTCATTTACAATGATAGGTGCAAGTCCTAGTGAGGGTTCATCAAGAATTAAAAAGGATGGTTCCGTCATAAGCGACCTTGCAATGGCTAGCATCTGTTGCTCTCCCCCAGAAAGGGTCCCCCCTAATTGCATTTTTCTTTCCTCGAGTCGTGGAAAACGTTCGAAAATCGACTGTATTAGAACATGCGTTTTCTTAGAATCCTTTACAATATGCGCTCCTAAAAGAATGTTTTCCATTACAGTATGTTGAGGAAATATCTGTCTCCCCTCCGGTACTATTCGAATTCCCTTGCGCACTAGCTGATCGGGACGATCATTGGAAATCTCTTTGCCTTGAAAGCAGATACTTCCACCTTTCCCCTTATGAAGTGCAACAATTGTATTGAGAATTGTGCTTTTTCCAGCACCATTCGCTCCTAATATTGTAACGATTTCACCTTGACTTACTTGGAAAGAGATATTATGAACAACTTCAGTTTTCCCGTAGCCTACAGTTAAATTCTTTACTTGTAACATCGTTTCACGCCCCTTCACCCAAATAAGCGTTTCTGACAACTTGATTGGAATTTATGCTTGCCGGATCACCCTCAGCTATTTTTTTGCCATAATCAAGTACTGTAATATAATCGGATATTTCCATTACTAAATCCATGTGATGTTCAATCATCAAAACGGTAATCCCAGCCTCCCGGACTTTATTAAGCAACTTAGAAAACTCCATAGTCTCTGTATCTGAAAGGCCAGCACATGGTTCATCTAGTACTAGAAGTTCTGGTTTCATACTCAGAGCTCGCGCCAGTTCTAATAACTTCTGTTGACCCGCTGAAAGGCTTTCCGGTTCATTATTCGCTTGATTACTTAGATCTATTAAATCAAGGTAATCCATTGCTTCATAAATTGATTTTCTTTCTTCATTCTTCATTTTCCTTGTACGGAACATGGTATCGGTCAGTGAATAGCTATAAAATAGACGTCCCCCCATTGCAACATTTTCAACCACCGAAAGATTGTTAAAGAGTCTCACATGTTGAAATGTTCTCGAGATCCCCTGCCTAACTAGATCAATAATACTTTTACCCGTAATGTCCTTATCATTAAAAATAACCATTCCTGTTGATGGCTTATCAACTCCAGTAATTATGTTTAAAGTTGTGGTCTTGCCGGCACCATTCGGACCAATTAGTGAGTGAACCGTCCCTCTTTTAATCGTCATGTTTAGATTTTCTACAGCTGTATGTCCCCCAAATTTCTTAGTAAGATTCTTGATAATTAAAATAGCATCATTATCAAAATTATTACCATTACTCACAACATTCCGCTTAATATCAAATAATTTTTGGTCCCTTTTTTCCATAATATATTGATTATCATCTATTTCTCTAAAATGCTTCTTAATGGTTCCTGCGATACCCGCCGGAAGTACTTGTGGGATTATGACAAGAAGAGCGCCATAGACAATCTGTTTCAAGTCAGGTGCTGCATTAAATAATTCTGGTATCATCGTAGCAATGATAGCACCGACTATTGGACCACTCAGAGTCCCTTGTCCACCCAAAACCACCATCAAAAGAATGAATACTGTAAATTGAAAACTGAAGGTATCAGGGCTTAAATAGCCACTATAACTAGCATAAATACCTCCGGCTATTCCAGCCAGTAATGAACTAAAAAAGTAGCCTATTATTCTATATTTACTAAAGTTAATTCCGACCCCGGCTGCTGCAATCTCATTGTCTGTCATTGCAATTAAATCTCTACCCCATCGACTTTTAACGATGTTCCTCTGTACGATAACACAAATTACTACTATTAGTAATATGAAATAGTACTTTTGAAGGGTATCTAGAGTGAATCCGAAAATATTCCAAGTAGGGACGAATAGCCCCTGTGAACCACCAGTAAACCAGGTCCATTCATTAAACACTCGATGCGCCATTTCTAGTAAACCAATACTTATAAGAGCTAGGTAATGGTGTTTTACTTTAGATGCCGGAAGGGAAACTAGTAAACCCACTAAAGCAGCTGCTATTGCCCCTGCTATAAGTCCCGCGAAAAACGGCATGTTGTAGGCGGTAATGGCCACTGCTGAAACATATGCCCCAACACCAAAATGTGCGGCAAAAGCAAAAGAAGTTATACCACTAAAGCCTGCAGAAATGTTATATCCAATTGCTAGGATGATATATATGAATATTAAACTTACTAATCGCAAGTAGTAGCTACCTGCCATTAGTGGAATAACTAAACTAATCAATAAAAGAGCAACCCAAAGGATAGTGAAATAAATTCTATATTTTTTCTGCGCTGAAGTTGCCTTTATTGAAAATTTTGGCACCTAATATCCCTCCCGGTAAAACTATAATGAATATAATCATAACTAAAAAGATAACGGCATCTTTTAATCCACCAGGGATCATCGTTCCAACAATTCCCTCTAACAAACCTAAGGTAATCCCACCAACAAACGCTCCTTTGGTATTACCTAAACCTCCGATTAACGCTGCTGCGAAAGCCTTGATACCAACTGCATATGTCATTGTATAGCTAGCAAAAGTTATGGGTGCAATAAGTGCACCTGCTATTGCCGCAACACCACCTGATATCGCGAAACAGGTCAACACAACGACATTACTTCGAATACCCATGATTCTTGCTGTATCCGGTTTATAAGATACAGCCCTAACAGCTCTACCAAAACTAGTTTTCTGAATTACAAATTGATAAACTATACCTATCGATATTGCAATGATAATCATCATGATTTCGTGCAACATAATATTTGCACCGAAAATACGGATATCCTGACCATCAAAAAGGAATGGGAAAGCTTTTGGTTCCGTTCCGAATAGCATTCGGGCAATATTGTCTATAATGATACTTGCACCGAAGAGAGTTACAATCCAACTTGAATTTTTCGATAAATCTCCTAATCTTTCGACCGCTGTCTTATAAATCAATATACTTAGTAATATGTTAATAAGTATTGCTAACAAAATAGCAACTAAGTAATTCATATTAAAAGCACTTATGAACCAGTAGCTTGTCATGGCTCCTATCATAATAACGGAGCCATGTGCAAAGTTAATGATACGTGTTGTAGAATAAATTATACCTATGGCAAGCGCCATTAAGGCATACATGCTTCCATTAGCAAGAGCAAATATTAGTTCCTGCATATATACTCTCCTCTCTTATCTTCCCAGTCTCATCATGTTGTAGCAGCGCCACTTACAATTATGCATTGCCCTGATAAGAAACTTGCATCATCACTAGAAAGGAAAGACACAACACTGGCAATTTCATTAGGTTTTCCAAGTCTTCCTAAGGGGGTGTTCTTTATATGTTCATCCATAATTTCCTTTGGGACAGTTTTATACATGTCTGTTTCAATATAACCAGGAGCAACGCAGTTCACGATAATATTCTTTGGTCCCCCTTCCTTCGCAAGAGTTTTTGAAAAGCCAATTAATCCTGCTTTTGATGTTGCGTAATTAGCCTGACCTACATTACCAAATGCAGATATGGACGAGATGTTTACAATCTTTCCGATGGCTTTATTCCTCATAATGGGTATAACGTGTTTACAAAGGTAATATGCACCTTTAAGATTTACATTTATAACAGCATCCCAAGCCTCCTCTGACATCTTGTGAAACATACTGTCCTGTGTAATACCAGCATTATTGACAAGTATGTCAATAGTACCGAAATGTTCCATAGCTTGAGAGACAGCTATTTCTACTTGTTTTTCATTTGATACATCACACTGAATGAGCAGAACTTTAGCACCACTATTATCGAGTCTTGAAATCATTTCTTTCGCCATGTTCAGATCATATTCAAGTACTGCAATACCTGCAATACCATCCTTTAGAAAACGATTAACTATAGATTCACCGATACCTTTACCACCCCCAGTAACAATTGCGTATTTACTTTTTAATTTCCCCATAATATTACCCTCCCAAAAATTAAACCGAATTTCATCTCTGAATTCTATTTTCCAAATGATCACGGCTTCAAAATTTAAACTTATATAAGATTTTCTTTTATTGATTTCCTGGTCATATATAAAGGATAAGTCTCCCACTTACATAAAACCCAAGTTAAGTTGGCCTCCCCAAATTCCTTCACTACCCTAATACTGCTCATCATTGTCAGCTAACCAGATAAAGAAGGATCACATTAAAAATTAAGGAGACCGACATCATATAGTTCTAAACTATTTTTTTATATAAAGATCGCCATTAAACATTTCTGAGATGCTGGCCATATCCAATTCTGCTAAAGGGTATCCCTCGTGAGATTCCTCCGAAAAGGCATATTGTTTTACAAAAACCGATTCGAATTCCTCCACACTATTTTCCAATACCTTTTTAACTTCATCGGTATCAGTTGTACCTGCTTTTTCAATTGCCCACTTTAGTAAATAAACTGCCTCATAACTTGGTACTACGGAAGTAGGGTTTGTATCACGTTTTTCATATTCGCCGTATTCATTAATAATATTTTGATATATCTCCCAATATTTTGGCTCTAACTCTGTTTTACCAGAAGCCACTGCCCAGTTGTTCATAGAAATAACTGACACTTTATTAGCTCCAGGGCCAGCCAGTTCCTTAAAGTTTGGCATGGCCACTCCTGTATAGCCTAAAATATTCAATTTATCAATATAGTCGATTCGTTCCAGAGACCTTACAATCTTTGCCCCGTCAGCTCCTAAGGTCCAGAACAGTGCAACATCTGCGTTAGCCTCTTTTATTTTTTGTGCGATAGGCGTCATGTCTGGATCATCCGACTTATAAGTAGCTATTATAGTAGGCTCAACGCCATATTCTTTTAGCGTCTCTTCCATAACAGTAATTCCATCCACGCCAAGGGCAGAGGTATCAGCAACCAAAGCAATATTCTTATATTTTTTCTCTACTGCAATTTTGACAAGAGCCTTTGCCTGTGTAGCATTAGACGGCGTTATTCTAAAAGCATAGGGATTGTCTTTGCTGATAAGATTTGTACCTGTCGCTACTGGCAACATAGAAATAACTTTACTTTCCTGAAGATATGCCATTGAAGCTGCTGCTGGAGTCGAATTTGTAGGTCCAATCAGAAAGTTTGCCTTTTCCTTGTCCACTAATTCCTCCACAAATGTTTTGGATTTTGTCGGGTCAGCCTCATCATCACGTGTGGCGATTCTCACCTGAGCGCCCATGATACCTCCATTCTCATTAATTTCTTTTACCGCAAGTTCTACTCCTTGTGACTGCGCTTTCCCAAGTACAGCACTTGTTCCACTCATCGCTCCGATATTACCAATTACTATTTCACTAGGTGAACTATTACCTTCTTTAGGTGAACTACTACCTTCTTTTTCATTACTACAAGCGGTAACAATTAATAAAACGCTTAAAAGAATTGAACTAACAAGTTTTTTTCTCATCTTAATCCCCCTCATTTTTTTCTGATAACAAAGTTAAGTTTAGTATTAAGAAATATTCTGTGACCAACAAATATATCCAAGATACCAATTCCAAAAGCGTGTAAACCCTTACATAATAATCAGCCTCCTTACTATTTACTGAGAGTTGATCACTAGCGTCGCATAAAAAACAACATCTGCGATTGATGAGTTAATGCCTTTCCACACGCCTAATCTAACGAAAACGCTTTCATCATTAGCAACCAAATACATTTTCTTCATACATATTGCCATCGATTGCAATTAGCACTTATGTTTTTATTTGATAGAATTGAATTATTTAAGCCTCAGTATTTTCAATAATAATGGCAATACCTTGTCCACCACCGATACAAAGTGAAGCTAGACCATACTTAGCTCCTCTTTTCTTTAACTCTAAAGCTAATGAATATGTAATACGGGTCCCGCTTGAGCCGACCGGATGGCCTAGAGCAATAGCACCTCCATTAACATTAACTTTACTCGCATCAAGTCCTAATTCTTTAATTACCGCTAAAGACTGAGCTGCAAAAGCTTCATTTAGCTCAAATAAATCAATATCTTCAAGTGTTAAACCTGCTTTTTCTAAAGCTTTTTTGCTAGCTGGTACAGGACCAATTCCCATAATATTAGGATCTACCCCTGCAACGCCCCACGAGACAATTTTCGCAAGCGGTTTTATATTATGTTCGTATATATATTCCTCAGATGCCAATAATACAGCAGCCGCCCCATCGTTAATTCCACTAGCATTACCTGGCGTGACAGTTCCCTCCTTCTTAAAAGCAGGCATCAACTTGGCTAAACCTTCTACAGATGTGCCTTCACGAATATGCTCATCCCTATCAAAGATGATTTCCTCACCTTTTCTACCTTTTAATCTAACCGGGACGATTTCTTCTGCAAAACGACCACTATTTCTTGCAGCAATTGCCTTGTTTTGTGAATCTACGGAAAATTGATCCTGTTCTTCACGCGAAATCGAATATTTTGTTGCTAGGTTCTCAGCCGTCATTCCCATTCCACATCCAACATGATTATCTGTTAACGTCTCCCATAACATGTCCTCAACAATTGGCGCCTTGTTTGGTGATCCAAAACGTGTACTTCTTAATACATGTGGGGATAAGCTCATATTTTCTGTCCCACCCGCTACGATTACATTTGCATCCCCTAAAGCAATGGACTGTGCCCCAGATACAATCGACTGTAAACCTGATCCGCAAAGTCGATTTAATGTTAATGCCGAAGATATCTCTTTTAAACCACTTTTTAAGCCAATATGTCGAGCCAAATACGCTGAATTTTTATTCGTTTGAATGATGTTACCAAATATAATTTCATCAATATCCGTAACTGGAATACTACTTCGCTTAATCGCCTGTGTTGTTGCGATCACTCCTAAATCGACTTCGCTAATATCCTTTAAAGATCCTCCAAAGGTACCAAATGCAGTTCTTGCACCATCAATAATATAAGTATTCATTTATTAGCTTCCTCCTTTTTCTTTTTTAAACTTGGATAGGTACTTAGTAAATGTTTAATTAAGTCCGTATCACGTTCAATAACATAACCATCAAGGCCCTTGCCTGGATAGTTGTAAAATCCTTGTCCAGACTTCACACCAAATGCACCTGCCTCAATTCGATCATCAATAATTTTGTAACTTCGGTCACTCGATTCAATTTTGGACTGTAATTCGAGAATGGTTATGTTCCAAATATCTAGCCCACCAAAATCCATAATTTTCATTAAACCACTAGAAGAAAATCTAAAACCAGGACCGGCGAAAATAGCTGTATCGAGATCTTTTTCACTGACCACGCCATCTTCAACTAAGGAAAGTGCCTCTCTTGCAAGTGCTATCTGAATCCGATTAGCAACAAGGCCAGCTACTTCTTTTTTAACTTCAATCGTTACTTTATTATTCACTTCTAAAAAATCTTTTACTTCATTAAATACCTTATCATCTGTCTCTTCAGTTCTTAAAAGTTCTACAAGAGGAACGATATGGGCTGGATTGAAAAAGTGTGTCAACATTACTCTATCTTTGTGCTTCTCAACATTCACAGTAATTTCTGAAAGTCGTAAACTCGACGTGTTAGAAGCTAGAATTGTTTGTTCCCCGCAAATAACATCTAATTCTTGAAAGATCCTTTGTTTCAATGCTAAATTTTCTGAAATACTTTCGATGATGAAATCACGGTCTGCCAAATCATTTAATTTTGTTGTAAATGTTATATTGGACATAACTTCTTCGACACTTATAGGAATGTTATATCCCTCTTCACGAAATATTTTTAAGTAAATAACGAATTTCCCCTTCGCAATATCAAGCGCTTCTTCAGATAGATCACATAACATCGTCTTCGTTCCATTAAGTGCAAATTGAAAAGCAATCCCAAAACCCATCGTACCAGCGCCAAGAATTCCAACTTGTTTAATCAAAACGTTTCACCCTTTCCTACTGAATAGAACTTAATCTCAATAACCAAGCTTTCTATCGTTCTAGTACCTTGTCCTTCAAATACGTTAATTCGAAGCCCACTTTCTCACTTAATGCTTCAATAGTGATATCTTCAAGTATTTCAACCACTTTAACACCATTTTCAGTAAATTTAAAAACAGCATATTCAGAAACTAATAAGTCTACCCGCCTTATACCACTTGTGTTATATGTTAGATTTTTGACGAGCTTAGATTCTCCATGTTTGTTAAATAATGTTGCCGCGACAATGACTTTCTTAGCTCCTATTAATAAATCCATCGCCCCACCAACACCTAGAATTGGTTGATTCGGAACCGCCCAATTAGCAATTTCTCCGTTTATATCAACCTGCAACACTCCTAGTATTGCAACATCTACATGACCACCGCGAATGAGTCCAAAAGAGTCAGCACTACTAAAAAATGAAGAACCTTTTAAAATACTCACTGGCTCCTTACCTGCACTAATTAGATCTATGTCAATCTTCTCCTCTATGGGTGAAGGCCCCATGCCTAGCAGCCCGTTCTCCGACTGTAAGTAAATCTTCCTACCTCCTAAATACTCGGTAACTAAAGTAGGTATGCCAATTCCTAAATTTACAATTTGTCCTTCTTCTAACTCTTCTGAAATGCGTTTGGCGATTAAATACCTTTTATTTTGAATCAACGTATGTGCCACCTTTCTTTACATATTTACTTTCAATAATGTAATCTACATAAGCGTGTGGTGTCACAATATATTCTGGGTCTAATTCTCCAACATCGACAATCTCATCCACCTCGGCGATGACAATTTTACCAGCCGTCGCAATCATAGGATTAAAGTTTCTCGCAGTCGTGTGGTAAATTAAGTTACCTAGTTTATCTGCTTTCTTAGCTCTAACTAGTGAAACATCTCCCTTAATGGCCTTTTCAAAAATATAACGTTCTCCATCAATTTCACGCTCTTCCTTACCTTTAGCCAGCTCTGTTCCTACAGCTGTTTTTGTATAGAATCCGCCAATGCCCGCACCGCCAGCTCTAAGCGCCTCAGCAAGTGTTCCTTGGGGTATTAATTCAATTTCTAATTCACCATTTTGCCAAGCAATTACTGCTTCTTTGTTCGTTGTAAAAAATGACCCAATCGCTTTCTTAATTTTCCCTTGCATGAATAATTTGTGTAAGCCTTGACCGTCATCTCCCAAATTGTTACTTACAATTGTCAAATTCTTGATGTCAGTTTCCAATAACTCATCTAAAATTGTTAATGGGGTTCCCGACAAACCGAATCCGCCAACTAATAACTTATCGCCACTTTTAACTAAATCCCTTAATTCCTCTTTTTCAATTACCTTTTTCATTTTTCATCCCCCTTGAGAAAGTGTTTTCTTGTGATTGATGATTAGTTGCTAAAGATTCAGTTGCAATAAATAAAGTCTGTCAGTAAACAGATGCATTCTAATTACTAGACTAGAGTCTAGTTGGACTGTGGTCTAATTGTACTTTAACCGGGAAGATTCTGTCAATATGGATTTTGATTTTTTAAAAAAATTAATCAATTTAAAGGTGTGTAATTTTAATAAATCAAAGAGAAACAGAGTTTTAAGGATTTATTAAAGAGACGAATGATAGGGCGAATAACTTTTGACATAAGCATACTTCCCTCAGATTGAAGCAGGGGGCAGTCGTACAAGATATCCAAGAGCGATTAGGTCATTCAGACATCAATATATTAATACAACAATTCACATTTACGCTAATATGACCAAAAAACATCGAAGAAAAGACCTTTTGTGAGTTCAGTGAACTTACAAAAGATCTTCTCTAAATAGCAGTTTAATATCGTATTGAAATTTGAAGAAGACATTACTCTAATTCTCACCTTACAAATCCTTACATATCAAGGGTTCAAGGTTCTTCTTACATCATGCCGCCCGTAAGGTGAAAGTGTGTAATATCTTTAACGATGTGTTCTAAAAGTACGGTATATCAAAGTTATAGCTAATCAGAGGTGTAACATCTTTAACGAGAATTAAGCGTTTTTCATTTGATTGCGTGAGCAAAATGTTAGCATCTATTCACACTCTCTTCCTTTGCGGAGTGTGAATAATATCAAGAGTAAAGTGAAAAAATATTTTGACAGCAACCTCTTTGCTTTGACTACATGACTTCAAAGTCGGCATAATTAAATTACTTATTTTATGAAAAACAGGTAAAAAGAATGAAAGATCAAGTTGCATTTATACTGCTTCTTAAGGTCTTTATTTTAAGTTATATACAAAAACCATGCTTTAGACATCGTCTAAAGCATGGTTTTTATTTAAACTAATATTAAACTGCTAAGTTGATTTTTTTAGCTCATCTACTTATTGAGTCTATTAACTGGAAAAAATATTCGGGTTTATGAGTCTTATTTAGGTTATACCATGAATGCAATGTATCTGGTGCAAATACATCTAATTTCTTCATTACTTCCATCGCAAATTCCAGAGGAGCTACCCCTGATGCAGTAACCAAATTCTCGCCAGATACTACAGGTTCCATCTCATAAAATTTTTCTCCTTTATAATTAGGACAGACCATTTTAATATACTCTAAGTCATTACTTGTATGCTTTCTAGAATCTAGGTATCCAACATTCGCTAGTCCCTCAGTTGCACCACAAATTGCAGCAACAATAGTGCCTAGCTTTAAAGCCTCACCAATTTTTTTCAAAATAGGTTGATGAATATCTTCTCCCCAAGTATTCCCTCCAGGTAAAATTATAAGATCCGTACTCTCAAGAGTACACTCATCAAGGGAAATATCTGGTTTTATGCTCAGTCCTCCCATTGTAGTAATAATTTCTTTATTAGCTCCTACTGTAATTACTTTTAATGGTGCTAAATCTTTTTTGAAATATCTTCCTGAGTTTAGTTCAGCAATTAAATATCCATATTCCCAGTCCGACATTGTATTAAATACATAAAGAAAAACTTTTTTTGTTTGCATCCAATAACACTCCAATCACATTTAATATAGTCAAATATAACATGACTTCCCTGACACCTAGCGTCAGGGAAGTTAACAAATTTGATGAAATTTTATTAATTCCGACAAAACTTCAACCAGTCTTTTCTTAAGACTGATTGGCTCAATAACTCGAATAGATTTACCGTACGGTAAAAGCAAATGAGGTACATATGTATGTATCATATCTTTCTCAAGGAGAAATACTGCTTGATTTGAAGTCCACTCTTGTAAATAATGTCCTAAAAACCAATGTTGGCAAATATCACCCAATGCCCTTTTATCTCCATTAATAACCAAAGAAATAATCCCTTCCTTATCTTCTATAGTTGGAACAAGGTTTTTCATAAAGAAGTCACGTGCTGAAAAATTTTCTGGTCGGTTAAACTTATTTTCGGTTAACATTAGACTTTCCATTCGATCTACTCTAAAACTACGGATATCATTCCTAAGATGACAAAATCCAATCACATACCACTTATTATTCCAATAAATAATCCTGTACGGATCCACCAATCTATACTTTGATTGCCCTTCGCCACTTTTATAGTATAGAATTTTTACAGAGTATCCGTCAGCTACGGCCTGCTCCAATTCCTTCAAAAAAGGTTCCATAGCGAGGGAACTTAATCGACTTATTACTTCAAGACTAGTTAAATGTTGATTTATCTTTGTTTCCTGCTCTTGATTCGAATATTTTCTTAGCTTTGAAATAGCCCTATTTAGTGCTTCACCTCCATAATATCCCGCTTCTTCTGCAAAAATAGCAGCGTGAAATAGCGAGGTTTGCTCCTCAAAATCAAAAAAAAGTGGAGCTTCAATAAAATTGTTCAATAAAGTGTACCCACCGTTATGTCCTGCGTCTGAAATTATAGGTACACCACTTATTGAAAGTGTATCAATATAACGATATACAGTTCTTATATTCATCTCTAGCTTTTCTGAAATTTGTTTTGCAGTAATTTTTTCACCTGAACTAAGCATCCATAGAATTACTAGTACATTGTCAATTTTAGCCACAGAATCCACCTCTATATGGAAATAGTTTTATTTTAAAATCACACTAAAAACACTACCTATTCATTGAATTTCTATTTAAAAGTAAGAAAACCGAAAAAGCTAAAACAACTTACCATGTAATTTTTGAACTTGATCTTTTAATTGTTTGTTCTCTTCTTCTAGTGCCTTTATACGTTTTTTTAAGGTCTTTATTAATACTTCCTCTGAACGGACACTTTTACTAGTTTTTCGAGGGTTTAACTCACTCATTTGCATCCCTTAATGTCTCCACTCTAGTTCTAATATCTTTTTGTTTGTAAAGCCATGACTTTGAAACATTTGCTTTTTGTGCAACGGAATTAAAATTAATCTTCTCTTTTTTCAATGTCATCTCTGAAATTGTATTTTCAACCTTAATTCTTGTCTTCTCCGACTTTTCTTTGGATAGTTGAATTATGGCAGTTGTGTTACTCTTTCTAGTCATCTCAATTCGTCTCCTTTAAAGAATGAATAGATGCCAAAACGCGTTGTTTTCTTTATTTTCCGTTCCAAGCCTATTACAATTTTCATATTGAGGCTTTGAATTCCTTTATTTTTTGCATCAAACCCTAATGAATTTTTCAGAGGTAACTAATTATTAAGTCGTTTGTTAACTTCAATCCTAATGAACTCTGGCAAATAGCTGGGAGTACATCCTTTTGCTACTATTTCATCTTTGTAAAGACCCGTTTTCTCACCAAGTTTAATACAACGTGCGCGATTCTTTTCATCATAAACGCCTATCCAGCCTGCGGTGAAATTCATAGCCCATTGAACTTCCGGTTCTTCCTGCGTAATATTAGCATCTAATGCAGATAGCAAGTCTGCGGTGTTATCAGGCGGTGTTTGTCCAGTCCATCTCAATCGCCCTTGATAATACCAGAAAGCTCGCCTTTGAAGAGCAGAAGGACTATTTCCCCATGACTCCATCAATGCAATTTTCTTCTTGTCTTTGGTGAGCTGATTAGCCATTAACCAATCCATTAAGTTATTTCGCTCATCAAAAGTGTGAGTTTGCATATCCTTATCAAGCTTATTTAGCACATCTTGTGAAAGAAGTTTTTTGTCCATAATTAAGATTGCTAATAGTCTGGGCAAGAACTCTTCGGTTGACCAAAGTTCCACAGCTAGTTCGTGATCTTTTTTAATGTCCTTCGCGATTTTTCGTAAGTCGCCTAGCTTAGTTTTACTATTGATCTGAGGGAGAATGTTTTCTGCTTTTGATGAGCGTTTTATTTCTGTACCTTTATTTTCATTCATTTTATACAACTCCTTTATTAAAGCATTGTTTCTTAATATGTCCTTGACAGGATATATCAAGAACTTAATTTCGTTATAAGTCTCATTGCAGTGGTGTGCCTCCAAAGTTTACCTTTTTTAATATTGTAGCATATATCGTATTAAAGCTTTCTCCACCTATAATAGAAAAGCAACCTTCTTTAATATAAGTAATAACATTTAATTCATTTTAATTGGAAACGAAATCAGTTTCAGTTGGTGACACCAAAAACGAAAAAATCTAGACGGAAAATTGTTGTGGATGAAGATGTGATCAAAGCTTTGAGCCTTCACAAAGAAACTCAAGCAAAAACCATTCAGCAGTTAGGTGATGCTTACAATAATCAAGACCTCATCTTGGCTAAAACAGAGAGACATCCAAGATATCCTATCGTCATTAAAATGGTACAACTCAGGATAGCTAGACTTATTGCAATCACAAAATTAAACAAAGACTAGACACCTCACTCATTGAGACATACACACACTTCACTTTTAGCAGAAGCAGGTGTCGCACTCGAACAAATCATGGGTAGACTTGCCCATTCAGATGATCAAATCACCAAGAATGTTTATCTCCACGTAACACAAGAAAAGAAAAAAGAATGTTCCCAAAAGTTTACACAACTCATGAGAAGCCTCGATAATAATCCTCTATGTAAGAAAAAAACTCTTTTAACCTATATTGCCCCGCTGTAAGTAGCTTTCTGATTTCTACATTCATTACCTTGGAAATCATCCAAAACAATTCCGTTCTCTATTGTTTATTCCAGCAAAGCAAGGGCGTACGTTCTCATCAGATTTTAACAAAGCTACACCTAAAAAAGAGTAACGATTACTCGTCACTCTTCTCTACAGTGTTTTTAGCACTTGAATACAATCCTGAGGCTGATAACCCTAACATTGCACCAACTAATATACCCTGTTTTAAATCAAAGTCAGCCACATAAATCACACCTACAGCAATACCGATTACTAAAGCGATAAACGGCAACACTTTTTTACTCACGCCAGCCCTTTTAAACAACTCCACAATCCCCAATATCAGAGGAATTAAGACTACATCGTAAACTTCAAACATTTAATCACCTCTTTCCCTTCTACTATTTTATGAACTACTCGTCCTTTCGGTAACGGCCTATTTCCTGTATTTCCATTGAATGTTTTGCCACAACAAAGCTACCATTACTACAATGTGGACTCCTACAGTTACTGTGCCGTTCAACATACAATATCGTCTTACCCCCTTATCGAACTTGTAATAAGCCGAATTAGCGGATTCTAAAGCTCCAGTCATGTCATTTTTAGCCATTGTGCTAAAAAAAGTCTTAATGCCCGTTAGATGATCATTTTAACGTCTCTGTCAGCCATTCCATCACTCCTTATTTTGGGTAATTAAAAAGAACGCCTGATTAGACGTTCTTGATTTGTCCCTTACTATTCTTTTTGAAGTCCCTCTTTTTTTACTACTGATAAATTAATCGCGAATTCTTTCTTCACAAACTTATTACGAAATTCAGCAAGCGAGATTTAAAGCAAAAGCTATAAAAACCTTATAATAGTGTTTGGTGACAGCTATTCAAACCGTCACTTAAACACATTTCGTTAATAAAAAGACCATGAATGAACGGCTAGAAATGTATGAACCCTTTCCTTTATCAATCTTATTAAAAAGGTCTGTCCATAAATTATTCTTAATACGTAAACACCAAGTAGTTAGTAACTCGTATACATATAAAGAATAGTTGCACTCTACAAATAATTAGCAAAACCAACCTACCCTCATGAAAAAAGCGAAGTTATTCACTTGCATTTTGCAAATTATTTACCTCATCTATTTACATGCCGCAATTTATCGACAATTTAATCACTTGCAAAATGCAAATTCCGCACATAGTAATCCCCTCATCCCTGATTACTACTTAGTTCCCTCGCAGCTTTACCTCCAATACATGCATAGAGCGAAGGACTGTTTCACGTTCAAAGTCATTCATAGAAGCCAAGGCATTCTCCATTTTGGAAGCAATGATTCCATTGATGGCCACCACCATGTCACTGCCCTTTCCAGTTAACGACAATAAATATATTCTCCGGTCTCCTTCATAAGGAGTTCGGACGACCAGCTCTTTCTTCTCCAACGTACCAATCTGTCTGGAAAACGTCGTGATGTCCATACCGACAGCTTCAGCCACCATTTGCATGGACGGTTTATTCATTAATGAAATCTCATAAAGTATTGAACTTTGAACGATTGAAATCACATTGCAACTCGACTTATGAATGCCACGCATGCTTTTAGATAACGAGTGAAAAATAGGAATGATTTTTTCCATTAATGAATTCCCCCCACCAACTCTTTCTACAATTATACAGCAAGAAAAGTATAAGTAACTGTATTGATAGAAAATTCAATCCCTTGCATATGAGTGGCTTTGGCGAAATGCAAAAACGCGTCCATATAGTTGGACGCGTTGGATATCATGTATATGTAATTTCGCCTTCATCTTGGATATCAATTCCATTTTTGAGATGAACCGTGGTCTTTAAAATAAGCGTTTGGATTCGAGTTTCCGATTCGCTCTCCCATCGCTCGTCAGGTACCATTTCAAACGAAATCATCCATGTTTCTTTTGATTTGATGTCACTCATTATTTCAATAGATTGTTTTGCAATAATCACTTCATCAATTTCCGACCGTTTCAACAACTCAATCACAATAAAATCGACGAGTTCATCACTGGCGTCCCCATCGATATAAACCGTGCCGGAAAGTGTTTCACCAAAAGCGACATTCGGTCCATCGACGTTTGTATTAACGGTCATTTCTCCATATTCAATCGTTGATAAAAACTGCCTTACCATGTTCTATTCCCCCAATCTTCGACCATCCGGATCTTCATAATATAAGCCTTCAGCAGCTACATGTTTATTATACCGTATTTTGAACAATTTAAATAAATGTGTTACCCCAACTTTAATGAGTGCATATCCCGGGATTCCGAGAACGACACCGGGCACACCGAACAACGATCCTGCAGTGAGTAAAACAAAAATGATAGTGACCGGATGTGTATGCAATGATTTCCCCATAATTTGCGGTGAAATAAACTTCCCTTCGATGAGTTGAACAATTGTCCAAACGATTGCTAACTTGATAAGCATGAAGGGCGATGCCACAGCGATAATGACTGCAGGAGTAATTGCGATAAGCGGTCCTAGGTACGGGACGACACTTGTAAACATTGCAATGACACCGAGCAGTAACGCGTATTTCATTCCGATGATAAGAAACCCAATTGAAACCATGACACCAATGCAAATCGCGACAAGAATTTGCCCCTGGATATAAGAACTAATTTGGTGATCCGCATCGCGAAGAATGGTTTTAGCGTCATTACGCATGTGCGGAGGCAGCATCTGAACAAAGTAACGTGGCAGCTTCTCCCCATCTTTCAATAAATAGAAGAGAATAAAGGGCACCGTAATAATTGCAAGAACAAAACCAGTTAAAGCAGAAATGAAAGAACTAAGACCACTTGCAATTCCACCGACCGCATCCGTGAAATACTTTCCGATATCCCCTTGCCCAGATTCAAGGATATTTTTTACATTAATATCCAAACTTTCATAATAAGAAGCGAAAATCGATGTTCTTAAAAACTCATCGATTTTCAGCACCATCTGGCTGAAATATGTAGGGAAGTCTTCGACAAGGTTATTAAACTGTATTTTCAAGAATGGAAATACCATAAAGACCAGCAAGGTGATAAGACCCATGGCTCCGATGAATAGAATTAATATACCCCAGATTCGTGGTATTTTGATTTTTTCTAATAAACGTAAGATGGGCCTTAGTAAGTAATAAGCAATTGTTGCAAGAATGACTGGCAATACTACCGTCGAGAAAAAGACAGTAATCGGATAAAAAATGAAAGAAATCCGATTAAAAATAAGTATGATTAAGCCAATCAATAATAGTGAAATGAGAACAAACAACGTGCTACGCCCACCTAAAAAACGAATTATATTCGAAATCGGTTTATTTCTATTCTCATCAGCTTCCATGGGCATCCTCTACTCTCGTCAAGTTTCTGCTATTAATCCAACTTCATATTAAGGAATTTTGAGATCGCCTCTTTATTTTTCACTTTATCCACTTCAATAACAGATCCAGCGTGTGGATACGAATTAAATGAATAGGATCCCTCTATTGGAACAGTCATCGTTTCAACTTCTGCACCTTTTTTCATTATAAGGGAGATTGCACGTGAAATTTCGTCTTTTGACGTTAAGTCCGTATTGATGAAACCTGATAACGCTCCTGCAAGCTTCGGCACATTTGCAATCATTCCTGGTCGCATCGCTTCGTCCTTCATCGCAGAGATTACTTCTTGTTGTCGTGCAACTCGACCAAAATCACCTTCTTCATCTGCACGAAAACGCGCATAGCCAAGTAATTCCTTGCCGTTCAACTGTTTTTTTCCTGGCATAAGTGTAACGCCAATCTTTTCTGACATTTCTTTTTTAACATCAATCTCTACTCCGCCTGGAAACGCAATATCAACAATCGATTCAAAGTTAGCAAAATCAACAATTGCATAGTGATGAATAGGGACACCAAACATCCCTGTTATCGTGTCTTTCGTAGTCTGCAGTTTGCCGAGATAATAGGCGGTATTTAACTTATACGACTTGTATGCTGGAATCTCCGCATAAATATCACGCATAAATGAAATCACCCGTATCTTCCCAGCACCCTTATCCCAAGATAGCACCATCATCGTATCTGTCCGCGATTTCCCACTGCCATCATCGTCCACACCGAGCAGTAAGTAATTTTCAACGGATGTATACTTCGGATCTGTAGCATCCCCTTTAAACGGACCCGGGTCAATCCCATTGTTTTTTGCCAACGATTTCCCCGCATTGTATTCAGTATATGAATACAACCCAGCTCCGATAAAACAGAGTGTGACTATTAAAAAGATGACCCTGCCGATGCGAAGTTTTTTCTTTCTTCTTCTTTTCGGTACTGGCCCTTCATAATGTTCTTCCATTATTGATTCCTCCAAAAAGTGATATCTCCATTAGGACGAACAGGAAGTCTCTTGGTTGCGTCTAATTATTTCAATTATAACACGATGGGCCCTTGAGGTTAACCTTAACTATTTTTTGCGCGGATCTAGGTCTGTAAATGTAGTTATATCCATTAATATTTATTCTATAATGGTCGATTTACAACAGTTCCCCACTCCCCCCATTACATCCCTGCATATGTTACATAGATGTTGGTGAAGAAAGGTGGTGTAAGATATGGGACGTGAACATGGTGGTGGAGAAGGTAGCTCGTTTGCTTTGCTTGTTGTGCTTTTTATACTATTGATAATCATTGGCGCAAGCTTCATCTATTAATATAAAAAATAATCCAATCTCAACCGCTCATTAGCATCTCTCAACTGTAAGAGCGCTTAGTAGGCGCTCTTTTTGCTGTTGTACTAAACAGAGGCAAACAACTATTTTCTACTATTCTAATTATGATACAATTTACTTATATGCAATGAAAGGGTGTTGGTAACGATGACTAAAGAAATAGTTGAAAAAGCCACATTTGCTGGTGGTTGTTTTTGGTGTATGGTGAAACCATTTAAAGAGTGGGACGGTATCCACGACGTCGTATCCGGTTATATGGGAGGACATGTTGTGAATCCTACATATGAAGATGTCAAAAAGGGCGACTCTGGTCATTTAGAGGTCGTCGAAATCACATATGATCCATCCGTTTTTTCCTATGATAAATTACTGGATGTATTTTGGCAGCAAATCGACCCGACCGATGCAGATGGACAATTCCAAGACCGCGGACATTCGTATTCAACAGCTATCTTCTATTATACAGATGAGCAGCGTCAAATTGCCGAAACGTCTAAAGATAAACTTGGTGCAAGCGGTACATTCTCTAAACCGATTGTGACACCAATCCGTCCCACTGAAACATTTTACCGTGCAGAAGACTATCACCAGGATTATCACGCAAAAGAACAAGGGCATTACGAAGAAGACCGCGCACTTTCTGGTCGGGATGAATTTATCGCAGGGCACTGGTCGTAACAGTAAGAACTGGAGTGCCCGACAATGTATTTCGTTAAACTACTAGCAATTTCTATGATATTCTTTATTTTTGGGATTAAAGCAGGACTTCCAAGCTAAGTCCCATCATATATGTAAAAAACTGAATAATGAGCGCTTATCAAAGTACTCATTATTTAGTTTTTCCTGTTCTAAAAGAATAATCAATTTTACTAGAATTAAGATTGATAAACTTCTATTATTTAACTACAAAATGTTGGATATACGGCGTCATATCTTTTAAAACGGCACGTAAACATTCAGGGTATAATGCGACTTCATTCAGTTCTTTGATTGGTGTCCATTTAAATATTAATCGCTCGCCTTCAATGCCATGAAAAGGGGCTTCGTTATATGAAGATGGATTCCCCTTTGATGTTATCGCATAATAAAAGCCAATTTCATGAAAATCACTCCCGCCATGTTCAAAGAAATTCTCGATGACCAAAGCCATTCGGTCCACATGCACGTCAATTCCCAATTCTTCACGAAATTCCCTTTTAAGGCTGCTTTGCGAATCCTCCGCAATTTCAACTCTTCCCCCAGGAAGCGACCATTGCGACTCATTTACATCCCGATGTAATAAAACATGCCCATTTTCAATCCAAATTCCAGCTACTCGATAATTAAATACAGCTTTTTCAGTTTTAAATACAACATCCATGAATTTCATTCCCTTCAAGTCAAGCTTTCTTATTTTGACTAGTTGTATAATCAAATGCAACAACCTTAAAACATGAAAAGCCACAGACAAACCGTGTATGATCAGGTCGACTAAAACACAATCAATACGGAGGTTTATCTATGGCACAAACACATTCTACCACATTTAAACGCACCTATAAACGAGGCATGATTGCAGCGCTTCACGGCGAAGGGAAAATCCATGCAGGACATCTCAAACTCGATCGACTATGACCGTAGTATAATCTGGCGTGAATTAAAGCGTGGTACCGTAACACAGTTGAAAACCGGCCGCACCATGTACGAAGCCCACTTCCCAGAGACAGCCCAGGTCAAATACCAAGAAAATCAGAAAGCTTGCGGTGCCAAACCCAAGCTTGATGAAACCATTGAATTTATCAAGTTTGCAGAGGCTAAGATATTGAATGATGAGTGGTCACCCGACGACGTCTGCGGATTTGCGTAGCGCAACAATCTCTTTGATAAGGCACGCGTTTGTACAAAAACATTTTACAACTATATTGAGCTCAGACTCATCACTGTCAAAAATATTGATTTACCTATGAAGGTTCGCCTAAACACAAAAACAAAAAGAAGCCGGGTAAACAAGCGTGTTCTTGGTCGTAGTATCGAAGAGCGCCCGACTGAAGTCGAGGATCGTGAAGTATTCGGCGATTGGGAAATCGTTACTGCCATCGGAAAGAAGAGCCAGGACGAGGCACCTTTCACAATTACTGAACGTAAAACCCGTTAGGAGATCACCTTAAGGATTCTTGCCAAGAGTAGCTAAGCGGTAAGTGCTGCTTTCTGTGAACTACGAGACTAACTTCGCAAAGCTGTTTAAAACAATTATCGCTGATAACGGATCCGAATTCTCCGAACTTAATACTTCCGTCTTCCGTGAAGGTACAGAGGTCTTCTTTGCCCATCCCTATACATCTTGCGAACGTGGAACGGATGAGGACCATAATGGATTAATCCATCGTTTTATCCCGAAGTGGAAAACAATCACTTCAGTTTCTGAAGATACAATTCGCTATGCAGAAAACTAGTGTAATCGCCTGCCTAGAAAGATTCTTGGGTATCAAACGCCTGAAGAATGCTTCTTAGAAGAACTCTCCAATATAGCTTGAGTAACGGTTCGTCTGTACTTTCATGATTTATTGCATTTAAGGTAGAAAAATTAATAGTGTTTAGCTTATAATTTAAATGGGTGATTAAAAGTGACTATTCAACGTAAAAAGTTAATTGATACCTGCGATAACCGCAGGCTGTACAGTAAATATTCACAAAAAAGTACACCGAGCGTAATTTTCATAGCTGGATTAGGCGATAGTTGTGAGACTTGGAACGAGGTCCAAGGCCGAATATCTCAGGAAACATCTACCTTTTCTTACGACAGGGCGGGTGTTGGCAGGAGCCGTGTGACATCCGCCCCGCGGACTTGCCTTGATCTGGTAGAGGAGCTTTCCGAATTGTTGCTAGAGCTTGAGGTCCAACCGCCCTATGTATTGGTGGGGCATTCTTTTGGCGGTTTGGTCGCCAGATTGTATGCAAGCCTTTATCCGCAGGTCATTTCCGGTATAATTTTGGTTGATGCTGCGCCCGAATATAAAGAGCTTGCGTATGAAAAGGTTTTGCCTAAAAAGTTGGTTGCAGGAAATAGGGAATATTTCGAGAATCCTATGTTAAATAGTGAGAAGATCGATAAGGTACAGAGTTATAAACAAATCGTTGATTATTTCCGAATAAGTGACATTCCTCTCTCAATTATCACAAGAGGCTTACCGGATAAGAGTGACGGGGAATGGCCTGATAAGGAAATACTGGAAATTGAGCAAAGGCTGCAAGTAGATTTCCAGTGGCTGTCAACGTCAAGCAAACACCGGATTGCTTGTCGGAGCGGACATTATATTCATCACGATGAACCGGAAATTGTGATCGAGGAGATTATTATAATGCTGAAGGGGATGGGAAAGCAAACGATGCAAGGATGAAATTTATGTTGGACCTTCAAATAATTAATAGTGAGCATTACCGGCCTTGTGAAGGTGAGTTGCTGCAGGATTTCGTAACTCTGATGTGGAAGAAACAATCCGTTACGCCGAGGACTGGCGCAACCGTCTACCTAGAAAGATTCTAGACTACCGCACGCCATAAGAGTGCTTGTTAGAAGAACTCGCTAACATCGCCTGAGTCATGGTTAATGGGGACTTTTATGTTTTGTTGCATTTAATATTACATTTTACGTAAAAATAATAGCAATAGTATCGGAAAGTAAAGATAAGTATTAAGTAAACGTATGCGTCAAACTATGCCCAACTAAAAAATGCCTACTCAGAACTGAAATAACTAATCCAGGTAAGCATTTTTTATTATTCGATGTCGGTTTGAAATAATTCGTAATGGACGATATCATCTCGATTCAATATTTTTTTGACTTTTGGTTTTTCTATAGGAAAACCAAGACCTAGAATTGCAACAATTTTAGGTCTGACGGGATGTTTAAAGCTTCCCTCACATCTGTTTCACGAACCCTCGACTCTTCTGCATCCTCTGAATGATAGACAGCATCAAACCCAACGCCGAGCTGTAGATCCGTTGCAGCTAACCACATAAATGCTGTCGCGATGGATGCATCTTGCAGCCACTATTTACTGATACCAGGTCGCCCAGTCACAACAATCGCCACTTGCGCAGTAGACAGCCATTTCATGAAGGGTGTCGTTTTTCAAAACAGCCAATTTTTCCACGTTTTTCAATGACGATAAATTCACGGGAAGGAAAATTATTCCCTGAAGGTGCATAAAGCTGAATCTATGATTTGATCCAGTAGGTCCCCAGAATTTCTTTCTCCTGAAAACTAGTGATTTCACGTCTTAAACGTATAACTTCTACTATTGACAATTCCCCCCTGTACTTATAGGAAAGATATACTTTTAACTAATTATACCGTTAATTCCAACTACTCACATTTCCGAAGAATTGAGGTTCTTAAAGAACACGCTGCTCTATCTGTTGTTTAATTAGCAAAGCAAAGCCTTCAATAGATAAACACTCCGTTTTCTGACTACCAAATTCCCGAACATTCACCGTTCCATCACTAACCTCTTTGTCACCAAGAATAAGTGTATAAGAAACCTTCTGAAGTTGGGCTTCTCTTACCTTGTAGCCTAACTTTTCGTTCCGCTGATCAATTTCAACCCGTATGCCTTCATTTCTTAAAACGGATTGTACATTCAATGCGTAATCCAAATGTACACTTGAAACTGGAACAATTTGTACTTGCCTAGGAGCAAGCCATGTTGGAAAAGCACCTGCAAAATGTTCAATCAGTATGCCGAAAAAACGATCGATTGAGCCAAAAATTGCACGGTGAATGACCACCGGCCGAACTTTTTCGTTGTTTTCATCAATATACGTGAGGTCAAACTTTTCAGGCATTTGGAAATCGAGTTGAATTGTGCCGCATTGGTGGCTGCGTCCAAGTGCATCTTTAATATGGAAGTCAATTTTTGGTCCGTAAAATGCACCATCCCCCTCATTTAATTGATAAGTAACTGCTAGATCATCTAATACATTCTTTAGAGCCTCTTCTGAATCATTCCAAATTTCATCACTTCCTAGTGATTGTTCTGGCCTAGTTGAAAGTTCAATCGAATATTCAAAACCAAAAGTTTGATAAACTTCATCAATCAGATGAACAACTTGCTTTATTTCGCTTTTAATTTGATTATGCCTCACAAAAATATGCGCATCGTCTTGGCAAAATGTTCGAACCCTTAATAATCCGTTAAGAGCACCACTAAATTCATGTCGATGGACTTGACCGAATTCAGCCATACGTATTGGTAAATCACGGTATGAATGAAGACTATTTTTGAAAATTAGCATATGGCCCGGACAGTTCATCGGCTTCATAGCAAATTTTGCGTTTTCCACTTCTGAAAAATACATATTCTCATGGTAATGATCCCAGTGCCCCGATTGCTCCCACAGACGTTGATTCATCATGAAAGGCGTGTGGACTTCTGCGTACCCCGCCTTCGTCTGTAGTGCACGTGAAAAGTTCTCTAGCTCAGTGCGTATTATCTGCCCATTCGGTAAATAGAACGGCATGCCTGGTGCTTCCTCAGAGAACATGAATAATTCAAGTTGCTTTCCAAGTTTTCGATGATCCCTTTTTTCTGCTTCCTCCAAAAAATACAAATGCTGTTCTAAGTCTTTCTTTTTCAAAAAGGAAATTCCATAGATACGTTGCATCACTTGATTATCACTATCTCCCCGCCAATAAGCACCTGACACCTGCGTTAACTTGAATGCTTTTATCCATCCAGTTGACGGTAAATGTGGTCCGCGGCAAAGGTCTATAAATTCTCCTTGTTTATAAAGGGAAATTTTCTCGTCCGCTGGTATGTCTTTTAATAGTTCTAATTTAAACAATTCGCCACGCTTCTCAAATAGTTCTTCTGCCTCTCCATACGTGACTTCTATACGTTCAATTTTCAAATCTTCTTCGATAATAGCTTGCATCTTTTTTTCAATCATTACTAAATCATTCGAAGTGACGCTTGTATCCGATAGAAAGTCATAGTAAAAACCGTGTTCAATTATGGGGCCAATCCCTAACTTCGAATCGTCATAAAGTCTTTTAACCGCCTGCCCTAGCACATGTGCAGTTGTGTGCCTTAGAACTTCGAGTCCTTCTATCGATTCCTTTGTGAAAAGTGTAATCGCAGCATCCTCCATAATGCATTGTGATAAATCATATAATTGTTCATTCACTTTTCCCGCTACAACATTCTTTCTCAAACTTAAGCTAATGGACTGTGCAATATCCGCTAATGTAATACCTAGAGGAAAATTCTTTCGGCTACTGTCTGGAAATCGAATCTCAATTTGCTTGTCATTCATCTTAAAACACCCCATCCAATTTTTTGTATAAAAAAAAACCCGTCCCAAATAAAGGGACGAGTATGATTTACCCGTGATTCCACCCAAATTTCTAACACCATCCAACAATGGTGTTAACTCATGGCGCTGTAACGTAGCATTAACGGAATTAGTTACTTCATTTCACTAATACAGCTCAAAAGTGGTAAATTATCTTCTGCGTTAGGAAGTTCTCAGCAATACTTCCCTCTCTGGAAACCATCAAAATAATTCATGTCTTTGTCATCGCTTTTATCGTTATTCAGTTATATTTCTATACAAATAAACACACCCATCCCTAGTAAAGGGACGAGTGTGTTTGCTCGTGATTCCACCCAAATTTCTAACACCATCCAACAATGGCGTTTGCTCATGGTGCTGTAACGTAGCATAGACGGCTTCATGCAGCTCAAAAGTGGTAAATTGTTTTTCTAAGTTAGGAAGATTTCAGCAATACTTCCCTCTCTGGAAACCATCAAAACAATTCATGTCTTTATCATCGCTGTTACAAGTATAGTTAAAATTCATTGAAATCGAATTAGTTAATATCCTACAACAAAGAAAATGGATTATCAAGCTTTTTTGGGTTGCATCCAATACAGTTTATGTATGATTAGTTAAAAAGGATACTCATAGTTAGGTTCATACTGGCCCATATCCTCAAATCATTTCATACCTAAAAAAGTAAAGCCGACCTTTTCCAATACCTTTAGTGACCTTTGACTATCAGGACTTCCAGATGCTGTGTACACGTGCACTTCTACATGATTTCCGGCAATTTCTAAGTAAGACTACGCTGTTTCTCTTGCGAAACCTTTGCCACTATATTTTTCATTATAATGATAAGTTAATTCTATATTAATTAATAAATTCATACAATTAAATTCAGCAGTATTTATAATTTCATTAGCTACGTCAAAGGAGTAATTAATTATGAATATATCCAGAAATCCATGTTCATTTTGTGGTTATATTCTCAGGGGTTTCCTCTCTTTCTTAAGGTAAGCGAAAAAACCTTTTGAACGAAATAATATGGGAATAATAACCCCAAGGATTATGCTAATTCCCGTGGGGTTACTTTATTCACACGTCAAGCAAGCTATATAAATGAGCGGAGTCACTGACATAAAACGTTTGCTGCTTGCGGCCACTTAATAACAATAAAGAACGAAGGAGATTAGTTATCAATGATGTTTATGTTGTAGTTTACTAACCACATGTTAATTTGGGATAGGTGGGCGATGAGTTGGGGGCCTGTCATAAGCTGACCGAACCAAGGAACTTTGAATGAGGATCCGTCTGAATCGATGATGTCCTTGACTCTTTGTTTTGAGACAAGTTCTAGTAGGGGAGATGTTTTATTATCTAGGATGTCGTTTAACTTAGTCTTTACGAGTTTCATATATGTTTGATGATGTGTTTTAGGGTACGGACTCTTTTTCCGGTATAGAATTTCATTAGGAAGTACTCCTTCTAAAGCCTTTCGTAATATTCCTTTCTCTTGGCCGTTCAGCATTTTCATTTCCCACGGTATGTTCCAGGCATATTCAACAATTCGGTGATCGGCGAATGGAACCCGTACTTCTAAACTTGCTCCCATACTCATGCGATCTTTTCGCTCCAGAAGCGTTGACATAAACCAAATCATATTTAAATAAGACATTTCCCGGTGCCGTGCTTCTATTTGGGTTTCTCCCCCTAGAAGAGGCACTTCACTAATCGTTTCGTTATAGCGATTCCTCACATACCCTTCCAAATCGAGTTTCTTTTGCCAATGTGGAAGCAACAGCTGCTGTCTTTCCGTTTGTGACCGCATCCACGGAAACTCCTTTCCGTGCAGCAGTTCTTCTTTATAGAACCATGGATATCCTCCGAAGATCTCATCCGCACACTCACCAGACAATGCAACTGTATAATCTTGTTTCATCTGTTCGCAAAACCATAACAATGATGAGTCTACGTCTGCCATACCAGGTAAATCTCTCATCATCACTGCTTCTTCCAACAGATTTGCCAGCTGATCATTATTTATAATAGCCGAGTGATGAATAGACCCCAAATATTGTTGCATTTTCTCTATCCATGGTGCATCTTGATCAGGCTGAAAGGAACTCGCTTTGAAATATTGATTGTTGTGCTCGTAGTCAATGGAGTACGTATGAAGGGTACCGCGTCCCTCTTTTTTAAAATATTCTGAAGCAAATGAACTAATAGCACTCGAATCAATTCCTCCAGATAAGAATGTACAAACAGGTACATCAGCAACTAACTGGCGCTCAACGGCATCCTTTACAAGAATTTTTACTTGTTCAGCCGTCTCATCTAACGTATGATGATGCTTTTTGCTTTCTACATTCCAATACCGCCAAGTTTTCAGTCCATTTCGATTGTAAATTAATGCATGAGCTGGGCGAAGTTCATTAATGCCCCGAAAGACACCATGACCAGGAGTCCGGGATGGCCCTAATCCAAATATTTCCTGAAACCCCTCCCTGTCCACTTCACTTTTCACTTTTGGATGTGCAAGTATTGCTTTAATCTCTGAACCAAATATGAGCGATTCGTTTTCTTCACGATAAAATAGAGGTTTGACACCAAGTCGGTCTCTTGCCATAAAAAGCTGCTCTCGGTGTTGATCCCAAACAGCAAATGCAAAAATTCCATTTAGATGCATTACGCAATTTTCTCCCCATTCGATATATGCCGTCAGTAACACTTCCGTATCGGAATATGACTGAAAAGAGTACCCTCTTTGTAGTAATTCCTTTCTAATTTCTTCTGTATTATAAAGCTCTCCGTTATATACGATAGTAAAAGTATGGTTGTTTTTTTCTATTGACATCGGCTGTATACCTCCGGCAGGATCGACAACTATAAGCCGGGTATGACCAAGTAACAGATGGCGCGAACTCCATACATTAGAAGCATCCGGACCACGCTTCGCCAATGAATTCGCCATCTTTTCCACAATGAATACTTGCTGTGTCAAATCTTGATGCCAATCAATCCATCCTGTTATTCCACACACTCGCAATCACTCCTTCTCATTAGAAATTTACATATTAGCTTTTTTTCACTATCCACCGCTTCATTAATATTGCGACAGATATTGATCGCGTTCCCATGGGTGTACTTGTGTCCTATACATATCCCATTCAATTTCTTTTGCTTCAATAAACCGTTCCAACAAATGGCTGCCTATAGCTTGAGTAATCACTTTGTCTGCTTTTAATTTTTTTAGTGCCTCAGCTAAAGTAGCCGGCAAATCAATGATTCCGGTTTTTTCCCGCTCTTCTTTTGACATCACATAGATATTTTTGTTAATTGTTTCAGGAGGTGTTAATTTATTTTTAATGCCATCTAATCCCGCAGCTAACAAGACAGCCATGGCTAAATATGGATTTGCAGCAGGGTCAACACTACGAACCTCTACACGTGTACTCATTCCACGTGATGCGGGGATTCGAATAAGTGCACTTCTATTTCTTGCTGACCAAGCCACATAGCATGGCGCCTCATACCCGGGAACTAACCTTTTGTAGGAGTTTACAGTAGGGTTTGTAATAGCAGTAAAACTCTGAGCATGTTTCAGAATTCCTGCCACAAAACTTCTTGCAGTATCACTTATTTCTAGCGACCCGTTTGGATCATAAAATGCATTTTCGCCATTTTTGAATAAGCTCAAGTTACAATGCATGCCAGATCCATTTATGCCGAATAATGGTTTAGGCATAAATGTCGCATGTAGCCCATGTTTGCGAGCAATAGTTTTAACGATAAGCTTAAAGGTTTGAATATCATCACAGGCTCTTATGGCACTTTGATATTTAAAGTCAATTTCATGCTGGCCCGGTGCTACTTCATGATGGGAAGCTTCAATCTCAAATCCCATTTCTTCCAGTTCAAATACGATATCGCGACGGCAAGTTTCCCCTAAGTCAGTTGGTGCAAGATCAAAATAACCGCCATGATCATTCAATTCCAATGATGGTTCACCCTTGTCATTGAGTTTAAATAAGAAAAATTCAGGTTCAGGTCCAACATTGAAATCAGAAAACCCAAGTACTTTCATTTCATTTAAAATCCTTTTGAGATTATTGCGAGGGTCACCTTCAAATGGTGTTCCATCTGGATGATAAATATCACAGATGAGACGCGCGATCTTTCCTTTTTCTGTTGTAAAAGGAAAGATAATAAACGTATCTAAATCTGGGTATAAATACATATCAGATTCTTCAATACGTACAAATCCTTCAATTGATGAGCCATCAAACATCATTTTGTTATCGAGTGCTTTCGGCAACTGACTAATCGGAATTTCAACATTTTTAATTTTCCCGAATAAGTCTGTAAATTGTAGTCGAACATACCTTACATTTTGCATCTTAGCCAAATCTAAAATAGATTCTCTGTTCATACTTAGATCCTCCCCTTTTGTCTAAAATCATTGCCTTCATCGATTACTGAACCATTAATATAGGTGTCTCTCCCCAATTCTCCATGGCAGATATATGTTGCTTTTCCTCTTTTCCAAATGTGGCCATGTTCATCCCAGCTAACCGTCAAGTCTCCTCCAGGTAGATGAACGGTTATCGGAAGATGTCTATCCAACATATCGTTTAATGTGGCAGCTACTACCGCAGCGCAAGCCCCTGTTCCGCAAGCCATTGTTATACCCGATCCACGTTCCCACACTCGATAATCAATTTCTTGGCTGTTCTTGACATGAACAATTCCGACGTTTATTCGTTCTGGGAACAAATCAGAGTGTTCAATTACAGGACCTATTTTATCTAATGGCACTTCATTCACATCATCAACAAACATGATTGCGTGTGGATTCCCAATCGATACACAAGTCATGTAATACACATCTCCTCCAAAAGAATGCGGTTCATTTATCGCAACCGAGAATGGATTTCCTTGCATCGGTATCCTATTTTTTAGTAGTTTGGGCTCGCCCATATCAACAGTTACATACTGCACGTACTTTTCATGGTCTACATCTACTTCCAAACTCACCACCCCACCCAACGTTTCAATTGTAAAAGGAGATGTTGTAGCGTACTTTTGATCAAAAAGAATCTTTGCTACACAACGCAATCCGTTGCCACAATTCCTTGCTTCCGATCCATCCACGTTAAAAATTCTCATTTGAAAATCTGCTATATCCGAAGATCCTATTATTATTATGCCGTCAGACCCGATACCGAAGTTCACATCAGATACTATTTGAGCAAGCTGATTATAGCCTTGGTAGTCCATTTCAGTTTCTAATTGATTGAAAATAACGTAGGAGTTTCCCAAACCATGCATTTTAGTAAACAACAACTTTATCCCCCCCTTAAAAGATGAATTTGGATGTACTCAACCTCGCTTTGATTCCAGTGATTACTCGTTGCTCTTCTTTCACTCCTTTCGCTTGAAACGTAACCGAAAATCGCACATAGTGTCCGGCATCATCCCATGGAACACTGGATATTAAATGTTCACGTAATAAATATTGGCTAAACTCTTCCGCTGACTGAAAGTGAGGACCGCTTGCTACCGCTTTTGGTATCTTTGTATATAAGAAAAATGATCCTTTCGGTTTTTTAACATTAAAGCCACACTCACGTAAAACTTTTTCCAAAAGATTGTGACGCCGTGAATACTTAGCTACAGTTTGTTCTGTAATTTCTGGATGAGAAAGGGCAAATGCCGCTGCTTTTTGTATGGCGATAAATTGACCAGAGTCAATAGTGTCCTTCACTGTCTTAATCACTTTGACAAGTTTCGAATTTCCTGCCATAAAACCAATGCGCCAGCCTGTCATATTGAATGATTTCGATAAGGAATGAAGCTCTATTCCAACCTCCTTTGCCCCGGGTACAGAAAGAAAGCTTAACGGCTTTTCATCATCGAATACGAGAGCAGCATAAGAAGCATCATGCACAACGATCAATTGATTTTTCTTTGCAAATTGGACTACTTCCTCAAAGAATTCTACAGTTGCTACAGCCCCTGTTGGGTTGTTCGGATAATTCAAGTAAAGTAGCTTCGCTTTCTTGAGAATACCCTCATTCAATGAATCTAGTTTTGGCAGAAATGAATTACTCTCCAATAGCGGCAGATGGACAATTTCTCCTCCGTAGTATTCTGTGTGAGTGCCTAAAATAGGATAACTGGGCGATGGCATAAGTGTAATATCACCAGAATTGATGAAGGCTGCAGGAAGCATCGCCAAGGCTGACTTTGATCCGATCGAATGGTTGATTTCGGTTTCTGGGTCGAGGTCATACACTCCAAATACATGTTTCATATATTTGGCAGCTGCATGCTTCAACTCAACTATCCCATTATCCGCATACATGCGATTTTCAGGCTTCTTTGCTTCTTCTGCCAATATTTCCACAACTGCTTCATCTGCCATTGCATCAGGCTCTCCAACGCCAAGATCGATCAATTCCATATGAGGATTTGCCTGCAATGCTTCTTTTTTTATTCTTTTTATTTTTTCAAATTTATAGATTTCCTCTTTTAAACCAAATTGCGGACCCCCTAAACGGTCTGCAAACAGTTGTTGTATATAATCAGCTGACATATCTATTCCCCCAAAACATTCATGACATTTTGCTTATGTTGTACTCATTACATTCAATGACTACCTCCATACTTCTTGAATAGCCCAACCTACCTCTGTTCTCCTCTACTATTTGAATTCATTTTCTACTTTTATAATATCGATTATTAAATGGAATTGATTTAGACTTATTGCTTAAACATTTGCACTTTTTTAGTGATACAGTAAATTTGCAATAAAAAAAGCCAAGCATAAGAGCCTGGCGAGTTTAACGAATTTCTGAAGGGTTTTTACCTGTGTACTTTTTAAATTGTCTGCTGAAAAAATGGAGATCGCTGTATCCAAGTACATACGCAGCTTCTGTCACTGTCATACCTGAATAACGGAGTAAATGTTCCGCTCGTTCAATGCGCGAACGAATGATATATGATCTAACCGTATGGCCAATTATTTGTTTAAACTTCAGAGAAAAATATCTTGGAGAAAGATTGGCTCGAGCTGCTAAACTTCCAATTGAATGTTGTTCACCGGGATGCTGCTGAATATAGTTAGCTATTTCCCGAACAGTTTCCAGCAAGATATTGCTCGTGTAAGCCATTTGCTCTACCTTTTCTTCTTCTTCTGCTCTCAATAGGTGAATCATTAGTTGCTTTAAGATGAGCTTTGCCTCTATTTCCATTCCAAATGTTTTCACTAATAACAAGCGAACGTATTGAGTTAAGAGTGATTCAAAACTGAAAGTATTTTCAACCATCCGATGGGCGGTAGGGACCAATTGTGGTGTTTCAGTTAAGTCGAAATGAATATAGGTTAATACTAGGGGGTCTTGGGGATTATGCGTGGCAGTTGTCACGTCTCCATGTTTAAAAAGAAAACAGTGCCCTTTTTGTATATCATAAGACTTTCCGTTTAGTACCAATATTCCTTCACCGCTCCAAACATAAAATAAATCATAATTAGGGAACGGTTTATCGCGCTTTTTCCATTTCCAAGTCGGCTCACAATGAATAGTGGCAAATGCCGGTTTCAAAATAAATTGATCCGGATTCAAATCTAACATGCAGCACCCCCTTATTTTTCAGCAAACCTTTTTAGGTAATTCCTAATAATGCTCGTCTACCTTTTGTCTTCGGTTAACTCTATGTAACCATATTCGATAAAACTCGCTAAAATTACTATCAACAGTGTATTCAATACAGTCTTGAATGGATAGAAATCCTTTACTTGCTATTATATGTCGTAGATGTACCGCATAAAGCTTCCAAGCACAGATAGCAAGTAGGTATGAAAAATTTGCCCATCTTGAGGTGATTGTCAAACTGTTTTTTAAAGCAACAGTATTTCAACCGTTGATACATACGCGCGACGGTAACATAAAAAGCGAAATCAGAGTTGCGCGTGAAGCATAAGGGACTACTCTATCACGAAATAGGAAAAAAAGAAAAGAGGTTTTAGAGATTTTTTTATTATCAATTCATTATAGTTCGTAGATTATTTATAACTTCTATATCCTATATTCATAATAAAGTTCTTCTTGCTCTGTATCTTCAAACCATTTCATGCATTTAAAAGGAAATCCAATCTTTTCTAATACTTTTAAAGACCCTTTATTCTCTGGACTTGCAGAAGCAGTGATAACCTGTACTTCCCCATGATTTATGGCGATTTCTACACAAGCATACGCCGCTTCTGTTGCGAAACCTTTGCCCCAAGATTTTTTACTATAATGATAAATTAATTCCACATCGCTTAATGAATTCACACAATTAAATCCAGCAGCACCTATAATTTCTTTAGATTCTTTATCTTTTACTGCGTACACGGATAAACCGTTAATTTCATGACATTTCCTATAGCCTTCGATAACTCGGCCCAACACATCACTTGAAGAAGCACCATCGCATAATGCCATCACTTCTTCATCACCCCAAAACTTTTTCACTGAATCTAAGTGAGAGTCATTAAACACACATAGATATAAACGTTTAGTCTCATATATAATTTCCATTTTTTCACCTACTTATTTATTGTTAACTCAATTTCTGTGATTTTATCAGCTTTGGTAAATGTTATGTTGATTTTTCTCTCCAATTTTTCACAGTTAAACGTAGCTACTATTCTAAATTCTACCTTCTTATTGTAGAATCACAATAAAAAGAACAATTGTTGAGCATGCCCATTTTATAGAGGCAGTTTATTAGGATTGTTGAATGACCTTTCAATCAATATAAATCTGATAGTGAAATTCATGCAAAGGGTTTTTATTACTTATAGAACGTTAATAACACACTTGTTGATTAACCAAAAACAACCAATTAATAACTTAATTGACTACTACGCGATCGGTTTACAGTTGCTTCTGGCTAGCTTTGGATTGAACAACTTCTATACATAACTGAGCTATTTTTATGTATAGGAATGCGACTTCGCCGCATTCCTATACATTTTCTTCAGTAATCGTCTGGTGGTCGTTCATCCGTCGCTCTCCAAAGGCAAAGGTACACGAAGTGCTAATGCTTTTGGGAACGAGGGAATAGAGGGGTTCCTAATTGGTTAAAAGCCGCCAAAGATACAATTTTGGCGGCTGAAACTTTCTTTATGGTCTTTTCTTTTCTTATTTTAGGAAGTGTCACTTTCTATAGTGTCATATACCTTACTAAAGAACAGCCTGTACAATGTACCAGGGTGCCCGAAATTGCATCTTCGGGCACTGATACCTTTTGAAAAAGGTAGCTATTCTTTACTTCTAAAGCAGCTGCACTTTTCACTTAAACAGTGTAGGTTTGCGATAGGTACTTATTCACAATAAGATGATCGAAAAGGGTGTGCCGTAAGCGAACCGGAAATGATCCAGTGAAAATGGAGGTTTTCAAGCCTTTTCTTACTTGTTATTTATGCAAGAAAATGGTTAATCAACAGACGTGCGTTAATAATTATTATCGTAGGCTCAAGGGTGGATACAATGTTTTAACGGGGTTGTAACAAAGTGTCTTGACAATCATCCTGCTTTGCTTTAAGTATTAGAAAATATTAAACACCCAATTAAAAAACAACATTAAATTTTCACAGTGCCAAATCAATGAATCGATTGTTCATTGTTCCCTATTTTTAAGATTGTGAAAAGCATTACACATAAAATGATCAATAGTCCTCCCAATGCTGGAACAAAGTTATCAAAAACATCAATTGTTAATCCAATAAATGCAGGACCGAGGGCCCCGAGTAGATAACCACCAAATTGCATCATCGCAGACCAAGACACTGTTTCTTCAATATTTTTGGCCTCTTGAATAGGTAGAAGTAGTGCCAAAGGAAACAAACCACCAGCCCCAATACCAAGGAAAACTGTAGCTATCCACGGAGAGTAATTTAGCAGTAAAATCAAAATCCCTATTATTTCTGAAAAACTACAGACTAATAACCAAACTTTTCTATTACCCGTTTTGCTAACGAGTATAGGTATTAAAAAGCTTATGGGAATTTGGATTACTGTAAATAAAGTCAGAATCAAACCGGATTGAGAATAGCTGAAACCCATTGATTGTACGATTGGTGCTAACCAAGCTGTTAGCGAATAAAAGATAGCCGCCATGCATCCAAAAAACAACATGAATAATGTCACCCTTTTATTTTTTATAAACAAAGCTGAAATAGGCAGGGTATCTGTACTCTTTTCCGCTTTTTTTAGAAGTGGAATAAGTAGTAAAAATGCAGGAACCGCTAATATACTCCAGAAACCTAATGCGTGTTGCCAAGATTCATTCATCCTCTGGTATGTAGGCACAGAAAGACTGGATGCAACCGCTGCACCAATCACCATTGACACGGAATAAACCCCCATTAAACCATGATTGTTGGGAAAGTATTTTTTTATAAATCCTGTAATTAATGGTCCAGCAATCCCTATTCCAATCCCCGAGAATAAAGCTGTCGCAAACAACAAAAAGCTATTATGAATGAACATACGAAGGAATGTAGCAACGAATATCAAAGTCATTGCTATAAGCAGAGACTTCTCCATTCCCAAACGCTTATTTAACTTAATGGCCAATATGGAAAATAGCCCCATACAAAAAACCGGTAGTGCGGTTAGTAAACTAGCTGTCACCCCGCTCATACCTAAATCCGTTTGGATGATATCAAGTAAAGGCCCAACAGAAGTAATCGACGGTCTTAAATTTAATGAAACAAAAAATATAATCATCACAAGATAAACAAAACGCATGTGAAACATCTCCTTCATTAAGCATTGCATTCATTGTATATTTGCGCTTATAATAGTTCAATACTATTTTTTCTATACAAACCATAGCTGTAAGCTATCATAAAAGGAGCATGTTAAATGGAAATCAGGCAGTTACACTATTTCCTTATGTTATGCAAAGAACTTCATTTTACTGAAGCTGCCTACAAACTAGGTATTTCACAACCAACCCTAAGCCAGCAAATACGGGTATTGGAAGATGAATTAGGCCTACCTCTGTTCGATCGCCTTGGAAAAAAAACCGTTAAGACCGAAGCAGGTAATCTCCTTGAGCACTACGCATTGCAAATTGTTCAACAACTAGAAAACGCAAAAAATGCTATAGAAGATCTGACAAATCTGAATACCGGTCACTTACGTGTAGCAGTATTACCATCCGATCTTGATTATCGATTAACAGCATTACTAATCGATTTTCACAAAGAATTTCCAAATACTAAAGTGCAAGTGATTCCATCGATTGATATTTTAAATAAGGTGTTAGAAAATGAAGTTGATATTGGTGTTGGGCTAGCGATTCAACCAGACAGTCGTTTAAATCGCATCCCTTTTCATACCGAATCGTATAGTCTTTTCGTTACTAAAGATCATGAATTAGCAGACAAAGGTATTATCTTGCCGGCTGACTTGGTAAATCTGCCTTTAGTTATGTATCCGAAGGGATTCTCTGGACGTGATTTGATTGAGACTTGGTGTTTAAGTCAAAAAATTGCTATCGATGCCCTGATGGAAACAGGATCAGCCACATCTTTGTTTCAACTTGTAAAAGCAGGGATTGGGGCTACTATTCAACCTAGTCAACTAATTGAAAGTTTCCAATCACTCGGTCTCCGTGCTATTCCAATCAAGGATTCCCCTACTAGGAACTTAGAGATGTTTTATCGTACTGATAAATATTTAAGTCAATCTGCAAAAGCATTCTTGAACCGAATGGAAACCTTTTTTTAAAGTCACCATACTGAAAATATCATAATTTATCGCTAAATTGAAAATGATCTACTATAAAGGTCCTGGAATTAAATAAATCCCGCAAGAAAAAATACTAACTCATTCAGTTGAATAGAACAAAACACAAATTAGCACCTCATTTTGCACGCTGATATGGGGTGCTTTTTAAGTTTAATTTATCTATTAAGATGTTTTATAAAAAACGGATTTTTTGGAGCATAATATAAAAGATGGAATTTTGAAACTTTTTGAGTGGTCATTCGTATTACTAGTATAGGTTTCCAACTCTAATCACTGAAGAATAGTTGGTAGTAAAAAGGGATGAGGAGGAATAATAATGTATCGTAAACTGATTTCCAAACATCTGTCGACGAAAACAATGGTAGGTATTCTATTTTTACTTTTTTCTTGTTTTTTGATTGTAGGTTGTTCTCAAGAAAAACCGGAAGATCCTGAAAAGATTGTTACTCCAATTGAAGACAAGAACAAAGCTGTTATTCGTGCTGTTCTCGAAAAGGTATTTACGGGTCCAGACGAAGAATATCTACGTTTAAGTGAGGAGTTATATAAGCAACAAATGGATCCATCGTACGAAGGGTATGTTGGTACAGAGGTGGCGCCAGACACGGAAGAAATCACCTCATATCTAAAAGAGTCCTATTCGTCTTATTTCACGGAACTTGGATTTGATTTCTTTGTTAATGCTACACCGGCACTTGGTTACCACAGTTACCCAGTAGATTATCAATTAAGTATCGCTGATATCGAAGTGATCCAAAGTGATAATCCGATTGCACCAAAGGAATATGATTTTACTGCTCAAGTAGAATATGTAAACGAGGCTGGAAAAACGACACAATTCGAGATAAGCGGGATGGCGATTTGTTCAGAAGAAGGAAAAATCGGAAGGATTACAATCAATGACGGTGGACTGTTGAAAAAAATAAATGAGGATAGTAACTAGCTATTCCACAAGTTAGCATCGCCTTATACTCATTAGTGTAGGGCTTTTCATTCATTCATTCATTCATTCATTCATTCGTCAGTCCACCCAACCGTAAAAATAAGCCCAATTTATTAACATACGTTGACATGCGGGCATTAAAAAGACCGCCAATTCAACTATGAATTAACGATCTAATTTGATGTTTAGTTTGCGTCTTGCACTACGCAACTGAACGGGTTATAAAAAGTCCCCTGTTCATTTCCCATTGTACTTCCGTCATTACTCTTCACGTACTTTTTTATCGCCAATCATAAACGTCAGAGTGAACCGTTAATAAACTAAACTAAACTAAATAAAAACAGCCATCCCTCTTTTTGAACTGAGCCCTTATTATCGGACAGTTTAATAAAAGCGACTTTGCAGTCTAGGCTGCGATTACAAAAAAGCACTCCTGGTTGGGTTGCGAAGAGTTGCAGGCGCTGTTCGATGAACGTAAGAAGTCATGGGAATCAGCCCCACTCGATTGAGAAAGGCTTTTACTTTGGTCATATTTAACTTACTCACGGACAAATGGACAAATAAAAAGACAACAGGGTTTGCCAAATAAAAGACCGTCAATAGACGATCTCCAGTTGAAGAACCAATATTACTTATGTTGATTTAAAGTAAATTATCTCTGGATCTCCTTCGTCTAAATTTTCAACAAATCCACTTTGTGTAAATCCATTTTCTTTAAATACTTCCTGCATTCTTTTATTTGATTGATTGGTTGAAGAGAATATTTTCTTAGTAGGCGATATGCTTATAAAATACTCCATAAGAGATGTTGCATATCCTTTCCGTCTTTCAGTCGGTTTAACTATTATCAGGGATATAAAGCTATAATCAAAAAAATGAATATCAAAAATTAAAAATCCTACAAATGAGAACTCGTTTTTAATAGCTATACATCTTTCTTCCTCAATAGCTTTTTTTATGTATTTTCGTCTGCTATCACTACCTATTACTTCTCTATCGATATTCACTATTTCATCTAAATCGATTAATTGAGATTTAACCAAAGTTTCCATATTAAAGCTCCCCTTATTGAAATTTGACTTTATTAAAACATTTCCTTCTTCAACTAAACTGTCCCGTTAGTTGAAGAAGAACAGAGCATTGTAATTTATTCGGCTCCATTAATACGAATACCTCTTTAATTCGATAAATAAAAAAGCGACTGTCCATTTAAGGATGCATTGTATTTAGCGTAATATAAAAAAAGCGCCCCTTCCACAATCTAATCTGTGGAGGAGCCGCTTTCTGCATGATCGTATTTCATGCAAATAAAAATCCTTACTTGGTAAGAAGGGTTTTTAAGTAAACGTTACTATTAAAGTTATTACTATCGTGAGCATTGCACCAAACACTGCTATGTTACCCCAAAAGTTTTGGTTTTTCATGCTCTCTACGTGGGGTGAATAATGTTGTAACATGCTTTATTTTAAGCATCTGTGCCCAATCCCCTTTTCTATATTTCAAATAAAAGAGGTTGCTTTCTTTTACATCCAAGTAGAGATAGCTGTTGCAAGAAAAAAGGTAGTACTTAAAAATATAAGGCGCAAAAATCCAAATGTAAAGCAAAAGAGGAGGCAATAGGCTCTTCTTTTTTTATTGTCCAAAGTTGCTCATATTTTCTTCGGTTTCTTCTTCAATGGAATGTGAGTACGGCCAATGAAATGTACAACCTGTGACATCTTTTTTACCAGTGACTGCCACAAAACTTACCACTTGTTGCCACCATATTTACCAATTGGGAGATTTAAAATAGCGTAAGAAAAAAAGCCTGATTACTGCCTGTTTCTGGCAAGGAATTAGGCTTTTAATGTTCAACAATCGCGCCCGTTAGTTGCATAAATCTTTATTTGACATCAAAAAAAACAAAAGCAACGAACTATGCTCTCCACGCCATGCTATTTTTAGCTGTTAATCCTCCCGATGAGCATATTAGTGTGGAAAAATTAGCTGAACGCCAAGAAGTTTCAACGACATATTTATCTAAAATACTAACAAAGTTAGTAAAGTCGGGTATGATTGAATCTGTCTCAGGTGCAAATGGTGGCTATAAATTAAAATCGGGTTGGGAAGAACTTTCATTACTCGATGTTATAAAAGCTATTGAAGGTTTGACGCCTATTTTTGATTACTTCTTTAAGGAAGTACCTTTTTTGAGATAATTGTTTTTTACTCTAAAATAATCTTCTTAGCAGGTGAATCCTTTTTCAGTCTAAAATCATATTTGTTTTCATTTTCATATTTCGGATCTAAATAACTGGATCTCTCATCACTACCTGAAGCGATTTTAAATTCTGGAAAAGAAGTATATTCTCCCTCTTTCCATACCCAAATACCAGTTTTCCCTTTTTCTTTATGGAATACATTATTTTGCAGTTTATTTGCTTGATTGGTTGTGAAATAATTAGCAATAAACAAGCGAGATGGTCCAGCTGTTAAAATGTTTTTTTCGATCACATTGTTTTTTGTATCATGCTGTAATAAAAGCTGTCCCCCACCTAGTCCTTTAGTGTCATTTCGATAAATAATATTTTTTGAGATTGTTGAATTTATCGTACCTCCACGATTTTTATCATACCCTCCAATCGATATCCCAGTAAAATAGTTGTTATAAATAGTATTGTTTTTAATATTAATATGACTAGCATATTTTTTCGCATGCTCAGACGTTGCTTCAATTCCGATATCGCATTTATAAATGGTATTCATTTCAATAGTTATATTTTTTCCACCATCTACATATATTCCGCCAGCAGAATAATCCTCCCCATAAGCAGGGTTTCCGTACGAGGATATTTCATAAATTTCATTATTTTTTACTACCCCATTTTGAACATAGTCAGCTTTTTTATCATTAGAGGTACCCTCATAACCAATCAGATCAATACCGATATTATCACTTCGGCGAACTAGATTATTTTCCACCTTAAAGCCGTCAATATTTCCATTAAGTACAAGAGATTCACTTGAACCGAGTTTTAAATCCTCCACTGTATTATTAAAAATATTTATGTCTTTCATTGGGCCTGTTCCGTATATGGCAATCCCATGTCCATTTCCGTTTTCTGCATGTGTTTCAATTCGCCGCACATGGTTATTCTCTAATGTAATATGACTGCTAGGTCCTGTTACATAAATCCCCATTACCGTTTCATCTGTTAAATTAGTAGATAAATCCTGTATAACTAATCCGCTAATCGTAAGATAATTTTTATTATTTATTGTAACTAAGGATGTAACCCCTTCAACATCTTTTACATCCTTTCCACTAAGAACAACTTTATCCTTTTTGTAAGCTTTAAAAATAATTGGTTTTGATTTTGTTCCACTATGTTTAATAACAAGTCTTTCATTATAGGTTCCTTTTCGTATGTAGACGGTAGTCCCGGCTACAGCTTCTGAAGCAGCTTTTTTTAGTGTGCGAAATGGCTTTAATTTTGTCCCATTATTTTGATCATTTCCATTTACAGCTACATATATAGAATTATCCTGTTCGGCTTTAGTATTATTTATAACTAAAACGATCATGATAGCAGCTGTGGCCAAGAGGATAATAATAATTTTTTTCATTTAATCATTCCTTCTTAAAATAAATTATCTGCATAATAAGTCATATAGGATAAAAGGAAAAGAACAATATGACTAAACTATTAAATAAATTGCTCATTAGAATAGCGTAGGATGGATGACTATACCATTTTATAATAGATTTAACTTCAAAAACATAAAGTTTTCAAAAAGAAATTTAAAATATATTATATCCCTTAATTATTCAATGTATCTTGAGAATCTCCCTCCATTAACTGCCCCTTTACATAAAGAAAGAGCGTAATTCTTGCTGTAGAATTGCGCCCTTTCGCTGAATAATAATTATGTTTCTTTGATTATATCTTTCCAATAGATCCAAGCATTTAAATAGTCATTTACTTAGCGTACATTTGTATAACTTCATAGATATCCTCCTTTGTTGCTTTTTTAATGATTATACACCTCTTTTTAATAAAAGATTGCCATTAAGGCTTAACTGAGCCAATAGTGGACACTTTAAAAAAAGTGACCCATTCGGGGTTTTTTCTGTTTAAAAGCTTAGGTATACTGAAGATAAATATCCTGACAGGAGTGTTTTCAATGAGTAAAATACTTTCAACGAATATCAAATGAGACAACTAGAATCAAACCCTAATATCGCATCCGTATCTGTATTATATTTATCCCGAGGTATATTATGGATAATCCTAGGGTATGAAGTTCGTATGCTGACTAGAAATGGTTAGCAGAGATGATAGGAAAACTACTTTATCAAAATAGGATTGTTGTTCAACTAAACCAGCTAATAGGATGTCAATATTTTTCTCTAAAATAATTATTAACCCTATGTTATACTATTTTGAGCATGCCAAACAGCCCTCCAAAAACCTTTTGGAAGATTTTCTCTCTCATTATTAAAACTGTTAATTAAGCTATATCAAGGAAAGATTCTTTTCTGTTTAATAATGCATAAATCCAATGAAGTAATTTATTAATACAGGCTACAATTGCTACTTTGGCAGGCTTTCCTTCTGACTTTTTCTTATCATAGAATTCTTTAAGCTTTTTGTTCCTTGAACTTCTTATTCCACAGTATAGCGTGGGATAAAATGATGTTAATGCTATAGAATTTCCAATCACATAAAAACAGCCTCCCTCCAAATAGAAGGAAGGCTGTTTTTATGTTCACTGTAAAATCGACTCACTGTCTTCAGCAATTTCAAATTTAAGTTGAGGATTATTCATCATGATTAGTATATGAATCTGATTTACCTAGTAAATAGATCCTGACAACGGATAATACATCCTCTATATATTGTTCTTTGTCAGTGTTCTCCCCTGTTATTAATATTCCTAAATTCTCGTGCACGGCGTTCTTAACTGTTTAAAGAAGCAGCACCTTTTTTAAAATATTCCTTCCTTTTTGCACCTGATACAGCTTTCAATGCCATTAACCCTAATAAGAAGAATGCAAATGAACCTATTAACCCCACAAGACGGATCGAAGTTAATTCAGCAGCTAAACCTACTAATACCGTTAAAGCAATAATGAAACCTGCCTCAATAACACTAAAGAAGCTTCCGAACCTTCCCATCATCTTCACAGGAACATGATTTTGGTAGAAAGTCAAATACCCTGTATTTGCAAACGTTACAGCAAACCCAATTAAAAATACAGAAGGCGCTGCACTAAAAAAGCCATTCGAACTATAAAGCGCTATATAACCTATTGAGGTAAAAATGGTGCCAAAACCTATTAAAAGATTAACTGTAAGCTGTCTTGAAAATACTGAATTAATAATTGAACCTATTATAAATCCAGCTCCAAAGACACTTAATAAAAACCCATAAATGGGGTCTGATAATGAAAGTACACCTTTAGCAAATGCTGCCTCAAGAGAATCTATTGCAGTCATGAATATAGTAGTGCCGCTAAATAATAAATATATCTTTGTGACATAGGTATAGTCCTTACTGAAATTAAAAACAACCCAAAAATCATTTTTTATCATATCCCATGTCAATCTTTGCCCCTCTGTCTCTTTGAGTCTTGAATCAACATTAGGGAGCATCATAATAATGAATGCCGAAAAAAATAAAGCCACTGCATTCACATGGATGGCAGTATAAGGAGTACCCATCCAAAATAAAACCCCCGCAATGGTAGGACCTATTAGTGAACCACAAGAGTTGATAAAATTACGTAGCGCATTAAAGCGTTGCCGATCTTTTTCAGGTATTAGTTTAGTCATATAAACCATAGATGTAGGTTGAAAAATAGCACTTCCCATATTAATGATAAACGCTAGTATATAAACATAAATAAGCGAAGGTAAAAATGGAATTATCGCAATACAAAGTGCTCGGAAAACGTCTAATCCCATCATAAGTCGTCGTGTATTTACCCGATCAATTAAACTACCTGCCCAAGCATTCGAACATATAGTTGCAATAGGACCAAGTATATATAATAAAGCAATCGCAAGTGGAGAACCTGTTTCATTCAATATAATTAAATTTAGTGCGATTAGGTAAACCCATCCACCCACATTTGAAATTCCTATTCCTCCTAATAGCATTAACGGATACTTCCATCTGGACATGTTCACCACTCCTTTTTATTTTTTTGTAAAACAAAATAAAAAAACTCACCCCCAAGATATTTATCTTGGGGGCGAGTCGTGTCGCGGTGCCACCCCAGTTCACCTCCACATTTCTGTAGAAGCCTAATCGAGTACTGCTTTGTGAATAAATCACCTGCGATACTCTATCTCGTTAACGTGAGAATACGTTCATCATCATTGTTCAAAACAAACAAATCCAATGCACAGCTCCAAGGCTTGTTTCAACACATTTCCTATTCCTCTTTTTCAGCTACCAGAGGTCTCTGTAGATAGTAAGTGTGTTTACTCTTCTTTTCACAGCTTTTTATATAGATTTTTATATATATTACATTATTTTGAATTGAAATTCAATACAAAAAATATTACTAATTATCTCTATAACAGACATAGAAATATTTGCATTTATAGTATTGTTGTTACAGTAATTATTTACTTCATGCATACCACAGCTTACTCTTTTTCAACTAACCTTCCACGGTAGTTGAAGAATGGATAAAAAAACACACATACTATACTTTTATTTCATAAATATATTCAGATTATATCTTTAATCCCAAATAAAAGCTGAACTAATACAAGAATTAGTTCAGCTTAAAAATAGCTTATTATAATGTTGCACATTGTATAAAGGATACTGATATATTAAGCGGCCTACGTTAACTCTTGACTTTTAATAAAAATGATCGTGAATAGTCGTCTTTTTTGAACAGCAAAATAATGTATTATTAATTACTTATGATATTTTGGATATGACGGCTGTCTCAATCCTTCATCACTATTCATTTGTGATTTAATTTGAGCAAGTTCTTCCGGTGTTAAATGTGGAAAATCAATAACATTAATCGTCCTTTGGAATAAGTGCCCATTAGGAATGTCACTTAAAAACTCTTTTGTTTCCCATCAACTGTAGTATGCGCAATAACTGGGTGGAAAAACTCATCAATGTGAAAAGGTGTGTCAGCAAAAGGATTATGGAAAACAACCAATCCATCCAACAAAGGGTTCCAAAGTTGTTTTATTAATAACGAGTGATTAACATTATCAAAGAAACCTTTAATATCAATGTCCACCGCATAATGCGTTTTAGAGTGGTTAATGATATAGACACATCTTGATATAGCATGATGTGTGCTACGTTGTGGTCTAAATCCATAACTGTGTTTAAAGAATTTAGCTTCACAAATCGGTTCAATAACTTGTTTAATCATTTGTTGGATAATTCTATCTGTAAGGGTCGGTATACCAAGCGGACGTAAATCACCGTTGGGCTTTGGAATGAGAACCCTCTTAACAGCTTTGGGTTTGTAATCCTTTAGCGCGTCTCTAATATAAGACACAAAATCATTTTTGTTCATTTCTTTAAATTTATCAATGGTATGAAAATCAACCCCGGCCGTTTTAGAGCCTTTATTACTTTTTATGGTTCTATATGCGAGAAGAATATTATTTTCTGATATAACAAGTTCGTATAACCTATTAAATGTTTTACCTTCTTGGCTCCCTTTATATAGGGAGTCGAAGGTTTCCTGCAACCCATAATATTCCCAATATCTTTGATTTGTGTTCAATTGTGGAACACCTCCTTTAAAGAAGTGTCTTTCCCACATTCATACCAGACCTTTTGAACTTCATTAACTAAAATTTAATTACATTAATTAAGACTAAGGACTATCCCTCCACCATTTATTATCATGGTTTCCAAGGTACTGTGTCCTCACTTTCACAAAGGTTAAGCAATTTCGTTTCCTAATGGAACTTATATGCCATTCCCCAAAGGTAATTGTTTAAATAGGAATCCTTTGCTTACCACGTTCCGATACGATTAGCTATCATGTAAATCCTTAGGTACTTGCTATGAGCCAGTGAGAACTATAATGTCATCGTGCATTATCCCGATTTTCTTAGACTAGAATCATACTTATCGGTGTCCCACGTTACAGAATTTGTAACCCTACTTCTTTCGAGAGTAGTCAACTTATTGACCCGTACATTCGCAAGTTCGTCAGTCGTTGTTCACACACGACATTCTCACCATAGATTTCTTTTTCAGCCCCCCGGTCTATCTCCTAACCATATTCAAATTGCGAACTTAGGTTGGATTCAACCGACTTCACCAAGCTTCATACAACAATATTTCACCTAATATCATTGCATGTTGGAGTATTAGGGTAGATGTTTCAACTCAACATGAAGGTTTTCATTCCATCTATCATCGTATCAGTTGTAACTACTTGAATATTTTGTAGTTCGGACATTTCATGCTTTACGCACTTATAGTCCAACGTGTCGCACCTAGCCAGTAATAGAAAGGCACTGGACGTACATTTGAAGCCTTGTCCTCCACAGATGATGTATCCCTTCATATTACTCCTACGCTCTACAACCTTGCTCTGAGCCCCTTTAAACACCGCTCGTAATGTAGTAGATATCGTTAGAATTCCTTCATTAATATCACGAATAATATTAAGCAGCACATCTTTAGCACGCACAAAATCACGTGCATCATTTATTTCTGATGCTAATACAACTTTATGCAACTCATCCTTCAATTCATCTTTCATTGGTAAGCTGTGCATGAAGTCGAAAAGCGTTACTTGCCATTCGTTCATATACTCTTTTTTCTTCTCAGCTTGCAAAGCTAATTCGTCCCCGACGCTTATAATATTATTTGCTTGTTTAGAACTTAAGAGATTAAAAGATTCTAGTGAATCTCAGATTGTGGAGGGCTAATCAAGTCGTTATTGACTTCATCGACTGTCGCTCGTTGAGACACTTCCGATGGGACATTATCGTCTAAAGGTAAAATTTTATAGATGCTAGCACCTTTGATTCCGTTTAACTTTGTACCAGGTACTTTTTCGATGATGCCTAGTTCTGCCAACTTTTTAATGCTACGGTACACGGTCTTGGTAGAAATTCCAACTTGATCCGCAAAAGTTTCAGCTTTTAAATGTGAACCCCCTGGATACATTAATGAACGTGAAGCGAGTTTGAAAACGATGGCACGTTCTGATTCTGTTAAGTCAAAGTAATTTGCTGCAATGTGGTCCTCCACACTCTTATCCATATCTGCTACTGATTCAAATGTTTTGTATGCTGCTAAATATTCAAATGCCATCGTTTTCTCACCTCGCTTTCCGTTGTTATCATTTTCGACTTAGTGCCAGTTATGACCCGGTGTATAGTGCCACCAATCACCGTGCACAAAGTCGAAGGTTGAAAAGATCATCACTGACGGTATAGAAAAAGGGATGTGGATGGATTCGTTAAAAATACTCAAACCAATTTCTGAAATGAAAGAAGTTGACGGAGTAATTATCCACTGGTTGTACCCTCTTGTCGATCAGTACGGGAATGAAAAAGATGGCGAAGTCATGGTGTTCAACATCGAACGCGAAACGCTTGATAAAATTAACTGGGATAATTTCTTGACAGATAATTTCCCGAAGGTTGTAAATGATTATTTCGAACATCCAGCATTTAAGAAATGATAAGGAGTGACACAATGACTAAACATACTGTCGTCCACATCGATAAAGAAAAATCTTTAAATGAACAATGTTGGAATTAAGTGTTCGATTGACTAAGATACTTAAAAAGAATGACATTCACACGCTAGAAGACCTTATTACCAAAGACACCTTTGAACTGGAAGGAACGGGTCCAGTATTTAGAAAAGAATTAGAGGAAGTAATTAACGAGATTAAATTAGAAGTTAATAAATGAACAAAAACAACGACCTTTCCCTAATCTTTTATTAAAAGTCAAGAGATAACGTAGTGCACTTAATATATCAGTATACTTTATACAATGTGCAACATTATAATAAGCTATTTTGAAGCTGAACTAATTTTTGTATTAGTTCAGCTTTTATATCTGAAAATATTTATGAAATAAAAGTATAGTATATGTATTTTTTTATCCGTTCTTCAACTAATAGAGCAGGTTAGTTAAGTGAATAAAAGGTATATTTTTTTATAGAGGGCTAACGAGTACTTTAGTTGAACAATCTGCTGCCTTTCATGGCAGCTTGTTCAGCGATCCAATCGCTGTTTTTACGGATTAATCTCATGAATATTGCTAGAAAGTTCAGCAATATATCGATAGATAAGGAAGGCTATACATTGTAACCTATAAGTGAGGTGGTATCATTTATAAAATCGCATTGAAAAATAGAATGGTTTTGTATTATTTGGCAGGAGCCGGGATTTCACAATTGGGAAATGTAATTGCGGGGCTAGCGTTTCTTTTTTTATCCTATGAACTGACACAGTCGGCTATCCTCACTACTGTTATCGCAATTTCACAAGCTGTTCCTTACCTAATATTCGGTTTAGTCGGTGGAGCCATTGCAGATCGAGTAAACAAAAAACGCCTGTTGTTATGGATAGACATTATTCGTATACCGATCATTCTATCGTTGGTTGTTATTTATCAAATGAATCTTTTAGCTTTCTGGCATTTGCTTCTTGTGGGCTTCGTGATCCAGAGTCTGGGATGTTTTTATAATCCAGCCTACCGAGCTGTTTTGCCTCTAATTACGCCTTTAGAAAATCGAACAACTGTAAATAGTCTTTTAGATATTGTGACGAGAGGTGTACAAGTGCTTGGTCCCATTTTCAGTATTGGTCTATTAAGTTCTAGAAACACAATCCATTTTTATACACTTGATGCATTAACTTATTTAGCCAGCGGATTTTTCATCTTGAAACTCAATTGGATTGATCCTGCCAATGATTCGAATACTACAGAAAGTAAAAAAATTAATGTTTTCAGTTCCATTCGTGATTTTTTTAGTTGGGTTAAAGGAGAATATACAATTAAAACGTTGTTTATGGTTACTTTCTTGATGGTATTTTTCAATACGTGGGTTTGGCAAGTCGGATTGCTCTTGCTACTCGTGGAAACCTCCAGTAATGGAAAGGAACTATACAGTCTGCTTTTGGGCTGGTACGGCGCAGGAGTGATCGCAGTTAATCTACTGATCCCTTTTGTATGGAAAAAAATGAGCCTCTCCACTTACCTATATGGCTCTATCGTGTGGGGTGCTGGCATTTTCTTATTGGGATTTGCTTCGAATCTCTCCATCTATTTTATTGGAGTCTTGATTACAGCTATCGGTCTTCCGATAACCGGTTTAACACGGGTATACCTTATTCAAACCTTGATTCCAGCTAATAAATTAGGCAGGGCTTTTAGTTTAAATGCAGTGATTCTATATGGATCAAACGTGATCTCATTGATTTTGTTTGGTACACTATCATCAATTTTTGAAATACGTTACATCTTTATATTTTGTGGAGGTTTGATGATCCTTTGCTCATTTTTCTATTTGTTTCGTATATTCTCCTCGAAAAAAACTGGGCGGGAATCCATACAAGCGTTTAAATAACTGGTTATAAACGGCAATTGAAGAAAATCCACAGCTAGTTGAAATATCCGTAATCGTTCGATTGGTGTGAACAAGCAAGTCCTGGCTTCTAACAATTCGATATAATTGAAGCCATGAATAAGGGGAAACTCCGATGAATTCTTTAAAAAGGTGAGCGAACTGAAATTTGCTTATATCCAATATCGCTGCCATTTCTCTGAGGCTCCAAGTATGCTGAAAATCGTTTTTTAAGGCATTCATCACCTTAAAAAGAGCCGGATGGATTTCTTGAAAAGGTTGCATATTCATGTCAGTCGTATGCGAACCAATTGTTGTTTTGACCAACAGTAAACCCAATTGAGCAAAGCTGTGTTCCAAAAATATTTCTGAAGAACGGCTCCCATTCGGGCCCTCCAGTTGCATATATTGATTAACAAAAAGCACCCATTGCATAATGAGTGGGTGTTTTTGAGAGGACTGAGCAAAAAAAAGATCGTCTCGAATAAATGAAACAGAAGCAGTCATCTCGTTCAGGAATTTTGAATCCAACTCAATCAGAAATTTATGGTTATCGACTAAAATTTGCTTATGTTCATCATGGGGATTGAAGATTATGAATTCATTTTCATTTAATGAAAACTCGTTTCTCTTACTTTGGTACTGCATGGACCCTTTAATCGAGTATATAAATTTGTAGCAAGGATCATCACGCCAATGACTTTCTGTTTTTTTGAGGTCTGTGGACAATAACAAACAATTTGAGGCTTGTAGTAAAATAGACACTGATTTCACCCCTTATATCCTAAAGTTTTATATTTAGTCTAACATGAATCACCATTTTCACTTTCAAAAGTGGATGGAACATTATTTAAATTAGGTATTATGCAACTAACTAGTGCTTAAGTTAAAAAATAATGATGAAAAATACATAATCACTTATATAATGAATTGAGGAGTGTTTAGTATATGAATGTCTCTGATATAGAAAAACTTGATGTGCTTGATATACCAGGATTAATTAGGCTCTCAAATTCTGTCGGGTGGGATTATGACAAAGATGAAATTACGACAGTAATGTCTTCTGGAAGAATTTATGGTCATAAAAATGATGAAGGAGAAATAATATCAAGTGCGGCAATCATTGAATACGGTCCCAAATTAGCATCCATTGGTATGGTTATTGTTAGTCAAGAATATAAAGGAATGGGATTAGGGAGAAAAGCTACCCAAAAATGTTTAGATTCTATTCCAATTAGTACAACGGCTATGTTAATTGCGACGGAAGAAGGAAAACCTATGTATGAAAAAATGGGCTTTCATTCAATAGATTCTGTTCATAAATTTCTTTGTGATAGCTATGAACCACTAATTACAAATAGTAATCAGATTAGCAATATAAAGCCATTATGTAAGAAAGATATATCTCCATTAATAAACTTAGATATGGAGGCTTTCGGTGATACTAGAAGAACCTTTCTGATCAATAGGATCAATCAATCAAAGGAGGCTTTAGTAGTTAAAAGTCTGGATGGAAAAGTTATTGGATATGGGCTGTCTATACAAGGTCCGGTTAATCTTATATTAGGCCCTATAGTTGCTCCTGATTCTCAATCAGCATTATTAATAATTGACCAACTTTCGAGAAACTATCAAGGTAAATTAAGAATTGATGTTCCTTCCGGAAATGATGATTTTATATCTGAACTGGAGAAATACGGTTTCTCCAAAGTAAGCCAACCACCGATTATGATTAAAAATTCAAATGTATTACCATCTCGTAATAATACGTTGTATGGCATAGCTGCACAGCTATTTGGTTAATACGTTTTTGAACTATATGGGCTTTTAAAAAATAGAAATTAAGAAGTTAACATATTAATTGTTAGCTCTTTCTTTTATCGTATTCGACCAATACTGTTCATCTTTCTTATTGAACTAACGGCAGGTTAGTTCAATAAATGTTAAATTTAATAGTGGTGGTTAATTATTCGAAAGGAGAATTAATTATGATACATATTATAAAAGCCAAACCTAATCACGTTGAGGGAATATCAAAAGTTTGTAGTGATGGTTATTGGGCAACATACAGCGAAACACATTCTGAAATGTACATCAAAGGAATAATTAAAGAGTTTTATAATCACGAAAGAATACTAAAAGAGGTTTTAGAAACCAGCAAGGAATGGGGAGGATATTTTGTTGCATTAGAAGGGAACGAAGTGATTGGGGCTGGTGGAGGGGGTATGATTGAGGATACCTCTGGAGAAGTTTTTGTTTTGTATCTAAATCCTGCTAGACGTAACGAAGGTATTGGCACAATGATATTAGATGCTATTACCAAACAACAAAAGGAAGAGTTTAATGCAACGGAACAATGGGTTTCCGTTGCGAAAGGAAATCAAAAAGGAATTCCTTTCTATGAAGCAAAAGGATTTACTTTTAATCATGAACGTGATGGACATGGAATTGTTGATAGAGAAAGATATATTATATTAAGATATTGCCGTAAGATTTAATGGTTTTTTAAAAATAATCTTGTTGAACTAACGAGAGCGTTAGTTCAACAAGATAGTTAAAATAGCCTTGTTAAATTATTTTTAACAAGGCTATTTTTGTATCTCACTAATTTTCTATTTGAACTGCTTGATTACGAGCAATTCTTAACGGATGCTATTAAAGAAGGGACGATTGTAGCTAAATGGCTAACGGACTTTAAAGACTTGTGAGTAATCGTTCTTCTAGAATTCTTTACCGTCTAACTTCAGCAATCCGACAAACAGGATATCAGTATGCTTGACCTCTTTCTCAATCGCCTCTTTTGCTGCGTCTAAGTCCGAGTAAATACCAAGCTGGTTAATTCCGTTCGGATAGTCACCGTCATCGTAGTAAGCATCGTAGATAATCATCTGGCAAAACCTCCTAGAATTACTGGCTACATAACGGAGTAGCGAACCGGCTTACACATATCCTTCTGCAACTGAAGCGTCTCGGCACTCGCATAGTAAGTAATGTATTCATGCTTGCAATGAGGACAACGGAAGTAATTCTTTTCGATGCCATTCTTAACTTTTTTTGTACGGAACTTAGTGATTGTGAACGCCTTTTTACATCTAGCATCACAATGTGCAGCCATTGGTTTATTCGACATGATCACTCCTCCACAATTAATATTTACAATCAATAGCACGCACCACACCTTAGATACTGAAATAGCAATTGCTACTCTATCGACGCTATTGTGATGCGCACTATTCAATGTAAATGCATAATAAAAAGCACCCAAAATTGAGATGCTTAATCAAAAAAATATATAGTCACTTTGGTAAATCTTCTGAAACATTTTCAAATTCTAAAGAATAACCTCTGAGTTTTGCTTTCCCATGTTTATTTCTCATATGACAATTTAAAAGCAATGGAAGAGGCTGGCGAATAATGTACCGATCTATTTATTCATCATTCAGGAAAAAAATCCACCGTCAATCAAATCAAAAATTCAATGCTCCTTCCAACGTTTCCGGCATATCATATTTTAATTGTAGAGCAGTGCTCATCTCCAAAAAATTATCTTTATAAAATAACTAAAAAATCCTATTTCACAAAAATCTGTTGACGTAGATATTTATAAATCGTATCAATTTGAATTTCTGCCAAGATAAACAAAATCCATAATAGAGAGAAGCTCCACGATTTCAGACGAACTATCATTAATTTTATTATTCAAAAAAGCTGTTTTGGCTTGTTCGAAAGTTTCATACGGCTTGCCATTTTGTATTATATTATTCCCAACTAAGTTTATTTTATCAAGCGCTAATTCAAATGAATTATTAAAAGGTAGTGCACAAATTTCTATAGAAAGAAATCGTCCTTTATTATCATCGAGCCACGCAAGAGCATATTCTTTATCAAATGTTTTTAAAACAGCTAATGATAATCTATCCGCAATAATAGCGTTGGGCGATTTGTCGAAATGATAAAGCAATGTTTTGTAACGAATAATTGGAGGCAGTAAAGAAAATTGATTAAGTACAAGAGGATAGGTATTGGAATCCATAGGATATTTTATAAAATACTCGATAAAAAAGAATGCAAGTAAATCAAAAAGATGATCAATTTCCAAATTTAATTCCGCTTCGGTAAAATTTTCAATATACTGAGTATGAGTACCTGCATTTCCGAGCGGTTTTATTTTGTCGACAATGGCGATCAAATCTTGATAGCGGCTTTCCCCGAGTAATTCCTCACCTTTTTCTTTGAATGTAGGATTATAAAGTTTTCCTAGCATAAATTGTTCATTCGGATCAATGTCTAAAATTTTTCTGATAAGAATTTCAGAATATTGTCTAATACCAGCTAGCTTCCCCCTTATCGAACGGTCTATATAAAAAGTGTCGTTAAGAATATCACTAATAATATTTTGATAATCAGTATCATCGAAGTTCACTTTTAAAATCCTCCTTATGTTTCATATAAGCTAACACTCGTCCACCCTAACTATAGTTTGGATGTAGACTTTATGTATTACTTATTAAAATTCTCCATGAATTCTTCACAAATCTTTACAATGGTTTCTGTTAAATTTAACTCTTCAATTTTAATCCAAGGGAACGTTATATCCCTGTTTCGTTCCTTGGCAGAACCATAACATTCATCATCCTTAGTTTGAAAAGTCGTAATTTCCCAAAACCATTTCTCGCCATCTTTTTCGAGAATAACCATTACATTGTGAACTCTAACTGATTCCAAATTAATACACCACCCTCCACACCAATCATAGTATGAATGGAAATCTATGTCACTAACATAATTCGACATTACCAGAAGCACCTAATATGAAATGCCTTAAATTATGTATTCTTATTCCTCTTTCATATCCATTTGAATTAAATACTTACATTTTGGACAACGACAAGATAATTTATAAGTTTTCTTTTTCGGATTGAACTCATCGACCAATGCATTGACCATGCCTGGAAATGATAAAATAATAGCGAAAATTGAAATCATAATTATAGAATCTGGTTTTCCTTTGAAACCTTCAACAATTAATGTGAAGATTAAAAAGAATAAAAATAAGATTAATGCTACTGCAAGTATTATTAAACTCAAACGATTATATATATTCTTTATAGTTTTCCACATAAACATTCCCCCTCTACTTACTTACGATTATTTCCGGAAAAAGTTTCACAATAAAAAGCCACACCTGTAATGGATGTGAGCTTTTATTTGTTACATATGTTTTTATCATTATTTTTTTTTATTTCTCTATTAAAAACTCTGCGATATCTAATTCAATTAATTTCGAAGCCATATTCGATTCTACACTACTTAATGTTTCACCTAATATACTTCTCATTAATTTATCTGAGCAAACGTAATGCAATAAGGGCATAACGCTCATAGAGTTAGCAAAAGAACTGGATATCGGTTCCACTACTCTTTGGAAAGACCAACAACGTTTCGGCCGCCTTAGATACTTGGCTCCAGACAGTAAAGAAATCCGAAAAGAAAGAGTTGAAATTGTAACCGCTGCACTAAGAAAGAATCCTCATGCTACCGGAAGAGAGCTTCATGAAATAACCGGAATAAATCGAACATCCATCTATGAGATCATCAGGTCCGAGGGTTTAAAGCCCTGAGGACCTGACACATGAATACGTACTTCCTTTGGACACTATTTTTTATTCCCCTTTATTTTTCATAAGTAATGTCAGGATGAGCATCATCACATACAGTAACATGATAATGCCGAACGTATAATGATGGTTCGCCGTCCCGTCATAAACAACTGCAATCAGAAGAGGCAATAATCCCCCTATGATGAAACCGCCTGTTTGCATCATTGCAGTCCAAGAACTTGCTTCCTCAGCTGTCTTTGTCTCGTCAAGTGGTAAAAGAAGTGCTATGGGGAATAAACCGCCAAGTGGTATCCCCATGATGAATGCGCCTGCCCACATGAGTGGATGGATCCCTGTCCAGAACAGCGCGACTGCGAGCATCCCCGCAATAAGCATTAGCATAAGCCAAAACTTTCGTGCTGGAAAACGCTCCATCAGCAAAGGTAGGAGAATGTTTAAAAAGATTTGGACCGTCGTCATAATGCTAAGGAGAGTTCCCGCCTGCAGCAATGTCATTCCGGAAGAAATTGCAATTGGCGCGAGCCAAGTAATAATTGAAAAGAATGCAGATGACTGCAAACCGAAAAATAGTAAGAATAGCCATGCCTTCCGTGTTTTCCATGGGGATCTCACCTTTTTCTGTTTCCCCTTTACGACAACGGAATCGAGTTGACGTACTTCCATGTTCCCTCTCATTGCTAAAAACCAGGCAACTAGACCGAGAAGTGCTAGCATGGACCAAATACTAAGTGCAAACAAGTAGGATCCTGTTCTATCAAAAAATACAGCCGTCAGTCCTGCACTAGCTGCAGACCCGACCCCCATTCCGAAAGAATAAATTCCGATAACAGATGCAGCGCGGTCCGGGAAATACTGCTTGATCATTGCGGAAAGGAGTGGCCCGATTACTGCAATAGCGATACCTATAAGGAAGGCTGTTCCGATTAGAATTAAAAAACTGGAAATGAACCCGCGTAAAGCGGTCATTAGTCCAATTAGTATAAGCATTGCATAGATTGTATACTTCAATCCAAATTTCCGGTTCAACACCGGTGCCATTGAGGCAAAAACGCCCATACAAATGACAGGTACCGCCGTCAATAGACTCACCTGTGCATTAGATAACGTCAACTGCTCACGAATTGTTTCAAGCATGGGCCCAATGGAAGTGATAGCTGGCCTCATGTTAATGGATATCGCAAAAATCGCGAAAATAATAAGAAATGCGTTTTGTTTAGTTACTTTTTTAGACATTTCCTCGTTCCTTTCTTTCAGTAAAACAAATAGCTCTGGGCGTTCATTGCTGAGGGAAACTCTGGTCATCCCCCTAAAACGGACAAAGTAGGGTATAGTCTAGTCTATGCAAGAACTCTAATTATCCTATCTAGGATGGAAGGTTTTCTTCTCCATATTGATCAAGGAACTGTCTTTACATCACTTCAACACCATAAACAATCAAAGAAACTTGGCTTTATTCCAAGCATGTCAAGAAGAGAAAACTGCTGGGACAACACTGTAATGGAGAGTATCTTTTCACACTAAAGTGGCATGTAACACTAAATAAAATAAGTCGTCTTACAATTAAATAAATCTTCATAGACGGCTCTTTGTCATGCGTACCCAAGTGGTTCGCTATTTTTTATAATTCGAGCTTTCTGTCTAGCATAGCAAACCGTAGATTTAAAATAATAATTAGTGTGTGGTGCTGCAATCACATCACATATCCCAGTGAAAACACAAAATAACCAAACATTCAATAGAGTGTCTAGTTTACATTCTATCACGTTATGAGGGTAGTGTTCCGAATAGTGCCATGTGTGTATAGCTAACCGGAGTACTTATCCACTATAGCAAACTCTATTATTAATTCCGCCATTACCATTACCAATCCCCTCCCAGTGTTATACGAGAGGAATTCCGACTTTTTTCATTGCTCATAACTTCCCTTTTCAAACTTATATGCTGAAACCTTATAATCAATAAATGCACCAATGAACCCTATAGGTATACCGCCTGCAGAGGTTGAAAGTAAAATAATAAAAAGATCTACCCTCCCTACTTTTTGGTACAAAAAATAGAAGACTAAAACGGTTCCAATTGCTGTGAATATCACCGTGAAATAATAAGTTATATTCACACATTCTTCCTCTCCCGTCAATTTCTCACTCATACCATACCCTCATTTCTTGGAACAACAATAATGTACTTTTATTATTCACTTACTTTTGTTGTTTCAATCAATTCAGGCATGATATCCGTATTATCCTCACTCGGAAATACGTGCGCGATATGCGTTTGATATGTTTGCTATTAAGTTTATCGGATTCATATATTGCTCTTTCGCTTAATGTTCAAACTGCGTATTAAACAGTTTTCATAATATGTTCCGATTGCCTCTGTGATACTATCATTTAATACATAATGAAAGGAACTAAAGCCATGATTATATTAATACAGTTGATCAGCTCAATACCCAGCTTGTAGGGCGTGCTGCAACACCCCTTGACGTGCCTTGCAAGCTCGGGTTTCTCCAAGGGAGCTGATCCAAATGAAAAACCGTTCCAAAGCCTATACTCGCCATCAGCGAGAGAGAATCATTCAAAGAAAATGGGCAATTCTAAAAGATGCTCTGCAACGAGAAGGCGAGTCCATGCCCGTGCGTGGGACATTAAGCAAAGGAAAAGTCCATTGTTCTTGTAGAATGTGCTGCTATAAACAGTATCATGGCATCCCAAAATCTAAACATAAAGCACAATGGGAAGCGATGCAGAAGGAAATAGACGATTAAGTCTATTTCTTTTTTAATGGCTTTTTTTATTTCACATAATGTGTCCACTGTTTATCGGACCGCACATGTATCAGCGCAAGAAAGTAAATGACCCTTCACACTAAAGTGGATTCATACATATCCTGTAAAAGTATGCTACCAATGCATATTTGACATCATATAAGGAAGGATGTACTTATGAGTTCGAATATTGATTACACTTCACCAGCAACTCAGTTCACTTTTGACGTAAATGACAGTCCGATTTTCAAAAAAGACAATCAAAATTTTATTAATGTGTTAGGTATCAAACAATTAAACACATTAGAAAATGTGTCATTACTTGATATCTTTCTTAGCGCTGGCAATGTCATCGAGCCACATTACCATCAACATGCTGCAGAGCTTGTTTATTGTATTTCTGGAGCTTGTACTGTTTCATTTCTGAATCCTTTTACAAAAGAAATCCAAAATTATCCTATTACCCCTGGGCAAGTTGCAAACGTGCCGCAAGGATGGTGGCACTATATAGTAGCTACTGCTAATAACACTCATTTTTTAGGTATTTTTGATGCACCAACTCCGGAAGTAATTCTAGGGTCTGACCTCTTAAAATTAACGCCTTCGAATATTATGGCACATACCTATTGTATGGATGAGAGTCAATGGAAAAAAGCAATTGCTCCCGTTGAGCCTTCTACATTTATCGGACCCCCAAAGGACTGTAACAGAGTGAAAGAAACCACCTCATATCCAGTCCCACATTCTGTAGAGCAATACGCCGACCAAATGTGTCCATATACTTATCAAAAATAACAATTTATCGTTCTTTCTCTTTGAACGCGTCCATCCCATTCATTACTTTACTTGATGTTCGAATTGGCGACCTCCTCACTAATCTGTGGACGGGTCGCTCTAGCTTTGTTCAATTTAACCTTCTCACTGACAACGAATCGAGCTGTTGACGATTGTGTCGGTCATTTTTTCACTTCACGTTGAACTTCTTAATAGTTCTACTCCAGACTGATAATCCTCTTTTCCGGGGCCTGTACTATATCCTGCATGTTCTTCCCCTCCATTTGTCTCCTCACTCCCCTTTTCTCTATTTATGGGTAAATAAAAAAGAACGCCGGGATAGACGTTCTTGTTAATCGATTAATGCATACAGTTATTTGTTTTTTATATAGTCCATCCCTTGCGTTGTTATTGCTAATACTAGATTATCTGACCCTTGCCCACTGTCTATGGCATATTCCTTTTCGATTAGGTATTCAATAGCCAGTTTGCTGTTTAGGTCTGCATTTATCATTGCTTTGGGTAATTTATAACTTCCTCCATTATTAGCGAAATGATAATCATAAAGACTTTGTAATAGTATATCTGATAATTTATTTCTTTCTTCATTAGTCATATGTAATCCCTCCTCTTCCTTCTACCATTCGACAAATGAGGAAGGAATCCTTTAAATAAATAATCGCCAGTGGCCGACGAACGTTATAGTATTACTCGATTTCACTTAATTTCAATTCAGTAAAACTTTTTTTGATAATTTCTTCAGAATAAAAATTTATTTTCCCACATTCTGTAACCTCTTTGTATTTTACTCGGTAGCATTTATTGCTTATCCTAACAATGTCCGCATCCATCATCAATTGCGCAGTTTGAAAATCAACAATACCTTCACTGCTCCCTCTAGCTCCGAGTCCAAATTCAGTAATAGCATAAACTTTGACAGCCCCACTCATAAAACCACTCCTCTTATATCTAATACTTTAACACTCTAACACCTTAATGCTTAAATACTATAATATCCGACAAAAAAAGGAATATCAATCCTAATAAAAGGATTCAGATTGGTCATAAAAAATACACCTCTCAACCTAGGTGTTTGCTTGTTGCAGAAACAGAATCAAACCAAGATATTTTATAGAATTGATTAAAGCTGAAATTCATATATCACCTTGATTATAGCTACATAGTAATTCTGGTACCCCCTTGATGATTGCATTGGGTTCTGTATTTTCGCCCGCAGGCCTTTTAATTTTCTACCATCATCTTCAGACACATCTTGCCCAAATACCCATAACTTTCTATTCTGAGTATCCATCGATAACAAAAATTAAAGTGAAATGAATACTTTATTTTCTTGATGCTAATAAGTTAGCGCTGGAGAAACTTCACGTATTTAACTGAATCTCGCCGTTAATTTAAGATAAGCTCCTAACGTTGCACACAGATTCCCTTAAAAATATAGTCTTTTATAATAATCACTAATAGCTTAGAGTTGCTATTCAAGGGATGAAGTTCTTTCCTTAAACAAATGCACAAAATTTATATTTGAGAGAGGTAGTTAAATGAAAATCGATTCACCAAAAATACCAAACGATTTACCTACAATCAATTTCCAAGATATTTTTTACCAAGAAGATCCAGAACTTGAATTATGTATAATTAATGATTCCTTTTTTGCTAATGAAGTGTTGCATAGAGTGCGATTATCTAAAATGTCTTTAAAAAATTGTAAGTTTAACAATACTAATTTTAGTAATATCGACATTACTGATGTTATTTTTGATAACTGCGATTTTTCAAATGCTAACTTGAGTAGTTCTTCTATACATAGGACGGTATTTAAAAATTGTAAATTATTAGGTCTGGATTTTACAGAGTCTCGATTTGGCAATGTTGAGTTTGATAATTCTTCACTGAACTTAGCCTCATTCGGAAATTCAAAACTAGAAAAAGTTAAATTTCTAGACACATCATTAGTAAGCTCTGATTTTTATGATTGTATATTTAAAAACGTCGAATTTAGATTATGCAACATAAACAGTGCAAACTTTGAAAAGACACCACTTAAAGGAATCGATATTAGTAATTCTACTTTTGAATCACTTACAGTATCTCTAGCAGATCTTAAAGGCTGCAAAGTGAGTTCTTTCCAAGCAATTCAATTTGCTTCTCTTTTAGGCTTGATAGTTACTGATTGAATTTATTCTAGTTATATAATTAACTTTGCCAACTTAACTTAGACAAAAAATGGCCATTATAAAATTCCATTCTTCATAGAAGTTAGCTGACTAACAATGAGAGGGATTTTTATAATGGCACACCACTGAATACCATACAAAAACGTCAGATGTTTCTTCTATAAGATTGATGTAAGGCCCCTTTAATTGGATTTGCGTAGAAAACAATGAACACGGAATGATACTTCTCCGACCTGTAGCTCATTTATTCTGTACACTAGTTTCCTCTTTTCACCAAACACATAGAATGAATGCTCTTATTCCGAACAAACAAGAGAAGACCGTCAATAGACGATCTTCTCTTGTTCAACTATTAGATCGATTAGTGGAATATCATATTTCTTTTAAAGTTGTTTTAAACACATAACTAGTTTTGGCATACTTCATTTTATCCTCATAAAAACGGTGTGCATCTGTACGCTGTAATCCTGAAGATAAAGAAACACTTTCATAATTATTTTCTTTTGCCCATTCATGAACATATGTAAGTAGTTTTTCACCGTATCCTTTTGAACGTATATTAGTATCTGTAACCAAGTCACAAATCCAAATAAATCTGCCACTAGAAAGTGTTATCATCGGCTTCAAACCAGTAACTGCAACAATTTCACCACCATCTAGTAAAGCGAACATTTTATATCTATCATTCTCTTGCGCAGCAATTACTAGTTCAAGATAAGTATTTTCATCCAAGTGAGTTCGTAACTGCTTCATAACAGGAAATGCTTCAATAATTTCTTCGCGTGATTGAAGTTCTTTAATAGTTAACGTATCCATAAGTGGAAACTCCTTTCCAATTTTTCGCCAAATTGAATCTAACATAGTTTCTCGTCTACCTTACTTATTGAAGAAGAATCGGCTATTCTTAAAGATTTTATCCTTTATTCAACTGATGCTCCAGTAAGTTGAATAAGTATTAATTTGAACAAGCCCTAATTAAAAACACAAATACTATAATCATAATGAATGAAATAATATTTATTAAACAGCTACCACTTGGTGCACCTGTGGTTGCTTGTGCCCACGTATTATTTAAAGTGCTACCTGGATTTTTTTGTTGTTCTTTTGCCTTTAATCTTTCTCTTTCTCTTTCTCTTTCTCTTTCTTTTTCTTCTTCAGACATATCACCACCACATCCATTACATTTTTTTATTAACTACTATCAATAATTTGTTTTCCTTTTTTGATAATTCGTTATAAGTGAATGATTCATCATTACATTTTCGACAAGGATAATTTGCAAGGTCACTTTTCACTAATACGATTAAGTTGTTTCTATCGTAACGCATTTACATCTTCCCCCACACTTGTAATTCGACTTACAGTGAGGAAGTCCTCTTTTTGGTTTGATATTACGCAACTTTTTGCTTAACGTAAAAAAGCGACCCAGCCACAATTTCAATTTGTGGACAGGTAGCTTTGGTTTTGTACTTATTTAACCTTCTCATGGATAACTAGGCAACGTTGACACAACAGTGTTCTCGGATTATCCATATTAAAGACTGTCAATAGATAATCTCCTGTTGTTCGACTAATGCGCATGCTAGCCATACATGTAGCGCAAAACCAGAGCTACACCATAGAGGTTGAAAATGTGTGCTGAACGGGTATTGGGTCGATCTACTATGATGGCAGAGAAGCCCTGGCTCCAACGACCACAGTGCATCACAGACTGTCGTACCCAATATTGGCAGCACTTACGGGAGATCAATCCTACTCTGGTTACTACCCCAGCCTTGCCTATATTCTAGGGTGGGTGGATGTATGGGGATGATTTTTCATTTACCTATCCATTCCATATTATCATTCTTATAGCTCAGCTTTTTTGGTTATGCGCTATTATCAATAAGCTTATTAGCTCAATCCCCTATTTTCTTTTCGGTTTTGGTTAAGAATTTTTCCAATGCTTCACTAATATCAATATCCGTGCGGTCAGCCAAATTAATCAGCCACCACATACATTCACCAAGCTTATGTTCAAGTTCAGATTCAGTTTCTCCATTTGTTGGCCAACGCCCCTGTTGAGACATTGTTAGACGACCTACCAAACCAGCATCTGTCAGGAAAGCTAACGCATCTTCTTCTACTGTCCATTCTTTTTCATGATACTGTCGTTCCAAATTATGGTAGGTTTTTCTTATTTGTAAAGAACGTTCAACGGCTTCACTAAAATTCATATTTTTCATTTTGCTTCCTTTCTTTTATAGACATGTATGGTTCATCTGTTTGTATTTTGATAAGGGCATCTATCTTACTCCCATAAAATAAAAATAGCGCCAATTTCTCTTTAATAGAAATCAGCACTTCATTTATTCACTCTACGCTGCGTGACGCTTTTGGCGGTTGGCACACGTCACATTTACGTTGGTTATTATTATTAAATTTCGTAAATGTTTTTTCAAAGTTGCTACCACATGCACATTTAAATTGTAACTTTTGAGAAAAACCGAGATATTCAGTCGTTAACAACTTACTTTCCGAATTTTTCTCAACAAATTCTCTAATTTTATCGATCGTCCATCGTTTAATCATTCTCTTACACCTCCATATTTTATCTATAGGCGGAGGCTTTTTTTGGGCATCCGTTCAATTATGAGTTAAAGTCGTAATTATCCTAAGCTCCTCATTATAACATGAGCTGACACACAATCAAACAGATGGAAGGGATCTTATTTAACGAATCAGTCCCGCCAGTTGAATAAGAACAGAGCATTGTTCTTTATTCGCCCATATTTATACGAATACCACTTTATAATCAATGGATTTATGGTTGATTCTTAGATTGATATCTTGCTACGTCTATAATCAACTCGTTGTACTGGTTCGAGACGTTAATTCCATAATTTTGCATAAACCGAAAAACCTCGCTGATTTTCTATATCTTTAACGACTCCTGTAAATGATTCATACCGCATATGGGCAAATATCATGATTCCAACTTCTACGGCGAATTCTATTGATTCACCAATTCTCCCGCCAATTTCAAGAACATCTGTTCCTATTAGTTTTGGGCCTACCGCTGCAGCCTTTGATTTCGGTGGTTTTGGAAGTGCTACCATTTTCATCATTCTTTCTGTACCAGTCTCTTAATTCCGCTAGGTGTTCCCTAAACATCAGTGATATGGCCAACTCTTCAGCGCTCTGATCAATCACGTTGTAGCAACTCCCCTTATGCCTTGATTTTCTACCATTGCAAAATAAATACCAATCAATTCTTCCGTCCTGTTACGTAGCCGTATATTCAAGTAGCGTCTCTTGTCCTCATAGCCGCCATGAATAAATGCATACTCGGTGAACGTCCCATCTTTTCCCCTTTTAATTAACTTCATGTTTTTTCTTCGTGCATAATTATTCGTTTCTGCCAATTCAGCTCGAACGGTCTTTAACGCACTTTCAACGATATAGGTGTAAGGTGCTTTCAACTTGAATGAGCTTGTTTCAATCACTTCTCGGTCTCTCTCCAAGATACTTATAATCATCGGTAAATAAATCATATTCTCGAAATACGGTAATGCTTCTCCTGGGATTAACGGCATTAGATCACCATTCTTTCTTTATATACGATGGGAACAAGCGCCAGCACGTTATCAAGTGTAAATTTCTGATTGGGGTTACGTAGAAACACTAGGCATGGAATGATACCTCAGCGACCTGCAGTACATTGATTCTTCGTTTGCTGATTAGATTCGTCTGCAGCCATGTATATCCATATCTAGGGATTCGTCATATTCAACTGACTTAATTAACCGATTGCGTACATTCGTTCCCTGTCTTGATTCATTATACCGAATAAACGTTCGTCTAGCAAGCAAATGTAAGACCGTCAATAGAAGATCTCTTTTTGTTCAACTAACGCTCCCGGTTATTTCAAAAACTATTTCATTTGCATTAAGCTTGTCCACAAAAACTCTTCTCCGAAAAATTCACTTGGTTGAGTAATCTTTTTCATTCTCCTGAAATTAAGGATGTCAAAGTCCTTTGCTAATACTTCTTTAAGTCTCTTTTCTGTATAACCTATACCTTTATTTAAACTACCCGCTCTATAAAATTCCCAATCAGAAGTATCTAATGCACCATCTGTATTGAAGCACACCAAACCAAAATAGCCATTTGGTTTAAGTGCTTTTTTAATTACTTCTAAATATGATAACCGCCTATGTGGCGCTAAATGATGAAGTAAACCACAATCGTAAACAAAGTCATATGAATTAGGTTCAAAGGGAAAACTAAATAATGAATGGCAATAAAAGTTTATATCTACTTCATCTTTTCTTGCCCTTTCCATTGCCCAATCAATAGCATTCTGTGAAATATCTAGAGCATCCACTTTACAACCTTTTTGAGCCATATAAATAGCGTTTCTACCTGGTCCACAACCAATTTCTAGTACACGAGTTGGATTTAGACCATTCTCGTAATACTCAACTAAGTTCTCATCAGGACCTTTTATTTTAAAGAATGGTATTTCCTTATCACGATTAGAATAAAAACCTTCCCAAAATTCTCTAGGTTCTCTTAATTGATTATCTAACATATTTAATAAATCATCGTAATTTAAAATAACTTCTTTCGTCATTTTGACAACCTCTTCCTTTTAATTATGCCGAAAAATAAGTAATTGGAATAGTTAATTAGTTATTGATTACCACTCTTTAATTGATTATTTTTTTATTGTTAAGATCAAACTTGAAAACATCAATTTTTTGACCTTTATCATCTGTAATAGTCTCGACAAAACTCCATCCTCTATCTCGATAGTAATCTGAAGCATTTTCTGTTCTTAAATATAATTCTTTATAACCTAATTTCTTTATAACTTTTAAAGTTTCAGTTATCAGCTTTTTCCCTACTCCTTTACCCCGATGCTCAGGTTTTGTATATAAAGAAGCGAGCCATGGTTTGTACAAATCCCGTTCCTTTAAATCATTTTCAAATATTGATATAGTACCTGTACACTCGTTTTCTTCTATTGCAATTAAAGTAATTGGAAATCGTTCGGAATTTGTATTTGAAAAGTATATACAGACTTCTTCAAAAGTCATTTTACTACCTGTATTTACTACAAATTCTTTATATATCATATTTGAAACATCATTAACATAATCAGACCGGTTCGACAATAAATCAATAAGCATTATTATCCCCCTCGTATTTCTATACTTCTACAATAACTGATTGTTGTCCTAATCTCCCCAATAGTTGAAGAAAAACAGAGCATCGCTCTTTATTCGTCCTGATTCATACGAATACCTTTTTAATTCGACAAACAAAAAAGGCACCCACTCTACTCTGTATGATTAAAGACAAGAAATTGTACATGATGTTTTATTACATCATAGATTGTTTATAATGTTACACATATTATTAATATGCACATTACCAAAAGGAAATTTTAGAGGTATACATTTTTATTTTACAATTACAAAGTGCTTACTCCCCTTTTTTAGTGGCTAGAGGAAGAAATTAACTATCGGGAAAACCGGGTGGGATGGAATGAATCGGAAGGAAAGATACGAGTAGCTGTTGAGGATTATTTGCTGCATGAAATGAGCTGTAAGGTTCGTGATAAAGATCGTTTCGTTTTATGAATTTAACAAACAAACGCCCTAATACCATTGATTAATAGCGGTTGAAAATACATTGTGAAAAATCAAGAGCGATGGGTAACTAATCAATTTGAGCAGTTCAAATAGAAGCCGCTCACTCTATAAGAGGGTCAAAAACCTATCTTGGAGCAATGTATAGGCGTACAGCAGCACGGAAAGGAAAAAAACGTGCAGGTATTTCTGTCGCCATGCCATTTTGAAGATTGCCTATTATCTCTTAATACGCAAAGAAATTTATGTAGACTTAGGCGAAGATTATTTCGACAAACAAAAACAACAATCCATTGTACGGTATTCTGTTCGAAGGCTCGAAAACTTAGGGTACAACATTACAATCACTGAACCAGAAGTCTCCTAATCCAACAAATAATCTGAGTCAGGAACTAGACGCTGCACTCTTTTTTAAAAAATATTGAGCAGTATCTCCTTTAGTGTTGTCATTTTTGCGAAGTTTGGCGTTTAATTTTCATTGGAGTTCAAGTAAAAAAGGAGATGCTTTAGCAACTCTATGATCTTCCACTTAAGCAGCCTTTCTTTAATGGAATAACAATGAATTGAAAAGTTCTACCAGAGAGGTTCTTCTTCATTGCATAATTAATAAATGAATGGCATATGAACGGTTGCTAAAGCCAGCAAAATAACATTGATTCCTATAATACTAGAATAGGATAGATGCGAAGTTAATAAAAAGAATTGAATAATAAGGACTGGAAGATATAAAAGAGAAGCACGTACCCTTTATTTTGCAGATAAATACTGGACACCTTCACAATAAGGACATCTCAAATTGATTCTAAATACCTGAGTGATCGTGTCTTTCCAACTCCATTTCCGACCACAATTCTGACAAGTTGGTATTTATACAACTTCCCTCTTTATTTAGTATCCTGCCCCGTAAGCTTAAAAAGTGTAAATGGCAACAAAAAATAAAAATGCTGCTGCAAGGATAAAAGATATCGCACTTGTTTTCTTTTTTGCTTGTAGTTCCGAAATCCCCGTAACCAACATAAACACACCTAAGAACAACATCATATATGGCATAAACTCAAAGTTTTTAGTAATTAGACCATAACCTGCTAATGCTATAACAATAACTGATAAGATAACTTTTATTATTTTCAATATTTCCATCTCCCCTATTAAGCCCCTGTACAATTTCTTGTTTAATCATATTATTTCGAACTCTTTTTTGTTATAAAAATGGAATCCCTTATTGAACTAACATGCTGCGTTAGTTCAATAAAGGAAAATGAGAGGTATCATTAAACTTATTTAAAACATTCTGCTGAAAACTATTTTGACTTAGAACTGTAATACCTCCTACTGATGAAGAAAAGTATGCGTTAACAATCCTTTTAGGTTCAAATTTCATCCACCAAGCTATAATATAACCCAAAGTACCACCATGTGTGACAATCAATAAATTTCCCCCCTTTTCCATTTCATATATCCTATCCATACAACTACAAACACGACTATAAAACTCTCTCCATGTCTCTCCATCTTTAAATTCTTGATAATCTAAATCAAATCCACTATTTTTCCTTGGTATTCTATTTTCTCTTGCCCAATCCTTTGTTTTTCCTGCTGCAACACCAGTATTTATTTCACGAAGTCCTTTATTTTTGATGACTTTTAAGTTTATCTGATTGCCAATTATTTCTGCTGTTTGTGCTGCTCTTAATAAATCAGATGAATAAAAAGCATATTCGTTATTATCTACTATTTCCTCTTTTAATTTGTCCCCTATAAGTTTTGCTTGTTTTCTCCCTAAATCTGTTAAAGGTGTATCTGTCCATCCTCCTGACATGTTATTTATATGGTGTTCTGATTGACAATGCTGTATCAAGATAATGTTGCTCATTCAGACTTCCCTCCCCTAAAAATTAATTTATTTCAAATTATCCTCACTTGTAGAATTATATCAATATTTTAATATCTTATTAAGCTAAACTGCTTCGTTAGTTCAACAAGAAAAAAAGCTAACTAAGACCTCTCGATCTTAAACTAAAGCATCCGTTAGTCTGACCCCCATGATCCCGGTGCATCACAGACTGTCGCACTCTATACGAATAGGACTCACGGGAGATTAGTCCTACTCTGGTTATTGCACCAGCCTGCCTTTATTCTATGAAGAATGGAGTTGGTTACTGACTAACTTTCAACTTAATATAATCATTTTGTAGGCTCAGTCTTTTTTTAAAAAACTATTACTGAGTCTTTTTTTTATGCCATTTTATTGATTTTGAGAGTTCTTTAATTTTCATGGGAGTTTAATAAAAGATATTGTAACACTACTAAAATAATTTCCCTATTCAGTTAGATAGTTCCCTAATTCGAGTCTGCTTTTTCTTTCTTTCCAATGCTATAACCAAGTACAATACCTAAGATAAGGAAAATTAATACATCCATTTCAAAATCTTTTGTTATCAAACTTAATACTACCGCTGCCACAACTGCCCCTAAGATTGCTTATAATAAATTTTTCACAAATCGCCCTCCCTCAACCGCGTAAGTTCAGATTGATTTAATATTATAATTTTATACTAACATTTATTTATTATAGTTGAAATGTATTATTCAACTATAATGCCCCGTTAGCCATACATGTAGCGCAAAGTCAGCGCTACACCACAGAGGATGAAAATGTGTACAGAACGGGTATTGGATATTTAGGCTAGGAGAGGAAGGTCGATCAACTATGGTGCCATAGAGCCCATCCGTTAGTCTGACTCCAACGACCACGGTGCATCACAGAATGTCGCTCCCTTACGAGTAGCACTCATGGGAGATTAATCCTACTCTAGTTGTTGCACTAGCCTCCAATACTATTCGCCGTAGAAAGGATGATTACAATGGAAGTAATCATTGAGCATGCATGCGGTATGGACGTTCATAAAGATTCGATTACTGCGTGTATTATGACTCCAAAAGGAAAGGAGATTCGAATGTTTTCTACCAAGACTGTATTTCTATTACAGTTGATTGACTGGATTAAGGAGCATTAGTGTACCCACGTCGCGATGGAAAGTACAGACGTCTTTTGGAAGCCTATCGTTAACATACTAGAATCTGAGAATATTGAGTTTCTAGTCGTGAATGCCCAACATATGAAAGTAGTGCGGGTCGCAAAACCGATGTGAAGGATGCCGAATGGATTGCCAAGTTACTTCGTCATGGACTACTCAAAGCGAGTTTTATTCCTGATCGAAATCAACGGGAACTTCGGGGTTGGTTCGCTATCATCGCAGCATTATTGAAGAGCGTGCAAGACAACATAATCGGATTCAACAAATGTTAGAAGGAAGCGAATATCAAGTTGGGCTCCGTAGTCTCCGATATTATGGGTGTTTCAGCTCGTGACATGCTTAATGCCATCGCAGATGGCGAGGATGATCCTATAAAACTTGCGCGCTTCGCTCGACGTACAATGAAAAAGAAAAAAGATGATCTTGAACTCGCTCTTCGTGGATACATCAATTCACACCAACGGCTCATGATAAAAACCATTCTCACTCATATTGACTTTCTAAGTGAGCAAGTTGAGCTACTAAACCAGGAAGTAGCTTCTAGACTATCCTCACACCAAGAAGATATTGAGCGGTTGGATTCTATTCCTGGCATTGCCACACGTATGGCTGAATAAATCTTAGCTGAAGTCGGAACCGATGTCGGAAATCAATTTCAAAGCTCTTACCATCTATGTTCCTGGCCATAACGAAAGTGCTGGCAAAAGGAAATCCACGAATATGAAAAAAGGAAACAAATATTTAAAGTCAGCTTTATATAGAAGCCGCTCACTCAATAAGAGGGTCAAAAACCTATCTTGGAGTCATGTATAGGCGCACTGCAGCACGAAAAGGTAAAAAACGTGCAGGTATTTCAGTCACCCATGCCATTTTAAGGATCGCCTATTATCTCTTAACACGCAAAGAGATGTATGTAGACTTTGGCGAAGATTATTTCGACAAACAAAAACAACAATCCATTGTACGGTATTCTGTTCGAAGGCTCGAAAACTTAGGGTACAACGTTACAATCACTGAACCAGAAGTCTCCTAATCCAACAAATAATCTGAGTCAGGAACTAGACGCTGCACTCTTTTTTAAAAATATTGAGCAGCGTCTCCTTTAGCGTTGTCATTTTTGCGAAGTTTGGCATTTAATTTTTATGGGAGTTGAAGTACAATATTTCATAAAATTTGGTTATACTGCTCTATATCTTGAATTAACCTCCGGACTGATTGTTGCCAAAATTCCAACTCAGAAAGATCTAATTGGAAATGTTTTTTAATTAGTTGTTCAAGTGGCAGCATCCCAGTTTCACTTAGGAACCCTTTAAACTTTTGATTAAATGATTCATCCGTTTTAGCAAGTTCTAAAAGTCCAATACTTAACAAGAAGCCAAAAGAGTATGGATAATTATAAAAGGGAGTATTCGCTTGATAGAACTGTCCATATTTAATCCATACAAAAGGCTCATTTTCACTTAAACTGCTTCCATATGCTTGTTCCTGAAATTGTAACGAAAGTTCTTCCATCTGTTTTGCATCTAATTGTCCATCTTTTCTAAACTCATAAAACCTTTTTTCAAATAAGAAGGCTCCTCTAATAGACATCAAGTAATTTAGGGAACGCTCAATCTTCGAACCAAGAATTGCTTTTTTAATAGACACATCGTTTGTGTTTTGAATTACATAATCAATAAATGCAGTTTCGAAAAAGATTGAAGAGGTTTCCGCCATTGTCATTTCAAATGTATCTTCTGAGAACGAAAGGGATGGAACATATTTCATTTGTTGGAAATGCCAAGCATGACCTAATTCATGTGCAAGTCTTCTAGCACTGTCTATGCTATTGTCATAATTTAATGAAATCCGTGATTCGCCTTCTGGAGTAAATGGAGCACAAAACCCACCCGAAGATTTTGTTTTACGTTGTTCTGCATCTACCCATCCCTTTGTAACTACTTCTTTTACAAATTCACACATACTCCTGTCAATATTTACAAGAGACTTTGTTATTCCATCGATCGCTTGTGAGAAAGTAATCTGAAGAGAAACCTTTTGAGATGAAGTCATCAACTCATGCCAAGAAATATTCTTTTTCCCTACTTCTTCTGCTTTAATTCTTAAATAGCCGGAAAGGTCATGAATATTGGAATCTACTGCATCCCACATAGTATTAAGTGTTGATTTGGATATGCCATTCAATTGTAATGATTCATCAAGGTAATCTACTTTTCTTATCTTGTTTTCATTAAGTCTTATTCCAACCATTTGATTATAAATAGAAGCAAAAATATTTGCTTCTATTTCAAGGGTTTTGTTTAGTTCTCTAAATACATTGTGCCTTTTAGATTGTTCTGGCTGAGACAAGGATAAATTGCTAGCTTCAGCAAAAGAAATTTCATTTCCTTCATGATTAAGATAGACTTTTACTTTCAAATTGTTACGAACTTGTCCATAAAGGTCTTCAAGACCACTTAATGTTTCTCGAGTAAAGTTTGATATAATTGTTTCTTCACTATTTGTTATTTTTACATCCTTTAGTAACTTAGCTATCAAACTTTTTTGATTAATATTGTTAGACCAATCTGTAAATTGTTTTTCACTCATATTACTTAGGTTCTCTTGCAAATTTGATATTATAAAGCGTACTTGGGATTTTAAAGCTGATATGAATCCATTTAATGATGTAAGGAGGGAAGGGTCAATATTTTCTGTAGTTAAGCAGTAATAAAAGGATTCTGCTGATTCAATCTTATTAATTGCTTGCGAAATAATGATCAATTCGCCGTCATTCAAGTTATTTGTTTTTGAATACTCCTCGACTTTTATCAATTTTTCTTTAATACTACCCAAATAATTTTTAAACTTTTCCATGTCTAGACCACATAGAAGATTACTCAAATCCCAACGAATTGATGTATCAAATGTTTCCATACACTTCTCCTCCTGTTATTGATTATACTTTAAATGCTACACACTGATATTTACATCAAGCCCCAATAATTCTTTGTTGAATATTAATAAATCACAAAGAATAAATCCCCTTTTTTTAACTAAACTGCCCGTTAGTAAAAATGCGCCTCTACTTATTTTAGTAACGCACGCGTTCGCCATACATGTAGCATAATTTCAGCGCTATATGTATGGCGAACGGGTAGGTTAGTTGAATAATACTTGGGATTTGCACCCTATAGATTACGCCCATGCTTGGCACACCGAAAAAATGATTGAAAATTAAATCCCAATCATTTTTATCTTTATAACACTAAATTCCCTCTATATTTTAACTCTTCGACTGATAAATGATCTGCTTCGCCATCTAAAATATGTTCCACATCTTGTAGCGTTTGTGACATTGAAACAGCTTTACCTTGTTGTCCTGTATATGCTGCTGCTACGAATAATGGTTGTGTGAAATACGCCTCTAGTCGCTCTCCGAGATTATATGTCTCTAACTCGACTGCAGGAATTTTCTCAATCCCATGCACAGCTACTACTGAACGTAACTCACGATATCGACGAAGTAATTTTTGTGCACGTTGTCTCAAATTAAAGTGACGTTGGTCCAAGTCAATCCCTTCCAAAATAGAAGAAGTTGAATAAATTGGATGTATAGCTGGGTATTGGTGTCGTGTAGCCAAGTCTGCATCCAATTGCCACAATGTTTCAAGTGGACCATATGGCATCTCTTCATCCACAGCTTCTCCAGAGAGATCAACAAGAATTGTTGTGATGTTTTGAACTCTTTCTGCCACTAATCGTTCCTGCAAATCTAATAGTTCACCAGACGCATTAAAACTCTTGTCTGAAATAAAAATTACATCTCCGTTTTGTGAAGTTAACTTTGAGAATGTCTCGTCAATTGTCGCCGTCACTATATCAGCCAATTCAGTCGTGCCTTCAAGCTCCGGATGATTCGTTGTTGGAAGTAAAAAGACCGTTGTGTAATCACTCTCTTTAAAACGGTGCATTAATTCGGCTAATATAACAACTTGCCCCATGCCTGGACGAGCCACTAATCCAGTAGTACCTCCTTTTACAAGTGGTGCAAAAAAATCCAATGTTTTAATTTTCGTTTCAATCATATTCAGTTTCTCCCCTCGAATTATCAAGTCGTCTACTGAACAGTTAGCTAGTGTTGCGAGACCGACTAAAGTGCGGACTTCTGCTTTTCCTAAATCGATTTTACCTGTGCATAAATTTGACACCGTAGCCGGTCGAATTCCAATTGATTTTGCTGCGGATGTTAAATTCGGCACTTTTCTTCTCAATAATGCCACGTTTAATCGAATATCATCCATTTTGGAAACCCTCCTTCGTTACTTTAAACAGTAATTTATTTTACTCCCAAACGCAACACTTATTACTTTAAAAATAAAAGAGACCATCTATGACCATCTTCTACTGTTCAATGAACGCAACTGTTGGCTAAATAAGAACTACCTTTCCAACTCAATATATTCTTCATTTGTTTCCTTATATTCTCCGTACAAACATCCATTGAGCAGTAAAATGCTCTCCATTTATTAGATTTCTTTCTCTCCCTAAAACTAAAAATTCAAATCCATTTTTCCGACTAGTGAATGAAACAGTTTCAAAACATTGTTCAGGTCATTAGATATGGTAGTAGACATCAGGTTTATCAATATTTGAATGTACCAAATAACCCACATAATCTTTAGACATATAGCTCCTGATTTCCGCGCTGTTCTGATTTTTCTAGCACCGCAATCTTTACTGTGTGGACATCAATTTACCTGTCTTAATGCCTAACTGTTTTAAAAACAGATGATCCTATTGTCACATCTGGCATCTCCCATTTCACTCCCCTTCGCTATTTTTGAGCAAAGAAAAAGAACGCCCAGTGGAACGTTCTGACTTGTTGCATATAATTAATTTACAAATAAAATACGCTAGTTTACTACTTAGTAATACCTTCAAATTCCTTCATTGTCTCATTAATTTTAGATTGAGTTGAAATAACCGCCCTTTGCGAATTCTCCGTTACTTCACTGACCTTCATTACTTCTTTTGTAATGTTGTCTACGTTGGCATTCACTTTTTTTATCGCACCTTCGACATCACCAGCCAATTTTCGAACCTCTGTTGCCACCACATTAAAACCGAGTCCATGTTTCCCTGCTCGAGCCGCTTCAATAGCTGCATTCAATGCCAAAATATTAGTTTGCGAAGAAATGTTTCGTATTGATTTAGAAACTTCACTTATTAAATTGGTTTGTTCCTTCAAAGATTGAAATGCTTTTATGTTCTCCGTAGAGTTATCAGTAACCATTTCCCCTAAGTCCTCAGACAACTTTTTTAATTGAGAAACTATTTCTATCGTTTTATTTTCGCGTTCTGTAATATTTGTTGCGATTTTAAGTACAGCATTTACTTCACCTTTATCGTTTAGAACGGGAATATAAGTAGCTTCTAGGCAAAGTAAATCCTTTGCTTTACTAACCCTATGAATCTTCTCTTGAAACTTTTTGCCTTTCCTTAGATTATCCCATAGCTCAGCATATTCCTTACTATTCCGGAATTCTAAGGTACAAAATTGTTCATGTGACATATTCTTCATTACGTCGACACTATACCCCAAAGTCTGTGCAAAGTTCTGATTTGCCCAAATAACCTTCCCATCCAAATTGAATTCTATCATAGCTAAATTAGATTCTAGTGAAGCTAAAACCGCTCTTTCATTCAATACTTGGGTACTAATATAAAATTTGTAGCAATGTTCATGTTCATGTGCCTACTTCCTTTATAATAGATTTCCTATTCTTAAAAACATAATAGAAAAGAGTGGAATTACAGATTTTATTTCCCATAATAATTCCTCTACACTATACTACTACAAAGGAGTACGAAAGACCTTCTTACCACCTTCAAGTATTACGGTACCAAATTACCTAACTCATCACTTCCACCATCATCGACTCAACACAGCATCGGTTTACAAATGTAAAAAACGCCCGAATGGACGTTTTCACATTAATAATTATTCAATTTCACTACATTGCAGTTTGTTCCTGCTGCGCGTTACGCATTTACACTTTCGGCTTTGCGACCCTGTCTTGCATGTAATCTTTTCATCGCAAATCTTGCTATTGGCTGTGCAACCAACAGTTCAATCCAAAATGCTATACCAAAGTTTCTTGGCCAAATGTGAAAGAAATTTTTAAATGGTTCTAGGCTTATTTGTTTCGTACCAACCCAAGTTCCGATAATCGATAGAATAATAGATAATACCGTAACATTCAATAAAGTATTCAATAGAATTCTGGCATTAAACCCATCTGATTGTCCCACGAATTTTGGTATCAGCTTACCAACAATCGGTCCCGCAATCAATCGTACTGATAAAATTACGATTATCCACATAAACGGAATAATCTTTAATGTATCTAGATATACCTCTTTACTGAAGCCACGTTCCACCCCTGTAATAATAGGGGCGATTGTGTTTACTGAAATAATTGAAATGATTAATAAAAATAATATACCTTCTCTTCCGTTTCTAGGTAGTCTTGTTTCTCCATGCATGTTTGTCATCTCCGCGAATAATATTTCAGATGGCAGACGTATCATGAGACATATATTTTTGGTTAATGAGAAAGCCAATATCTCTACACACTGATTTACTAATCATAGCATTTTCTTCAAATGAATGTCACCTCTCCGTCAGCCATTCCACACTCCTTATTTTTGGATAACCAGACTAATCGCATTGCTATCCTAGCCTTATACCTTCTCTATCTTTCGGCTTTCGTTTCGCGTATGCAGCATGCCGTCAACGGTAGATTTGTTTTCTTTTCCCTTAATTAATAGAAAACCACCAAACGCATTGTTTGCCAGTTTTCTTTTTGGAAAGTAAAAGAACGCCCGGTTGGACGTTCTCCATTTGTACTTATTCTTAGCGCTGAACCTTAACGTATAAACGCCAAATCTCTCTCAGCCAAAGCATCTTTCAGCCAGCAAGGATGCATTTTCAACAAATCTGCTGGCAAAGCTTGTTGTTCGAAATATTGAATATCGAGTGATTCCGAAGAATTGCATCGAAGTTCTCCGCTTATAATTTCAGCTAAAAAACAGGTTGTTATAAAATGAACTATTTTTCCTTTAGGGTATGAAAACACCTGTGAATCTGGATCAGAGTAAACACCGATTAGCTTAGTAATTCGTATATCTAAATTCGTTTCTTCCTTCATTTCCCTAATAGCTGCTTCGGATACTGTCTCCCCGATCTCTACATGTCCTGATGGGATCCCCCATAGCCCCACATCAGCTCTCTTCTGCAATAATACTCGATTATCTTCATCTAAAATAATAATAGCGACTCCTGCTTTAAGTTCGTTAATTTCCTTCATTTCAATTATCCCCTTAAGTAATAAAATAAGGCTGATTGAGAAAGTTTCAATGCATCATATGCTGAAATTTTCCCCCTCGAACCTTTTATGTCAATAGGCACCTTATGCAACCTGTAAAAGATACGATCCTTGGTTTCAGACGTTTATAAGCAGAACCCTAATTACAGTTCTCCAATTTATTGATTTGACGGACTATAAATCATGATACCTATAGTACTATTTAAATTCAAGAGATACTCCAAGAATTCATTCAACGCCAATCAAAATCTCGCGAACACACGTAATTGCATCGTTAGCCATGAACCTCAGCTCCTCGATTCGCTGCTTGTCGCTGAATCTGGGCGCTAATAATAATGCGGGGTTTGAATCGGATGGTTACTAAGCTGTTGGGTTGTAACTTCGGAAATTGTTTAGTTGGCCATTGTTGCATCGAGATTACAGGTCAGGTTCAATCGGTGTATGCAGCAAGCAAGCCCACGAAAACACTTGACTGAACGTAAGAAAAGCACCCCGCAGGATGCTAAATAAACTCATAACTTTTACCTGTTGGATACATGAAAACGTTGTACCATAGCAAGATTATATCCTTTTATATAGGAATTCCCATTTATTTCTTGATGAATATGTTTATCTTGTATCATTTGAGTAACTTTTATCGACGCATCTTCTAGACTACTCGCTGATAAGTTCATAATGAAAGTTTCATTATCATTAAAATGAAGTGTTATCTGAAATTCAAGCATTTTCTCACCTCCCGCAACCGATGTTATCAGAAATGTAGGTAAACTAAAAGTTACCACTCGTATGTAATTGGACTGTCGCATAGTTCAACACACAAATTATCCCACTCCCGACTTGCCTTTAAGTTTATCTTCTTGATTCTCTAAGAACAATATCTCGACGTATTTGGCATTTTCGACATTTGCATCACGATGGAGTCTTTCAAGCGTCGGATGGGACGTGCTTATCTAAGAGTACTTCTTCACCTCAAGAATCTAATGAAGAACTTCTATCTCTCTCACATTTCCAACTACGTGGATACGCTCTTGAATTATCCTTAACTTCGTTTCGTATCTAATGACTTGTTGGAGATGCTTACTCCTTCGAAAAACATCTCTAATCCTGTCGGTTTGATTGATTCCCATCGACTTTTCCTACTTTGGTGCCAAAATAACTGTTTTCGGGCAAAATAAGTGCAAAGACTCAATTCCAATAAAAAAACTGAAAACAACCGTTAAATTGAATCAGTGTCCTCGTTTTTTCCGATAGACAATTATTTTGATTGTGAATAAAATTTTCATTTTGCTTGATACTACGTTAGTAAAAATATATAAATGAGGTGCTAAATGTGTATTACTACAAAGAAGAATTGATTAATCCCGTCACTCCTCCCGATAAACCCGACCCTGAAGCTGCAAAAGTGATGCAAGAAATTCTAGGTGGGCATTTTGGAGAAATGCGTACCATGATGCAGTACTTTTTCCAAAGCTCCAATTTCAGAGGTAAGGAAACACAATATCGCGACTTACTTCGTGGTGTGTTTTTGGAAGAAATCGCTCATGTTGAACTTGTCCAGAATACAATCAATCAATTGTTAAATGATTCAGGTGAATCTGCTGTACCAGGTAATGCTGGTGTCGATCAAGCACCTCTCGATGATGCCGTTAGACACGCAAATCCTCATCACTACATTATTGGTGCTCAAGCCTCTCTCCCTGTAGATGCTACTGGGAATCCTTGGAACGGTTCTTGGGTTTATAGCCATGGCAATTTGATTAGTGATATGCTCGATAACCTGGTGTTAGAATCAACCGGTGTCTTGCAAAAAACTCGAATTTACGAAATGAGTTCTAACAAGACATTTCGAGAGACATTAGCTTTCCTAATCGTGAGAGATAACGCACATCAGAATGCTTTTGCAAAAGCATTGGAAACGCTCGGTGTTGATTGGGGTAAGCTTTTCCCTGTCCCGAATTACGATATAAATAAATATCCTGAATGCAGAAAATATGTGGAGTTAGGGTATCATAATGCCCAGTTCAATTTCAGATTAGACCCAACTAGAATCGGGGAAATTTACCAGGGACAGTCCCCTAGTAGAAATAAGGGTGAACTTAAAGTTACTCCTCCACCTGCTGGATTCCCGGTTCCTTTACTGCCTGACATGCCAAATGAACATAGTCCAGGTATTCAAGACATGAATAACTAAATTTGTTCAGTCCCTATATAAGGGACTGATTTTTTATTTCTTCGTGTAACTAACCTCATTATGTGTTGGTTTTCCAACCAGCCATGTAATGACTTGCTTCCTGAATCCAGCACTAGGCTCTTGATTTCACCATCTATCCAACTGTTATAAATTCTTTTCACTCATACCAGTACTTCCATCCCTTTCAACTCATCCGCAAGTTGCATAAACATTTTCATATCCCCTGCACGTAGCGCCATATCAAACTGTAATAATTCTCAATTCATCACGCTGAAATATCCCAATACGATCTTTCTTCGCGAAATACACCTCATATTACAAAAGAACATAATGTCACAATATATAAACCTAACAGAACTCAGATTTATAGAATTGATTCCAACCTGTCACCGTTCCATAACTGACTAACCTATACTTAAGCAGATTTCGTAGTAAACTTACATTAGATAAAGTCAGAATGGAGACTATCAAAAGACAGTTACAACATGGATTTGGATATGGATTTGTATCATCTTGGTTTTAGAACTCATTTTCATCTATTTCGTCGTTCATAAAAGTTATCGATATAAACATACGATTGATCCGATAGATAATCATATAGAAGAAATGAATAGAGAGTGAATCGACATAGATTAATGAATTATTTCTATGAAAATGAATTTATACATATAGAACGGACCGGCACATGACAGTAAAAGTCCTTTCTATCATTTTGGCAGCGCATTAAAAATAGTAAGGTGCTGCACCACGGTTAACACTCCCTCACAAAATGTTTAGCATGCCTTATCCGCTGACGAATATACGGATCGTCCCATTGCTAGCACTCCACATCCAGTCCCTAGTGCGTCGTTCAATATCTTTCAGCACCTCGAACAGTAATCGGGTTAAAAGTTTTATTATTTCTTCTTATGCGGTCATTCAATTATTTACTTCGCTTTTTGATCAGACTATGCGTTCCCACTTATTGTACTAGCTTGTAAATTCGAAATAAATTCCTTAAAAAAACACTTTTGGTTACCGTAACCATGGTACAATCATTCTAAAGGAGGGATATCCTTGAGATACATTCTAAGTGTTATTATTTCGATTCTTGTAATAGTTTTACTACTTAAACTAATAGGCGTACTGTAAACAGTCACATTATCTTTAAACTAAAAGTCAGTGGTTTTTTTCCAGGTTCTGCTTCTATATCGCTTAGGTACCTGGGGAAAGAAATTGATTTCGTTATGATAATACCTAGTCCTCTTCTTATTTACTGCATATAATGGGTCTCCCGTTTCCTCGTACTGTGCGTTAAAGTAACGAACTGTCAGCCAGCAAAAAGCCATTTGTGGTGCTTTAAAATTCCTGTAATAAATCCCTAACTGTGTGATCCTGCGTATTAGGCACATTCATGAATTTCATAAATGCATATTCTTTAGTCCGTAGATTCGGTTCCGCCTCGTCTAAAATTTCATCCGCACTTTCCGCTGCAATGACTTCGATATACATTTCTGTTGCCTTTTTAGAAGGAGTTGTCTTCAAATCGTTTTCCTCCACGTTCACCGCTACCAAGCCTTAATACTCGTTTTTATTACATTCGCAATAAAATTGTTTACTAAGTCACCATCACATCTGCTACATATTTTGGTCGAACTGCGTACTACATTTTAATGGCTTTCTCTGCAATTTCACTTTGCAAAAAAGCAAGATTCCTCAAGGAACATTGAATGTAATAAGCTAATAAAAAGCACAAAGAATATTAAGGTATAGCCAGTCATACATTTAATCAATGTTGTTGTTTGTAATAGATATCAAAGTATTACAAAGGGAGAATAGCTATGAGCGTTGAGTTTGTTTTACTGTCACCAACAGCTCTTCAAGTGTTTAAAGCAGGAGAGTCCAATCCCAAAAAAGTAAAGCGGATTGTTTATGGGCAAGCTACATCTGACGCAAATGGTATAGCCACACTTTATTTTACAGAAAACGGATTATCTACTGGCATTCCATTATTAACAACTATTGACTATGCTGTATCAAGCATATATTCTACAAATTCTTCGATAAATGCAAGACCGAGAGTACAAATGCGAGAAAAGAATGTTGCTGCAAAATTTGTCTCTGCTAATGTTACAAATAATAGTAGTATAGTAGTACTAGGAATTAATGTATTAGGTTCAGAAAATCCAGTGAGTGGGATTCTTGTAGATTTCATGATTTTAGGTAGCTTTGATAGTTAAGTGAAAGCGTCAATAAGTTTGAAAAACGTGGATTAACAATGGTTGTTCGAAATTTCCGGGCATAAATCTCAAGATGACTGTGATAAAGACTGCTGATTATTTTTAATCAGTGGTCTTTTATTTTCGGACTGTGCATGTTACCTATCCACCTATTTACTTACTACTCCTTTGTATTAGACTCTTTTATAAGATTGTTCTATCAAAGTATGGTAGCTTGTATATAGGCAAACTTATCGAAAGGTAAGGACGCAAAGCCAAGGACCTAATACATCTATTTGTAATGGCAGCCGGTTACCAAGTGTATTGCTTTCTATCACTTGTTAAAAAGGATGAGGATCATTTTCAATAAATCAGTAATGCTCGTAGATGATTCAAAATTCATGAGAAATCTATTAAGAAAGATTATCGTAAGTAACGGTTATTATGTCGTAGCTGAAGCTGGGAGTGGAGAAGATGCTGTGACTCTTTATAAATCACACTTCCCTCACATCGTTTTATTGGATATCACTTTACCAAATATGAACGGTATCGCTACGCTAAAAGAAATTAAGAAAATAAACCCCAATGCTCGTGTTGTTATGTGCTCAGCCTTAGGGACTCAAGACTTAATAATTGAGGCTTTAGAAAATGGAGCCGCAGACTTTATCGTAAAGCCTTTTTTTGATGAACTTATTACCCAATTAAATAAAATCTATTGAAAAACATAGTACACTAACATAAAAGACCACGAAATTATGGTCTTTTTTTCATTTCATTTCAAATGTACAGTTCGTGTTAACGAAATCACTTCACCTGCCCATGCATCCAACCAATATAATAAACCCCTAACGAGAGTAACAAAGAAGAAATAATGAATGCTCAGCCTTCAAACGAGGTCATCCTTTGTTATATAAACTCCGTTTAACTAACACTGAATTGTTTGATATATTATAAATGAATACAAGATTCAATAAATGTCAATCTGGTATTATCAAAGATACAAGATTAAAAAGGCGACCTCTTTCGAGAAGTCGCCTTTACTCCGTCTAATCTTCCGCAATCTGCACATCGACTATATCCTCTACCGGCATGTGGTCTCTTCCGAAAGGACTATCAACTGTAATCCACATCGACTCAACATTTTTTCCTTTATGACATCCATGTAAAAACCACTTTCCCTTTTTTGCGCAACTTCTATCTTGAATGTTTTCTAGCATTTCATTTCACACTCACAATATTATTCATGTTTATTCTTACGTTTTCAAAACCCATTTGGAAAGATAATTTACCTTGTTGGCCATCGACTTCTGTAACGATTCCTGTAACTGACTCATACCTCTTTTGAGCATATATCGTAACCTCTATGTTAAATTCTTTTGATTCCCCTATTCTTTCGCCGATTTCAAGAAAATCAGTTTCTGTTAGTTTTGGTCCTGCTACAACCTTTGATTTTGGTGGTTTTGGAATTGCTGTCATTTTCATCATCCTTTCTGTTCCAGTCTTTTATTTCCGCTAGGTGTTCCCAAACATCAGTGATATGGCCAATTCTTCAGCGCTCTGATTAATCACGTTGTAGCAACTCCCCTTGTACCCTGACTTTCTACCATTGCAAAGTAAACAGATATCAACTCTTCCGTCCTGTTACGCAGCCGTATATTCATGTAGCGTCTCTTATCCTCGTAGCCATTTTGGATAAATGCATACTCGGTGAACGTGCCATCTTTCCCTCTTTTAATCAACTTCATATTTTTTCTTCGTGCATAATTATTTGTTTCTTTTAATTCAGCTCGAACGGTATTTAACGCACTTTCAACGATATAGATATAAGGTCCTTTCAATTTGAACGAACTTGTTTCAATCACTTCTCGGTCTCTCTCCAAGATGCTTATAATCATCGGTAGGTAAATCATTTTCTCGAAATACGGTAAGGCGTCTCCTAGGATTAACGGCATTAGATCACCATGCTTTCTTTATGTACGACGGGAACAAGTGCGAGTTCATTATCAATCGTAAAAGTCAGCTTGAATTTGCGTAGAAAACAGTATGCACGGAACGATACCTCGCCGACCTGCAGTACGTTGATTCTTCGCTTGCTGATTGTTCCGCCCCTTGCGAGATACATCATATCTAAGGACTCGTTATACCCTGCAGACTTAATTAATTGGTTACGCACACTCGTTCCCTCCTTTCAAGTTAATATATCCGTCCATTTTCGCCAAGCGTTCTACTTCAATTTCGGCCAGGATTTCAAACTGCTCTTTTGTTCCGCCTAGAACTAATTGCCTTGTTACTGTTGCATCTCTTAAATCGATATGTGCAAAACCGCCAGCTTTATGAATTTCCTTGATAATCTCTCTGACAACACTAAGTTCAATTTCTGTATTAGTTTGAATCAATATATGCTCGTTTGGTTGTACATTTATTGAATGGTTTACAATTAATTCTGCGATTTTTTGTATTCTCGGGTCTTTCAAGAAAAACACCTCTTAAAGTTTATTAATAATACAGCCAATCAAAATAATTACATTAACTTCCAGTTGCAATCATTGAACATAACGAGCACCCCATAACTCCGTTATATATGTTTTCGACATTTGTTCTATATTACCTTTTTTTTCTAGATGTCCGATAAACCCCAATCTAATTCCTTATTAATCTAAACTGCTCCGTTAATTCAATAAGAACAGAGCATTGTTCTTTATTCGTCCATGTTCACACGAATACCTATTATTCGACAAACAATAAAGGCATACGCTTAATTAAATGAGTAGTCACCCTTTGCTTTAAATAATCAATTTTATCTTTCCACGTTTACTTTTGTAGGGATAAGTGAATTATGTATGTAAACCAAGAATAGATGACTGTGTCTTGGCAAATAAAAAAAGCGGCCTACCACAATTCATTCTGTGGAGGTTCCGCTTTTTCTTTACTCTTATTTAACCTTTCCACAGACAACTGGACAAATAAAAAGACCGGCAATAGACGATCTCATTTTGTTCAACTAATGCAACCGTTTGTTTAATAAGAATCATTTTTAGTTTTATTATTTTTTTCAAAAAGATAAAGAATTAAAAACACGCCCCCAAAAACAATAGGAACATAAATAAGATAAAAGTAAAGGTCTTTAGGTTTTTCAATGGAATAGTCTAAAAGAAGCAAATATATAATGATAACAATATATTTCATCCACTTTTTCATTAAGTTTCACTTCTCCCATCTTTATGATAAAGTAGTTTTCCTGTCGCCAATTCCACAGCGCAATTGAATATGTGGATGGGGCTCTTAATTTAAGTATCATATCACCATCCTTTAAACGGATGTGAGGGCTTTCGTTAGTTGGTCAAACATTAATGCCTACGATACTCACTTCGCTAAAAAGCCGTCAATAGACGATCTCATTTTGTTCAACTAAAACCGTTAGTTGAATAAGAAGGCTGTTTTCGTAAAGTATGTTGCTATTGGTTATTACTATTTTCGATTTTCATGAACAATTGTTCTATAATGTGATTAAGTATATTTAGAGGTAATTCTATTGAGACCTAATCTAACGAAAGATATTAGTTTCCAGAGTTTTAAAGATTTCTATTGGTTAAAAGAAGAATTGCAAGCATTTTGCAGGGAAAGCGGAATTAGTGCTTCTGGCTCAAAAATAGAGATTTCAGATAGGATTGAGACAATTCTTCAAACAGGAGAGATAAAAAAAACTATCAGAAAATCAAGTATAAACAAGAAAATAAAACCGCAAGTTGATTTAAGTCTCAATACAGTTATTACTGAAAACCATCGTTGTAGTCAAGATGTAAGAGCCTTTTTCAAGGCGGCTATTCCAAACTTTCATTTTTCAACGTATATCCAAAACTACTTTAAAAGTAACGTAGGAAAAACGTATCGTGATGTTGTAAATGCTTGGTATGAGGAAGAAGAACGAAAGAAAGACCCCACATTCAAGAAAAAGATTGCACCTCAATTTGAATACAATCAATTCACTCGTGACTATTTTGCTGACCCGAAGAATCAAGGTAAAACTCGTCCAGAAGCAATTGAAGCCTGGAATAAAATCAAGAAAATTCCTGGAAGCAACAAATATGACCCTAGTAATTAACCTTTAAGGACATCTTAACATTACTACTGTATAGTAATTTGACTTTCGACAAGCAGAAACAAGCATTTGTTTGCCTATTTCAAGCCAACGGAACCAGTAAAGGTAGTTGGCAAGGTACTTAGTGGCAACTCCTTGAAAACGTACCATCCAAGCCTTTAAACGATTGCGAAAGTTGTTGACGTGTTGGATGCGATAGATACCCTTCTTAACACGCTGTTTTTGACGTTCATTTACCGTTTCGTGCTTGAGTCCCTTTATTTTGGCAAACTTCTTGTAGTTCGTGGCTCTATCTGTACATAGCAAAGCAGATGGGTGACGTCACAATCTTATATTCACCATGCTCAGTCAGCTCTCTCACTTTTGCAATATTGTCCGAAATAACTACCACTCAGTTCATTGGTGGTTCCATTATACCAATCCCTATTAATAATGCATCCGTCTTAAAAGTAATATCTTTATTCACCAGGACCCCTCCTAGTATTAGTATTAAGTTGTCTGAGACAGAAGGAATCCTGTCTTTTTTTATTGTCCGAATATCCCCTGCTACCGTACCTGTATTTCCCCAAGTTCAGCCTGTTCGATAATCAGCAATCCGATTTCCAACTTCTTACGTCCCAACTCTTCCGCGATGCTATCCATGCTCATATTCGCTTCCCACATCGCTCTGAATACATCCGTTTCTCGCTCAGTAAACACCCAATCAATATCAACCTCATCAAGTTAAACACGCTTTTGTTCTTTTGCGTGGATCAAACCAGCACCCCCATCCGTTTCAATGCTCGAGTGATGTTCCAAATATTCACGGGACATCTTGGATCCTTCCGACATCTCAGCCATAAGTTTACGAGAGTTTATTTTCCCCATTTCCGCTAAAGCATTCGCATACACGGCGTACGAAAAGCTCTTTATCAACCTTTTAATCTTTTCACGTTCATGATCATTGTTCATCCCTGCTCACTCCTCTTCAATTCATCCTGCCTAACTGTCACCAACCCGTAACTGACTAGCCTATATTTTTGTAGTAAACTTACAGCAAGAAAGGAGACTATCTAATGACAGCAACGACGTGGATGTGGATTTGCATTTGTATTGCTACCTTGATTTTACAGTTCATTTTTATTTTTATCGTCCTCCATCAAAGTAAGCGATTTAAACATACGATTCATACGATTGATCCGATTGATGATCGTATAAAAGAAATGAATAGAGAAAAAACTGACATAGAGTAATGATTGTATACTTACGAATGGGACGATACACGACAGTGAACGTCCTTACTGTCATTTCATTCACTCCTCTTCAATTCACTTTACCGAAATATCCCGATCTGATTATTTCTAGCAAACAGGACCTCGTACTGCAGGCCCACCAAAACCTTTACAATCCGTCCCTCCGACCCCTGATATGTTTTGAGATAGTAATAATCCTCAACTTCTATTTCCTCCACATTGACAACGATTTCAACCGTGTCACCGACTGTAAAGGTTTCTTTGACTGGCGCAACATCAAAAATGGTTAGCTGCTACACCACTTCGGTCACTCCTTCGATTTTTCTTCTTTCATCCTTCTACGGTTGCACCAGTAACACAAATTCGGGCCCGAATGATTTGAGGTCGGTCTGTACAAAGTTTTGCAACTTCTGCCGCACTCAGAACATTCTAGCTTGTCATATTTGATTTGATTTCCCTCCTAACAATCGTTTGTCATACCGCAACTGCTGATGAATATACGGATCATCCTCATTGCCACCGCTCCACATCCAGTCCCCGGTGCGTCGTTCAACATCTTTCAGCACCTCAAACGGTAATTGCGGTAAAAGCTTGATTATTTCTTGATATGCGGTCATTCAGTTATCTACTCGGCCTTTTGAGTCGTTCTGTAGCTCCATGATTATTGAACATTTGAAACTTATTGATTTTAAATACGTATATTAGATAATTAATATTTAGAAAGTTGGTGTTCTACCATGTTTAAATCAGAAGTAACTAACAAAGTTCTAAATATTATCTTCGTGCTTGTATTAATGGCAGTATTATTATCCAACGACTTAAACACCACATTTTCTAGAGTTTTTGTAATCCTAGTATTGTCGGCAACGATTTTACATGATTTATATCAAATAATAAAAATCAAGAAACAGAAAGCTGATTAAATTTAATCGACTTTTTTATTTGCGCGTTCTGTGACACGCTGTGTACTAACTTGCTATCGTATCTACCCATTCCACAAAAGCACTCATTAAAGGTGATTTGTTACCACTGTCCACCCAACCTGCAAATCCTATAAAGCCGTCTGAATTAAAGCTGATCGCTTCTCGTTGAGTGAAGTAATGACTATTTAAGAATAAATAACATTCCTTTACATTTCCGGTTGTATTGTACTTGCTTTTTATTTTTTTGACTCATTCTCATAGTGTTTGTGGACATTATGCCTGCCTTATTGGCTTCTTTAACTTGCTTGTTAAGGAAGGTGAACAAAACACCAATATCGCCTTTTGTAATGTTTTCATAAGTTAGTCCTTTTTCGGAGAAAAGTTCTTTAGCTTGTTCTGAAGTCATTTTCTCAGCTCCTTTTGGTTGTATTGTGCTTTACAGTAAAATATTTCCAAAATAATTGCATTTAAGATATAGTTTAAAGAAATGCTAAGGAGGTTTTTATATGTCTGTTTCTCTTCAGGAAGTTTTTGAAAATGAAAAAATAATTTTACGCAACTTATATTCCTTTTATCTTCATGATCTGTCCAAGTTCACAGCTAACATTACTATTGATGAAAATGGATTTTTTGATTACGAGGATCTAAACTCATTTTGGACTAATGAGGGCATTTCTCCTTACTTCATCAAATTTGATGGCAACATTATAGGATTTATTCTGCTTTTGGAAAGGCCATTTTTAAAAAAAGAAAATGATTTCGGCATTAATGACATCTTTATTCTAAATAAGTACAAAGGTAAGGGTTTTGGAATACAGGCAGTAGAAGAGTTATTTGAAAATAAAAAAGGAAAATACTTTGTTATTGAACTTGTTAATAACCTTCCCGCTGTATCCTTTTGGAGAAAAGTATATAAAGATTTTAAAATTGATTATGAAGAAAAAAATCAATTAATTGATGATGAACCTTGCATAATCCAAACATTCAAAGTCTCAGCTTTATTAAAGAACGGTAACTAATAAACCGTTCTTTTTTTATTTCTTTTGCTTCACATAGTGTGTCTACTTTCACTTACTCAACCGCCCACCCTCATAACTACGAGTACAACTCCTTCCCAAAATGGAATAACTGTCATTCCTCTCCCATTTCACTTCCACAACTTCCAACCTCCTTGCCTCTTGTCGTACAATTCCCGTTGCAACAAAGGCTCATATAGCCAAACCCGCTGATCCTTCTCTCACCAAAAAAACAACCGCTAAACACCGTTCATTGCCCTCCCTCATTTCAAGTCAGTATTTGATACAAACAACAACTTTTGGTGACAAACTGTAAAACTTTCGGACCTTCAGATCCACCACTTGACTGTCATCCTGCCAAATGACTTTTATAAGGCCGTCTTTGATTGCCTTCACATAATTGTCGACATCCGGTTTCGTCGTCGGTCGCAATTCACCCGACTTGATAAGAGCATGCTTCGTTTGAAGCGCCTTAGGCCGTGATTACCACGGAGTCCGTAAAGCAAAAATAGCAATCGAACAATTTTTGTCGACGATCCCCTTTTAAATCAATTGAAGATGTATAGAATATGGTGTAAAAAGATCATGCTCAATTATGGGAAACGATGGATGGAAACAGATTACGTACTGACATCAGAAAGATTCGGAACTCCCGTTAGTGAAAAAGCTGTTTCAAATCCAATTAAACGCACCCTAAGAATCAGGAATGAAATCTATTTCTCACACAGTTTTAGACATCCCAATGCAATAATTGGGTTGAGGAAAGGTATTCCACTACAGACTATGGCAGAACGACTAAGAAATACTTCTTTGATGATTTTAAGTTTATATACCCACTCATAAATAAAACCTCGAAGTCAAATTAGCGAAAGCCTACAGTAATGCATTCACTTTTTAAATTGGTGGAATATTTTGAGGTTATTTTTATTTAAACCCCTCATAAGCATTGTTGCTACAATGAATTATTTCGTGCTAGACTAATCAGTCATTTCGTACGTACGTTCTACAAACATACAAACATGATAGTATCAGTATCCAATGAACTAACCGGCTATATCGCGCCATTAAAGGCAAGTCGTAGGAAATCTTTTGAATTCGTGTGGTTGGGGGACACATTAAAAGCGGACAGGCGCACAACTCATAACATGACAACAGCCACCTTCTCAATAGAGTTGATGGCTGTTTTATGTTCTCTTCTATTCCTCAGCTTTAATGCAAAAAGCGATTACTATTTACTCCGTCATTAAAATTGGAATCCGGATTATTCATCATGAGTATTAATTCTAATGCAGACATATTCGGTAGACTGGTTAAAAATATGTATGCGGATTCAAGGTCATTAAAAGCAAATGCCTCTAGCTCCATTTCTATATGGTATTTGAAGTTTCTTTTGTTCAATAGATATAGCCTTATTAAGGATTATCATATTCGCTTTCAGTTCTTCCGGGATTACAATTTCATTATCTTTTATCATATACACCCCTCCTAATTGTCACTATTCGACAGACGGGAAGTAAGTCCTTTTTATAATGTTTTGACAATTAACGACAAAAGAAAATCCCCATCCAAGACAGGTTAGGGATTTCATGCATTACTCTGCGCATTGGACACATATAATATCCTTCACCGGCATACGATCCCTCCCAAACGGACTATCAACCGTGATCCACATCGACTCAACATTTACTTCTTTTATGACACCCATGTAAAACACGACTTTCCCTTTATCCCACAACCTTACGTGTACTTGGCATTCCCTTTTTTGAGCAACTTCTATTTCGTACTGGATAGCCTGTAAATCGAAGTCATCAAGCTGCGGACGTTCTTCGTAACGATCTTCATTCTGCCATCTACGCAACTCTGCGACGTGCTCCGATAGCATCATTGCAGTCCATTTAACGTTTCCTCTATCCCGAATGTTTTCTAGCATCTCATTTCGCGCTCACAATATTATTCATGTTGATTTTTATGTTATCGTAACCCACTTGCAACGATAATTTACCTAGTTGGCCATCGACTTCTGTAACAATCCCTGTAACTGACTCGAACCGCTTTTGGGCATAAATTGTGATTTCAACCTCTACGCCGAATTCTTTTGATTCCCCGATTCTCTCGCCTATCTCTAGAAAATCGGTCTCTGTTAGTTTCGGACTTGCCACAACCTTTGATTTTGGTGGCTTCGGAATTGCTGTCATTTTTCATCATCCTTTCAGTTTTGAGTTTTCTGACTTGGCGAAATACTCATTTATCAATTCTTCCGTCCTGTTGCGCAACCGAATGTTCATGTAACGTCTTATGTCTTCGTAGCCATTATGGATAAATGCATACTCTGTGAACGAACCGTCTTTCCCCTTTTTAATCAACTTCAAATTTCTGTTTCTTGCATAAGTATTTGTTAACTTCAATTCAGACCGCACAATATTCAATGCGCTCTCGACAATATTGATATAAGGGCCTTTTAATTTGAATGAGCTTTTTACAATTACTTCTCGGTCTCTCTCCAAGATACTTATGATCATCGGTAAGTAAATCATGTTCTCGAAATACGGTAACGCCTCTCCTGGAATTAACGGCACGACTTAGATCACCATGCTTTCTTTATGTACGATGGGAACGAGTGCGAGTATGTTGTCGATAGTGAAAAAGTCCGCTTTGACTTCCTTAGATAACAATAGGCACGGAATGATACCTCACCGACCTGTAGTACACTGATTCTTCTTTTACTAATTGAACCGTCTGCAGCCATGTACATCATATCTAGGTGTTCGCTGTATTTCACTGACTTAACTAATTGATTACGCACACTCGTTCCCCCTTTTTCACTAGTGTATAGAACGACCGTTCGCGATGCAAGCTCAAAATGGAAATTATAAATATTACCAATTAACATTTGAAACGATACATCTTAGATATTTGGGCAAATAAAAAAGACCGTCAATTGACGATCTCTTCTTGTTCAACTAAACCAGCTAATAGGATGTCAATATTTTTCTCTAAAATAATTATTAACCCTATGTTATACTATTTTGAGCATGCCAAACAGCCCTCCAAAAACCTTTTGGAAGATTTTCTCTCTCATTATTAAAACTGTTAATTAAGCTATATCAAGGAAAGATTCTTTTCTGTTTAATAATGCATAAATCCAATGAAGTAATTTATTAATACAGGCTACAATCGCTACTTTGGCTGGCTTTCCTTCTGACTTTTTCTTACCATAGAATTCTTTAAGCTTTTTGTTCCTTGAACTTCTTATTCCACATAATACTGCTAGATACAAGGCGTGACGCAGTCTGCTTGAACCTCTTTTAGTAATACGGTTGGTTGTTGCTGTGAACTTTCCTGATGAGTAAACTCTGGGATCTACTCCTGCAAAGGCAACCAGTTTTTTCGGATGACTAAACCGATCGATTTCACCAATTTCGGAGATAATCGTTGCAGCGATTTTTTCTCCTATTCCAGGAATCGATTGGACAATCTTGTAGTCTTCTAGCTCATTTGCCAAGGTCACAATACGATTCTCTAAAATTGAAAGGTGTCCTTGGTACTGAAAAAGCATCTCAATATACATTTGAAGATTGATTAAGTGACTTTGATACACGACTTTTTGAAATGGATTTCGCATTGCGGCATCCATTATTTTTTTTGCCTTTTCTCTTGCCCATTGGACAGAACGACTAGGGCAGAACTCTGCAACACGCACGGCTATTTTACTTTCCCCAGCTGATAAGACGGCTTCTGAAGTCGGAAATTCCTCTAACATCAATAAAGAAACCTTTGAATATAGATCACCAAAAACCTTCCGATATTCAGGAAATACTTGATCTAAAATAGTATGAAACTGAAGTTTTGCTTCTACATACATATTCGTAACGATCTCCTGTTGTCTTGAAAGATTTCGAAGGTCTAAAAGCTGAAGCCCTCTGTTTTTATGAGGTTCAAAATCTTCTTTGTAATAAAGCACACACAACTGATACGCATCGATTGCGTCCGTTTTCACCTTTCTTAAACTGGACTTCTTAGCCTGATAAGAAATTATAGGGTTAAGCAAGATATATATAACATCATGTTCCTCCATGAATTGAACAACGGGGGTATGATAATGACCAGTGGATTCTAGAATGACCATAGGCATTTGTCCTGTCATCTTTTCTATCTCTTTTAAAAATCCAATAAAGCGATGTAATTCCTCTCTGGTATGCTTCACAGAAAAGCTCTTTCCAAACGGTTTTGATTTATCTAAGAATGCCTGAACTTGGCTTTCTCCTTTTGCCACATCCAGGCCAACTACTGGATTCATTTTTATTCCTCCTCTAATTTCTACTTGCCAGTACCCCTAATCCTTCTTGTAGTGTCATAGCTTCGCTTGTTATACGAGATCTACGTCCCAACCAGCCTCAAACATGTTTCTACAAGTAGGGGGTGGACAGTTTACTTGACGGGATCAATGCCCCACGCACCCGTACGTCCTACCCTGGCTACTGATATATTAAATCCAATTAAAAAAAGGTCAACCAGTAAAAACTGGTTAACCTTATAATACGAAGCACCCGTTAGTTGAAGAAGTAAGTCTGTTTTGCGTAGGAATCCCAATCTTTATTATCAGTATTTATTTCGATTGTAGGAATGATTGAATTTTCAGCTTGACTCCTATACTCTTGTTGTTCTTCTAATAATAATTCACACGCTAATTTCATTTCTTCTACGGTTTTCCCTTCCCATTCATTGGGATTTCTACTACTTATTCTTTGCTCTAAATTCTCTGGAGATACAGTTAACAAAGTACATCTTGCTCCCATTTCAAATAACTGGGCTTCTAATTCCTTGATTTCATCTGATATTGAATGAGAAAATGCTACTCGATGATTTAAATGAAACCTTTCCAATATAAAGAATAAGCCTTTTGAACGTTGGGTTTGTCCAATTTCTCTTGCCCAATTATTTAACATTTTCAGCATCGTAACTCTTTCTCTTAAGATTTGTAAGTGTTCCTCACAACTTAACCACTTTAATTCACCATTTACTTTGTGTAATACTTGCGAATAATGCTCACTGAGAACTATGACACTGCGTTCGGCATCATCATTTGCGTGAAGCTGTTTCAACGATTTTAAGACTGATGTTTTTCCAACATTCGAGTAGCCTTCTAAGATTATCCCTCTAAATTTACTCATTCTATCCCCCTAATTAATGCTATTTCTATCTTAATAAGGTCTGTAGAGTTATTTACGCTTGTTCAACTAAACTGCCCCGTTAGTTTAATAAGAACAGCTTATAATTTGGTTTGTTTCTTCTTGGAATTCCCTATATCAACCATGATAAAAATAAATGATATTACCCCGAAAATCACAATTATATAATTAAAAAGCTTTGACCCATTATCTGTCATAAGGGCGTTTATTATTATCGCTCCCACTACTATAGCCATTCCTAGTTGTGCCACGAATTCATTATTTGGGTGCTTCTTCTTAAAAATCTTAATAGCTAAAAACAGAATTACAGTCAACAGTAATAATAGATTACTCATTTTCTTCCACCTCATTAATTTACAGATGTTATTCCACAAAATGCCCTGATACTTGAATAACTTTTTTATACTAACTACTTCGATGTCCTTCCCAATTCACCTGCTTGTTCAACTATCCTGCCCCTTTAGTTGAATAAGAACAGTGCATTATTCTCTATTCGTCCTTATTCATTTGAATACCTCTGTAATTCGACAAATAAAAAAAGCGGCCTTCCACAATCTAATCTGTGGAGGAGCCGCTTTATACTTTAAGTGCAACATGGCCATTACTAGAACGCTGTCACATCAACGTTCAGGAAATGGCCAAGAGCATCTTATATAATTCTTATTGGTATCAAAATCCCAAGCGCTTAGGAATCTAGGACTTGGGAGCTTTTACTTATTTACTGGTATGTCAACACTAAATCAAACGATATTATTAAGGGCTGTTTTTTTATAAGTAACCGGACTTAGGTAGCCTAATGTACTGTGCGAACGGATATTATTATATCAATTGACATAATCGAAAAGCTCAAGGGACAGCTGGTTAAGGGTTTGATAGTGTGCTCCGTTGATCAATTCTGTTTTTAAAATCTTAAATGTCGCCTCTGCCACCGCATTATCATAAGGATTCCCTTTATGGCTAAGTGATCTTTTAATGTTGTATCCACTTAATAATTCATCGATACCAACGTTTTTAAATTCAGAACCGCGATCTGTATGAAATAAGTTCACGTTTCCCAATGGGTATTTAACAGAATCGAAGGCACGCTGAACTAAAGCAGCGTCTTTTTGTGCTCCGACGCTCCACCCGACAATTTCACGATTGTATAGATCGATTAAGAAACAAACGTAACTCCAGCGATATCCTACTTTTACGTATGTTAAGTCGCTTACTAACACGGACATCTCTTTGTCCACTTCAAATTCTCGATTTAATACGTTTCGAACGGATTCTTCATTTGGTCTGGTTGCCATTGGTTTATAGGAAGGTTTGGCGTATTTTGATTGAAGTCCAAGTTCGCTCATCAATCTTCCAATTCGGCGTCTCGAGATCGTAAGGCCTTCTGTCTCTTTATCTAGTTCTATTTTTAGTTTCCGAGTACCATAAACGTGTCGGTTTTCATTGAAAACCTTAGCGATCTTTTCTTTTAATACGCGTTCTTCTTCCTGCTTTACTTGTTCTTTTTGAGCGGATACTTCATTGTCATAATAGAAGGTGCTACGCGCAATTTTCAGGACTTTACACATTGCTGATACCGAATAGGTGTGACGGTTTTGTTGAATCACATCTATTTTCGTCCCATGATCAGCGCTGCTTGCTTTAAAATATCTACTTCCATTTCCAGTTGCTTATTTCTCTTGCGTAAGGCAATCAACTCCTGCTCTTCTGGAGATTGATTATCTTTCTCTTTGAATGAACCAGACTGCCTGAATTGTGTAATCCACCTATCAAGAGCAGATGCGGTTAATTCATATTCTTTGACAATATCTTGTCGGCTTTTCCCGTTTTCATATAGGGCTACCACTTGTTTTTTGAAATCTGTAGAAAATGTTCTTCTTTTTACGGACATAGTAGATCTCCTCACTTCTTGTGTATTATTCTACTAGCCCTTAATTTGATTGTCCAACTAAGTATAATCTATCCACTCCTCCTCAATTCACCATGCCGAAATATCCTAATCTGATTAGACTTCGCAAACAAAACCTCATACTGCCGTAGAGGCAAAAACTTCACAATTTGCCCCTTCGACCCCTCATACAATTTGAGATAGTAATAATCCTCAACCTCTTTTTCTTCAACATTGACAACGACTTCAACCGCGTCACCGATAGCGAACGCTTCTTTTGGCACCGCATCAAAAATCGTAAGTTGCTGCACCATGTCTATCACTCCTCTAGTTGCACTTCGCTTTTTTACTTGCTCCTTCACTCCCCGAGATTAATTTGATAAGGTATTCGAAAAGGAGACAATACCATGTATTCCACAAAAGAAATGATGCGACTGTACCACGATGAAAAATATTCCGTTAAGCAAGTAGCGGATTTCTTGGGATGTAAACCGAGTCTCGTGGCGAGTAGGCTACGCAACGATTTGAGATCCCGAGAAGAAGCAGGCAGGATTCGTTCTATTCCTTTGCATTTTGGAATTCCCCCTAGTGTTTTCAAGGATTGAGCCGGCGTTTTCTGGCTCACAGTTCGGTCCACCAATCGGTCCAATGAGTCGCATTATGTTCGAACTGCGAATTAATATTTCATGAAAAACATACACTACCGAACCTTCATTCGTTTATAATGAAATAAGAATGATATATAAGAAAGGATGTTTTTCCCTTGCTTTATCCATATCGAAATGATCCTAGGAAAACTTTAATTCCGTATCTTAAAAATCTTGATGAGAATTCTTGGTTTTCGAAATCTGAAGTTTACCCAAATAACTTAGCCTGGATTGTTTCTCATATATCAAACAGCGAAGACTATTGGGTTAATGAAATTGGCCTTAAAAAGAACTGTATTTTAAATCTTAATGATTGCAATTTGCCTAAAGAAATATTGGATAGCTATATTCATATTAGAGAATATACAGATGGTATCCTACAAACATTAGAAGCCTCACAACTTAATAGACGTGTTGAGGTTCCTAAGTTTTCTGACGGTTGGACACCACCTTCGACACCCACCCTTAGTTGGTTATTTAATCATGTTTTTACGCACGAAGCTTATCATATTGGACAAATTGCAGTTATCGCAAAAATTAATGGATATCAAAAGCCATTATTTTAGTAATTGTATTAGAGGAGTATTTTCTCTCCTCTTTGATACGCATAATGTGTCTACACCGTCACTCCTTCACAAATTGTCTCGCATACCTCAACTGCTGATGAATATACGGATCATCCTCTTTACCACCACCAGCCAACCAGTCTATAATGCGTTGGTGAATATCTTGCAATGCTTTAAGTGGTATATGATGTGATATCTTGTGTATCTCGTTTATTGGATTCATAGATTTCTCCTTAACCTGATGTGTTATTATTAAAAGTAAAAGCTACCTAGAATGGAGCAATTTAAATGAAAGTAAAATCCTTTTATGCAATGAACAACGAAAAGCTAGACTCTAAAATTAATGACTTTATAACAAGGAACAATATCGAAGTAATAGATATTAAATTTTCGAGTACGATTTTTTATTTTGCAGCTATGATTATCTTCAAGAAAGGATGATTTGCATGAAAAAATAATTTCTTATTTACCCTAAAACGAAGATTGATATATCAAACCCAAACATCAAAGTCATCGAAGCGCCATTAAAAGTTAAACTAAAAGCGTACATAACTGGCTATCGAGAAAATCATGGTGAACTCCCATCAATCGAACGCATTCAATCAATATTTCAAATATCTGAGCAAGATGCTGAAATTGCTTTGACCCTGTTCGGCAACGAATGATTTACAGTCCTTTTTAAGGGCTTTTTTTATTGCGCTTTATGGTCGTACTGAGTGATATTTCCCCAAAAATCTATTTACTTCTCCTGTAATAACGGATATCTTTTGTGTATCCTTATAGAGAACGAACGTTTCGGAACTTAGGTGGTTATAAATATGGATAAGAAAGCACTGTTAATTATCGATGTACAAGTTGGAATGTTTTCCGATGAAAATCCCGTTTATCACGGGGAAAAACTACTCAAAAATTTAAAACAACTACTATTCAGAGCCCGTGCTACTAATACGCCCATCTTTTATATCAAACACAATTCCCCCGTTGGAAAACCATTAGAACACGGTACAAACGGATGGAAAATTCATCCTGACCTTTCTCCAACTGAGATCGATATTTTAATTCAAAAGACAACACCAGACTCTTTTTTCAATACCAATCTAGATAAAGAACTTAAAAAACAGGAAATTAAACATTTAATTTTAACTGGTATTCAATCTGAAGTATGTGTAGATACAACTACCCGAAGAGCATTTAGCATGAATTATGAAGTAACACTTGTAACAGATTCCCATAGTACATGGGGCTCTGAAGAATTAACAGCACAACAAGTCATTAACCATCACAATCAAGTACTGAGTTGGTTTGCTAACACAAACAAAACTAGTGAAGTAGAATTTTAATTTGCAAGGCAGCTCTATTGCTGCCTTTTCATTCCTATTAATCTTTATAAGAACTTTTTCTTACTCCTCTGTTTGTATCTACCGCCAATACTGTGGCTATATCACAAGATGACTATGATAAAGACTGCTGATTATTTTTAATCAGTAGTCTTTTCTTTTCGAACTGTGAATGTTACCGATCTACCGAGCTACCTATTTACTTACTACTCCTTTGTATTAGACTCTTTCATAAGATTGTTCTATCAAAGTATGTTAGTTTGTATATAGGCAAACTTATCGAAAGGTAAGGACGCAAAGCCAAGGGCCTAATACAACTATTTGTAATGGTAGCCGGTTACCAAGTGTATTGCTTTCTATCACTTGTTAAAAAGGATGAGGATCATTTTCAATAAATCAGTAATGCTCGTAGATGATTCAAAATTCATGAGAAATCTATTAAGAAAGATTATCGTAAGTAACGGTTGTTATGTCGTAGCTGAAGCTGGGAGTGGAGAAGATGCGGTGACTCTTTATAAATCACACTTCCCTCATATCGTTTTATTGGATATCACTTTACCAAATATGAACGGTGTCGCTACGCTAAAAGAAATTAAGAAAACTAAACCCAATGCTCGTGTTGTTATGTGCTCAGCCTTAGGGACTCAAGATTTAATAATTGAGGCTTTAGAAAATGGAGCCGCAGATTTTATCGTGAAGCCTTTTTTTGATGGACTTATTACCCAATTAAATAAAATCTATTGAAAAACATAGTACACTAACATAAAAGACCAAGAAATTACGGTCTTTTTTTCATCTTAAATGTACAATTCGTGTTTACTCCATCACTTCCCCCGCCCATGCATCCAACCAATTTAATAAAATCCTAACGCGATTAACAAAGTCAAAATAATGAATGTCCATCCTTCAAACGAGGTCATTACTGTCGCCATAACTTCCAAGCCTCTTGCCTTTTCTCATACAACTCCCGCTGCAACAATGGCTCGTACACCACAACCTTGTAACGGGATGGCCACTCATTTAAAAACCTCGAAGTCAAATTAGCGAAAGCCTACAGTGACACATTCACTTTTCAAATTGGTGGAATATTTGGAGATTGTTTTCATTTAAACCTCTTATAAGCCTTGAGGCATAAGCATTGTTGCTACTATGAATTATTTCGTGCTAGACTAATCAGCCGTTTCGTACGTACGTTCTGCAAGTGTGATAATATGATAGTTTCAGCATCCAGGTACTAATCGACTATGCCACGCCGTTAAAGTAAAGTCGTAGGAAATCTTTTGAATTCGTGTGGTTGGGGGACATTCAGGGGGACACATTAAATGCGGACAGGCGCACGACTTATAACATAATAACAGCCACCTTCTCAATCGAGTTGGTGGCTGTTTTTTTACTCACTTTTCATTTCCCAGCTTTTCAAACAAGTGGTTGACTTTATCACACATTTCTTCAGTTTCACCAGGATCAATCTCTTGTCTATTTCTTTTTTAGTAATCAACAAGGTGTTTGCCCTTCATTTCCTCTTTTGCAAGAATAGGATACTACAGATGGAGGTGAAAGAATGAATTTTAATAACCACTTCTCTAATCGTAAATGTAGTAAATGTCACATCAGTCCATGTTCTTGCAAAAATATATGTAGAGTACCAAGAGTGTTCATGGGGCCAATCAGGGCTATCGGGCAGGCTGGCTCCACTAGTACTATCGGAGCCACATGCGGGTTATGCGAATACGGGTATATTTACAATCTAACTCCTCAAACGGTACCTATAGAAGCTGATGTCTTGTTTGATTCAAATGGATTAATGACACCTGGAATTGTGCATACCCTTGGAACCTCTCAAATTATGATTAACGTTCCGGGAGACTACGAGGTTACTTTCTCTGTATCAGGTACGGAACCTAACCAATTTGCACTGTTTTTAAATGGATCGCTGGTTCCCGGAACAGTCTATGGTTCAGGTGCTGGCACTCAGCAAAACAACGGGCAGGCTATTATTGCCATAGTAGCCAACGATGTTCTTACCCTTCGAAATCATTCTTCTGCTGCAGCAGTTGGTCTTGCGTCTGTGATAGGTGGTACACAAGCTAATGTAAATGCTTCTATTGTCATTAAGATGTTGAATCCCAGTGCTTAGGTAGAAATTATTCGGTATAAAACATCTTGGTTTCACTGGATTTTAATACAGGCTTCAACAATCACCTGATGCAAAACTTCTAAAAATAGAGGTGAAAAGTCGGAAGTAATTACTATCCATAGAAGAAACTCAAAAACAAATCGACCTTTCCCTATTCGGATTGGTCGTTTTAATTTACCGGTTCAATTAAACAAGTCGATGCCTCCATAAATAAACAAACGATTCTAATTTGCGCACCGACAAACTTCAACATGTTCGCTGCATTACAAACGAATGCAATATTCAATAAATTCCTATCCGGTATTATCCCAGATACCAGATTGAAAAGGCGACCTTCTTTCGTCGAGAGGTCGCCTTTACCCTGTTTATTATTCAACACATTCCACTCCGATTATGTCCTCCACCGGCATACGGCCCCTACCGAATGGACTATCGACCGTAATCCACATCGCTTCAACATTTATTTCTTTTATGACAACCATGTAAAAAATGACTTTCCCTTCCACAACTTTACGTGTACTTTGCATTCCCTTTTTTGCGCAACTTCTATTTCCATGCCAGCTGTGGACGGAAAATTTAAAGTTTCCAGTATTTCCGCTTGTATATCCTTGACTGTTTGTTCTCGATCACCCCACAACTTTTCAGTTCCATTTAGATCAATAAATCATTCATCGTTTCTGTTGTCAAGTAATTGTTTACTATTTGTCTTCTAAACCTTGGATTTTGTGTCACTTAGAAGTAAATTTCGGTCAACAGCGTCATGTAAACCTGCATTTTTCTGTAATTTAAAAGAATCCATTTTGAAAAATTTAATCAAAATAGATTCTTTTTATTAAAGCCTGAGTTTACATAAAAATTTTTTAATTAGAAACTTAAACATCTATTAAATATACTAAAAAAGATTTAGGGCATCTTGGGATAAGTCTGTTCAAAATCCCTTTTTTACAAGCCGCTAAATGGAAACTGAGGTTTTTGAAAGAAGAAAAACAGTAAAGACTTTAAAGGGGTTCGAAAACAATGGATTTGGATTAACCGGTTGTTTGATTGGTCAAGTATGAATAATTCAGGATGAAGATAGTTTTTCAATCCTACCCATTCAGCGTGTTGTATCCAAACGATTTCACATTGAATTTGCTCCCGACTTCCCCATAATAAGTGAACCAGAAACTTCCCCATTTAAATTCACCATTAAACATTGTTGCTATTAGCAAAATATTCACGAGTATCTTTGCGCGATTGTGGGGTTAATACGCGATCAAGCTCTTCATTCAACCAAGTAAGTGACTTGTTACGAAGAATATTGCGCATACTATCTTCTGCTTCGAGCATAACTAAGTTAATCACACAGGGAGAAGCTAGAGCGCATGCTGCATAGTCTTCATCCCGGCATAGGTAGCTATTATTTTTAATATTTTTACATTGAAAAATGGGGGAAGCACCTTCAACAGCTTCAATTACATCCCAAAAAGAAATTTCCGCAGGAGACTTGGCCAGTTTATAGCCTCCTTTTACACCTGGAACAGAACTTACAATACCCGCTTTTGTTAATTTACTAAAAATCTTCGAAAGATAGGTCTCTGAAACGCCTTGAAAAGCGGAAAGTTCTTTAATCCCAATTGTATCATTAGGAGGAATATCTATTAAATATACCAAGCAATGCAATCCATATTCAACACCAATACTATACTGCATGCAAACACCTGCTTTCTACATATAAAGATTGCTACTAACCATCTTAGGTGGATTTAAAACCCTTGTCAAATATGGAAATTTTCAGCTATTTCTTTTTGTTGACAGCCATAAACTAAAGAGTTATATTGTGGTCATAACCTATCGTCGATTGATGTTATCGACGATAGGTTGTAGAGGCAAGGACAAATTTAGATTCACGGAGGAGATTACTATGAAGGTTAGATTAAATCATATCAGTGCAAGCCCAGGTGCTTTGCAGGCAATGATGAAACTGGAAGGGTTTATTAAGACAAGTGGATTGGATGCTAAGCTATATGAATTCATTAAGATCAGAGCATCACAAATTAACGGGTGTGCTTATTGTATGGACATGCATACACGGGATTCAAGGAAAATGGGCGAGACGGAGCAGCGGATTTATTTACTTAACGCGTGGCGTGAAGTACCCTTTTATTCCGACAAAGAAAGAGTGGTGCTTGAGCTTACGGAAGCTGTAACCCGTATTTCAGAGCAAGGTGTGTCGCAGGATTTGTATGAAAGAGTTCGGGCACATGTGGATGAGGCAGAATATGTGGCAATCATTATGGCGATTAATACCATTAATGCATGGAATCGAATCGCCATCTCCACGGGGATGTTCCCTGAAAAGGAGTAAAGAGAAGCTTACTGAGAATAGTGAAATTTAATAAGAATAACTTTAGGATAGCTCTTACAATTGTATGTCCATTGAAGACCGAGGCCGGTCTTCATGGCTTACCTTAATGAGCATCGCTAATCAATTAAATTCAGGTCCTAGTTAACCTCGAGGAGAAATCAATCATGTCAACCGTCTTATACGTAACCGCACACCCACTAGATAAGAGTGAATCCAATAGTTTGTCTGTAGGCCACGAGTTTATCCAAGCTTACCATGGAGCAAACCCAAACGATGAAGTTATTCATCTAGATCTATATAAAATAGATATCCCGCAACTAGACACCGAAGTGTTAAGTGGTTGGGGCCTATTGAGAAGCGGCAGTTCTTTTGATCAATTGAGCGCGGGTTCTCAGGCTAAAATAGTTCGTTTGGGTGAACTGGTTGATCAATTTCTCGCTGCAGATAAAATCGTAGTCGTCAATCCAGTTTGGAATTTCTTATTCCCACCTGTATTGAAAACTTATATTGACGCCATATGTGTACCAGGAAAAACAGTTAAATATACGCCAGAAGGCTTTATTGGCTTAGCATCTGACAAAAAACTGCTTCATATTCAAGCTTCTGGCAGCGTGCTCTCCGAGGGACCAATGGCAGGGTTCGAATTCAGCCACCGATACTTGACAGCTGTATCTAAATTCATAGGTATACCTTCAATTGATATTATTTATATCGAGGGCATGAGCGCTGCACCAGATCAAGCACTTACGATTAAAGAAAAAGCTATTCAACAAGCGATCGAACTAGCCAAAAGCTTCTAAAGTTCGTGAACTAAATAACTGAATCGGGTGTGACAATGAATCAAATATTTCCAGTATCATCTCAGCACCATGCTGTATTTGGTTGGTTAAACAGTAACTTGAGTTTCTCATTTGCAGATTACCATGATCCTAAAACTACGAGTTTTGGACTCATGCGGGATTTGAATGGTGACTTTATATTAAGTCTTCGTGGTTTAGCGATACACCTCTATCAAAACAGGAAAGTCGTATCTATCGTTCTGAGGGGCCAGTTAGAACTCAAAAAAGCATCGTGAATACATTTTATTTGTTTTAGCTGGGGCATGCAACTTCGGTTTATTATCTAATTTTGTAAAGAAGACTTATGAGTCTGGTTTCCATGTCGGTGATGTCGTCGGTAGCCATGTACATCATATCTAGGTGTTCACGATATTCCACTGACCTAACTAATTGATTATGCACACTCGTTTCCCATTTTTCATTAGCATACAGAACAATCGTTCCTATCACAACTGAATATCAGAAATTAATAAATTATACCAAATGATATTTGGACAAATAAAAAAGCGGCATTCCACAATCTAATCTGTGGAGGAGCCGCTTTTGCTATGGTCTTATTTAACAAAAGTCTACTTATTGATTAAGTCTGTACCATATGAGTTGTCGATTGCACAAAGCCATTCGCCTTGTGAATTTTTCTTAAACACATAGGTTGACCTTCTATCCATAGAATATTTCGTTTCATTTTTATCAGCCTCAAGTAGCGTTTGAGAAATAACTAATGCAGTATCTCCAGCTTCTAAAATAATCATTTCTCCCTGTACTGGGACAAGACTGTTATTGAAATATTTCGCAATTTTAATGAACGCTTGCTTAATTTCCTCTTTTCCTCGTGCAATCATATCTGGTTTTACTACCAGAATCGCATCATCAGTATAGTAATTCTTCAGAGTGTCAAAATCTTCCTGTTTTATTGCTTTATCACACTTCTTGATAAACTCCTTTAATTCGTGTTCCAAAATACACCACTCCTTATCTTTATAATTTTAAATTGCCCAATTAATTTCCAATATCCTGTTAGTTGAAGAAGAATAGAGCATTGTACTTGATTCGTCTCCATTAATACGAATACCTCTTTTATTCGACAATTGAAAAGCGACGGTCCATGTAGAAATACTTCTCCTTTTGAATTTTCGCATTGCAAGCAAATAAAAAAGTACCTCGTGAGAGATGCTTGAATAAAAATCAATGACAAAATGGAATATTTATTTTATCGACTTACGTGTATAGAAAATATATCTATTTCTACTAATTGGGCGTTCCATATGTGAATTTTAAAGGAGTGAAAATGCGACAACAGCAACATTTGTTTATTTGAACCGCCACATCATGCCGCTTAATGTGAAACGTAAGAGTTCTTATGAAATCGTGTAACTGGAGGACTATGCTGGGGGACGTTTGGGGAAACTTTAAATAACGCGGGCAGGCGTACGACTCATAACAAATAACAGCCACCTTCTCAACTGAGTTGGTGGCTGTTCCTTCTATAACAATTAACCCTTCACACTGCGCCCCGATGATATCCGACACCGGAATCCTCTCGATGTTATCAAGTATGACAACCATGGTCCGTAAATCGATTCCTTCTATAATCCTCCGTTTTGATTCCCGCCATAGCACCATGTGTGGCACAAAATCCTAAAGTGCAAGCTGTATCAATACTAACTCCTGTATAGGTATTTCACTCCAATTAACAATGTGATGTTAACGGGAACATAAAGTTACCCTTCAGCAATGACTTTTTCGTTAAGACGAATAAAGCATCATCATCATTTGGCATAATGGTTGCTGTCATGCCTTCGATTGTAAAATCAGGTGTGAAATAAAATACCACTTTTTTCGTTGTTTCCTTTACAATGCTTGCTAATACAGCCTCTATATTTGGCACTTTTAACGAAATGATATCGAAAATATGCAGTGTGTCTTCCTCTTCCTCCATTAGCACAATCGTTTCTAAATTCTCCACATAGAAAATGGCTTCACGGAATGCTAATGTGAAATAAAACATTAATAAACTTTCATTATTCTCAACATCTAAAATCGTTGAGTTTACATGGCGATTTTCCGCAAATTTTTCAAGTAATGCAAGGTCAATTTCAATAGTAAGCCGCTTTACTTTCGCATCCTTATTCATTTGAATTGAACTTTTTGCTAGGTCTAAGCTAAATTCACTTTCATTTAGACGTGTAAATCCAAACTTCGGGTAAAAATCTAATACAGTATCATTCGCAAAAAGATACATGAAATCACAAGTATTTTCGTATTCTTTCATAATATGCTGCATTAATTGCTTAGCCAAACCTTGATTGCGATAATTTTCATCTGTCATTACTGTACCAATCTGAATCCCTTCACACATTTTACCATTAATAACTATTGACATTTTATTAATTGAAGCATTTGCGATAACCTTACCTTCATCGACAAATGAATATGGTATATATTTTTCATCCCAGTACCCTTTTTTGTACCAGCCTCGAAAATCTAATTCGAATGTTTTCATAGCTAAGGTATTAAAATTCTCCTTCAAGCTTTCATTATTACGATAATCACTTACTAATTCATATTTCCCCATTTAAATTCCCTCCGATTTTTGTTTCATTCACCTTGGTGCATTACATGTGTATATGGGAATTATCACCTCCTAAAAACAGAAAAAAGACTTTATGAGAATAAACTCATAAAGTCTTCTTATACGCAAAAAATAAAATTAACCGGCCTAAATCAAGTGTTTGCCTTTAGTCGGATTAAATATATCTGCTTATATGAATTAGACATTATATTGCTTCTCTTAGTTATCGCAAAAGGACATCACAAATAAATCTATAAATAAATTATAGAATAGCCCTCCTATTAAATTCATTGGAATTTAAATTGCGATAATAAGTTTTAGCATAAAAGTCTAATCTCCCATCTGTTTTTAAGAATGAATCTATAGTAACACATTGTTAGATTTCTGTCTTATTTTTGTTTCATGATTTTTTAGTATCAATGCTCTATAAAGAACGACTTATACTGAAGTAGTTTTATTTATATAAATTATTCGATTCTCATCTTCTTCTCTTCGACATAAAAACACCCCTTTGGCTAAACGCTACCAAATAGGTAAAACAGCATAACTTTTTTTGGCAATTTGTATATCTTTATTTGTTGAACTCTGCAGACTTAATTAATTTATCACGCACACTCGTTCTCTCCTTTTGATTCAGCATACTGAATGAACGTTCGTGTCGCAATAGAACATTATGGATGTATTGTAATATTATTTATTCACTTTCAACTGCCAAGAACAAGTCTTTCCTACCTATCTTCTTAAATATTTATGAGAGCTACCATTCCTTCTACTGTAACGCCTTGCTTAATGCATTGTGTTTTCCGCGTATTTTGTGTAGTAATGGAATTTGCGTTAATTAAAGTAAATATATTAATTTGGAGATAATTATTTATGAAGAAGATGCAGAGGGTTCTTGCTTTATTATGTCTATTCGCTTTATTCACTACTACTATCTCAGTTCCTTTGGCCGGTGCAGAAGAAAGAGATTTACCAATTTCTAGCGATTTTAATCAACTTGAAGGGGTTTTCCCTAACAGCATTGATGAGTCTGAGCAGAAATTACTTGAAATAATTAAAGAGTTAGAACTATCCCAAGGAGAGGTTCTTGGAGAAGAACCTCTAGAAGAAGACTTAAATACACTATCTCTTCGTGGAAGCACAGTGGCAGGGGAATATCAGCTCGCAGGTATCGGAACGGTTACCGTGCTTGTATCAGGTGCTATTATTATTAATAATGTAATATGGGAAGCCGGATCAGCGATGGCGAAGAAAGTAATGGATCTAATTTTCCCCGCTAAAGCCGAACCTGTATACAAGACAGATGCAGAGGCAAAAACAGCCGCAGACAAACTAGGGTATACTAAAGTAAGTGAACGATGTGGTAAAGTTGCGATTTTCAGCAAGGATAAAAAGACCAAAAATTGACCTGATTATATTTCTTGTGATATAGACGGTCATATTGGTGGAGCTTGGAAGGGCGGCTCTTCACCCAAAAAAATCTGTAATGAAACTACTAGGAGTGGTACATATGATAAGGACCTCAACCGTATTGGCAAATAAATCCATTAAGGTAAAGTCTGGAGTTACATTAACCGAGCCGTGGGGTTCTTCAATGTATTTTGATTCACCGATGGAAAACCGTGTTAGATTTTCAACGGATTATTTTAGAGAAATTCGAGCAAAAGGGATTCAAATGTTTATCGATTACCTTACAACGAATGAACCAACTGTCGATTTATTCATTTCTCTAGAATATAATACAAGAAATAAATATATCACTAATAACTTATCAAAGCGCTTACGGTTAACAAATTGGAAGGAATACAAATTCACTAGTGAAGAATTTGATCTTCATGAGGGGTTTGGCAAAATTGCTTTAATAAAAGATGTTTCAGTAAATGAAACGATATTATATACAACAGACGCACTTCTCTACAAAAATAATCGCGCCACCAAAGCTTTGTTTATTATTGTCACAAGTAAGTATCTGATCCATATCGGAGGGAGTGGAGACGTAATCAATATACTTTCCAAAGAACCTAAGAATATTGAAAATTTAAAAATGAAGTATAAAGGTATTTTCGATACTTTTTACGATGAACCTTTAGACTAATTTCAGAAGTTAGAGTGAAAAAACTTTATAAAACTACCACTTAGAACCGAACAAAAAAAGCGACCATCCACACAATCTGTGGTTGGTCGCTTTTACTTTGTACTTATTTAACCTTTTCACAGACAACTGGGCAAATAAAAAAGACCGTCAATTGACGATCTCCTGTTGTTGAACTAAACCAACACCCGTTAGTTTAAGTACAACCTCTCACAACCTGGAGAGAAACTGCCAAAATGGCAGCTATGCCCCGTTCTGAAACTCTTGCGTCTGAGGGTTGAATATAAGTGTGCTTATATGTGATTTTACATTCTATTTTTCATCAGCTCCGCCATTTGCTCCGAATTTGAATTCCCTTCATTTTGTAATTAACTAATGATGTTAATATAATCCGATTCATTTCGGTTCTGACTTAATTTATATGCAGCCTGAATTTCTCCCACCTTAATCTTAAATCCAACTATCCCTTTCAGTTCCTTTTCTAAAAGAGGAGTAGAAAGTTTATCCCATAAAACAGGGTTTTCACGATTTCCTTCATATTTTTCCAGCATTTTTGTTAAATCTTCTATTAACTCATCATTCTCTAAAATGATTGCTTTACCATATACATGGACAGCTTGATAGTTCCACGTCGGGACATTTTCCTGATTATACCAAGAGGAAGAGATATAAGCGTGTGGTCCTTGGAACATAATCAATACATCTTTACAGGTTTCGAATGTTCTCCATTGAGAGTTCCCATAAGCCATATGTCCAGTAATATAGTAATCATCCCCTTTTTTATTTAAGCCTAAAGGCAAATGAGTGGCAATTGGTTTACCTTTTTTCGTTGTGACAATCGTACCAAAAGAGTTTTTTTGAACAAAATCCAATATTCCATCAACATTTTCAACTTTAAAATATTTTGGAATATACAAAGTGATCCACCTTTCAAAATGGTTATATGAGTGTTTTGGTCATTATAAAGTCCAATTGTTCATCCTCACCCATATAAAAAGAGTGGGCTCCAGTTTGAACAAACCCCTTTTTCTTATAAAAGGCAATCGCATTTTCATTTTTTCCCCATACGCCTAGCCAAATTTTATTTTTCTTACATTCCATCGCAATTTCCATCGCTTTATTTAGGAGGCGCTTACCAAGTCCCTGTTTTTGAAACTTGTTCCTAATATAAATCCTCTCAATTTCAAGTAATTCATCGCCCATTTCTTCAGACTGAGCATTATCAGTGTTAACCTTCAAATATCCAGCGACTTCATTATTAAAATAAACAAAATAGAATTGCGAAGAAGGATTGGATAATTCTTTTGTTAATTGCATTAAGTTAAATGCCCTTTCCAAATAGACATTCATATTTTCGGCTGAATTATGATGCTTAAATGTCTCATTATACGTTTCATGACTAATTTCTCGAAGTTCACGTGAATCTTCAAGGGTACACTTTTTTATATTTATAACCATTTGAATATATCACTCCTTTATATAATCAATAATTTCTCTTGTTTCCTTTTTTTACAAATACCCAGTCTTTTTCTACATTTTTTCTTATTCTTTGAAGAAGATTGAAAGTGGTTTCTGCTTCTTTCTCCGAAAATCCTTCTAATGCCATGATATTGGAATAATCATTTTCTCTTTTTATGAAAGGATAAACATTTTCCCCCTTCTCTGTTGGAATCAGTTGTTTATTTTTTTTGTTATGTGCATCTTCCCTCTTTTCAATAAAGCCATTCATTTCAAGTTTTTTTATAGCACGAGCTGCTGTAGTTCTATCTACTTTTATCATCTCAGCTAACTTTTCTTGAATGATTCCTGGATTTTCACATATTCGTACAAGGTACAAATACTGCCCTTTTGTAAGGTCATATTCTTTAAATTCTATATTACTAATAGAGTCTAATGCCCTTGCTATCATTCCAATTTCACGAAGAATTCCCTTCATAACTTTACTCCTTAGAACATATTTTTATTGCTTTTGCGATAAAAATAACATACATTAAGCTTACCTTATTATTGTTGCACTTGCAACAAAAAATAATAAAGGGGTCGAGTGAAGTGAAATATGTTTTTTATGTATTATGTATTATGTATTTTAATATTAACTCTAGGTATTTCTTTCACTATACAATCAGACCTTGGAACTTCACCTTTTGATGCACTATTGGTAGGGCTGTCTGTAAATGTGGGGCTTACTGTGGGAAGTTGGGAAGTAATAACAGCTTTAATATTGATATGTTTTAATTCTTTTTTAAAAAGAAAAAGGCCAGAATTTTTGGGGTTGTTAACGGCATTTATAACGGGTATTGGTATTGATATGTGGCTTTTTTTATTACACAATTTGATAACGCCTGAACTATGGTACAGCAAAATTGTTTGCTTTGAAATAGGCTTAGTTGTGATTGGAATAGGAACTGCAACATATTTACACACAAATTTCGCACCGATTCCAGTTGATCGATTAACATTAATCATACAAGAATTAACCAGCACAACTATATTTTTTTCGAGAACATTCATTTACCTCTTATTCTTGATAATGGCACTGATTTTTAATGGACCAATTGGCGTTGGTACTTTATTAACTGTTTGTTTAGGGGGGCAAATACTTAATTACTTTATGAGATTTACTAGAAAAGTATTAGACCACATATTAACACAATCCAATACATCACTAAATTATGATAAAGATTAAACCATTCACTATAGAATGGTTTTTATTTTTCTTGTTGAACTAAACTGCTCCGTTAATTCAATAAGAACAGAGCATTGTTTTTTATTCGTCCATATTCATATGAATACCTCTTATTCGACAAACAATAAAGGCATCCGCTTAATTAAATGAGTAGTCACCCTTTGCTCTCAATAATCAATTTTATCTTTCCACGTTTACTTTTGTAGGGATAAGTGAATTATGTATGTAAACCAAGAATAGATGACTGTGTCTTGGCAAATAAAAAAAGCGGCCTACCACAATTAAGTCTGTGGAGGTTCCGCTTTTTCTTTAGTCTTAATTAACCTTTCCTCAGATAACTGGACAATCAAAAAAGACCGCCAATAGACGATCTCCTTTGTTTCAAAAATTGTTTTCGTTTGTTCAAAAACAACAGGTTAGAGAAATAGATATAAATTGCCTCACTGGTTGGTTAACAACTTTCCACTTAATTCATAATCAAACCACATTCTAGAATAACATTTCACTCAAATTATTAGTACTACTGAACAAGAATTAATTATGGGTGATATTGTAATTTGTATTTTAAGTATATTTAGATAGTACCCATCTTCTAGTAACTTCAGAAAATTTTTTAGTTGCTGGTGAGGGCGGTTTTCTTACTGCTAATCCAATCGTTCGATAGCTATCTATTTCAAGTGGAATAGCCTTTATAGAATCGATAGATTTCGGGATAATCATTTCTGGCATAATACTAATCCCCAGATTATTCTCTACCATCGAAAATACCGAATTCTCATTCATATTTTCGAATCTAATATTAGGAGTTACTTTGTTCTCCTCAAAGATTTTTTGTATATCATGATAGCATTGATAAATTGGCATAATAAAAGGGTCACTTTCGATTTGTTGAATAGATATTTTTCTTTCCTTACTTAATGGAGATTGGTCTGATACAACACATAAGAGGCGGTCTCTCTTCAATTGCGCGATTTCAAACGACTCTAAATATGTTTCATTATTAATAAACCCACAATCTAATTTCCCACTTTGTAACCATTGCTTAATCTCTGTATAGTTGCCTTCCAATAGTTCTATTTCTATATTAGGATAATCATCTTCCATTTCTTTAACAATACTTGGAATCCAATTTGTTGAGATACTAGTAAAAACCCCCACCCTTACTGTTCCTTTGTTTAGACCATTGATGGCGTCCACTTCTTGTCTCAACATGTTGTTGTAATATAGAATTTTTCGAATAACAATTAATAGTCCTTCCGCATTTTTTGTCAACGTAATTGTTGAGTGATTACGAATAAATAAAGGGAGAGAAAACTCTTTTTCCAAACTGGTTATAGCATGGCTAACAGCAGATTGAGTAACTCCCAAAGCTTCTGCAGTTTTGGTAAAACTATTTAGCTCTGCTACCTTGTTAAAAATTTCATACTTAACTAAGCTCATTAACGCTACCTCCTCATGAATTTTATTCATGAGGTTCATTATAATTTTTCGCTTTATTAATTACAACCCTCTACTTATACTAAGTTCATGCTTTATTTTACAAATTGTTTTGATAGATAATTTAGTGGTGAGAGGATGAGATATGATGCAAAGAGTATTAATAACAGGTGCGGCAGGTAGGATTGGTCAAGATGTCGTAAACATTTTAGGTAGACAGAGAAACTACCAGTTAAGATTAGCAGATATTAACTTATCTGCTTTAGAGGTTTTCAAAGATGCGAGTCATGAGATAATTTATTTAAATGTATCTGATTTAGCAGCTTGTCAAGAGGCTATCAAAGGGATGGATTTAGTTATACACTTAGCTGGTGATCCTTCACCAGAAGCTGATTTTTATGGCTCATTATTAGAAAATAATATAAAGGGGACATATAATATTTTTAGGGCCTCTAAAGATAATAACGTATCCAAAGTGATAGTTGCTTCTAGCGCCCAAACAATCGAAAGCTATCCACTGGATTACCAAGTGAATACTAATTCACCTATTAGACCTAAAAATATGTACGGAGTCAGTAAGTGTTTTGTAGAGGCGGTTGCTTCATATTTTGCTTATGCAGAAGATTTGCAAAGCATTGCTATCCGCATTGGAGCGTATGATGATTATAACCCAAATGGAAAACCTCTCTCAGCCCGAGATATGAGTGCTTACCTAAGCCCTGAAGATTTTATTGACCTTCTTTTGAAGTCAATGACTGCAAAGAACTTACCACCCTTTTCGATTTTACACGGCATTTCGGACAATAGGTTTAAACGGCTTGATATTGAAGAAACGAAAAAATTAGTTGGGTACAACCCAAGTGCGGATGCATTTGAACTAAGCGGGGTTAAGTTATTTGATAAATAGAATGTCCAAATAAGGAAAAGGTTAAATTTTGATTGTCCTTCAAAAAGGTCATACCCCGCGAAAACATCTTGAAAAACCACGACATATTGTGTCAAAAATCCATTTAAACCTTTTTGGGTTTGAATCAAATTTTAGTGAATTCTTGGTATTGACTCTAGAAAAGAAAAAATATAGCGGCTCTTCCACAATCTAATCTGTAGAGGAGCCGCTTTTTACTTTGTTCTTACTTATTTACCGCAACAGTATATTTAACCGCTAACCCCAATACATCCGCGTCTGTTAGCGTGCCATTCGCTAACTTGTCAGCCCACGATGCATGAGCCCCGCCTCCACAGCTGCAGCTACGATGATTTGACGATGCGCTTTACTCGCTAGAGATGTTTCTGTTTCAAATTTTAATGCCGGGCTTGAAAATTTCAATTCCTCATCCTCCTCTTTTGGTGGTGTAGGCGTGGGTGTCGCCGTTATTTTTAGTTTCAACTTGAAGTACTGAAGTACACAGCTAGACCATCCGCGATAGCCTCACCTTGCGCTTTCAGTTTCGCATCACTTCTTAATGCGCCGATGTCTGTTGTCGAGTCCATGAAGCCACCTTCCGTTAAGATAGCGGGCATGCTTGATTCTCTCAACATGTGAAGGTTGTCGGTTTTTACTCCTCTATTACGTAGGCCCATTGCTTGTACAATGCGTGGCTGAATAATTGCCGCGATTTCTTTCGATGCTTTACTTACGGTAGTCTCTTGAACAAGTGGTTCAACACCTCCGTGACTGCCCCACTTACCATCAAAAGCATTGTGATGAATAAGATACAAGCGCATCTGCTCCCCAAGCATTTGCCTTATTGGTACGCGTCGCAAGGGATACATCTGTGTTTCCAGTCGGGCCATCCAGTCTGAGGATCTGAACGTCCTGGTATTTATTCAGTCAGACTGAACATGCCAATAACACTTTGTTATTAAATGACCATTCACGTTCACCATCAGGTGTGAGTTTGCCCGCAGTATTGATACCATGTCCGGAGTCTAGTGCGATTTTGACCAAGTTACCATCCTCCTTGTCGTATTTAGTTAGCTCATATCGCTCAATCAATTTATTAAGCTTTTCAGGGTAGTTAACATCTGTTGCATAACCGGCGTCTTTAACTGCAGCTGTTGCCTTCATATAATCTGTTTGATTTAAAACTGCTGCGTATCGGTTGTGAGACTCCCATCCAGTTCCGTTAACGTATTTACCGCATAAATCAATAACACATCAATCTAGGGCTGGATACTTCCTGAATTCTGCGGTTACACGATATGGCGTCTCGTCGGTTCGTTTTTCGTAAACGGAACCAGTCCAGTCACTGCCTTTTTTTATTCCAAAATGGTTGTTTGCGTTCTTGGCCAATTCAGATGTCCCGAATGCTGATTCCAAAATGCCCTAGGCGATAATTAAAGAAGGAAGGACTCCATGAGCCCTCCCGTGTTTTATTTCATATGGTGTGAGGGTGTCAATGAATGACATTAGCCCTCATCCTTTGTGTAGCCTTCATTTTTATTCCGCAACTCAAATAGTCCAGTTGCTGATAATCCCGCTAGTCCTCCTACCCACAATCGCAAGACTAAATCCAAATCCGTAAACAGAGATGCTGCAAATCCAATAAAAATGCCCACCACGAATGCGATGAGCGGAACGAAATTCTATTTTATTGGTGCAGTTATTTTAAACTGTGACAACTTAATTTTATTTGTGTCGAGATGATGGTCGATTAGTCTATTGAGTAATGCTTTTTGTTCGGCTCCCTCTGTTTCCACTGCGGTTTTCACGCTATCCATTTTGTGAGATAGCCCGGAAACTGTTGTCTCAAGAATAGTTATACGTTGTTCTTGATTTTGTAAAATAGGCGTGCCTTCCGATATCCATTCAATCACTCCTTAATTTTGGATAAAGAAATAGAACGCCCGATATGGACGTTCTTGTTAATCGCTTAATGCATACAGTTACTTGTTTTTTATATGTGACCGCAAAACTAAAAAGCAACCAGTCCATACGCTCTTTCGGGTGATCGACCGGATATTTCAGAAACTTTTCGTCATAAAAACTTGTGATACTGGAGTATTTTCAAAACCACTTGCCAGTAAAGATGAAACTACACAACCATTTCCTTTTAAGAAGTTATAAGTTGTACGATTGACAGATTGGTCATATTCTAATGCGTAAGCAAGGAGTTTGTTTAGAGCATCTTCATTCCCATTTTCCTTCACCTGAAATAAAGTAATGCTTTCCGTTTTATTGCCAAACACACGTTTTTTCCGAATAAGACAAGCTGCCTGCACCTCTCCATTCTTTGATATCATCACAGCTTCTCCACCTAGTTTTGACGTGTTACTAGCATCCGTTTGCCAAGGGACGATAGTTGAAAATAAATCTGATCCAATAGATTGGGTAGCCGGAATTCTTATTATTTCATAATCGTCTAGATCCGGTAACTTACTATCTAAAATTTCATTTGCACGTAAAAAGAGTAAATCGTCCTCTACTTTGTAACCACACTTTTCATATAAAGATATAGCAGCCTTATTTTCAGAAAGCGCCTCTAAAGTTGCTATAGAAACATTAAGTTCCTTTATGATTTTTTCCGCTTCCTCCATCAAGGAATAACCCAATTTCCTCCCCCTGTATTCTCGATTAATACCTGTTCCACCATTCCAAGAAATCTTTTGACCATTCACTTCTCTAATTCCTTGGAGCACAAAGCCGATTGGATCTGTTCCATCATATGCAACGATGGATAATGCCGCAGATAATCCATCATTACCAAAACGACTTACGAATGTATCAAAAGTTAAATTCATCGGCACTAAATAACCTTCAAATCCACGATTAAATAGGATATGCGCTTCTTTAAAACTTAATGAAGACATCAATTTATACGAAATGTTCATGGCTTACCCTCACTTTTTTAATAAAATACGAAACACCTTATGATAAATATTTTCTTAATATTCCCCTTGATAATCTGTCTAGCCTACAAATTTATTCAGATCTAAAGCCTTGTTTAGCTCCTTCAACTAACACTTTAGCTATCCCGCTGCCAAAACCTATTTAACCATAAAAAAGCTTTAACAATAAAGCTACTTCTAAAATGAAGTTAAGCAATCTTCATTGACTGGAGATATCCCTAGGAGCACTGCATTTACTTCTTCTCGTTTATTATAATAGCGCATAAGGATCTGACTATTCCCATAGCCAATCTAGCCTTCAGGCATCGGTGCGCTTCCTTCTAACAACTTTACTTCTTTCATAAATACTCTAACGTTTTCAGCAATTTCTTTGAATTTGGTATGGTGCAAATAATGTGAACCATCCATGGTTACTACTTTTCCATTTAACGAGTCTTTGATCTGCCCTTCATGCAGGGGTATCCATCCTGCTACACCTTCATTATTCGCTTGTACAAAGAGAAGAAGTGGAAGAACTTTAGGGAAGGCTAAACCTTGAGCCCCTTTAAAATTAGACGAAATATTGTCCATCTCATTCAAGGTAGTCTCATTATACATGTTTTTATTCGAAATCATTTTCATTTGCTCTACGGTTTTTTCATCAAATGCCAGTCCAGCATAGGGGTCAGCGCTTATTTTCATGGCCAATCTTAAGAGACCTGATTTTTTGAGGAATGCAAACGTTTTTAATGGGAATTTAATATCCATTCCCGGTTGTGTTGCAACACTGCTATCGATTCCGACAAATGCAGTCACCTCGTTTGGATATTTGTTCACATAATCAATTCCATAGATGCCTGTAATGGAGTGGCCCATGAGTATGTATCTATTAATATTAAGCTGCTGTAGAGCTTCATGAACTTCACTTACCATATTCTCCGTGGTTCGCTCTTTTTCAGTTTCATCACTTAATCCATAACCGAAAGGCTCTACCGCAACAACTTTGTAAAATAGAGATAATTCATCGATAAGAAGCTTAAAATCAAGCCCTGGTGTAGCTGTTCCATAACCAGGCAGGAGAACAATCGTTTCTTCGCCCTCGCCTTGAATTAACACATTCATATTTTTCTCGTCTACAGATACCTGCTGACCGTAGGGCACTATTCGTTTTTTCTCCGAATGACTACTCATCCCATTAGCGATATAAACAATACCTAGAAAAAGAACAATGGCTATAACGATTGCTCCTACTATTTTAAGCAAAATGTTTCGTACTTTCTTTATTTTCGTTCCATTCCGCATTTTCTTTTCCTCTTGTTGTGTCACTGTCATTCTCTCCTGTCCTGATCTGTTTGTTTGGCTTTCTTCATGTGCTGCTAATGAAATCTTAACTAATGAATATGTACTCCCCATGACGACAATATGAACTGAATATGAACAAGCAAAAAAACTACGGCTCACATACAAGATTGCTTGCATGTGAGCCGTAGTTTAGAGAATATCGGTTTAGACAATCCGATGGATATTTGGTGTATCTAACTATCGGTTGGTGTAGTGAGTGGCAACGTGACAATGAAGGTAGTTCCTTTACCAAGTTCACTTTCCACTCGGATGTCACCTTGATGAAGAGCTACGACCTGTTTTACGATTGCAAGTCCCATACCGCTACCGTCATACTTTCGACTGTGCGAACGATCGGCCTTGAAAAACCGCTCGAATATACGCTTCTGGTCTTCGAGAGGAATACCGATGCCCGTGTCGGTTATTTGAACTGTCACGTTTTTGATGTCTTGTTTGGTACTGACGTTAATTACCCCGCCATCCTCGGAAAATTTGATGCTATTGCCAAGGATGTTCGTCCATACCTGATTCAACTGGTCATGATCACCCATTACTTTAACGGTCTGTAGATCAAGCTCAAAATGAATGATGCGAGCAGACCATTGCGGCTGGAGCGCCACGATTACCCGTCGAATTTGTTCATCGAGACTGAGCGTGACGAGCTGCAGTTGCTGCGACTGCGATTCAAGCAAACTCAGCTTGAGCAGGCTATCGCTCATCTTGGACATTCTTTTCGCTTCAGCGATGATAATATCTAGATATCGACTTCGTTCGTGATCTGAGAGGTGAACCTGTTTAAGCGCTACAGCATAACCGGATATCGAAGTGAGCGGAGACTGAACCTCGTGCGAGACGTTCGTTACGAATTCCCTTCGCATCTGCTCAAGTTGCTGCAGATCGTGCATCATTTCTTCGAAGCTGCGAGCCAAAATACCAAGCTCACCCGTTTGCTTAATATTCAGCTTGACGTTGAAATCTCCAGATGCTATACGCTTGGTCGCTTTTGTCAGCTTTTTGATCGGTCTTACCAGGAATAAAGAGGCAACTAAAATGAACACGCTTCCTGCAATCAACGAACAGGTTGCAAAAATCAATGCCCACTTTGTGACAAAAGAAGCAGAAGGCGGGGCGAGCGTTTCCAAAAACATCGCTTTCGTTCCCATTTCCGTTTTCAACGGCAACCCTAAGAGGACCGTAGCAATACCATTCGGAGTGTCCTGAACAACGCCTCCATCTAATACTTTCTTTAGTTGCTCCATCGTGACAGGCGCAGGTTTGTGTCCGTGAAGTTTTCCGTAAGACTGGAACTGACCCGTAGCTTCGTAAATTCGAATATAATAAGAATCGAGCTGCTTCATTTCACTTACGAACGAGTCCGCTTCACGTAACGGAAGAGTCTTGTAAATCTGGACGATATCTTGGCCAAAGTTACGTAAGTTAATTTGAGCGTTTTCGTTCAATTTATCTTCGAATATCCAAGTTGACACAAAAAAAGAAATAATCGTGCCTCCGATGACGGAAATTAGAAATGTCAGGACAACACGTATATATAAAGATCTGATCATTCATAAACCTCAAGCCGATACCCAAGCCCACGCACCGTTTCGATCCGAAAATCGGGTGTCGACGCGAACCGTTCACGCAGTCGTTTTATATGTACGTCTATCGTTCTATCATCTCCAGCGTAATCGATACCCCAAATCTGATCGATCAACTGCTCACGCGTATAGACTTGTCCGGGTGTTCCAGCTAGCTTATACAGCAATTCGAATTCCTTTAGCGGCAACGTAAGCGACTCCGTCCCTCTCATCACCTTATAGGTCTGTCGATTAAGAATGACGTTCCCGAAATGGATCGTCTGAGTGGAGCCAATCTTGTATCGTTTGAGTAGTGCCCTAACACGAACCGTCAACTCTAACGGATCGAATGGTTTCGTTAAGTAATCGTCCGTCCCAAGTTCGAAACCTTTCACTTTTTCCCATGTTTCTCCTCTCGCAGTCAGAATAAGTAAAGGAAGATCAGGATTGGCTCTTCTGAGCTCCTTGCATAACGTCCAACCATCCATATTTGGCATCATAATGTCGAGCACGACAAGATCGACATGCGTTGAGGTGTAGACGGCCAGTGCTTCCTTGCCGTCTGCGGCTTCGGCTATTGCGAATCCGTCGTTGCGTAGAAATAAACAGACGAGTTCACGAATGTTCGCATCGTCGTCAGCAACCAGTATAGTAGGCATCAGTTCCCTCTTTCCCCTGTTTTCCATCGCATTATTGAAGTAATCATTATACTATAAATCAAGTTGATATACTCCCATTCTTCCTATAATTAAGGACAGGAATATCATTAAACGCGCCCTCGTTTGCTTATTCGATTACCGGAATGCCAAACTTTATATGTAATTGTTTAGCCCTTCCCATCCTTCTCGAGTTCGAATGGTACTATGGCTTCTGCTGACTTCTGATTGTTCAGCTACCCATCATTGGCTAGGTTACCAAGTGTATACTTGGCGTATCAATCAGACCTCCCTAGGTAAGAGCGTAGTCTTTCCCTTCACCTATCTGCTTCATTAACTACATACGACCTTCGGCAGAAAGGACTTTGCTTTGTTTTGTTTTGCAAACTCATCCAATCGCACATAGCCTTATATGAAGTTCGTGCTCCTCAGACCCAAGGTTTGCAGCTCGCTTCCTTCAGATTCGACGTCACTGTGGACACCCTTACGTTAAGCTAACTGCTACTTCCCCCTTCACAATTCAGGACTTTCCACCTATATATTACACCCATTTTGTATGAAGTATTTCTGATGTAACAGGAAAATAGTTTTCAATATCTTCATATTTTTTAAACAGCATCGTAGTTACTTCGAAAGATATATTATCTTCTTCAATAGACATAATGTTAAGTAATTCTTAATGAAATTCAAGAATTTTTGCCATCTATGCAACTCTGCGACGTGCTCTGATAGCATCATCGCAGTCCATTTAACGTTTCCTCTATCCCGAATGTTTTCTAGCATCTCATTTCACGCTCACTATATTATTCATGTTGATTTTTATGTTTTCGTAGCCCACTTGTAGCGACAATTTGCCTTGTTGGCCATCGATTTCTGTAACCATCCCTGTAACTGACTCGAACCGCTTTTGGGCATAAATTGTGATTTCAACCTCTACGTCGAATTCTTTTGATTCCCCGATTCTCTCGCCTATCTCAAGAAAATCAGTCTCTGTTAGTTTTGGACTTGCCACAACCTTTGATTTTGGTGGTTTTGGAATTGCTGTCATTTTCATCATCCTTTCAGATTTGGGCTTTCTGACTTAGCGAAGTACACATTTATCAATTCTTCCGTCCTGTTACGCAGCCGTATGTTCATGTAGCGTCTTTTGTCTTCATAGCCGTTATGGATAAATGCATACTCAGTGAACGAACCATCTTTCCCCTTTTTAATCAACTTCATATTTTTGCTTCGTGCATAATTATTTGTTTCTTTCAATTCTGCTCGTACATTCTTTAATGTATTTTCAATGATATTGATATAAGGCCCTTTCAATTTGAATGAGCTTATTTCAATCACTTCTCGGTCTCTTTCCAAGATACTTATTATCATTGGCAAATAAATCATGTTCTCGAAATACGGTAATGCTTCGGTTGGGATTAACGGCATTAGATCACCATTCTTTCTTTATGTACGATGGGAACAAGTGCTAAAACGTTATCAATTGTAAAAATACGTTTGAATTTACGCAGAAAACAGTATGCACGGAATGATACCTCACCAAACTGCAGTACGTTGATTCTTCTTTTGCTAATTGAACCGTCCGCAGCCAAGTACATCATATCTAGGTGTTCACTGTATTCCATCGACCTCACTAATTGGTTACGCACACTCGTTCCCCCTTTTCCGTTAGTATATAGAACAATAGTTCTTATTGCAACTGGATAACGGAAATTATAAATATTACCAATTAACCTTTGAAACGATACATCTTAGATATTTGGGCAAATAAAAAAGACCGTCAATAGACGATCTCCGCTTGTTCAACTAAACATCTGTTAGTTGAACAAGTGAGTCTCTCAAAATTTACTTACTACGAAATAACTACTGTATTATTGTTTACCAGTTTTTCAGCAAGTTTAATATTTTCCTTTAAATAAATAGGTAAATTAGAGTTATTCAGAATTTGCTGGGTAGTCATCCAAATAACGTCGTCAACTTCATCAGGACTCTTAGCAAATGCTTCGCCTGATTCGTGGTCACAAAGAAAAACAATGTCAACCACATTTATTCCTGAATCAGTAACGAATGATGAGCTATTTACATATCGAAGATTCGAAACCTCTATACCCACTTCTTCAGCAATTTCTCTTATTATTGTCTTTTCTAAAATGTCTGATGAGGTTCCTTCTTTTTCTACCTTTCCCCCAACAAGAGACAATGAACCTCCAGCGTGTTCTTCTTTCTCGCTTCGTCTTATTAACAACCATTTTTTATTTTTGTAAATTGCACCCTCTACATTAACTATAAACACAATATCTCCCCTTTAAAATAACCCTTAAGTGTATTTCTATAATTCAAGACATTGCTTAGGTGCTTGTTCAACTAACCTGTTTCGTTAGTTGAATAAGAACAATATTCTGTTCCTTATTCGTCTATATTCATACGAATACCTCTTTACTTCGACAAAACAAAAAGCGACCGTTCCGTGATGAACTGGTTGCTTTTTATCCAAAATAAAAAATAATCTGAATTTTATTTACTTTGTTTTTTACTAACCTTGTAAATAAGATAACAAATTGCAACTAGAAGGAGTGCTCCGAATACTGGAGTTAAAATATTTACCATTTTTAACACTCACCCCTCTTTTTTACTATATTGTATATTTCGACATGTATTCTAAAAATCCTGCAAAATAGAAAGCAACTCAAATTAAGAGTAGCCGCCTATAAATTCACCTATTTAATCACAGTCGACACATCCTTTTATTTTTCCCTCTGGCCAAATAAAAAAGCCCCCTTTATTAGGGGACTTCTCTGTCATTTATCAAACTCTTTTTTCTCTAATAAAGTTATTATCTTATCTAGCTTTTGTTCAACATTCATGCTGTTTTGAGCCTTTTTCTTTTGATCTTTTGACAATTTCCTAATCGATACTATCAAAGCAACACAAACTAAAATAACAAGTAAAACAACAATTGATGTAGCTATTATATCGACTATATTAATATTTTTAGCAATTACTTCAGTAGGTATTTCAATAGGCATCATAATATCCCCCTAACAATCGGTCTTCACGAGCGCGCAATCTCCCAAACTCACCTATACCTTTATAATATGGGTAGCAGTAGTACTTTGCAACCCCCCCCCAAAAAGCGGCCTTCCACAATCATAATCTGTGGAGGAGCCGCTTTTCACTTTAATCGGGAAACCCCGAGTTACTAAAGTCCTACGAGACTGACTCGTGGTTAAAGAGAGTATACCATTCACAGATTAACGTTAACTAACTATTCAATCAAACATTACTTAGTAATCCCCTATCAACAGCAACGAACAGCAAGCCTACGGCATCGAAATCTGTCAACGTGCCGTCATTCAGCTTTTTGTTCCATTGGTTAGACAGAGCATTTTCGCCGGCTTCTAGTTGTTTCAATACCTCTTCTGTGGAATCTTTAATCGCTTTTGATTTTCCCACGAATAAGGGTTTCTAGGTGGGTTGTATGAGTAATAGACATTAACGTTCTTATCGCCTAAATCCTGATGAATGAACGTATCCTCAACAACGTCAATATCGTCAACTCCATGGAAATAAAAGCCCGTACTTGTCCGCTTATGTTTGATGATTAACGGTGACTTTCCGAAAATGAATTCATCTTGAACACCTAACATATAAATTGCCCATTTGATTTGCTCATTAACAGAACCTGCAAGGTATTTACCCACCTTACGTAAGCAGACTAAATTGGCCTGGTCATCATTGAGGAAGTAGATAACGAGTTTTAAGCTAATAACGGATGACTTCATAGAAGAACGTCCGCCACTCAATATGCTTTGCGGCTTTTCGTTCAACCAGAAGGTATAGAAGTTGCGATTCGTGAGGTCCATAATATTAATCGTTTCAGTCTTCATGCTGCATCGCCATCTTCATTGCTTCGATGTCATTAACGATAACAACTCGACTGCCACCTACTTCTTCATTCTTCGTTTCAGCTTTAAGTTTATTGATTTGGGCTTTCATCATTTCTTTTTACAACTGTAATTTAGGGTAAAACATCCCGATATGCTTGCCGATTAATTCAGTAGCTTTATTTGCTCCTGTACTATCAAACTCATACTCCCCACTCTCAGCCATTCCGCCAGAAGCAGGATCAAACATCATTACCGGTTCAGCCTGCATAGATCTATCGGATATGTCTTTCAATCGTTTAAGCACCCAATAGGCGTCCAACTCTAATTCATCGGCTCTTTTAGTTTTCAGCTCTTTCACGCGCACGAGGACTTCAACATTCTTCAACAAACGTTGTCCTTGCGAATACGCCGTCCTCTCACTGTCCCCCGCTCAAATAGTAGCCTGTGTAGCGTTCAGGTCAATGAGATATTCCTTGCAGAACACTTCCTGCCTTGCGTTCAGTTTCACTACACATCACCACCCCCGTTATTATTTTCGGCATAGCAAAGGCACTCTTAATCGAGCGCCTTTGCCTTCTTTTTTTCGTTTATAAACCCGATGACCAACAACGCTTTATCTTCATTAAAGAAATCTTGTTTTTCATACCATCGCTCAAAGTCGCTGTTATTTTTACTGCTATTACAACCGCTACAGCAAGGTAGTATATTGTCCTGTTCAAAACTTCCGCCTTTCGAGAACGGAATGAAGTGGTCGTATGTCAACCTCCCTTCGTTTCCGCAATAAACGCATTGGTAATCAAAGTAATTACAGGTTTCTTCCCAATGTTCCTGCGTGAGTGAAAAATCCCCTCGTTTTTGATGTCATCTTTCATGACCGACTAAACTTGCCCTTTCTCGCTTGTCGAGTCTCGATTTAACCAACTCTCTATATTCGTCACCTAAATCTATATACCATTTATTTATATGTTCCTTGTATTCATCTTTCAACCTGTAAATCAACCACGCGGCTTCTTCTTTCTTTATGTATTTCTAGAAACCGCAGTTCCTTGTCAGAAATCACTTTCATTTTAACAACCTCCTGTAGTTGTCCTGTTGTAATAGATATGGAAGGGCAATCAGGATATTGTCGATTCAATCGGGGTAATTAAGTCCTCTCTATCCGTACATCTTTTACACTATCAAAATAGCCATAAACCTAGTACTACCAACACTTCCGGAGTGATCTCCCTGTTCTTCTATCCCCCGATACTCCTTTATTTTTAAGCATAGAAAAAGCACCTTCGAAGAGATGCCTATAGTTCATCGGCCACTTTTGATCGCATATGACTCCAGCGCTCGTGCTTGATCTTCCAGCTGTTCGTAATAAGCATCTCTTTGTGATTCTAATGCCGCATCAGCTATTTGGTCCATAAGCTCATCTTGCTTCCTTTGGAGATACTCTTCTGAATAAGTCATATACCTAGATTCATTAAAAGTCTTTACGAAGCTTGGTATATGTTCATAATAAAAGGAATACGCTTCTTGATAGCAATGTTCAAGCTTCCCTACTAATTCAACCATTTCTTCTAAAGTGAGTAACAATTCATAATGCATAAGTTCGTTACGTTTTTTGTAAAGATAAATAATTGAATTATCGAAATTACCACCCATTTTAACTGCGCAATTAGATGAAACTCTTTTTAAAGCGAAAGTAAGATTTACGGTTTCTAAATCACCATCTGCCTCATAAACACTTTCCAATTTTTCTTTATCCATCTTTTCTTTAGCTGCGCGATATTTCTTGTTGTCTTTAAATAATAATGCTTCATCTTTGTTCTTCAATAGATACTTCAGCAATATCTCATTCGCATGATTCAAAAATATTATTGCATCTTTAATAAAGTAATCTCCATCGTCATGGTTCTCATAAAAATCATTAATATTAAACTGTGCCGCCTTTAATGAATCTACACCATTCTTAAGTAAGTTAAATTCCATACCTTTATCCCGCCTCCCACTTACATTATTCGCTAAGTAAGGTAGGTGTAAATCCTTTATATTTTCAAAACTACTCATCATATCAAGTCCAACCGTTAGCTAATGGTAACCGTCTACCTGATAGCCCGCGATTATTTTGTGACTGTATGTATGATGTGTAGTCTTCAAAGCATAATAAAAGAGCACTCATAATTAAATGAGTACTCTATCGGAAATTAAATGTCAATGGCTAACCAACCATAGTATGCTAAAAACATTAATGTTCCAATAAAAGAATAACACGATTTATAGTTGCGATTACGTAATATTAGTGAAATATTTCGTAATGAATATTACACCAATAAACTTAACTTTAAGAGTATTGAGAAAGCATATTAATCCTTAACTGCAGATTAACGACAAGTGCCTACACGACCTTATTACGCGAACACGTGGGATATGTGCCAAAGTCTACTCTCGCACCCCAAAACCACCCAACTTCCTGACCTGCCTTTAAGTTTATCAATGTGAATGCAGGTGCGTCATTTCTTCGACGTATCCGACATATGCGACATTTTCCGAATAACAGTATCTTTTATTCTTCCAATGTGACGGTCTGAAAACCCCATATGCATCCCAATCCACAGCAAACTTTTCCCCTCAAGTAACCAATGCAATACCTCTATTTCCCGGTCAACCGTAATCAAATGGATTTTATCTTGAACCATCTTTATCTTTTGTTCATAATCGCTAATCTTCTTCCACCGCTTTTCTCGTCTTAAAAACTCTTGATAAATAGGATCGCTATGTCCCCCAGCCGCTTTTGGCATAGCTGCCTCTAATCCATACTGAGCTGTAAAGTTACCTCCAACATCATTCAATCCCTCGCGCATAATTTTTACCGAATTTATCATCCAGTGATAATCCTTCAACAACTGCTCAATCTGCTTCTCCGTCATAAGCTGCCCGCCCCCTGTTTATCGTTTACGAATTGCCCCGTTCACTCGTTTATAGGTCTGTCGATTAGTCCCCATCAATTCAGCCCATCCCCTATCAGGAAGCTGTTCCGACGACTTACCCCTTGTCCTAGTATTCTTTTGCTCTACTTCGCCTGTACAAGCATCTGAAGGACCATTTTCAACCAGTTCCGTATGCAACGATTTCACTTCACTCATTCCCGATTTTTTGAGATAAAAAAAGAGGACAACAAATGACACAGCGCAATGCTGTTATCATCGTTGTCCTCTGGTTGGCCAGGGGGACTAATTTATAACTTCTAAATCTAACCATCTATTTATAGCGAATTTCACTTTTCGACTTTTTCTCTTACTTCTCTTTTCTGGATGAATATAACATATTTGAACCTCTTTTATACCGCTATTATTCTCAAAGTGATCATTATCCAAAAATGCTAAAAGTTTTATTAGTCTAGCTTCGCCGGCCTTTAAACTAATCATGTGAAAGTGTTCACTTAAAGGAGCGAAGCTATCAGCCTTATCTTCGGCGACTTGCCCATTATCATAGTGCTCAACTTCAGTTAATGATATGCCTACATAGATAGCTTTGCTAGTACTTATACCTTCAATTTCGATGTCTGTAATGACTTTATTTACTGAAGAAGAATTAATAAAAAGCAGTTCTAAATTTAAAGTAATATGCTTTTTTAATTTATAATAATAATCTGTTTTAATTTCTTCATCAGCTGATCTTTTTTCTTTTTCAATTCCTTCCCTTGGCGACGAAAGGTAGTTGTTTTTTACAATGATCTTAATTTTCCCTGTTCTGTTACTGAAATAACTTAATGAAAACCAACAATCGCACCTAATATTCCTTGAAATTGCGACACTTGTCCCAACCAATTCAAAACTCTTCCCCATCTTCCCTACGCATCCTCTTAATCTTGCCTTGAAGCGTAACAATCCGATATTCTCCATGTTCCGGAAGCTCCCTCACTTCCGCCACACCCTAAGATATAACTACTACACAGTTCATTGGTAGTTCCATTATACCAATCCCCAACAATAATGCATCTGTATTAAAAGTAATATCTTTATTCACCAGGACCCCTCATTGTGTTATAAAAACCCTGCCAAGGACGGGAGGAATCCTGTCTTTTTTATTTCCTCAAATCTTGTACCCAATCGCTCTCATCATCTTCTCCGCATCCGCTACATAAGCCGATTTAAACTCCGGAAAAGCATCAAACAAAAACCCTTCATAATTCAATCCAAAGTAGTCACAATACCGAAAGACATCCTGTAAATCTGCCCTTTCGACGCCAATCTCCAAATTCATAATGCGTTCACGTTACATTTTCAGCCGTGAGTTTAGGAGAGTTTATTTCCCCCATTTTCCCTAAAGCATTCGTATACACAGCGAGAGAAAAGCTCTCTTTTAATCTTTTCACGTTCATAATCATTGTTCATCCCTACTCACTCCTCTTCAATTCATCCTGCCTAACTGTCACCAACCCGTAACTGACTAGCCCATATTTTTGTAGTAAACTTACAGCAAGAAAGGAGACTATCAAATGACAACAACGACTTGGATGTGGATTTGCATTTGTATTGCTACCTTGATTTTACAGTTCATTTTTATTTTTATCGTCCTCCATCAAAGTAAACGATTTAAACATACAATTCATACGATTGATCCGATTGATGATCGTATAAAAGAAATGAATAGAGAAAAAACCGACATAGAGTAATGATTGTATACTTACGAATGGGACGATACACGACAGTGAACGTCCTTACTGTCATTTCATTCACTCCTCTTCAATTCACTTTGCCGAAATATCCCGATCTGATTAGACTTCGCAAACAAAACCTCATACTGTCTTCTGTGTAAAACCTTAACAATCCGACCTTCCATTCCCTCAAATACCTTCAGGTAGAAATAATCCTCAACATCTTTCTCCTCTACATTGACGACGATTTCAACCGTGTCACCGACTGTAAAGGTTTCTTTGACTGGCACCGCATCAAAAATAGGGAGTTGCTGAAGCACAGCTATCACTCCTTCACAAATCATTTTGCATACCGCAACTGCCGATGAATATACGGATTATCCTCATTGCCACCGCTCCACATCCAGTCGCCGGTACGCCTCTCAACGTCTTTCAGCACCTCAAACGGTAATTGCTGTAAAAGCTTGATTATTTCTTGATATGCTGTCATTCGGAAATTTCCTTCGTCTTATGTTCGAATTGAGTATCAGTAATTCTCCTTCTCTCTTTACGGTATTATTCACCTGCAAATAAATGGATATTTCATTACAATTCGGTAACAAAATGGTAACAATTCTCAAATAATGTATACTAAAATATTATTTGATGAGACAATTCCTTTAGAACAAGTCATTGTTCATGCCATAAATTGGAGGTGACTCATGTTTGTAATCATACGAAACAATGATGGTGAAACTGAGTTCTTAAAGGACTCCAGTACCCAGTCAGACAAAACCTTTGCTGATTTTTACACAGCGGATTTGTTAATGCAGCAACTGAATCAAAACGTAATTCCTTCCAAACATTGGACTGTTTCTGAAAAGTTACAATAAGTAGTTCAACAAGTGCTTAGCTACTTAGCGTTAATCTTGGACGTTTATTGACCGGGTGATTCGTCAATACTGTCGCTATATCACAAGATGACTGTGATAAAGACCACTGATTATTTTTAATCAGTGGTCTTTTTGGTAGGAGTACGAATCAACTAGCTATTGATTCTACCCATGCCGCAAATGCATTTGTTAATGGCAATTTGCTTCCATCATCTGCCCAACCTGCAAAACATATAAAGCCATAAAGCCATCTGGATTCAAGCTGATCGCTTCTCATTGAGTGAAGTAATGACTATTCAAAAATAAGCTGCATTCCCTCACTGTTCCGTTACTGTTGTATTTACTGTTAATCTTTTGGCTCACTCTCATGGTGTTTATAGACATTGTGCCAGCTTTATTAGCTTGCTTAACGTGTTTGTTGAGTAAGGATAACCAATACACAAATATCACCTTCTGTAATATTTTTATAAGTTAGTCCTTTTCCAGAGAAAAGTTCTCTAATTTGATCCACTTTGTAAGTCGCGAACTCATTGCGTAATTTTTTAATTTCATTCTGTAATTTAATAATTTCCTGTTTCCATTACCAGTCGTTATCCTCTATGACCACTCACTTTCAAAGTTTCACTAGACTGCTAAGATCTAGTACAACGTCATTTCCCGTCGATTCTAAACGCCCTACAGTCGATTTGGTGTAAACTCCATATTCACTTTGACCTACTAAAGCTGTTAAAAGACCTGTAGTGCTGCTATATAGGTTCCTCCAGCAAATAAGCAACTTCGTAAATGTTGCCAATGACTTCAATGGAATAAAATAGATTTCGAAAAAAAGACCATTACAATTGAGCGAACCCATGACTACCACGGAGTTCGTAAACCAAAAATAGCAAACTGACAAACTTTGTCCACGATCTTCTACTAAATCAATTGAAGATATACAGATTTTGGTGGAATAAGACTTTGCGCATTTTTTTGGAAAGAAGTTTGGAAACTGATTATGTACTTACCTCAGAAAGACTCAAAACTCCCATCAGCAAAAGATCTGTTTCAAATCCAATTAAACTCAACCTTAAGAATCAGGAATGAAATCTATTTCTCACACAGTTTAAGACATCCCCAAGCAAAAATTATGTTGAGTAAAGGCATTCCACTACAAACTATTACAGAACGACTAAGAAATACTTCTTTGATGATTTTAAGTTTATATATCCACTCATTAATAAAACCTCGATGTCAAATTAGCGAAATCCTACAGTAATGCATTCACTTTTTAAATTGGTGGAATATTTGGAGGTTGTTTTTATTTAAACCCCTCATAAGCCTTGAGGCATAAGCATTGTTGCTACTATGAATTATTTCGTGCTATAATGGGAGCATTGTGAATTTAGGAGGATTTTGAATGATAGCAGTCAGTAATGTAAGTCTTCAATTCGGCGACCGCAAGCTATTTGAAGATGTGAATATACAGTTTAATCCAGGCCATTGTTATGGTCTAATTGGTGCAAACGGTGCGGGAAAATCGACATTCCTTAAAATTTTGTCAGGTGAACTAGAACCACAATCTGGAAATGTAATTATGAACAAAGACGAACGTCTTGCTATTTTGAAACAGAACCATTTCGAATACGAGGAAAGCGTCGTACTTGATACAGTCATTATGGGTCACAAACGTTTATATGACATTATGATGGAGAAAAACGCCATCTATGCAAAAGAGGAATTCTCAGATGAGGACGGCATGCGCGCAGCTGAACTTGAAGGTGAATTTGGCGACTTGAACGGTTGGGAAGCTGAATCTGAAGCAGCAATCCTTTTACAAGGACTTGGTCTTGCAGATGAATATCACCAATTGAAGATGTCTGAACTAAACGGTTCTGATAAAGTGAAAGTGCTTCTTGCACAAGCTTTGTTTGGTAAGCCTGACGTTCTTCTTCTGGATGAGCCTACAAACTCACTTGATTTGAAAGCAATCCAATGGCTCGAAGAATTCCTTATGAACTTCGAAAACACGCTTATTGTTGTTTCCCATGACCGTCACTTCTTAAACAAAGTTTGTACGCAAATTGCGGATGTCGACTTTTCTAAAATCCAGATTTACCCGGGTAACTATGATTTCTGGTACGAGTCAAGCCAACTTGCACTAAGAATGTCACAAGACCAAAACAAGAAAAAAGAAGAAAAAATTAAAGAGCTTCAAGCATTCGTTGCCCGCTTTAGTGCCAATGCTTCGAAATCTAAACAAGCTACTTCACGTAAGAAAACGTTGGAAAAAATCGAATTGGATGATATTAAACCATCTTCAAGACGTTATCCTTTCGTCAACTTCCAAATGGGCCGTGAAATTGGAAATGATGTTCTAAGTATCCAAGAAGTTAACAAAACACAGGATGGCAGAGTAATGCTTAAAGATGCTTCATTTACAATTGACAAAGAAGACAAAGTCATTCTTCTTGGAGATCCTCTTGCAAAAACAGCGCTCCTTCAACTGCTTGCCGGAGAGTCTGAGCCTGATTCTGGAGCTATCAAATGGGGAGTTACGACAACACATGCATACCTTCCTATCGATAACAGTAACTACTTCCAAGGTTCGGAAAGTTCACTTGTTGAATGGTTACGTCAATATTCACCTGACGACCAAACCGAGACATTCCTACGCGGATTCCTTGGCCGTATGCTGTTTTCAGGTGATGAAGTGAACAAGAAACCATCCGTTTTATCCGGTGGGGAAAAAGTTCGCTGTATGCTTTCAAAAATGATGCTGACAAGTTCGAACGTTCTTCTTTTGGATGAACCGATGAACCACTTGGACCTTGAATCAATTCAAGCGCTTAACAACGGACTGATTGCATTCAAAGGTGCCATGATCTTCACATCTCATGACCAACAATTCATCCAGACGGTTGCAAACAGAATCATTGAAATCCATGATGATGGTACAATCTTCGATAAATTGATGAACTATGATGAGTATCTAGAGTGGAAAGAACAACAAGAAAAACAAAATAAAAAGAAATAATTTTAAGCCGTTTCCCTTGATTGGGAGACGGCTATTTTTATCGCTAAATGATGTTGGATTTCCGATTGCAATTCCTACACTTGCGTATGATATCCGTCGAAATGGGTATAACCAATAGAAAGGAGTGTTTTCATGAGGAAAATAAATCTTTTCATTTTTCTGTTAGTAGCGGTCCTTGTCTTTTCAGGGTGTTCGAAAAAACAACCGACAGCCCTTGATAATTCGGGGTCAACAAATGGCACAATTGGTGAAGGTATCGTTAAAGATAGCGAAAGTGAGAGCGATGGTGAAATTTCTTTAACTGATCTTTTTCTACCGGATGGTTCAAAGGCGCATTATCTAGGTGAAGGAAATGAATTTGCAGAACTTGATGTTGAAGTCGCACGACCATTTGAAAATTATGTTGTCGTCCATGAGAATAATGGCGGCTCCCTGGTTCGCCATATTTATAAAATCGAACCTGACAAAATAAGCATCTTAGACGAACAGACTGTCGAATTAGTCAAAGACTTCCCCCCCCTGGCAGAACTGGATGCAATGGATCCAACTGGTGTTTATCTTAAAAAACCCATAAAAAAAGGAACAACATTTGATACGTGGACAATTGTTGAAATAGATACAACTGTCGATACACCGTATAAGAAGTTTGATCATGCTTTCGTCATCGAAATGAAGACGGATGACTTCGTCAACCGTAAGTATTTCGTTGAAGGGTTTGGTGAAGTCAAACGGGAATCTATCATGCAGACGGATGACGGTGAATTCGTTGTTACCTCCACGTTGAAGACAGTCGACAAATAGCGATGTAAAGAAGCGTCCCTCGTTAGGACGCTTCTTTACATCGCAGAATAAATTCACATCTTCCAAAAGGTACCGAAACTAACGATTACCTTTTGGAAGATGCGAATCCGTATTTATTTCCAATGTTTTTTTAGCAGAAAGCATTGGGCATCCCGTCCTTCATTAAGATAACACCATGATACAGTTGGAGATCTTCATCACAGCCTTCACAGAAATTTATTTCGTCTTCAGACCAAAAGGCAAAAAAACAGTCTTTTTTCATAGCCTCACGTTTATGCTTTTCTCGTAATTCACTAGTCAATTTTTTAAAGTGTACCTCAGCAAGTACTCTATCATCAAATGAATGGCGTGAACGGATTGTTTCTTCCCACTCCTCAAACATCCACCATGGCTCATAATCTGCTTTCATATAAATCACTTCATACATTTCCTAAACCTCCTATGTAACTCTTAGTTGAATGTCCTTCATTTTAACAAACTCCCTCCTGATGTCCAATTAATTGCTTCCCTTTTGAATTCAAATGGTAGGTATAGATTGCATTTATCGGGTATAATTGAACTACTGACATGAAACTTTATTCGTTTTGAAACGTATACAGTATAGGGTCAAAGGAGGTATGAATATATCATGAAAGAAGTTAAACAATTTTTTATAAGACATTTTATAACAGCACCAATCAGTTTTGGATCCTGGCTCTTCTTTGTTATGGGTGCAGGTATGAATATTTTTGCGGCTACTGGCCTTTTGGTAGCGATCTACTTTGGCGGAACGTTTACCCTGAAGCAGATTCAACTTTCATCCAACTTAAAAAAACTCGGGATGTCCCGTTCTGAATACAGTCATATAAAAGGTCAGATTACTGGTGCGAAAATGAAAATCAAACGACTGAATGGTCTTTATGGACAAGTTAGGTCAATCCAGGCATTTAGGCAACTTCATGAAATGAATAGCCTATCTAGAAGGATTCTTGGCCTCGTCCGATCAAACCCTAAAAAGTTTTACGACGTAGAGAAGTTTTTCTATGCCCATCTTGATTCCGCAGTCGAATTGACTTCGAAATATGCGTTGCTTGTCAACCAACCATTGAAAGATAAAGAACTTCGCATCGCATTACAAAATACGCGTGAAACGCTTGGGGATGTTAACAAGCAATTGGAGCAAGACCTACGAAGCGTTTTAGCGTCTGATATCGACCAGCTCCAAATGGAAATTGACTTTGTTGATGTATCCATGAATAATAAAAAGCCGCTTCTTGAAATGAAAGGAGATCCACATAATGACCGAAAATAATCCTATAAAAACAATTGATGATTTACTTGATAGTCCTTTTGATTTTCAAGAACCCCTTCTTCCTAAGGAAATGCAAACAGAAAAGAAAGAGGCTGAAACAAGCGTTAAACTGATTGACCGTCTATCTCCTGAAGAGAGGGAGAAGGCAAAAGTCCTTGCACAACAAATTCCTGTCGGTAACTATGAAGCAATTATTACGTACGGCGCAAATGCTCAAAGCGAGCTTTCAAGGTTCTCCACTCAAATGCTCGATCATGTTCAAGGCAAAGATATTGGACCTGTTGGAGATGTATTGAAAGATTTGATGGGTAAACTTTCTGAAATAGACCCTGACGATTTATCAGACAAGAAGAAGTCAGGTCTAAGCAGATTGTTTAATAAAGCAACGCGATCTGTTCAAGAAATGATGACGAAATATCAGAAACTTAGTACTCAAATCGACAGGATTGGTGTTCAACTTGAGCATTCGAAACGTGGCCTTTTAGAGGATGTTAGAATGCTTGATAATTTGTATGATCAAAATAAAACCTATTTCCAAGCGTTAAATATCTACATAGCCGCGGCTGAATTAAAACAGGATGAACTCGCCAATGAAATCATCCCTGAAATGCGCAAAAAAGCTGAGCTATCGAATGATCAAATGGCATTCCAGGAAGTGAATGACATGGCACAATTCCTTGACAGGTTGGAAAAACGCCTTTACGATTTGCAGTTATCACGACAAATCACCATTCAGAGTGCACCTCAAATCAGGATGATTCAACAGACAAACCAAACACTTGCAGAAAAAATCCAGTCATCCATTATGACATCCATTCCCCTATGGAAAAATCAGATAGCAATTGCCTTAACGTTAAACCGACAAATGAAAGCTGTAGAGTCTCAAAAACTTGTTACGAAAACGACAAATGACTTGCTGTTGAAAAACTCGGAAATGCTGAAAATCAATTCAATTGAAACAGCTAAAGAGAATGAACGCGGCATCATCGAAATTGATACGCTGAAAAAGACGCAAGAAAACTTGATTCAAACTATTGAAGAGACACTTATTATCCAAGCAGATGGTCGTGCAAAACGTAAAGCTGCTGAAATAGAAATCGGACGAATGGAAGATGAGCTGAAACAGCGCCTTCTTGCTGTTCATGAAAAAACACAAAACCGTCCTCTCTAAGGGCGGTTTTGTGTTTTCACCTTGTATATTATCTAGGAGTTTACTCGCGGTTCACGTATTTCTTATTACAATCGCGAGTAATTTTCTAAGTATCCGCAATGTCTGATCTGTGAAACTATCGACCGAGTTGGATGATGCGGTTTTATTGCCAAACATCATTGAAAAAAGTGCTTTTTGGTCAACAGTCGGTTCTTCAGTTGAAAGGAATAGATGAATGATGGAAATACCTTTTTTTTCAGTTTCCATTACCGCTTCTGCTGTATCTAGGATACCGTTCCGATCATAACCAAATGCCGATGGCTCCCCGTCTGAGAATACTAGCAAAAACTTGTGCTTCTCCTGCCTCATCGCAAGCTGATCGGCCATCCATCTAATCGCGAATCCGTCACGGTTGTCTTCATTAGCATCAAACGACAATATCGATAAACCGTTATCCTTATTGCGATCTGTAAACGTATGCATAAGCTCAAATACATTCGGTTGCACTTCTTTTGTAGCGTTATTTGCATCCTCATAATAGGACGAAATTTCATGAAATACACCAAGTTGACGGAGTACATCATGAAACAATAGTACAGCCTGTTTTGTTTCGTCTAATTTGTCGAGCATCGAAGCTGAACCATCAACTAGTAGACCGAATACCGCATCTAGATTAACAGATGGTGCACTCTTCCTATAAAATGGTTTCGGTCGTTCATCCACAACCATCGTCGTTAATTTCGTAGAAAGTCGTCCCTTCATAAGGCGCTCACGTTTCGAATCCTGTTTCAAATCGATTCGTTTCTTCATCTCCTCGACGAAGGAACGAACATACGGCTTTTGCTCTTCTCGCCAAACGGTCAATAGTTGACGATTTTCAACCTCGTCTATGACTTCTATCCGTTGTTCCTCATACACGACGTTCACATGCTCTTTTCCAAACATCTTACCCGCTTTCATCTTTCGATCGCGTTTGTCTGTCTTATCACTGGTGTCATCCGTCCAACGATCGCTGTCATTCCCCTCTGAATCACCTGAGCCCGTCTCTTCGACCTCAGCATCTTCATGGCCTGGCGTTGCATCGTTGGCATCACTCTTCCCAGAGCGTCCGTGTTCAAGTTCAAATTCAAGGTGGACGCCTGATTCACTCTCGCTTTCACGATGCCAGGATCTAAACACTTCTTCGATTGTCTCTTTTGGACCTTCCTCGCCTTCTTCGGCGTCAGACATCCCTTTATGATAATGAAATACAGTATTTTCTTCTGTAATGGAATCCCCCGCTGAATAATACTGTTTGACAAGATCCTTGTCAATTGACCTTTCTACAATCCCTGTAATTCTATCCGCAATAAATGTATTGTCCTCTGTACTTTTTGAATCGTATGCGTGTTGCAGAACGGATTGAATGAGATCATAGTCGATGGAATGAGCATCCCAGTCGATGGACGTTTCTGCAAATAAGCCTTCATGGAGAGATATGAATAACTGATTCATCATCGCATCCGCAAGTTGATTTTTCTGCATATTCGAAGACTGTGCATTGCGGTGGAGGTAAACGTAGGCTTCCCTTCTAACTTCGAATGCACTTGCGGTTCCAGGTCTTTCCTTCGTAATTACATCAATTAAACGAAACTCTTCCAGCATCAATAATAATTCAGATGTGAATTTCCGGAGTGGATATAAGCTAATTGACCGGCTAAATTTAATCCATGACTTAACACTAAAATGCTTCCAATAACCTGATGTTAACAAATAGATATCAGACAGACGGCCAGCGTGGATCACTTCGTCTGTTCGGTGACGCCAAAAAACACTCATCGAGATAATACCTTCTTGAGGTCGGAATTCAAGAAGCTTTCGTTCCGTTAATTCAATGAATGGTGCATCTGCTAATGCGCGCCCTAATCGTTCATACAATAAAAGCGTATTGGCATCGACCGTTTCATCATTAAATTGAATGAATCGATTCATCTTCACCATAGCAATCGCCTCATTTCACCCAAGTATCGACTAATTCCATGACAAGTCTACGTTCAATTGTATCATCTAGCTTTTCAGCGATGGCATACTGGACTGCACGTTTCACAGGGATATGTTCTGCAAGTGCCATAGCGTCTAGCAGACTTCTCACGGATGCTGCCTCATCGGATAATAATCCGTTCATTACCTGTTTCTTCAAATCGATACTGATATGAAGGAATGTCTCAACAAGCTGTTTTGAGGCAAATGGACACGTATCCTTCATAACTAATTCTAATTGTTCTCCAGTCAGGTACGGGACTGTGAACGATACAAAACGGTTTTTCAATGCTTCATTCATTGGAGATGTTCCAACATATCCTTCGTTTATGGCTGAAATGACCGTAAAGTCTTCATGCGCATAAATGACTTCACCTGTAAACGGATTTGTCAGCATACGACGATGGTCCAAAACACTATGAAGGATGGGTAACGTTTCAGGTCTGGCCATGTTGATTTCATCAATATATAAAATATGTCCTTTTTTCATAGCTTGTACTACGGGACCTTCTACAAATTCAATAATAGTCTCTCCGTCTTTGCTAATTATCGTTTTGAAACCAAGCAATGCTTCAGCATCCAAATCAACCGAACAGTTTATGCTTTGCATTGGCTGATTGAAATAATGTGAAATTGTTTGAGCTAACTTCGTTTTTCCAGAACCAGAAGACCCTTTCAATAACACTGGTTTTTTCAATACAATACTGATAAGGACGTCATCCCATAAATGGGGACTTGGGGAAACGTAACCACCTTCCTGTATTAATCGTACTGCTGCGGTGTCATGCGTTTTCGTTGAACGAAGCTGCTGTTCTTTTTCTACTAGCGAGTTCATAACCTTACCTCCTTATAAAAAAGCCCGCACACCAACAAGTGGGTAGCGGGCTTTAAGTTCACGTCTAGAAAACAGTAAAATCTTGTATTGTGAATAAATTCTAACATGGAGATTTCACGTCTAGACTCCGGGCGCCAAATGCTCGGATCATAATTCAGCCCAGCTAGGAAGGATTGAACTGCATCCTCCCCGGTCAAAAAACGCCGCGTCGCTGGTCCCAGTCATGCCTGTCGCGGGCCTACAGGATGTAGGTCACGCAGCCTATTGCCACAGGACGTGGCAATGGCTGCGTACCTTTATAACGGCGACCTGTGCCTTTGTTTATTCAAAATACGTTTTATAATAGCCTCCGACTTTACCGGAATTATCGAGAATGAAAATGAATTCATCTGTTTCGTTTTTCACTTCATACTCTTTACCTGGTGTCAGAACATTGTTCACTACATACTTTTCAGCGTCTGCATGCTTACAGACGACAGTACGGATTGCAGGTGCAGTCATCCAATCTATGAATGTCATTGTTAATCACGCCTTTTCTATGGAGTGTATAAGGAAAAATCGACCCGCTAACAATAACGGGCCGATTACCTAACTATTTTTTGTCTAGATTTCGAGCGCTTTTCTTATTAAGAACCTAGAAGTAGATCTTCCGGATTTTCAATCAATTCTTTTACCATTTTCAAGAAGCCAACTGAATCTTTACCATCGATAACACGGTGGTCATAAGAAAGAGCAACATACATCATTGGACGGATTTCAACATTGTCACCAATAGCTACTGGACGCTTTTGGATTGTATGCATGCCAAGGATTCCTACTTGAGCACCATTCATAATTGGTGTTGACATAAGTGATCCGAAAACACCACCGTTTGTAATTGTGAATGAACCGCCTGTCATATCTGCGATTGTCAATTTGTTGTCGCGTGCTTTTTTCGCAAGTTCTACGATAGTTCCTTCGATTTCTGCGAAGTTTTTACGATCAGCGTCAACTACGTTTGGTACAACTAGTCCGCCATCTGTTGATATAGCGACCCCAATATCGTAGAAGTTTTTAAGAATGATTTCATCGCCATCGATTTCTGCATTAACATAAGGATATTTCTTAAGTGCAGCAACAACTGCTTTCGTGAAGAATGACATAAATCCTAGACGAACATCATTTTGCTCGAAGAATTGGTCTTTCTTACGTGAACGAAGTGCCATAACGTTTGTCATGTCGATTTCATTGAATGTTGTAAGCATTGCTGTTGATTGTTTAACTTCAAGAAGTCGTTTTGCAATTGTTTGGCGACGACGTGTCATTTTCTCGCGAGTTACACGTCCGTCCTCTACTACTGCTGCTGCTTTTGGTGCGGCAGCTGCTGGTTGTGCTTTAGGTGCAGTACCGTGTGCTTCAACATCTTGAACACGAACGCGTCCCATTGGGTCAACTGGTGATACCGCTGCAAGGTCGATGCCTTTTTCACGAGCTAGTTTACGTGCTGCTGGGCTTGCGATTGTACGGTCTGATCCGCTTGCATCTTCAGTAACTGCTGGAGCAACTGGTGCTGCTTCCACTTTTTGAACTGCTTCCACTGCTGGTGCAGATGGAGCTGCAGCAGGCGCGCCTGAACCAGAACCAACGATTGCGATAACTTGGCCGACTTGGACTGTATCGCCTTCTGCTGCCAGATGTTCTTGAACAATTCCTGCTTCTTCTGAAATGATTTCAACGTTTACTTTGTCTGTTTCAAGTTCAACGATGAATTCACCTTTCTCAACGCTTTCACCTGGTTGTTTCAACCACTGTGCAACCGTTCCTTCTGTAATCGATTCTGCAAGTTCTGGTACTATGATCTCTGCCACAATAAATTCCTCCTCGAGTCTACCGTTAGTACGGTGTTAACAATCAATATTTCATATGTTGATTAAATTAAACTAAATAAGGCTTACTTCTTCAATGCCTCATCTAGGATGCGGTTTTGTTCGATCTTGTGAGATTCGCCGTCACCTTCTGATGGGCTTGAACGATGAATTCGTCCAACATAGGATACTTTCTTACCATCCGCAACTTCGCGGATATAAGAATTTGCAAAATGCCATGACCCCATATTTTTCGGTTCTTCTTGTACCCAAACAAGTTCTTTGGCGTTTGGATAACGAGAAATGATATCACTAATTTTATCAGCTGGGAACGGGTAGAGCTGTTCCACACGAACGATATGCAGATGATCGAAGCCTTTGCCATCTTTCACACGTTCAGCAAGATCAATCGCCACTTTACCGCTTGCAAATAGGATTTTCTCAACTTTATCAGTATTCTTGCCTGTTCCAGGTTGTTCAAGCACCGTTTGGAAGTGGCCTTCTGTCAAATCGTTGACATCAGCACCGACAAGCGGGTGACGAAGAAGCGATTTGGGTGACACAATAACAAGTGGACGCATCGATTTATCACCAAGCATTTTTGCTTGTCTGCGAAGAATATGGAAATAGTTCGCCGCGCTAGAAAGGTTAGCGACCGTCCAGTTATTTTCCGCACAAAGTTGCAGATAACGTTCAAGTCTTGCGCTTGAGTGTTCAGGTCCTTGCCCTTCATACGCATGCGGTAATAGCAATACGAGTCCGGATTGCTGACCCCATTTAGAATAACTTGAAGAGACGAACTGATCGAACATTACTTGTGCCATATTCGAAAAGTCTCCATATTGCGCTTCCCAAATTGATAATACTTTTTGGTCTTCTAAGTTATAGCCAAATTCATAACCGACAATTGCAGCTTCTGTCAATGGGCTGTTATATGCGACGAATGATGCTTTTGAACCGCTAATATGGTGAAGTGGTACAAGTTCGTCACCTGTTTTTTCATCGTGAAGGACTACGTGGCGGTGCGCAAATGTACCACGTTGGACGTCCTGACCTGTCATACGGATTGGATTACCGTCTTGAAGGATTGCACCGAATGCTAGTGTTTCGGCATGTGCCCAATCGATTTTCCCTTTTCCATTGAACGGATCTTCACGACGTTTCAGGATTTTTCCAAGCTTCCCAAATACATTGAAGTTTTCAGGATATATGAGTAACTCTTCATTGATGCGGCGAAGATTAGCTTCGTCCGTGCCAGTTTCAAGGTCTCTTGGATACCCTGCAAGTACTTCTTCAGGCGTAGCGTTTGAAATCAATGTTTTTTCTGAAGTATGTTCTTTTACTTTGTCGTATGCTGCTTGCATCGTTGCAAAAACTGAAGCGTCCAGTTTCGTTACATCTTCTTCTGTCAAGATGTTCTCAGATGCAAGTTCAGATCCGTACAGTGCACGAACTGTTGGATGTTCATGGATTGAATGGTACATAACCGGATTCGTCACAAGAGGTTCATCCATTTCATTGTGTCCATAACGACGATAGCCAAGAAGATCAATCAGAATATCCTTGCTGAACTTTTGACGGTATTCGAATGCGAATGATGCAGCTGCGATAACTGATTCAGGGCTATCCGCATTGACGTGTAATACTGGAACTTCATAGCCTTTTGCAGGGTCTGAAGAATAATGTGTTGATCTAGAATCGTAATATTCAGTTGTGAATCCAATCATGTTATTCGCGATGACATGAATAGAACCGCCTGTTTTGAATCCACGAACACGGCTATAGTTGAATGATTCTGGCACAATTCCTTGTCCTGGGAATGCTGCATCCCCGTGGATAAGTACTGCGTAAGCAGCATCTGTTTCTAGTACAGGAATACCCGGGTTATCCGTATTTTCCTGTGCAGCCCTTGTTTGTCCTGTAACAACAGGATTGACGACTTCCAAATGGGATGGGTTATACGCAAGGAAACGCTGCATGCCCGATTGCCCCTTGTATAAGGCACCCATATGGTATTTCACATCGCCGAACCAACCGCGTGTAGTTTCAAGTGAACCATCTGTTGGAAGGAATGGTTCTTCAGGAACACCCGCAAATTGTGCAAACATTGTTTCGTAAGGTTTATTTAAAATATGCGTAAGTACGTTTAGGCGACCACGGTGGGCCATCCCAATCAATACTTTTTTCATTTTTTGTTCTTCAGAAAGACGAACAAGTTCGTCAAGGAAGACAACTAATGTATCAAGACCTTCAATAGAGAACCGTTTCGCTCCGACGAAAGTCCGGTGGATGAATTTTTCAAACCCTTCAATTTTCGTCAATCGTTCGAGAAGTGCTTTTTTCTCATCTACAGATAGTGTAGCGGAAACATTCCCGTTTTCGATTTTAGATTGAATCCAGTTTCTTTCTTCTTCGTCAATAACATGATCGAACTCATAGGCGATTTTACCTGTATATAATGACTTCAAATAATTCACTGCTTCAAGCCCATCTTCTACACTTGCAGGAACATTTTTAAAGAAAAGAGATGCTGGCATTGCTTGTAAATCACTTTCTGTAAGTCCATAAGTGGAAAGTTCAAGACGTGTTGAATCTTTTGGACGATCGCTAAGCGGATAGATATCTGCTGCAAGATGTCCGTATGTACGGATGGCCGTTTGCAACTGATAGGCGGAGAATACTTTACCGAAATCGCCAGGAGCTACTGCCCCGACCGCTTTGTCTTGCTCTGTGTTGCTTATTGTAGGCGCACCAAAACGGCTGAACATCTCGGCAAGTTCAGCATCTATAGATTCAGGTGACGTTTTGAACAGTTCGTACATTTCCATTATATACCCAAGGTTCGGACCCGAAAAAGCAGCATAGGGGGAACGATGAGCGTCAGCATTGTTCGACATGTAAAATGACCTCCACATTTGCCAAAAGGCATATTGTGTTTATATTTTTTTATCCTCGTTAATTTTAACACGCAAACACTTTAACTTAAAGGGTTTAGCGTTAACTCTTTAACTTTATTACCGTCAACAAGAATACACTGGATTCTCATTACTTGCAACCATTCATTAACCCACCGAAAAACTGAGAATAGTCTCTTCCAGCTATTTTCGGTGTGACAGGATCATTTCAACCATTTCTTCCGGTATTTTGGGTGTTGCTACTTTCTTCATATTCCTGATCAAACTGTCTTTCTCATCTACAAAAGATGCGAATTCTTCGGATAGTGGGCGTAGCTCCACATCTTCCTCTTTCAATACATGTGCGAGTCCGAGCGATTTAAAATGATTGGCATTCAAAATCTGATCCCCTCTGCTTTTTGCAGCAGAAAGTGGAATAAGCAGCATCGGTTTACGTAATGCCAGTAATTCAAAGATTGCATTTGACCCTGCTCTAGAAACCGCAAAATCAGACGCCGCTAGTAAATGTGGTAACCCCTCTGTTACGTATTCAAATTGTGTATAGCCGGGTGTACCTTCAAGCGTTTCATCCAGATTTCCTTTCCCGCAAAGATGAATAATATCGAAATCATGCAAAATGGCAGGTAAATCTTTTCGAACAGCATCGTTGAGTATTGAAGAACCCTGACTTCCGCCCATTATAATTTGGACTGTTTTCTCACCTGACAGGCCGGCAATGCGCAAGCCTTCTTCCCGGGTGCCATTGAACAACTCGGGTCTGATGATTGCACCGGAGCAAGTCGCTTTGCCAGCGGGTACATAATTTAGTGTTTGTTCGAACACTGTAAAAATATGATTTGAAAAAGGTAAAGCCATTTTGTTCGCAAGTCCTGGCGTTACGTCAGATTCGTGAATGACAACAGGTACTTTCGCCATTTTCGCCGCCAAGACGACAGGCACTGATACAAAACCGCCTTTGGAGAAAATTATTTCTGGTTTGACTTTCCTAATAACCGCTAACGCTTGTAGAACCCCCGCACCAACACGGAACGGATCTGTAAAGTTTTTCATAGAGAAATAGCGCCGCAGTTTACCACTTTGAATGGGATGATAGACAACTTCAGGATAACCATCGCCAATCAGTTCTTTTTCAATCCCTCGATGCGAACCAATGTAATGAATTTCATACCCTTTTTCGCTAAACACAGGGATAAGCGCTTCATTCACAGACACGTGTCCCGCCGTGCCGCCCCCTGTCAATAATATAACCGGCCGTTTCATGGGCCATTCACCTCTTCTATATTAAGAAATATATTGTAACTTAACTTTACCACATTGCCATTATAGCAAAGGAGTCATGATATAATGATGTTTAATTGAAGAATAAAGGGTGATTTATTTGGAAACTGCAGTTCCACTGAAGAAAAAGCCGTTCAGATTGGCAACAATCGTCTTGCCAATCCTCGTTACACAAGTCGCTCTGTATATGATGACGTTCTTCGATATTCTTATGACAGGGCGATATGATACATACCATCTTGCCGGAGTTACTATTGGATCTTCTTTCTGGGTACCAGTTTATACAGGGCTTGCTGGAATTTTAATGGGGCTTACACCGATCATCGCTCAATACATCGGAGCACGCCTCCACGCGGAAGTCCGACCTTCCGTTCAACAAGGCCTTTACGTATCGGTCGCACTGGCTGCAATCGTCTTTGCCATTATTCTATTCGCAGTTGCCCCTATACTAGAAGCAATGCCGCTCGAGGCTGAAGTACGCATTGTAGCAGCGGACTATTTGACAGGAATGAGTTTCGGCCTATTTCCCCTCTTTGCCTACACAGTGCTACGCTCATTTTTTGATGCGCTTGGAGCGACACGCGTTTCGATGTTCATCATTTTATTATCTGCCCCTATTAACATCTTCATAAACTATTTGCTTATTTACGGGAATTGGGGCTTTCCTGAACTTGGCGGAGCTGGGGCCGGATATGCATCCGGTATAACGTATTGGCTCGTATTCTTCATTGCTTGTTCTGTCGCGTGGAAGCATAAGCCCTTTAAGGAATACGCACTTTTCAAAGGATGGGAAAAGATTTCATTTAAAAAATGGAAAGTGATTTTATTCATTGGTGTGCCAATCGGGATTTCAATTTTTGTAGAGACAAGTATCTTTTCCGCCGTCACACTGATGATGAGTAACTATTCAACGGCTGTAATTTCCGCACACCAGATTGCGCTTAACTTCACTTCGTTGTTGTATATGTTGCCGCTAAGCATTTCGATGGGGGCGACAATACTTGTCGGTCAGGCCGTCGGTGCAGGACAGATGCGCGATGCTAAACAGTACAGTTATCTTGGTGTCGGGCTTGCCGTTGCGTTTAGCTTTGTGTCAATTGCTATTCTTCTCGTTTTCAGGGCGCCAATTGCTTCGCTTTATACAACAGACGGACAGATTATCGGATTGGCAACTCAGTTCTTCATCTACGCTGCACTGTTCCAATTATCTGATGCAATTCAGGCTCCGGTCCAAGGCGCCTTACGAGGCTATAAGGACGTCAATATGACATTCGTCATGGCGATTGTCTCCTATTGGGTCCTTGGTTTACCCATTGGTTATATGATGGCAACGTTTACTGAACTCGGACCATATGGCTACTGGGTTGGCCTTATTGCCGGATTGACAGTTGGCGCGATTACACTGACTGTACGGTTAATCTATATTCAGAAAAAGAAATTTATATAAACACTAAAACCCGTAATGCAGTATGCATTGCGGGTTTTCACTAATTTAATATACCGGTTCTTAAAATCTCAGTTTTCACCTTGACACTAATGGGCAGTTCGGAAAATGTGTCATTCCAATCCCCCTTTTCCCAAAGCGCGGGATGGAATGCACGGACTGGTCGGCCGAACCCTATAGCATCACTTTTAGCTGCTTGTAGTTTTTTAATCACTTTAGTAAAATCCTTTGTTAATTCCTTTGATAAGAAATCCTCAACTTCCTTTATTGTTTTCTTTTCATCTAGACTGTCATGCGGAAATTCCTCAACGGAAATTTTTAATTCATAGGTCGCATCGATCTTGTTATCTGAAATTTCCCAGTCCTTATTAATTCTAATCACCTCAACTGTAAGTGGACTCTCTGCCTTACCACTTTTCCACATATAAGAAAGCCGTGTATACCTGCCTTGTTTCTTACTTAGTAAATTGAAAAGGACCGATTCCTCTTTATCTAAAGTTTCCCCAGTAAATTCCCTTTTATTAAACAACGCAGTACCGGCAATTTCGGGTATACCGCTTTCTTTCCCAATTTTAATATAGGGAAGTGCTAGAGATATATCTTTTTCAAAAAGTAGTCTACATACTTGTTGAATATCAACTTTCGGGACTAATGTATATCGGACCGCCGTATCGATTAGTTCTGAGTAATACGTTGAAATATCATTCCCTAGACTCTCGTGCTGTTCAAAATAGGGAGCCAGTTCCCCTTCGACAATTGCCAAATGAGCGCTAAGTCGATTGCGTGGAGCTCTGTATAACGCATCGATATACTTATATAAGTCAGATTTGGCTGATTCCTCCGTTATAAGCAACACTTGAAGTTCAGCTATATCGAGCCCTTCCGTCGTATTCGTGTCGTTTTTCGCGTCAAGAACAGTGGCACCACTTCCTGTGATTGTTGTATAACTTATAGACCCATCTTCAAATATCGGAAACGCAAATTGCGCCTTGATCTTCCCCGGCTGACCTTCAACCCCAAAAAGAGATACATTGGTTACATCCTTATAATGTTTTTCATCCCAGCAGCCGCTTAATAACAATGAACAGACCAATAGGATTAGTAATCTCTTCATTTCCTTTTCCTCCTGTTCACGAGTATGACTATAGTTGGAACAACAATTATGAAAAACAAATGGAAATAGACGAGTGAATTTTGAATCATATCAACACGTTCTTTCGAATTTAAGAACAGCGGTAATATGACGAGCAGGATATGAAAAATAATCGTATTTCTTTTCCGGTGACCTTTCGCATGCAGCTGATGCACGTACATTGTAGTAAAGGCAAAAAGGGATATCGTGATGATACTCCACATCATCCACATATAAATGAAAAATAAATCAAGCCGTTCTACAAACGAGAAAGTTTGCGATTTCAAAATATACATGATTGGCTCAGGAATCCTTTCTATTTCCTTTAGTGGGAAATAGAGAAGGGTTATCAAGACCGTACTGAAAAAAAAGAACATCCATAGCATTTGATATATGAACAGTGGTAAGCCTTTAATTTTTTGTGTGCTATCTACATGCTTCCTAAAAAATAAAAACAGTTCAATGCCAATGAATGTAAACTGCGAAGCGAGAATCCCTTTTAACAAATCTGAACCGTCTATTTTAGCTAAAGGGAATAAATTCGTCCATACGAATTCTGGCCATGCGAGTAACAAGACAAAGTAAAAGATCGGTATCAGTGGGACGAGGATGACTGTTAGATTAATGACGGTTTCGGAACGACTTAAGTTTGCATACAACGATACGCCTACCATGATTGAAATGACGACAATCTGGGGAGTTTCAGGGAATGCCCATACCGCAAGCGTATAATCAATATAAGCAATGAAGGAGACGATAATAAGGAGCCAATAGCCTTTATATAGCCAAGATACAATCGGACCTGGCGTGAAGAATATATAATTCCTTTCATATAACAACAACAAAACATAATGAAAAATGCCTACTCCGATGAAAATAATCCATGCATCACGCCCTGTTACACTGATGAATGGCGTTTGAAAGGATAGAAAAACAGTGCCTGTTTGTATAACAAACAGAAATAAAAAAAACTGGGTTCTTGACAATTTAAACGTCAACGTCCACCACCTTCTTTATTTGCACCATGCGTAAACGTTTTCTGTTGTTTTTTAAGACGAACATATGGTGACCTGAAGAAAGCATCTTTAAATTTCGACGGATCAAAAGGAACGATAGGCGTAAAATATGGCTGTTTCAATGATGATACATTCATCAGATGGATGAAAAGCACAAGTGTACCAATTGCTATGCCGAAGAAGCCAAACAGCGAAGCGGCAAGCATAAATGGAAAACGAATAATTCGGATTGTCATATTCATTTCCCAAGAGGGAATGACAAAACTCGAAATGGCTGTCATCGCCACGACGATTACCATGAAATTCGATACGAGACCGGCATCAACAATTGCATTACCAATAACCAGACCACCGACAATACCTATCGTTTGCCCAATTGGGGTGGGGAGACGGATAGCTGACTCCCGAATGAGCTCGATAAACAATTCTAAAATGAGCGCTTCATAAATAGGTCGATACGGAATTGCATTCACCGCTAGCTTCACTTGTTTACCTAATTCCAGTGGAATGATTTCAGAATGAAAACCGATGACAGCTATATAAAATGCAGGTAAAAAAATGGCCGTCACAAAACTTAATATGCGGAGAATCCGATAAAATGAACCCACTAGAACACGTGCATTATAATCATCTGGAGACTCATAAAAGGAAAAAAAATTGACCGGTGCTATCAGTGCGGTTGGAGAATTGTTCGAAAAAATCGCTATTTTCCCTTCCAGCAAATTTGCAACAACACGATCAGGTCGTTCCGTATTGAGAAATTGTGGAAACGGTGACCAAACGGAATCTTCTAAGTAATCCTCTACTTGACCTGTACTAATAACTTTATCCGACTTAATGTTCTCCAATCGTCTTTTCACATCGGCAACGACATCTTCATCCGCTATTGAATCAATATATATATAATTAACAAGGGTTTGAGTATCATTCCCGAGCCTCAGTGTATGGACGACGAGATCTGGAATCGCAAGCCGTTTGCGAATCAAGGACATATTCGCATCAAATCCTTCGACGAATCCTTCATGTGGACCGCGGATAACATGTTCATTTTCCGGTTCGTTAGGGCTGCGAACAGTAAATTTCGGCATCATGATTTGCAATAATAAATTTGTTTCAGGAAAAATAACGGCTACGAAACCTGAACTAATACTATGGGTAAGCATAGAGACGGAAAAAGCATGAACAGACGAGATTGCAGTCTTTCCCCAATCGGCAAGTCCGTCCGCTGCCCTTTTCCTGATTAGCTCAAGCTGTCGGTTCACTTCTGCCCCTTCAGTCATTGTAGTGAAATAACAAATGACAGCTGGACCATTCTGCCACTCCATTTCTTCAACATATAAATCGGAAGAATTATGAAATACCTTTTTTATGTATAAAATCAAACTGTCAGTCGATACAATGTCCCCCATCATGCTCACCTCCTAAGAAGAGTTTGAGCATGCCAGAAAACTTTTAAACATTTACTTGGAGAAATCCGTTTATAAGAACGATGGTTTAAGACGGTATGTACACGAAAAAATAGTAGGAAAAAAGCTATCCTCCAAACCGAATTAGTATCAGTCTGGAGGATAGCTTTTAACCTCTCTTATTTTTGAATGAACTGTTGTGTCCAGTAGTTGCCGTTTTTGTCATAGCCGATGCCGATGTGTGTGAATCCAGGCGTTAAGATATTTTGTCTATGTCCTGGCGATTCCATCCATCCTTTTACAACTTCCTCAGCCGTACGTTGCCCCATAGCAATATTTTCCGCTGCCGATTTATACGTTATACCATTAGACTTCATTTGATCAAACGGTGAGCCGTATGTCGGGCTTGTATGTGAAAAGTATCCTTTTGAAGCCATATCTGTTGATTTTTGTCGTGCAGAGTTCATCAACTTCGCATCTGTTTGTAACGGTTGAAGACCTGCTTTTTGTCTTTCAACATTTGTAAGGTCAAGTACTGCTTTTTCAATCGCAGAAACAGATGCATCTGATGCTGTTTCAACAGGTTTAACTGGTGCTACTTCAGCAGGTTTTTCCGGTGCTGGCTTAACCGGTGTAGTTGCTTCCGGTGTTGGTGTTGGTACTGGATTAGTCGTAGCTGGTTTTTCTACCGGCTTGACTGTAACTGGCTTAGTCACCGGCTTCTTGATTGGCTTGACTGTAACTGGCTTATTTACCTGTTTGTCAACAACCACTGTATTTTTTGTATAAGACTTCGCTAAACTGTAAAGTTGCTCAAAATTAATATTTTTTTCAAGCAATACCTTGTACATATCGGGTTGTTTGTCCCCCCCTATGTAACTTTGAATGTACTGTTGTGCTTTTTGCACCTGTACATTGTTGTCCAATTGTGAAGCTTCTACATTATTGTTGTTCGGCAGTAAGAGCGCCGAACCGAGCATGAGTACTGCAATCGATTTTTTCATCTCATTACTCCTCCCTTCGCAATCTATCATAACGCGTGGGAGATTTAGAATATCGGGTTTCTTTTCCAGTTCATCCAGTTCTTAAATAAATACCCTAGCAAAGGACCTCATATTCTATGGAAATGGATAAGTCTGGTCAACTATCTTTAATTTTCATCTAAAAAGGGGTTGACGGCCTTATAATTCAACGTTTCGATCCCTTCCCCGATGATTACAATACGGGCTTCCATCTTGACATATTCGGGGAGCCAGTTGACCATCCCATACGCATATTGAAATAAAAACGGATTTTTATAACCGCTAATAGGTACATAACCTTTCATCCGATAAACTGTATCAGGAAGGGATTTCACCCAATTCTCGAAATCTTCTTTCGTAACACTCTCAGTGAATGTAAGGAGTTTTGAAGAAAGCGGTAAGCCTTTTCCTGATATGATTTGCTTATCAGTCCCTTTTTTCGATGAACTTAAGGTTTTCTCAATGAAGGAGAATGCAACTTTTGCGCCCACCGTTTGTATAATTGGAGCAGATTCATTGAAACTCGATAGTTCAAATGTTACTTTCGCTACTTCCTCTTCAGTTAGAAGATCGACTTTATTCGCCAGTAGTAAATGAGCATGCCGAATTTGCTCCATGAATAAAGCGCGTACTTGCGGAGATAGCTTATCGCGTTCCAGCCAACGCTTCGAATCGGCAACCGTTACAATTCCTTTTATGTTAAGCCGGTCTGCGAATAAAGGTGAGTAAATAGCGTCGAGTGCTTCCACTGGGTGTGCAGCACCCGTTGTTTCTATTAAGATGACATCGATATCATCGTTTTCTTCAAGCAGTCCCTGAAGCTGTGCCTCTGTTTTCTCTGAACCTGTACAACAGATACATCCATCTAGCAGTTCTTTAAGCGGAACTTCAGCTCCCCCTTCTACAGTATTTGAATCGAAAGGCAATGCTCCAAATTCATTCATTAATACAGCCGGTTTTTTTCCTTGTTCTTTCAATTGTGCAATTGTATGAAGTAACAGTGACGTTTTACCGCTTCCTAGAAAACCACTAAATAAGTAAACATCAATCATATGTACGCCTCTTTTCATTTTATTAGAAAAAGTCATAGCATCCTATCGGATTAGAACACGATGGACTAGATGGGTTGAAATAAAGAATTCCCTTGAATCCGCTTCAGCGCTAGGGGATGTCTCTCGCCCTAAAACTAGCTAGATTAGCGCTATCTTAGGGCTGGGCTCCCCATGAAAAACCCTTCGTTCAGCTTGTATAGACATTTAAAAAAGCGTCCGGCCGGATTAGGACTGGACGCTTTTTAGTTATTTCCCTACTTTTTCAAGCAGAACTTCTTTTGCTTTCATCAGCTGTGGATCGTCTTCTTGAATTTTCGTCCGAAGTTTTTCCATCAGACCGTAAGTTGTTTCTCCTAAGAGAATACCGTTCGTGTCCAGCGCTAAATCTTTTTGCAACTTTTTGACAGCCTGAGTTGTTTTTTCATCAAACATGCCATCAATTTCACCTGGTTCATACCCAACGGCTTTAAGCATTTCTTCCGCTGATTTAATGGAAGGTGAAAGCATGCCCACTTTCATTTCTATTGTTGGATCAAGAAACGGAAGCATTGCATAAGATGGATACGGCACTTCAATATCGGGCTTAATTCCTTCTTTATGAACCCAATTGCCATCAGGCGTCAGCCATTTTGCTGTAGTTAATTTTAAATTCGAGCCGTCAGGAAGATTTTTAGGTGATTGAACTGTTCCTTTACCGAATGTTTTCACACCAATAAGTGGCACATTGGCAGATTCTTTTAACGCACCTGCCAGTATTTCTGATGCCGAGGCACTACCGTCATCGATGACGAGCGTTACTGGAACTCCTATTTTTCTTTTTCCAGAGGCTGTAAAAATTTCTGGTTGTATACCTTTTTCTTTATACTGGAAAATGTTCTTTCCATTTTCCAAAAACAGATCGGATATTTTGATGGCTATGTCGAGTCTACCGCCTGGATTTTGGCGTACATCGACAACTAACCCTTTCATTCCTTTAGCTTCCATCTCATCAAGGGCAACAAGCAACTCATCGTATGTTCCTTCCGAGAAGCTTGTGAGGTGAATATGTGCAATTCCATCGTCAAGCATTTCAGCATAGACTGTTTCAATCGGTATAACGTCACGTTTGATTTTTACGTCTACTGGCTCAACTGCTTCTCCACGTTTAATGCTTAAAGTGACAGTTGTCCCTTTTTCTCCTCTAATTAGAAGAACCGCTTCTGATGATGACATTCCCTGTATACTTTCACCATCGACCGCAATGATGGTATCGTTCGGTAATATCCCTGCGCGTTCTGCGGGTGAATTTTTGATTGGAGAAACAACGTTGATGTATCCGTTTTTCTCTTGAATTTCAGCACCAATTCCTTCGAAACTTGACGAAATACTCTCGTTTAATTGTCGAGCTTCCTTCTGATTTAAATAATCGGAATACGGATCTCCTAGTGCATCAATCATCCCATTGATGGCACCATCGATGACAGCTGTTTCATCGATATCTTCGAAGTAATTCCCTTTCATTTCATCATAGGCATTATATAACTTTTCAAATTCTTTTCGGTCCTTTAGCGATTGCTTTTGTGGACTCACAACTTCGACAACTTTATCATCACCTGTTGTTAACACGAAAAACGTTATGGCGGCAGTGGCCAGTACAAGTCCGAATACAAGCATGACAAAAGAGAACGGTTTTAATTTTATATATCGGTTTGCCGGCGGTTGACTATTTGGTTCAATTTCTTGTCCGTGGCCATTATTCTCTTCCATCCCATTCCCCACTCTCTACTATTAATACAAAATTCAATTCAATCTTATCCAGCAGTAATGGCTTAGTGGCCCAACATCCTATGGACCTCCGAGCGGCTAGCGGCTGGAGCTAGATACTATTCTAAGTCAAAAAAACGTATACTTTCTTACCTGCTAAAAAAGGACCGCTGTATAGTGGGCGGTCCTACTTCACGCTTATTCCTGAATTGCTGCTTCGAGCGCCACTTCAATCATGTCGTTGAATGTTGTTTGGCGCTCTTCTGATGATGTCGCCTCACCTGTTAAGAGGTGATCGCTCACAGTAAGAATTGCCAGTGCTTGGCGGCCAAATTTCGCAGCAAGTGTATACAAAGCTGCAGCTTCCATTTCAACAGCTAGGACGCCATACTGAGCCCATTTTTCATGTTGTGCATATTCATTATAGAAAACGTCTTCTGTAAATACATTTCCGACCTTCAAATCAAGCCCCTTTTTAAGCCCAGCATTATACGATTTCAAAAGAAGATCGAAGTTTGCAGTCGGTGCATAGCTGATACCATTGAATATGATTTCGTTCATTTTAGAATCGGTCGAAGCACTTTGTGCGAGAATAACGTCACGTACATGAACGTCTTTCTGAATCGCACCACAAGTTCCGACACGGATTAGTTTTTGCACGTCGTATTCTTGCATCAATTCCGTTACATAAATAGAAATGGATGGAACACCCATACCTGTCCCTTGAACAGAAATTCGTTTTCCTTTGTATGTTCCCGTATAGCCGAACATATTCCGGACTTCGTTATATAGTGTTACATCTTCCAGAAATGTTTCGGCAATGTATTTTGCACGAAGCGGGTCGCCTGGAAGTAAAATCGTATCCGCGATGTCACCTTTTTTTGCATTGATATGTATACTCATACTAAATAGCCTCGCTTTCAAATTTTCTTTTTTAATCATACATTCAACTAATCCATTATGCAAAGAAGATGCAGGTGCAACTTATAAAAATCTCTCTTCATATAATAGAAACAATTCATCGAAAACGACGGATGGCATTTTAGCATCCGCCTTTTCTTCGATATATCGCGATAATGGGTCAAAAGATTTTTCTTCTTTTGGAAAACTCGAATCCTTAAACATATATTCCGCAAACGTTGATTTTAAATCATCCATCGCCCCACCACGGAAGGATAGGGCGAATCGATAAAAGGACCGATCCATCCGTTCATCTCCCTTCTCAGCTTCAATCAATTAAAATAGTTTCGAGTACTCTCCGAAGCCTTCTTTTTCAAGGTTGTCAATGGATACAAAGCGGAGTGCAGCTGAATTTATGCAATAACGCAATCCGTCTTCACCCGGTCCATCCGGAAATACATGACCGAGATGTGAATCCGCGGTTTTACTGCGCACTTCTACTCGTTTCATGCCGTGGGTTATGTCTGTTTTTTCTATTACTTCCATTGATTCAATCGGTTTCGTAAAGCTTGGCCATCCACAACCAGCATCATATTTATCTTTTGAACTAAAAAGTGGTTTTCCTGAAACGATATCGACATAAATCCCATCTTCATAATGGCTGTCGAATTCATTTCGAAACGGTGGTTCAGTCCCATTTTCCTGTGTGACGTGGTACTGTATTTCGGTTAATTTCTTCTTCAATTCTTCTGTCATGATTCTTCACCCCAGTTGTCAGATTTGAATCGTTCACGGCCAGAGCCAGTTGCATATCTATTATAATGTGTCGGGTTTTTCATGTAATAATCTTGATGTCCTTCTTCAGCCGCGTAAAATGGCTTCGCAGGTATAATATCCGTTGCGATGGGTTTGTCAAACTTCCCAGAAGCATCTAGTTCAGCCTTTGTTTGCTCAGCGAGTTGTAGTTGTTCAGGTGTATGATAAAAAATGGCTGTCTGATAGGATTCACCCCGGTCAAAAAACTGGCCACCCGAATCAGTTGGGTCAATCTGTCTCCAAAAGATGTCAATCAGTTCGCGATAAGAAATAACTTCATCTTCAAAAGTAATTTGAATTGCTTCACGATGACCGGTCGCATTCGTACAAACCAGTTCATAAGACGGATTTTCGACATCGCCGCCCGTATAGCCAGAAATGACTGAATGGACACCTTCATATCGGTCAAACGGTTTCACCATACACCAAAAACAACCTCCTGCAAATGTGGCCAATGCTTTCGCCATTGTAAAACCTCCCTATTCTTTTGGAATTATAATTTCCAAGATAATCTCATCATCCGCCAAGTTAAATGTTTTTGCTTTTACTTGTAAATCACCTGATAACGGGATTGCAGAGAGATCGATGAACAGTTCTTCCTCCTTAGGACGAACAATCATCCAAGGGGGAAGCTTCACAGAATCCCTTAGTACTTTTAAAACAGTCGCAGGCGGGATGTTCAATTGTCCGATTTCCATCGACGATTGTTTTAATATTAGATTACCGTCTTCTCTAACAATTGGGTCAAAATGCATAATAACCGGCAATGTATAGGAAAACACCGTCATTTCTGAAAACAAGACCACATCATCTTCAACTTTCATCGTAACCGGAAGCGGCTCACCTTTTACTGCTTTTCGTATAAATGTGTTTGCAATACCTTCAAAATCTTCTTTTGTCGCCCTCACTGTTAAAACATGGTCCGCTTGATTCGAAACTTTCATTTCAGGAAGCGGAACCGACTCGGCGGAAGATCCAATAAGTACTATAACAGCTGCAAATGCTGCCGCAATAAGTCCTGCAAGTACAAAAAAACTAATTTTCCATCGATTCATGCGATCAGCTCCTACATTTCCAATTCCCCGTCCGATAGTTTTTGCAAGCCACATTCTTTCAGCTTTTCAAGGTAACGTTCCGCCATTGAGTCATAGCCCTTTGCATTCGGATGAAAGAAATCGGTGTGGTACACCATGTCTGTATTTGAATCAAACAAGTCCACAACTGGTACAAAGCATGACCTTCCGTCCATCATGGCACGAACTTCAATCGCTTCATTCCAGTCAGCAATAATATCTTCAAATTCATTTGTTTCATCCGTCACAATTGAAAACGGATTATAAAGACCTGCTACAATAATGATCGCATCGCCATTCAAGTCTCGGATAATACTAAATAATTCATCGAGCCTGTTTTCAAACTTACCGAGTTCAACGTAAAATGGTTCCGTCTGCAAATTGAATAGATTGGACTTAACGACTTTCATAATATCGTTTCCACCAATTGTCAAAAAGATTAAATCTGCCGTTTTCACAGAAGATTGAACTTCAGGGTCTAACAGTTTGTCAATGAGCTGGTCACTTCTTCGACCCCGCTTTGCCAAATTGGCCGCATCGACATCCTTAACCCCTTTCCATTCATCCATCTTGTTAGTTACTCGGCCAAAATAACCTTCTTTTTTCAGCTCATCCCCGACACCCTGGGTCAGTGAATCACCTAAACCAATCACATGGATATTTTTAGGAATGAAGTACCCTGGGATTGCCCACTCAGTAAATGCAATCTCTTGTCGATCAGAAAATGCACCTGTTTTTTCGATTAGCGTTTGTTGACAGCCGGACAAAAATAATGAGAAGGCGACCACAATCAGAAATACTCTTCTCATACGTAGAGTTCCCCTTTTCTTCAATAAAGAATCATTTATTAATCTGCGTAATACATAAAACCTATCGCTCCCTCACCAGTATGCGTACTGATGATTGGAGCAGTAAATGTAAGATTCACATCTTTTATGCCCGAGTCTTGTATCATTTTCTTCAATGGTTCACCCATTTTCAAACCATTGGCGTGTGAAATGCCGACTCCTCGAATAATCTTGCCAGCAGTCTCTTCTTTGAAAACTTTGAATAGATGGGCTACAACTTGTTTGTGACTGCGTGCTTTTGCGACGGGTGTATAGACGCCATCCTGCAAAGTCGCAATCGGTTTTATATTCAACAAGGAACCAATCATTGCTTTCCCTTTTCCGATACGGCCGCCTTTCACCAGATTATCAAGTGAATCGACAACAACGAAAAGCGTTGTATTATTACGGATTGAGTTCAACCGTTCAACGATCTCAGTAACTGACTTTCCTTGCTCGGCCAATTTCGCCGCTTCCATTACCTGAAACATCAACGCATGTGAGATGAACATCGAATCAATGACAGTAACTTTGGAATCCGTCATTTCAGCGGCTGCCTGGGCAGATTTCACAGTACCACTCATGCCACCAGTCATATGTATGGAGATGATTTCACTGCCATCCTCACCCAGCTTGTCATATAACTCCTTGAAAACACCTGCTGCCGGTTGGGAGCTTTTAGGCAATTCCTCAGAACTTCTCATCATAGTTAGAAATTCTTCGGGTTGTATATCTACACCATCGATATACGTTTTGCCATCAATTTGGATGGTTAGTGGAACAACATGTAGGGCATATTTTAGAATGTCCTCTTCTTTTAAATCGGCAGTTGAATCCGTGACGATATGGACTTTTTTCATAATGCGCACTCCCCTCGATTAGTAGCAGTTCTCAATAAATTTTAGTATAGTAAAAGGTAAGGAGGTTAAAATCATGACTGTTGCATTTGATTTTAAAAATGGACGAGAAGAGTTGTGGAATGCGATCACACACGGTATCGCACTACTTCTCAGTATACCCGCCCTTGTGTTTTTAGTACTTGACGCTGTTCGGCATGGCACAGCGATGCATGTGGCCAGCTACACCATTTTCGGTTTTTCTATGCTTCTCTTATTCCTTATGAGCACACTGTTGCATAGCATGCCAATAAAATTCAAACACTTGTTTTCCATACTGGATCACTCAGCCATCTATATTCTGATTGCAGGAACCTATACGCCGTTTCTCCTTGTCACTGTAAAAGGAGTACTAGGCTGGACACTGCTCAGTATCGTCTGGGGTCTGGCCATTGCAGGTATTCTATTCAAAGTTTTTTTCATTCATCGTTTTGAATTTGTTTCGCTTATCTTTTACATTGTTATGGGCTGGCTTATACTAATAGCCATCAAACCATTATACACCCATTTAACACTCGCTGGATTCGCGCTACTCGTTATAGGCGGTCTATTGTATACGTTTGGTTCGATTTTCTATGCGTGGAGAAAGATCCCGTACAACCATGCAATTTGGCATGTGTTTGTTATTGCGGGCAGTGCCTCAATGTATTTCTGCGTCCTCTTATATACATGAGGACGTTTTTTATTTGTCTTGACTCCAGTGCAAAACCTCTAGTCGCATCCGCTTTAGTTATTCCTTTTCGTACATGAGAAATGAATACGGAATTTCATCTTCTGTACTGTGTTCTTGCGTAGACGATATGAGCTTCCATTCAGGGCCATATGAAGGAAAAAAAGTATCCCCTTCGTATTGTTTTTGAATATACGTAATGTAGAGGCGATCCGCTATTACTAGTGCCGCATGGAATATTTCCGCACCACCGATAATCATCACTTCATCTGCATACTCTTCTGCTCTTGCAATCGCATCATTTAGATTGTGTACGACAACAGCACCCTCAGCTGTATATGCTTCATTTCGTGTAACGATAATGCTAAGCCGCCCAGGTAAAGGTCTACCGATTGACTCAAACGTTTTACGTCCCATTACCATCGCTTTTCCCATAGACACCTTTTTAAAGTAAGCAAGGTCCTCTGGAATATGCCAAGGCAAATCGTTGTTCATACCAATGACCCGGTTCGGATCATGGGCTACAAGTAGTGAAATCATGGAAATCCACCTTTCTTTAGACAGCAATTGGTGCTTTGATTTTTGGATGTGGTTCATAATTTTCAAGTTCGATGTCTTGCGTTTCTAATTCAAAAATCGATTTGCCTTCAATATTCAATTTTAATGTCGGAAGAGTTCGCGGTTCCCGAGTCAATTGCTCATTCACTTGATTGACATGATTCGCGTAAATATGAGCATCCCCCAATGTATGGACGAATTCGCCAACACCAAGTTCGCATTCATGTGCAATCAAATGAACCAGAAGTGCATAGGATGCAATATTAAATGGTACGCCAAGGAAGATGTCCGCACTTCGCTGGTAAAGCTGGCATGATAGCTTTCCATCTGCTACATAAAATTGGAACAACGCATGACACGGTGGCAAAGCCATATCTTCGACTTCAGAAGGGTTCCATGCAGTAACAATATGCCTGCGGGAATCGGGATTGTTTTTGATGCCTTCAATTAAATTGGCAATTTGATCAATCGATTGTTCTCCATTTGACCATGATCGCCACTGTTTACCATATACCGGTCCAAGATCTGCGTATGTCGCAGCAAATTCTTCATCTTCCACTACGCGTTTTTTGAATGCATCCATTTCAACTTTATAGACAGCCGCAAATTCTGGTTCTTTTGCAGCGCGACGTCCGAAGTCTCTCATATCTGGACCACTATATTCGGAACTTGTCACCCATTGTTCAAAAGCCCATTCATCCCAAATAGGATTTCGATCTTCAATAAGCGTTTTGACATTCGTATCGCCTTTTAAGAACCATAACAATTCAGATGAAATAAGACGGAAAGCCGTTTTTTTCGTTGTCATAAGGGGAAATCCTTCATTTAAATCGAAGCGCATCTGATAACCAAAGACACTGATTGTCCCTGTCCCTGTGCGATCTTCTTTTTTTTCACCTGTTTCAAGAACGTGTTTACATAATTCTAAATACTGTTTCATCAAAAAGCCTCCTTGCGCTAGTGTTCAGTATATCAAATATGATCTAGCTATCATAATAAAAAACACAGCGCTGGCGTGGTTATTCTAAATAACCATGTCAGAACTGTGTTTTTCGTCCTTGATATGACAACCTTCTTAGGTTTCTGTTACCTAATTATAGCATTTGGGTCGTGGTTACTCAATTATTATGAGGATTGGTTGTGGTTGCATATTCCCAAAATTATGAAACTGGTTTTTGTATATCATTGTATATGCATAAGTGTATAGAAGAAGGTTAAAGACTATAATGGTATTACCATATTTATTCTCACATCACTTTGAATTGTAGCAGAGTGAAAATGAATTTTAACAACATCACTTACACAGTATTGATTGTAATTAATTTCTTTTAACGCTTAATAATACGAGCTGAGGCTGTCTATACCGGGAACACGGCACCATAATTCTATCTTCATAGTTTGAGACTTACACCCTATAGACTAGCCCATGCCGGGCGTACAAAAAGACGACTCATCAATAGATGAAATCGTCTTCGTTTTATATATTCTGTTATCACCAAATCATATGTATGATGCCGAAGCCTACAGCCACATGGTTTTGAGCCGTCTCCACAGTTGTTTATTTTACGGTTTTACTCACTAGGGAGTATTACATGTTTACGAACTTGGTTCAAAGACCTTACTACTTCCATTGTCTTTCAACTATTTATATATGGAATCGCATTGTTTCGTTAACAACTTCAATTCGTGTGGCGTCAGAGGTCACATATAAATAGGAAGATACACTGCCTCAATATCGAAAATCCCGCCCTACCATCTACTATTAACCAGCTTAGACAGCGTCCACAGATAACCCCAAAGAATGAACCAATCTCACTCTGTGGAAGCTCACAAAGCGGTTCTGCTCCCCCACTTAATTTATTAAATTTTCTCTGTAATACTTTCTTAGACAGTAACTTACATATTCTCTTACATTTATTAATGGAATTTTATGTGGGAAATCACATCCATTCTTTTCATCAGGGTCTAACAATGGAATAAGGCTACTTGTTGGAGTCTCTGTATTAAGCCTCAAGCCTGCATGAAGAAATTTTGACCTTTTATCATAGTAATCCACAAAATCTTTTACAAGATGTTTAGGTAAATACTTAGATGTTAACTCTCTTACTCTTTTAGTTATTTGAAACTTTGGCTGTCCACATGAGTCACACTTTCCCTCTGTAAACCCTATTAAAGTTGTAACCTCTAGAGCTGATAAATATAAAGTTGTCGCTAACTCTGTCTCATCACCACTTTGCACTACCACAACTGAGTCATCTGAGTCTCTGTGGAACATTTTTTCTTCCTGTTTTCTCGCAGAATGAAAGTTACCACAAGCCTTTAAGAACAATTCTACCTCAGGTGATAAATCTTGTTCTGGGTTTGTAAGTGTATTTATAAATTCCTTTGCTTCATTAGAAATAACTAAGTAATCTTCCTTTACTGAATGGTCATCAATAAAATCCTCTTCCTGAAACAACTCTGACTCTTGAGGCTCAATTAATCCATCCTTAATCCAATCAACCCTATCAAAAACAGCATTAGTTTCAACAGCTAAAAAATTCATAAGTTGTGTCACTTTTTGAGCAACAAAGCCTCTTGCTTGATTCCTATCATACGCATTAACAACAAATGTAAATTCAGATTTACTATCTTTCATGGGATGTATAGTAAAGTCATCTGTCGTATATGAGTGCAAAGGATAATATGATTGAATGGCAGTTCTAAAATAAAATGTATCTAACTTTCCAACATTTTGTTTTGTAGTATTAACAACTTTCTTTAGCCTTTGATAAAGCTCTGTTCCTTTTTTAATCTCCTTTTCTCCATACTCCGCATTGAAGAAAATATTGTCAATACTTCCTTTTTCTTTGTAAGTAATACCAACTTCTAATGGTTTACTTTCACCAATATTCACAAAGCCAAAAGTAATTTTTTTTAATTGTCCATTCTTGTAAGGCGTGTAATGCCACCCACAGACTCCAAACTCCTTTTTCATTTCAGCCCATAAACATCTTAACAATTCATTAGATTCTTCTGCATTAGTTGTTCCAATATTAATATTCATCGCTCAACCATTACCTACCTTCTGCGATTTCTATATATAAATATTACCATAGAAATACAAAACCAATTTAAACACATAGTATAAATCGATTAATTATCTATGGTTATACTTATAACAATGTTAGTTTTGTTGATTTCATCATTAGCGATTCCAACAAACTTCTTCTCCATAATATTACTACCGTTTCGCTTCATCTTCCGTTTGGTGTGCGTGTAGTAGGTAGCTCCAATTCTTCATTCACCAACATCAAAATATCGGAAAGTACCCCCTACCTTACCCATGCCCTATAACACTCGAAATGGCACTGCGGGATACACCTTCGTCCTTCACTGACTTACTATCGAACTCTCTCATAGGAGCGTCTTGTGACACTCCTGCAACCTCCTTTAATCCATTCACTCTACCTACTATATCAACTCTAAGTAATTGGTTTTACAAGTCGACTTGTAGGAAGTGTACAGATAATAAACCCTTATAAACTAATCTTTTGTACGTCTAAATTGATTCTTCAAATTCGCTGATTATCTTATAGAAGGAGTTCTTTTTCAGCTTTAAGATTTCCATAAACTTCACACCTGACAATCCTTTGGCTTTCCACACTTGATAGTTAGCCTCTAAATCCTCTCGCTGTTTCTTCGATAAAGTCGATAGGTTTAATTGCGGTCTACCTAAATGCTTTCCTTTAGCTCTAGCAACAGCGATTCCTTCCTTCTGACGCTGTAACATTTTCTTACGCTCTTGTTCAGCTACATAAGCCAACAAGGAAAGGAATTGGTCTTCCATTAGCTTGCCCATATCTCCCATTGATTTGAACTTACGACTATCGAACAACTCTTTATTTTCTAAGATGACAATATCAGCGTTCAACTTACGAGTTATGTATTGCCATTCCATTTTTATTTCATCATAGTTACGTCCTAAGCGGTCTAAAGCATCAATATAAACTAGGTCACCTTCTCGAATGACGCTCTTTAGTGCTTGATACTGTGGACGGTCAAAATTTTTCCCACTTGCTTTGTCTAAAAAAATGTCACGCTCGGCTACTCCTAGCTCCAACATCTTAATATCTTGACGCTCTACGTTCTGTCCTTTATCACAGACACGAACATAGCCGAATACTTTTGTGTTTGTCATGTTAATTCCCCACTTCCGTTTATAAAGCTTATGCATATATTATAAACGTTTATAAATAATAATCAATATCTTAATAAACGAATTTCACATCCATTTGGGGTAGTTGCTAAAGGCATGCCTTTACAAACTCTACTTGGCGACTATCACAACTGCTGTCGCTGCGACCTATGTTTGTCTATGAAAATACCTGTCCATATTCACACGCTTCAAATGATGACACATTTTGACCTATGTATCGTTGCCCTGTGACCTGTTATCTAGTCAGAGCAATCTATACAGATTTTAAGTGTGTTTCATCATGGATTATCAATGAACAGTACGCTAAGGTACTTAGACCTGCTCGTTTCGCATCAAGTAACAGAACAAAAAAAAGAACGCACCTAAATAGTGCGTTCCATCCATCCAACTATATAATATTTAATTGCTGTTATTCATCTTCACTTGAAGGATTATGTTCAATTAAAAGGTCACTACCTATTTCTAATAATCCTTGAATATCTTCTATGTTAGGTAATACTAAAGTTTCTTCATTTTCATCTGCAGATAGGTCATCTGATGAGTCTTGTTTATCAATCTCTACCTTAGTACCTTTTATCATTAAGTTAGCCATTCTTTCAAATGCCATTTGACATCTTGTGTGTTCCTCTGAGTCATCAGCAGTATCATTTGCGCCCAAAACTCTTTTTACTGCATAATTCTTAATTACCAATTGGTTTGCTTTCATGTTCTCTACTATCAATCTCCGAGCATCCTCTTCAATATCTAATTCATCTTCTCTAAGTTTATCTTCAATGATAATCTTTACCCATTTAGTAACCTCTGAAATAAATAATGCCATCATTTTAAAGTCAGTAAGATTGTCCAAAGCGACTTGATACCATTCAGAACCTTTATCAAAACCTACTAACTTAACTTTCCTAGTATCATTCATTACAATAGAAAAAATAAGATTTAATTGTTTTGTAAATTCTGCTACATCATCAAAGTATTCATATTGCGGTAATTTAACTCCATATATGTAGTTATAACCACCTTGACTAGTTCTAGATAGTGATTCAACGTGAAATAGCAAATCAAGTTTACTAAGTATAGATTTTAGCGCGCCATCGAATTCACTAAATTCAGTATTTGTATATGCATCTTTGTTCTGTTTCAATGTGGTCATTTCTGCACGAAAATAATTGGCTATTCCTGCCTCAGTAATTTTCTCTTGTATTGAATCTATTAGTAGTGCATCAACTTCCCTTTTCTTTTTATTATATTCAGAAACTTCAAGCTCATTACTCCGCCCATGAGAACCATTGTTGTTTTCCGATTTTGAATCTAAGTATCTTTCTTGTTTCTTGAAAGCAATAATTTCATTTTTCACTTCAATAAGGTAACTTTCTATTTTTAAAAATCTCAAAATCTATGCCCTCTTTTCTTTTGTATAACTAAACACAAAAATCCTATATTCACTAAGTACTATATCATAAACTAATTGAATATTTATCCATATATAAATCTCTTTTTACACCCCGACATGCTTTAAAGCTCTAAACGTCTGATTGATATAGGAATAAGCGATAGAGCAATTACTCTAACGCCTGCTATAATGCTCTATTTAATTAGTAGATGTATTTTCATGCGCCTTGTAAGTTTCAACTAAAAATACAATATTTGTTGCACATAAGTTCAAAGAATATTGAACTACCGTGATAGTAACATCGTCTATTAGGATACCACTGCCGTGGGAATATCTATTTCTCATGGTTGGTAATCCACTTTCTAAGCAACTTCTAACACCACCAAAATGTGCTTGTAATGAACTTGGAATAAATTGATTATCGAATAAATTTTTAACCAATGTACTTGATGTATCTTTTTGTTTATATACGTACCCGAGTTTGTCACAAATGATTTTCATTGTACTTTCAAATGCTTTACCTGCATTTGTAATTGCATTTTCTAGATTCCCATTTTTGTAATCAGAATATGCTTGTAAAAAGTCTTCCGAAGCGCTTTGGAATCCATTTTCATGTAGTAGTTTAATACTTTTAACCACTACTTCTTGATGAATAAACTTATTATCCATTCGGATTAACTTTCCTTCTACTAACTCATAACCTAAAGAACTTTCTAGCATTTTTTTATTTATTGCACTGATAGTGGCATCTATCTTCTCGACGGTTCGTTTAGTGTCAGGGCTATCAAATTGCTTTTCATGTTCACTATACTCATACAATAAACCTAATAAAACTTGTACCATATACAGGGCTTCAAAATCATTACAACTCGATAGTTCTCTTTGTATTCTAGTTTCTGAATCAGCACCAACTAAGGTTGCTTTTCCAAACTCAATCGTTATTACTTTTTCAATTTTCCTCCAATACTCATACCCAAGATGGAGTTCGTCTATTAAGGCAAACACTAAACGAAAACATTGATTTCTAAATTTCTCGTTTACAACCTCATACTGATAAACTTCATTTTCTTCCATTAATCCTAACTCTATTTTAAAATCGTGAAAACTCAATGCAATCGACTCCTTTGGATATACTTTACATATATCTAGAGGTATTATCAACTACTATTAATTAAAAATTCTTACTTCCCCATTTGAAGGGATTATTCACAGACATAATATCTACCACAAAGATGTTTTATATCTAAAAACCGATAGAGCAAACTACTCTTTCGGCAATATGAAATCATAGATTACATGGCTGTTATGCAAGTAACAATCTCCTATATCGTCAATACACGCTCACAGGCTCCGTATATTCTTCTACGAGCTTGCTATGGTCGTAGAAGAATGATATGTATGCTAACTCAAAGTTGAAGCGATTGAGCTTTCTGCATCGCCTGCCTGTAACAGTGATTGGTTTCTGCTATTGGTTCACGGCTAATTGACCGTAGGTGACGCTTAGGTATACACAGGGGAAAGCGATAGAGTGACAGTTCTCCGCCTGCTAATAGGTCTGCATACTTTTGTGCACCCCCTTCACATTGAAGGACTTAGAACAAATGCGTCATTGTTTGACGCTTTTAGGATTCCTTCTGCAGTAGGAAATCATAGATTACATGGCTGTTGTGTAGATACAAGTCTTCTATATCATCACTACACCAATATTTGTAAATGTGCTACACTGTACCAAAAGCTTGATTATTCAGTCGTTCAACTAACTGGGTAGGTATGTTGAACAAGAAGTTGGAGGGATAACATGATAAGAAATAAAGTGGCACTCATTAGTTCAATTGTTATTTTAGTTATATGTTTGTATTTATATTTCCCGTTTCCTTATAATGTAATGATAGTAGCAAATACTACATTCATGTCGTTTCCAATCCGTAATCAAGATGGATATATATTGCTTGGTATAATGGGTTCCATTTTGTTTATAATCGCCATGATATTACTTGTCATTGGCATGAAGAAATATCACTTTCGAACAATAGTAATAGTTGTAATAGTATATACATTTTTACCGAATCTTCTTATTACGATGTACCAAGAAACGTTAGCAAGTGGCATTATGGCAATTTCATACGATGGGAATGGCAAGTGCAATTTTGAAAATGTGGGAGAAGACTTATTAAATGGGGAATGTAACCTTGTATTACATAATCGAAGCAATGAAGCTGTGTCGTTCGAGTTGGAATTTTTAGATTCCCGTTTCATGAAAGATGAAGTGCGAATGGAATCGTTCATGAATTTAGCTAGTCCATATAGAATTACAATAGAAGCAAATAGAAAAAAGCCTATTCATTTGAAGGAATTACTCGAACTATCAGATGTTCCAAAACATATTGAAAGCGGAACATCGTTTGATATTCATTTTAAATTAATTGACGGGGAGACTACACGCACTTTATAGTAGACGTTTATCTTTACTAAATAGAGAAAGTTACAATTTTTGAATGTCATTTTCAGCTTAACTCCTTATTAAAAATTTAAATTAAAATGAACGGTATAAAGCATCATTGAACTAACTGGTAGCTTTAGTCCAATAAGAAGAAGACTTGCGTGCATGATTGAGTTTCATCTATGCAAGTCCTTTTTCATGCACTCACATGCCCGTAAACGCTTCTGGAGCAACGATTAGACAACCTGTGTTGTGTGTGTATGTTTCCTATACTCCATCCTAAGTGCTCTCATGCTAATCGTTGCATTGAATCAACCTGTTCTAGCAATAAAGGTAATACAAGCTCCTGTGAAGTACTTGAAGGCTCTTGGAATACACTAAATAATTCCTCATAATGACCCAAATACATATCAGCTAAAGGCTCTCTATGCTCCATTACAGTAGCCTTTAGTTGCTTCTTCTCCATGTCCCCCCCTGCCACCTCTCTTCCATTTAGCTTCCAATGACCTCATATACTTCAAGAAGCTTCTTAAGCACTATCGTGAAGACCTATATTCCTCTATGAAAACGCCTGTCCATATTCACTAGCGTTAAGTGATGACACTAATTGACCTATGTAAAGCTGCTAGATGTCCATTTGACCCTTTCCCGGAGTCTATGCAAGATTAGGTATGTTTCATCAAGTCTTATCAATGACTGCATGTTTGCGGTCAATAGACCTTATCGGCTCGCCTGCGGTAACAGGGATTGATTTCTGCTACTGATACACGCACTATCTTGTGAAGGTGACGTTGAGGTACATTCAGGACATACATAAAAAAACGATAGAGTGATGACTCTATCGCCTGCTAGGGATTTTGATTGAACTCATTTGAATCAATTCTTCAATTGTTATATTTGATTTTTCCATCAGCTCCAAGAACTCCTTAGTACCTCCAACACGAATTGGATGTTCCATTAGGTGTTTATAAAACCAACTTTCATCTTCATATATAATCTTAGCGACCTCTACAGCAAACTTTTCTAAATGAGCAATATAGTTTTCTATAAACTTTTCCCCGAGAACAATATGGTTATCTTTTATTTAAAAAATCATATTTTGATTGCAACTGCTCAATATCAACTTTTTCTTTACCTTTAACCTCGCCTTTATTATGAACAAATTTATTCCTAATCCAATTCATGTTATTAACGTATTCAATTCCCTCTAAGTACTTTAACTTTTTGTACCCATTATTTACTAAAACTATTTTCGCTGTGTTTAAATCGCTTTTCTTATCTTCACTCTTCTTAAGTGCATCAAATTTCTTTTTTAATTTCACATCCAAATGAACAGGATATGTAAAGATATTTTCTATAAAGGAACATAGCGTTATTAACAATGATGGTCTGATTAAATTCTGAAAAGATTCATATTTCTTTTTCTCACTAAGTTCGTGGAGCATTTCGATAGTAAATAGTTCCTCTTTAAATTCGTGGTTTCTTTCGGAAGTAATTTGCCCCCTTTTATTTCCACCTAAAGTTCCTTCTAACTTCTCGTTGAAAGTGTTTTCGATGAAGAGATTTAATTTCCTGAAGTATTGTAAGTTATCTAATCTTGGATAGGAATCTATAGCCATTTGTAACTTTAAACTAGCAATTGATTCATGAATGTCCTCCATAAAAATCCTCTCATTTTCTTAGCTACGATACTCACAATGTATATTATATCCATATAAAAAGCACACCAAATTAATGACGAGCCATTTCTTTATATCTCTCAACTAAAAATACAATATTTGAAGCACATAGATTCAGAGTATATCGAACAATAGAATCATCTACCTCTAATACAAATTCTCCCTGTCCATGCCCGCCATTCTTATTTCTCAACACATGAGCGCTATTCTCAAGCGCTTGTTTCAAACCTTGAATATGGTTTTGCATGTATGATGGTATTAGCTCATTATCAATAAGATGCTTTATTAAGGTATTGGCTGTATCTCTCTGTTCATCATAATTATATCCATTCTTAGAACAAATTGTTTTCATCGTACTTTCAAACGCTTTACCTGCGTTTACAACAGCATCCTTGTAATCACACTGTTTATAGTGTTCGTGCGCTTTGAGAAACTCATCTGAAACAGATGTAAATGATTCATCAACCAACAAATTAATTGCTCTAATCACTACTTCTGAATGGATAAATTGATTATCAATGCGTACTAATTGATTGGTTACTATTTCATATCCTAATGAATTATGTTTAAATTTCTGATTGATTTTATCAAACGCAACTGAACAATCATTCTCATACTCTGGATGTTTAAGAGCATAAGTGTAATGATAATGAATCAGCAAATCAATAATATCAATTGCTTGTCTATCATCACACTCTAAGAAATATGACATTACACACTGAACATCAAACGGTAGACCAGTCAATCCATCACTCAACTTTGTGTAATTCAACAATCCCATTTCAATTTTTATTTCATCTGCTACCTCATTCCAAAAAGCACTACTTTTAGTTATTGTTCTATATTCAAAATGAGAGAAGACCTTTGTAATGATATTGATAAATTGATTCCTAAATTCAATTGGTATCTCATCATAATTATAAATATCAGATGTGATTACAATGCCATGTCTTCTTGAATAAACTTCAAAGTTTGCCAAAACAAAACACCCCTTTTTATAGAAGCTTATCAATTTAATGATGCTTTAGCAAACAGTAATTTGCTACTAAACAACCATTCTCCAATTAACACTCACCTATATAATTAAGACATGCTTTGACTTAACTTTCAAATGTCTGATAGGTCTAAAAAGCGATAGAGTGATGACTCTACCACCTGTTATAGACCTCCTCAATTTTGAGAAGATGTTCACTCCTGACTTTTCAGTAGCGAGATTTCATCTCTCCGCCTGCTGTTGGCGCTTAAGCTTCCTTTGCTAGCAGGAAATCATAGATTACATGGCTGTTGTGCAAGTACCAATTCTCTATCCCCTACAAGCTCACAGGCTCGCTAAATACTTCTAGGGCTTAATAAGATTACTAATGTAAGTTAAGTGGTTTAACCCTTAACGTCTGCGATAACGCCCAATCTCATTTGTTGCATATTTCCTATTTTTCTACCAACTCACATTTTACTATGTTATGATTTCTTAGTAGATAGAATTTCCAGTTAGTTAATATTCTCATAGAATAGGGGGAGTAAACTTGAAATGTTCAGAGTGTGAGAAAGAAAACAATTCTTATATGTCTAAATGCAAATATTGTGGAAATCGGTTTACACCATTAAATAATGATAAAAGAGAACTAAAATATTGTGAGTGCGGTTCCCCTGTCCCTGTTACTAACGGAAGAGGTTACTGTGTCAATTGTAAGGAAGAAGTATCTAGTTATGAGTTGTATTAAAGTGAATATCTTTAACTTTTCAACAATCTAAACACAATAATCATCACACATCAATATAGAAACTTGTGCGTATAAATCTTTTAGAAACAAGCCCATTGTTATGCTTCCTAAATCGCTCCTGTAGCTTTGTATCAACGATTAGACAACATGAGTGAATGATTTCTCAGCTACCTTCACAGCACACCAAGACTCTTAAAACGCTTTTAAGAGCTAGTTACAATATCCCCAAGTACGCTAGGACCTTATCTCATCTCCTGTGTCAGAAATTAACCTCACTTGTTGTACTTTTCTCCTCTATTATCAAAGCAACACTTTAGTATGATATGATTTCTTAGTAGTCAAAAATTTCAATCACCCAAGAAAAGGGCAGGAGGTTTACTATTGATGTTTGAATCTTTGTATCAAGGAAAAAAAGATTGGTCACTTGATAATGAAATTGTAGATAGGAGAAAATGTGAATGTGGCAAAGGTGAAATTATTTATTTCGAAAGAATATACTCTTCTGAAAAGACACTCAGACCCAATAAAACTTTTTCAAGTTCTGTTACAAAATGTGATAATTGTTCTAGAATTAAGAAAGAACACAAAGATTTTTGTACACAGTTAAATGAAAAATACTCCAACAAATTAGAAAAGCTTACAAATAGCATAAAAATCGCTAATACCGAATTGAAAAAGTTTTTTATTGAACGTGAATTAAGAAGAATACCAATAAAAACAAAGAAAGAATTATTGGAGTTTCTTGAGAAAGTCCGTTTAAACAGTTATGGAGCTACATCGACTTTTTATAAAAATACAAGAGGGCAAGATGCAGAGGAGATACTAATAAATAAAATAGACGAAAAAGGGTTTCCTTTTATTTCTATTTTGTATAAGTATAGCAAAATACCCATACCCATAGATGTTAAAAGACAATTAGATATATTAGAAGATTTATATAATGAAGATTCAGCTATAAAGAAGGAAATAGACAGGAAAGTAAAGGAAAATCTGGTAGATTTAAGTAGATGTTAAAACAGATTCCACTAAGAGAGATTTATGGCGCTACTCTCTACTTTTCAACTATCAAAAAATATCCACCTCATATCAATTAAGGGCTTGTTAGTGTGATTAATCCCTCATAAGAGCAAGTCCTTTTTTTATGCTCTCGCACGCCCACAGACAGCTCTGTAACAACGATTAGACAACCTTTGAGAATGATTCCTCTACTTCATTCTCAACGCTCAGAAGCTTGTTAAATGATTCTAGGAGTTTGATATGGTTGTCTATGCATGCTAACTCAGTGTTTCGCAATAACATCAATCCACCTGCTCTATCCAATACCTCAGTACGATTCATGTGTTTTTCTCGCAGTTTAGGGTTTGTGATTAAAATTTAACAAAGAAAAAAACACACCCACTTAATGATGTGCTAATCCGCTTTAAAATGGCACCTGCGCCTCAATTTCCTCTTCGCTATATGGTGAGGTTTGGATTAAACCAACAGTCTTCTTTTCTTCCTCTGTAAGTAAAACCTCATGAAAAGTAACTCGTCCAAACCCATTCGAATATCTAATAAAATATTCAAGACACCAATCTGGAAGCTCCACCTCAAAACTTTCAATCACCTTTGCAAGAATGAAGCTCCTATAACGTTCGAAGAAACTACCATCCAATGTTGTCGAAGCCTCAACGTAGTGCTTCTTGACACGCTTCAAAAGAATATCTGAATAAACCTGTTTAGACATTTTTTCAGGAATTTGAATACTCTCTTTTTCGAGAATACGAATAACATTTTTCTTATAGACTAGGACTTTGCATTTTTCTTCCATATGCTTCAAAAATGCATGTTCTCCCTCTCCGCGAAATCGTTTTTCTTTTGCTCTCATCTTTTGAAAAGCGTTCAAAGTGTATGAAGTGTCATTCCAATGGTTATAACCTTCAATTTCAGATTCTATAATAGCCTTCATTGTATTATAGCCATTTTCATCCACCTCATTGTTCCCTGTCCCATCTATAACATAGTAGCGGTATGATAAAATGATTCTATCGCTTTTCTCAAATGCTTTTAGGGAACTTGTCAAGATGTTACGATTCGTATCTCGGATATACGCTCGAATATATTCAGTAATCGTCTGTGCATAAATAAGCTTCGATTCCCCAAAAATATTTTCATTGATTATCCTCAATATTTTTTTGTGTTCGATTACATTCGGGTTTATCAAAGCAAAATTTTTTATGAGTGCAGTCGTTGTAATCTCAACAGTATCTTCACAGCTCCAATATTCCGCCTCTAACTTGATAATTGTTCTAAAGATATGTTCGTCAAGAAGCTTTCTATCCTCTTCTCTGATAGCTCCATTACTTTTACGCCCATCCAAGCGTTCTGCTCGTTCGCTGCGTTTTTCACCTAAAATGAATCTTCGCTTACTCCCTTTTAGAGGCATACAATCTTCATCTGTTTTAAATTCACAACTTACATGAATTGTTTGAAGGTCTTTTATCAAAGCTTCTAGGACACTTGAATTATCAATTCGTCCCCTACGCTCATAGCTTTGCAGTCTTTTTTCTGCTCCTTCAATACCTTCAGCAATACAATACTGAATAGCTTCCAATGTTGTTAATTCCAATTTAATATTCTCCCTTTTTGCTAATAGTTTTTTCGCGAGATGTTCAACTACTAATAGTCTCTTGTAGTATTAGTAATTGATTTGCTCGCTAATTAACTAGGCACAGGAGATTCATTAATAATAACCAAATCTCATTTTTTAATGCTGTATGTGCCTAAACTATAGCTAAGGGGAAATCAAACTTACTTTTCATTTTTATCCCGTGAGGAATTTTTATTGGATTCACCGCTCTCGGCTTTCAGCCTACGCTAAGAATCCAACAGAAAATACCTAACGGTTCCGAGAAGCGTCACGAAGCAACGAACAAGTTCGTTACTTCATTCCCTGCTCCTCGAAAGCATATATATCTTTTCTAAATGTCTTCGGCAAATACTTAATACATATTTTTTACGAAGTCTAAGCCGTAGCTCACACTCAAAACCATCTTTCGGCGTAGTAACCATTATTTTTCATAATACTAGCACCTCACATTTAATACTAAATTGCCAAAAGCACTCCGTTTTCTAATTCTCTATGTATATTATATTACAATATCGCACATAAATCAACAAAAATACGAACATTAGTGCTTACCGCACTAATCATTGTTCGTGTTTAGATATTGAAAACTTGTATAATTTCAGTCACCACAACAACATGAAGACAAAGCTGAGAACAACGGCTTAGCATAAAAATGACTGCCTACATCAAAGACACAAGTAATCTTGAGTCTAAGACATAGACAGCCATTAAAATTTTTAGCACAGGCTCTTCTAACAGGGTGTGAGTTTATGTTTTTAATACTAAAATGCTTTAATTTTATTCATTTACAATCTACTTGTTTAAACAAAAAAAGAGCAGCATGTCGCCGCCCCTTAGTTTATATATCTAACGAATCTATACTATAAAAATGACTTTACTACTTCCCTCGATTCATCAGCGATAGTAGAAATTACATTGTCTACCACCACCGAATTCTCGATATTATGAAACTGGTTTTAGTAATCGGAATATCTAATGCCCAAAAAAATTGATAAACTAAACACCTCTAGACCACTCTTGAGGTCATTCTAGGCAGAGTAATCTTTAGATGATTAATCCCCCCGGCATCTAGTGCTTCAACGCATCTAAGACCGAGCAGCTACGATTCGTAAAGCTCCTTAAATTACTACTATGACATAACCTCAATCTCTCCTACGTGTTTTAACTTTCACAGTATCATCAATCCCTTGTAATGGACTGAACTGTTCATGTTGATTTTTAATCGCATCTTGGTTCATATGGCTATAAATCATCGTAGTATTGAGTTCTGAATGACCAAGAATCTTCTGCAGCGCCAGTATACTACCTCCTGCTTCGAGGAATAGAGATGCTGAAGTGTGTCGGAAAATATGCGGATGTACTTTTTTGGTGATAGTTGTTTTAGCCACAGCATCACGTAGATTCTTCCTAAAAGCATCTGGCTTTAATACAGTTCCAAGATTCGATATGAAGATGTAAGCGCTGTTGTATTCCTCAGTTTCATAATTGAGTTCTTTTATTAGATTTATTACCTTTTTAGAAATGGGAACTATTCTGTATGAACCATTTTTAGTTACCGTAAAGGTTACTAAGCCTTTTTCGTAATCAACATCACTTTTCTTTAAATTACATATTTCATTTATGCGTCCGAAAGTATCGAGCAAGACATTAACGACAACGTAGTTTCTAAATCCAACGTACCAAGTTTTATCAAAAGTCTTCATTAATTCTTTTAGTTCATTTTTTGAAAGTACTTCGATAGACTTCTTCCTATCCTTGATTTTACTTACACCTCGGAATGGATTTTCTTCCATCGTGCCCTCTTTAACTAATACCTCATATATAGATTTCACAAAAAATAAATACGAATTGGCAGAGGCAATAGATACACCTGTTTTCTTATTAGTTCGAGATTGAACTTTTAGATATTGCGTTTTCTCATTCAATTGCCAATCAATACAATGTCTTGCGTCATCAAGGGAAACATTCGTCATAGACTTACTTACACCAAAACATCGTTCAAAATCGTTAAACACTTTTTCGTAACTCCTAATTGTATCTGCGGCTTTCCCTTCAAGCGTCTTCACTCGGAAAACCAGCTCTCGTCCCTTTTTAAATGTTAATCCTTTTGCTGATAATGACGACTTTCTTTTTTTAACCATAAACTAACCTCCCAAGTGTAATCAGAACCCAAAGAAGATTGTCCATATCAAATTTCGGTAATGGTTATTAATGAGTGGAAAAGTCACTATTAAATGACTTTTCTACTCACAAACCCTTTAGATACGCTATTCTTAGTTTCACCATCAACACAGCGCTGGCGTGGTTATTCTAAATAACCATGTCAGAACTGTGTTTTTCGTCCTTGATAACGAGAAGACTCTTGGATTACCCCATTGTTCATTACACTTATATGAATATTTACTCAAGTAAACTTCTAGCACAAACTAAACCCCTTTACCATTTGAGAACTCCAATGGTAAAGGGGTTATAAAAAATCACATTGCGAGGCCTAGATGGCTATATTTTAATAACCCAAGCCTCTGCCTTTTTCAGTCATTTTGTGAGCAAGACGAATAATTGAAACTGCCAATTCTGCGTATGTCGCTTCTCTATCAGGATTAAATTGATTTTGTTCTGTCTTTAACAACCCTAATGAGTTCGCCAAGGCAACATGACCAATGTATTCTGTTTGGACTTTATTTGCATCAGCAAAACTAAGTTTATAAATACTATTATCTTTAGCTGCTTGTTCAAGTCCTAGAACGCGTATATACCAAGCTGCTAATTCATCCCTTTTGATTGGAGAATCAAGTGAAAAACTTTGACTATCCGGCTTAATAATGCCCATTTCAACTGCCCGTTCAATCGATTGATATAACGGATGTTTCGGGTCTATATTCTCAAAAGTTTGGTTTTTCTTTTCTTTTTCAGAATAATAACCACCGTAATAAATATAAGTGAGTGAATTCATGATGACTTTTAGTGCTTCTCCTTTTGATACTGAGGCATCCCCATTAAAATCTTTACTATCTTTTATCTCTAAGACTTTAGCATTGATAAGATAATTAAGTTCCTCTTCTGCCCAAGGATGTGAAATAACAGATGAATTTTTCTCACCAAACAGACTATTCCATTCTCCCGTGTTGGCATTTAAATAACTAAACGGATTTTCGTTAAATACAGGTAAATATACTAAATCATAATGATTTTCGTCTTCACTTTTCTCTTGTTTCATATAGGTAAGTTTTAGACTAAGTGCCTTTTTCAATAGAACTATTGCTTCTTCCTCAGAAATCACTTTATTAATCGTTGGCCATTGTTCAACTTCTTGATAATTGACATTAATGCTATTTAAGGAGCCATCAGCTGCTATGCCAACATTAATTTGATCACCTATCACAACAATGCCATTCTTAATTCTAGGGAAATTGAATTGATAGGCACCTAGTCTCTCTTCAAAATAGGGTTCTTCTACAGGCATAGCATAGTTGTGCAGAGAGGAAGGAGCCCATTCTTTCACATATTTTACTGCTTGCGCAAGGGCTTCCTTACTAGAAAGTGAGTCCTTTTTAGGTTTCTCTCCAATTTGCTCTAAAATCTGGCTTGTTATATCATTATATTGAATAATTTCTCCGGTATTTTTACTTATTTCCATACTTGTTCCGTGTCCGCCTTTCTCATAATTATACATGTACTGAATACTAATTACTGCCTGTCCATTATAGTTTTCTATCTCATCGATAGATTGAATACTTAATTTAACCTTTTCAGAATTAATTTTAAGGAATTGCTCTGCAATTTTCTTTGCACCCTCTAAAGTCATTCCATCTTGTTTTGGCGGTAGTGGGTTAGCTATAACCTTTACAATCTTTGTCTCCTCAGGTAAATCTGCTGAGTACCCGTTTGCAGTTAACCACTTACCTGAAGAAGCATGAACTCCACGCAACTTTGTTGTTGGTTGGTAAACAAGTTGAACACTGCGATCACCCGTTTGATAATCATGATTAATTTGATATTGCAAATCGACTGAAAGATTTCCTTTTACTTTCTCTAAAGTTTCATTTTTATCTTTTATTTGTTTTATATCATCATAAGTTGATGAGTCCAACTTCTTAGAATCTCTGTAAAAATTAACGACTTCACCATTTCCAAGAACAGATACTTCTATTCTTTGATCAGAAATGGATATTTGATTTTTAGTACGAGAAAATGAGAATGAGTACCGAATTGGTTCTGTTAATATTTGTTGTGGAAAGTAGTTGAAGGGATCTGTTTCTAATTGATAATTCTCTCCATCAATAAATTCCCCAACAAAATCAACTGCTATTTTTCTAGCCTCTTCCTTTGAGGTCTTTGCGGGAAATAACGCTTCTGCTTCATTAGACGGTTGATAGTAAAATTGCTCAATTTCTAATTCCTCTCCAACAAATACAACACTACCATATAACTGCTTACCATTAATTGTCTTAGTGAACACTAAATCATAACGTAACTTATCGTCATTAGGATAAAAGTGACTGCCACCCATTTGAAAATCACTTTTCGTTAAGAAGTCAAACCGATTAGGAAAAAACTCATTAAACCTCTTTATTAAATCGTCTTTTGTGAAAACTGTTTCTGTTGAAGCAACCTGAATTTGTACTTTTCCAGGCTGCCCACCCACTGTGGTTGAAGCACCGGCAACAGACGCAAACATTCCAAAAGATAAAGCAGAAGAGCTTAATACAATACCAATTTTCTTTAAATTAACCAATATAACCCTCCTAATATCAGTAGTCCCTAAATCGTACATCTAACTCCATTAATTGTTAATTAATTCCGCATTTCATTTACTCTTTATTAAAATATCCCTACACTTCTTTAAACAGTACCGAAGTTTCAGGAGTAATTAACCATTATTAAAATAATATCTGAACAATTCCCCCCTTTGCGCACAGCTTGTATTAAAATTAATCAATCCTCCATTTCTATTGTTGATTTTAAACAATTAAATTTATTTTATGATTGCTACTAATATAATATACCTATTTTTCCCACCTATTTGACAATTAGAATGACCCAGGTATGCAATAGTGTACTTCTTATTCTTAGTTGCGGGATATGATTGGTCCTGGATGTTATATGATCGGTTGGCTACGGGGTATGATTGATCCTGATGTTATATGATCGGTTAGCTACGGGGTATGATTGGTCCTGATGTTATATGATCGGTTTACTGTAGGTTATGATTGGTCAGCTGCGAGGTATGATCGGTCCCGGCGTTATATGATCGGTTGGCTGCGGGACGAGATTGTTCATATACTATTCTCGTCAAAAATCAAAAAAAACATCGAAGATTTACCAATAAATCTAAAGGCGATAAGAGACTATTTATTAGAAGGTATTGTAATTAATTTTCTACAAGTACTACTCTTATGTAACTGTTCAAGATCATTATTGAACTATTAGTGGAACTGGTTTTGAGTGCTTAAAGGGGATTGACATCAGAAAGTTGAATCATTCTTGTAATGATTTTTCGAGGTTGTGCTAGAAGGCCAGACTATGAAACAGTAGATTAGGTAATAAATATTAAGTATGTTTGCACCAATTGAAAAAGATGCTTGAGTACAAGATAACCAAATCAGAAAGATCGACTTCCCTGATAAGCAATCGACCTTTTAAGCTTAAATGCTACATGCGTGTAATAGTAGACATCACATCCGTTATGGGAGCTGCTGAAGTATTTTTTATTAAGAATTATATCCAAAAGAAATTATAAAAATCAATAAAAATAACGAAAAGATTATTAATAATCCGAAAATTATTATTGTTAGTGCAGCTAACGATTTAGGGATGTTGACACGTTTTTTCCAATTGGAACCTATTATTAATAAGCTTAGAAGCATTATGATTATAAAAATAGAAATAAATACATAACTTTGTTTAATTATAATCCATAGGTCCATTTTACATCTCCTTTGTCTCAAAATTCTTGAATGTCTTTGATCAGGATTAAAAGCCATGATTTCACATCTTGAATAGTCCTACTTCTGTGTCAATAATATTTATGAAATAAGATCTGCTCATCAATAGAAGGAATTTTAGGTGGCTATCTATAATCCCGCGACTAATACTATTTGTTTAACAAAAATATACTCCTCGTCCACCAAATATCCATCACTTTAGATGGAACATACAAAACATTAGATATTGTTTCTACTAATTAAGTTTTCGTAGAATAGCTACAAAGTTCAATTAAAGTTCCATCAGTTGAGGCGGGATTAATATAAATGAGCCTTCTTCCACGTGCGTTAGTACGTAATGTGTCCTCTAGAAAACGAACTCCATTTTCTCTGGACTCGAGTATTGCTTTGTCCAAATCGTCAACTCGATATGCAATATGATGCACTCCTTTTCCCCGTTGCTTTATAAACCTAGCCATTGGAGAGTTCTTGTTGGTTGGTGCGAGTAATTCAATTACTTTATCATTAGTTCTGACAACAGCAACGTGCACTTCAACGCCAGGTGTATCACTTGTATAACGGTCCTCTACTAATCCATTTAACACATTAAGATAAAAGGGAAGAGCATCATCAATACTTCTAACAGCTATTCCAACATGATCTAAAACATATTCCAATTTACTTCCTCCGTTCAATATTATTATCCTTAATAAAGACTTATTCTATTTAAGTTGAATTTATTATCATCCAAGTTTAATATATTTCTATTATAATTATTTGGGCACTAGTTTTAATATAAAATGAAATCCCCTTCTAATCCCACATTTAATTATACTGTATCTTTACTGGAAGAAGTAAAGATACAGTATAATTGTTCGAGTAATGCACTCGTTAGTTTAAGTGCACTAATTCACATACTCAGTTGAATTCACTTAGAAGTTACAATTTGTTTCAAACTCATTTTCTTTAAAATATCCCGATTCCTTAGTTACAATGCCAAGGAATCGGGATATTAATCTTAATATTTTCAATTACTAGCAAACATTTCCGTATTGCACTCTTAAATTATCTATATGAATCATGACTTGGATGAAACAAGTCTTCCTTTGCATTTCTCACAATTGAAAAGTGTTCAACATTGTAATGACCATGAAGTGTTTCATTATGGTGCCTTATTATTTGTTCTGCACTTAAAAAACCACTGTCTGTTGTTGAATGGGCATCACCGACTAATGTAACATCAAAACCATTAATAGTAGCTGTTCTGACTGCACTATCTATACAGTGTTGTGTTTTACACCCCATAATAACAATATGTTCAACCTCTTGCAATCTTAAATGATTGAGAAGTCCTGTCCCATAGAAGGAGTTAGTTGCAGTCTTATCGAAAAACTTTGTATCAGTAGGCACATTAATTTCATCGTGAACTTGAAACCCTTTACCTTTACCTTTACCTTCAGCAACATCTAAATCCCTAACAAAGACAACTGGAACATCAGATTCCCTTGCTTTTTCGATCAAAAAATTTATATTCCTAATAAGTTGCTCTTTATTAAAAACTGCACTTTCTTCTTGATTCCCATCAATTAATTCTTGTTGAGCATCAATAATTAACACTGCTTGATTCAAATGTTTTTCCCCTTTCAAGTGTCAGGTAACGCAATAAAATAAATTTATTTAGACGTATACCACTTAGTATTTTTTTGTTATTAGTCATAATATCTACTCTTGAATTAGTTTTCAAAATCCTTAGAGGATTTAATTTTAGCACAATTTCTTTTAATGATAAATGGATGATTTTCACACACTTATGAGCTTATACGGACAGATTGAAACGGAAGTGATTAACATCACACGCAGCTACCAATCCACAAAACAAATTATCGAATTTACACGCAGACTAGCACCTAACGGCGAACGGATTATCCCTTTCGAACGCGACGGCGAGCTACCCGCGCTGACACAATTGCTCGATCACACAGAACTCCACCGCAACATCGCATCAAAAGTCGTGGATTTACGAGATCTTGGCTATCATACTATTGCCATAATATGCAAATCAGCTAAGGATAGTTAAAGTGCATATGAAGCCCTGTCTAACATTAATGAAATTATGCTCTTGAAGAACGGCTCCATTGAATATGAAAAAGGAGTTATTGTCATACCGTCGTATTTATCCAAAGGTATCGAATTCGACGCTGTCATCATTTATGACGCATCTGAGCTAGTATATGGTGATGAGACCCTGCGTAGAGTTTTTTACACAGCCTGCACCAGGGCTATGCATTTTTTACAGCTATACAGTGTAGGTAAACCGAGCCCATTCTTGCGAAACGTTTTGCAAGAAAATTTTATCCAAGCTTGAATTAGTCGTAATTTTAACGATAAACACTTTGGGCAATTAACAGCCCCACAACTTAATTGCCGAATTTAAAAATGTACATTTTCTCGTCTTCAAGGGTAACCTGTACATCTTCAAGATGTTCGTTCAAAAAAGCTAATCACTCATTTACATTTTCTGTTTTACCTTGTTTCACTCGATATCGCGTGTACTCAATATTCACTGTGAATCTTTCCTTCCTATTAGTGGGTCCATATTAGGTTTACTATATTTTAACGGAACTAACCTTATCTCCTTCTACAACTATAAAAGTACGCCTCTACTTATTGTAGAAACGCACTAGTTAGTTTAAGTATTATCCTGCACAATGGTATTGAGCCCATGGACTAAATTGGATCTTTAAATTTTCTGGTTTTAAAATCCATATAAAAAATGATCGGGGTTACTTTATATAATCAATAAAGTACGTATCATATGACTCTTTAAAAATGTATCCAAGTTTTTCAGCTAATTTAACAGATTCATTATTGGCTCCATCCCAACTTGGATATATTTCTCTCTCTAGACAGTCTAATATCAACGCAGAGGCTGTTATTATTGCCAAGCCTTTTCTCCTATGTTGTGGATGTGTAGCAATTTCAATCTCAATTCCATCATCATAAATGCTAAATGATGTTGCTCCACATACCACTTGTCCCTCCTTCAAAATAGCAAAACCTACACCTCGGTCTATAAAATCATCTATCGAATTAAACTGAGCTATAAAGTCTTCTGATAGCTCATGCAAAGATGGTTCTTTTGCTATCGTCGCATCTATTTTTTTCAGTTCATATCCCTCTGGTAATGGAGTTAATAATTTCTGTATGTGGGTTTTATCAAGGTGTTCTGGGTTTTTGTTAAATTTATACCGTTGAAACTTCTCTATTGAACCTTTATGTATTGTTTCGATACGATTTTTCCATTCTTCAGTATTAACAATAGCAAGACTATACTCCGACAGATTATATAGAAGTTCTTCCGCTATCTTTGTATTAGGATTTCCAGCAAAAAAAACAAAAATCCCCACTGTTACTTGAGCAACTGTAGGATTTTCAAGATCGTCAACCAACGCGGTTCCCATATGCCCTTGAAGACATGAAAGAATAATAGTGCTATCCATACCATCGAACATCGGGATTAGCTTTTTTCTCAAATCATTACTTAATTCATAAATCATTCAATTCCTTCTCTCTATATATAAAATATTCAATCTTTACGACAATGATATCATTAATTATTTATTTAATGTGAATCCTCTCTAACATTCATCACATTTTTCAGATAAAGATTAAGATTAAAATGAAAAAGTAATAACTTATTAAAATAAACTCGACCTTTAGTTGAACAAGAAAAAAGAGTAGCATTGCAACTCAATGATCTACCAATAAAGCACCAATTAATAGTTCTTAATTAGATATACATTGAAATTAAATACAGTAATATGGTTCTAGAATCAAAGCTTTTAGTTTAATTATCTTTTAAATCCACCTTCCGAGTGTATAATCTGACCTGTAATCCAATCTGCTTCGTCGCTCACTAGAAATTTAATCATTTTTGCTACATCTTTCGGTTCACCAATTCTACCAAAAGGGAACATCGGTTTTAATTCACTTTTTATTTCCTCTGTCATCCACCCTGTATCAGTTGGACCTGGATTTACTGCATTGACCGTTATTCCCAAAGGGGCTAGTTCGGCCGACAATGTGATAGTTAAAGCATCGACGGCTCCCTTTGTTGTTGCATATGCTAATTCACCAGGCATCGGTCCTTGAAATTGACCTGAAGTAATATTGACTATCCTTCCACCACATTTCTTATCAAAATTTTGGGCAAATTTACTACTTAATAGTGTCGTCGCACGAACATTTACCATATAATGTTTATCTAATTCTTCGCCAGTTATATTAGAAAAATCGTTATTAGTTGAATATGCTGCGTTATTGATCAAGATATCGGGATAACCAAGTTGTTCAGAAACTCTACTTAAAAGTTGTTCAGGAGCATCATATTGAGTTAAATCCAACTCCATACTTGATACCTTAACACCTTTTTTTATTAATTCTTCTTTTAATATCATTGGCTCATTTAAATCAATACTCCAAGGCATTTTTTTATCATATTCTGTCCAATAGGTAAAAAATATATGATAGCCCGCTTCAGCTAACTCTTTACAAATAGCCGCACCAATCCCTTTTAGGCGGCTTACACCTGTAACAATAGCAATTCCCCCTATTATTTGGTTCATTAAAACATTCCTCCATTACAATATTAAATTTAAATACATCTCTACGATTCCCCGTTAGCCATACATGTAGTGCAAAATCAGCGGTACACCTGAGAGGATGAATATGTGGGTAGAACAGGTATTGGATACTACGTCTGACGAATAAGGTCGATTTACTATCGTACCATTGAGCCCATCCGTTAATCTTACCCCAACAACCATGGTGCATTACAAAATGTCGCATTCACACCGAGTAACCCTTATGTTTATGGGAGATTAACCCCACTCTGGTTATTACACCAGCCATGCCTTTATCCCAGGAAGAATGGGGTTGAATCCTGATTTCCTACCATCTCAATATAATCATTCTGAAGGCTCAGCCATTTTTAATAAAAGCTTTTTCAGAGTTTCTTTTGTTATACAATTTCATAGTTTTTGAGCGTTTTATAATTCTTATGGGAGTTGAACAAGAAAAAAAAGAGACGCATGTTAAACAATCGCACCCGATTGTTTAACAAAGACAAAGTGATCATCTGGGTCCCATACGTGCTGCTCATCAGCAATGTATCCACGCAACCATAGGTCTCCTTTAATGCGTCTGAGATAGAACCCTTTAGGGAAATTTTCTTCATTGTTAAGTGTCTCCGAGGATACTGTGATGGATCCGTTAGGGGCTTGGTGTTGCTGAGAAGATTTGCCTTCAGGTTGATCCAGATATCCGAGTCTCAGATAAGGTCCAAGCTCTAACGGACACAATTCTAAACCAAGGTGATTTGCTCTTTCGTAGATTTTGGTTAAAGTGTCTCCCTTCGGTAAACCAAGGTCACGTATAGTGAGCTCAACTGTCTCGAAAGAGAACGTTTTAGCAGAAGTGGTAAAATAATCATCTGTGAATAGCTTTTCTCCTAATTCATTCATCAAAATAGAATGTTGTTGCATTTTCTGCATTAGTTGCGATTTAGTAAGACCACCCACTTCTACCGTTCTTGTGATGGACAGACAATCAGGATATATTTCCTTATTTTTGATGTTCATTTATTGTCCCCCTTCTGAGTCTTCCATTACACATAAATATATTCCTTTAAATGGACCGATTGTTGAACACAAGTTAAACACCTAACTGTCTACGCTTAAGGGCTACTGTAACCAGAAGCCCTCCAAGACTCGCTACGAGTGAATGGCTAGTTCTTTCTCGATGGGAATCCCACCCGCTATATGATACGACCTAGGCCTGGCCGCACAAGGGAGAGCATTATAATAGTCTTGCCATATAGAATTCATCAACAAATTCATCTTCAATAAATAAAGAATGTTTTTTTGTTCCCTCTATTTCAAATCCTATTTTTTTATATAATGCTAAACCTGCTTCATTCCTAGCCACTACTGTCAGTTCTAAACGATGTATATTATGGTTAGATGCCCATTGTTCCAACTCTTTAAATAACTTTCTTCCCACTCCTTGTCCTCTATAATTCTCAACTATTCCAATAACAATATAGGCAGAGTGTTTTCTTCTTCTTGCATTACTGCCAATAGCCATCAAGTACCCCACTAACACATTGTCAGTTTCAGCAACAAATATAGTAGAAGTCTCGTTTTCCTCGATACTCTCAATGATTTTTTCTTGTTGTTCGGGTTGAATATTTCTTTCTCCTGCTTCCCAGAGCATATATTCAGAACTTCCCTCGACTTGCTGAGTAAGATAGACAAACTTTTCTGCATCTGAAGTTTTTATTTCTCTAATTATCATTACTTTTCTCCCCCTCAACAAACCATAGGTTATATAAATTCTTGCATAGGTTGCACTCCCAAGCTAATCATACCTAACTTCAACAAAAAACAGTATTCCCCTCTATTAATTGCATTTACTTTGAAGAGATTAACTCGAAAGAATTAACATCTGGATCATCAAAATAGATTGCAGCATGTGCATAAGGATACTAGTGGTTGACGTTGTTCATTAAATCCAAATGCATTACGAATAGCTATTCCTTTTTCATTCAACCAGTTCTTGTATAGTATCCTCTTTGTCTACGCGAAATGCGATATGTCGTATAGAACGGTGATAAGATACCTCAACTTTGTCACTTTCCCATTAACCAAGCCAGCTTTCTCCAGTGTCAATCCAGAAATGCGCTAATTCCCCTTGTTTATATGCTATCTCTAACCCTAATTTCCGATAAAATAAAATTGGATTTTTCAGGTCACTTACTGGTTAATGTAATTCATATAATCCTGTTATTAACGATGACTCCTCTTTTTCAAATATTATATTCTCGCAACAGCTTGGCGCGTTATTAAATTAATCACTACAACACAATACTTTTTCACCCATTATCTCATATTAAGTGGCTTTAGTGACTTTAGTGACTTCCGTTTTTCACCTAATTATGATTAAATGAAAGTATAACTATTATTTTCAGCTGCTCCTAGAAATAGGGGTATATTTGGGAAGTTCTAGGATTGTTATTTAACGTTCCCTTGAAAATCAGATTTTTGCATCTAACTAGTTAACACTGTAGGTACCTTGAGTTTCAGTTATTGAGCCTGCGTTCAAAGTTATAATGACAAGTCAACAAAAAGCGTAAACATGCTAATTAATCTACTAACACTGCCATAGGTTGAAGGGGGATAATCTCAATGAGTAATGAAGCTAAATTACAAAAAGAAGCTATGCATGTACTAAAGCTAACAAGTAGAACCTTTTATATTCCAATTAAGCTGCTCAATCCGACATTAAGAAAGACGGTCGGCTCTGCCTATTTATGTATGCGTGCGATTGATGAAATTGAAGATCACGAGGACTTAGAAGCTGAAACTAAGCAGCACTTGTTGCGTTCTACTAGTAAACTTTTACAGACAGATTTTGATGACGTAGCCTATCAACAACTCTTAAAGCCCTACGAGAATCTTTTACCAGAGGTTACGTTAAGACTGGGTGATTGGCTTTCCGTATGCCCGGAAAGTATTATTGACAAGGTTAAAGAGTCAACAAGTATTATGGCCGATGGTATGGCCCGTTGGGTAGAAAAAGACTGGGTTGTAAAAACGAAAGAAGATTTAGATGAGTATACATATTATGTAGCTGGCTTAGTTGGCATTATGTTATCTGATATATGGGAGTTGTATGACGGTACGATAACGGATCGAGACTTAGCGATTGGCTATGGCCGAGGCTTGCAAGCTGTCAATATGCTACGCAATCAAGATGAAGATGCTGATCGCGGCGTCCGTTTTATACCCGATGGTTGGGATAGAAACGATATGTTTGCCTATGCAACAGCGAATTTGAATAAAGCAGATGAATATATAGAATCGATTGACACAAAAAACATTTTGTTGTTCTGTAAAATTCCACTTGCCTTAGCAAAAAGCACTTTAAAAACATTAAAAAATGGTAAAGAAAAAATGTCACGTACAGAAGTAGAATCTACTGTGGACGAGATTATTAATGATCAAAAACACGTTTAGATTGTTTCAGTGTTTTTAATGACTTTCGAAAAAAGACGACTGTACATTCGAATTTTGAATGCGCAGTCGTCTTTTTGATTAGCCATTAGGCCGAAGCCAATGAAAAAGTTCTTTTTTTATAGTAGGAACTAGTTGATTGTAGTGAAGAGCGGCGACTCTAGCGGGAACAGCGCGAGCTGAAGACCCCGCTAGGAACGTAGTGACGAGGAGGCTGAAGCCGAGCCCGAGGAAAGCGTCCGCTCGGAACGGAAATCAACGGGATTGAAGGATATCGTACTTTTTCAATGCCTTCATTAGGACACTTATGCTTTTTGAGTAAGCATTAATCTAAATACTAAATCCCCTCTTTTAAAAGCAAAGAGCATAATATACAAAAAAAAGAAATCAACCATATTATACAGCTGAGTTCTTCCTTCCATTCTTCTATCTATTTGGAAATGACAATAGGTCACGGATTTTAAAACCATAGGGAGCCATCATTGTAAACGCATTCCCTTTTATACACTCACATAACAATACCAATGATAGTAGCCGAAATTACGGAGGCTAGTGTTGCACCTAATAACAGTTTTAAAGCAAATTTCGAAACATAATGACCTTGTTTTTCACTAATTGATTTGATTGAGCCAGCAACAATACCAACAGTTCCAAAGTTTGCAAAACTAACCAAATAAACCGATACAATTGCCACTGTTTTATCAGAAAGATTTGAAGAAATTTCACCAAAACTCAACATTGCAACAAATTCATTAGTAACAAGTTTTGTAGCCATAATTCCACCCGCTTGTACAGCTTCTGCCCATGGCACACCCATCAAGAAAGCGATTGGTGCAAAGATATAACCAATAACTGTTTGGAATGAGACTTGAAATACGCCGAGAAAAATCACATTAATTAATTCCATCAAAGCAATAAACCCTAATAGCATAGCAGCAACGGTAACTACGAGTTTAAAACCATCCATTACGCTATCTCCAACCATTTGGAAGAAAGGAACTCTCTCATCTTCATCCACTTGAATTAATTCATCATCACTTTCTAAATCATAGGGATTAATAATATTTGCAATTATGAGTGCACTAAAAATATTTAAAACAACAGCAGTTACAACATATTTCGGCTCTAACATCGTCATATAGGCTCCAACCATTGCCATACTTACTGCACTCATCGCAGAAGTACAAATTGTGTAAAGTCTTTTTGAAGATAAATGAGGTATTTGTCTAATAATGGTCAAAAACACTTCTGGTTGTCCAAGTATTGCAGTAGATACTGCAAAATAGCTTTCAAGTTTACCCATTCCAGTTATTTTACTTAAAACTAAACCTAGATATTTGATAATATAAGGTAATAATTTGATATAGTTTAGTATACCTATTAGAACCGATAAGAATACTAGAGGTAATAACGCTACAAATATAAAAGATATTTCACCTTCATTCACGATACCACCAAATACAAATTGAATTCCTGTATCAGCAATAGCTAACAGTTTCTCAAAAAACTTACCAACACTGGTAATAGCAATAAGACCTATACTAGTATTCATCATGAAATAAACTACAACGATTTGTACAGCTAACATAATCAGAATACGTTTATATTTTATCTTTTTTCTATCATTACTAAATATAAACGCAATAAAAAAAACAAGTAATATCCCTGTTATTAAGAATAGAAATTTCATGTAAATCATCCCCTTTTATGTTAGCGCTTTCAATTAATTGATAATACTAGTTCCTTTTCATATTTTTGTAAAAATATGAAAAGGAACTAGATGAGTGAATTTATAGTAGTAAAGATCAGCTTATCTTAAGTAATAATTTTATTGTTCGTTTGTTTTGCTGTTTAAATTAACTGCAATTTGAGCTCCAACTTTAGCATTGTGTTTTACTAATTCAATATTTACGTCAAGGCTTTTACCATCTGTTAATTCTTTAATTTTACCAAGTAAGAACGGTGTAGTATCTTTACCAATAATATTATTTTCTTCTGCTTCTTTGATTGCTTGGTCAATAATTCCATTGATATAGTCTTCATCCATAGCGAATTCTTCAGGGATTGGGTTAGCAATTACTACCCCACCTTTAAGATTTAATTCCCATTTAGTTTTCAATACATCAGCAATTACATCAATTGAATCCGTAGAGAAGTTTAATTTAAATTCACTATTTCTTGTATAGAATGCTGGTAGACACTCCGTTTCATAGCCAAGCACCGGAACCCCTTTTGTTTCAAGGTATTCCATAGTAAGCGCTAGATCTAGGATTGATTTAGCTCCTGCACAAATTACCGCTACGTCCGTTTGAGCTAATTCTTCAAGGTCAGCTGAAACATCCATTGTAGTTTCTGCACCTTTATGAACGCCACCAATACCGCCTGTTACAAAGATTTTGATGTCCACTAATTCAGCACAAATCATTGTAGTTGCCACAGTTGTTGCACCTAGTTTTTTTGTAGCAATAATTTGTGGTAAGTCGCGTCTTGACACTTTAGCAACATCTGAACTTTTACCGAATAACTCCAACTCATCATCTGTTAAACCGATTTTGATTTTCCCATCAATAATAGCAATTGTTGCTGGAACAGCCCCGTTATCGCGAACAATTTGTTCAACCTCTCGAGCCATTTTTACGTTTTGGGGATAAGGCATCCCGTGAGAAATAATTGTAGACTCTAATGCCACAATTGCTTTCCCTTCCTCTTTTGCCTGTTGAACCTCTTTTGATAATTCAATATACTTTTTCATTTTAAATTTCCTCCATATCTAGTTTAAATTGTTTTTGGGATAATTCTTGTCTAACTGTATGCTTTGACAAAATTGTTTTTTGGGCATTGACCAAACCGGACTTAATAATGTAATCAAAGTCTTTCTTTTGTAACCAGGAATAAATAACTCCCGAACAAAATGAATCCCCCGCACCTGTAACATCCACAACTACTGGTTCTTCGATAGCTGGGAAATAACGAATCTCGCCATTTTCACTACCTGTAAGCACACCTTTTGATCCGTTAGTTACAATAACATTTTTAACTCCTAATTCTAACCATCTCTCAACTGATTTTTCCCAATCTTTATCATCATTAATTTTTATATTCATAAAAGTTTCTGTTTCATCTTTATTTACGATGAGCCAACTAACCGCATCCAGTGTTTTGGGAAGTCGATTCATTTTTGGAGACGAAACAGGAATGATAACTAGTGGAATAGTATGCTCAGTTGCGAAAGAACAAAGAAATTCAACCGTTTCAACCGGACAATTCAAATCAACTACAATACATTTAGCGCATTTAAGAATATTGCTGTCTTTTTCCAATAATTCAGGAGTAATTTCTTCGAAAATATCCATATCTGCTAATGCAATTGATAAATCACCGTTCTTATCCAATACCGCGGTATAGGAACCTGTTGATGCATTTTCAAATTGAGTAACATGCTCTAAATTCATAAATGGAGAAGACATATCATAAATCTCTTTCCATTCTAAATCGTTACCACTTGCTGAGATTAATACAACTTGCTCACCCAGTCTACCTAGATTTTCAGCAATATTCCTTGCTACTCCTCCAATCGTTCGAGAAGATTTTACTGGATTAGACGTTCCATTAGATATCTCAAACTTTGCATAGAGTTTTCTATCTACATTAGCTCCACCTATACAAATAATAGGTGAGTTCTCATTTAAAACATAAGCATTCCCGGAAATATGCTCATTCTTGATTAGCCCGGAAATAATTTCAGCAATTGAAGAATTTGGTAAACCTGTTAGTTCCGACAATTCGTGTTGAGAAATAAGTGGTCTTTCTTTAATCATACCTAAAATTAAATCCTCATTTTCATTAGCGATTTTTTCACACCCCCTCACCCTTGAGACAAAAGTTTATATTGTAAACATATGTTTAGTATACGACTTTTTTATAAATTGTCAATAATAAATTGCTCTATTTCCACTATTGTCTCAACAAGATGAGAAAAGAGTAATGCTCCCGCTAGACGTTACAGACAGAAGCCGATCCAGCAACATAACTCTCTTTGCCACATAACTATCACCGATCCAATTAGAAAAACTTATACTTATCTTTTAAAATAAAAAGGACTCATTTCAATACACCTTCTCTGTTAAACGATTATCTCAACAATAGAACTTGTAATTATTCCTGATTCAGAACCAGTAATCGAATATATATAACTAAAATAACCCATCTGAAAATCTACTCTAAAAAAAATACCCCACCCTTTTTATCAAATTGGATGAGGACTTGTCTATTTACGATTATGTTTAAAATGCTTTAAATTTTTTTCAATCTACAATTTATCCTTTTTTAAGACTGTTGGTAAAATGATACCCATAATAATGATTACTATACCTACTATTTGTAGTGGAGTAACGATTTCACTTAATAATATAACTGAAACCAACACCGCAATCGGCAATTCAAAAGCACTCAATATTGACGACATACCCAATCCTACTTTAGGAACTGCGATGGTAAATAAATAAACCGGTATGATCATACCGAACAATCCTAATGCCAAACCATATACCCAGAGTCCCTCACCAAACAGGGTTCCATTCCAAATGATTTCTGGAGACTGAAAAGTAGCTGTTGTCATAAAAGCAAAAAAGGAAACCAATAGTAATCGGTTAGATGTATTCATACTCTTAATTGGCTTGCTATTAACAAATAAAAATAAAGAAAAACAAAGAGCTGCAGTTAAACCCCATAACCAACCTTGAATAGGTATTTGAGATAAATCTACATCAATCAAACCTGCAGCTGGTATAGTTCCTGCAAACAAAACGATTAACGAAATAAACTCGATTCGACTTGGGAGTAGCCGTTTTGCTATACAAGAAATCAACATACCTATCCACGTAAATTGAAACAGAAGTACCACCGCTAAAGAAGCAGGTAAATAGATTAAAGAGCGACCATAAAAAATATTCGTCAATCCTGTTAATACTCCTGCTAAAATAAGAATTTTAATCCCTTTAAAGCTTATTTTTTCTCTATTTGTTAGAAGAAAAATACATACCGCTATACAAAACCCTATAAAAAATTGGCTTGTAATTGCTTCTGAGACCGAAAAACCACCTTGTATTGCAAGTTTAATGATAGTTGACACTAAACCATAACTACTAGCTGCTAAAACTACTAACAAAGGGTATAACCACATTTTCATTGTATTATTTCCTCCAATTGTTTTGTATATATATGGATGTAGTGCATTTACCAAACGATAAGATTGATGTATGATTGTCGTATCAGGTTTCCTTTATAATGGATTTGGACAAGCGTACCAATTCCTAAATAAAGGATCTTTTTATACTTAATGCGTAATTTTCAGGTTATGAACGAGATTCTCAACACCCATGAATTACTTTCCCTTATTTCAAATCAGCATTACAGACAATAGTTTACATTGTAAACTATTGTCTAACTAAAAGCGAGGTTATTTTAATGTCTAAAGAACATCAAATATTACATCATATTAGAATAAACCCTTTTATTTCACAGCAAGAACTATCAAATAAAGTCGGTTTATCACGTTCAGCGGTTGCTAACTATATTGCTACACTGACAAAACGCGGTGAAATCAAAGGGCGTGCTTATATTCTCCAAGAGGAATCTTCCATCGTGTGTATCGGTGGAGCAAACACAGACCGGAAAGCGCGATCGAATCAAAAAGTGCATTTGTATTCATCCAATCCCGTTGAAACAACTGAAGTTTGTGGTGGTGTGGCACGAAACTTTGCCGAAAATTTAAGTCGGCTTGGGTATAACACTTCTCTTATGACTTCTGTGGGAGACGACAAGGAAGGTAACTGGATACTGAGGGAAACGAAAAGCCAAGGAGTAGATGTCAGTCAAGTATGGGTATTGCAGACAGAACGAACAGGTACTTATACCACTTTATTGGATGTTAATGGTGAAATGATTGTCTCTATGGCCGATATGAACATCTACGAAAAAATAACGATTTCTATGATCGAAGAGAAATGGTCCTATATAGTGGCCTCACATGCCGTTTTTTTGGATACTAATATTTCTAAGGATTGCATAAGTTATTTAATTAAACGTTGCAGGGATGAAAATATTCCCTTGTACATTGATCCTATATCTTCAGCCAAGGCGCAAAAACTTCCTTTTCAACTTGAAGGAGTAGAACTATTGCTCCTCAATCAAGAAGAAGCAGAAATACTTGCTGAGTTGAAAATTACTTCGTTTGAGGATTGCCAAACTGTCTGTGAAAAGATTAGACTACGCGGCGTACAAAAAGTTATTATCACGCTTAATGATCATGGAGTTTATTATTCTTCACCACAAGAATCTGGGCATTTATCCCCTTTCAAAACTGAAGTTGTAGATGTCACAGGGGCTAGTGATGCATTTTCTTCATGCGCAATATATGGGCTTATGAACGAAGAATCACTATTGCGGGCTTGTCAATTGGGGCTTGCAGGTTCTGCACTTACCCAGCAAACTGAGGAATCTGTCTCTACACTTTTAAAACCCGAAAAAATTCATGAAATAGTTGAGGGATTTATGTGAGAATACATTGTTCTACTTTCACCGTGAAGCGAAACTTTAGTATGAAGTGCAAGAATAAACGCAAACCATTCACTTATATACAAAAAAGATCAGACATTTGTGTAAATGTCTGATCTTTATTTTATTATTATACAATTGTAGTTTATTTATAGGATAGTATCGTGTTCGTTTATTCGTTTTATTAGGCATCCACTTGAACAGCGAAAATATCTCATGCCATTAAACGGCCTTCTTATATCTTGTAGCTTTATCCAAACAAACGATCGACTGCGCCCGTCACAGTAAGATTTCCCTCAAGTAGCCCCTTCTCGAGTTTTACGACTTCCTCTTTCTTCCCAGGTTGTGCAAAAAAACTATCGATAAGTCGATCATTAATCATGGAACGGAACCAATCTTTCGTCTGTGATTGCCTGCGCCCTTCCCAGAATCCGCTATCATCCATTGTCTCTTTAAATGATACTATCATTTCCCAAACCTCTTCAAGACCTGTATTTTTAATTGATGAAACAGGAAGTGCAGTCGAAGTCCAACCGGGTGATGCAGGCTGGAGGAAGTGAAGAAGCTGACGGTATTCCCGTACTGTCTTTTTCGCCAACCTTAAATTATCACCGTCAGCTTTGTGAACAACAACCCCGTCTGCCAGTTCCATAATCCCTTTTTTCATCCCTTGCAGTTCATCTCCGGCACCAGTTAGTACCAGCAGCATGAAATAATCGACCATTCCACGGACAACCGTTTCACTTTGCCCGACTCCAACCGTTTCTATTAAAATAACGTCATAACCTGCCGCTTCACAAAGTAACATCGTCTCGCGCGATTTTTTGTGAACACCACCAAGTGTACCTGCAGACGGTGAGGGGCGAATGAACGCGTTCGGATGCCTTGCAAGTTCTTCCATCCGCGTTTTATCACCAAGGATACTACCGCCTGTTACAGTTGAGCTTGGATCTATAGCAAGCACGGCAACTTTGTGGCCTGCATTAGCTAGCATTAAGCCGAATGCTTCAATAAATGTGCTTTTCCCTGCACCTGGAACTCCGGTGATGCCAATCCGGATGCTATTGCCCGTTTTAGGAAGCAAATTGAGCAACAGCTGCTGCCCGGCAACTTTATCATCTAGAATAATACTTTCGAGAAGCGTAATCCCTTTTGCAAGATGAAGCCGGGAGCCATTTGATATCTTTTCCGACAACTCTTCAACCGGGATTTCGCGGCCCTTTTTCACAAAACGTTTCCGCGCCGTTGCTGCCATGCCATCATGTGAGGAAGTAATCCCACCCATCACATTCAATGCACTGTCATCAGTTAAACGGTTGTTGTCTTTCAATCCGCCACTTCCTCATAGCCAAGCCTACGATAGATTTCTTCAATGACTTTTTGCGCTGCAACCGGAATGACGGTTCCTGGACCGAAAATTGCCGCAGCACCATTTTCACGTAGGAATGCATAATCTTGCGCAGGTATAACCCCACCGACGACAATAAGAATATCTTCTCGACCAATTTTGGCAAGCTCTTCACGTAGTGTCGGAACAAGCGTTTTATGACCCGCAGCAAGTGAACTTACACCGATGACGTGGACATCATTTTCAGCGGCTTGTAGTGCCGTTTCTTCTGGCGTTTGAAATAATGGCCCAATGTCTACATCAAAACCAAGATCTGCAAATGAGGAAGCGATTACTTTTGCACCGCGGTCATGACCGTCTTGTCCCATTTTTGCGATAAGGATACGTGGACGACGCCCTTCATTTCCAAGGAAATCTTCTGCCATCATTTTTACTTCGTCAATTTCTTCTGTGTTCGAGAAATTCGAACTGTAAACGCCACTCACCGAACGAATCACCGCCTTATGTCTACCTGATACACTTTCAATCGCATCTGATATTTCACCGATGGTTGCGCGTGCACGTGCTGCATTAACGGCACATGCTAAAAGATTACCGTCGCCACTACGTGCAATTTCAGTCAACTCGGCTAGGATAGTCGTTACTTTCGCTTCGTCTCTGTCTGCTTTCATCTGATTGATACGATCGATTTGTTTCTGGCGTACTAGCGTATTGTCAATGTCCAAAATATCGATTGGATCTTCAGTATCTAAACGGTATTTATTTACACCGATAATTGATTCTGCACGGGAGTCGATTTGAGCCTGACGTTTTGCGGCCGCTTCTTCGATTTTCATTTTGGGAAGGCCGGTTTCAATCGCTTTCGCCATTCCGCCGAGTTCCTCGATTTCTGTGATTAATTCCCAAGCTTTATCCATCAACTCATCTGTCAATTTTTCAACATAGTATGAGCCGCCCCATGGATCAATCACTTTGGTCATCATCGTCTCTTCTTGCAGGAACAATTGCGTATTCCGAGCAATCCGTGCTGAGAAATCTGTCGGCAATGCAATTGCTTCGTCAAGCGCATTGGTATGGAGTGACTGTGTATGCCCCATCGCTGCAGCATTTGCTTCTATTAATGTTCGCGTTATATTGTTGAACGGATCTTGTTCCGTCAAACTCCAGCCTGACGTTTGTGAATGTGTACGTAGCGCAAGTGACTTTGGATTTTTCGGTTCAAACGTCTGCATCATTTGCGCCCACATTTTCCGTGCCGCGCGCATTTTGGCAACTTCCATGAAGTAATTCATGCCTACCGCCCAGAAAAACGATAGTCTAGGTGCGAATGAATCGATATCAATGCCTGCTTTCAAACCTGTCCTGACATATTCAAGACCATCCGCAAGTGTATAGGCAAGCTCGATATCCGCCGTTGCGCCCGCTTCTTGCATATGATAGCCAGAAATTGAAATCGAGTTAAATTTCGGCATTTTAGTGGATGTGTAATCAAAAATATCCGCAATGATTTTCATCGACATTTCTGGCGGGAAAATATACGTATTTCTCACCATATACTCCTTCAATATATCATTTTGGATGGTACCAGCAAGTTTTTCAGGTGACACTCCCTGTTCTTCAGCCGCAACGATGTAAAACGCCATAATTGGCAATACCGCGCCGTTCATTGTCATAGATACTGACATCTGATCGAGCGGAATACCATCAAATAGGATTTTCATATCCTCTACCGAATCAATAGCAACGCCTGCTTTTCCGACATCCCCAGTCACACGTGGATGATCAGAGTCATAGCCGCGGTGAGTCGCAAGGTCGAATGCGACAGATAATCCTTTTTGCCCCATTGCCAAATTTCGGCGGTAAAAGGCATTGCTTTCCTCAGCAGTTGAGAATCCGGCGTATTGACGGACTGTCCACGGTCTAGAAACGAACATTGTCGGATAGGGACCCCTAGTATTTGGTGCGATGCCAGGTAAATCAGTCAAATGGGATAGGTTCTCCGTGTCTTTACCGGTATAGAGCGTTTTAACATCGATACCTTCATTTGTTCTAAAAAGTTGCCCTGACTGGGTTACTGTTTTTGCCGAACTGCTAGCAATCTGCCGCAAGTCTACTTTGTTGAAATCAGGCTTGTTCATCAGACGCAGCCCCTTCCAATTTGTCGTTGATAGCTATTAGTTTTCCTACTTTATCTTGACCCGCATAGATGAAGCCATTTAGACCGGCATTAAGCCATGTTTCTGACAGTGCAGAATCGTACTTTCCTGCCACATCCAAGACAAGTCCTTCTGGGCGTCCTGCCAGCAATTGTTCCATTATCGTTTCAGTTAGGCTGGATGCTGCACAAACAATTGCATAATCCGGCTTGTCATCCGCAAGCCATGTAACAGCTTGTTGTGCATTATCGAATGTTGGACCCCATTCAGCGCGCATACCACCTGTCGCTAAAAAGCCGCCGACAAAATCTGCACGTGGTTTGAAATCTTTTAACTCGCCGAACGTCAACAATGCAATTCGCGTCGCACTATCTGTTTGCAGTGCAGCTAGTTTTTCGAAAGGTTCTGCAAGACGTCCTTCAAATTGAATGCCATCCCAATCAGTAAAGTTCGTATCCGTCAATTCAGCGTAAACATTTGTACCAATCAACGACTGTTTCCCTTTCGAAACATCGCCCCTACGTTGCTCAAGTAATTTCCCGAACTTGTCACTGGCAATGAATGCATCATAGCCGCCTGTAGACTGTATTTCCAAAAAGAGTGTCCATGATTTATCAACAAGTTCAGACGTCAAGGTTTCCATGAAATAAGAACCGCCTGCAGGATCAATTACTTTATCGGAATGAGTTTCTTCTTTAATAACAAGTTGGATATTTCGTGCCATACGTACAGAACTGCTTGTCGGTCCAGTAATAATATTGTGTGGGTGAACTGTAATAACGTCAGCGCCGCCAAGAACTGCGGCGAATGTTTCATTGCCTGCACGCAAGACGTTGACATACGGATCTAGTTTTGAGTAAGAACGCAACGATGTTATTGCAATGATTGGTACATATGGAGCTTCAGCTACCCCATACGCAGAACTGAATGCTTGCCAAAGAACACGAAACGCACGGAACTTTGAAATTTCCATAAAGAAATGCGTATCAACTGCAAATCGAACAAAAAAGTCATCGGCAAAATCACTAAAATTGTCCACTTTTGAAGCTTGATCCGCTGCATATGCGAGGACTAATGCAAGTTCATTCACTGCATCCGCGCCTTTGTGATGTGCAACCCACATATCCGCGCTAGCTGTCCGGACGTTTGTGTATCCTGCTGGAAGAGTCCAACCAGAGACCGAAATTGCCCCGTTAACGGAGGAACGATCCATTTCTGGGACAAGGGAAAACGCTTTCAGAAATGAGTTATCATGCTTCATATTTGTAATGAAAATCGGATATTGCTTCATAAGTTGGGCGATTTCAGCGAGAGAAGACTCTTCCCAGTGAAGTGTTTTTGCCCCATCGCAAACAATCGCTTCATTGCCACGTTCAATCGAACTTTTCAGGTCAGCGACGAACTGTTGTCCATCCGTAGCATATGGTTGCTGTGCAACAATCCAGCCTGTCTCTTTTTTTGCCGCACGAATTAGCTGTGCACGTTTCGCAAGACTTTCCTGCGTATATAATGGCTGAAGGTCAATCCCTTCAATCGTTTTCGTGATAAGCGAATCGAAAGGCTTTCCTTTCAATGACTGGACAGCGACTTCTTTCCATTGTTCAAATCCCGCTTTATCGAATGTTGTTGTTTGCATGTTATGTATGGTCATATTTTGCGCTTCCCTCCTCAAAATAATCAATCTATTACTAGTTTACCCGAGTAACGCTTTTGTTGAAAGATAAAATAAACCCCAGCGCTATATTTTACGGCACTGGGGTTTACAATTTTGATCAGTAAATGGATGTATTTTCTGCAGTTACGTTTTCGAGTATCGCTTTCACTCTTGCGAGGAATTGTCCGCAAACAAGACCGTCAAGAACGCGGTGATCGAGTGATAGACATAAGTTCACCATATCACGCACACCGATCATGCCGCCGTCCATCACAACAGGACGTTTAACGATTGATTCGACTTGTAGTATTGCTGCTTGCGGGTGGTTGATGATACCCATTGACTGAACAGAACCGAATGAGCCGGTATTATTCACTGTGAATGTACCACCTTGCATTTCGGATGATTTCAGTTTACCTGAACGCACTTTACCTGCAAGCTCCTGAATATCACGCCCAATGCCTTTGATTGTTTTTTCATCAGCATTATTGATGACTGGAACGTAAAGGGAATCTTCCGTCGCCACTGCGATGGAAATATTGATATCTTTTTTCTGAATGATTTTGTCGCCGGCCCACATTGAGTTCATCATAGGGAATTCTTTCAATGCTTGAGATACTGCTTTCACGAAGAATGCGAAGTATGTCAGGTTGAAGCCTTCCTTCTTTTTGAAATCATTTTTCAAGGAATCGCGGTATTGAACAAGACTCGTAACATCGACTTCAATCATCATCCATGCGTGTGGCGCTTCGTGTTTTGAGCGCAGCATATTGCTAGCAATGGCACGACGCACGCCTGTAACAGGGATTTCGATATCGCCTACTGCAACAGGTACATTGGCTGGCTCCGCTGCTTTCGGTGCAGGTGCCGTCTGTGTAACCGACGTTGGAGCTGCCGTTTCTACAACAGGCGCTTCAGTAGTTACTGCTGCTGCTGTAGGAATGTTGCCACTCTCGATTATAGCAAGCAAATCTTTACGCGTGATGCGTCCTTCTTTCCCTGAACCTTCCACAAGTGACAAATCAATGCCGTTATCCTGTGATAGACGAAGTACTGCAGGAGAATAGCGTCCTGCTGCCGTTCCTTTTTCACGATTCAAAGATGAAGCCGGTTTTTGAGAACCTGCAGCAGGCATTTCGTTTGCAGGTTCTGCCTTAGCTGGTACCGCTTCTACTGCGACTTCCGCAACTCCTCCACCTTCAGTTTCAATCGTACAAACAAGGGCTCCAACTGCAAGCGTCTCTCCCTCCTGTGCGATCAATTCCTTGATGACACCTGTAAATGAAGAAGGTACTTCTGCTGTTACTTTGTCTGTATTAACTTCTGCAAGTGAATCATATTTGTTAACTGTATCGCCCGGTTTGACAAGCCATTTCTCGATTGTGCCTTCTGTCACACTTTCACCGAGTTGTGGCATTAAAATATTTTCAATAGCCAATTGATTGACCTCCTTCCCGATTAAAATTCTGCGAGTTCACGCGCTGCCTTCTCTACTTTGTCTGGATTGACCATGAAGAATTTCTCCATTGTCGGTGCATATGGCATCGCTGGAATATCTGGTCCAGCAAGACGTTTAATTGGCGCATCAAGTTCAAACAGGCAGTTTTCAGCAATTATTGCTGCAACTTCTCCCATAATGCTTCCTTCTTTATTATCTTCAGTAACTAAGAGGACTTTCCCTGTTTTCGAAGCTGCTTCAATGATTGCTTCTTGGTCAAGTGGATAGACAGTCCGAAGGTCAAGGATATGAGTAGAAATTCCATCTTCTGCAAGACGTTCAGCGGCTTGTAATGCAAAATGGACACATAGTCCGTAAGTGATGATTGTAATATCATCGCCCTCACGTTTAACATCTGCTTTGCCAATTGGCAATACGTAGTCATCTAAAGGCACTTCGCCTTTAATTAAACGATAAGCGCGTTTATGTTCAAAGAATAATACTGGATCTTCATCGCGGATTGCCGCTTTAAGAAGCCCTTTTGCATCATATGGCGTTGACGGTATAACGATTTTTAATCCCGGTGTGCTTGCGAACATCGACTCGACAGATTGCGAGTGATACAGCGCCCCGTGGATACCGCCTCCGAATGGTGCACGAATAACAATTGGACAAGACCAGTCGTTATTCGAACGGTAACGAATTTTTGCTGCTTCCGAAACAATTTGGTTCACAGCCGGCATGATGAAATCAGCAAACTGCATTTCAGCAATCGGACGTAACCCGTACATTGCTGCACCAATTCCGACACCTGCAATTGCAGATTCCGCAAGCGGTGTATCAAGTGCGCGGTATTCTCCGAATTGATCGTAAAGACCTGCCGTAGCCTTAAAGACTCCACCTTTACGTCCAACGTCTTCTCCGAGAACGAAAACGCGGTCGTCTCGTTCCATTTCTTCTTTCATTGCAAGTGTGATTGCATCGATATAAGACATAACAGCCATTATTCGTTCCCCCCATCTTCAGCATACACATGGAGCATCGCAGATTCAGGTTCAGCGTACGCAGCGCTTTCCGCATAATCGGTCGCTTCGTTCACTTCTTTCATGATGCGTTCTTCCATTTCTTTTTCAAGTTCATCAGTTAGTGCGCCTACTTCTTTCAAATAAGCTGCGAACATTGGAATCGGGTCAAGTTTCTTTTCATTTTCAAGCTCTTCTGCATCACGGTATTGGCGTTGATCATCATCTGAAGAGTGAGCCGTCAATCGGTAACAGATTGTCTCTACAAGACTTGGACCTTCTCCACGTCGTGCACGATCTGCTGCTTCTTTGACCACTTTGTATACTTCAAGTGGGTCTGTTCCATCAACTGTAACACCCGGCATTCCGTAACCGATTGCACGGTCGGAAACATTAACACAGCCAAGTTGTTTTTCAACAGGAACTGAAATTGCATATTTATTATTTTCAACCATGATAACAGTCGGTAATTTATGGACACCTGCAAAGTTCATGCCTTCGTGGAAATCTCCTTGGTTAGATGAACCTTCCCCAAGTGTAACGAAAGTAATGAAATCTTCCTTCTTCATCTTCGCCGCAAGAGCTACCCCAACTGCGTGCGGTAGTTGCGTCGTAACAGGAGATGATCCTGTCAAAATACGATTTTTGCGCTGACCGAAGTGACCAGGCATTTGACGACCACCTGAGTTCGGATCTTCTGCTTTTGCGAATGCGGACAGCATCAAATCTTGCGGAGTCATTCCAAAATGTAGAACAACGCCCATATCCCGATAGTATGGTGCAATCCAGTCTTTATCTTTATCAAGAGCGAAAGCTGCTCCAACTTGTGCTGCTTCCTGCCCCTGACATGAAATAACGAATGGAATCTTTCCGGCACGGTTAAGGAGCCACATACGTTCATCAATACGACGAGCCATTAACATCGTTTCAAAAATTTGCAGTGCATCTTCATTTGTTAAACCTAGTTCTTCATGACGCGTTTTTGCCATTTCTAAAATCCCCCTTCTATGGTTCGCAGTCTTGTGTCTTAGACTAATTGAGACTCTTTTTTACATATGAATTGCTTTGCCATCTACGGCTAAAGCGGCTTCGCCCATTACTTCAGAAAGCGATGGATGTGGATGAATCGTGCTTGCCACTTCCCACGGCGTCGCATCGAGCACCATCGCGAGTCCTGCTTCGGATATCAAATCAGTCACGTGTGCACCTATCATATGAACACCTAGAATATCGTCTGTCTTTTTATCGGCAATGATTTTTACAAAACCATCCGAATTTCCATTGACAAGTGCTTTTCCGATGGCCATAAACGGGAATTTCCCGACTTTGACATCAAAGCCCTGTTCTTTCGCTTGCTTCTCTGTTATGCCGACGCTTGACGCTTCGGGACTAGAATAAATGCAACGCGATATTTTTGTATAATCAATCGCTTCATTTTTTAGACCTGCAATATGTTCAACAGCCGCAATTCCTTCGTGAGAAGCAACATGCGCTAGTTGCAGCCCGCCAATAACATCACCAATTGCATAAATATGATGTTCTTTTGTTTGAAATGTTGGTCTTGTTTTAATATAACCATTGATGATTTCAATTTCCGTATTGTCCAGACCAATTCCTTCGACATTTGCTTGACGACCGACAGAAACAAGCATTTTTTCAGCTGTGAACGCCGTCGTTTCGCCATTCATTTCCGCAGAAATTGTGACAGTTCCTTCTTTTTTAACGAGGGTTTCTGGGAGAACTTTCGCACTTGTCACAAAAGTGATTCCTTTTTTCGTCAATAGCTTTTTCATTTCTTTCGAGATGTCATCGTCTTCAGTCGGAATAATTCGATCTGCATATTCGAGAACAGTGACTTCGACACCGAAATCATTGAGCATAGAAGCCCATTCTATACCGATGACTCCACCACCAACGATGATAATCGACTTAGGAAGTGCTTCCATAGAAAGCGCCCCATCAGAAGACATGACTTGATTTTCATCAATTTCCAAACCGGGTAATGTACGTGGTCTAGATCCTGTTGCGATAATCAGGTTTTTCAAGATGAGCATTTCGTTTTCGTCACCATTGTTCATTTCAACCGAAATAGTACCCGGCATTGGCGAAAAGATTGATGGTCCAAGCATTCTGCCAAGTCCATCAAATACGTCGATTTTCCCTTTTTTCATTAGGGCAGTCACGCCAGCATGTAGCTGTTTAACGATACCGTCTTTTCGTGCTTGTACACGACTGAAATCCAGTGATACGTCTTTTGTATTTACCCCAAACTCTGCAGCCTGATTTTTTGCCATATCGAATACTTCAGCACTTTTTAACAATGCTTTACTCGGGATACACCCTTTGTGCAAGCATGTGCCGCCTAGTTTCCCTTTTTCAACAAGTGCTGTTTTCAGTCCCAATTGAGCGGCGCGAATCGCAGCGACATAGCCACCCGTTCCGCCTCCTAAAATAACTACATCATATTCCCTCGCCATTATAGATGGCCTCCCTCACAACGACCCGTCAAGACGGGTAGATTTTAGCTATTTCTTCACCAGTTAGAACGCGGAGTGCGCCTTCTGCAAGTGCTTGTAGTTCATCTTCTCCAGCATACACAACTATATCCGCTATCCAGTCGATTCTGGATGTAATATCCTTCACAAATCCTTTGCCGTAAGCAAGGCCACCCGTAAGGATAATCGCATCCACTTGGCCGTGAAGGACAGCAGCCGCACTACCAATTTCCTTAGCAACTTGGTAGGCCATTGCCTCGTAAACTAGTTTTGCTTTTTCATCACCATCTTCAATTCGTTGTTCAACGCGAACAGCATCGTTCGTTCCGAGATAGCCAACGAGACCACCTTGACCAACAAGTTTTTTCATTACTTCGTGACGGAAGTACTCTCCAGAAAAACATAGTTCGATGAGATCCCCCGCAGGTACGGTTCCCGCACGTTCAGGGCTGAATGGTCCATCTCCGTGAAGTCCATTGTTTACATCAATTACTTTGCCGAATTCATGTACACCGACAGTTATACCCCCGCCCATATGGGTGATAATCAACCGGAGTGTGTCGTATTTTTTACCGACTTGTTTTGCGTAGCGTCTTGCAACCGCTTTTTGGTTCAGCGCATGGAATATGGATTTTCGATTAATGGCCGAAAATCCAGAAATTCGCGCGATTGGTGCAAGTTCATCGACGACGACGGGGTCGACGATGAAAGCGGGAAGGTTTAGGCTGGTTGCGATTTCATGCGCAATTATGCCCCCGAGGTTCGATGCATGTTGACCTGAATAACCTGTTTTCAAGTCTTGTATCATCGCTTCGTTAACAGGGTAAGTACCACCTTCGATCGGACGGAGAAGCCCGCCCCGACCGCAAATGGCAGCTAGTGTAGTGATGTTAATGCCTTCTTTTTCAAGTGACTCAAGGATTGCCTCTTTACGAAAACTGTATTGATCGATGATGGAAGGGTACTGTGCAATTTCTTCTGAACTATGCCTCAACGTACTTTCCATCAGTTGACTTTCGCCTTCAAAGACACCTATTTTTGTTGATGTAGATCCTGGGTTAATAACTAGGATCCTATGGTGATTCTCATGCACAATAGGTCCTCCTTCCATATCAATGCAGCCTCTTCTTTTCTTTATGTCTAGCTACTGCGACCAGACGCTCGGGTCATAAGATATCTGGGAGGGATTGAATTGCATCCCTCCTGTGCACGACAAAGAACGTCGTTTCGCCGGTCTAGCTTATGCCTGTCGCGTCTAAACAGGTCGCTTTCGCTTTTCTTTATTAGCGTCTTGAAAGTACGCTTTTTTCGTTTTGTAGGAATGTGCTTCTAGTATTGGCAACACGTGCAATACGCTCTTCCGCCATGCGGTCAGCTGCAACATACGTTGGAATATTATCACGTTTTGAGATTGCGAAAATTTTCCCGATTACGTCATAGATTCCTTCTACGCGTTTAAGTGCACGTTCACGGTTATAACCATCAAGCTCATCTGCAACGTTGATAACGCCGCCCGAGTTGATAACGTAGTCAGGTGCGTAAACAATACCCATTTCATGGATTAAATCGCCGTGACGCGTTTCTTTCAATTGATTGTTAGCAGATCCTGCAATAACTTTTGCTTTCAATTGCGGAATCGTCTCATCGTTTATGATTGCACCTAGTGCACATGGTGCGAAGATATCTGCTTCTTGAGAGTAAATTTCATTGATGCCGACTGCTGTTGCACCGAATGCATCAACTGCACGCTGAACTGCTTCTTCGTTGATATCCGTGATGATTAGTTTTGCACCTTCTTCGTGCAAATACTCACAAAGTGCATAAGCAACGTTTCCGACACCTTGTACCGCTACTGTTTTGCCCGCTAGCGAGTCGTCTCCAAATGCTTCTTTTGCTGCTGCCTTCATACCGTAATAAATACCATAAGCAGTAACAGGCGAAGGATTACCAGATGAACCCGCTCCAGCAGAAGTACCTGTAACATAATCTGTTTCAAGATTAATTAAATCCATATCCGCTTCAGTTGTTCCTACATCTTCTGCAGTAATATATCGACCGTTCAAACCTTCAATATAACGACCGAAAGCACGGAACATTTCATCGTTTTTGTCTGTTTTTGGATTTCCTATAATAACTGTTTTTCCGCCACCAAGATTCAATCCAGCAGCTGCGTTTTTGTAAGTCATACCGCGCGCAAGGCGAAGTGCGTCTTCAATTGCTTCTTCTTCACTTGCATACGTCCACATACGTGTTCCACCAAGCGCCGGGCCGAGTGTCGTATCATGAATAGCGATGATCGCTTTTAGTCCTGAAGCTTTATCCTGACAAATAACAAGTTGTTCATAATCCTGATGTTCCATATATTTGAAAATTTCCATTGTAAATTCCTCCTAAGGGTATCGTTCATTTTTATTTTTAAGAAACTAAAAATCTCGTACTGTGGATAATTTATTCAATAGAGTGTTCACGTCTAGACTCCAGCGCCTAGTGACTCGGGTCATAAGTTGGTCAAGCTGTGCGGCAAAGAACGCCGCTTCGCCAGCCTGTCTTATGCCTGTCGCCTCTGAACAGGCGCTTACGCTTTTGTTTTTTACTTTATCGAAAGAATTGCTAGTGCTAGTGAGTAAAGTTTACTTTCGGCACTGTCCGCCCTTGATGTAAGGACGATTGGTGCTTTGGCGCCTTGGATAATCGCACCGACTTTCGCGTTGGCGAAGTACATAAGTGATTTGTAGAGAATATTGCCTGCTTCGATATTCGGAACGACAAGAATATCGGCTTTACCAGCTGTTTCCCCTGTAATTCCTTTTTGCGCAGCAGCCTTCTCTGATACTGCATTATCAAGGGCAAGTGGACCGTCAACAATGCAACCAGTGATTTGACCACGTCGATTCATTACTACTAGCGACGCGGCATCTGTCGTTGGTGTCATTGCCGGATTCACCGTTTCGACAGCAGCCAAGGGAGCGACGATTGGTTCAAGCACACCACACGCATGCGCAGTAGCAACTGCATTACGAATGATTTGTGCTTTTGCTTCTAGGTCAGGTGCGATGTTCATTGCCGCGTCCGTCACGAAAAGTAAACGGTTATAACCGGCAACTTCGAACGCTGCGACATGCGACAGTATTTTCCCTGTGCGTAAACCATAGTCGCCATTCAACACTGCCTTAAGGATGGTAGATGTTGCTAAGTTCCCTTTCATCAGGACATGTGCTTGTCCACTTGAAACCGCTTTCACTGAGAGTGCAGCTGCGTAGCTATCGTCTTCAGCATGATGGATACTAATTTTTTCATTATCTAGTAACCAAGGGAAATTTGTTTGAATCATCTCGCTGATACAACTTTCATCAGCGAAAAGCATGAATGAAGCAATGCCTTTTTCACTAGCAATACTAACCGCTTCGAGCACTTCTCGATCTGCTGCAGATGCGACAGCAACAACCGGACCGTTCTTCGATGCGGCCAGACTGATGAGTGAGTCAAGTGTAACCATTGTCTCTCCCCCTTTGACTACATGACGATTAAATGAGGCTGAATTTCTCAAGTTTATAATAAAGTGATCGCAGTGAAATACCAAGCCTATTGGCAGTTAATGATTTGTTACCAGTATTTTCACGGAGAGCCGTTTCAAGAATGGTTTTTTCGTATTCATCCATAATCGAAGTAAGTGTGCTTTTTTCAGGAAGAATCTGTTCCTCTTCCGTGTTTTCCCTAGATGATAGGGATTTAACCACATCTATCAATTCGATAACGGCATCTCCCGACTCCATATAAATCATAGCGCGGCTAAGTATATTTTCAAGTTCACGTACATTTCCTGGCCAGTCATATTGCTTAAGACGCTCTTGCGCTTCATCGGTAATTTTCTCAATATTCATCCCGAATTCCTGATTTAACCTTACTAGTAGGTGCCCAATAATGGATGGAATATCTTTTTTCCGAGATCGTAGCGGCGCAATTTGGATTGAGAGTCGGTTTAACACATAATAAAGTTCTTCAATAAACGTTCCTTCATGCATCGCCTTTTCTAAGTTTTTCGTAGACGCTGCAATGACACGAACGGACAAATGAACGGGATAGGTCCCCCCATTTTTGAAGATTGTTCCGCTTTTTAAATAGTTAAGCAGCCTCGCCTGAACCACAAGCGGCAAGTCAGCCACTTCGTCAAGGAATAACGTTCCCTGTGCAGACTCTTGAAAAAGGCCTTGTGTGCTACCATTCCCACTTTGAGAAACCTCAGATTCTTGTCCGAATAGCTCCGCTTCCAATTTAGATGATTGCATTGCCGAACAATTCACACGGATAAACTTATTAAACCGTCGTTCGGAGCCACTGTGAATGGCATGCGCAAACAATTCTTTCCCAGTTCCCGCTTCTCCTCGAAGAAGGACTGGAATGTCAGATTTGGCAGCTAACTTGGCCTGCTCGATTGAAATTTCAATATCAGACGAACCGCCGAAGATATCATCGAATGTATAGGTTGATTCAAGTTTCCTAATAATTGTCCGTGCCTGGTCAAGTTCTTTCATCAAGTTGCGCATTTCAGTGATGTCATGAATGACACCAACACTACCCTTCACTTGATGATCGACAATGATTGGTGCAACATTGACAATTACTTCCCTGTTATTTTCACCTATACGCATATTGACGCCACGAACCGGCTTTCTCGACTTAAGTACTCTCATATGAATACTTTCACCTTCGTTGATGTCCGCGTTCGCGGGCTTACCTATTATTTCGTCTTCAGTAAGGCCAGTAATCCGTGTATAGGCTGGATTGACAAGGATACCATTCCCCTTATCGTCAACGACCGAGATGGCATCGTCACTCGAATGTATGATTGCTTCCAACATAGTCTTCACTTTTTTCAAATCTGTGATTTCCTCCGCTAGGGCAACTACCTCCGTAATATCTTTAAACACCGCGAATGCACCGACTTTTTTCCCGGCGGAATCAAAGAGTGGATAACGAGAAGTAACTATTTTCAAGCCATTTCCAAGAATCTGTTCCTCATTCAATTCCGCCACGCCTGAATCGAATACCCTTGGAAGCTCTGTCGTCGGAATTACATCCGTAATCATCCGACCAAAAGCCTCTTCAATTGGGAAACCAATCATCTTAGAGGCACTTTTATTGAAGAAATCAACAGTTCCTTCTTCGTCGATTCCAACCATGCCCTCTTCAATTGAATCAAAGATCATTCGCTGCTTATGCATTTCTATATGAATGCGCTTAATGTATGTATCGTTCTCCTCAAGCAGCCTTACAAGGAGATTTGCGACAGAACCAGGTATAAGTACGGTATGGGCAGGCCTCGCTTTTAATAGCTCAGCGAATACAGACTTGTCACCGGTCACATCGAAAATAATATGCAAATCGTCGGTCAGGTAACTTGTCCAATCCATCCCATATGCGATGCCCTGTTTTTTTGCACGTATTATTCCCGGTGCATGTTCATCAGTATCAATGATTGCGTTTACATTCATGAATTCTAAATTTTGGAGAAGGTCCAGTATTATCGATCCGCCTGTCCCCGCCCCGACAATGAGAACGTTTTGCAAGGATGTTCATTCTCCTTTTTTGAACCATGCAATCTTTTGCAATTACAATTTCATCATACATGAAAGCGCTGTTCTTGACAATCAAATTAGAGTAGGTAAAATTAGATTCGGTAAGGAGTTGTCGTATATGGCACGTCTAGCAGCATTTATGGTCTTGCTAATCCCCGGACTTTTTGCGGCCGGAGGTATAAAATTAATGCGAGATTCGATATTTGGCGTATTATTTAACCCATTTCCGTTCATTTGGCTTCAATTCGTTGTAGGCTTATTATTGTTCGCGGGAGGTCTATGGTTTTTTGCGGGCTTTTTATTACGTCGCGATCGACGAAAAGGACGCGTGCAAGAACGGTTTAAACAAAAGTAACAGTGTATATCGTAACTAAGAGCAATCGTCTACAATCTATTTGAGCGAATTGCAAAAGGACCAAGACTGAACAGTCTTGGTCCTTTTGCTTATTTATTGAATCGATTTGGATAATCCGTTATCCAGCCATCTATATAAGGAGGCGGATTAAGAGTGATTGGTTCTGTTCCAGTCATTCCATAAACCCGAATCTTTTTCCCGGTTTGAAGGAGATTGGTCAAAAAGGGCTCTTTCAACAACCGTTTGTGAAAATGGAATCCATCTGCACTTGAATACTGTTTAAGATTAGTCCAATCTACGCTTTTCTTTCCAATAAGAAAGGCTGTTTCCATTCGTTCGCTTTCCTCTTTGACCACTTCAAGTAAGCGATAATCAAATGAGGAAATATGAACATTGCCCATAACAGAAACAATATCAACAATCATTTTGATCAATTCAGGGCGATCCGAAACCGTTTCTTTCAATTCAACATTAAGTGCTAAATCATGCATTTCGCAAAATGACACCGCTTCTATCAATGTCGGAATGCTATGACCACAGAATAAACGTCTATATCTTCTTCCAACTCGAATTCTCATGAGCTCTGTACTTGTCATGGATGAAATCATTTTCCGAATGCCAGCAAGCCTAGATAATCCTGGATCGTGGATGACAAACGGCACTCCATCTTCTGTCAATTGGACATCTAGCTCGATGCCGCCAGCACCTTGATCGACAGCCTTCTCAAATGCTTTCATTGTATTTTCAAAGCAGATGCCAGAAGCGCCTCGATGTGCAAAAACTGTAGGATTAGACATTTAGGACGCCATCTACGATTTCAAAAATGCCTTTTGCACCTACATGAAGCGTAGACGATTTCAATCCAATTTGAATGATTGTACCTGGATAAGCTTCTCTTGTCACTTCAATTTGAGCGGGAACTGCTTGCTTAATTTTACGCAACCCAAGTTGAATTTCTTTATCTAGTTCAACTATGGCATCTCTATTCGATTCAATCGTTTCCAACATTTTTTCAAAGGCTTCTGCCTGTGGCCCCTTCAGAAGACTTCCACTATTCCTAAATGGGAGAGCGTGTTGCTCAAGCTTTTCGATGATTCCTTGGCGTTCTTTCAAACTTTTAGCCATTTCTTGAATTTCCATATACATTACTTCCTTGTCAATCCCTTTTGCACTAAGGATTGTCTTCCGTTCATGACTGTTACCCGCAAATGCACATTCAATTTTATAAAGTGCCTCAATTTTCCCACCAATAATTTTACCTTTGTTTTTATCAATAAATACAGATTCTGCGATAACTTCTGCGCCGAGTAAATATAAACCGACATGTACTTCTTTTCCATACAGTTTGCAATTGTTCGCGTGTTTAACAAAAATATTACCTCGCGCTTCGACAATCGTCAATCCACCGCCGAAAATCCCACCTTTTATGTAGATGTCTCCCTCAGATGACTGTATCTCCTTCGCATTTATGATACCTTCATTACCTTCTACAGAAATATCTCCAGTCGCATTTACTGAAAATCCTGCAATGACTGTTCCTAATACAACAACTGATCCGTCAAATTTAATCGAGCCAGTTTCAGGTCCTACATCCCCGCTGACAATTAACTGCTTCCCTACACTAATGATACCGTCAATGCTTTCCAAAGCCCCACCGTGTGACGCCCTCAGAACTACTTTGTCCGCTTCTTGTTCATCAGTCACTGATTTCCTGTCAAAGTAAAGTTTCACATCATCCCCTCGCCGTGCAGGAAGATCGTTACCTAAAACATCCTTACCATCAATGCCCTCTTGTGCCGATGTTTTCTCGCCAAGCCAATCACCTTGGTTGATAGGCGTAACGAAATTCATTTCAAAATAATCAGCAGAACCGTCTTCACGGATCATCGGCCTTCTTTCAGGTATTTCTATATATGATACGACTGCATCTTTACCTTTTTGTGGCTTTCTCCCTACAGCTGCGATAATCGATTCACCCGGTTTAAACGGCTCATCTTGCAAAGTTGTTCTGCCGTAAATTACTCCGGCATCATCAAGCACTTTATCAGCCTGATTTAGGATTGATTGTCTATTTTCTTCAAATTCCTTGGTTGACACGTTTATGTAAAGTTGAGCAATCATTTGATCAGCAGCAATAGCTATTTCTATAGTTGGAATCCAATTGCCTATTATATGTTCTGCCTCTAGTTCAGTAAGCGCTTTCCTTAATATCGGGAATGAACTGATTTTTAATCGTGGATGTTCACGCGTAATTGAATCGAATGATTTAAGTGGAAAACCATTCTTCTTAGTGCGCAAGATCACTTTTTCCTCTTGTACTAAAAGATCGAAAAACTCATTTTGAACTAACACTGCCGCTTCATCCTTTCCCTCTTATCCATTGTATAACATCCTCAACCTATTTGTCAGATTAATTAATCTCTAGTTTAAAAAAGCCTACCACACGAAAATAGATTCGGAGAGTAGGCGTAGCTATTACCATAACTAGGTGTTTTTCAATCAGCTAGCCATATGCTCAAGTTGGAATTGATAGGCTTTTCATGCTCTCACTGACAACGATATATTAATTTATGAATGCAGGTGCATCGTCATTTTCAACCTTAGTTTATCACTCGATTAAGCAAATAGGAACCCACCTATGGGATAATTTCTCATGAGTTGTTATATCTTCTCCTATGGCTCTTCTCTGTTTATAATTTAGTACCAAAGTAAATAGGTTGTTTTTTCACTATTTTTTCAGTCCATATAAAAACAGAGATTCAATTCTTATTTTTAAACATTTAGTTAGCCCAAATGTACTTATATTATGAGTTTCATTTTTTCTATCACTTTCGTTAAAGTAGAAATTGAGGTCAATGTGTCAATTTCTACTTTTTCTAAGGAATGGTTTGCCCCTAGAATTAGCTCAATGTAAAAAGTGGTTTTCTTTTTTTATTTGTTCAACTTGCTCTAAGTTATAATGAGAGTCTTTGTCACAAATAACTAGCAAGCCTTGGTGATTACTTCTTAATATATCTTTATATAACATTTTTGTAATCTATAACATCACTATATCCGATTATTCTTTTAAGCTGCCTTATAATTGAACTGTTATATCCTCACTATTGATATGTCCCCGTACAAAGGACCTGTTACTTTGTCCAAGTTCTAGCACGCCAGAATACGTTTTTTTTGCCAATCTCTTACACTTGGAACACAAACCTCTTTCCGACTGCTTCCACTAATTCACGAAAAATCATCTCGGTTAGAAGTTTTCGCCCTTTACTGGATCGTTTACCTTTTCCTCCTTTTAAGAATCCTGGAGCCAGATGACTCGATGTCACGGCAGTTCAGGATACCTATCAACCACAAGTATCTAAAATCGATTAGAGTCGTCAGAACAGCGTCGTAATGCCTGTAAACGTAAAAATCGACCTGTCCGCATTTACGCCGATAGGTCAATTTTCGATTCCGCAGAAATATGTGCTACACTACGGGCACGTACGGTTCGGTAATTTGTTGCAAAGATTACGTAAATTTCATAGGAATGATGACCGGTTTAATAATAATAAAAGTGCCAATTCACTGTTTCAAATAACATAAAACGCTTTCATAGCAACGATTAGCTCGCCATATGCTCAAGACGGATTTTATCTGCGATCATCGCGATGAATTCAGAATTCGTGGGTTTGCTTTTCAAATGGTGCACAGTGTAGCCAAACATTTTGGAAATGACATCGTAATTTCCACGGTTCCATGCGACTTCGATTGCGTGGCGAATTGCACGCTCTACACGGGATGCTGTCGTATTGTATTTTTTTGCGATCTCCGGATAAAGTACTTTCGTCACTGAACCAAGCAAATCGACGTCCGTATAAACCATTTGAATCGCTTCACGAATGAACGCATAGCCTTTAATATGAGCGGGTACACCAATCTCTTTAATAATTGCTGTAATTGTAGTATCTAGCACTTTTTGGCTTACTGTTCCTGGCGCATACTCTCCGCTAGCTTGGGCTATCGGAACTATTGGTTTTCTTGTTCCTGCTACTTGGAATATCTGGTTTGCAAGTCGGTCGAATTCAAACGGTTTAAGCATGAAATAGGAAGCTCCTAGACTCGCCGCTTGTGTCATAACATCTTCCTGCCCAAATGCCGTCAACATAATTATATGAACATCGGCAGTTTGTGCATTTCCACTCAACGTTTCCAAAACCGCAATTCCATCAAGATGTGGCATGATGATATCAAGTAATAAGACATCTGGCTTTTTTTCTTCCAACATCGACAGACATACTTTTCCGTTATGCGCCGTCCAAATGACTTCGATTTCAGGATGTCTTTCAAAATATGTCATCATAGTCCTCACTAGTTCCTTGTTATCGTCAGCAATCGCGACTTTCAGTTTATCCATTCCCATTTCCCCCTTGTACGTTTATGACGACTTCTTTCCCTAAACATTAGCAACATTCTCTTAACTACACAAGGGAAATTTCGACGAATAGTGGAGTAACCCTCTTTTATTTAGCAAAAATGAAACTTCTGACATATGGTTTCCCTAAACTTCGACTAATTCTTTTCTTTTCTCAACGTTTGTCGAATCGTTCTCGCTAAGCTTAACACGACAGGACAAAAGGGCCAACTCATTATACGAGTTGGCCCTTTTATTAATTTTCCCCGCTACGCATTTTCTCCAAAAATAGGGCTGCACCTTTTTTAGGATCATCGACAAACATATGCGTTACCGCGCCTGCAAATTGCCCGTTTTGGATAACGGGACTTCCACTCATCCCTTGTAAAATTCCTCCGGTTGCTTTGAGCAATTCGGGATCTGTTAACACGAAATGGAACTGGTCTTGTTCTACTTCTATAATTCGAATTGAAAAGGATTCAACTTTTGTCCCTTTAATCGTTGTGTAAATTTCAGCAGCGCCTTCTTTTACTTCTGCTGGCTGCATAATCGTTAAAGGTTCGGTTAACACTTCCTTATAGTCGCTGTTCCACGACCCGAAGATGCCATAAAGACCGTTTATTCGAATCGTCCCTAAAAAATCATCATCATCGACAATCGTTGAAATTTTATAACCTGGAATTCCGGGCACGCTTTTTTTAATTTGATCGATTTCTGAAAGATAAATCGCTCCTGTTTTAAACGAAGGTGGTGATTTCAGTGCACTGTCGATGATCTGATGACCGAGCGCTCCGTATGTCCCTTTGTCCGGATCGACATACGTCAAGGTACCTGTCCCTTCTGTTCGATCTTTCAGGAATGGAAGGAGACGTTTCATCGCTTCGCCATCTGCTAGGATTTGACTGCTTTCCTCGTTTCTGATGACGTGCAATACGATTTCTTTTTTGTCTCGCATTGAGGATGATACTTTTTCGTACTCATGAAGGGTACTGACTGCTACATCGTCTAATTGTCCGATTAGATCACCTGCCTTCAACCAGTTATCTTTACTGATCATGACATCATTTGTGATGTAGACTCCCGACAAATCCATTTTAATACCAATCGATTGTCCCATCGGTATCAGCGTTCCATCTTTAGCAAATGCTGCATTTGTAGTGAATGGCATGACAAGTAAAAGCACAGAAAACGAAACGGCCAACTTAAACTGTCTACTCCATCCCATATTTCACCTCCCTTAATAAGATACTGTTGGTATGTCCGTTCAGGGGAATGTTATGAAAGGGTAAATAAAGCAAAAGTGGAACGTACATTAATTTCATTGCATTTTGTAACCGATGAGTAAAAAAATAAAAAAACGTGCATAATGTAGTATGCACGTTAAGTGATTATCTAAACGATTTCTTACGTTCTGCGGCCAATTTCAACAACTCTTCCGCATGCTTTAATGTTAATGGCGTAGTTTCAGCTCCAGACAACATCCTGGACAATTCTTCAGTCCTGTCTGATTCGATGACATCATGAATTTCCGTCATCGTCCTATCACTTATTACATTTTTTTTAATGAGGTAATGGTGATCCGCCATTGCGGCGACTTGCGGTAAATGAGAAATACAAAGCACCTGAGAATCTGTTGCAATTATTGCTATTTTTTCCGCAATTGCTTGTGCAACTCTTCCGCTTACACCCGTATCCACTTCGTCAAAAATAAGTGAAGTAACTCCTTGATGTTTAGAGAATATTGTCTTTATCGCTAACATTATACGGGAAATTTCACCGCCCGACGCTACTTTTACAAGTGGTTTCAACGGTTCCCCAACGTTTGTCGAGATCAAGAAGTTCACATCGTCATATCCATTTGAATCGAAAGTACCTGCTGCTTTTCGAGTAATTTCCACTTTAAAAGAAGCTTTTCCCATATGAAGTTGCTCCAGTTGTTCCATAATTGCATTTTCTAATTGAATAGACGAATTTTGGCGGATAATTGATAACTCTTCTGCTTCGATTTCAAGATCTTGGAGAAGTTGCGCAAGTTTTTCCTGCTCGGCAAAAAGACGTTCATCCCTACTTACTAAGTTTTCAAGTTCCTCTGTGATTTTATCACGATACAAAAGAATGTCTTCAATCGTTTTGCCATACTTCCTTTTCAAGGAGATGTGGAGTGCTAGGCGCTCTTCAACTACTTCGAGTCTTGCAGGATCAAATTCCATATCATCAAGTATACTTTTGAGCTCGTGTGCAGTATCTTGTAAGGCATAGAAACTTGTTGCAATCGTTTCAGCATGCAGTTTCAAGCTCTTATCGACCGACGCGGCATCCTCCATATCACTCATCGCAGAACCGACCCAGTCAAGCGCATGTGTATCTCCACTGATCGACACATATGCGGTATTCAATCGCTCAAATAAACGATTGAAGTTTTGAAGCTTTTGTTTTTCTGCTTCGAGTTGGTCCTCTTCACCAATAACGAGTCCAGCTGCATTAATCTCTTTTAGCTGGAATGAATACAAATCGATACGTTGTGCCACTTGTTGCTCATTATCGTCTGCCTTCTCAAGCTTCCGTTTCAGTTTTCGATAGCTTTCATACAGCTCGAAATAGTTTTCATAGGCATGCTCTAGTTTTTCACCCGCAAAATGATCGAGTAAATGAATATGACTTCTTTCATGCATTAATTCCTGATTTTCGTGTTGACCATGTATGTCAATCAACTGTGAACCAATTTCTCTCAAAATTGCGATCGTCACAAGCTTTCCATTGACACGGCAAACCGTTTTCCCATTTGAATTCAAATCGCGCCGCAATATAACGACGCCATCCTGTGCATCAATACCAAATTCAGCTAATTGTGCAATAATAGGATGCGATTCTTCTTCAATAGTGAAAAGCCCTTCCAGTTCGGCTTTTGTTGCTCCATGACGGATAAATTCCTGTGATCCTCTTCCACCCGCAAGTAGTTGGACAGCATCGATAATAATAGATTTTCCCGCGCCTGTTTCTCCAGTTAATACGGTTAGGCCTTCATCAAATGTTATTTCAAGGTTTTCAATGATTGCAAAGTTTTTTATGGAGATTTCACGTAACAATTGCTTTCACCTCTTTCAGAGCATCGCCAACAGTTTTTCTTTCACTACTCCTGTCAGTGATTCATCACGACAAATAATCAAACTCGTATCATCGCCACAAATCGTTCCAAGAATTTCATCCCATCCGAGATGATCCATTAAAGAACCGACAGCTTGCGCATTGCCAGGAAGCGTTTTCAAAACAATAAAATGACCTGCTGCATCAATACTGACAAAGGCATCAGTTAGCATTCGGTGAAGTTTTTGTTCTGTATTGTACTTATGTACGGGTGGCAGACTGTATTTATAGCTACCATCAGACAAAGGGACCTTAATAAGATGCATTTCTTTTATATCACGTGAAACGGTCGCTTGTGTCACGTCCACTCCCGCTGCTTTTAGGCTATCTACGAGCTGATCTTGTGTTTCTATTTCAAAATTCGAGATAATATCACGAATACGAATTTGCCTATGCCCTTTATTCATACTAATCACTCCCATACCATAATAATATCTTACTTCATACTGTACCACCCATTATTTCATCCAACAAGAATAGCACGCAAATTAATGCGTGCTATTGCAGTTCCTTGTACGCTTCTTCGACAAGATTGTCGAATGAAACATCGTCAAATGATGTCAAAGCATGATCTTCCGAAGTCAGGTGGAATAGAAACTCAATATTCCCTTCCCCGCCAGTGACAGGAGAATATGAAATTCCGCGAAGACTGAAACCTTCTTGTATAGATGCATCAGCGATTTTTCTTAAAACTTCAAGATGAATGGATTTTTCCCGGACAACACCTTTTTTCCCTACTTTTCCTTTTCCAGCCTCAAATTGAGGCTTTACAAGGACCATGACGTCGCCACCGTCTGCAAGAATGCGTTTTAAAGCAGGTAGGATAAGCGTCAATGAGATGAAGGATACGTCTATTGTTGCAAATTGAGGTATGCCCTCGGTGAAAAGTTCTGGTGTAGCGTGTCTAAAGTTTGTTCTTTCCATTACAGTTACGCGCGGATCCTGACGTATTTTCCATGCCAGCTGATTGTACCCAACATCAAGCGCGTAGCAATGTGACGCACCATTTTGAAGGGCACAATCTGTGAAACCGCCCGTTGACGACCCGATATCCAGCACAATTTTGCCGTTAACGTCAGCATCAAACTGCTCAAGCGCTTTTTCGAGCTTCAGGCCACCCCGACTGACATACTTCAGTTTCGAACCTTTGACTACAAGAGGTGCATCCGCAAAAATTTTTTCGCCTGGTTTATCGAGCCTTGTTTCAGCGGTAAAGATGATGCCCGCCATAATGGAGCGCTTTGCTTGTTCCCTTGTTTCAAAGAGACCACGCGCGACCAGGAGGACATCTACCCGCTCTTTCGGTATACGATTTGTCATACTTGTTCCCTTTCCACTGCTTGCATTTTAATAAATGATTCCATATTCTCAACTAGATGACCTGCAGTCATACCGATTTCTGCAAGTAGTTCGTCAACATTCCCATGTTCAATGAACTGATCTGGAATGCCCATCCGTCTAATTGGGGCAACGTTCTGAAGTGTATCATGTGCATATTCAAGTACAGCACTGCCGAAACCGCCAGCAAGAACCGCCTCTTCAACTGTTATAATCGGCATTCCTGTTGCGAAAATTGTATCTAACATTGCCGTATCAAGTGGCTTGATGAATCTTGCATTTATGACTTTTACATGAATCCCTTTAGCAAATAATATGTTGGCGGCTTCCAATGCCATCGGAATTGTTGTTCCAAATGTCAAGATGACGCCATCATGGCCTTCACGTAGTACTTCCCATGAGCCAATCGGGATTGGACGTAATGTTTCATCCATAGTTACCCCGAGTCCATTTCCTCTTGGATAACGCATTACTATAGGTCCTTCATCATAATCAATAGCCGTTTTCACCATATGCTGACCTTCGTTTTCATCTTTCGGCATCATAATAACCAGATTTGGCATGTGCCTTAAGAATGCAATATCGAAGACGCCCTGATGCGTTTCACCATCTGCGCCAACCAGCCCAGCACGGTCAATACCGATAAAGACGTTTAGGTTTTGTCTAGAGATATCATGAAGCATCTGATCGTAAGCTCGTTGCATAAATGTCGAATAAATTGCTAAGAACGGTTTCATCCCTTGCGTCGCAAGACCTGCTGCCATCGTCGTTGCATGCTGTTCAGCAATACCGACATCAAAGAATCGATCCGGGAATTCCGCTGCAAATGATTCTAATTTCGAACCGACAGGCATTGCCGGCGTTATTGCGACGATACGTCTATCAACTCGAGCAAGCTTTTGAACCGTACCTGCAACAAGTCCACTCCATGAAGGTGCCACTGAAGAAGATTTGACGAAATCACCTGTCTCGATTTTATAAGGTCCTGTGCCATGCCATGTACCGATTTTATCGTCTTCGGCCGGGCTATATCCCTTGCCTTTTTTCGTAATAACATGAAGCAAGACAGGTCCATCCATTTTCTTGGCGTATTGAATATTGCGTTCAAGATCATTGAAATCATGCCCGTCGATTGGTCCAAGGTATGTGAAGCCAAGTTCTTCGAAAAAGACACCCGAAACGAGAAGATATTTCAAACTATCTTTCACACGCTCCGCAGCAGCAGCAAGTTTACCGCCAACCGCCGGAATTTTTTTCAATATATATTCAAGTTCATCTTTTGCACTATTATATTTACCGGCAGTTCTTAACTTTCCAAGGACTGCATGAAGCGCACCGACATTTGGAGCAATTGACATCTCATTGTCATTCAAAATGACAATCATGTTGGTTTTTGCATGACCGATATGATTAAGTGCTTCAAGTGCCATACCACCTGTTAGCGCACCGTCTCCGATGACCGGTATTACATAGTTCGAATCTCCCTTGACATCTCGTGCAGCCGCCATTCCCATAGCCGCAGAAAGAGAGGTAGAACTGTGACCTGTTTCCCAGACGTCATGATCGCTTTCAATCATTTTGGGGAATCCGCATAAGCCTTTGAATTGCCTAAGCGTATCGAAATCACCAGCACGACCTGTTAAAATTTTATGGACATATGCCTGGTGGCCGACATCCCAAATGATTTTATCATCAGGACTATCAAAATGACGATGCAAAGCAATTGTCAATTCAACTACTCCAAGATTAGGCCCTATATGACCACCAGTAACTGATAACTTTCCAATAAGAAATTTCCGAATTTCTTCTGCTAATTCCACCATCTGATCCCTATTGAGTTTTTTAATAAAAGATGGATTAGTAATTTCTGTGAGTTCCATCATTATCACACACCTTCACATATTAATTGCCACGGATAATTCTGAACTGCATACATTATATCAATAAGGACGATCAGCACAACAATTTAGTTCGCTTTACGACTCTCGTTCGACGATATAATCCGCGAATAACCCTAGAAGCGGATGCTCCGCTTCCAAAAAAGCAAGAGATTCTCTTGCGGATTGGTGATGTTCTGCCAGACGTGCCATTGCACCCTCTAGACCAAGCAGTGATGGGTACGTGGACTTCTCACTTAACGCATCGCTTCCTGCAGTCTTTCCAAGTTCTTCAGTCGTAGACGTAATATCTAAAATATCGTCCTGTATTTGAAATGCGAGTCCAATATGGTAAGCAAAGTCTTTCAACTTTGCAGACTTTTCTTCATCTAAAGCGGCTAATATGGCACCAGCACCAATACAAAATGACAATAAAGCCCCTGTTTTATTTACATGTATTGTTTCAAGCTCCGATAAAGACACGCTTTTTGTCTCGCCTTCAATATCAAGCATTTGTCCGCCGACCATTCCTGTCGCTCCAGAAGCGTCCGATAGTAAACGGATGATTCGAATAGTGTCTTGTGCGGATGTATCTGATAAGTGAGTTAAACTTCCAAATGCCAGCGTCTGTAGAGCATCTCCTGCAAGTACAGCAACCCCTTCCCCATACACGATATGGTTCGTCGGTTTACCGCGCCTAAAATTATCATCATCCATACATGGCAAATCATCGTGAATGAGGGAATACGTGTGCAGCAATTCAGCAGCACAAGCTACCGTCAAAGCATCTTTAGATTCCACGCCAAGATCTTCGAGCGTGGCTAGAACGAGGAGAGGTCGGATCCTTTTTCCACCGGCATTGATTGAATAGGCCATCGAGGATTTCAATGTTTCAGATACATTCGTAGCCGCAAGCAAGCTATTCAATTTGGCATCGATAATAGGTAATTTTTTTGTGATAAATTGTTGTAATTCATTATGCATTCGACTCAGAACCTTTCGCAGGATCGAATTCTGCCTTATTGCCATCTTTGTCGATAATGGAAATGAGTTGTTTTTCAGCATCCTGTAATTTCCCGTGGCAATAAGCGGATAGTTCCATCCCTTTTTTGTAAAGTGTAATTGCATCCTCAAGTGGTACGTCCCCTGTTTCAAGCTTTTGGACAACTTCCTCTAAGTTAAGCATCGCTTCTTCAAAGCGGATTGGCTCTTTTCCCAATTAAATTTCCTCCCCTTCATGCAATGTAATCTTTTGGACCATCGCTTCTACGGTTCCATCTTGCAAGCGTATTTGAATGTTTCCACCAACCTCAAGCGATTTGGTAGAATTAGCAACTTCGTTGTTCTGATAAACAATCGAATAGCCGCGCTCCATAATAGTAAGTGGGTTAAGTGCCTTTAGCATACGAACAGATGCATGGAAACGATCACTTTGTATGCGAACGTCTTGATGAACTCCCCTAGTCAAACGTTCCGTGAGTGCCACTGTATTCCTGTGACCTTCTTTGATTCGCTGTTCAGGTGAGAAAGTGGACAGCATACTATTTAACCTTTGGTATTGGGATAGCCGGTGGCCTGTAATATCTTGTCCGCTTCGTAAGAGTCTGCCCTCAAGTCCAATCAATCTATCAGTGAACGGACGATAAAGACGCTCGGGAAATTGAAGTGGATAGGATGTTTGTAAGCTTATAAGATGTTTGCGTTCATTTTTTATCTGATTGGAAAGTGAATTATAAATAGCACGTTTCCGGTCCAATAGCCTTTCAAACAACTCGTCACGTGCAGGAACGGCCATTTCAGCTGCAGCTGTCGGAGTAGGTGCCCTTCTGTCCGAGACAAAATCGGCAATTGTCGTGTCGGTTTCATGCCCGACAGCGCTGATAACCGGAAGTCGGCAAGAAAAGATTGCTCGTGCTACCGACTCTTCATTGAACGCCCACAGGTCTTCTATAGAACCCCCGCCGCGTCCAACGATGAGAACATCGATGGAACCATATGTATCTGCCTGTTCAATTGATTTGACAATGGAAGGTGCGGCTTGCGGTCCCTGAACAATCGCAGGAAACAAAATGATTTCTGCAAGTGGATAACGTCTTTCAATTGTTGAACAGATATCTTGAATTGCGGCACCTGATTGCGCCGTAACTACACCGATTTTAGTTGGAAACAAAGGTAGCGGTCTTTTCCAACGCGCATCGAACAATCCTTCTTTCCCCAGACTCTCTTTCAATTGTTCAAACGCGAGATAAAGCGCACCGATACCATCAGGTTGCATTGATTGGACATATAATTGATAGTTTCCGCTCGTTTCAAAAACTGTTACATCGCCTGTAATCAGTACGTTCATGCCATTTTCAGGCTTGAATTTAAGACTTGATGCGCTAGAACGGAACATCGCTGACTGGATCCTACTTTTTTCATCTTTCAAGGTGAAGTATATATGTCCGCTCGGATGACTTTTAACGTTCGACAGTTCCCCTTTAACAAATACATTACGTAAATGGGGATCTGCATCGAACTTCCGTTTAATGTATTTCGTTAATGCTTGTACAGACAAGTGTGGGTGTCCGGCCAACAGTCCCGCCTCCCGTTTCTTGACGTATAGAAACGCTGTCTTTTCAATGAAAAACAGCGTCCGTCCGGTTTTTTATAGTTGTTGTGAACATCTTCCCTCTGCAGAAGCCTGTTCTGCACTATGAAGTGTGTTTTTCAGTAACATCGTAATTGTCATCGGACCTACCCCACCTGGAACCGGTGTAATAGCTGAAGCTTTCGTTTTTGCCGATTCGAAATCGACGTCTCCGCATAATTTACCATTTTCATCGCGGTTCATACCAACATCTATAACGACAGCGCCTTCTTTAATGTGCTCATCTGTGATGAACTTTGTCTTGCCTATTGCGACAATGAGAATATCAGCCTGTTTCGTAAATGAAGCTAAATCCTTGGTTTTAGAATGACAGTATGTGACTGTCGCATCGCGCTGTAAAAGCAATTGACCCATCGGTTTTCCGACAATGTTACTGCGTCCAACGATAACAGCATGCTTACCGCTGATTTCAGTATCTGTTCGTTCGAGGAGTTTGATGATACCGTATGGCGTGCATGATAGAAATGCTTTTTGACCAATAATCATTTTCCCAACATTTTCAGGATGGAATCCATCTACATCTTTTGTCGGGTCAATTGCACTGATGACTAGGTTTTCGTCAATATGGTCGGGTAACGGAAGCTGAACCAGAATACCATGAATTGAATCATCATTATTCAGCCGTGTGACATGATCGAGTAACTCCTTTTCGGATACTGTGACTGGAAGTTCAATCAGTTCCGATTTCATGCCCACTTCCGAACTTGATTTCTGCTTGTTCCTAACATATGTACGGGAAGCCTGATTCTCACCAACCAGAACGACCGCAAGCCCCGGCTGACAACCGTGCTCTTTCAAAGCAGTTACTCTTTCCTTGATTTCGTCTCTGATCTCTTGCCCGATTACTTTTCCATCAATCAGTTTTCCAGTCATCATGATACCTCCAAATGGTTTCAATTATTTTTCTTCAAACTTGGATAGTACACCGTTCACAAAACGGCCTGATTTTTCATCGCCGAATATTTTACATAGCTCGATTGCCTCATTCAAGACCACTCTATGTGGTACTTCCTCATTGAACAGCAATTCATAAACTGCGATTCTCAAAACAGTCCGCTCAATTTTCGGAAGTCGGTCCAATGACCAGTGTTCCAGTTTTCCTGTGAGGACCTCATCTATTGCTTCTTTATTTTGCACAGTTCCCCGTACAAGCTGTTCATAAAAACGATTTGCTGGTTCTTCAACAATGTAGTTAATTGCTTCATCTACACTCAATTCTGTATTATCAAGTTGAAAAAGGGTTTGTACTGCTTTTTCACGTGCTTCTCTTCGTTTCATCTTCTTATTCTCCTCCACTACCATATCTCTAGGGCATTATCATAGCATAAACAGGTTGCCGGATACAGTAAGACAAGTTGAAAAGCATCATCCGGCTGGACGATGCTTTTCAGATCATTCCGTTTCCGCTCCAGCCTCAAACTGGATCCCTGTAATATGGACATTGACTTCTTTCGTTTCAAGGGAAGTCATGTGGAAAATTGCATGACGAATTTGCTTTTGGATATCCACGGCAATGGCAGGTACAGAATAGCCGTATTCGACAACGCAATATACGTCAATCGTCAGACCCTCTTCAGACCATTCCGTTTTGACCCCTTTCCCATGGTTCACTTTACCGAACTTTTCCGCAACTCCAGTGGCAAAGTTTCCTCTTGTATTCGCGACGCCTTTTACTTCCGTCGTCGCAATTCCGATAATCACTTCAAGAACTTCGGGAGCAAGCTGGACACGTCCGAGCTCACCATCCCCCGCCGGAGCCATCCCGACGAATGTTGGAATTGTTTTATCAGTCATTCCAAGTCCCCTCCCTTTCAGTTCATAATCGTGTATCTTTCAAGAAATTTCGTATCGAAATCTCCTGATTTGAAGACTTCATTATCCATAAGCTTCAAGTGGAACGGGATAGTTGTTTCGACACCCTCAATGATAAATTCATCAAGTGCACGTTTCATCCTAGCTACCGCTTCTTCCCTTGTATCTGCATGAACAATTAGTTTCGCAACCATCGAATCGTAAAACGGCGGGATTGAATAGCCAGTATACATGGCAGAATCTACCCGAACACCAAAGCCGCCTGGAGGCATGTACATAGTTACTTTCCCCGGTGAAGGCATAAAGTTTTTCGACGGATTTTCTGCGTTGATGCGGCATTCGATTGACCAACCATTGATTTTAATATCTTCTTGGCGATAGGCAAGTTTTTCACCTGACGCAATTTTCAGTTGCTGTTGAACCAAATCAATTCCTGTAATCATCTCTGTAATCGTGTGTTCTACTTGGATTCGCGTATTCATTTCCATGAAGTAGAATTTTTGATTGATATGATCGAAAATGAATTCAACTGTTCCAGCACCCTCGTAATTGACAGCTTCTGCCGCTTTGACCGCCGCGTCACCTACTGCTAATCTCAGTTCAGGTGTCAGAGCTGGTGATGGCCCTTCTTCAACAAGCTTTTGCATTCTGCGCTGAATCGAACAATCACGTTCTCCTAAATGAATTGTATTACCATATTTATCAGCAAGTATTTGAACTTCGATATGGCGGAACACTTCAATAAACTTCTCAATGTAGACTCCAGGATTGCCGAAAGCAGCAGCAGCCTCTTTTTGAGTGATTTTGATTCCATTGATTAATTCTTCAGCGTCCCTTGCAACACGAATTCCTTTACCGCCGCCGCCTGCTGTAGCTTTGATGATAACTGGAAAACCGATTTCTTCAGCGATTCGGAGACCATCTTGTTCATCAGCAACGATTCCAGTAGAACCTGGAACAATTGGCACACCTGCTTCTCGCATTGTTTCACGTGCTACGTCTTTCGTACCCATCCGTGAAATATTGTCCGAAGTAGGTCCAATAAATTCAATGTTAACCTCTTCACATAGTTCGGCGAAACTCGCATTTTCCGCCAGGAAACCATATCCCGGATGAATTCCATCGCAACCAGTTAGTTTTGCAACACTGATGATATTTGAAAAATTTAGGTAGCTGTCTTTAGATAATTTTGGACCGACGCAATAAGCTTCATCTGCTAATTCGACATGAAGAGCTTCCTGATCAGCTTCTGAATAAACCGCGACTGTTTTCATACCAAGTTCTTTACAAGCCCTGATAATACGTACGGCAATTTCACCGCGATTAGCTATTAAAACCTTCTTCATTTTTCATTCCTCCTTAATTAGCTCTTACAAGGAAGAGAGGTTGTCCGTATTCAACGAGCTGACCGTCTTTTACGAGAATCTCAACGATTTCCCCTGAAACTTCCGCTTCAATTTCATTGAATAGCTTCATTGCTTCTACGATGCACACGATAGCTTCCGATTTCACGCTATCACCTTTTTGTACATAAGCTGGTACATCAGGGGACGATGCTGAATAGAATGTTCCAACCATCGGTGATGTAATTTTGTGCAGCGATGGGTCTTCCACTTGTACTTCAACAACGGGTACAACTGGTGTTACCTGTTGAGGAGCAATTACTTCTTCTGTTCTCTGAACTTGCTCAGCAGAAACTCCCTGTTGAACAGATTGTTCTTGTTCGACAACTGTTGTAGCTACTGCAGCTTGTGCCGCACTACCTTTTTTTAATACGAGTTTTGCACCATCTGATTCATAAGTGAATTTTTCAATTGAAGATTGATCAATTAGTTTAATAATTTCACGGATTTCTTGAATTTTTAGCATGATCGATTCTCCTGACTCCATTATAATTATGTTCTTTAACTATTTTAGCTGTTTTCGTCCCATATTGAAATAGATAATGGTTATTTACATTAAAGTTTGCTGTTAAAGAACAAAAGCATAGGCGTATGTTTAGCCCCGATATGTAGGAGGGATGCAGTTCAGTCTCACCCGGAAGGCCAGTAGGCAAAGGCCTAAAGTGACAGAGGAAGGCAGTTTAATTCCGCGACATCCTGTTGCAATAGCTGCATGACCCACGTCGTGTGGGCCAAGGGATAGGCGCTGGAGTCTAGACGTAAAATCTCTACGTTACAACTTCTCCACAGTACGAGATTTTATTATCTCCTCTATAATAAAAAAAAGACCCTATTTAGGGCCTTCATTTTCCATATTCATTCCATGTCACCAGTAAAAGTAATATTCACTGCTTTTGCGTCTTTCCAGCTCGTCATGACGTAATGAGTAATCTCTTCCGCCATTTTAGATGAATGGCCTTCGTTGGAAAGGACAGTAATTTTCACTGCACCGTCTTCATTGTAGACAAATGCTTCAGGATATCCCATTGCTTTAATTTGTAATTCCATTAGCGCCTCAGCCGATTCGCGTTTAGTCAGCTGACCCATCTCTTCGTACACCTTGTTTTTTTCTTCGGCTGTATCAGACGTTAATATTTTAGACAACAATTGCTCCCCAATTTTGCTTCGTTCATCACGGATCTGCATTCGCATTTCTTCGAACACAACTGCTTCTGCGAAGACTGGTTGTGTTTTTTCTGCATCATTCGAGTTTTCGACCAGTTGTACAGCGCTTTCTGAGTCTTTGAAAATGTTGATCCCATCGAACGGCATTGGTGATTTTTCCTTGATGTAATAGATGGAAATGACTGCAACTAGACTGAGCAATGTTAAAAACCATACTGTTCTTTTATTCGTTCTCATTAGTGTTCCCCCTATTATTCATTTTAGCGATGACAATTCGATGTTCGGGCAGCTGGAGGACGGTTGACAGGATCTTCGATAGTTCGTTTTGAATTTTGAAGTCTTCCGCACCTTCCGCAACGACAAGAACGCCTTGTAGCTCACTTCCCTTTTTAGCCGATGCAGTGGACGTTGAAAAGTAATCGGTTAGCTGATTAGTAGACTCCCTATTTTCATAATGGAAATATAACGAAATTTCCCCGATCCCTTCAATTTTCATCAGCGACTCTTGTAGTGCTGCAAATTCCCCGCTCTCCTCCTTCTTTCCCTTCTCCCCCCCGATGACTCCAAGACTAGAATTGATGAAAATGATGACCAGGAGAACAATCGTCCCGAGGAGGATCGTATGGGTTTTCCTTGTTGGTTTGTGCATATTATCACCATTTCCACTCATTGTGCCGCTTGTACGACCTGTCATCAATGAATCATTTTATGCAGTTTCATAGAAGGCTATGACCAAAAATCTTGAAGAATGATTGAATCATCCAAATGCCCATAGCAAGTTTAACAATTGGCAGGAAATTTTCTTCTGTTTCATTTGGAAATAACAACAGAATTGTTGAAGCCAAAAGGGTGATAAGAAGAACACCTATTAAAAAAGACTCCATTCCACGCCTCATTTCATCGTAGTAATCAACTTCACAAGGATTATTGAAAAAAGTGCAGTATAGATAAACGCAAAAGCTATTAAAAAAGAAACAGCACATAACACAAATAACGTTCTACCAATATCGTCCAAAATTCCAGTTATATCTTCATTCGCAAATGGTTCAATGAGTGCTGCGGTCCATCTGTAGAAAAACGCGGTAAGGAGTGTTTTAAACGACGGAATGAGTGCAACAGTCCAAATTGCCGATATAAGCCAACCTCCAGCGAAAACACTCGCCCCCGACGAATATCGACCCATCGTTCCCATGCTTTCGGTCATAAATGAACCAATAAGAGGGACGTTTTGACGTATCAGCTCTTTAATAGGTTCGCTCGCTAGCCCAGTGAGCGCCCAAGTCATCGTGCCTCCCACGGTTATAAAAATGGAGTAAGCTGCAACGACGGCCGAAACCGTTCCCAGAAGGGTCGTCCGAATTAAATCTGCCATTTTAGTAAACGGAACGGCCGGTAGTATCCTAGATACAAGATCTAAGATAAGTGCAGCTGTTAAAAGTGGTATCAGTACTTTCTCCGTGAGGACAATTGCACCATTTGCAAATAACAGCATTGCAGGCTGAAAGTTCAGCATACTGAATGCTCCACCCGCAGCAACCATGCTGGCAGTCAATATCGGATAAATAGAAATGAACATCATCGATATCGAGTTTGCAATATCACGAATGAGAGTTAGATGATCAAATGCGGGTTGCAATACAACCGTTACAACAATAAATATCAAAATCATCCTCGTCCATTTTGCAAACGATGGGAACAAAAAATCTACCAACAATGCCATAAAAGTTGCAATGATGATAATGACAAAGCTTGACAATACGGTTCCGAGTATCGATTCTAAAAAAGAAATCATGGATGCCCCGCCTGTTCATTTTGTAATGAGTTTTGAAAGGATTTCGATTAATGCGGACGTCTGCTGCATCCACAAAGTCAGTATGACAATTTTTACAGCGAAATGAGCTACTGCGGCAAGTGAGCCGTATCCTGCCTCTTCGATATGTTTTGCGATGAGCTCAGAGACATAAAACAGAATGGCACTGCCGATTAATAATTTTGCAAATGGATCTGGTAATGGTTCAAACAAAGCGACAAAATATTTTCCGAACGGAAAGACGATTGTATTAAGCAGGTGGAAGAGAAAATAGAAAAAAATAGATGCATACAAAATTGGTTGCAATTTAGGTACAGTAAATGAAATGAGGAGGAGAATAAGGAAGACAACAATTAACTGAATTAAGGTTAACATCAGACTGACATCGACAACCACTGGAAAAACTCCGTGATTTCAGTGAAGAAAATCTTCAGGAAGCGGAGCATTTCAGCAGTGATATAGATATAAGCGATGAAAAAAAGAAAAAAGGAAAACTCTTTCCTGCCAGTTTGTTCGAAAAAGATATGCAGAAAACCGATGACTAATCCGATACCGGCAACGCGTAGCAAATCATTTAGTTCCATCCGGTATTCCCCCCATTGCACTATCCTATGTGCAGAGGAACTGTCATATGCAAAAAAACACCTTGCATCCCGATTTGGAATGCAAGGTGTTTTTTGAGTTTTAACAAAGTAAGTTGGCAAAAAGAACGATTCTTCCTTATGCGCGAGAAACGTATTCAGATTCCACTGTGTTGATGATAAGTTTATCTCCGATGTTAACGAAGAATGGCACTTGTACAACAACGCCAGTTTCCATTTTAGCTGGTTTAGAACCACCGCTCGCTGTATCGCCTTTAATACCCGGCTCAGTTTCTGCAACTTCAAGGACAACTGTTACAGGTAGTTCAACACCAAGTACTTCATCTTTAAACAAGATAACATGAACTTCCATATTTTCTTTTAGGAACTTCAATTCGTCTTCAATCTGCTTCTCTGGAAGTTCAATCTGTTCGTACGATTCGTTATCCATAAAGACATGCTCGTCTCCATTTGCATACAAATATTGCATGCGGCGGTTATCAATTTGTGCTTTCGCCACTTTTTCTCCAGCACGGAACGTTTTTTCATTGACGTTGCCTGAACGTAAGTTACGCAGTTTCGAACGAACGAACGCCGCGCCTTTACCTGGTTTAACGTGTTGGAAATCCATTACGCGCCAAATATCCCCGTCAAATTCGATTGTTAATCCTGTTTTAAAGTCGTTTACTGAAATCAAGATGATTCCTCCAATTAATAATAGATTATAAGATAAGTAGTTCTTTTGTTGAATGTGTTAAACGTTCGTTACCATTTTGTGTCATAATGATATCGTCCTCGATACGGACACCGCCGATTCCAGGCAGATAGATACCTGGCTCAACAGTGACAACCATATTTGGCTCAAGTATCGTTCCAGAACGGAAAGATAATGCCGGTCCTTCGTGCACTTCAAGACCGATACCATGTCCCGTTGAATGACCAAATGCTTCACCGTAGCCTTTAGATATGATGTAATCGCGTGCAATTGCATCCGCTTCTATTCCGGTCATTCCCGGTTTAATCTCTTTTAAAGCAAGTTCTTGTGCTGCAAGAGTCACTGCGTAAATCTCTTTCAGTTTATCAGAAGGTTCACCGACAGCGACAGTACGCGTAATGTCAGAAATATACCCTTCATACAATGCGCCGAAATCGAGCGTAATAAGATCTCCTGATTCGATTACTTTGTCCGTTGCAACTCCGTGTGGAAGTGCTCCGCGTAAACCAGATGCCACGATAATTGAGAAGGAAGATGAAGTTGCCCCTTGTTTACGCATCGCAAACTCAAGTTCATTTGAGACTTCTAATTCCGTCACGCCCGGCTTGATAAATTTACAAATATGCGTGAATGCATCATCTGCAATTTTAGCTGCTTTTTTCAAAATAGCTAGCTCATCTTCTGTTTTCACCATCCGCAGTTTTTCGACGAGTCCCGAAACAGGTTTTAGCTCCGCTTCGACTTTTCCATTATATAATTCGTAAAGACCAAATGACATATCATCTTTTTCGAAACCGATTGTCCGAAGCTTCATGTTTTTCGCTTGCTCGGCCACTTCTTCAATGATGGTAGTCGTATGCTGAACGATACGGAAGCCATTGATTTCTCGTTCCGCCTGTTCAGTATAACGGAAATCTGTAATGAACACTGCATCGTCAGACGAGATAAGAGCAAGTCCTGCTGTCCCCGTGAAGCCAGTCATGTAACGACGGTTGTACGAGTTCGTAACGAGTAGTGCATCAATGCCATTTTCTGTTAACAGCTCACGTAGTTTTGTCAATTTCACAGTTTCATACCCCTTTTCCCCGGAGAAGGAAAGCGTGGAAGGCGAGTTCATATCCGTCCGTGCCGAATCCAGCTAACTGGCCGATACAGACTGGCGCAATAACGGATGTCTCTCTGAACGGTTCACGGCTATGTATGTTCGAAATATGAATTTCGATGACAGGTACATCAACAGACGCGACAGCATCACGCAGAGCGATACTATAATGCGTAAACGCACCTGGATTGAAGACAATACCATCCAAGCCAGCGTCTTCTGCTTCATGGATTCGGTCGATTAAAGCACCTTCCCAGTTAGATTGGAAGAATGATAGTTCAACACCATGTAACAAAGCCACTTTGTCTAATTTACGTTCAACGTCTTCCAATGTTTCTGCGCCATAAATACCCGGCTCTCTCTTTCCGAGCCTGTTAAGATTGGGTCCGTTCAGAATTAGTAACTTCATCGCCACACCATTCCCCTCACCGTTGTCTATCCCATTTTATCATATCGTTCTTTTGTAGCAACTCATTTTACACTTTCATCCGAAAGTTTCTTCATAAAAACGGCCGTTCCAGTAATAAACCTGAAAACAATTGCCATAACGGCAAAATATGGGAGTGATATGGATTTTATAGCTTCTAAAGGCGTTTTCGGTGAGCCAATCGTCCATTCGACTGCAAAAACAACGATAATTCCGATGATTAAGGCTGTAATAGATGGAGGAATTGACGTTGTGAATGAAACCGCAAAATAAACAATAATATATAACAATACTAGCGCTACAAAAAGCAAAGCCCATTTGATTGTGAAATGTGCCGAAGCGAACAACTGCCACTTTTTTGCCCAGCCAACAGGCGACCAGCTTATAAAATTAAATGACTGCAAAAATTTTAGTGCTATTGTAGTGAAAATGGCGCCAATTAGCGCGGTCCATATTAATGTTTTATTAATCATGAAAATCCCTCCTATACAAAGTGTCGGGAGGTTCAGAACATTTTAAACATCATTGTGGAGTGTATGGCTGTTTTTTAGTATAATGAATTATAGGATTTAGTTGATATAAAAGAAAGCGTGGGTAAATGTATGGGAAAAGAACAACAACCTCCCGCTTACGGGGGACAAGCACTTGTCGAAGGGGTAATGTTCGGCGGTAAAAATCATACTGTGGCGGCAATTAGACGGAAGGACGATACAATCGATTACTTCCATCTGCCTAAAGAAAAGAATAGTGTCCGGATGAAACTGAAAAAAATCCCATTTGTTGGGGGGATAGTTGCATTAATCGAATCCGCTGGCGTCGGATCGCGGCATTTAACATTTTCAAGCGAACGGTACGATGTAATGCCGGGAGAAGAAATAGAAAAGGAAGAAGAGACTTCAAAATTAGCGATGGTTCTTGGTGTCGCTGCGGTCGGAGTATTATCTCTGCTTTTCGGGAAATTTGTTTTCACACTTATCCCAGTTTTTCTTGCACAAGCATTGCAGTTTGTTGCTCCCGGGAAAACTGCCCAAATTTTACTTGAAAGTTTGTTCAAACTTATTTTGTTACTGACGTATGTTTCCCTCATCTCGATGACTCCCCTTATTAAACGGGTATTCCAATATCACGGGGCTGAGCATAAAGTAATCAACGCTTATGAAAACAAATTGCCCATGACAGTCGAAAATGTTCAGGCACAGTCAAGACTTCATTTCCGTTGCGGCAGTAGTTTCATGCTATTCACTGTAATTGTTGGGATGTTTGTCTACTTCCTCGTGCCGACCGACCCATTTTGGTTACGCATTGTGAACCGGATTCTTCTTATTCCGGTTGTGCTTGGTATTTCTTTCGAGGTTTTACAATTAACAAACTCACTTCGTAACGTTCCAGTACTGAAATATTTAGGTTATCCTGGATTGTGGCTTCAGTTATTGACGACAAAAGATCCGGATGACAAGCAAGTAGAAGTTGCAATTGCTTCATTCGAAAGATTGTTAGAGATTGAAGAGCATGGCGCTGTGGCTATGGAAGTTGTAACGAAGAGCGATTCTGAAACAGAAACAGAAACTGTTCCTGTAACTTAAGAAAAGCGGAAGCTGCCAATTATGGCTACTTCCGCTTTTTCATTTAATTAGGTATTATTTCTTAAATGTCCAGTCGTCATTTGCATATTTAGTACGTTCAATTTCGAAGACATATTGGAGCTGTTGCTCTGTTAATTCCATAGGTTCCAGTTCCATATCGAGCGCTAATTCAAATCCTTTTGAAAACGCGTCCGCACATTCGCTAACCGTCACTGGACGGTCAACCAATCTATCGATCGCTACCGCTTTCTCAGGCAAGCTTGTACGCATTTGTTCACGCTGCACTTCTGACTTGAATGTAAAAAGGGAAACGAGCTTATCAACATCCAGACTTAGAAGTATCGCACCGTGCTGCAAAATGACACCTTTCTGTCTCGTCTGCGCACTGCCAGCCACTTTCTTTCCTTCAACAACAAGTTCATACCAACTAGGCGCATCAAAACACACGGCGCTTTTTGGTTTTTTTAAATCATCGCTCTGTTGCGCCGTTTGGGGCACTGAAAATGTTGCATCCAGCCCAAGATTACGGAACCCTTCAAGCACACCACCCGAAATAACACGGTATGCTTCCGTAACCGTTTCAGGCATATTCGGATAACTTTCACTGACAATTACGCTGTATGTAAGTTCATGTTCATGGAGAACGCCTCTTCCTCCAGTAGGTCGCCTGACGAAACCAAGCCCATGTTTTTTCACTTCATCCAAATTTATTTCTTTTTCAACACTTTGAAAATAACCAATCGACAGTGTCGCCGGCTCCCATTCATAAAATCGAAGCACTGGACCAATTTCCCCTTTACTATGCCATTCCAGCAATGCTTCGTCGAGCGCCATGTTGAACGAAGCGCGGCATTTCCCTGAATTAATGAAGTGCCAAACCTTTTTCCCCATCCGAATTCCCCCCCTTCACAACGACTATCATTTTAACATTCCCATCAACACTTAGGCTATCTATTTTCATCATCTAAGATCAAAACACCATCCGTCATGTTATATACCTTGTCACAATAGCCAACTAAACGGGTATCATGCGTGACCACAATAGTCGTAGTGTTCTTATTCTTAGTTTCATTTTTCAACAGTTCCATCACTTCATAGGCACGATCTGAGTCTAGGGAAGCCGTTGGTTCATCAGCTAAAATAATAGATGGATTACTATAAAGTGCTTTGGCAATTGCCACTCGCTGACGTTCACCACCGGACAAATCAGCTGGATATTTAGAACGCAAGTCGCCAATTCCCAAGTCTTCATAGAGTTCTTCGAGTTGTTTTTTTGTCATATTGTCTTTTTTCACTTGATCCAACAGTTTTAATTGATTTGCGACAGTTAGGAATGGGACAAGATTAGACGCCTGTAAAATGAATCCAATTTCCTTCAGCCGAATTTTTGACCGTTCCTTTTCATTTAAATCCGCAAGATTCTTATCGTTAATTATTACATCTCCTGAAGTAGGCGTAAGAAGCCCGCCCACAATCGTAAGGAATGTGCTTTTGCCCGAACCTGAAGGACCGATAATTGCGATAAGTTCTCCTCTTTCTGCAATGAAGTCAGTTGCCTTCATTGCTTCAACTTGTTTATGACCGCTGCCAAATGTTTTTTTCACTTGAATTAATTCTAAAACTGCCATCATTTATCCTCCTATCGCTTTCAATGGATCGATTCGCACAATTGTAAGGACCGAGAACAATGCGCCCAATATCGCAACGGCAATCAGAATCAGTCCATAGATGAGCATACTTACAAGGTCAAATGCAACAGGCACCGCACTTGGTAAAAATGCTCCCGTAATTAACGCGAATCCAAAACCTATGGCTACACCAATTGCCGACAATAGGAATGTCTGTGCAACGACTGAGCGAGACAGATACCTATTCGAGATGCCTTGTGCTTTCATAACACCAAACATACTTATCTTCTGGACTGTCAATACGTACAAGAAAATTGCTACGATGACCGCCGAAATAACAAACAAGAAATAGATCATGAAATTCAACGTCAAATTCTGTTCTGTATAACCAGGTAAACTCCGTATGAAAGTTTCAATCTCAATAGCTTCGAGTGAATCATCCCGAATGAGACCTGAAGTATCCCCAGTTCGGACAACAATTCCATTTATGCTTTCCTTATTCGCCTCAGCCGCTTCTCCAAACTTGACCCGTTGGAAAGTGGTAAGGTCACTATAAAGTACTGGAGCTGCATTAAATCGCGCTTTGTCTGTGAATCCGACAATTGTTAAAACTTCATCGGAGGAAGATAGTTGCAATTCATCGCCTACTTTAAATCCTTCTTCCTTTAATGCATCACTCGCGACCACTTCGTTACTGCCTGCAAATACTTCTCCTTCCGTAACCTTTGGCATTATGAATTCATCTTTATTTATCCCAAAAATAGAGACGTTGCTCTTCTGATCTCCATTTCCTGCGATAGCATTTATTTGACCAATTACAGCAATTTCCTTTGTATCGATATTATCCACATCAGCCAGTTTAAGAGATGATTGATTCATACTTTTGTCTGATTCCTCAGTCAAAATGATTGATGTCGCTTCCCATTTGTCGACGGATTCTCGATTCATATTTTCCAAGCCATTTGCGAGACCTGATAGAAAGAATACTAAATATGAAACGAGCATTAATATTCCTATGATTAATGTAAATCGCAATTTATTCTTTTTAATTTCATTCCAAGCTAAAAACATTGTCTCACATCCATTCTTTTTATATAGTAATATACCATAAATCGGCTTACACTTCGTTTCATACAATTTTACAAGTTCTATCTCCTGTGAGGAAGACCAATCTAGTCTAACTTGTTTCTCAATTTAGGATATGTATACGGATCAACCGACAGCATAGATAGTCGTAATTTAGCTTGTTCGGACAGTAACACTTCTTCCATAATACAGTTTCTATATGCATATTGCAGATTTAAACCCTATCCCGTAACCTTTTCCCCTTTGAATAGTCAGAGCGTAAACAACTATTTCTTTTAAAAAGGATTCCAATCTATTATAAATACACGAAAAATTAGCCCTAAAAAATGAGCGCACCGATATTCACCTTATCGGCACGAGTGCAATCGACTATGCAACTAAGAATTTTTTTGGCAATCCTATTGATCAAAAATAAGGCACCGGCTTGTTTAGCCGGCACCCGCTATTCATAATTCAATCATTTGCGGTTCTTCACCATTGTTATTCATTAAGCGTATTGAATCGGGTAAAACTTTCAAAATGATGAGATTCGGATCTTCTGGACCACTAAACCATGATGCCATATGCTTATTCCAAACCTTCTCTTTAAAGCTTTCATCGTCTGAAATAGTGACAGTCCCTTCAATTTCTAGATAGTCATCTCCAATACCTTTTCCATCGTAGCCGATTAATATGTGCGTATATGGATTATTTTCAAGTTCATCCACTTTCTGCGTTTTTTTCGATGTTGCGGTGTATAGTATAAATTCATCACTGAAAAACGTCATGTATCTTGTATGGGGCTTATTCTGTTGAATAGTCGCCATCGTACCCACGAAGCTTTCTTTTAGGATTTTCAGCGCTGTTTTTTTTGCATTCATAATGATCTACTCCCTTTTTTCAACATTATTGTAGTTTGCCTCACTAATTAAGAAGCTAAACACAGTTTGTGTACATGGAAAAATTTAAAAGGAATGATGGCATGATTTTAACAAAGACAGGATTGAAAAATGCTATTTTATACGGATTACTCTCCGGTTTAGTTTTAGCAACATTTTTGAAAGGCGTTGAACTAATTACTCACTTAACAGTTTACACACTGTTATTAAACGTCGATTATATTCCTTATATCAACACGTTCGCTTTTCCAGAACTAATTGAAGTAGGTTTTCACCTACTCGTCTCAATCGCTTTAGCAATTTGTTTGTATCTGTTGTTTGTTCACCTAAAAATATCTTCCCGAAAGCAAATCATAGTTACGGCTACTACTGTCTGCCTCATTATCGGTATCGCCCTTTTTCCTACAACAACCTTTTCAGACAAAACACCAGACTTCAGGAGTTTTCCTTCTTTTTCATACTGGATGGCTGGGCATATTATTTATGGTTATATATTAGGTTATTTACTAGCTAAGTCGAAGGACAACTAAGTACCTTACTCACTCCGCTCTCTTCTAGTGAAAAAGTATCTTGCCACTTTTACTTCCTGCGATAACACCACATGACCGAAATCCGAATTATAAAAGGAGGGATTAACCAGTAAAAGTTCAAACTTTTGATCATAATGGCTTTTTAACCGACATCAAAAAAGAGCTTGCCCATTGAACAAGTGCTGTTCAATCTTTATAATGAAAAGGTAGAGAGAAAGGGGAAAGTTGTTTTGAATTATATATTTTTAGGAGCCGTCGCTCTCATCGTAATCATTTATTTCGTTGTGACGATGCTACGTCTGCGTAAAGCCGTTACAAACTTGACGCAGGAGCAATTTATCGAAGGGTATCGGAAAGCACAACTGATTGATGTACGTGAGGCAAAAGATTATGATGCCGGTCATATTTTAGGTGCGCGCAATATCCCTTATTCTCAGTTCCGTCAACGGTTTAAAGAGATCCGTTCAGACAAGCCCGTTTATTTGTACGATCAAAATGGCGGAAAAAGTGCACGTGGAGCATTATTCTTAAAGAAAAAAGACTATCAACAACTGTTTCACCTGCAAGGCGGTTTCCGTCAATGGACAGGTAAAGTGAAAAGTAAATAAAACAGAAACTTCTTCCTTCATTGGAAAACGTTCGTAAGTGTGTAAGTTTATTGGAATTTAAAAAGATGATATTCCGTTCGTATTCGAACGAAATATCATCTTTTTGTTTAGAGTTTCTTGCTCTGATTTCGAAGAAAGCTATAATTGTGAACAAGATTCCCAAAGTTAAAAAGAGATCACATTAACGTTCAAATAAATTCTTACTTCCTGCATTTCTACCTTGAGTAAAATGTAAAACAACTACTAATATTAATGCTAACGCGGGATAAATCATCAATAATCTGACTGCAATCGCCTGTGATTGTTCAGTCATAGAAAACACAAGCATAAAGTTAGAGTAAACAAAAAAAATCAAAAAGAAGAGCCCGCTTATCAAAATTACTTCCGTAACTTTTTCACAATAATTCTTGCTGATCAATAAATATAATAGAAATGGTACCACACATAAAAGAGTAAGTAATAAGTAATTCAGATTGGTTAGTCCACCATCTAATAAAAAATTCCCTAATAGAAGTCGTAAGACGATGGCTGATCCGTAAACTACTAGAAAAACGCCTACAATACACAGTACAAATAAAGTCCTTTTTGACTGTTTTATCTTCCCCACTCCTTTTCTTTAATTATATGTAGTAAAGAAAAGTAAAATCACTTCCATAATGCGAATTGAATATGATCGGACAAAAAGAGAAACCAATGGATTTATAATTGATTTCTCTTTTTCCTAACGAACCAAGCTACGTTTCCTAACCTCCACTAATTATTACAGTACCAATTCAGCATTACCCTCGGGATATAAAGAGAATTCAAACAAAAATTGTTCCAATGTGATCATATCCTTCTCCATTCAAAGTTACTCCTAAAAATGACAAAAAAGCATGCAGAGAAATAAATTACTTTCTCTGCATGCTTTGCTTTTTCACTAGCGACTAATTACAAACTTATGCTTTTGTATAACGAAGTACAGGGAAACGTGCCGCTTTCGTTTCATCAAGACGATTGATAACAGTTGTATGCGGTGCGTTTTGTACGATTTCCGGGTTTTCTTCCACTTCTTTCGCAATTTGAATAAGTGCATCACAGAATGCATCGAGTGTTTCTTTCGATTCTGTTTCTGTAGGCTCAATCATCATGCCTTCCTCAACGTTAAGTGGGAAGTAAATTGTAGGCGGGTGATAGCCAAAGTCAAGCAGTCGCTTCGCCATATCCAGCGTACGCACGCCCAGTTTCTTCTGACGGCGACCCGACAGAACAAATTCATGTTTACAATGACGGTTATATGGCAAATCGAAATGTGGCTCCAATCTGCGCATCATGTAGTTCGCATTCAATACGGCATATTCCGTAACAGCTTTCAGGCCATCTGGCCCCATTGAACGAATATACGTGTATGCACGCAGATAGATACCGAAGTTACCGTAGAACGGTTTAACACGACCAATCGATTGTGGTAAATTGTATTCAAATGTGTAAACTTCATCTTTTTTCACAAGGACTGGTTTCGGCAGGAATGGAATAAGATCCTTCTTCACGCCAACCGGACCTGAACCTGGTCCACCGCCACCATGTGGTCCTGTGAATGTTTTGTGCAAGTTTAAGTGAACAGCATCGAAGCCCATATCGCCAGGGCGTGCTTTAGACATAACCGCATTCAAGTTTGCGCCGTCATAATAAAGTTTTCCGCCAGCAGCATGAACGATCTCAGCCATTTCAAGAATTTCTTCTTCAAAAAGACCAAGTGTATTCGGATTCGTCAGCATAAGCGCCGCCGTGTCATCCCCTACATGTCGTTTCAGGTCCTCAAGATCTACAAGTCCGTCTTCACCTGATTTGACTGTAATCGTGTCGAAACCAGCAACTGTAGCTGATGCTGGGTTTGTACCGTGTGCAGAATCGGGAACAAGTACTTTTGTACGTTTGAAGTCGCCGTTAGCTTCATGGAAAGCCCGAATCATCATCAATGCTGTCCACTCGCCGTGCGCTCCTGCCGCCGGCTGAAGTGTCACTTCATCCATTCCTGTAATTTCTACAAGATGCTCTTGCAGGTCATATAAAACCTCTAGTGCACCTTGAACAGTCGACTCTTCTTGCAATGGATGAATATTCGCGAATCCAGGATAACGTGCAACGGATTCGTTGATTTTCGGATTATATTTCATCGTACATGATCCAAGTGGATAAAATCCTGAATCGATACCATGGTTACGATTGGAAAGTGCAGTGTAATGACGCATAATGTCAAGTTCAGAAACTTCCGGAAGTTCAGCAGCTTCCTCGCGTACAAATCCCTTTGGTAATAGATTGGAAAGGTCAAGTTCAGGGACATCAAGTTCAGGAAGACTATAACCTATCCGTCCTTCTCTAGTAAGTTCGAAAATTAACGCCTGGTTATCTTTATGCATGAAGGGCCTCCATTTCCTGCACAAGTGCATCGATTTCTTCTTTCGTACGCTGTTCTGTAACGGCGAATAGTGCATGGTTAGCAAATTCAGGATACGTCAGGCCTAAGTCATAACCACCGATAATCCCTTTTGTAAATAGGTTTGCATTTACTTCTTTTACAGACCGTTTGCAATCAACGACGATTTCGTTGAAATGTGATCCACTAAATTTAACGTCGAAGCCAGCTTTTTCAAAGGTTTCTTTCGCATAGCGTGTTTTAACAATGTTCTGGTAGGCGATTTCTTGTGCGCCTATTTTACCGAGCGCAGTCATCGCTACAGAAGCAGCAAGTGCGTTCAACGCTTGGTTTGAACAGATATTAGACGTCGCTTTATCACGGCGGATATGTTGTTCACGTGCTTGAAGTGTCAACACGTAGCCACGACGGCCTTCATCATCAGTTGTTTCTCCAACAAGACGACCTGGAACTTTACGCATCAACTTTTTCGTCACCGCAAAATAACCACAATGTGGTCCGCCAAATGATTCAGGAATACCGAATGGTTGTGCATCACCAACTGTAATGTCGGCACCAAGCTTACCTGGTGGTGTTAGTATGCCAAGTGCAAGCGGATTTGATGAAACAACGAACAGTCCGCCTTTAGCATGTGCAATTTCACCAATTTTTTGAATGTCTTCGATTTGACCAAAGAAATTTGGGTATTGTACAAGGACAGCAGCTGTATCCTCATCCATCATTTCTTCTAGCTTAGCCATATCAGTTACGCCATCTTTTTGTGGAATTGTGACCACTTCGATATACTGCCCAGACGCATAAGAAAGTACAACATCACGCGATTCAGGGTTAACTGTTTCAGAAATAAGAAGTTTTTTACGGCGTGTATGACCTGATGCAAGCGTACCCGCTTCTGCAAGAGCCGTTCCGCCGTCATACATAGATGAGTTTGCAAGATCCATACCTGTCAGTTCACAGATCATTGTCTGGAATTCAAAGATAGCCTGCAATTCACCTTGCGAGATTTCCGGTTGGTAAGGTGTATAAGCCGTATAGAACTCGGATCGTGAAATGACATGGTCGACAATGATCGGCTTGTAATGATCATAGACACCTGCGCCAAGGAATGATGCATATGTACGCGCATCCGCATTTTTCGCTGCAAGTTTTGAAAGTTCTTTTGTCAAAGAAGACTCGGATTTCGCTTTTTTAATATTGTACTCGCCTTTAAATCTAACCTTTTCAGGAATATCTTCAAAAAGTTCATCTACGGAAGTAATTCCGATTGTTTTCATCATTTCATCGCGATCGGTTTCAGTCATTGGAATATAACGATGCTGCATGTCCTCTTAACCCCTTTTCATAGATGGTATATGATTAGCGTTTATAAAATGGTGTAGCGATAATTACTGCTTTCAAACGCTTAGCACGAATTTCGACTTCAATTTCAGTTCCTTCAGCAGTGTGTTCACTGTTTAGAAGTGCAAAACCAATGTTCTTTTTAAGTGTCGGTGATTGTGTACCCGTTGTTACTTCACCAATTTGTTCTTCGCCAAGGAATACTTTATAACCTGTACGCGGAATTCCTTTGTCGATCATTTCCACGCCGACAAGTTTACGCGGCACACCATTTTCTTTTTGGGAAGCTAGAACTTCTTTACCAAAGAAATCCTCTTCTTTATTCAACTTCACAACGAAGCCAAGGCCCGTTTCAAGTGGTGAAATATCTTTTGATAGTTCTTGTCCATATAGTGGTAAACCAGCCTCAAAACGTAGTGTATCACGTGCACCAAGACCTGCTGGTACAACACCTTCACTTGCGCCCGCTTTCAGAATAACACTCCATAATGCGACAATTGCTTCAGGAGAGCCGTAAATTTCGAATCCATCTTCTCCCGTGTATCCAGTACGCGAAACAAGAACTTGGTGTCCGGAAATGTCAACATTTTCTTTGAAACGGAAAAACTTAATGTCTGCTAAAGGCTCATCCGTCAATGTTTGAAGTACTTCTTGCGCAATAGGTCCTTGCAATGCAAGCAGTGCGTAAGAAGATGATGCGTCCTCAATTTTGACATCGTCCGTAGTATGGCTATTCATCCACTCAAGATCTTTGTCGATATTTGAAGCATTGACTACCAAAAGGTAATTATTATCCCCACGTTTGTAGATTAAAAGATCATCCACAGTCCCGCCACTTTCATAACACATAGCCGTGTATTGAGCTTGTCCGTCTTTAAGTTTCGATACATCGTTCGTAACCATCTTTTGCAAATATGATAATGCGCCTTCTCCTGTGACAAGCACTTCGCCCATGTGCGAAACATCAAAAAGACCTGCTTTTGTCCGTACAGCTTCGTGTTCAGCTTTAATGCTTGAAAACTGAACAGGTAATTCCCAACCACCAAAATCAATCGTTTTACCGCCGTATTCAGCGTAACTGTCAAAAAGAACCGTGCGTTTCAATGACTCTGACAAGTTCTATTCCCCCTTAAAAATTTGATAAAAAAAGACAGAGGTCCCCTAATTAGGAAACCTCTGTCCTTGTACCTGAAAGTTTGACCTTGCGGCTTTCCTCGTTGGTGACCAGCTTAACCGGCGCTCTCCAGAGATGCGTCATGTATGAGTCTTGTTACCTGAGAGATTCATAACAATAAGTTACTTGCTCCTTCGGCGACGCCATTGCGTGCTCTCCCCATACAATCATTCGCGTTATTCAATTGAAATAAAGATAACTAAGATTCGGACAACTAATGCCCTTTCGCCTTATATCTTAACATTTCATTTTTAAAAGCGCAATACTTTTTAATTGACAGTCGTTTTAACGAACTAAAATAGATATTAATTATAAATCGTTCGTCTTTTTGGTCATTAATTAAATTTTCGTCCAATTAAAGGAATAAGAAAACGATAATCGGTGGTTTATTTTCGTCTTCATTTATATTTCCCCTTTAAGTCTTCCTATTTGGAATGCGATATAATCCACAATGTCACGCAAAGATCGATTTTCCGTTTCGACTTTAAAATGTGCACCTTGTAGATATTGAGGTTTTCGATTATTAAACAACTGTTCAAGGTCGGAGCGTGTCGATCTTTGTACAATCGGACGGTTTCGGTCCGTGGAAATCCGTCGCCATATGTCACGAAACGGAGCATTCAGAAAAAAGACAAGACCTGTTTCCCGCATAATCTCCCTATTTTCTTTACGCATCGCCACACCACCACCTGTCGCAATGATACAAAATTCATCACGGAACGTGCGAAGGAACTCCGTTTCCATTTCACGAAAACGTTCTTCACCATACATTTCAAATATTTGGGGGATCGTCAAACCAGTCATCCTCACGATTTCAGTATCCATATCATAATATGGCATTTTCGTCGCAAAGCTGAGTCGTTTACCGATCGCACTCTTCCCACACCCCATATAGCCAATCAAATACACTTTTTTCATGTCATCACCCACTTGGCAGAACGAATAGTTTTATCCGTTCCGTTTCATTGTTCTCACCGTTTCGTTTTCATAATACGTTTCAAGCGAATCATAACTTCTTTGAATACTATCATGCCATGAAACGAGGGAGAAAAGAAAGAGACTAACGAAAAATAATAAAATAATTGCGGCCGCAAGTATGGCGCCATGTTCATTTCGTATAAAATCCAACCGCAAAACCCCTTACTTTAATGGAGTCATTCAACATTGTCACATTAGCAGTTATAGTTATTCCATCAAATGTAAACGTGACTGCCTTTACTCCTGTAACTAATGGAATATGCCCGGTTGTGTCTACTCGCTTCCGGATAACTGTTCCGCTTTGTTCAATATCAATCAGCCCCCGATTGTTCTTAAGCCGGATTGCACTTCCACCGTTAACCAATCGGATTTCGTTGACGTCAGATAGAAGGTATTGTAAATCGGCCGAGAATAATTCCCATTCAGTTGATGAGTAATCTGTATAGTGTTGTTCTATCGAGCCTTTCCAGAAGAAAAATAATAGGAATAGATGAATGAAAATGGTCATGATGATTAGTTGAAAGATACTTTCTAAAAATGTATAGCCTTGTTCATTTGGTTTCTTCACGAATGAACGCATTTATTGAACACCTTCTCGACTATCTCATAAGACACACAAACCGATTGTCCGTCAATAGTCCAATGATAATCCACTCCATCAACTTGACGGACACCCTCCATCAAACCATACGCTCTAAAATAAATAGCCCCTTGATGAGTAGTTTCCGCCGCATACATATGCGCCTTCTTCATTTGTAACTTTGAGGTCACTATTGAAGCAAATGGAAGTAGTGTCCCAAATATTACAATCACAATCGTCAATGTAAGTACCGCTTCCGGCCATGAGTATCCCCCTTCATTCATAGATAATCATCCTTCCACGCTGAAATTGAAATCGTATTTCGATAATTCCGGAACTCGTTAAGAATGCCATTGTACCAGACTTCAGGATATCTCCATTTCCACGAAATTCAATCGCCTTCAATTGGCTCGTGCCTGCCAAACGCATCCCATTAGGAAAAACGTTTCGTGCAACTTCAACTTTCACTTCCCCGTCCACCAAATAAGATGTGATATATTCAGTTCCCGAATCCTTGAATTGCAATCCTGTTGCTACATAGTTTGCCATCGAATAAGCTTGTAAATTATAGACAGTAGCTATAAATGCTTGAAGCGCGTCATCCTCAGATTCAGCTTGTATCCATTTGTCACCTATAGGCAAAATGATTGCTGTTATAATTGACAAAACAGCTAATACTAGAACCATTTCAAGGAACGTGAATCCACTTTCCTTAGTCTGCTCCAAAACTGGCGGTTCCCCCCACCTTATCCACTTTCCCATCTCCATCAATTGACAATTGCGTTCCATCAGGGCACTGTGCATTTTCGGGCAGATATTCCTTTTCAGTCATTTCTGCAAGGGAGGTCGGCAGATGTTTTTCATCCATTTTAAACGCCTCAATTTGTCCTTGAACCATTTGCATATAAGCATCACACCCCTTTTCATCAATTGACTTAGAATGCTTTGTGACATTCGGGATTGCAATGAGAATGAGAACCGAAATAATCAAGAGAACGATCATCATTTAAAACAACTTTCCCTGTCATTTTCACATCATGAATTCGGTTATCGAAATCCGGTGTAGAGCGTTTTTGCATCGCTTTTCTTTTCTGCGCTCTTCCTTGCTAGTCTATTTTTGTGATTTAATTGTGAGCGGACCACAAAATAGACCACATTAACGTGGTCGGAAATGTGGTTTCACGAAAAAAGACCACATTTATTGAAAACCTTCTATGTATAAGCTCAGGAAAAGATAATAATAAAAACAGCCACCTTCTCAATCGAGCTGGTGGCTGTTTTTTTCAGGTGAGATTAACCCTCTCTTTTTTCAAATTAAGTCATACGTAAATATATGTTCATTTTATCTTCCTTTTTACAGTCGTCACAACAAACAACGGCTGCAATTGGATTCCCAAATTTAATACTATGTAATTCTACTAGGCCGCGATCGCAATACGAACATCTTCTTTTTTTATGAACCTTTATTTTCAAATGATCAAGCAAATCTTCCTTTCCGTCATATTCAACGAGAATGTAGTGTTCTTTCCAATCACATTTTTCACAAATCGGCAACTCGTCATCCTCCATTACAAGTATGTCCGATGGGCTAAACAACGTTTCACATACCATGCATTTCATATTTACATCCCTCCTATTATCACTATTCGACAGGTGGGAAGTAAGTCCTTTTATAATATTTCGACAATTAACGACAAATAAAAAGCCCAATCCAAGACAGGAAAGGGCTTCTAGGCGTTATTCTGCGCATTGGACACTTATAATATCCTTCACCGGCATACGGTCCCTCCCAAACGGACTATCAACCGTAATCCACATCGCCTCAACATTTACTTCTCGAATGACGCCCATGTAAAAAACGGCTTTACCTTTATCCCAAAACTTTACGTGTACTGTGCATTCCCTTTTTTGTGCAACTTCTGTTTCGTGCTGGATAGCCTGCAAATCAAAATCATCTAGCTCTGGACGTTCAATGTATATTCTCTTTCTTATGTATCATATATACCTTTTTTAAAATTATGAAATAACAAAAATGCTATGAGCAATTTCTCAGTATTTATATCTGTTTTTACAAATTTCACTTTCTACCTACTTGGAAAACAATAGCTCCAACAGCTTCGCTGTATATTACTTTTACATTTCTTCCGTTAGCTTTGAACTGTTCTGGAATATCATTGTTATTAGCATAATTCCAAACACGAATGGCATCATTTCCGAAATATAGCTTAAAAAGCTCTTTTGCTACTACTGGAACACGATAAGATTCTGGTAAAGCTTTATCTGTCCACCCATAGAAAACAAGTTCCACTTCAATAGGGGATGAAGAGCTTTGACCAACGACGGTAATAACTTTTGATTTACCTTTAATACCAAAAATACTACCATCTTCTTTAAACCCAAGTTCATTTTGAAGTGTTAGTGAGTTTACACCATCCTTAGAGCTCCAAGCTGACTTCAACACTGGTGCAACCCATCCGTCAGGGTAAACTTTTCCACCACCAGGTTGTGGAGTCGGAGTTGGCTTCGTTATAGGTGGAGCGACGAAGTTCACGTCCATATTCATTGCTCTGTGCATGAATACCGCATAATGCGCCCTGCTTAGTGATTCATTCGGAAGGAATTTACCATTACTACCAACTGTGATACCATTCGAGTAAATAGCTTGGACGTACTCGCTATTCTCACTGCTCGTCGGAACGTCCGGGAAGTTATGGACTGACTTGATTTCAAGGTCAAATGCCATCACTAACACTTTAGCCATCTCTACCCGAGTAAGCGGTTTGTTGGGGCTGAAATTACCCTTACTGTCCGGAGTGAAAATTCCCGCTTGTTGTAATGCACGGATATCGGCGTAGTTCGGGTGGGACTCGGGGACGTCTTTGAACTTAACATAGGCTGTCGTCTTCGATAATATTTTCCCTTTCGCACGATTTACCAGTGCCGCCGCGTGACGACGTAGGATAACGTCATTTGGTTTGAACGTTCCGTCCGTGTACCCGAAGATGATTCCTTGATCAGCCATTGCGGTGATTTCGTTGTAGTACGGACTATTTTTTAGGACATCCCTAAAGTCTTTTACTGCTGCTTCTGTGTGTATGGGCACGATTACTGCTGGTAATGTGAACGCTGCTGCAAGTGATGCTACGAATAATTTCCTACTCATTTTGTATCCTCCTAATTAATCATCTTGGTGACATGATACAGAAGAACTCATCAAATGGCTATACTTGTATGAAATGGTTGACAGCTATTTTCTAATTAAAAACTGCTTTAAATCAAAAAAGGCGTCCGCTCTGGAATGGAATGGGCGCCTTTCCCTGTTTAATATTCCATCAAATCCGCCCTAATGACATCCGCAACCGGAATTCGCTCATCACCAAATGGCCCTTCTATTGAAATTAAATTAAGTCGATGATCCAGTTTTAAAATTTTACCATTATACGGATTAATACGCCCTTTGCACCAAGTCGAAACTGAAATATTGCTTCCACTTTTATATGCAATTTCAATTTCCATCTGGATCGCTTCGAGCTCCCAGTCATCCAAATATGGACGCTCAATATAATTTTCCATTTCTGCATGTTTACGCAAAGCGATTACGTGCTCTGGCAGCATTAGACCGGCCCATTTGATATTTCCACGATCACGAATTCTATCCATTAAATAACCGACCTTTCTTTATGTACGATGGGAACAAGTGCTAACACGTTGTCAATTGTGAAAGTTCGCTTGGATTTGCGTAGAAAACAGTAAGCACGGAACGATACCTCTCCGACCTGCAGTACGTTGATTCTTCGTTTGCTGATTGAACCGTCTGCAGCCATGTACATCATATCTAGGTGTTCACTGTATTCCACTGACTTAACTAATTGATTACGCACACTCGTTCCCTCCTTTCGGTTTAGTATATCGAACGATTGTTCTTATTACAACTGGATAGTAGAAGTTATTAAATATTACCAAATAACCATTGAAATGGTACATGTTAGATATTGGGAGAATAGTGCCACAACTCTATTCACCCAATATACACAGGTTAACATAACACCAGATAACGGAAGTTAAAAAAACGCCCGAACCCCCACTAACACTACATTTCGTTCATTTTCCCACATCTATTCAGTGTTTTATACATCGTTGCTATAACTGGTGTCGCAACCAGATGCGTCTCTGCTTGACTGTATAAATCATGCATAAAAAGACTTATTTTTTTTCATCACTACCTAATACGTCATCGACCTCTTTTGCAAAGACATGGAATATGTAATGTATTTCTTGCTCCTTGGATGCAATCCCTTTTGCGATACCATCCGAAAGTTTTGAGTGTTGAAGATACATCACCAAATTATGGTCATAATCAACCATTGAGAAATCACCGTTCCCCCAACGATTTAACACCTCTAAATAGGCATCAGCGTGTTCATACTTCCCTTTATTTTCTTCCACCAGTTGCTTCAAAGTGTCGATTCGTTCAGGCGTTATCATAATCGAACCTTCTTTTTCATCCGCAATAATCTTTTGATGGGCCATTTCTTGAATAAATTCTTGCATTAAACTTTCAGAAAGAGGTTCTATTACACTTTCAGAAAGCGATTTTACGCCACTTTTCCATTCATCAATCCAGTTAGAATGGGTAACATCTTCCCAACCACCACCACTCGTATCAACCGTTGATATAAATTCCTTTTTATCGCTTGTTTCATCCGTCATTTCACTGCTCTGTCGTTCATTTTCAGAACTACTATTCACTGTCAAAAGTTCATTATTATGAACCCTTTCCGTATAGAAGTACGTGCCACCTATACTAATTACTGCTGTTAAAAAAGTTATTCCTAAAACATGAGCAACCTTCATTTTTCAATCACCTCAATTTTCAATTTCAACCAAAAGCACCATATATAATTGACTGTGTACATAAAACCTGATAGACAGGAGACTCTTTTTGTATTTACGATTAACCTTGGTAGAAAATATGCGAAGCACTTGAAACAATTTTACCTGTATAATCGCTATAACGGTAAAATTCTGCTGTAACATGCATCGTTTTTCCTTTACGGCACCCTTATTTATATTAGGATAATAACAATCATTATTATTGATAATAATATTACACCCACAACAGAACTAACTTTTACCTGCTTAATTTCTTTTTCAGTAACATCTATACCTTCTTCCGGGGTGTGTCGCCTCCGCTTTCCAAATAAATCTTTAGGTTGATAACATCGCAAAAGAAAAAATACTTGTCCTCTTAATATCGCTTTCTTTGGATTATAGAATTGCCAAATAAACATTACGAAAAATGGAACAAATAACAGAAAAATCAAGTCAGACGTTTCCATTTTAATCCCCTCCCAATTATTCAAACTGCCATTTGAAATCCCACTTTGAATTACTGCTTTGATACTCTTCCAAAAAAAACTACCTATTCAACTAACCTGCCCCGTTAGTTCAATAAAAACACTATTAATATATATTCCCAAATTCATCACATTGGAATTCAATTGTAAATGCTTTTTCAAATGTTAGGTTATTCAAATCGAAAATCCCTTCAATGTAGATACGATATGTTCGTCCACCGTCTAGTAAAGTAGCTTTCTGAAATGTTTGCTCCCACTTACCAGAACTGCTAACAATTTTTGTTGAAATCGCACTCACATTGCTAAATAATTGACGACTTTTATCCTCATCGAGCTGTGTATCGAATATCGCTGTGACTTCAATTTCCTCTAATATATCAGGAAAATATAGATACTTGGCTTTAGTTGTTTCGCCATTTGGATGGGTTACAGCAGGCTTTAAATCATTAGATACGGCAGCAAGTTTTTCGCGTTCCGTTGCTAAGAACACTTCCTCCCCATATTGAATTCTTTTTTCAAATTCCGCCGGTTCTACCCAATCGGATTCTTTAAATTCCTCTATGGGTGCAACGCCAATCGAAAGACCGGTCTTCTTTTCCATTGCTTTCTCCACTATTTCAACATACTGCTGATAATACTGCTGCTTCTGTTCCTCCGTAATCGGTGTCAGCACCTCATTCGTATCGAACGTACTTTCTTTCTCCTCCGCAATCGGTATCGACACATCATTCATCGCGGGCGTCCTCAACTCTTCCTCCCCTATAAATGAAAAGACAAATAGACAGGTTGCCACTAATAGCGCTAGACTGGCTACGGCCGGGAAAAGGGGTTTCTTCTTTTTTTCACGCATTGGATATCGTTCATTGATTTTCCGTATCACATTTTGCTGCTGTTGTGCCGTATCACCGATTTTCATTTGTAGTTGTCGTTTAATTTCATTCACTTTTCAGCACCTCCCATTGTTGAGTTACTAACTTTTTCTTTAAACGCTCTTTTGCTATTTTCAACCGATATTTAATCGTACTTTCTGATGTATGTATGATCTTTGCGATTTCACGTATGGTTAATTCTTTGAAATAATAAAGAATAATGACTTCTCGAAATTGAATCGGCAATGTTAATACGGCATCGGCCACAATCAATTGTTCGTCTCGCATAATGAGTTGATTTTTCAGCTGAATCTTTCCAGGGAAAATATTGGTCAGTGTTTGCGTCCTGTATCGCCAACTTTTCAAATAATCCTTGCATCGATTAATAGCCATTCGCGTTAAGTACGTTCGCAAGCTGGATTGCGCTTGAAATTGCTCCGACTTTATCCAATAGTTGATAAACACATCTTGTACAATATCCTCTGCTGCATCCCAATCTTTCACATATAGATAACTGAGCTGAAGCAAATAATCATTATGTTCATGAATGATCGCTCGAAAGCTTATATCCTCTAGTTGCACAATAAGTAGTCCCCTTTCTACTTATTAGACGATTCCAAAAACACAAAAGTCTAAAATATTCTCATCAAAATGTAATTCTTTACTACACATAACCTAGTAACCATAAAATGAGATTGTCCATTCCGACAAACCTTTTCTCATGTTGATGAACTTCGTCCGCGCCTTTTGAATACTTGTATATTACCCAATATTATACATCATGAAAATGCAGTCTATTTTGTAATATGAAACAATATCATTCAACTTTACATATGCTTATTGAACTAACCTGCCCCGTTAGTTCAATAAGAAAAGCATTACTGTTGTTCCAGTAAAGCAACCTTTTAATAAGAAATATTTAATCTTTTTAATGTGAAGACCTGTGCGTCTAAGTTCTCCCTACATTACATATGTAAACCGTCAAATCAGGTGAAAAGTGTAGTAGGAGTATGTAAATTGTGCTTGCTGAACAAATTCTCGTGTAATTATTGATTTCCCATTTACTTTGAACTTCAGTAAAGCATTAACGGCTTTATTTACAGTAGCTGTAGACATGCCTGTGATTTCAGCAATGTGTACTTGTGTCGGGCAACAGTTTCCCTTGTCGTCTATGAATGACGCTATCGCAAGCAGCGTCGTGCAATTTACAGGTCTCAAATCTTTGGCCATCCCTGACCCAAATAATAAAGAATATAGCTTTAAAAAGATCTCACTCTTTTCCTTCATAATTGTCCGTCCTTCCAAGATTCCTGCATCTTCTTTATTTGTAGTTACAGGATTATTTAAAATACCAATAAAGACGCCCCTCCTATTAATCTATTATTCAATTCTTTAGCCTTTATTCTATGGGTAAAGTTGGAACCTTGCAAACTCGCTTAAACAAAAAAAGCGGCCAATCCACAATCCAATCTGTGGAGGAGCCGCTTTTTACATTCGTCTTATTTTTTTGTAGCGAACAAAACAGCTAGACCTACTATGTCATCGGGTTCTAACTCTTTATTCTCCCATTTTGAGCGCCACAACTCACCAAATGCACCCGCTTTGATACCTCCATTAATTACGATTTCTTGTGTAGCTTTGGATTCCAAAAGTTTCTCATAAGCTTTGCGTACCGTAGCACTTGAAAACCTCAATTCCTCATCCTCCTCCTTTGGTGGTGCGGGTGTCCCCGCTACTTTTAATTTCAACTTGAAGTACTCAGCTAGACCATCCGCGATAGCCTCACCCTGAGCTTTTAGTTTTGCATCTGATCGTAACGCTGGAATGTCAGTTGTCGAGTCCATAAAACCACCCTCTGTTAAGATGGCTGGCATATTAGATACTCGTGTCATATGATTATTTTTGGGCTTCACCCCCCTATCACGCAACCCCATTGCTTGCACGATGCGTGACTGAATAATTGCCGCAATATCTTTCGACGCTTTACTTGCAGTAATCTCCTGGACAAGTGTTTCGACACCGCCGTGACTACCCCACTTACCATCGAAAGCATTGTGGTGAATAGAAACGAGCGCATCAGCTTTCCATGCGTTCGCCTTATTGGTGCGTGTTGCAAGGGGGACATCTGTGTTTCCGGTCGAGTCATCTAATCTAAGGATCTGTACGTCCTGGTATTTGTTCAATCGAGCTGAACATGCCAGCAACACTTTACTATTGAAGGACCATTCCCGTTCACCATCTGGTGTTCGTTTGCCCGATGTGTTGATACCATGTCCGGCATCTAGTACGATCTTGACCATACTCTCACCTTCTTTATCGTATTTAGTTAGCTCATATTGCTCAATCAATTTATTAAGCTTTGCAGAATAATTTACATCTGTTGCATAACCGGCATCTTTAACTGCAGCTGTTGCCTTTTTATAATCTGTTTGATTTAACACTGCTGCGTATCGATTGTGAGACTCCCATCCTGTTCCATTGGCGTATTTATTGACCAGATCTATTACGCATCCTTCAAGGGTTGGGTATTTACAAAAATCAGCATCCATATAGTAGATAGTGCCATCCGCTTTATTCTCTGAAGTCTGTTTGGTATATATATCACCGGACCACCTGGAACCCGATTTAATTCCGAAAAGGTTGTTTGCATTCTTGGCCAGTTCAGATGTCCCGGATGCCGATTCAAGAATCCCCTGCGCAGTAATCAAAGAAGGAAGGACTCCGTGAGCCCTCCCGTGTTTGATTGCATATGGAGCTAAATCATCGATAAAAGCCGTCACTTTAGACCTCGTTGCTTAAGTGCTCGCTCCTGTTCCTTTGCCCGTTTTCTTACTAGATACGTATTCTTCCACACACCATAAATGATGAGAAAGAACGGTACGGCCGCAATCAGTACGACAACGAAAGCGTCAATCGACTCCTGGTTAAACCATTCAAATTTCACGTTAAGTGTACCCAAAAATAAAAGGACAGCTGATAGCCATCCCCCGAACATTGCTACATATTGTTTTAGTTTGTCATCCATCTTTTATCATCCTCCATCACTTTATTAAGGTAAGAAATGTTGTATCACATAATAAATCGCACCGCCAGAACTCAACAGACCCACGATGCCTCCACTCACTTTTAGGAAGACGGTAGACAATGTGTTGAGTTTAGCCATGCGTAATTCATGTGTTTGCGCTGTGCGTGCAGATTGATACCCCATCGCATTCTCAACGATAGTAAACAACTTAGCTGTTTGCTCACGCATAGTTGAACGGGTTTCTTGATTCTCTCTCATTACCGTATTTTCAAGCTTCATTGCATTTTCTTCTAAGTTTCTTAAGCGCTCATCATGGTGCAAATCTGATTTTTCTAGCGCCGCAATCTTTATGGCGTGGACATCAATTTGTTCGCCTTGATGTCTAACCGTTTCAAACATAGATGATCCTATAGTTACGTCTGGCATCCCTCATTTCACTCCCCTTTCTCTGTTTTTGGATAAAGAAAAAGAACGCCGCGATTGGACGTTCTTAGTTACTCTGTTTTTTATTATTTTTCTCTTTTCACTTCTTTAAATTTAATAGTTGAGATATCTTGGATAAAATAGATTACCCCTTTATTGTTTCGAACCAAATATCCTCTTTTACCACTATGTTTTATTAATTTCCATTCTGGTTTTTCATCAGTTTCATTAATCAACACATAATAATCATATTTGGGTGTTATCAAATATAAAATCACCTTCAGAACAACTATTATTATGAAGGTGATTACGATATCAACTAAAAGATAAGCTATAAAAACTATCCAATCCGAAGATTTTTCTACCAACTCCACCCTTACATCCGAAGTAGTTATTATCAAAACGAAGAACATACTTACAAAAGTAGCGCAGATTAAAAATAACTCTTGATAAATATTTATTAGATTTGAATTTAATTTTCTTTCTAATTGAATATTATTAAAGTTCTCAATTACCGTTTTTATTATATAAATAACCCATGGTCCTAAAATGGCTAGTAATGCCATTAACCATTTGTGTTCATCTAAAACTTTCAACGCCTCAATAATAACTAACACAATATCTCCCTCTTTCTATATCCATGTTCTTACTATCGACTTTGAAAGAGGACTTTACATGATTCATAAACAATTCATATTACCTACCTCGTCGATTCTTCTTACATCCCACACACCTTCATATTTTTAGGTAAAGAAAAAGAACGCCCCGGGGACGTTCCGCACTACGTATCCTCTAGTATTGTAGTTTGACAGTTAACTCATCAATTTTTTCTTCCATAATTTTTAATTCCAGTCCGAATTCGTTCTCGATTTCCTTTAGAATAACTTCTTCCTCAAGTCCTTTTAACCTTAACTTTTTTGTTTGATTAGCAACTTTAATAAATAAAGGAATACAAGATAAAATATAAAACCTTACAACTGAAGCCCCAGTGGGCCCTAAAGTATCCGTCTTAGTTTTATCAATAACTTCCTCTTTGAAGTTGAAACTCTCCAATTGTTCTCCGAGCTGTTCTAAAGCTCTTAGATTCAATAAATTCCCAGTCCCACTTGAAAGTTCACCTGTTAAGTTAATTACTTTGTTTAATACCTTCGGTTGAAAACCGTCAACATATTTGTTTAAACACCAGTCCATTGCTCTTACAACTTTTATGATCATAAAACTATCTCCCCCTCTATCTTCCAATATTCGACAGACAGGTAAGTAAATCCTTCTAATTCCCAAAAAATATCCTTCTTCTCAAATCATCTCCGTCTTCATCGCAATTAACACAGTATCAGATCATAGAAGTAAATAGAATGCCATTAGTTAAATGTGACTTCATACAGATTCACCCACTTCCGCAAATCGACTCGCTACGTTCTGTCGAACCAACGCCGATAGACTGACAATAGACTCATTCCCTGCATACTCCTCCGCCGTCAGTGGCACATAGCCGCTAAGATTAATTGTACGTTCATCATCATGCCCCTGGAAAAATACCTGCACACTCACGATTTGACCTTCTTTGTAGCTCATGTTTACATTTGTGATTTGAATATTCATTCTGCATCATCCTCCACTTTTCCTGATTTTAGTTGTTCGTTTTCTGCTGTTAATTGCTGATTGTCCAATTCCCTTTGAGTGGCAAGTGCGAAATAAATTGCCCTTTCCTCACTTAACCTTGTGAGTTGATTTTTCAAGTCTGTGATGACGTGGTCAGCTTGTGCTTCCATTTATTCCATCTCCTTTAGTTTTGTAATGACAACTCTTAATTCTCTTGCTAATTTCTGACGTTCACGCAAAGATTGCTTATTGTAGGTTTCAGATAAATTTTGATTCAGCTGTCTGTATTTTTTACTCCGAGTATCGTAGAGTTGTTTTTCCTCGAAGCTGTCGACATAGAAAACTTCTATATTGCCATCCCCGTTTTTACGCAACATTTTAATAGGCAACAGATTCAACCTCGCTTTCAAGGGTAGCTTCGAGCCGCACATCTTCAAAACCACGTCTTTTAGCTTTAATTTCATAAACAAAAGGGATATTGTCACCTTTTACAACGAAAGAATCCGCATTCATCGAATCTAAATCAACGTAAATTAAGCCTATCCCGTATGGTGCCAGGAAGACTTCGTAATCGATGTCGGTGTTGACGGTTTCTTTAAATAAAGGGTCGATTTCTATAATACATTCGCCTTCCGCAACTGTCCCACGACCGATATCGCCGAAATAGTATTCAGCGGTTTCATAAGCTGAAATACTTACCACACCTTGTGATGTTGGGACAGATGCGTTCTTAGAACCGTACACATTTAAATCGTTAAACACTGACAGGCTATTAGAGGTGACGTGTCCTGAGAGCATTATAGTAGGAGAGAATATCTCCAACCCAGTACCGGCAAGCGTCAATTCTGCTTGCGCTCCAGTTTCCCAGTTGCCGAACTGTAGGAGTGATTGTTTCTTGTTTTGGTGCATTCTAGTTATTAACTTTACCGAGCTTTCTGTCCATTCGCTGATTACCATCCCGTTATAAATACGGACTTGTCCGACTGAAGTAGATGGGGATACAATTTCGAAACCTCTTAACTCTCCTGACGCAATTTTATTAGCATTAATGCTATCGATTTTGGCATTTGTGATCGACGCATTGGCAATTTTCGCCCCGTCAACCGCTAAGTTCCCAATCTGTGCATTCGTAACTGCCAAATTTTCAATTTGCGCTGTCCCTATCGCCGCATTTCCCACTTTTAATTTAGTAATAGCCCCATTAGCAATTGCCGCTGTGCCGACTGCTAATGCACCGATTTTAACGCTTGTGATAGCCGCATTAGCGATTTGAGCATTACCAACCGCCAGGTTTGCGATTACCGTGAGACCGTTTACTATACTGACGTCACCGACTAGTTCAATCTTCGCCGCTTGTAATTTAGCTGATTCCGTTGATAGGTTGAATGCAGCAATTACACCGTCTTTGCTGACCTTTGCGTTGATTTGTCCGGGTAAAACATTCAAGCTTGCTTCAGCCGTTGACAATCTTCCTGTGATGCTGTCCACACTTGACTGAGTGGCTTTCAGCGCGACTTGTCCTGCTAGTGTTACGATGCTGCCCTCGGCTGTCGAAATGCGGCCTGAAACTGTGGAGATTGCACCGTCGATGTCCTCGGGAGCCGGTGTCCAGTCTGTGACTTTGTTTCCGCGCTCGAGCTTAACACTAAAATTCTTTATATCACTAACCGTAAGAGCAGAGTTGTCGGCTTTTCTTCCTAAATACCTAAAAAATGCTGTATCACTTAATGTTTTAAATGTGCGGCTACTTATCCAAGCACTATCTTTTAATAAATTAAAATTAACGTCATATTCGTAAATAACTATGCCGTAGGTATTATCAAAATGTGTATAAGTGTAATCCGTACTTGCTTCGGCTTTAATATATGGCATAAACCGTATCCTCGTCGTAGCGCTTGTGGGTATTTGGGGACTACCCAAAACCGTGGTATAGCTCCCATTCTCCCACCCACTATTTACCTGAAATAGGTTCCGTCCACCAATACCCAAGTTATTAAAATCGGTTTGACTCACTTTGGTAGTGATTTGATTTGCTTGTACAGTAAGACTTGCCTCCGCGCTCGAGATTCTCGTTGTCAAAGAGTTAACTGTTGATGCGTCGGCTTTAGTGCTAACCTTTGTATCCGTTTCTCCCCTAGTGTAAACATCCGACTTGCTGGCTTTAAGTGCAATGCCATCGTTTGCCACTTTTAAAGACGCTTCGGCAGTTGAGATGCGCTGTTCGACAGTAGATACACGGGAGTTGTCAGCTTTATTGTTTAATAGACTGTTGGCGTCGGTCTTGGTATACACGTCTGTTCTATTAGCTTTTAAAAGAATATCGGCTGCGGTTTGATTAGTCAACGTCTCAACAGTCGAGATGCGACCGGCATCGCCTCGCTCGAACGTAATACTGAAATTCTTTATATCACTAACCGTAAGAGCAGAGTTGTCGGCTTTTCTTCCTACAAATCTAAAAAATGCCGTATCACTTAATGTTTTGAAAGTACTACTATCCAGCCAAGCACTATCTTTTAATAAATTAAGATTAATGTCATATTCGTAAATAGCTATGCCGTAGGTTTTATCAAAGTTTGTATAGGTGTAATTTGTATTTGCTTTTGCTTCGATATATGGCGTGAATCTAATCCTAGTGGGGGCGATTATTGGCGTTTGAGGACTACCCAAAACTAAGGTATATTGCCCGTTCTCCCATCCACTGTTCACTTTAAATAAATTTCGACTACCAATTTCAAGGTTGTCAAATTCCGCCTGACTCACCTTAGTCGTAATCAGCCCAGACTGCACGACAAGACTAGCTTCGGCCGTTGACATTCTACCTTTCACCGCGTCTAAATCAACCTGTTTCGCCCGCAGTGCAATCTCGTTAGCAACTTGGTTAATACTTGTATCAGCCGCGTCCAACCTCGATACGATGCCGTTTTTGTCAGCAGTGTAACTTACAGTGGACACTTTACTGTTTACGGCATTATCCGTTTCTGCCTTGGTATAGGTATCAGCTCTATTGGCTTTGGTGACCAGCTGACCGTTTACCCAAGTGGCATCGACTTTCTGTGCAATATCAGCTTCCAACGAACTTTTTGCGGTGTTGATTTTATTCTGAGCTTCCATCGCGGCTGCTTGAATGGCATCCGATTTTGCTTTCCCCGCCTCCACAAACGCATAAGTTTCCGCCGCAATCCTTGCCGCATCAGCCTTAGCCTTGGCATCAAGTGCTGCCGCTGTTTTAACTGCATCAGCTTTATTAGTAGCGTCATGTTCGGCTTCCTGTTTGGCAAGGATAGCCGCTAAGATACGTGCTTGTTCTTCAGCTGCAGTCTTGCCGTCGGTGTATTCAATGTTGGGTAGTCGGATTTTGTCCAGGGCTTCTTTTGAAAGTAAATCCGCTACTTTACTTAATTCTTCTAGTTCTTTCGCAATTTCGGGTCCGAATAAAATATCATCGGAGACCACACGGCCCGTTTGTGCCATCACTTCTGTGGAAAAAGCCCCTGCAACTCCATGTGTATTGACAGCGCGCACACGAAAATACCATTGTTCATTTGTGTTAGCGTCGTGATTGTACCCGCTAGTTTTACCGCGATAAATTAAATTAGGTGCATCCGGCGTGAATCCCTTAACTCGGGAGGCGTACACTTCGTAGTTTGCAATGTAAATAGTACGGTCGAAATCCCATTCGAGGATGATTGTTTTAAATGCTCCGGTTGCAGCGACATTAAGAACCTGTCCTGGTGTGACGTTTTTTATGTCTTCGTCGGTTACGGGTCCACTATCACCACCTAGATCCCATATCCCACCTTTATCATTCAGCTTGGCTTCGATTCTATCCAAACGCTCGCTGTCGCCACTGTATATATCAATATGTTGCCCTAGTTCAACGCGCCCCGTATTGTCGGGATCCGCCACATCATATTCGTAGGAAATTACTCTTTCTTCCACTTCAATTGGATCGGCAAAGGAACGATCAACAGCGAATGTTGTATCCCCGAGACGCACCTTTTCATGCTCGCGTCCCGTGATTTCTTCCAACAAAAAAACATCCATCGTATAATTCTCGATAGGACGTTTCTGCCTTTGTAACATTTCCCACGTTTCTGCTAATAATTGTGCGGGGTCTTTTTGTTCGCCATTGTCATGAAACCCGAAACGATGACGCAATGAACCATCATCATTCTTTCTACCGTATATAGCGAGTGCACCGAGGTCGCCCACCCACTCTTGACCTAGTGGTTTATCAACGGGATCCCCTTCTGACATTTTCCATACGACATCAGCAAAATTAATTTTTCTTGAATAACCGCCCGTATGCTCGCCCTCGTCGCCCAATATTTCAAGGGATGAACCACGACCGTACAATGCTGTTTTAGGGTAGGAATGGACTTTATGTGAGATGGATAGAATGTCCTTGTCGATCTCCCACAACTTACCCGTGTCTGCTCCGCGCCGAGGTAGTATGTCAATGTAACGACCAGTGATTTTGTTGTCATGGATTTCTATGCGGTCACGGAGTTCTCCGCCCCATGTGTTGATAATCTCCTGTATTGCTTCAACGACATTTACATAATAGTAATTTGTTGAATTGATTCCGAAATCAGCCGTCTGACCGGATTTCCAGCGTGTGCCTACCAACGCCCGCGTGAGCGCTGTCGATAAGGTCGTGTTATAAGCGCGAACATCCTCGATTACCTCGTCGCGCAATTCGAGCATTGACGACTCGCAAATGGCGCGTATCAAGGTGCCGTTATCACCGTTTATTTTCTCCGGTTCTTTGATTACAAAAAGTCTGAAAGTGCCGTCCTTGTCCATGAATGCCACTTGGTTTTCGGCAACGATATATTTAGAATCCTCATGACTTGCGGGTGATGTAAATTCGAAAGTTGAGCCATTGTTAACAACTTCTTTAAATGGAGCATCCCAATATGGGCAAGCCCCTTCCGCTTCGTTTGATAGCGCAGCCAATAAACTGTCGTGAGGGTCAAATAATAGTAATTCTGACATCTTCACAACCACCTCGGCTTATATTTTATTGTTGCCGTAACTCCATTAAAAGGCGCCATCGTAAAAGTGTTGTCCCCAGGCGCCAAACTAAACGGTCGGCTCCTCCAAACGTAAGCAGTCATGTTAATTTTTCCGTTAATAACAATTTTCCGTTTATCTAAATCGATGATTAGAATATCGCCGGCGACAAAGTTATAACGCACACTAACCATTTCGTCCGTTGCTTGATGATTGACGATAAACGAACTTGACGGCGCGCTGAAATTAACTGTAATGATCGGACTTGTTGCCACTGTACCAATGTTGTTGACAGGCACGTTATATTGTAACGACATCGTTTTTTCCACTCCGTACTTATGCGGATCGGGGCAAAGGAAATACAATATCCCTTTCACTCGTCTAACTGACTCGCCCCAATAGGGTTCTCCCTCTGTGATTCCATAATAAATTCGGTCCGGTTCGTCCGAAAAAATGATTGGAGTCGGTCCCGACAGATTCAACATTCTATTTAATTGTTCATCTACCAAGTTTCTAGTTGTCGTTAGGCCGGTTGTATCAATCGTGAAATGGACCCTCAGAAAGCGTTCGGGAGTTCTTCTTTTTTGGTAATATGATCCGGACGCCCCTGACCTCTGTTGTCTGATAATCTCTTGCGAAAAAGGGCCACGCCCTTCAACATCAGTCACTCGAACAGGCAATTCCTTTCCATTCACAGTGATTTCAAAACTCATGGTCTCCCCCCTTTTAGCTGTCGGCTATTACGATACTTCATTCCCGACTGCTCCTGGCTAATGAAATTAATTAACCCTTTCGCTTCGTAGCCCCCAATATTAATGGTAGCTTGCATGTCGCTCATAGTTATTGATTGATCTACATTGTCAGATGAAGAAGATTGAGAATCACGCTTGTTAGAAAAACCTCCATAGCCTCCGCCAAAAGTAGGATTAAACGGTCTAATATCGACATTTGGAATTGTGATATTGTTCAATTCAGGTTTCATCAAATCACCAAATCGACTAGCCGCATTCACGACTTTTGATTTATTCTTATCGACACCAGCAATGAATCCTAGCGCCATGTTGCCAGCAATAAAATCCCTCATCCATCTGGAAGGGGAGTTAATGTCTAATGCCTTTGCCATTGCCTTTTTGACGTTTTCAGCTATTGATCTAGCCTTGTTAACTAGTGACGACTCCATAGATGACAACCCATTAAGCAAGCCTTGCCCTGCGCTTACACCTATGGATTTAAGAGTCTTCAACTCTTCATCACTACTTCTAGTGATAGCTTTCATTTTGGCAAGCCAATCAACTTCCAACAAAGTGAGTTCTTTGTTAGCAGCTTTGCGCAGTTCAATGATTTGTTTCTCGGTGTTAGCTTTCATTGGAGCCATTTCTTTTTCGGCTTGTTCGCGTGCTGATTTAGATCGTTGCTTGTACAGATTCGAATACTCCGTGAGTTCTCTATCTGTCATCGTGTTTAATGCCACCATTTGAGGTAAAGCCTTAACTCCCATTATCCGCAATTCTTCAAGCAATCCTTTGTCAATCGCTTTTCCGGATAACATTTCGAACATACGGGACCACTCTTCAAGCGCCGAAACTTGCGACCTAAGATTGCTAGTTAAATCTTGACCGGATTGTTCAAACTTGTATTCGTAAGCATCGAAGATACCGACAAAGTTAGTTAATGCCTTTGTACGATCATCAACCGACTTTGTATAATCGTCGGTCAATTTTTGTTCGTTCGCGGCCAACTTGTCGTTGATGGTCGCCACTTTACCGATGAACGTTTCATTTTCTTTCAATATCTTGTCGTTGAGGGTATTAAGCGCCGCCTGGTGTTGTTTCTGAACCTCTATACGTTCCTTAGAACCGTCCGTGAATAGCACCAATGATTTTCTCCACACTTCTGATTCAGCCGCTAGGGACATATCCTCGGTTGATTTCTTGTCAGCTACGAAACTTTTAAGAGCTTCAAGTCTGGCTTTAGAAAGTTCACTTTCTTTCTTTTGCATATCTGCATAAGCCTTCGTGTTGACGGTTGCTAGTTTCTTCTGCTCGTCTTCATTTAATTTAGTCAACTTAGCGGATGAATCTTGGCGAATCTTATAAACTTTTGCTTCACCAGTAGTAACGATTTCACCTTTTTTATTCTTGTGCGTTTTCAATGCCGCTTGGGATGACGAAGCAGATTTCTTGGAAAGCTCAGCACGTTTTTTGGCGTAATCATTTTGAATTTCTGTGCGTTTCTTCTCGGCTTCAGCAGCGATCTTCGTGACTTCCGAAGCGTTCTTTTTGGTAGCTTCTTTGATTACACCACCGACAGTGTTTACCGCTTTTTTGTTGGTATCTTTAGTCAACTCAATGCCCAACGCTAGACCGTCACCTGTATCTTTACCTATTTCCGTCGTAACTTTAGAGGGGGAGTGAGTGTCTAGCGCATTTCTCATTTCAGCAGCTACATTGTTAGCTAGATTTCTAGCTGTAGCCATAACTTTTGATGCGCCGTTGTTCAATCCGATATTCAAACCATCTGCAGCAAAACCGCCAATCTTTTGGAATTCAGCAGATATGTTCGCGAACGGAAGTAACATTGCTTTGGCTAGTTTATTCATTGTCTCAACAACTTTTGGTGTGCCGTCATTTATACCTAAAGCGACGCCTTCCGTTATGTGAATGCCATCCCTTTTAAATACACCAGACGGGCTTTTGATTTCCATTGCGCCTTTGAAAGCTTTCTCTGTTTCTGTAGCCATTTTCTTCGAGGCTTCAACTACATCTTTCGTTCCTTCTGTAACACCTTTCGCTGTACCTTCCGGCATTGCTTTACCTATTGCGGCAAAGTCAGCCATCTGGATTTGTTGTGCTAACGTGGCTCCCGATTCCGTCGCTAAATGACCAATCGAGTCCATGACTTCTTTTTCGCCCTTGATTAAGGATGTGTTTAGGGCTTTGGTGGCAACACCTCCACCTTTTGAAAATGCCTCACTCAACTTTTTCAGTTCCGTATCCGACGAATTAACAATGGCTTTAACGTGGCCCGCTGATTCGGGTCCAGCATCTCTCAATGTATTCAATAGCCCTTCATCAATCCCGCGCTCTGCGAGTTTCGCGATGTTAGCCGACCATTCACCTATTACTTTTTGGTTATGTTCAAGGTTTTTCGTCATTTTTCCTACCGAGATTTCTGATTTCGTGCTGAGAGTATCGAACATGTTTGTGGCACTCGCTAGGTAGTCATCCCAAGATGATTTGAGGGAGTCGACAACCTTCTTCTGTTCGTCTGATAAAAACTCATAAGCAATTGCTTGGTCGTTCACGCTATCCGTTGTAGCTTTCGCGACAGCCTCCACAGAAGCCGTTATTTGCTTCTCGGTTTCAACTCTTTGCGTCGCTAAACCCTTGCCTGTTTCTATCAACGTCTGCTCTTGTGTATCAAGTTCCTCAAGTGCTTTTTTTGCTTCTTTCGCCTTTACTGTCCCCTCTTCTTTCTTCTGATTCCATTCTTCTTGCAAAGCATTTGTTTCCGACAATTTCATGTCTACTTCTGCTTGTTCTTTCGATATTACAAGGAAGCGCTCTTGTCCAGCTATCAACATCTCTTGTTCTTTCATTAGTGAGATTCTTGCTGCTATTTGTTCAGATGAGAGACTTAGACTGTTGGCTTCTTTGTCGTAAGATAGACCCAACCCGTCAACGGCACCATTGAGAGAACTTACGTATTCTTTCAACTCTTTGGTTTGGGCTGCTGACCTGTCCTCTACTGCCATCAATTGCTCAATTTTGGCAATTAAATCAGTATTAGCTTGTGCGGTAGCTGCAATGTTGCCCTGGTTTCTCTCGAAGGCTTTGGAAGTATCATCTACCGACCCATTCAACGCATTTGTTGACTCGGTTAATGCGTCTGTGGCGCCAGTTAATCTTTCGCCTTCTTCTGTAGTCTTGTTAAACCATTTCACTAGAAGGATAACGCCAGTTACGAGTAAGCCGATCCCTGCTGTTATCCAACCGATTGGGCCCATCATGAATTGCATTGCTGCGCCCCATGCGTAAGTGGCAGCTGTCTTCAGCACTGTGGCAGCCGTTGCGAGCGTAATTTTCCCGGTTAATGTGCCGATAACTAGCGTACTTATGCTTATCGTTGACGTTTGTGCTAACCTGGCGACTATTTCCGCTTGCGTTGCTCCTGTCAATAACATTTGCGCTGTCGTTTGTGCAGCTGTAACTATTGTTAATGTCCTTGTTGCGGTTTGGGCACCTGAGATAGCCGCTTGCGCTAAACTGATAGCCGCTGCCGCCGCTGTGACCACCGTGAAGGTTGCGTATGCCGCCACTAACCCAATAATAACTGGCGTTAACGCTTTAATAATTGGTATTGACGATTGTATGACAGAAGAGAATGCAATTACTATAGGAACTGCACTTTCAATAGCTGTGCCCATGACTTTAAACGCCGCTTTTATAACAACTTTCAGACCATCCAAGTTCTCGGCTATACTCTTACCTGTAACCGCTTTTGATAAGTTGTCGAATGAGATAATCATGTTGGCTACACCGACCACAACAGTGTTCTTTAGGTTGCCCATTGAAGTAGCAATACCAGCACTACTTGTTTTGGCTAACTCAGCGAATCCACCAACACCGCCGTTCAACTCTATTAACTTGGTGTTGAATGCATCAAACGTAATATTTCCATATTTCAAAGCGTCGTATAAATCATTTGGTGACGCCAAATCGAATGCCGTTGCTGTCTCTTTAAGCGCATATCCCATTGTTTCTTGGAGTGTGCGCCACGACATCATATCAACTTGCCCTTTTGATAACATCTGAACGTATTGAGTGAGACCGCGTTCGGCGTTTGCCGCGTTTGATCCACTCGCCAAGAATGCGTTGTTTAACGCTAACGTGGTTTCTGTTGCACCGTCCAAGTCGCCAGTTAATATTGCGATACCTTGCGCGTTCTTGACAATGCCATCTAACGTTGTAGGGAGCCCTTGTATGCCGTCGGACAACTTATTAATAGAACTAGTTGCCTGCTCACTACTGAACCCCATTTGTTGCATTATTACAGGGAAACCTACTAACGTATCGAATCGTGAAATCGCGCCTCCTAAAGCCTGTTTCAACACATCGAAGGCTTTGGATGCAACTTGCACAAGTCCGATTGATATTGCCATGTCCCTTATGCCGCTAGATGCTCTATTTGTGTTTTGAGTTAACGAATCTGTTTGACCACCGGCGTTATTTGCTGCTGCCGCCAATGCAGCTAATGCAGCAGAAGCCGCCGTTATTTGGTTTCCATCAATGATGATGTCAATTCTTATCGAGCCATCTGACGCCATTTGATTCCTCCTTTCCAAAAGACATAAAAAATAAGCCGCCCAAATGGACGACTCACAATTACTCTTCTTCTATTTCTTCTAGTGAATATGCATTCTGTAAATCTCGCATAGCTTGCTTGTATTCACCGGATTCACCCTTCGAAGGTTCATATAAACGAATTTGGACGATTCTCTGCATGATTGTATCTGACGGTAATCCACTCAATAACGCCTTGAATTGAGACCACTGAAGTGAACCTTGTTCTTTGAATAAGTCCACCCGATATGCCTGCATAAAACTAGCGAATATAAATTCAGCATCCTTATTGAAGTCAATAGACTGCTTCGATTCTTTTTGAACCGGCATCGGGTTACCTTTGCGGTCGTATTCAATCGAACGTTTATCTTCAACGTGAATAAAAGTTTCACAAACGTAATTCCAAAGGTCATTTGTGTTCGCTTGATATTCCACGCCAACCAACAAAGCTAAAGCTATGTCAGCTTTCTCGTAATCCCTTAAATCAATTTCATCAAATACACTAAGTGCATTTAGGACATTATCGAATGCTAAATCAATTTTGTATTCATGGCCATCGAATACAAAAGAAGTAACTAACGGGTCGTTTAGCCTCATATTAGTTTCCTACTTTTTTGGACTTCTTCGCTAGATATTCGCTTTTCTTTAATTCTGTTTTGGATGAACGTTCCGACTCCATCAGTTCTAACTTGTTGCCGATTGCCACACCTACAATTTCTAGCGTTTGCTCCAAAGCCATGATGTCCGGATACGCTTTGTATAACTTTTTGAACGTGCCATCACCGAAAATGATGTCGTATTGAGCACCTATGAAAGCCTTATTAACGTCGAATGCCGCATTGACTGTATCGACATCTAAATTCTCGGCAGTTACTACGTCCGGAAAATGTAACGCTTGCGCTTTTTCCTGGGCTTCTTTTAACTTCTCTTGCGCCAACTCTTCTACCCCGAAAAACTTGCGCAAGTTTTCAAGCGAGGTGTCGAACCAAAGTTCAACCGTTCCTAATTTTATCGGAAAGCCTGATCTTTGAATGTCAATATTTACTGTTTCCGTCATGCAAATTCCCCCTTTATTTAAATAGAAAAAAGGATGCCCATTTGGACACCCCTTACATTAGTTCAGTGCTATTGTTGCGCCATTAAGGTACTACGACTACCACTGATTCTTTCGGGATACTATCGAAGCGGATATTACAAGAGAATGTTTCGTAAGCAGATGCGTCACCAGATCCCGCAACGATAGCCGTTACAGTAGCACGACCGACCCATTGTTTAACTCCGGTAGCAGAAACAATCTTGTGATGTACTTTACGCCCTTCGCCCGTTTTGTATTTCATGCCAGCAATAAGTTCCTGTGCCGCGTCTGTAGGATCATATTGACCTTCGATAGAATAAGCACCCGCAACCGAGATTACAGACGTTTCCGGTGTACCGTCGCCATCATAGAATGCTGTATCCTCTGTTTCTTCACTCGTATCATCAGATATTGACGAAATGTATTTCGCTAATTCTAACCAGTCCTCAGTCGCCGCTTCAACACCTGGTACATAAGCTTGTACAAAGTGCCCCCGTAGTGCGTTCTTTTCTCTAGCCATATTATTTTTCCTCCTTGAATACTGTTATTTTTGCTTGAACGTTTAATAAGAAAACAAACCACCCTTGTTCGTCAATATGATTTATGAATGGTTTGTTGGTGATAACCAGCTCGTCGAATTCAAAAGAACCGTTACCACTGATTATCTTCTTCGTTTTCTCCAGTTCTGTTTGTACCGACCAGAGAGTATCGTTTATTTTGTTTTGAAATTTGGACTTAAATGCTATCTCATAGTTTAATTGCTGGTCAGTCGTGCCATCCATGTATTCTTGCGTCACTCGGGAGCCGGGCAATGGATACAACACGAATGATTCACTCGCCCCTAAGTAACCAAGCTTGCACGGTATCTGCAGTCCAGGGAAAGAGTTAATTTTATCGCACAATCTTTCCATGAAGTCCATCACAATCCAGCTCCTCTCGTAAACGCATTGATCCAATCAGACATAAAAGCACCTTTAGCTTTCAAGTCCCATCGTGGGCCAGTCCCTGGCGTCGTGTAATTGTGCATGTACATGTAAAACAATTTGTTCGAATACGGCGTGTTGTAATTGATTCCACCGCCGTCAATGTCGATAGTGGCAGTCATCCGCAAGGCACCGCTGAGCATCGGGATGAATTGATCCATATCAGCCATCGCTTGGTTAGCCAAAGCATAACGACCACGATTCATGGCTTCTTGACTAATCCGAGCCTTTACTCCATCTAAATTGATTGTTACGCGAGTCATCAGACCACCTCTAATTCGTACGAATAAATGGTGGTGCTGTAGGCTTCGTGTATCGGAATGACTTTCGTCACCACATGTTCGTTACCGTCGTATTCAAGTACAGATTGCGCCTTAAATATAGGCAAAGGTGTCGTCATGCCCTCGTAACAAAAAACAACCGCATTATACAGCAGTTGTTTACCGGACGTCGTGGACGAATATGCCGCCCCTCTGTCAATACGACAACGTTCAATCAAGACAGGATCTGCGTAGATGGGTTCGGACCAATTATTTTCGCCCGCATACTCTTTGTACACGAATGAATCTATACAAAATTTAGCTGGTGGTTTAGGCATCATCGCGACATCACACCAATCCCTGTGTAGAGGAGCCCCGTTCCATTCAAGTAAATGAATACTTCCTCCGCCGCAATCGGCTTACTTTCATTTGCTCCGCCGGGATTGTATCGACTTGCATTGGATACACTCGTGCGACCCGCTGAAAACGATTGTGGCGAGTTGTTGATGCCCTCGAATGTAGTGGCACCCAACTCGTTAAAGTATTCAATTTGACAGGCAACCGCTTTTTTGAATTTATTTCGTCTGAACGGAATATCCGTTTCCAATACGTTCAATTGATAAAAATCACTAGTGACGTTATCCAGCACATCACTTGCCCGGATTAGCAACCTATTAAATTCGATTTCATCTACTTCAGCAAAGAGATAACTCATGTATTCGCTATACGTTAAATATGGCATACAATCACCGCCTTACTTTTTGGGTGTTTCTGCTTTTTTAGCTGCAGCTTCAAGTTCTTTCACTTTTGCTTTAAGCGCTTCGTTTTCATCAATGACTTTGTTGTATTCAGGGAGTGATACGTTACGACCACCAGTAGCTCGTTTAACTACATTTCCATCTTCATCGATTTGATCGTAGCCTTGGTTTAGAAAGCCTACCAATCGATCTGTTTCCACATGTAGAATACGGTTTTTCTTTCGGATTTTCACTGCGTTACTCATTCGATTACCTCCAAGTTAATAATTAATGAAAGGGGCAATTAAGCCCCTTAGGTCATGCTTCTACGTTGAACATGATTCCTGGTACTTTCTTTTCTACCACGAACAAATCCCAATATGCGCGCTCGTAATACAGATATTTACCGCCAGTTGTAGCAGACGGTTCATCCAAACTCACGAAATCATATTTGTGTGGCGTGATTACTGACAACGGATGCACAAGAATCATATTGATTTGTTTTGCTGCCGCATCCACGACTGCCCCATCAGTAAAGTTGTACGCTGTTTTCATACGAGAAGACGGAACCATTGTGATAGCAACGTCATCTAGTGAGTAGATATTACGATTAACGTTTCCAGAGTTACCCGCGACATCAATTGACCGCTGAATTTTATCCGCTTGCTTCAATAACTTATTGACAGCAGGCGTCACGTAAAGAATACGTCCGCTTTGCGGGACTTCAGCATCATCCATTTCCATCATGAATGTGTCGAATGCGTCTAGGACGTTCGATAATGTTAGTGCAGTGTCGTCAACTACGCCGCCATATGTCCCAAATTCAGAAAACAATTTTGACGCCGCGTACTTGTCCATTTCAGGTAACTTTTCTTCATCATTGAAAACACGCGTGATGTTAGCAATTGATAGAGCGAGGTTCGTTTCGTCAATATCCATTGGATCTACCAATGTGCGGAATTCACGGTCATGTTCAATTGTTTTCGGCTCCCAATCGTTATCAGCACGACGTGTGAAGGAACCAACTACATCGCGGTCTACATCTACATAGCCACCTACTGTGATACGCGGGATTTGGATTGTTTTTGCACTCGTCCATTTGATGTTCGCGTTGTTTGCTGTGTTGAAAAGTGCGTTAAACGATAATCCTTGTGTGAATTTTTGTTGTAAAGCTTGAAGATATTGCTGTGCATAGTTGACTGTAGCCATTAATAATCACTCCTATTTCCTATTTTTTATTGTTTGAATGCTGCTAACCACTTATCTGCATCAGATGGTGGTTGCGTTTGGTGTTGGCCATTCGAAAATTTCGGTTTAGAATCTCCCGTTTCTTCTTGTGCCGCTTGTGCAAAATGAGGATACTTTTCAACGACAGCTGCAATAGCCGCATCCATATCCACTTCATCACTTAGCATCGTCTTGGCTAAAGTCACCACGTCTGGCACACTATCGGCTAATACGCCTGCTTTAACGGCTGATAATTGCGCTTTAAGTGTCTGATTTTCAGTGAGCATTGATTCCTTTTCAGTTTCCAGCGCTTTCATTGATTCAGCTTGCCTTTCAGCTTCTGTCTTTTGCTCATCCTGCCAAGTGCGGAACTTTTCGAGACCATCTTTTGCGCTGTCAAAGTCCTCAATTCCGAGTTTCTTCAACAGTTTTTCTTGCGCCGTTTTACTTTCACGGGCAATGAGATTATTGACATCGTCTTGCGTGAACGTCTTGCTGTCCCCTGGTGGTGTTTGGTCGCCTGTACCCGTTTGTTGTTGCTGTTGATTGTCAGTTTGTTGTTCTCCCCCAATTTGTTCTGGTGGTGTCTGGTCACCGCTGCTTCCGCCACCTGTATCGGCAGAAAAGAATTGAATTGGTAATCGTAATAAATTAAACATATATAGTTCCCTCCAATTATGGATAGTGTTTTCCTTCCATTCTTTATAGCGTCTATGGATAAAGACAAAATAAAAACACCCTCATAGGAGTGCTAGATTAATTTTATTCATTTCGTGCGACTGAAGCATTTGCCCACATTACAGTTGTTTCTAAATTAGTCATAGCGAGCGATTTTTCACGGCTGTTAGGACACTCTTTTTCGATTAGATATGCGAGCTCCTTCGCCTTTTCACGAATAGCAGTATACTTTTCGGGTTGTCCCACTTTTGGAGAATGATATTTAAAGTTGTTTTCAATTTGCGGATTTTCCATTATTCAACTACCTCCCAATCTACTGCAAGAATATCAGTCTGAGAAGCTAACCAAGGCACTAGCTTGTCATCCGTCGTTTTCATAGCAATGAATGGGGACGCTTCTAAATATACGAATGGGTCTGGCGACGCACTCTTAATATTGCCACCCCATGAATCTACTTGCCACAACCACATCCCTTTACCATTCCAACCTTTACGAGCTACTCTTAACCCCTCTTTCAAGAAAGTTAATGCTGCACCGAAATTCAATTCCGCTTTAGATTTAATCTTTTCTTCAAAAATTAGACCGATAACACCAGTATCAATCATAGTTTTTTCACATGCTTCACATAACTGACAACCTGCAAAACTACCCATCGTTTACACCATTCCTTTTCATTTCATTTAGCTACATAACGGAATAGCCAACCGAGATATGGACCACTTCCTTTCATTCGACTTCCATAGTCTCAATTATTCTAAAGCCTTTTTCTTTCCTAACTTCTTCTGCTTTTTCTTTCGAAAATTAACATCCAACAACCGCGTCTTTGTGAGGGTGGTCACATATCAGCTCACGCACTACATAAACTTTTGTCATATTGATTTCCCCTTTCAACGCATAGAAAAAAGCCACCCGCCAGGATGACTTTTAAAATCACTAAATGTTATATACTTCTAATGTTCCATTACAACTTGGGCAAGGTTCTTCTCCTATTTCTCTACCGCTCACCGTAACGTTTCTGGTACTTGCGACAGGACCACCACGGTAATGTGTAGCTTCACTGATTGGTGGGTCAAATCGATTGATTTCCTTGCCAGTACCTTCGCAATGAGGGCATAGAATTTTATTGAGTTTAGCAGTCATCAACGTTTCCTCCCGTCAGAATACCTTTTCCTTATCATACCTTCTAGGTAACTTGTTTTCACTTATGAACTCACGAATATCAGCTTGTCTCGACCTAACAAGATTCTTATACTTTTGGATTGTATCGGTATCACCAACTGTTTCAGCAAGATTAAGCGACCGTTTAGCCCTCTTAATCTGACGTTCATAACCCCGTTGTTGTTGAACGACCTTACCGCGCTTATACGCTTCCTGTGGATCGTATTGAATCTGGTTGTTGGTGTTCGCGCCTTCAATAAATGGATAGAGGATGTGCCGACAATTTACACCACGTATTCCTCCAGGAGTTCCGTACCCGAAATCATAAATACTTGGGTAATCGGGATGCCCGGATGGTTGACTCATAGAAGCGACTTTCCCCTGAATCATTGAGCAAGCTTCACGAGCGTCTGCATAGCTATTCACCAGCACCAAATCAACACCATAGTCATCTATCCTAGATAGCCGCAACTCATTGTAAGTATTGTTCACTGTCGAACGAATAACGGTGTCTGCGTAGCGCTCCATGGTCCATACGTTGCCACCCTTATCGATGAACGAAGTTTCAATCCCTTTATTGCCCCACTTAACAACTGTTTCTGCAACTGCTTGATTAATCGTCTTCGTACCGGCCAGAACTTTTGAAGTCGTTTCTTCAATGATTTTCCGGTACATGCGAGTGACTGAACCCTCGCCATAATTAGTAGATATGAGCGTCTGATTCACAAAGTTATCAATCTGCAAAAACGTCTGTTTTACAAAACTCTCAAGCACCTTATCAATTTGAGTAGGTAAAGGCAGCTTCTTTTTAACGCTTTTCAACTCTTCATCAATGCCCTCGATTGTCTTAAATCCAACATCGCCGACCGCTTGACGAATAGCATCAGCAGATAACCCTGTAGCCTTTGATAGTTCGGCAATCGTATCAGCATTAAGCATTCGTAACTGCTGCATCTTTTCAACTTGCCACTGCAATACGTAGTCTTTTCCGAGTTCTGGTGGTGTTTTTAATCTCTTAGCAATCATCTGAAAGATTTCATCTTCGAGCGCGACATAGATATCAGTTACCTGGGATGTGTACATATTTAATTGATGTGGAGTGATTTTTGGACGTTCAGCCATTCAATCACCGGCTTTCTTCTAGCTTTTTTCTCCAATGCCACAATTTAAAGAAAACACCTTTGATCACTTTTGATCGCCGTTCGCCATCCGCAAGTTTAAAAGTCTTAACGCCGCCGAAATGTAGAGATGGACTACTCATAATGCCGAATTTATGAAGCAAATACCTTTTCGTTCCATTTATGTAGCATCTCTTCTGCCACTTGTACTCTTTTATGAACTGTTTCATATAATCACTCCCTCTCGCCAAACAAGCTGATTTCACTCTTAATATGTTTCATTTCCGGTGACTGGCGCCGTTCTTCATTGAAAATCTCCTGCAAAAGCATGTCAGCCTCTTCATCAGTCAATCCGTGCAACTTCATGATTGCTTTCTTCTTCGACGTAAGACCACCAGCCACCAACTGCATCTGCTCAATAATATCAGCGGCGTTGTCCTGTGCAATCGAGTCATCGAAAGTAACGGTAACCTCATAGCCATCTGCCGGGCGACTAAACACATCGTATAACTCAGCCAGTTGAACAATGACTTCGATAAGCTCCGTTAATCCGGCTTCAATCACGTTTTCATGTGACTGCTTGGTACGGAATGTTTTGGAGTTCTCACTTACAACTTCGGTTGCAGTTTTCATGCTCTTTCCGTCGAATGCAAATGATCCACTGCTGAATCCAGTCTGCATAGATAACAAATTGAGCAGTGAATTGATTGCCGCAATATGTTCTTCGACGCGTAATTCAACGGTATTGTCATGGATTTTATTGTTATCCATATCTCCACTACCCATAGCTTGGTAAACTTCATCGTCAGCATCGAAATACCGTTGCAATTGACCATGTTCATCCACCACTGATTTGACAGCAGATGCAGGTACGATGATTCTACGTTTACCTAGTCTGAATTCTCTTTGAAACGAATCATAAGCGATATCCAGTGTTTGTAATGTATCTAGCGCATTAGCGAAAATAGGTATACCTAAGGGACTTGTCATATCAATGTTATTAGCTATGTTTGGATGGAAGTAAACGAATAAGCTACGTTTCAGATTATCGATTGGAACTTTATCTTTCAAATCTGGATACAACATTGAAAGAGGCACTTTCTTTCCAAGGTCAGACGTGTTTTCACTTTCGTACAATTCGTTCTTGATGACATACGTTTTACCTTCCCACAGATGCCATTCAAGGTGCGTGTATGTCTTCTTACCTTTTCTTGTTTGATTAGTGAACACCGCTTCGAGTATCCCCTCATTGTTCCATGAGACGGGGATGAAGCAATCCGCTGTGACATATGAAAGCTTTATTTGGTTGTCTTCGAAATATGGCTTAACGACCATGCCGCCAAGTGCGAATTGGTATTCCAAGTAACTCTGAAACTTCTTGGTGAATTTATTCTTTTTCAGTAACTCATCAATATCTCCAGATAGTCCCTTATCGGAAATGTTGATTTCACAACGCTCATTGAAAATCAACGTAGCCATTTCTTCTGACAACACCTTAGGCATGTTCAGTGTCGCCATACGCCGCTTCTTCCGTCCATTAATAGTTTGGTAATGGATATCATGCCAATCACTGAAATAGCCCTGGTATAAAGCTTTCCACATGTCGATTTGCTGATAAAACTTATCGTCGATTGGTATTGCTTTTATATCCGATACACTTTTGATGTTTTTAACAAGCCCCATTTTCTGCATCACCGCCTTTAACTTCGAAATGATTCCTTTAAACATTCACTCACCACCTCAGAATTTCAGTCCAAGCTTCTGCCTGTTGTCCATAACGTAATACTGGAACATATCGCAAGTATGATCATCAATCTCGACTACCTTTGGATTAGCCGTTCTAAGTGAATCAGCATCCATCTGATATTTTCGATGCTCTTCAATAAAAACTTGATTGTTTGCTGTCTCTAAATAATAAAAACGACCTTGCGCTAACAGGTCGTAAACGTAATCGATCATATCTAGTTTTTTCCCCTTGGCAATCGGATTCAGTCTGATTCCATGGTCTTTAAATAACTGATTGCGCAAGGCACCCTCTGCCGAGTCAATAGACGTCATATCTACTGGTTTTTTATACTGCTTTCTAACTTCATCTAGCCATTCTTTATACTCGTCCGACAGCTCGCTAGGCGCCTTCTTAACAACCTTGCCCGCCGGTGAATAGTAGTACGTATCCAACAGGATTACTTTTTTCTTAGCTGTTAATGCAAAAGCCCCGTGAGTAGTTGCCGACTGCTGATGCCCTGAATCTGTTGCGGTATCAATTAATATGACCGGATCATTATTTGGTAGCTCCTGCAACGGTTGGAAGTGGTTCATATTGTAGATATTGTCGCCCATTCCGATAACAAGACCGCCATACATCCAATTCCAATAGTCTTCATCATTCTCTTTGTAGTTATCAATCTTCTCTATCATCTGTTTCGATAAGAATCCTTTTTCATCGTCTAAATAAGTACTGTGATGCAAGAAGTAATTATCGCTACCAACTTTGCTATCTTTCCACTCATTTACCCATGAATAAGGGTTTCTAGGTGGATTGTAAGAGTAATAAACATTAACGTTCTTATCGCCTAAATCCTGACGAATGAACGTATCCTCAACAACGTCAATATCTTCCACGCCTGCGAACTCAGCTAATTCCTCAAACCACAGCGCCATGTAATACCCTTGTGCAATATTCATCGACTTTAGCTTTAACGGATCATCAACGCCGTGGAAATAGAAGCCTGTTTCTGTTCGCTTATGCTTGATAACCAATGGAGACTTGCCGAATATGAATTCATTCTGAACGCCTAACATATAAATGGCCCATTTGATTTGCTCATATACGGAACCCGCAAGGTATTTACCGACTTTACGTAAGCAAACGACATTGCCCTGGTCGTCATTGAGGAAGTCGATAACGAGTTTCAAACTGATAACAGATGACTTCATAGAAGAACGTCCACCACTCAATATGCTGTGTGGTTTGTCGTTCAACCAAAAGGAATAAAAATTTGTGTTAATCAAATCAAGAATGTTCACGACATTAGACTGAGGATTTGCCATCAAGGACCCTCCTCATTTCATCTTCGCCGGTTACGATGATTGTTTTGCCTTCACAAGTTTCATCAGTGTTTGTTTCAGCTTTAACCTTTACGATTTCAACCTTTAACTTCTCTTCCTGCAATCGTTTCTTGTCGTTGTCAGATAGAAGATCAGTGAACTTCGCCAACATTTCCATGGCTTTCATCTTGTCAGCGAGCTTTACCGATATACCATCCTTACCCTTTTTAACTTCAGTAATGATGGTCCCATCAACTTCACCAGCATTTTTGAAGTTCACAAAGTTATGGGTGTAGGTAATCTCCTTTCCGTCATCATCCGTCATTACTTGGCCAAACTCATTCCTAGCAACAACTTCCTCTGAACCAAATTCGGCAAAGTCAGTCATATCTGCAAAGGCAATGTCTTTATACTTTTGGAGCACATCGTATTTATCAAAGTAAGCTTCATTCAATCGTTGTTTTTTCAAGCGCTGAATTTCTGTTTTCACTCCATCTTTCCCCATCAATCGATAAGCAATAGATTCGGCAGTATTACGATCGACTTCATAAGCCTTCTGATAAGCCTTAGTCGCATTGAAATACTTAATGTAGTAAATACAAAAAAGCCTCTGCTTATCGGTTAAATCATCCGACTCTACAATGGCTTCTTTTACTACCTTTTTCGTTGCAACGTTTTGTTTTCGTTGCGTTGCATTCGTTGCGTCGCGCTTCACATTTCCTCTTGACCATTTTTCGCGATTCTTCCTACTACGAATAGTGGAATCTTTCACGTTATACTTTTCTGCTAAATCCTTGAATGATATTTCACTTGTTTCCCATTCCTTCTGAATCTCTTCCCAATTAGGCACATCACATCACCGTCCGCCTCCTTTATTTTTAGACATAGAAAAAGCACCATTCAAGGTGCTTAATAAATAGGTTTATTTTTTAGAACTGATTGAAATGGTCTTTGTACTCTTCCGTCATCATCAACTAACTTATACATTTCCAAAATAGAAATAACTACATCAGTAAACCAATCAGGAGCCGTAGGGCTAATATAAACTTTTTCGATCAGATTGTTTACATCATTAATTGGTACATGAACCCCATATAAGTTGCTCTGTTTTTCTACATCAATGACTTTAAACTCTTCACCAATGTCTTTCGTTTGAATGAAAGGCGTAACAACCCTAAGCTCTTTCTCGTGTTCAAAGTGATTTCTTTTGTGAAAAAATACAGTGGAATTCCCATACAAATGACTCATTCTCTCTTTTTCGTAGTCAATATATTTAACTGGATTAATTTCAACAGCACTATCAAACGGGGCTGCTATGTTGGTTCTTAACCTATTGACCGTTGTTTGGACTGCGATACCTTCACCACTTTGTAAATATAATTTCCACATTGCTTCCGATTCGATATTATTCATATGCCAGCAATTAACAAAGTAAACTTCTCTAATTTTTTTATATAGAGCTTCCTGATCGTTCGTCCCCTCAATACTTCCGATTGTAATCCACTCACCATTAAAATAAATTCTTGCAGCTTTGTGCCCAGGCTTATCATTTAAAACTTCCAAATGCTTTACCCTAGACTCAAAATCAGATTGAGTTGTAGCGCCTTCAAATGGGTCTGCAAATTTATCAGACCTTGTAAAAAACAATGCTTTCTTACTCAATAAATCAATGAATTTTGATAAATCCATATATCTCCATATTAAAGTTGATTGGTCCATATTCTCTCCCCCTCACTGACATCATTCGCCAAAGAAGGTGTAAATCCTCTTGCTACCTACTGCTACCACTTGGTAGAATCATATGCAGGAGGTGTTCATTATCAGTTTGACCACTAGAACCAAAACAGGAGCCGCAATTGATAACAAACTTTTGGAATCACTGAAAGAACTTTCAAAAGAAACGCGTATCCCGCAATCCAAGTTACTAGACGAGGCAATTGAATTACTGCTTGAGAAGCACGGGAAACCAATTATCAATCCCGCTATCGAGCCCATCGTTGTACCTGTCGTCGAAATCAAACACAACCCACTAGACGATGAGATTGAGATGCTGAATTTACCGCCAGTCGTATTCAACAAGATAAGACGTCATGCCATCTATATCAAGGATCTCATGAAAATCGATTGTTCAAAAATCCCACTCATGGGACCGAAAAATTTAAAGGTATTGAACGATACGCTTAATGCGTACCTAGAAAAACATAAATAATCACTTGTATGTAACGGAGGAGTCGGCGTAGTTCAAACCACAAACCACCCAACTCCCCGACCTGCCTTCCATGGTATCATCAAATTTATTTTTGAAGAATTATGGAACATCTGGCACATTTGGCACTTCTGGAACATTTACCATCTTGCGGATAACAGTCTCTTGGATTCTTTGGATATTCGTGTGTGATAGCCCCATGTGACGCCCTATCCACCGCATGCTCATTCCTTCGAGCAACCAATGCAATACCTCAATTTCCCTATCAACCGTAATCAAATGAATTTTATCCTGCACCATTTTTATTTTCTTCTCATAATCACTAATCTTCTTCCACCGCTTTTCCCTTCTTGAAAACTCTTGATAAATAGGATCACTATGACCCCCAGCCGCTTTCGGCATAGCTGCTTCTAATCCATACTGAGCCGTAAAGTTACCACCAACTTCATTCAATCCTTCGCGCATGATTTTTACCGAGTTGATCATCCAATGATAATCTTTCAAAAGTTGTTCAATCTGTTTTTCCGTCATAAGCTGCCCGCCCCCTATTTATCGTTTACGAATTGCCCCGTTCACCCGTTTATAGGTCTGTCGATTACTCCCCATCAATTCAGTCCATTCTCTATCAGACAGCTGTTCTGACGACTTGCCCCTTATCCTAGTATTCTTTTGCTCTACTTCGCCTGTACGAGCATCAGAGAGCCCTCTTTCAACCAGTTCCGTTTGCAACGATTTCATTTTCCTCACTCCCTCAACGAATAATTTTGCGGACCATGAATTTCGGTTTATTCGACAAGACTTGACTGCGTTTACTTGTATCCCAATCTAGATCCCAACCATGCATCGCTTCATTTTCTGTATTCCATAATGCTTTCTCGTGGTTTTCTAGAATGATTTCTTTCATCGAGTTCCCTAGTTGAGATAGCCCTTCTACAAATGGTTTAAGCCATTCTGACATCCCCGTAACCCCGACTATCACACCGTCAATCATTCTTGAAACTTCCTCTATTGGCATCTGGTGGCGTTCTGCAAGTTCTGCCTTTATCTCATCCAACCGCTCTTGATTGATTACCATCGTCTTTTCCTCCTTCTATTTTTTGAAATCAAAAAAGAGGACAACAAATGACACAGCGCAATGCTGTTATCATCGTTGTCCTCTGGTTGGCCAGGGGGACTAGAAATTTATATTCAAACCACCTTGGTTATCTATAGTTGCATCCTTATTAAAAATAATATTATTTATAGCCTCTCGATAAAATACAATATAATCTCCAGGTCTATTTTTCTTAAAATAACTTAATATATCATTCGGGTTACTACCCGGGTGAATCGTTATATAATTTAAAACCTCTTTATAGGCAGTCTTAAATTCCTTGGTATTCTTAACGTTGTACATATTACCTTCCAAATTGCGGTTCAGTAACTCTTTGGCTTTTTCATAGAATTGTTCTGGATTATCCTCTTGTTTACTTTCTTGAACCAATCCATATAGCGAAGTTAACATCTTTGCGTTTTCTTGATGATTTTTTTCGATTTGGGACAATCCTGCATCAAGTTCCTTTGAGAAATCCGAAGACTTATCAATAATTTCCGCTAGTCTTTCTACCTCTTTTTTCATGTCAAAAACATTTTGCTTTTGTCCGGATACGTCAATTAAAGTAATAATTATCGCAATAACTGCCAACAAAACCGAACTAAGAGTAGCTGCAAAAGCTAACATAGACCCAGCATATGAGGATGACTTGAAAATGAATGACACCAATAAAATAATAATAATCGCTGCTATACCTAGCAAATAATATAAGTGATATATTTTTATATATCTTTCCTTCAATTTTCCGCCCTCTTTGTCAATAACGTCGTTTTTATTATTAACATCGTTACTCAAAACTCTTCCCCTTCTTCCCTACGCATCCGCATGATTTTACCCGATGCGTCATACAATCCGTTATTCCCTGCGAACCGACTCAGAACAAATGACACTGCGCAATGCTGTAATCAATCGTTGTCCTCTGTTTAGCTAGGGGGACTTATTCTTTTATTCTTAATTCCCTTTTCGCTTCTCTTAACTTTTTGTTAATCTCATCGCTCGATTGCCGCAAGATCATCTGATTCGCTTTAAGCGAGCTCATAACGAAATTCTCATCTTCTTTGCATTCAATATTTTTTAAGTCTTCACTCAAAATAGTTTCTAATTCATTTAAAACGAGTTTAATTGTCGCAAATCTAACGTAAACATCATCCATTATAACGTCGTCATCAATAGACTTAATATGCTTAATTAATTCTACTGTACTGTCTCTTAAAATCTTATTGTTAATATGATTATTACTTTTTACTATTTTTTCGATTTTTTCAGAAGTCATCTTATCTAAGTACCACTCTAATTCAATACTAAAAAGATTGATATACTTGTGAAACTTTCGATATTCATCTTCTCTACGTACTTTCTTCTGGTTATTAAATTGAATAAATAAAACTATTAACGCTATAGAACTTGAAATCAAAGCTCCTAAAAAAGATCCTAAAAATGAAGGGTCAAATAAAACTTGGGAAAACTTGTCCGAGAAAATAGAATTAAAGTCAATACCTGATATAAGTAGCAACGAAATGCAAGACAATGTAATTAATAAAAGGCTTGCTATTAAGACATTCTTCACCATATGTTCAACGTCGTCCTTCAAAACTCTTCTCCCTCTTCCCTCCGCATCCGCTTGATCTTCCCCTGATGCGTAACAATCCTATATTCCCCATGCTCCGGTAGCTCCCTGACCTTAGCAATCCCCTCCGAAATAACCACCACACAGTTCATTGGTAGTTCCATTATACCAATTCCTAACAATAATGCATCCGTATTAAAAGTAATGTCTTTATTCACCAGGACCCCTCCTTGTGTTATAATTCAGTCAGTCACGACGGGAGGAATCCTGTCTTTTTATTTGTTTAAAAGGTGGTAATTCTATTGAACCCGTTTGAAGGTATTGAAGTTGACTGGATGCCAATCATAGGTCCGATAATCGTATTAATAGTTACAGTGGTCGCTGTAGCCCTTATTTATAGATTATTTTTTAATTGGTTACCTACAAAACTATTTAATTTCCTTATCGGCCCGATAGTTCTATTCGGCTTTTACATCTGGGCGATTCCAATGAACGTTGGATTTCACGAGTTTTTCAAATGACACTAAAAGGCATCCTGGTCGATGTCTTTTTTATTGCCCAAATATCCCCTGCTGCCGTACCTGTATTTCCCCAAGTTCAGCCTGTTCAATAATCAGCAACCCGATTTCCAAAGGCTTGCGTCCCAACTCTTCTGCTATGCTACCCATGCTCATATCTGCTTCCCACATCGCTCTGAATACATCCGTTTCTCGCTCTGTAAACACCCAATTAATATCAACATCATCTAGTAACACGCGCTTTTGTTCTTTCGCGTGGATCAAACCAACACCCCCATCCCTTTCAATTCATCCGTAAGCCGCATAAACAACTCCATATCCTCCGCATCAAGCGCCATATCAATCTGCAACAGCAGCATGTCCTTGTCCGTGACATCCGTTTCTATACTAGGATGATGCTCCAAATATTGACGGGACATCTTAGGTTCATCTGACATTTCAGCCGCGAATTTTTGAGAGTTGATTTTCCCCATTTCCGCTAAAGCATTCGCGTACACAGCGAACGAAAAGCCCTCCATCAATCTTTTTAACTTTTCACGTTCATGATCATTATTCATCCCTACTCACTCCTCCTCAATTCACCATGCCGAAATATCCTAATCTGATTAGACTTCGCAAACAAAACCTCATACTGCCGTTTAGGTAAAAACTTCACAATTCGCCCCTTCGACCCCTCATACAGTTTGAGATAGTAATAATCCTCAACTTCCTTTTCCTCCACATTTACAACGACTTCAACCATGTCCCCAAGCTCAAACGCTATTGTTGGCACCGCATCGAAAATAGTGAGTTGCTGTACCATGGTTATCACTCCTTCCAACTACTCCGTTTGGTAGTACTATTCAGTAAAAAAGTTCACTAACTCAACCGCATTTACATAAGCAATTCTTTAGACGCATATGATTAAATTGAGTTGTTTTATTTTTTATATTGGAGGCTGCCTTGTTAATGACAAATAGTGAAGGCATTGATCAAAATAATAAAGATTCCAATACAGCAATTCGTGCAGCTGAGCTTGCTGTCTTCGGTGAAGTAATATCTACAATCGGCGATTTGATATCTACCATTGCCGCAGTGCTTGCATTAGAAGAAGCACGACAAGAAGAAATCGACAATAAAAATATGCAGAAACAGATTGACTATTTAACCAATGAATTGAAAAAACTAAAAAAACAAGTTAACAATGAGAAACCATGACGTTCTAAGAATTGCGGAACTAGACTCTTGTTTAAGCCCCTTTACAAAGCGTGCAACGCTTACTTTAATTAATAGCCGGACAAGATTCATTTTTCATCTCATACCCATAGGTTGAGAGTGGGGAGGGTAAACATTGTGTCAAAGAGATGATATGAGTAATCAAAAATGCGAAAACTTGGGAATTAAACTTATAACTTTAGGAGCTATGATCACTAAAATCGGTGATGGCATTTCATCTATCGCCTCTACTTTTAGCCTGAATGAAATCAACGACGAAAAGAATCAGCAACATCTTGAAGAACTAGAGCGAAATCTTCAAATTCTAATCGATGAAATAAACGACTATACAAAAGAAGTATTAGCTCAAATAAGTTGAATATATTTTTCGCTCTATGTGTCCTTTTTCTTAAAATGTATAATGAATAGAGGTGTCTCTAAATGGAATACTTACAGAATCTTTGCCAACAATATGCTCAGATTGTTAACGGAAAACCTAAAATGGAACAAGGTGTTTGCTCTGTAGAAATAGGTCGCAACTTTCACTTAACCATCCAAGGCCGCGTAAGTAAAAGTGCGCTTCCAGCCGGGATAACATTTGAGTCACTCGATGTTCAAGGGAATGCACTCAACCTTGCAGAAGTAGTAGTCCTTCAAGAAGAATTACCCCTATTTGTTGATGCTCTCGCAAAAAATGGATTAATCGTGAGCGCTATTCATAATCATTGGATCTTTACCAATCCAACTATTCTATATGTTCATGCTCAATCTGTTGAGCCTCCACTTTCTTTTGCAAGAAAATTTGCAGAAGCTTTTAATGTATTAAAGCATTGAATTAGATTATAGCGCTGCGTGAATCATCAATAATTTTGTAGCAGCCGACTATCACGTCGGCTTTTTTTATTGCGCCTTATGTGTCTACTAAGTCACTTCCACAACTTCCATCCCTCTTGCCTTTTCTCATACAATTCCTTTTGCAGCAGAGGCTCGTACAACCAAACCCGCTGATCTTTCTCCCACCGATACAATAACCGCCATACGCCGTTCATACCGCATTCCTCCGACGCATGACCACAATATATTTCCCGCGTTCTTCCCGCTCAGCAAAAACCATTTTCGACCTACCCACAATGTTTGTTCGTTTGTAAATTGCTGCTGTGTGGGATTCTGATCCTTCTGAAACAACCTCAAATCCCTTTACAACAAGTTCAGCTACCCGTCTCTTAACTTCAGTCTCATCAATGCCCGTCACCGTCGTTTTGAAATATTCCCCCATGCCAACCCCTCATTTCAGATTAGTATTTATCGCCGTATTGAAATGTGAGCAGGATCAATCCCGCCCCTCAACCAAGAATCGCTATAAAAATACATAGGCTTAACGTGAAATTGTTCGCACAAGATTTGTGTTTGTTCGAAATTTGGAATGCTCCTTGAAAGCTCAAAGTCTATGATCTTCATGAAATCAACACCTAGCAGTTGCGCAACGTCAGATTGACCCATTTGAAACAATTGGCGAATCTCTTTTAGCTTCTGCCCGTTGAATCTCACTCCCTCACCCATTCCTTATTTTTCAACCGTATAACAATTAATTCCATACCAGTTTTCAGTTCGAACAATTTCTGTCGCAAAGGAAAATCCCGTCCAACAGGTCCACCCTTAATATCAATCACTTCAACAAATCCATCGAAGTAAGTAACCCTAAAGTCCGCTGTATACTTCGCACCCGACTTCACGCGCTTGCATTTCCCGTTGCATAAATCACAATTGATGGGATTACCCATTTTAGGACTCGGACGCCTGCCAGTCCCTGCGCAACGTTTACAAGCAACCTTGTACGGCTTGATAATCTGAAACTCCGGTTGAACCTCAATCAGTTTGATAGATTGATCTTTTTTCAAGTGAACGTAATAAGCTCCCTCGGTCAACGAGTCAAACGTTATGCCGTCGATTACAGCGGTCTTTGAATTGAACTGACGTGGTTGTTTCGGCGCCCTTGGTCTACTAGGAACCCTTTGAACATTCCTCAAACTGCCACCCCCGAATCAACAACCTCATCAAGCGTTATTTGTATTTTCTCAAACTCCGCATCTTCAGCAGCCTGTTTTTTCTTGCAGACAGGACCATAACCAATGTCGATGCTCTTTACTGTTTTGAGCGGTTTATTACATCGTTTGCAATTTGACATAAGGATTTTTCCTCCCTCACTTGTTCCGCGATAGCAGAAGCAACGGCAGCCACATGAATCAGTTCTGTATACAGATCATCCGCATCTGAATCTTTACTGGCGACACTTCCTTGCTGAATCGCTTGGCAAACTTCACCGAACTCTTCACCTAAAATTGCTAACCAATAACTGTATTCATAACGTTGCAAGCCCCACTTTTCGTTATGACGTCCACGTTCCTTCAGCACATCGGCGTTTACGTTTTTCATAACGTCTGTTGTTAGATTCATATTGTCTCCTCCAATGCCCTAACTAACGCTTCGCCGACCGAATTCAACTTATGAGTTAACCGATAAACTTTGCGATAATCGAGCTCATTATCTTTGATAAATTTCAGCTGCTTTTTCGTGAATATCTTTCCGTCAGTAGCTCTTTCCTTCAAAACTTTTCTAGCACGATAGATAGCAAACTTCTTTCTCAGCTCTGCATTTTCTTGCTGTAACTTTGCGTTTTCCTGCTGCCAATGCCATTCGATATTATTCACAGTACTCACCCTTTCAAAGTTTCATAGAATTGCTGCACTTAATGGCCGAACTAATACCAATTTGTTGAGACGATAACAGTTTGTTCTACACTGACTGGCATTAGTTTTCTGAAATATAGTTCTCCATCTTTCACGATTGAAGTTTTCCGCGAACCTTCATAGAGGCTTTTCAGACGGGTTACTTCACTTTCCGGTATTAGCATCCATACTCTTATATCTTCCATAGAGTCCTCTAAGTTGCGCGTATCATAGCGTTCCCAATCAAAAAATGATTGCGCTAACCATTTATCTAATTCATCATGATCCGTAAAAAACTTCGCTTCGTCTCCATGATCATCATCTTCAACTACAAAGTAATAGATTGTAGAGTATCTCTTTTCATTATGTGATTGAACAAATTCCTTGAATTCACTCCAATTACTTTTTAAACCTAAATCGCATGTTTCCATTTGATTCACCCCTTCTTCTTTTGTGTCTAATACGCCACCTTCAACTAGAACGGAAGATCATCATCCGAGACCTCTACCGGTCCGCCATCTGACGAAAACGGGTCGTTCTGTGTCGTTTCCGCTCGATTCTGAGCGCCTTGCGTGTAACTTGGAGTATTCGTATCTCTCGGTGCTTGTCCACCCTCTGACGAACTGCTACGGGGTTCTAAGAATTGAGTGGAATCCGCTACGACTTCCGTTGTGTAGACGCGCTTTCCATCCTGTCCCTCGAAGCTGCCAGTTTGAATTCTTCCATCCAAACCAACTAGACTTCCCTTCTTCAAGAAGTTCGCAACGTTTTCAGCCTGTTTCCTCCAAGCGACACAACTGATGAAATCAACTTCTTGTTCGCCAGCTGTATTTTTGAATGCTCTGTTGACCGCAAGAGTGAAGCGTGTGACCGCAATACCTGTTTGTGTATGTTTGAGTTCTGGATCCTTTGTGAGACGACCGACTAATACAACTCGGTTAATCATTCACTTTCCTCCTCTTTTTTTGTTTGCGTTTGCGCTTCTACTAGCCGCTTCGTTTAAAGGTCCGAATAACTCGGGAGGCCTTAATCCTTTTTCGTATCGGTGTTGCAAAGTACCGTAAGAGAACCCTAATACACTGCTCCAATCTCTCAAACTCCTTATTTCCCCATTGTAATCCAGCATTATCCACCTTTTTCTCGATGCTAAAAGGTCGTCCCCTCTAAGTCCTGAAGAGTATCTGTCGTGCAACGTTCTACCTGGCACTTCGTATTTTCTTGCAATTTCCGATAGGGTTAGAACTTCACCTTTCACCTCAGTAAAGACATTCCGAGACGTATTATTCAGTTGCACAATATCAGTCGTCCATCTACAGTTACCAGGTTCGTAATTTCCATCATTGTCTATTCTGTCAATCGACAATTCTTTGTCGTAACCATTTTCCATAGACCATTTGTAGAACTCCTCGAATTTTTGCCATTCTTCGCAAACTCTAATGCCTCTACCCCCGTATCTTTCCTCTTCTTTGTCATTACATCTAGCCTTCATACTTCTCCAAATACCATAGATTCTAGCACCTGATAACCCGTGGGTTCTTTTAGTTTCGGATGCTCTTTCGGAAGCAAAACAACCGCAACTTTTAGTCTTCCCGTTTCTTAGCGCACTTTGAAGTATCGGCTTTACATTTCCGCAATCGCACTTACAAATCCATTTCGTTCTACTTCTACCTTTATATTTTCGGCTTTCGCTTAATTCCAACGCGACCAACCTGCCGAATCTTTCACCAGTTAAATCTAAAAATCCGCCCTTTAACTTCTTTACGCGTTCGTGTGTCATTCTACATAACCATCCCTTTCATCATCGATTTGCCACTATTCTTTTCACTGCTAGTAAACTTACAAGAGACCGATAGTCCATTTCAGACAACAGTTCCCCATTACGGCCACCCACAACATGCATAGCTCTCAACTCCTGGATAAGATAATCCCTCTGCATTTGCCTCATTCAGACTCGGCCCCTTTCACCTCAGAAACTGTTTCGATTTCGTTAATGTTGATGAATGTGTCGTTCCAAATGGCGAATGAGTACCCCTGACCTTTCTTATCTACGAAGTTCTCAGTGCACCATTCTCTGAATTGATCTTTTTAAAATTGACCTGACTCGACTTCGAGAGTTCTACCAGACTTAAAGGTTACTAACACTTTTAATTTCCTCATGCCGTCATCGCCTCCACTTCGCCAAGTTCAGCCATGAGCATCTTCACAGCGCCCTCCGGTGTCGTTCCTGTCGTGATCCGCAATTCGTTGAGCAATGAGTTGAATTGCCGCTCCAAGTGCTTGTCCTTGCATCCTGTGTTGTTCCACGCGCCTGCTGTTAGGATTAGTTTGTTGATGATGTAGTTAGGCATTGGATTCACACTCCTCAAAACTGATGAATGATTCGACTGGGTAGAAGCCTTTTAATTTACCTTTTTCAAATAACATTCTTGCTTGATTTGTATTGTTAATAATTATCGGTTCTCCATTTTTGTTAATCCGTATATCTTTCGACCGAAACTCCCCAACCTCCCGCCCAATCCCCGCCCACACTCGGCGTTCCTTTTCAACTTTGATTTCTTCGGGAGTTGCAAGGCGAACAATATCGACTGGCGCCGAATTAAAGTCGGAGCCGTTTTCAATCTTCACGTAATCTCCGTCGCACTCGACCACTTCGTACATCTCTTCTGTTCCATGACCACTCCAAAGCACCATTACTTTTTGTCCAGGCTTAAACTCTGGTTCAACTTCGAAACCAATGCGCAAAGCATCCACCATTTTAAGTAGCGATATTTCGTTAAGTGGCTTGTATGCTTGTGTCCAAGGGTTATCCTGCAACTCAGTTTCTGCATGCGATAGTATCAAACTTTCATGGTCGTAACGCCCCTTATTAAGAGCGTAATCAATCGCATCCGCCACTTCTTGCGTCAATTTCACTTTTTCAGTCATTCAAAATTCCCCCTAAAATGTTTTCTTCCGATAATCCCTGCCATCCATTTTCACAACGTCTGTATTGTCCATGATCCGCGAGAAGTTCCTGGCATTCACTTTGCTTTCAAGCTCCGTACTAGAAAGGTTTGTCGTGTAAATCGTGTGTTTTCCCGACCGACTGTCTATGACTTCAAACAACTTTGTCCATGTCCAGTTATCCGCGCCATTCCGCATATTCGTGTATTCCGTCCCGAGGTCATCAAGGACTAGAAGGTCAACCTCGGCAATGTAGTTCAACAAATCGTTTTCCGAGAAGCTCGCCTTAGCGTTAAACGTTTCCTTAATTTTCGTAAGTAATTTCGGAACTGATAGGAAAAGCGCTGTGTGACCATTCTCAATCAGCTTCTTCGCAACAGAGAATGAAAGGTGGCTTTTCCCGGTGCCATAAGTTCCGGTCAAGAGTAAGTTCTTTCCTTCACGCGGATTAAACGTCCAGGCGTACTCAACGAGATCGCGTTTAGCCTTTTCAAGTTCGGGTGTAGGTGGAACATAATTTTCGAAAGTCGCTTTCAGAAGAGATTGATTGACCAATGAGTTCTGGTCGAACACACCCTTTGCGCGGTTCATTTTGGCTTTACGCTCATTTTCAATAACCCGTAATTCGATATCCTTGTCTCCGCATTTGCAACCAAGAATGAATTGCTCGACCTTTCCCATATCAGGACCGCCCATAATAGGGATTTCAGTTAGTTTCACTTTCTCACCGCAACCCTCGCAATCGTACTTTTCTAAGACGACTGGGACTGGGAAGTTTTCAAGTGCCTTTTCGTAGTTCATGACGTCCTCCTAGAAACCGTAGTCATATTCATGCTCTTGTTCCTTTTTAACCTTCGATGGCTCAAACTGGTGAACATTACTTGGGAAACTCGGTTTCTTCATTTTCAGAAGCAGCGAAGTATAACGGGTTCGCAATTTAGACGGCGACAAGACATTCGCTCTTTCGAATTCATCCTGTTGTACCCATCGCATCAGTTCACCAATTTCTTTTTTATCTCGTTTATCAAGTTCAATCATTTTTCGAATATCATCGGACCAAGTTTGTAAGTTAGGTTCTTTTCGCTTAGGATCATTCTTCAAGATTTCCTTGTAGAAGAAATCAGCTAAAATAAATGGTGGTGAATCTTTGTCATAAACTTGTTTAGGACTATTCTTTATATCTTTTAATTCTTTATCATTCTTTAAACCTTCTTTATCATTCTTCTTTATATCCGCGGGCTGTTCCCTAGCTTCTCCGCTTGCTGTTTCTTTGCTGTTACCCCCACCGTTTTCAACTTGGTACAAATCCCAATTTGACACAGTTACTAGTGTGTATTGTCTGTTACCCCTACCACGGTCTATTTCTATCATCTGCTGTTTCTCTAACCACGCCAAAATGGTAGAAACTGTCTTGGGATTCGGCTCTTTCCATACGAGGCCTTCGTAATATCCGACCCCTTGTGCAATGCTTCTGACAGATGTTAAATGTTGTCCTGGATTGATAGAGAAAAAATTTCCATCTTCCATTGGAATCTTATTAGGTGAGTGATTTACTTTGTATTTCAGGTATTGCCAAACTCTGTGATAAAGAGGGGGCATCATCCAAATGTCGCTTTTCAGCTCTGATCGAAAATCCTTTATAAAGACGCCCATTCTTCCACCCCCTCATTTTTTTATGGGACGTACACAAGTTTCCCTGTCTGTTCCTGTACTGCTTTTTTGAACACTGCTTCATCTGAATTCGTATCCGAAAGATGCAGCAAATGAATCTCCTGAACTTTCGATAGATCATTAGCCTTCAAAAACACAAGCATGTTTTCTAAAGAAAAGTGACTCTTCACTACTCGTTTTCGTAAAAACTCATGGATCCGTCCGCTATCTACGTTTTCATTCAATATCTTTTGAGAGTAGTTGCACTCAACCATTAAGTGAGTGAGACCTTGAAACTTGTACTTGATGTAGTAGGTGTCAGTAGCAAACAGGAGCTTGTCCCCTGCGTCGCTCTGGATAAGAAAGCCAAAGGTCTTCACGTCATGCTGCACATCAAAAGGTAAGATCGTGAACGTTCCAATTCTAAATTGCTTCTTGTTTTCTATCGTTTTGACCCTATTATGTTCAATGCCTACCTCTGTAGCAGTCGAGTCGCTCATATAACAGTCAACTCCCATCTTCGCTACGTCTTCAATAGACATCGAGTGGTCGCCGTGTGAGTGACTCAGCAGGACGCCTGCTAGACTTGAAACTTTAAAGTCTAGCGCCTGTTTGATTCTCTTAATGCTGATTCCTGCTTCTATCATTATTTTTGTTTCTCCATCGAAAATTGTGTACATGTTCCCGGAACTACCGCTTGCGAAGGATTGTATTTCGATCATAAGCTCTGCCCTCCATCGGTGTTTCGAACATTTCTCTTGTAGTCCAGCCGTTGCGTAACCGACTGCGAAGAGTGCTGTAATTTAGATTTAGTTCTCTAGACCAATCAGCCAAGCTTTGTTTCTTTCCTTCATATAAAAGCATTCTGTTTTTGCGAGTATTATTGGTTTGTTCCGATTGGGTAGTCCACTGACAGTTAACGGGTTCGTAGTTACCGTCGTTATCGACCCTATCTATGCTTAGTCCTTCTTTGTAGCCTGACCTTCGGGACCATTCGTAAAATGCTTCGAAGGATTGCCATTCACTGCAAACCCTTATCCCCCTGCCTCCGTAATGATGATAATTAGGGTGATTGGAGCTGCGGCATCTCCGCCTCATTTCTATCCAAATAAAATGAAGTTTTGTTCCTGATTGACCATGAGTTTTAGTCACGAAACAACCCCCTTTTTGATTTCAATCATTAGAAGCCTGGACCATTTGAAGCGACTGGCTCTGGTTCGGGTTGAACCTTAGTTTCTGAAATGATTTCACCTGTGTTTACGTCAATATCTTCCCTAGGTGTTTCAATGGTTTCCGGTTGAATATCCAGTGTTTCGGTATTTGCATTTTCTTTAATTTCAAATTCCGGATTAATCTCTTTTCTGTCATTCTCGTATTCGTTTTCAGTTGTATTGTTGATTGATTCAACCAAAAGGTCACTGTCGTCGCTTGTGTTAATGAACCCTTTTGCTGCACGATTAATCACAGTACGTTTTGCCATCTCCTGCGGGAATTTCTTGTGTACTGCCTGCTGAGTTTTCGATTGGCTCCAAGAAGCATCGATTTCCTTCTTGGTCATGACAGTTAGTACTTCTTTATCGCCAGTTTGTACAATGGCATACGCGCCGATGATATCCTTGTCCCGATTTTCAAATGCCGTTTTATGACTCAACAGTTTTTCTCGACCGCGATCATTTTCGTAATCGAAAACATCATCTTGGTAAATTACGTTTGCCCAAATGTCTTTAACATTTGTGAGGCGTTTGAGAACGGCTTGAGTGCCAAAGTAAGAGCGATTCAACTGCAATTGGGTACCGTAAACAATGAAATAACACTGTGTTTTCGCCGGGCTTAAACCTTGCACAACCATATCTAACAACGAATTAGCAATTGAATCCCTTGTACAAACATCTAGTGCTGCTTTTCCGCTTTTATCTTTTGTTTCCTGTAGTTTGAAAAATGCACTCTTTAAAGCATTGCTTGCATTGTAGTTGGCTGGTAGTATCAAACCGTCTTCTTGCAGCCTTGCTAAATTTGTATTTACACTATCCGTGATGTCTTTTTGGATGATTGCTACTGATTGAGTTGGTTCAGTCATTTATGATTACCTCCTGTATTTTCACTAAGTTTTCTTCGCCGACAAATAGATAATCTTTATCGTAAAAATCAGCGTCAATTGCATACTTCCCACTCGGATGCCGCCATTCGTTTACACTTACGATTGACCCTTCTCCCATTGGTGTACCGTCGCTATTAAGAACCGTCACTCTATCTCTCGCCTTTAAAGTCATGCTGCACCATCCTTCTCGACAGCCTGTTTTTCAATCCGCAACTGCTTGTCCTTTTTTGAAACTTCCAGAGTGATTAACTGCGACTCGGTGTCAATCAATTCCGTGACCGATTCAGCATTGTCGAAGAAGATGGGAACTCTAACGCCGAAGTGTTCCGTTAATGTATTGATAATGTCTAAACCGGAATTAATTTTCGCGCCATTGTTTAACCCCTCAGAAAACGGGACCCCGCCATACGTAACTTCGCAAACATCTTGGATTCCGCCGTTTTGTTGAACGTGGAATAATTTGAATCTAGCGATTTTGAACTTTTCGTTTATGCGCTCTCCTAGCAGACTCACTTTCGAACGAGTGAACAAGTCGATTAAATAAATCCCCTTCTCAACTTCCTCAAATTCTTTAGCTAATTTGACTTCTTGTTCTTGGAGTTCTGCAATTCGTTTTTTTGTAGCGATTGCTGCATCATGTTGTGCGATTTTGACGTTGAGTTCAGCGCGTTCCGCACGTAGACTAGCAACTTCGATTTCGACGCTAGCAACAGATTCTGAAGCGTTATCTTTGAGTGACTTAATTTCATCATTCAACTTCGCTTGCTCTTGCAATTTGGATTGATATTTAGGATCTTGACGGGCATCTTTTACGGCTGTTCTAAGTGTGGCTAGTTCTTCTTCTAACTTCGATACAACCTTCGCCTTATCGTCAATTTGAGACTGGATGGCGTTTGCTGTAGTTGATAGCTTTTCAACACGCCCGAGTAACTCAGTTTTCTCTTCTGATTTAGACTTTCCAAGCGCGTTAATACTTTCTAATTTTTTTGATTTGTTCAGGTTGAAAGCAGATAAAGCTTTTTCTTTAGCTGCTACAACTTGCGCTTGCGGAATATCTTGTCCGCATGTAGGGCAAGCGCACTCTGATTCGTGTGTAAATTCAATTGCATTTTCGGTTGTCCACTGTTCACGAAGTCCTGCGATATGCCTTTCTAGCACTGTAACCTCTTCGTTATTGCGTTTAATTTGATGTTCTGTATCCTCTTTCTTGCGAGTTAGTATTGAAATATTCGATTGCTCTTCTTGGATCTTCGCCTGTATTTGGTATCCTTTTTCAACTGACTCAGATTCGAGGTTGCGTTTGATGGCTTCGAGATCCATTTCAACTTGCCTTAATCCATTTTGTTTACTAGTGATGGCTGAACCATTTTTAATGTTGTTAATTTGACCGACATTTTCATCGAGTTTCTTTTCAACTGCCGATATTTCTTTTTCTATAGAAGGAACATCAATTGTTGAATCCGGTAACGACATGTATAACTCGTCAACGCGTGGCTGTATGCCTTCTACTTCTTTTTTAATACGGGAACGTTTAGAAGCAATAATCGCCTTCATATCCTCGATTTTCTCGCCTCTCAATATTGCTGGCAGGTCCTTCAATGCCTGATTCGATGAAATTACATCATCATCCGTGATATCCCCGACAACTTCCAAAAGAGTTTCACGTCGCTCTTCCATTTTGGTTTCTTCGTTGAAAAACGTTGGTGAAGTGAGTAGTTTGAATACCTTTTTATCAATTAGTTCGCTTATCTTTTTGTTATAATCCGTCGCGCTTTTAGGAACGCCGTTGATAAAATAGTCAGTTGTGTGGCCCGATTGTTCTTCCGTTAATTGACCACGCTTTTTAACCCAATCCTCTTTGTAAATTCGTTTCAGAGTTAGTGGTTCACCATTAACAGTGAATCCACCCTCGACCTCGTGATCCAGTCGATGAATAACTTTTCCGTCATCCAGTGTTTTAATGCCGAATTTTTCTTTGTCAAGGCTGTCTTTCCCGAAAAGAAGCCAATAAAACGAGTCTGCTATCGTCGTCTTTCCACTTCCGTTATCTCCAAAGATATTCAGATTTTCCCCATCCGCTGGTAGATCGAACTTCTTGATACCTTTGAAGTTTTTCAATGATAGACTCAACAATTTAATTTCTTTCAAAATGTTCTCCTCCTTGTCATTTGAGGGGTTCTGCGCTAAAATAGCGGTAATAGAATTAATCAGAACCCCGAACTCGCTGCTTCTACAGCGGGTTTTTTATTTTGCTTCTTCATACCGAATAATTTCAGCAGTTTTGCGAAGTGTATAAACACTCAGGCCACTTCCCCATGTTTCTTCGAACTGTTTCATTGCAACCAAGGCGCTGTCTTTGTTCGTGTGGATGATGTATGGATCCGACTCTGTAACCAGTCTGATTTCCCACTCCCATGATTTTTGTTTCATTCATCTTCACCTCGCCCCTGTTCTAATTGCCATGTCGCATACTGCCACATCGTCCCGAGGACAAACGCAAGAACTGGTGCAAAGTAGAGTACAATTTGACCTTTTTCCTCTAATGTCAGCATTCTAATTCTCCTTTCTGTAATAGATGGTTGAATCCCATCAAGAAGCGCCGGAAGCTAAGAGGAGGAATTATTTGCCGTACCCCCGACGCTTTTTGATAGGAGCCAAGGCTCCGTATCTGTGCTATAATGTTGTTAAGAGATAGTTTCAAATTCCGCCGATTGACATTCCAGTGTCTGTCGGTTTTTTTGTGTCTTGTAATTCTTCCAATATTTTCAGTGCAGCTTGTAATCTGTTTGTAGCAAGTTCTACATCGTTGTTATTCAGATGTTTTTCGACTAGTAGTAAATTTATATGGATGAAATTTAGTTCGATTTTGATGTTGTCCACTATGAACCTCCTAGATTAAGAAATTGATGAATCCGCCAACTAACGTCGTTAGCATTTGAGTTAGTGCAACTAAATCCACTCCTGAAATTACAGCAACAGCTGCAACAGACACGTCATGTATTTGTGTAGCTTGCAACCACCTAATTAAATCGGCTGCCTTCAACTCCATTTTGTTGTTCTCTAAACGCGATATGGTGCTGCGAGACAGATGCGTTCTTTCTGACATATCTTCTTGGCTTAATCCCGCAACCAGTCTAGTTGTTTTTAAAATTGGGCCGAACATCATATTTTCTCTCTCCCCTTGTGCTGAATCTGCACATCCTTTAATGAATCCGCACATTCGTTGCGGAATTACGACAGTATTTACAACGTGAATCTAGTAATATAGTTAATGAAGGAACTCATCACCATTGCTTGGATGACCCCTCCTTGCAACCTCGATTTACAGCCTTCGGTACTAAGGGGCTTGCCCGCCCCTCTTCGTTTTATTCAGCCAACCTCAAATGTTGCTGGCCATTTAGCTTTTTAATCTCTAACCTCAAAGCTGTGTCCGGCGACCATTCTTGAATAAATTGCAATGATTCTTCAAATCTCACTTTCGGTAACTCTCCGTATCTAGGAATCTCAAAGTATTTTTTGAAATCTCTCCAAAATTGCTGAAATGCCTTTCTACCAATCTCCTTGTATGCTGCCGATTCGATGCCACCCAGACATTGCATTACCTTGCCGCGAGCATTTGCGCCAATACGCTGTTCTTGTGGTCCATTAATTCGCATGTGATTCTTCAAATACTTCACGTCTGTTTCGACTACTTCTAAGCGTTCTTCTTGTTCAAGCGCTGATTGTAATAGAAGCTTCGTATTACTCGGTTGTGATAATTGACTTTCCATCTTGTTAAATCGCTCGATATACTCAACAGCGAATTTCGTTCCTTTTTCACCAGTCATGCGTGTTCCGAAAAGTTCGCAACCTTTTTTAGTTAAGTTGAAGCTTGGCAACTCTTTATTTTGGCTATTTGTGTATGTTGATTCGATGAAGTAGGACTCACCAGTTTTGGCGTCACCTATTTGAGTGATGATATTGCGAATATCACGTATCACTTTGTCATGTGCCCGTCCCACCATTTCCGAAACTTCTAAACTTGTTAATGTGTGCGATAACAGATTCATTGAATATTCCTCCTTTTAGTAGGTATTTCATCCTTCTCTGTCGAATAGTGACAATAGAGGGAGGTGAAAATCATATGAGTAATAATCAACATGTCACTAAACATGAAGATGGCTGGCAAGTGAAAGGAGCGGGTAACTCCAAGGCGACTAGAGTAGTAGATACTCAAAAGGAAGCTATAGAAATCGCCAGAGGCATTGCTATTAATAAAGAATCAGAAGTCGTTATTCACGGTCGTGACGGAAAGATTCGCGATAAGGATAGTTATGGAAACGATCCTTATCCTCCAAAGGATAAAAAACACTAATATTTAGGCGTTAGCTGAACTATTATATTTTCATTCGAGGTAACAGGTGTTTCAGACACATCTGTTATCTCGAGTAATATTTTTTCTTTTCCATCCACAACTTCTTTTACAATCAGTTTCGAATATTCATTTGAAAGAATCGGCATCCCTCTCACCTCCTCTTCTTTAACTACCAAAGTTGTAAACCAAATCATAATTGCTCCGACTCTTAATCCATTGAAGCAACTGATCCGTCACAATCTTTGCATGTCCAAAATCATGAGTGACTGGGAAACCTTGAATCTTCGTCGCTCGATACACTGTCGTATGACTAACACCTAACAAGTCCGCCGCATCTTGCAATGATAGTAAGATTGGTAGTTGACGTTCTCGTAACGCTTCTCCAACCGCTTTTCTTACTTCGTCGCCAATGATTTCTTTTAAGTCTTTCGCGTTTACTAGAGTTACTTCTGACATCCCTCTTCCTCCCTTCGCTTCTCCACGCCCACCAATCAAAGTTCGAAGTCTTGGCGTAACCAATTGGCGTGGCTCCCTTCTATAGAAGAAGATCTTGGCCGACTCCGCTCGTTCGAACTTTCGTTGCTGGACGTGAGGTACATATTTTTAAACGACTTCATCAATTGCAAATTCAACAATAACGGATTCCGTTAGTTCGTTAGTAAAAAAAACTTCAACTCTAACATTTAATTCTTTTGATAAGACCTTTAATATTTCGGCATCTATTTTGGTTTTTCCGCTCTCCATACGACTATACGCCATGTTGCTGATACCTAACTTCTTCGCCAAATGCAACTGTGTCATGCCCTTCGCGAGACGAATCTTCTTTAAATTTTCGTGTATCACCTAACCACCTCCAAAAAACTAACGTTATCCGTTAATCAATACTATACTAACGTATTCCGTTAATGTCAACTGTTTTATTTAGATAATTCTCATATACCGTTAGTTTTATATCTTTTACCGTTAGTTATTAGTATTCTTGGATAAATAGAATACGAAAAAGGAGACAATTATGGAGATTGGATCACGAATTAAAATAAAAAGGAAAGAAAACAGGTTCACGCAAATCGAACTAGCTAAACTTGTGAATGTTTCCCCCCAAGTAATCTCGAATTGGGAAAGGGGTTATTCCGACCTCAGTTCTAATGATGTGTCCAGATTGGCTGACGCACTTAATTGTTCTACTGAGTATTTATTAGGAAAAACAGAAAGTTCAAAGTCAGACTGGAATTCAAGGCTTCCCGAACTTACAGCTAAAGACGAGCGAGACATAACTGTCGATTTAGAAAAAATGATAAATAACCTTGAATCTAAAGATGGATACGCCGCGTATGATGGTCATTCGATGGATGATATGGATGAGGAAGATAAAGAACTTCTAAAAGCGTCACTAGAAAACTCTTTGCGCTTAGCTAAACGGATAGCCAAACAAAAATTCACCCCTATAAAGTATAGGGATTAAATAACCGATTAGGGGTGAAGTTGGTTGCCTAAAAAAGAAGTTGTTAAACACATCGAAAAATACGCTACTAATAATCCTTTTGAAATCGCTAAGCAAAAAGGGATTGTAGTTATCCATGAACGTTTGGGTAGCGCTCTCGGTTATTACAATTCTTATAATAGAATAAAGTTTATTCATATTAATGAGGATATCAATGAAACTTTGAGTAGATTTGTATGCGCGCATGAATTGGGACATGCAATCCTACACCCAGAAGCGAATACACCATTTTTAAAGAAGAATACGTTTTTCTCTATAGAAAGAATTGAAATTGAAGCCAACACCTTCGCTGTCGAATTGCTACTCCCCGACTACACGATATACGAACATAAAGATGAAAACCTAACACTTTGTGAGATTGCAAATATATACGGAGTACCCGAAGAGGTTTCGCACCTAAAGAATTTACGGAATGTTCTTTGATATTCACGATTAGATAAAATTTAAAGAAAGTTAAATCTGATGTAATGAAACGGAGGATTTATAATGGCGAATGAAAAACAAAAAGTATGTCCTATCTGCAATGAAAAGTTAACATTTTTGAAATCGACACTGAAAGACGGTATAAAAGTTTGCGCGAAACACGTCGTTACGGAAGCCGGGTTGCTGTTGAAGGAAACAATAGAGCAATCAACTGTTGAAGATATAAGAAAAAGAATAGAGTTATTAAAAACAACTCAAGAAGAGTTTAAAAACGAAGTTGATAACTTCGTTATAGCCAAACAAATAGGTAATTTTGTGGCTTTTGATGAGGTGCAACAAAAATGGGCTACGTTAAATTCGTGGTCTACTTTTAACTATAGTGATATTGTCGACTTCGAGTTATTAGAAGATGGAGAGTCTATTGCTACTGGTGGGCTAGGCAGGGCATTAGTTGGTGGTGCTTTATTCGGTGGCGTTGGTGCTATTGTAGGTGGTGTTACTGGGAAAAGAAAATCAAAGGATGTGTGTAGTAGTCTCAGACTCAAGGTGACTATTAACGACATGAATAATCCAGTTGTATATATAAATTTCATTGAAACAAAAACCAAAAAAGAAGGGTTAACTTACAAGACAATTGAAGGCGCAGCGCAAGAGTGTTTATCGGTATTCCAGTTAATCTGCGATAAACAAAAAGATAACAAAAAAGAAACTATCACCCCTCCTATATCGGTTGCAGATGAATTGTTAAAATTCAAGGGATTGCTAGACCTAGAAGCCATCACCCAAGATGAGTATGACGTGAAGAAAAAAGAGTTATTGGGACTTTGACTCCCCTGCCCTCCCCAGGGCTTTTCTTTTAAACTCAACCAAATAGAATAATCCGAAACGAGGTGTAGATATGGAATTTATAACAACAATAGGTTCACTGATGTTTTTCTTCGCGCTAGTTTATCTTGCTTATCATTTTATACGTAAAAGAAAAGATTCCTTACGCACACTACCAAAGAAGAAATTCTACACGGCTTTAATTGGAGGATTCGCATTGGTTGGAATCGGTAGCTCCCTAACTGATACAAGCGTTCAGGACGCATTAGATAAGACTCTTGAAAAGAACACTGTATTAGTTGCTGAGAATAAAGAGTTGAAATCGACAAATGCAAAACTTCAAGAGAGCAATGACGTGGTGAATAAGGAACTAAACGATTTAACAAAGAAGTTATCCGATTCGGACAAGCTAGATAAAGAGCTAAAAGATCAGCAAGCAGCACATAAAGAAAAGACTGAAGCTTTCGAGAAAGAAATCGCCGACTTGAAAGCAACTAATACAACTTTTGCTACCGAAGTTGATAGCTTGAAAAATCAGGTAGCGAGCAAGAGCGCTACTTCAACCGCAAGTTCATCTGGTGGTAGCTCAAGCTCTTCCTCATCAGCCGGCACTTCTCAACAGAGCGCAAATGTCTATTATAAGAACTGTACAGCTGTTAGAGCTGCAGGAGCCGATCCTGTATATCGCGGTGATCCAGGGTATGCAAAACATCTTGATCGTGATGGAGATGGTGTCGGATGCGAATGATTACATGATTTAACACGGTCCCTCCCCTATCGTATTTTTTTACCTGATTGGTGGGTATATTATGCTATTTGGAGATGGGGGTTTATTTCACTAGTGATGTGGGATTGAATTACAGGGATGTACACTTACCCAATTCTATTCTTTTATTAAGAGCAGGACATAGCTATTTATGATACCGAAGAAGGAGTGCCACTGAATGAATCTAAACACAATTAATGAATTAATTAATTGCTTCAAAATGATATTGTATGAAAACCCAACTTTTCATATTCCTGAAAACGGATCATACGAAAACTTGGACTTAAAAAGTAGCAACTTTTCTTTTATTGTAGATATAAATCGTAGGGGTAGAAAAAAGCCCAAATTCACTCTGCAACTTCGCGATCAAAGAAATAAAGATAACCCGTTATTAAGATTAGACATGCTAGGTCCTGATCACTCTAATCCCGATGGTTCGTTTCCCTACTCCGGAGAAGTTGTTCCTTGCCCTCATATTCATATAGCGCATCCCGAATACGGCACCTCAATCGCATATCCATTAAACGAAGAATATGCTAAAATGTATTTAAACAATGAGCAAATCGATGATTTAGTTCTTATTTTGAAAGAATTTTTAAAACGTTGTAATGTTGGTAACATTGAAGATATAGATTTTGAATATCAAGCAGAGCTTATTTAGAATGAAAGGAGGTTGTTTTGATGATTCAGGATTTAAAGTCGTTATATGACCAATGGAATAACAAAAAATTAATCCTCGAAGACTTTAGTGATTTTATCGAAATCACTACGCCTTTCGTCGATATGCATCACGATTATATACAGCTATTTTTCACTGACCAAAAAAATGGGACTTTCATGATTTCAGATGATGGGCACATTGTAAATGAACTCGAAATGCTTGGCGTTAACATCAATAATGCTAAAAAGAGAAAAGAGTTTTTTAATACTACTCTTAAAATTTTCGGAGTTACATTTAACAATAAAACAAATGAACTTTGTGTTTCCTTTGATTCATTAGATGACTATCCAAAAAAACAAAACAACTTACTTCAATGTATTCTTAGAGTTTCTGACATGTTGCTAACAGCAAGAAATACAGTGGCCAGTATCTTCACGGAGGAAGTTGCTACATTTTTTGAAGATAATAACGTATTCTACACCCCTGACCCAGGATTTATCGGCAGATCTGGAAATCAGCAAAATTTTGATTTTGCTCTGCCACGCACAAAGAAGAAGAACGAAAAGTTAATTAGGGCAATAAATTCACCATCGGCTGATAATTATACTCCCCCATTATTCTCATTCATTGACATTAGGGAAGCTAGACCCGATTCGGATTTTTTCGTATTAGCGAATGATGGTAATATCCCTATAGCCGATAAATTTCTAAGTTCTTTAAAAAATTATGATGTTGAAGTTTTAGCTTGGTCTAAACGTTTTGATTGGGTAGACAAACTCAGAGTCATCTGAACCGAATAGTTAACTACTCCTTTCAGACTAGCCCTTTCAGTGGGGCTTTTCTTTTAACCACAAAACCAAACATACATTCTGGAAGGAATCATTTGCATACACACTCGGAAGACTACAATCTATCTATTGAGAGGGGAAATGAATATGTATTGTCGAACATTGAAAAATAGTAAGTGGTCATGTACTACAGATGCTACGCCGGACCCTCTAACAGGACAACGCCGGCAAATAACACGTCGTGGAGATACAAAAAAGGAAGCCGTACGCAGGACGCAACTTGCGGCTGACGAATTATCGAAAGAGCGCCAAACGACGAAAAGAGTCGTCCAGGAAGTCTATGACGAGTGGCTGAATGTCTATTAAGAAACTGTTAAAGCATCGTCGGTGAAAACTAGAGTGGTAGCGATGAAACCATTTATCGACAAGCACGGGAAGCACTTCATCGGAAAACTGCAAATCAACGATATTCAAGCTTTTTTGACAGAAAGACGTGATACAGGAATATCAAAACATCACATCGCAGGAACTCGTACCGCTTTAAATTTGATGTTTGATTTTGCGAAAAGAAATGACTACATCGAGAAAAACATCGTCAAGGATACCGTCACGCCAAAAGCCACTAAAGAGTCGCAAAGCTTTTCGAAATCTAAAAAGAAGTATTTGGAGAAAGAAGAAATTCAAGAATTTCTGAAAGGCGTGAAATCATCCGGACGAAGAAACGCCTATTCAATCGCCCTCACAATGCTTTCTACGGGCTTACGCATCGGCGAGGTGTTAGAGCACTCACTTGGGGAGACATCGACTTAAAAAAGCAGGTGCTGAAGGTCGACAAGACGTTGTTTGAGAAAGATGCTGATGAAGGTGGTTTTGAATTTACTCCGCCGAAAACAGAAGACTCGGATAGAGTTGTTTCTTTTAACGATGACCTGGCCGTAACGCTAAAGAAAATGAAGGCGCAATACAATAAAGAGAAATTAATCGGGATAAGAGACGTTAAATCACAATGGTGTGACTTAGTCTTTACAGGAATACGCACTCAACCCGTTCGTGCTTCCACGATTGGAGCTGTGTTTAATAAGAATTACAAAGCCTATGACGTTAAAGATGCTCGTGGCACTCATATTTTGAGACACACTCACATCACGATGTTAGTTGAGGCTGAAGTTGATTTACCTGTAATTATGGAGAGAGTTGGCCACTCCGACATAAACATCACGTTAGAAATTTACGCGCACGTGACTAAGAAGATGCTGAAAAAAAGTGATGATAAAATTAATGAGTATTTCCGCCAATTTATCTAAAGCGAAAATAAATGTGGTTTTAATGTGATTTTTCGTTTAGTGCAACCGCCTTTGAATGCTGGAAAACACTGCGGTTGTACCCTTTCAGCTTTAATATGTTTGGAATGATCATCATTTCAATTAGCGTGAACGCTTTTTCATTATGAATAAATTTCATCTAATTCTCCCCCTCATAATTTATCCATCATTCCGTAAACCGGTAAAAGTAAAGCGAGATATGCTGCCAAAATACAGATTGCAATGATACTAAATAAAACTGGCTGAAGTAGCGCCAATGCCTTCGCTAGCTTCTCATCAATCGCTTCACTTAGATGTTCGCTGTAAATCTGAAGTTCTTTCGGTAGATAACCGCTGTCTTCACCATGCTTGGCGAATGCAGCCAGTTGGTCCATCAATCCTTCTGTCCTACTTATCGCGGTGTGGAGTGAATCTCCAAAAACTACCTGCTCTTTGACATTTTTCGTAATTTCACTTAACACTAGATCCAAATTTTGAGCAATTAATACATCCAAAGCATTTTGCAAGGATAGGCCCGACTGAAGCAATCCCCCAATTTCACTAGAAAAGTCGCGAGTCTTTACTATCGAAAAGAATGTACTAGCGACAGGGATGGACATTAATACGCGAATTTTTGTTGCAGGCGCAAACTTTTTGTAGATAATGGTGCATAATACCGTTAGTAATGCAGAGACTAACACCATACTTATGATGAAATCGGGGATTCTCGTCACAAGCGAGGGTAATGACGAAACAAATCCATCCCCTTGACCTTTTCTAGATATCGCTAACGCTTCCATGTTAGGTAAAAAGTACCTTCGGAAGGCCATAAGCAATGCGGCAATCAGAATAAAAAGAACCACAGGATAAATAAGTAGATTTTTTAACTTCTTCCTTTTTTCTTCTGCTTTTCTCATACGAACAGCCATGCCCCTCAAAGCCTGCGCGACTCGCCCGTCCACTTCAGCAATCGCGATAGGAAGAAGCGTTCCGGATGAGAACCCAAAACTAGCAAGGATATGAGTGACACCGAACCCTTCCTTAAAATCTTTATTCATTGCTTCCAGCACAGGATTATAATCTTTCAAATGATGTGGTACTAACAAAGTAACTGCATCATGAAATGTGTATCCCTCAGTTAATAACACAGAAAGTCTTTCTAGAAATACCGGTCGATTTTGGAATTTTTCTTTTTTGTGAAATAACAATCGTTTTTTTGATTTATCCATCTTGCACCACACTTGGCCTGTTATATTTCTGAAAAAGCGACTCCACTTTATGTTCCTCAGGAACAATTACTCTTTCACCTTTCATGATGGTGTCCGTCATTCGATTAAGCGTGTCTCCTTGAATAATTTCAAATACCGCTCCCCTTTTTCCGGAAGCACTGCGAATGAGACGCTGCGCTGAAATACAGACAATGGTTTGTCTTAATTCTTCGGCAGAAATACCAAAATCCATCATCCTATAAAAACAGCCTGCTGGATCTTTAGAGTGCACGGATGTCAGTACTAAATGTCCAGTCAAGGCGGCTTGAATTGCAATTTTTGCCGTTTCACTATCACGTATTTCTCCAATCATGATGACATCCGGTGAATGACGTAATATCGCCTTTAGACCTGCCGAGTACGTCATACCGGACCGTTCGTTTACTTGAATTTGAAGCAGATGTGAATGATTATTTTCAACAGGATCTTCCAATGTGATTACATGCCGTTCTAGATGATTGACGCAATGAGCTGTTAAAGAGTATATAGTGGTCGTTTTTCCACATCCTGTCGGACCGGTCAGTATAATTAGCCCTTGCGGCTCTGATACAGCCTGGCGTAATTTATCGGCCCACTCTTTTTCAATGCATAATTCATCGATTGAAACGATTTGGTCATGCCTTTGCAATCTTATAACAACACTTTCTTTCATTTGAATCGAAGGGATTGTTGAAACTCGGAAAGAATAATTCTCACCTCGTATCTGTTTATGAAAAGAACCACTTTGGGGTTTACGCTTATCGCTAATGTCGAGTGAGGATAGGAATTTGTAAAATGAAATCATGCGGCCCGCCAACTGTGGGGGAAGAATACCGGACCGGTTCAGCCTTGAATCTTTTTTGAATGAAACATCATATCCTTCTTTCATAGGAACAAGGTGAATGTCAGTCGCTTCGTACTTAATCGCTTTCTCTAATAGTCGAAAACTTTTCTGTTCTACGACGTTATCATTCTTAATCATTGAACACCCCTCTTTCTTTTGGGTTGAGTGAAGTTCAATCCAACCCAGTCGGATAAATCGCAATTCATCCTTGGGCACAGTATACGACTTACAAATACGTATTGGAATACTTTCCCTCAAAGTCGAATTGTGTATCCCCAGAAAGAGGTCGATACTTGAAATTCGCCCCACTTTTCGACAGCAAATATCATTTTTCGTGACAATCACCCTTATACACGTGTTTGTCACAATGAAAGAACGATTGGAGTTTACATCTGCTGTCGTTATCCCTTATAATGAATGGGAGCTTATTGTAATGTTTTATTAAGGAGGGACGCACACATGGATAACATGTTCAAGTTGATGGGCTTCTGGACAGGCATATTCGCAGTTATGTTTTATATGGGAGACATGCTGCCAGCCGCACTTCTTTTTGTTGCGAACACTGGGTTCTTCCTGCTACTTGGATATTTGAACCTAACAGAGCGGATGTACATGTACTTATTTGGAGCATATCTGATGATATTTATGGTCGGATTCAGCTACTACACAACGTTTATACACGTACCAGGCGCTGGCCACTAAAAGAAAAGTACATACAAAAAAACAGCCTTTTTTTATTGGCTGTTTTTTTGTTTTTCTATACTTATATTGGTCAAAATCCATTCAAAAAAGGATTCGAATCTTTTTCCTCTTCTGGAGTTGTAGACGGTCCATGACCTGGATAGATGATAAAATCATCATCTAGGGAAAGCAACTTATCATGGATAGATGTCAGCAAAACCCCTGTATTCCCCCCCGGTAGATCTGTCCTTCCGACTCCCTGCTGGAAAAGTGTATCGCCAACAACGGCAAAACGAGATGGTCCGAAGATATACGAAACACTCCCCGGAGAATGACCGGGCGTATGCCTCACTTCAAACTCGAACGGGCCCACAGTCATCATTCCCTCATCGCTGATAAGCTTATCGGCTTTTCTAATGCGGACGTCAGGTAATCCTTGATACTTGGCAGAACCGTTTAATCTCGGATCAGACAGCCAGTCTTGCTCCTCTTCATGGATATAGACCGGAATAGTATAACGGTCCCTTATGCTGTCAACCGCCCCAATATGATCAAAATGCGCATGTGTTAATAAAATCGCGACAGGAGTCAACTCTTTACTTTTCACTTTATTAATAATACGTCCACTTTCTTCACCTGGATCCATGATTAGACAATTCCCTGATTCGTCACTGATGATGTAACAGTTTGTCTGGATTGGTCCGAGCGGATATGTATTAACTTTCAACATGGTCGGCACCTCCTGCAACTTATATTACGCAATGTGAAATACGATTTCAAACAATCGTCACTAATATCCCTCGACAAATTTGATTGCAAACAGTACAATAGAAGAGGAATAGCGCTAAACCGGACTTGCACAGTATGTGCTGACTTCTGTATTGCTCACAACAGATCGTGAGCGGTTTTAGCAGAAGTTCCTATTGAAAGGAGTGTCTTCCCTATGAACTTATTGATGATTATTTTTGGACTCATCGCAATTTTAGCGGTGGTCGGTACGGTCCAAGCATTCAAAGAACGTAACGTTTTAAGTATTCTGTTCAATCTTGGAGCTGCAGTCGTTTTTGGAGGCTTCACAATTGCTACACTTGTTTTCCAAGGATTCCCACCAACTCTATAATCGAGAAAGTGTAAGTCTAAATTTGGACAACCAAAAACACCCTTTGTGTATTTATACACAAAGGGTGTTTTTTTGTTTCCTTAAAGTTAATAAAGTCTTGAGCTGTGAGTAACAATTAGCAGATGATTTCACAGCTAGATCCAGCAGCTTGCTACTTGCCTCATCTAAGCTTGTTTTATTTTTACTCAGGAAACGTTAACCACGTCGTCTGCGTTTTCTTTTTTATATCAATCAATTTTTCCGCGGAGTAACCAGTTAAACACTTTTGCCCCGACGGTGAACATCGAAGAACACCCGACGTGATATCATCGGCTACAACGTCTTGACGTCCTTCTATAACGCGAATAAGTCGATATGGTGATAGGAGTTCATCGAGTTGCCCCCCCTCGTCAGGAGCGGGTATGAACACGGTTTCACTTGAACCCCATTCAACATCAGGTATTACCCACTCTGAATAATTACTAATGACGGGCATTGTCCATTCCGAGCTAATCATCCCATCCTGTCCCATGATGGTGTAGTGCGCATCCTTGTCTCCATTTATTCGCACAACGAGTAGCGTATCTTCATATGTATCAAAGTAAACAACACCGCTAATATCTAGCTGCCCCCACTTTTTAGTAAGTGGTTCATATGTATGTATCTCTCCACCATCAAGTACGTGGCCTTCGACATATCCTACAGCAATTTTATCCTCACCTAGCCATTTCGGGAATGGATCTTCAATCGCAAGCAGGTCCAAACTCTCTACTTTTCCGTTATAAATAAATAAATCAAAAGTCCAATCTTGATGAAAAGCCGTGAGAAGAATAAGTGAGGGGTCAGTATCGTTCCATTCAATCGCCAACTCTGTTGAAGCAACTATAACTTCATCTTGTACCGCACCATCCATAGTCACGATTTTAATTGTTGCAGATGCAGCATTATCACTAGTATGTAATAATAGATATTTTTTTGAAGGATGAATGAGGAGGTCGATGATTATAGATTCATCCTCATATAACGTGTCTGTCTGACCTGATTCAAAATCAAAACTATTCACTTGATAATGCCCATTTACCTTTTCGACGTAGATAACTTTTGACTCGGTTAACCAGTCTGCAACGAAATGGAACTTCGAAGGATCAGCAACTAACGTTTTAGTTACTTCCTCTTTAATCAGTTCGTTATTCCCTGGTTGTTCAACGGCAGTTGGTCCATCGATAATTTCATTCGTCTTCTTTGAACAGCCCGTTAGTAACATGACTGTTACACAAAAGATGAATATTCTTTTTCTCACCGCGCCTCCCCCTTTCTGTATTTAAACTGAGTAAAGCGCAAGGTCCCGTTCCAGATACGACAGGCATAAGACGGACCGGCGTTCTTTTGCCTAGGAAGGATGCACAGTTCAATCCTTCTTCCTAGCTGGCTTGACTTATAGCCAGAGCGCCTGGAGCTTGACATTGTCCCTGTTAAAAAACTTATACTTTATCTTAAAAAAAAGGCTGCACGGAAAGTTCCGTGCAGAACCTTATCATTCTTTACTTTTACTGTTTAATTTCGGTGATTGTTCCTGTTCTTCCTTGAATCTAAGTAAATCTCCATTAATGATCATATCGGAATAATTTAGCTCAGTGGCAGCCCGTTCGATAAACGGCTCACATTCAGCCATATCAGTTTCTTCACCAGTTTTACTATCATAACAGACCTCTTGCGCGTAAACATTTTTATCAGTTACAAAACGGCCATCACGGAAAATAGTAAACGGTTCATGATCAGGCGAGAATATGTCTGAACCAAGGTACATATCGTCTTTTGTTTCAAGCCCCATTAAATGTAGGAGGGTAGGCTTCAAGTCGATTTGTCCCGATACTTCATCCATTGTCTTCCCTTTACCGTAGCCAGGAATGTGAATGTACAATGGAACCCTCTGTAATTTCGCATTATCATAAGGGGTAATTTCCTTGTCTAAATACATGCCCATTGCCTTGTTATGATTCTCGGATATACCATAATGGTCTCCGTACATAACAATAATCGAGTTGTCATACAAACCGCTTGCTTTCAAGTCTTCGAAAAGAACTTTTATTGCCTCATCCATATAGCGTACCGTTTGGAAATATTTATTCAACGTATTTGAATTTGATGTATATTCAGGAATAAGCTTATCTTCTTCATCCAAGTCAAATGGATGATGGTTTGTCAATGTAATCAGCCTTGAATAAAAAGGCTGCGGCATTTCTTTCATCAACTCTACCGATTGGTCAATGAACGGGATATCTTTCATGCCCCAGTTGACCGCTTCTCCTTCTCCGACTGTATAACTTTCAAGATCATAAAACTTATCGATACCGAGAGCACCGTACATGATATCGCGGTTCCAGAAACTTCGGTTATTTGCGTGCATTACATTCGTGAAGTAGCCATTTTCACCTAGCTGAGCCGCCATCGATTGGTAAGTGTTTCCACTATGCGTGAAAAATACAGCACTACCATTTCTCGGGTACAGTGAGTTTTCAATGATAAACTCTGAATCCGATGTCTTTCCTAGACCAGTATTGTGATAAAAATCAGAGAAATAGAATGTATCCGGATCCTTCGTTAATTCATTCAAAAATGGCGTAATGACATGTCCATCCATTTCCTCATTAATGACAAACGACTGCAAGGATTCAAGCGAGATTGCAATAATATTACGACCTTTTGCAACTCCGTACATCTCAGGATCTGGAGCAGCGTAATTCGCATTAATATAGTTACCTACTTCTACTAGTTCACTGCCATCCGCAAGTGCACGTTGAGCATGGGATTTGGATTGAATGAACAAATCGTAAATATGGTAATTATATGTTCCAATATTTTTCACAAGAAGTTCTCTATCAAAACTGCGTGTTAATAGTTGTGGTCTTTCCATTTCGGCTAGACCAAGGTTTACCATAATAACTGCAGCAGTCATAACGAAGTAAAGTTTACGTCCAATTTTATTTGATTGTTCCACCCGATCAGTCTTAGGTATAAATTTGATTGCCAAAAAGATTATGAACACATCTGTGAAAAAGAATATGTCCGTGACCATTAGATTAGCAGTAACTGAAGATGAAAGATCTCCGAAGTTACTCGTTTGGAACAAGACTGGCAAGGTAATAAAATCATTGAAAAATCTATAGAAAACTGCATTACTAAACATAACAATTGAAGTCATCACACTTATTGTCAGTATATAAATGTTGCGTCTTTTCGTACTCTTGATGAATAGTGCAATACCATAAACAAATAAAAGGAAACTAAGAGGATTCAGAAAAAGAATGAATTCCTGCATTATATTATCGATTTTCATATTGAAGCTTGTAAGATAACCGAAATATGTTGTCAACCAAGTCGCCACTATTGCTACTATGAGTACGGAATGTTTTGACCATACTATTTTGTTCACTCCATCTCTTCCTTTCGAAAATAGATTCACATAAAAAACGTTCGAACTAAATCTTACTACATAATAGACGGGGTAGCTGAAGAAAAGTTTCACTAATTACCAAAACAAGTCCAAATGAACGATGATACTGGGTCTATCCTCATAGTTTTGCTATTTCACTACGCAAGATTAGCATCGCTTTCAAATAGTCTTCTTTCATTAGCAGTCCATTGTCATAAAGATCCTTCACTTCTGATTGCACCATATCGATGTCATCTTTTCGATTCCCCGTATAGACATAAATCCCGAAACGCTTCAGCAATTGGAGGACACCCAGATAGTCTTTCATATACAGATAATCTCTTTTTCATCTGTAACTATTTTGCTAACAGGAATATCGTGACTTTCAACAGGTATCCTATGACTCGTTTGAGCTACAAATGCTAACGACAATGTAGCACCATTGTAATCCGACATGTAGCGGTCATAATATCCTCCACCAAAACCAATCCTATATCCTTCGTCAGAAAAGACTAGCCCAGGTACAATTTGCAAATCAATCTCGTTTTTCTCGACCGACAGTGTTTCATCAGTTATCGGCTCAAAAAGGCCCATATAGACCGTTTCCAAACTTTCATATGATGTAATAAGACGAAAATCCATCTTCCGGGTTGCATGGATGCATTTAGGTACAGCAATTCGTTTACCAGCTGCCCAAGCCGCTTCGATAAGCGGGCGTGTGTCCACTTCGGGATAACGAGAAATCGTTACCCCGATTGTATCCGCACTTCGAAATTCATCTGATGCAAGTACCCTGGCTGTAATCTTCAAAGATTTTTTTAGATGTTCAGTTCGATTTATATTATTCAATGTAACTAACACTTGATTCCTTAAAATCTCTTTACTCATTTAGTATCCCCCGTTCTGAAATGAAAAAACCAAAACCGGTGAAGGTTTTGGCCTGAGCGATTATTTCGTTTCACGGTGCAAAGTTTGTTTCTTTTCACGTGAGCAATATTTTTTCATTTCAATCCGTTCTGGATTGTTACGTTTGTTTTTCTTAGAAATATAGTTGCGTTCACCGCATTCTGTGCAAGCAAGTGTAACATTTACGCGCATTGTTGGTCCCTCCCACTCATCAAGAATGTAAAGTTTTATATGAGCATAACTTATACGACCTATCAAGTATACCACATCAACAGCAAATGTCCACTAAAAAAACCATAATTTCCACAACAGCTTTCTTATGATAAAATAGTAGCAAAATGATTCACCAGAGGAGTGGTAAAATGGACATCACGATAATACTGATTATTATTGGACTTATATGTATAATAACTTCATTTTTCCTCGGCAATTCTTCATCCAGCTACGCCGATGAATTGGAACAGGTTTCAATTAGTATTCATCAGGAAACGAATGGCTTAAAGAAAAGATTGAAGGCTGTTGAAGAAGAGTTAATGATTGGTGTCGGTCCGCTAACTACAGTCGGCAAAACGCAAACAGCTGCAAAACCTGTTCACGTAATCATTGTCAATCAAATTCTATCATTGCATTCCCAAGGTTATTCTATCAGTGATATCGCTGTACGTTCCTCCTTATCAAACGACGATGTAATCGCAGTGTTACAATCGAAAGGCGTGATTACATGATCCGTGAAATTTTACGGGCAGTCGGGATTGGTTGTATTCTTGCCGCGGGAATCCTTTATTTCACCATTGATAGTAAGGTTCCTTCAGACAATGAAACGCAACAATTGCAGGCAAATGTTGAGAAACTCCAAAGTGAACTTGCTAAAACGAAAGAGCTATTAGCTACTGCACAGACTACATCTTCAGTTAAAGAAAATGTTCCAAAAACAGATGCAGAGAAAGCCGTTAGCAAGGAAGATGACGCAGCCAAAAGTAACCCCTCCTCCGATGCGATTATTAAAACCATTTTAACGATTGAAAATGGTTCGAATTCGACAGTTGTCTCAGCAACCCTAGAGGAATTGGGTATTATCGAGAATGCAGCCATCTTCGAGTCATATCTTGAAGAATATAACTTAACAGGCAAAATACAGATTGGTGAACACCAAGTCGATTCTTCAATGAATTTCAAAACAATCGCCAAAGAAATTACGACAGTAAAAAAGTAGGAAAACCAAATGGTTTTCCTACTTTTTAATTGGACTCTACTTTAGGTGCTTGTATGATAGGTTGTTTAGCCGCTGTGGACGTTTCTTCTTTAGCTCTTTTTGCTTTCAATTTAAAATATTCATCCACAGCTTGTTCTGCAATTTGATTGTTTGCATATGTGTAGCCACGCGGAACTGTAGAGATATTAGGAATGACGACTGCATAAGCTATTTCTGGGTTTTCATAAGGCGCAAAACCGACATGTGATAGGTTGATTGTCGGTTTTCCAGAGCTAAATGCCTGCGCCGTCCCCGTTTTCCCGGCTCCATCATATTCTTTTCCAGCAAAGAAATTCGGGGCCGTCCCTTTAGCCCCGTAATACACGTAGTGCATTCCACGCTTCACTTGAGCAATTTCCGCATCAGTATTCTGGATCCTATTTAAGATGTTTACCTCTGTTTCTTGAATAAGGGGACCAAGAATTTTACCGTCTTCAGATGGTTCGCGAATTTCTTTTAACACTTTCGGAGCCACCCGATAACCACCATTTGCAATTGTTGAGACATATTGAGCAAGTTGTAGTGTTGTATAAGTATCGTACTGTCCAATGGATAAATCCAATAAAATACCGATTGAATTACTATCCCCAATCAGCCCGCCTGACTCGCCCGGTAAATCAATGCCGGTTTTTGTTCCAAGTCCGAAAGAAGCGAAAGATTGTCGGAACGTATCGAATGCATTTTTTCTAATAAGCGCCGAGTCTTCAGAGCTATTGTTAGAATTCGCCAAGGCCAATGCAATACGGAACATGTATACGTTCGAAGACCTACCGATTGCTTCAATATCAGTTACAGCAACCCTAGAGTTTTGATTAAACAGCGATCTTTTTGTAATACCACCGATTCTAATTGGTTCATCTATCTTCGTTTCGCCGATACGTACCACATTTTCCTGATACCCTGTAAGAAGCGTCGCCATCTTCACTGTTGATCCAGCCTCGTGAAGTGCAGTGAACGTACCAAATGCATAGTCCCATATTTCGAGCTTGCCTGTTTCTGGATTCGTAACAACCTGCTTGCCTACAAGTGATAGAACTTCACCGTTATTCGGATTCATCATGACTAAGAAAGCCCTGTCCAATTCTCCGGTATTTGGTTTTCTTTTTAATTCCAACAGTTTATCCGAAACTATATTTTCAAGTGTCTCTTGCAGTTCGCTATCAATCGTCAGAATAAGATCCTTGCCAGGTTCGCCTTGTCGGATTGTTTTCGTTTCGACGACACGGCCGCTACGATCTTTAATATTCTTCACAATTGTTTTTTGCCCTTTTAATAAATCTTCATAATATTGCTCAATATAACTTTTTCCAACACGGTCATTTCTTGAATAATCCCGTGCCAGGAAATACTTCTCACGAGATTTAGGAATACCTTCAATGGGACTCGTGGTTGTCCCTAGAATCGTATTGTCTGATTTCCTCACACGCTCCCAATCTGTCGTTGTATCCACGCCCGGTAACTCTCCTAGACGTTCAGATACAGTTGCGAATTCCTCGTCCGTCACATTCCCACTTTTAACGATTTGTGGGGAGTACGCATAGCCCGACATCATTTCTCTGTAAATCGCAAGTACTTCTAGCTCCTCTTCCGTAAAAGAATCAATTTCTTCGTCCGTAATTCGTTCTCGTGTAAGCCTATTAATCTCCTTCTGCAATTCCGTCCGTGAAAGTGTACTATCCTTTTCCAGCGCCTCTTGTTCCTTTATAGAAACCTTTTTCAACGCAGCCTCAGAATTCTTTAAAATCCAAAAATCTCTCTTATCCCCAATGGTAATCCTTTTCGTATCTTGTTCAATCAAGATCGCAAGTTGCTCAGCGACTTTTAGCATATCTGCTGAAGTCGTCGACGTCATTTTAGTATATGTAATGGCGTTTTTCGGATCATTATCAACAAGAACGCGTCCCATGCGGTCAAATATTTTCCCCCTTGGCACGCTTGTATTGATAGGGATTTCTTCCTTTTTTTCCAACTCGCGGGAATATTCTTCCCCTTTAACGATTTGTAAATAACCAAGGCGAAAAATGAGCAATGAAAATAGGACAAAGATTGAAAAGAATAGGAAGTTCATTCGGAATGCGATATGTTTTCGTTGGCGTATTTTAGCCTGATCCGCCTTACGCACCTGTTTTTTCATAATGTCCCCCCTCGTTAATCATTTTGAATTATAACACTCAAAACAACAAAAGCACACATCTTGACGAACAAGATGTGTGCTTGGTTCCTTCTAGATAAAGTTATAGATTTATTTACCGAAACGTTTTGCAACTTCGTCCCAATTAACAACATTCCAAAATGCTGAAATATAGTCAGGGCGACGGTTTTGATAGTTTAGATAGTAAGCATGCTCCCAAACGTCTAGTCCTAGAAGAGGCGTTTTGCCTTCCATGATTGGTGAATCTTGGTTTGGAGTTGACATAATTTCAAGCTCTCCGCCATTCAGTACGAGCCAAGCCCATCCTGATCCAAAACGAGTTGCACCCGCTTTTGCGAATTCTTCTTTAAATGCATCAAAGCTACCAAACTTGTTGTCGATTGCTTCAGCAAGTGCGCCTGATGGATTGCCGCCACCTTCTGCTGATAAAAGTTCCCAGAAAAGTGAATGGTTTGCGTGACCGCCACCGTTGTTACGGACAGCCGTACGTTTGCTTTCAGGTACTGCATCAAGGTTCGCAATAAGTTCTTCGATAGATTTGTTTAGAAGTTCTTCATTTCCTTCAAGAGCGTTATTCAAGTTCGTTACATATGCATTATGGTGTTTAGTGTGATGAATGTTCATCGTTTCTTTGTCGAAGTGTGGTTCAAGTGCATCATAAGCGTAAGGTAGTTCTGGTAATTTGTAAGTCATTTGTCCATTCCTCCTCAAGAGATTCATAAATATGCTACCTTTCAACATTATCAAAATTATGAATAACGTTCAAATAAAATGGACTATTTAGGAACGTTTCATTTGATAAAGAAAATAAAGACTGCAATCATCACAACCATGACAAGTCCTTTTGTCACAACCGAAGTGAGAAATCCAACTAGCGAACCAATGCCTGTCTTTACAGACTGCTTCACTCCGGACCGAGATACGACAAGTTCCGCAATGACCGCACCTAAAAATGGCCCAACTAAAATACCAGCAACCGGAATGACGAAAGGACCGATAAGAAGTCCAATTGTACTTCCCCACATCCCCGCCTTAGAGCCACCGAACTTTTTCACACCGACGAGATTCGATAGTGTGTCTGCACCGAACAGCAAGATAACGAATAATACCTGAATGATCCAAAACCAAATAGTCATCCCTTCAAATGTATCGATGAGTCCATATAGAAGGAAACCTCCTACAATGAAAAGAGCCGTTGGAATGATCGGATATACGAGTCCGGCAAAAGCAATAATAAACATGGCAATTGCAATAATCCAACCTATAACTTCCAAAAAACCATCCCCTTATTCGAACGATTATGCTCTGTTTCCAAGAATTGCTTCGGCTATATTTACGGCATGGTCACCGACCCGCTCTAAGTTAGAAACAATATCGACAAATACCATTCCAGATTGCGCTGTACAACGACCTTCATTAAGCCTCAAAATATGATTTTTTCTAAATTTCCGTTCCATCTTGTCAATGAGAACTTCTTTTTCAGCAACCGTTCTTGCCATTTCCATATCATTTTGATTGAGTGCGTCAACAGCTTTCTGAACGGTTTCAATCGTTAGCGTGAACATTTCCGTCAAATCATTCATCGCATCTTCCGTCAATTTTACGCGGTTAACATCACGATAGTCAATGAGTTCAATGATATTTTCGAAATGATCACCAATGCGTTCAATATCACGAACCGTATCCATAAGCATAAAGTGACGTGCAGATTCAACTGGCGAAATACTAACTGAAGTAATTTCAACAAGATAGTCCGTAATCTTGCGGTCCAAGTTATTAATGGCATCTTCAATTTGATAAGCAGTCTCTGCGTGTTTTTTATTACCCGTTTTCAAGTATTCGAAAGACTCCTGTAAACCACGGACACCGAATTCACCCATACGAATAATTTCTTCTTTCGCTTGTCCGATTGCAACTGCAGGTGATTGTTCTATAAAGTGCCTGTCCAAATGCTTCGGCTTGTATTCTATTAATACATCTTCACCTGGGATCATTTTTGTAACCAACCAAGCCCATGCTCCAATTAGAGGGAATTGGATGATTGTATTGGCAATGTTGAACGAACCGTGTGCAAATGCAATTTGCATTTTATTTTCAAGGGTCAATACCCCTGATATCCACTCGACATACGCAGTGAAGGGTATAAGAAGTAGCATGAATATGACCGTTCCGACAACATTAAATAATACGTGTGCTGCGGCAGCACGCTTTGCCGCTACCGATGCTCCGATTGAAGCAAGCACAGCTGTAATCGTTGTTCCAATATTATCTCCAAATAAAATTGGTAATGCTCCATTGATATCGACGAGATTTTCTGCATAAAGCCCTTGCAAAATACCAACTGTCGCACTGGAGCTTTGAACAATCAAAGTAAATACCGTTCCAACCACGACGCCGAGCATAGGCTGGTCACTCATCGATATCATTAGATCTGTAAACGTTTCTAATTCCCTAAGCGGCTTCATCCCACCACTCATTAATTCAAGTCCTAGAAACAGGCCACCAAATCCAAAAATAACTTCACCTATATTTCTAATTGAACTCTTTTTAATGAAAAAGATTAGGAACGCCCCAAACGCCATAATCGGAAGTGCATAGGCTCCTACATCTAATCCGATGATAAAAGCAGTAACAGTCGTTCCGATATTCGCTCCCATTATGACGCCAATCGCTTGACGAAGCGTCATGAAACCTGCGCTCACAAGTCCTACGGTAATAACAGTCGTCCCAGAACTCGATTGAATCAAGACTGTGACGATAATTCCGACAAGTACACCCATGAACGGATTCGTCGTGAATCGGTCAAGGATTGCGCGGAGCCTATCACCCGCCGCTTTTTGAAGGCCATCTCCCATATACTTTATAGCGAACAAGAAAATTCCGAGTCCACCAAGAAACTGAAACAGCATTTCCTGCCAGTTTACCTCCATTACGCAGTCAACCCCTCATTATGCTTTATGTATTGCATCTCATTATGAGGATAGTCACCCCAAATTGTAAATAGTAGTAGTCGAATCTTTACATTCCCTTTACAATTGATTTACGTAACGTCATCAATCTGTCGAAAATAGTAGCGCGCACAATTGCGTCGTAAAATGATAGACTGTTATTGATGGAGGGGGTTTTATAGTGAAGTTCCACCAACTAGTCAAAGCAGCAATCCATGAACCTAAAAAATTAGCAGCCTTTCGCCTATTACCTATCGGCAAAGTGTTTCGCTATGTTTTCATTTTCGTTGCGTTGTTCACATTGCTATCATTCACCCGTTATATAGCAGGAGATGCAGTCTTATTCGAATCATCGCCAGAACTGCTCGAACACGGAGAAACAATCGGTGGACTCATTTATCCAATTGCATTTCTTCTGCAGCTCGTTATCAGTACGACTTATATCTTCATCCGAATCAGTATTTTTGGTTACGTGGGAATCCTGTTGTTAAAACTGATGAAAAGACGAGGAGAATACCGTCATATGTGGAGAACTTCCGCTATCGCGATTACCATCCCTGTTCTTCTGACCATCGGATTTGATTTCTTTCCGGCAATGAAAAACGTTAGTACAGGTATTACATCCCTTGTCCACTTCGCTTATATTGCGGTGGCTGCTAAGTACTATCCCAAAATACCTCGATGAATACTTCCTCTTTTCGTGCATATAGTGGCGAAAGGGGGAATTTCCATGAGAATACTACTACTCGCAGCCTTATTATTCGTAACCGTTCATTTCATCCGACTCGATTTAATGGAAGGCACAATCCCGCTTGCTTCTTTTGTTCAAGAACAGCCTGCATGTGAAGAAGAACAAGTCAAGACGATACCTGTCACAACAGTTGATGGAGATACGATTGAATCACTATTCTCATTGTATCCCGATCCCGAATCTAGCTTCATTGATAGATTGGCTTCCTTCTATTCATTGAACCCACATCTTCAAAATCAACAGATTATTGGAGGCGAGAAAATCGTACTCCCACTTACCGTTATGCAAACGGAAAAATGCATAGAGTCTAATCGATAAGGGTTGTCCCTTGTCTTTTTGCTATGAAGATTGCTAAAATAGTTATAGTTATGAGGCTAATGCCGACTAAGGAGCGAAATAAATGAATGCTATGATAAACAGAAAAAACACACGTCCTGTACGAGTTGGTAACCTGACAATCGGCGGAAGTGATGAGCTTTTCATCCAAAGTATGACAACGACCAAGACACATGACGTCGAAGCAACAGTCGCAGAAATCATGCGTTTAGAAGATGCCGGATGCCAAATTGTCCGTGTTGCGTGTCCAGATGAGCGCGCGGCATATGCTATCGGTGAAATCAAAAAACGTATCAACATTCCTCTTGTCGTCGATATCCATTTCGACTATAAATTAGCGTTGATCGCTATTGAACAAGGGGCAGACAAAATTCGGATTAACCCTGGTAATATCGGAAGACAGGCAAAAGTCGAAGCTGTCGTCAATGCAGCTAAAGCAAAAGGTATTCCGATTCGAATTGGTGTCAACGCCGGTTCACTTGAGAAAAAAATTCTTGAAAAATATGGCTATCCAACTGCCGACGGAATGGTAGAGAGTGCTCTGCATCATATTAAAATATTGGAAGACCTTGATTTCCACGATATCATCGTGTCGTTAAAAGCTTCCGATGTAAATTTAGCGGTCGAAGCGTATCAAAAAGCTGCGGCAGCATTCGATTATCCCTTGCACCTCGGTATTACAGAGTCTGGGACGTTGTTTTCGGGGTCTATTAAGAGCTCTGCGGGTCTCGGCACCCTTCTATCAGCAGGCATCGGCAACACGATGCGTGTATCACTGAGTGCCGATCCTGTCCAAGAGGTTAAAGTGGCACGGGAGTTGCTAAAAATATTCGGTCTTTCCTCAAACGCCGCGACACTTATTTCATGCCCTACATGCGGACGAATTGAAATTGACCTTATTACGATCGCAAATGAAATTGAAGAATATATTTCGCATATTAAAGCTCCACTTAAAGTGGCAGTGCTTGGCTGTGCAGTCAACGGTCCCGGCGAAGCGCGTGAAGCGGATATTGGAATCGCGGGTGCACGTGGCGAAGGCCTTCTCTTCATGAAAGGAAAAACAGTCCGCAAAGTACCGGAAGCAACGATGGTTGAAGAGTTAAAAATCGAAATCGACAAGCTTGCGGAAGAGTATTTCGAAAAGAAAAGACAGGAAGAACTCCTCCTGCAAGGTGAGACAGCGGAATGAGAAACCTCCGCTTCGGCATCGACATTGATGGTACAGTGACATGCCCCACTTCTCTCTTGCCGCATATCAATGAACAGTTCGGATGTAATCTTGTCCTTGATGATATTAAAGAATATGACTTAACAAAAGCATTTACAGTAGATGAAAAAGCATTCTACGAGTGGTATAAAGGTGCGGAGGCACATATTTACAAAACGTCTCCCGCACAACAATATGCCAAAGACATTTTAACTAGCTTTCAAGCGCAGTTTGAACTGTATTACATTTCTGCCCGTGGCCATCATGTCTATGACTCCACGCTGGACTGGTTCAAACAACAGGAAATCCCGTACGATCATATCGAACTTGTCGGAAGTCATTATAAAATTGAGACCGCGAAAAAGTTCGGTGTTCATGCATTTTTTGAAGACAAGCATGACAACGCGGTTGAAATCCATGAAGAACTCGACATTCCTGTCATACTATTTGACACACCGTATAACAGGATGCCGATTCCTGAAGGCGTCATCCGAGTCTACGATTGGCAAGAAGCGAATAGTTGGATCAAGAAGTTATTTCCTATAGAAGAACCTTCATTTAATTAAAAAAACGGTGTGAAACTCTCATGATAGAGTTTCACACCGTTTTTTCGACTTAGAATTATGTTTAGCTTCAGCGCCCTAGACCCTCGAGTCGCTTCAAGCCTTGTAGAGACGCCACTACGTACCTGCAAGGTTGCTGGGTACGTAGTGGGGAGGGATTGAACTTCATCCCTCCTTGTCGCGACAGGACGTCACGGTTTTAAGACCGCTTCCTCTTAAGTGGCGCACTTATGCTGCGTTCCTTTTAGGCGCCTTCCGCTTTTCATTGTGTCTAGCTTCAGGCGCCAGCCGCTCTGGTCATAAGCAATCCAGCTATGTGGCAAAGATCGCCACGTCGCTGGATCGACTTATGCCTGTCGCATCTGGAAGGCGCCTTCCGCTTTTCATTGTTCCACACATAGCGGACATTTTCCGTAGATTTCGAATTTATGTCCTTCCACTTCATAGTCGGGTAAATTAACAGTAATCATTTCCATAGGGCAATGCGGGATGCTGCGCGTCTTACCACATGCAGTACAGATGAAATGATGATGGTGGATGCCTGGATCACATTGCATACGGAAATTTCGTTCCCCATTCAAATCGGTTTCTTCCAGAATACCGAGTTCAGAAAACGTCGTCAAGTTTCGATAAATTGTATCGAAACTTATTCCAGGGTTATCCTTCGCCATGAAATTCTTCACTTCAAGAGCCGTTAAATAGCGGTCTTTATGCGAAAAGAACTGTAAAATTGTATCTCTATTTTTCGTCCGTTTAAATTGATTTTCCTGAAGAATCCGCCATGCCTCATCGAGTGTCATACCAACTCCCCCTTCACTGTACGGGCATTACGTCCGCCTTGTATTTTCTTCCAAGCGAGTACCACTAACAAAATAACTATCGATGTGACGACAATCGTTCCCCCCGGAGCAATATCAAGATAATAGGCAGAAACAAGACCAATGATAACCGCTAACTCACCGAAAATAATGGAGTAGATCATCGCGCTCTTAAAACTTTTCGCAAGTTGGATAGCTGCCGCTACCGGAATCGTCATAAGTGATGATACAAGTAAAATACCGACAATCCGCATAGAAGCCCCAATAACAAGCGCTACAATGATCATGAACACCATCTGGATATAGCGTGAATTAATACCAGAAACCTTGGCATACTCCCCATCGAATGATAAGGCAAATAGTTCTTTATAAAGAAATCGGATATAAGTGATGACAATGATTGCAATGATGATAACAACGAAAAGATCCTGCCTGCTAACCGCTGACACTGAACCGAATAAATAGCCAATCAAATCAGAGCCATAGCCTTTCGATAATGAGATGAAAATAGCGCCAAGGCCAATACCTGCCGACAAAATAACCGGAATTGCAAGTTCTTCATAATGACGGTATGCCTCCCGCAACTTCTCAATCAGTAGTGACCCACCTACTGCAGATGCGATCCCAAGGTAAACTGGGTTCAGCGCAGCAAAGAAGAGCACTTGCTGGCTTAAATAAAGGCTTCCAGCGATTCCCGCAAGTGCAACATGACTGAGCGCATCCGCAATCAGGGAAAGACGTCTGACGACGATAAACAAGCCAAGTAAAGGAGCGATGACACCGATGATTAAACCGGAAAGAAATGCATTTTGCAAAAACTCATACGATAAAATATCATTAATCATCGTTCCACCTCATCCGTGTGCTGATGGACGCGGCGAACTGGGTGTCCATACCATCTAGAAACGTCATCATCTTCCATCTTTTTATAATCGGATTGTTTACCGTGAAAATGAATTGTTCGGTTCAAACAAGCCACATGGGTTGCGAGATCAGTAACAAGGTCAATTTCATGTGTCACAAGTAAAATCGCAATTCCGTGCTCACGATTTAATGTATTGAGCATAGAATAAAACGACGCGACATTTTGCTGATCAATACCAACTGTCGGTTCATCCATAATAAGAAGATCTGGTTTTCCTGCAAGCGCTCTTGCAATGAACACACGCTGCTGCTGGCCACCGGAGAGCTCGCCCATATTCCGTTGTGCGAAAGTGTCCATACCGACTATGCTAAGCGCTTCTAATGTTCGCTGCTCATCTTTTTTTGAAAAGCTTTTGAACATTCCTACTTTCCGAGTTAATCCGCTCCGCACAACTTCAAGAACGGTTGCTGGGAAACCAGAGTTAAAAGAATTGGATTTCTGTGAAACATAGCCAATCCGTTCCCGGTGCTTAAATGATTCTATTTCCGAACCGAAAAGCTTTACTGTTCCACTCGTTGGTTGTAAGAGACCGAGAATAATATTGATGAGTGTTGATTTACCAGAACCATTTGGCCCTATCAACGCCCAAAATTCACCCTCTCCTACCTCAAGAGAAATATGATCAAGGGCGATTGACTGTTCATAATTGAAACTGACATCGTCCAATTGAATAAGATTATTTGTCATTTTACTATCCTTTCTTTGAAACAGGAATCATTCCGATTCACTCGTCAAATTATAAACCATGACACGACCGGATACAACCATTTAAGAAAGAAGGGATTATTAGTGGATTATGCTCAACTACTGAATGAAGTCAAAATGAGAAGTGATGATGAAGTGAAAATCATTGCAAAGCAATATGGAATTGATTTTTCTAAGACAGAAATAAGGGCACTTCGACCATTGCTTGATGAAATTTCTTTCCATTGGCTTTTCACCGGTGTTCCTGAAACGTTTATCAATAAAATCCGTGGAGCTATTGGTGATAGAAAGACTGAAATCCTATTCAAGAAGTATTTAGACTCCACCAAGTGATAAATTAATTTAAAAGAAGAAAACCCGCCTGCGTATATATACTTTGCAGGCGGGTTTTCTATTTAAATTCTTAGCAGATCAATCTTATCTGGTTGAAACGATTTCGCCTTAAACATTTCTATCTCAAATTTATAAGGTGCCGATTTTTTCTTTGGATCCAGACCCACAAATGGTGTTTCAAGAATTTTAGGAATCGATTGGAATCCTTCATGATGGACAATATAAGAAAGTGGTTCAAAGCCGATATGGCCGAAACCTATATTTTCATGTCGGTCCTTCATTGCACCGCGCTCGTTCTTACTATCATTAACATGAATAACAGATATTCTGTCCATGCCCACAATTTTATCGAACTCGTTTAGCACTCCTTCAAAATCACCAACGATATCATAGCCCGCATCATGAACGTGACAAGTATCAAAACAAACCGATAAACGCTCGTTATGTGTGACTCCATCGATAATCGCGGCAATTTCATCAAAGTTACGACCGCATTCAGTCCCTTTCCCCGCCATCGTTTCGAGAGCTATGCGGACGGGATAGTCCTGGGAAAGCACTTCATTTAGTCCTTCGATAATTTTCGCGATCCCTAGGTCAACACCAGCACCAACATGCGCGCCTGGATGAAGAACAATCTGGTCAACGCCAAGTGCAGCTGTACGCTCGATTTCACTTTGAAGGAAGTCGACACCAAGTCTGAATGTCTCGGGCTTTAACGTATTAGCAATATTGATAATATACGGAGCATGGACGACGATATTTGACTGACCATTTTCCTCCATACTAAGATGGCCCGCTGCAATATTCAGTTCCTCAATCGGCTTCCTCCGTGTGTTCTGGGGTGCACCGGTATAAATCATGAATGTAGTTGCTCCGTAACTTGCAGCTTCCACGCTTGAGCCTAACAACATTTTGCTTCCGCTCATCGAAACATGGGAGCCAAGCAATAGTGGCTTATCATTTGTCATTTTTTACGTTTCAGTCTCCTTTCTCTCTTTTTGAAGCTCTCTACTTGCTGAGCCATTTTCTTTTTATAGCCTGGTTTCACTTTCGACGGCTTTGGTACGAATGAGATTGCTTTACGGTCAATATCATCTACTTCTTTTACTCGATTTCGTCTTGAATGACGCTCTTTTACTTCAACCCACTCACCATTTTTTACTTCTTCATGAACAAATGGAATACCTATCTTTTCAATTCTGACTACTTTATCGTCTTCAGAAGGTTCATACAGTGTAATTGCCGTTCCCTTAAGCCCAGCACGTGCAGTACGTCCCACGCGGTGAATGAAAAATTCAAGGTCATCAGGAAGTTCGAAGTTAATAACGTGACTGACACCAGGAATATCAATTCCGCGTGCCGCAAGGTCTGTCGCTACTATATATTGGAATTCTAGATCCCGGATTTGCTTCATCATTCGTGTCCGTTCACGCGGTGTTAAATCGCCGTGAATTCTTCCGACTTTAATGCCGCTTTCTGCAAGGTAAGTTGCGAGTCCTTCAGCGTTTTGTCTTGTATTCATAAAGATGATTGCCAAATAAGGATTGATCCCTTCCATTACTTGCAGTAACTTTTTCTTTTTACTCATACTGCGAACAGGTACTAGGGAGTAGTGCATCCCTTCCGTCAATGGTTTGCGTTCACCAATTTTCACATGAACAGGTGATTCCATGTATTTAGTTAGGAACGGTTTTAGCTTTTCCGGAATCGTTGCAGAAAATACGTACATTTCAAGTTTAGCAGGCATTTTTGCTGCGAACTTATCGATATCTTCAATAAAGCCCATGTCGAATGCAAGGTCCGCTTCATCTATAACCAAGATTTTTGCTGTATGAATTACAAGTGCCCCATTTTCGGACATATCATTAATTCGTCCTGGCGTTCCAACGATAATATGCGGATTCGATTTTAATTTCCCGATAGACCGCTGCTTGTCCGTACCACCTATGAGCAGCGAACTGCGCACCTCCGTTCCTTCTGTCATCTTCGCAAGTTCATTGTACAGTTGCGTCGCCAACTCTCTTGTCGGGGCCGTGATAACTGCTTGCAGTTCATCGACAGTTGCATCTGTCCGTTGTAATATCGGTATAAGGAAACTGTGGGATTTCCCCGTTCCTGTATGTGCTTGTCCGATTGCATTTGTACCCTTCAGAATAAGCGGTATGATTTCCTTTTGGATCGGTGTCGGATTTTCAAAGCCGAGCCTCCCGATTGCTTCCCGTAAAAACGGTTTAAATTGATAGTCTGTAAATTTAGACATTCGTAACCCTCCTAATGTACACCTATTATAACACGATTTCGTTCCGCCGTATGCGATTTTCGCATAGTATACTATGTGAAAGTCCATTCTGATTTATTGAAAGGAGATAATTATGAGATATGAATCCTTTTATCCATTCGCGCGACAACAACCGCCACCGGCTCCAATGGGACAAATGAACTTCGGACCACCTCCTCAAATGGGGCAATTGCAGGCACCTATACAACCATTCATGAATGGTCCACAGAACGATCCATTTGGTGGCCCTATGGGGGGTCCACAGAACAATCCATTAGGTGCTCAAATGAATGGCCCGCAGAACAATCCATTAGGTGGTGGCCCTATGGGTGGTCCAGGAGAGCAACCAATTCCATCAAAAATGGAATCGTATATGCAAACGGCAAACCAATTCTTAAACACAGCCCAGCAATTCGCTCCTGTGGTCCAACAATTCGCGCCAATGGTTCAAAACTTGCCCGCAATGTGGAGATTGTACAAAGGCTTTCAATCACTTCCGGTAGCCGGTGCCGCTAGTTTACCTACAAGTGGAGCAGTTGCCGCACGGTCAGTTGCTAATGTCACTTCCGGACTGTCAGCCCCCCGTATTTTTCAGCCGCCCATCCGATAATTTTGAATCCGCCGTCCAACTCCGTTATAATGGATGGTAGATCCTATTAGAGGAGTGAAACGACATGAAAGTATTAAAGATTACCCCTAGAGGTTATTGCTATGGGGTTGTCGATGCAATGATCATCGCAAGAAATGCGGCACTCGACAAAACATTGCCGAGACCCATTTATATATTGGGAATGATTGTCCATAACAAACATGTTACAGATGCGTTTGAAGAAGATGGCATCATCACGATTGATGGTGAAAATCGTCTAGAAATTCTTGAAAAAGTTGAGACGGGTACAGTGATTTTCACAGCACATGGTGTTTCTCCTGAAGTGCGGGAGCTTGCGAAAAGAAAAGGCCTTGTATCGATTGATGCAACTTGTCCTGATGTAACTGTCACCCATGACTTGATTGGGGAAAAAACTGCAGAAGGCTACGACATCATTTACATCGGAAAAAAATATCATCCAGAACCAGAAGGTGCAATCGGTGTGGCACCTCACGCGGTCCATTTGATAGAAACGATTAAGGATGTCGAAAATCTTACTGTACAGAACCCTAAATTGCTTGTCACAAACCAAACAACAATGAGCCAATGGGATGTTGTTCACATTATGGACGCACTTAAACTGAAATATCCACATATCGAAGTTCATAAGGAAATTTGTCTTGCTACTCAAGTAAGGCAGGAGGCCGTCGCACAGCATGCCGGGGAATCAGACCTTCTTATCGTCGTAGGAGATCCGAAGAGCAACAACTCGAATCGCCTGACACAAGTCTCTGTCGAAATTGCCAACACTCCATCATACCGAATCTCGGATCTTTCGGAACTCGATGTGAAGTGGTTGGAAGGTGTTGAAACTGTCTCTGTCACTGCGGGTGCTTCGACACCAACTTTGATTGTTCGTGAAGTAATTGCTTTCCTTGAGAAGTTCGATCCTGAAGATACTTCTACACATCTTCCAGAACGGAAATTCCTAGTAGAAAAAATTCTACCTAAAATTAAAAACCCTACACCTGTGATACGAATTGAACCGTACACAACAACTTAAGATAAGCTTCTGGCGCTTAGAGCTAGACACTATTCCGTGTTGAAAAACATATTTTCATCTTTAAAATGAACCAGCCTCTTTTACAGAGGCTGGTTTTTTTCGTCAAACATTATCAAATGAAAGTAAACGGTTCTGTGACAATTTCCGATTCGATAAACGAGACATTATAGCTAGCCTGCGCGCAAGCTGCCTGCATATAGTCTGCAACACCTTCAATCATCACTTTCTCAATATTGTGCCCCGGGTCAATGACAGCAATACCCATCGCTTCTGCGTCATGTGCAACATGGTAATACAAATCCCCGGTTACCAGAACATCCGCTCCGCTTCGTTTAGCAGCTCCTATATATTTATTCCCATCTCCGCCCAAGACAGCAACTTTTCGAATCTGCTTGTTTGGATCACCCACAAATCGAAGTGCCGGGACATCAAAAGCTTTTTTTACAAGTTCCGCAAATTGTCCAAGCGTTGTCTTTTCTAAAAGTTTCCCAACACGACCAAGACCATAGTCAGTTGACTGTTGATCAAGAACGACTAAATCATACGCAGGTTCTTCGTATGGATGGACTTCTAACATCGCTTTTAGTACCTTACTGCGAATAGGTCCAGGGACAACCACTTCGATTCTTTCCTCTTCAACCGCCTCACTTTTACCCATTTCACCAATAAACGGCTCAGCCCCCTCGACAGGTGTGAAACGCCCAATACCTGATGCGCTAAAACTGCATCCGACATAATCGCCAATTGCACCAGCACCCGCTTTTTCCAGAGTTTGTCTAATGTCATCCGCATGTGTTACTGGGCTGAAGACAACCAGTTTATAAAGTGACTCAGAATGCGTCGACTCAACTATTTTCGTGTCAACCAAACCAAGTTTTTCAGCGAGCATATCATTGACTCCGCCCGGTGCAACGTCAAGATTTGTATGTGCCGCATAGACAGCTATATCATTTTTAATGCACTTTTCGATCATGCTACCTTGCGGCGTGTCTGTTAATAGGCTTTTCAACGGCCTGAAGATTGGTGGATGGTGCGCGATAATAAGGTTGGCACCTTTTCGAATCGCCTCATCAACTACTTCTTCATTGACATCCAATGTAACAAGCACATTTTCTACAGTTCGATTCAATTGTCCGATATGAAGACCGACTGGATCTCCATCCATTGCAAATCGTTTTGGGGACCACTTTTCAAAAAGCGCAATAATTTCATGACCATTCACTTTTTTCACGTTGTCAACACCTTCCTAACTAACGCAATATGAAGTGCCAACTGTACTTTTTTCGTTTTTATTGCCTCTGTTTCAATTGTTTTTTCGAGGGAATCAAGTACGCGATTCCATTCCGACAATTCACTTTCCCACTTTTCAATGAATACATCGGTTTTTGAAGTCAATAACAAAGGTCCTGCCATTAATTCTAGTTCCTCATAGACCGCTTGCCCTTTTTCCATCACGATAATTTCATATATTTTGCCGTCTTCTTTCAAAATGTGTTCTTTTATTATTTTCCAACCGTTAGAAACTGCCCATTCTCGGATTGCTCTAGAATATATATTCGGTTGTGCGATGATTCGCTTCACTTGAGAAAGAAGGTCTTTTCCGCTCTCCAAAATTGTAGCGATGAGCGGTCCACCCATCCCCGCGATTGTCACCGTATCGACAGCATCATTTTCTTCAATAGCGAATAAACCATCTGCCAATCGCACGGTAATCGCATCGGAAAAACCTTCACGTCTCACATTTTTAACCGCAGACTCAAATGGCCCTTTGGCTACTTCTCCTGCGACTGCCCTCTTCACTTTCTTTGTATGAATGAGGAAACATGGCAAATAAGCATGGTCGCTGCCGATATCTGCAACGACTGCACCCTCGTCAACGAAAGAAGCAACCGCCTTCAATCTGTTAGATAATCGTTCGGAATTCAATTGATCGCCGCCTTTCAATACTTTTATTGTATTGGATTTTGTCGTATTTTGCACTTTATCCTATTTGTTGAAATTAAGAATCCTATTGAATTCGCAGCGGGGCTAAGAGTAACCTTCGCTTTGTTTATGTAAGTATTCAATTGTTCAACATAAAAAACAGAAAAAGCCATCAGTTTACAGAAATGCTCTGCTAACTGACAGCTCTTCCTAATTAAGGATTATTTAAGTGATAAAATATAATCTGCCATAGCGTCAAGCTCGGCATCATCCGAAACGAGTCCTGCTGGCATTCCGCCATCAGTACCGTCTTTTATGATGTTTTTAATTTCATCCTTAGACAGTTTAGTTCCAACCAGTCCTGGTCCCATTCCGCCTGTAAGGTCTCCACCGTGACAGCCGATACATTTCCCTTGAGCAACTGCTTCAGCATCAAATTCCGCAGAACTTGGAGCTTCTTCAGTTACCCCCTCTTCGCCTTGTTCAGCGATTTCACTTTTCTGTTCAAGTCCATAAAGGGACATGAAGAAAATAAGACCGATTCCAAGCGCAAAAATAAGAATATAAGGAATTATTGGATTTTTTCCCATTGAATTACCCTCCTTTATCAGGATCTATTCTGTAATGAATACAGTACACAACTATTATTGTACTGTATTCAATAGAAAACTGAAAGGGTTAACGATGATCTTTTCGGTGTTTGTGACAATTTCGACAAATATTTTATTATTATCTAGCTACAGGCACCAAATGCGCGGGTCTAAGCGGGTGCAAGACGCTTTTATTGTTAACAGCCAATTAGTCTGGCAATGACCATTCTTTGGACTTCCGAAGTTCCTTCTCCAATTTCAAGAAGCTTGGCATCCCTCATATAGCGTTCGACTTCATATTCTTTCATATAGCCATACCCGCCATGAATCTGGATTGCTTCACTCGCTACTTCCATAGCAATTTCCGATGCATATAGTTTACACATGGAAGCTTCTTTCGAGAATGGACGCCCTTGATCTTTCAGCCATGCTGCTTTATGGACCATATTGCGTGCAAGCTCAATTTTCATCGCCATATCTGCCAGCTTAAATTGTGTTATTTGGAATTCAGAAAGAGTTTTGCCAAATTGCTTACGTTCTTTAGAGTAGCGGAGTGCCCGGTCAAATGCCGCCTGAGCGATTCCTACTGCCATAGCACCGATCCCAATACGTCCACCGTCTAACGTTACGAGGAATTGTCGGAAACCGTTACCTTGAGTCCCTAACAGGTTCTCTTTTGGTACTCGGACGTTGTCAAGCACAAGTTCTGTCGTATTAGAAGCATTTAGCCCCATTTTTTCATAGTTATCAATAACCGTGAAGCCTTCTGCATCAGTCGGAACGATTATTGCACTAATTTCTTTCTTTCCGTCTTCATTCCCAGTGATAGCAGTAATTGCAAGGTGCTTGGCATAGCTCGCATTCGTGATAAACACTTTAGAACCGGTGATGACATAATCGTCCCCGTCTTCTTTTGCTGTCGTTTGCGTCCCCCCCGCATCCGAGCCCGCATTCGATTCTGTCAATCCAAATGCGCCTAATGATTCCCCTGTACAAATTGGCGTCAAATACCTCTGTTTCTGTTCTTCAGTGCCAAATAGGTTGAGCGGTGCCCCTCCCAAAGAAATATGCGCCGAATATGTAATTCCTGTTGATGCACATGCCCGGCTCAGTTCTTCCGTAACAATTGCGAAACTTACTGTGTCGGCTCCTCCGCCCCCATATTCCTCAGAAAACGGTAAACCCATCATTCCCATTTCGGAGAGCTGTTTAAACACCTGTACTGGAAATTCTTTTGTCCGGTCGCGGTCGATTGCACCTGGTGCAACAACTTCATCTGCGAATTCCCGAATCATTTTTTTAATCATCTGTTGTTCTTCTGTCAAATCGAAATTCAACATCTTCATCCCCTTTGTTGTGAACGCTTACAATTTCAATTATAACGAATTGTCTACCGTTTTCACAACTATTACTGAAAGAATAGGAGAATTCAGATCGAAACAAGTAAAAATACGATGATTAATAGTAGCCCAGCTGCACCAGAGATTGTGAAATACTGTAATTTTAGCATACGTCCTGCAAATAGCCAGAGCGCACAGTTCAACATAAGTAATCCGATTAGTAACATCGTATGCCCATCGAAAAAGACAACCCATAGCTTCAGTGACATTAATAACAACATCAAGGATGCCAGTATGTATAAAATAGGTGCTATTCCCATTTGAATCATTGATTTACGCATCGTCAACAGGAGAAACGAGAACAAAACAACAGCCGTCAAGGTAAGTGTCCACCCTGGGTATTGGGTAAATACGAACATGCCTCCACTAACGATTATCGCTAGTATGGTCATCAAAACAATTTTCCGTTCCAATTTCTTTTTTTCCTTGACAAGAATGGCTTCGGTGGCTTTCACTTCCTTCTCATCCTGCCCTTGAGCATAGAGAGTAATTAGAAAATCACAGTAATGTTCCGGCAACAACTTATTCTGCTTCCAATATTTTATTTCCGAAATAATCATTCGTTTTCGTTGTGGATTCATAGTATAAATCGCTCCTTGAAAAGTGTAGGTAAATCGGAGAGCGCCAATCAGCTGCCCTGTTGCTTAACAGTGAAAAAAGCATCGGCACAAATTATGCCGATGCCCTTTTTTATTCAAGAAAGTCTTTTAGTCGTTTACTTCTAGATGGGTGACGCAGTTTGCGTAATGCTTTTGCCTCGATTTGACGAATTCGTTCACGGGTTACGCCAAACACTTTACCGACTTCTTCAAGTGTTCTTGTACGACCATCATCAAGACCAAAACGCAGACGAAGCACGTTTTCTTCCCTGTCTGTCAACGTATCGAGTACGTCTTCCAGTTGTTCTTTCAATAACTCATATGCTGCATGATCAGACGGTGACTGAGCCTCTGAGTCTTCTATGAAGTCACCGAGGTGAGAATCATCTTCTTCCCCAATTGGCGTTTCAAGTGATACAGGTTCTTGTGCAATTTTTAGGATTTCACGTACTTTTTCAGCAGTTAAATCCATTTCTTCTCCAATTTCCTCTGGAGATGGTTCACGACCAAGATCCTGTAGTAATTGACGCTGAACACGAATCAACTTATTGATGGTTTCAACCATATGAACTGGAATCCGGATTGTACGGGCTTGGTCCGCGATTGCACGGGTGATTGCCTGACGTATCCACCACGTTGCGTACGTACTGAACTTGAAGCCTTTCGTATGGTCGAATTTCTCGACTGCTTTAATGAGCCCCATGTTTCCTTCTTGAATTAAATCAAGGAACAGCATGCCACGTCCGACATACCGTTTTGCAATACTTACGACTAGACGCAAGTTGGCTTCTGCAAGCCTCTTTTTCGCCTCTTCATCGCCATCCAGGATGCGAATTGCAAGTTCAACTTCCTCCGCACCTGTCAGTAAATCAACACGCCCAATTTCTTTCAAGTACATTCTTACAGGATCGTTGATTTTAACACCTGGTGGGACACTGAGGTCATTCAAATCGAACTTTTCTTCTGCCACTACTTTCCCCTCATCGCCGGCTTCTTCATCGGCTTTGCGGTCCATTTCAATTCCTTGTACTTCAATCAAATCAAGGAATTCTTCGAACTGTTCAGGTTCCATTTCAAACACAGATAACTTCTCAGTTACCTCATCGAGCGTAAGTTCACCTGTTTTCTTTCCGGCCTCCAACAGGTTTGCCTTCACTTCTTCAACAGTCATTTCAATTTCCATATCTTCTGTTTGCTCTTTTTTGCTCATCTTACCCGTTCCTCCTAAGTACACCGGAAAACGACTACAATGTCGTCAATGATTTCCGGAGCTGTATAATTTCCCTGGCCAGCTCCAGCGCCCGGGTATGATCATTTATTTTTTCTGCTTCTTTCGATTCATGGATCTTTGCATGGATTGTCAAACTAATTTTATATTTTTCAAGGTGACTGATACAATCAGCTATTTCTTCCGCAGCGTGTTCAGGATCTCTTTCCACCATTGCAGATTCTAATACAATTTTTCTAAGTTCTCGGTCTTCCAACGATTCCGCAAACCTGTGGAAATCAGGTATTCCGTGTTGTTCATAAAACCCAGCGAGCCGAATGAAGATAGCAACATAATCTTCTCGAACGAACAGGTTTTGCTTGTCCAATCGTATTCGATCAAACAATTCCCCATCACTTAACAGGTGAAAGAGCAACAATCGCTCTGCACGCTCAGTACCGGTCTTCTTTCTGATTGGAACAGTAGGTTGAGGACGCATAGTTTCCCCATGCTTTGGTTCTGTTTTTGCTTTCTTCGCTTGATGTCCCGCCATTTTTATAAACTGCTGATTAATGGCTTCGATTGATACACCAGTCACGGTTGAAAGCTGCCGGAAATAAAGATCCCGCTCTACTGGCGATGAACGCTTCGCTAATTCTTCCAATACTTCATGGATATATTGCAACACATCGTTTTCATAAGATAGGTTCTTTGATCGCTTTGCATATGCCATTATGAATGACATGAATGAATGGGGATTACCGATGACCTTTTCGCGAAATGCATCACCGCCATGCTCTGTGATGTAGTCGTCGGGGTCCATCTTTCCAGGCAACAACGCGATTTTAACATCCAACCCTTTTTGGGTGGCCATGTCTGCGAATCGTTTTGCCGCTTCCCATCCAGCATCATCTCCGTCACAGCAAATGATAAGATCTTTAGCAATTCTTTTTAATTTCAGCAGATGTGTATCTGATAAAGATGTGCCCATTACGGCAACACTATTCGTCACACCAGCACGATCAGCCGATATCGTGTCCATAAATCCTTCAAACAGTATTACTTTACCCGTTTTCCGGACGTTAAGACGTGCATTGTGAAAATTGTACAGAATATGACTCTTTTCGAATATTGGGGTTTCGGGACTATTTAGGTATTTGGCTTCCTGTTTTGAACCGGTAAGTATACGTCCAGAAAATGCTACAACGTTACCATTGTCGTCATGAAGCGGGAACATGATACGTGCTCGAAATCTGTCAAAATAGCCAGTCCCATCGTCTTTCATGATGCAAAGCCCAGCACGTTCCATATCCCTCATATCGAAACTCTTACGCTTTAGTAGACCCGACAGCGCTTCATTATCATTTAGCGACCACCCGATTCCATATTTTTCGATACTCTCTCTCGTAAACCCTCTTTTTTCAAGATATTCTAGTGCTTCTTCACCTTCTACAGTGTTTAGGAGTAGATGACTATAAAAGTTTGCAGCAAGAGCATGCGCTTCAATCATAGATTTAAATTCATTATGCTGCTTTGCTCCGGATCCTTCACCCACTGTAGCATCGATTTCAATACCAGTTCGTTCAGCGAGCTTTACAACGGCTTCGGTGAAAGGGCTATTTTCAATATCCATAATGAAGGTAATCGCATTTCCACTAGCGCCACATCCGAAACAATGGAAGAGTTGTTTATCTTCTGTAACTGAGAAAGAAGGTGAACTTTCATCGTGAAACGGGCAAAGCCCGAACCAGTTCTTTCCTCTTTTTGTAAGTTGCACATATTCTCCAATTAAATCTACAATATCAGTCTTTGATCGGACGGCTTCTATAGTCTCTTCTGGTATTCTCGTCATCCTATCACCAACCACTCTATCAAGATTAAATTCGAGATAGTATTCAAAAACCCTTCATTTTCGACAAAATATTTTCGATTATGCTCGGAATCTTTCATACTACACTAATAGTAAAGCTTTATCTCTATATGAACCTCATATTTCAAAAAAAAATTCTTCATCCGCAAAAGAAGAACCAACCCGTATTAGCGGTCGGTCCTTCTACATCACTGTGTCCTGATTATGAATACCCTTCCACCTCAGGATTAACAGTAACTCCCACTTCTTGCTTACGAATGACGATTCGTAAGCTCACTTAGTATAACATTTGCAGTTTCCTCTACAGCCCGGTTTGTTACATCGATAACATTGCAACCGATTTTCGAGACGACATTATTAAAATGCGTAATTTCAGCTTCAATCCGCTCAACTCGCGCATAATTCGCATCATCTTTTAAACCAAGTGCGATGAGACGTTCTCTGCGGATGAAGTTTAGTTTTTCCGCAGAGATAACAAGTCCGTAACATTTAGCTGGGTCAATCATAAATAGTTCTTCCGGCGGCTCGACTTCAGGTACTAGTGGAACATTCGCCACTTTAAAACGTTTATGTGCAAGGTACTGCGATAAGGGTGTTTTCGACGTTCTTGAAACACCTACTAGAACAATATCTGCTCTCAAAATACCTCGCGGATCCCTACCATCGTCATATTTAACGGCGAATTCAATTGCTTCAATTTTTTTGAAATAATCTTCATCAAGTTGCCGCACAAGTCCAGGTTCTTCTAATGGCTTTTCACCAAGTTCCATACCTATCCGTTCGATAATTGGCCCAAGGAGATCGATGCACTGAATTTCTTTAATTCGACATTCTTGCTTTAGTTTTTGACACATTGCACTTTTCACAAGCGTATAGATAATGATTGCATTTTGCTGTTTCGCTAAATAGACGATTTCATCAAGTTGCGATTCATCCTCTACATGTGAAAACCTTTTAATTAATACGGTTTCTAGCCCTTGTCTGAATTGACTTGCCGCTGCTTTTGCAACAAGGTCGGCCGTTTCACCGACTGAGTCAGAAACGATGAACAAAATTAGCTTCTTCATAGTATCCCCCTCATAATTCGTGATCATCCGCAAGTGATAGGAAGGCTGCAGTAATATTGGTTTTGGTTACCCTACCAACAACTTCAAGCCCTTCCCCATTGTCAACGACAACAGGTAGCGAATCAATTTGCTGGTCTATCATTTTCTTCGCCGCATGAAGGAGCGTATCCTGCTTATCACAATACGTAATATTTGGCATTCTCGTCATAATGACATGGACCGGAATTTTCTCCAATTCATTGTTCCCAAGACTCGTTCTTAGTAAGTCTTTCCTCGAAAGAACTCCGGTAAGAAATGAAGATTGATCGACGACGAATAATGTCCCAACATCTTCTAGGAACATTTGACAAATTGCATCATAAACCGAAATATTTTCTTCCACAACGACCGGAATTGACTGAAAATCACGCACCCTCATGCCGGTCATACTGTCAGCAACTGATTGGGCAGGTCTTTTTCCCGAATAAAAATAGCCTACTCGAGGTCTTGCATCCAAAAAGCCAGCCATTGTTAAAATAGCTAAGTCAGGACGGATTGTAGCCCTCGCTAGCTTAAGCCGCTCCGCGATCTGTTCGCCAGTAATTGGGCCATCTGCTTTAACGATTTCAAAGATTTCCGTCTGACGCTTATTCAGTTCCATATATGTCACCGCCCTAAGCGTTCAATTGTTTATCCTTGATTATTATATACGAAGACGCGAGCTATTGCGAAGAAATCGGAACCATGCTAAACTAAGTTAGAATTGAATAGGCGAAGATAGGTCTATGAGTAATGTCAAATTGAAGCGAGCGGGGATAGTGAAAGCCCGTACCGACATGAAACGGCAACCTGGAGCTAATGCACTATTAAAGAGGGCTGTTCGTCAGCCAATTAGGGTGGAACCGCGGGTAATCATGCACTCGTCCCTGGACATATGTCCAGGGATGGGTGCTTTTTAATTTGTTTCAGCATAAGCCCCCGCTGAACAAAATTAAAGCCTCCGGCGGATGTCACAGATTTTGAGGGGAATTATTTGAGCAAGCTCAATTCAAAATCTGGACGCAAATCCGCCAAGGCGTATTTGATTAATAATTGGAGGGATTTATTATGTCAATGGAACAAGTCGTTAACTTAGCAAAGCAAAGAGGTTTTGTTTTCCCAGGCTCTGATATTTACGGAGGTCTTGCAAATACGTGGGATTATGGCCCACTTGGGATTGAATTAAAAAATAATATCAAAAAAGCTTGGTGGCAGAAATTCATTCAAGAATCGCCGTATAACGTCGGTCTTGACGCGGCTATCCTCATGAACCCGAAAGTATGGGAAGCTTCAGGTCATATCGGAAACTTCAACGATCCGATGATTGACTGTAAAAAATGTAACACACGTCATCGTGCTGACAAACTAATTGAAGATGCACTTGATGCAAAAGGTATCGAAATGGTTGTCGATGGTCTATCTTTCGATAAAATGGCAGAACTTATCAACGAACATAACGTTGTCTGCCCTACTTGTAGCGCTATGGACTATACAGATATTCGTCAGTTCAACTTAATGTTTAAAACATCACAAGGTGTTACAGATTCATCAGCGAATGAAATTTTCCTTCGCCCTGAAACTGCACAAGGTATCTTCGTAAACTTCAAAAACGTACAGCGTTCGATGAGAAAGAAAATGCCATTTGGTATTGGACAAATCGGAAAAAGCTTCCGGAATGAAATTACACCTGGAAACTTCACATTCCGTACGCGTGAGTTCGAACAGATGGAACTTGAATTCTTCTGTAAGCCTGGCGAAGATATGGAATGGTATGCTTTCTGGCGTGAATTCTCAAAGCAATGGTTATTGAACCTTGGTTTGACAGAAGGCAATATGCGCTTACGTGAACACGATGAAGACGAACTTTCGCATTACTCAAAAGGAACTGTTGACATCGAGTACAAATTCCCGTTTGGTTGGGGTGAACTATGGGGCATTGCGAACCGTACTGATTTCGATTTGAAACGTCATATGGAACATTCCGGTGAGGATTTCAACTACCTAGACCCTATCACAAACGAGAAATTTGTACCTTATTGTATCGAACCTTCACTTGGTGCGGACCGTGTGACACTTGCGTTCCTATGCGATGCATTTGATGAAGAAGAGCTAGAAGGCGACGACAAACGTACTGTTCTTCGTTTCCACCCAGCGCTTGCACCGGTAAAAGCTGCGATTCTGCCATTATCGAAAAAACTCGCGGAAGGCGCAGATGAAGTCTATGCGGAACTGCGTAAACATTTCAACGTTCAATACGATGATGCACAATCAATCGGTAGACGCTACCGTCGTCAAGATGAAATTGGAACACCATTCTGTATTACGTATGATTTTGATTCCGAAGAAGATCGTCAAGTGACAGTTCGTCACCGCGATTCAATGGAACAAACACGTATGCCTATTTCAGAAGTGAAAGATTATATTGCAAAACAACTTGAATTTTAATCTATCCTAACGTGAAAAAATTCAGATGAAAGACTAAACCACCTGCCACCAATGAATTTGGTGGCAAGTGGTTTTATTTTATTCAAATTCGTATTTCTAAGGGAATAATTATATCTATTTTACCACTTTGATACTATAAAAAATAACAGGTACAAATGTCAATTTGACCAATAAGGGGGACGTTGAAATGAAAAAAAATTTGATCACTCTCCAATTTTCCATCCATCCGATGACTAACAACTTTATCGAAATCATAAAAGGTGCACTCCAAGGAGTCAACACTTCAAATGTGACAATGTCTACAGACGACGTAGCTTCAACTATGATTGGCGAGCAGGAAGCTGTCTTTGACGCTGTGAAAGCGATGATAATTCACGCCTCAAAAAGTGGGACTCATATAGCATTCAATGGTACGTTTTCCTCGGGATGTCCTTCGGTAGTTCATGAATTCCATGAACCTTCCGAACAAAAATTCCGTATTAATCAAGAATCATACGCTCCATTTCAACAATATGTTTCCGCTAAGTTCAATTTATATCCTTTGGGTCAACCTGATTATATGGATAGTATAGGCTCCGAAATTAGCCGGTTGAAAAACAGTGATTTGTACAATGCGACTTCAAAAAATGGTAGTGGTTTACACGGCGATGTTCACCCAGTATTTTTATTCTTAGAGGATAGTTTTTCAAGTGTTCAGTCACATGTAATCATGACCGTGAATATGAGTGTGAATAGTCCCTCGCATAAGAACGTTTAATTTTAGGTGACAATCGGCCATACATCGAATTTCGATTGACTGATGCACAATGATGAGGACCGTATTTTGGATTAAAAGCAAAGCGTTCTCTAGCGGTGCAATCGGCACTGATCAAATCCAGGCAATCATTGAGAAAGAATTACTAAAACATGCCAACTGACATCATTCAAAAACCCCTTGTCTCTTATTGAACAAGGGGTTACATTTTCATTACCATTAAGAACCGATTTCACGATCTAATTGTTTCAAAAAACCTTCCATATAGTCATGTCGTTGCTCCGCGAGCCGCTTCCCTTCTTCAGTCACCATCAACTCTTTTAACAGCAACAACTTTTCATAGAAATGTGTAACTGATGCCGTTTCCTTGCTACGGTATTCTGTTTCAGACATATTAACACGAACCATCTCGTCTGTATCGTATAGCTTCCTTCCCCTTGCACCGCCGAACGCAAATGTGCGTGCAATCCCAATAGCACCGATTGCATCAAGCCGGTCTGCATCGCGCACAATGGCTCCATCGATGGACGTGATGTCCTTCGCATTACCACCACTGAATGACACGCTTTCAATACACGCTACTACTTTCTTAGTTAATTCATCTTCGAGACCAATTTCCTGTAAAATGTCTAGGATGGATGGGTTGTCATCTGATTTATATTTAGCATCTTCGATATCATGCAACAAAACAGCAAGACGGACAACTTCCTCATTCGCTGAAGGCTCCCGAACCAAGATTTCTTCCGCATTTTTCATTACGCGTTGGATATGAGCGAAATCATGACTTGCATCGAACTTATTGTAAATTCCAATGACTATCTGCATGCATTTTTCAATCGTTTTTATCATATAATCACTCCTATAAAAAGATTTTTTATGTGAAAATGCGTCTGAATATTTAGGCATATCGTTGACGCACAATGTCGATTCATGTATAGTTGATGCATCCATGTATCTAATGGATGGGACATCGAATCGCCGAGGAGGAATATACATGTACCAGGGAAAAGTCAAATGGTTCAGTAATGATAAAGGCTATGGTTTCATCGAAGCGGATGACGGGGAAGATGTGTTTGTCCACTTTACCGGTATTCTATCTGAAGGCTTTAAAACGCTTGATGAAGGACAATCCGTATCCTTCGAAATCATCGAAGGGAATCGCGGTCCTCAGGCAGCGAATGTCTTAAAACTTGGAGATGAATGATCGAACACAAAATCCCGCTGATGCAATTTCCAGCGGGATATTATTTTGTGTTTTTATTCATTTCCTGGCCTAGAAACCGAAGCTGCTCTCCGATCGTACACACGGTAATACAAAACTTATGTGATCCCGACTTCCCTTTGTCTTTTGACAGCTGTGTTTTCAGGAAGCAGCCATCGCAATAGGCATCTAGAATTCCATCTATTTCATTCATAATGATTGTTTTATTCATAATGACTACCCCCAAAAGACACGATTCATATATTCTAATACTATTTGAACACTGGTGCAACAATCCAATTAAATCGAGGTGCTAAATCAAATGATTGAGTTGTACGTAGACGGCGCAAGTGCAGGAAATCCCGGGAAAAGTGGTATTGGAATTTTCATAAAAGGTGAGGGCCATGCAATAAAGTTATCCGAAAAAATCGAACCTACGGATAATCATTCTGCCGAATTCCAAGCACTGTTACGCGGCTTGGAAGAAACATCCAAACTGACGACTGGCATGGTATCAGCTCGTTCTGATTCCCAAATCGTTGTCATGGCCGTGGAAAAGAAATTCGTGAAAAATGAAGCATATAAAGAATACTTGAAAAAAATACTTGAGTTTGCAGACACGTTTGACTTTTTTTTCATCAAATGGATTCCCGATGTAGATAACCGCGCTGCAGACGCACTTGCACGAGAAGCAATTCATAAAAAAGACTGAACAGTTATCTGTTCAGTCTTTTTTGTTAGGCTTTCATAAAAGTAACCGTATTCTCCGATACATTATACAGCGCCCATTCTCGATCAATGACGACTGCCCCTACATTCACGAGGACCTTGTCACCACTTACATCATATGGAATTCCAAATTCAATTGCTTCATTCACACCATTTCGGGATAATTTGGACGTATGACTATGCCCATAAAACACGGGAGATTCATCCACTTCCGCTTGAATAAGCGCCCACGGTTCACCGCCCCATTTCCACTGATGACCATGGATTATTTTAGCCGTCGCAATGTCCAGCATTTCCGGCATAGTGCCCAGTTTTTCTCGAAGCGGATCGTCTGTTTCTGTAATCATCATTATTCGGTCTTCCTGATTGCCGCTAACCGACAAGAATGTTAATAGCTCGGTAAACCCTTCTGGAATGATCATAACGTCTTTAAGTTTCGTAAACTTCTGATCAGTAATATTCTTTTTACTAATTATGCATTCAAACAGATCGCCCGTCCCGACACGGACTGCTTCCGGATACTTCTCCGAAATATCCATGAGTACTTTTTCTAAATCCTCTTTAGAGGAATGTATGTCACCAAGAAGTGCATAATGCATTTATAAGCCTCCTGAAAGTCAATCTTTTTCGACTTTGACCCCTTGTTGTGATATCCAGTCGCTATAGCTTCCGACATACAGACGGGCCTTCTCATAGCCATTGTGTTTGAGTAAAGCATATAATGGGGCTGCTGTTACACCGCTACCACAATAAACCGTTACTTCTTCTGCCGGTTCCACCACAGTATGCAATTGCTCTCTTACAGCACCATCCAAATTGAAGGCGCCTCCTTTTTTTAATTGCTCCCAGTCAAAGTTTAGCGCTCCTGGAATCCGTCCAGCGATCGGGTCGATTGGTTCCTTCTCCCCCCGGTATCTCTCTGCTGAGCGGGCATCTAGCAGGACACTCGCTGTTTTTCCAGCCACTATTTCTTCAACGTGCTCTCTAGGGGCATAGATTGTTTCATCCCACTGAGGAGTAACTGAAGTCCTCAGTGGCTCCGGTGGACGATTATCTAAAGGTAAACCCGCTTCTTTCATTGCCTGGAATCCTTCAAGTGCGATATATGAATTGTTAAATCCAGCATATTGCAATAGCCACCAAGCACGAGTTGCAAAAGGGCTTCCACCGTCATCATAAACGATGATTTGGTCGTCAATTGAAAGTCCACTCGTTCTGAAGAGCTCGGTCAAAGTCGCCTTCTCTGGCATCGGATGTCTTCCTTCCGATTTCGTCATGTCGGACAAATCATGTTCGAGATCCCAGTAAACTGCCCCTGTTACATGGCTTTTTGTGTATTTCTGCTTGCCTTCATCCACATCTTGCAATGAAAAACGTGTATCTACCCATTTGAATTTAGCATAATCAATATCTTTTATCGAAACAAAAACGGTAGCCAATCAAACCCACTCCTCAATTTGTAGTTTCTCATATACTGTACGCCATTCGCTTAGTTGTTCCGTTCCTTGAAGAAGTGTTCGCTCAGAGGCAATCTGATTCAAACTCTCTTTCAACAAGTGCTGTCTAAGCCCTTCCGCTTCACTGTCAATCCAACGGTCTGCCCACTTTTCAAGCAGTTCTTTTTCAAGCCCAAGATAGATTGATGCATCTGTCTTCAATAATTCTTCCAGTCGTGCTTTCAAGATATCGCGCTCTCCCTTTTCGAAGAATGCTTTCTGATTTTTGAACAATCGGTTGACACTTCTATATTTATTAGAATCAGTGTATGGAGCTCCGAAAGACAACATATCAGCATCTTGTGGTTCATACGGTGAAGGTGCTATGGAGTTATCTTTTTCATATAACCCCGAAATTTCTAAACGCTGCCGATTTGTCAACTGCTTTTTCATGAAGTTTAGCATCCGTAAATTTGTCACCTTAAGCTCTTGTGTCAAATCAAATCCAATCATCTGCACGGTTTCAGCGAGTGCACCATTCAATGCCCGATCTGCTGAATTGTTAACGAAAACAGATGGACTGTATGCCTCTTTGAAGAAATCACCGAAACGTAAAAATACACGTTGTAAAATGTAATAGACAAGTTCGCTTAGTTCATCATGAGTCGCTTTTGTTAGCACTTGTGTAAACTTATGTGTGAAATGTTGACGCACTTCTCCTTCAAGCTTGTTCAATTCGTCCAATCTTTCTGCCTTACGAGTTCGATTCGTTTCTGTCCGGCTAATAAGTGACGAGAGTCGTTCAATCGTTTTTAACGCCTCTTCTTCGAGTGCCTGAACAGCAAGTCCTTTTAGATCGTGTTCAAGGAAATGATGGAATTCTTCTTCAAAAGGCGCCATAAATGGATCCATCCGATTATCCACTTTCGCCTCGAGTGCCTGCAAACTTGAAATGCCATGAACTCTAGGATTACGGATACCAAACTTCCGTAGTTCATCCCCTACGAATGTTTTAACCGCTTCCGCCTCTTCCGCGTCAGATGCAAGGTCAATTGCATTGACAACAAAAAACATCTTATCAAGCTCGAAAGCATCCTTCACACGACCAAGCTGGACTAGGAACTCCCTGTCTGCCCTCGCAAATGCATGATTATAATACGTGATGAAAAGAATCGCATCCGCATTTCGGATATATTCAAATGCAACATCGGTATGACGTGCATTAATGGAGTCGGCCCCTGGTGTGTCAACGAGGGTGATTCCTTTCCTAGTCAATTCACAATCATAGTAGAAGTCGATTGATTCGACGAAACAGCTTCGGTCTTCTTCAGCAACACATTTAACGAATTCTTCCTGCCCGACCTTAATAATTGTGCCAAGTGCTTCATGATAAAGAGGATACCCTCTCTTGAATGCGGCAATAAATGCTTTATGGATATGGAGACTCTCATCCGTCAATTCTGTATTTAGTGCATCATCTGCTTTTTGAAAAGCATCAGTCAACGATGTTGCGCCAACACCAAGTGCTTCAAAAGAGCGGAAAACATCTTCTGTCATCCGGTCTGTTGTTTTCAATAAAATATCGGCCGTTTTATCTTCTTTTCCCACTGAAATCGGACGTATTCGATTGATGGCTGCAGTAGTTGGATTTGGAGAAACCGGTAAGACATTTTCACCAATTAATGCATTGGAAAAAGATGATTTCCCTGCACTAAACGCACCGAATAGCGCAACAGTGAATTCTTGCCCATCTAGTCGGTCAGCTTTTTTTCGAAGGTAGTCTGCTGTTTCCATAAAACCTGGAATCGCTTCAACCGAATTCGCGATACGAATAGCGTGCTTAACCACTGAATCCGAATCCAAAGTAGCTACTTCTCGCTGAACTTGCTCGACTTCTGCCGTGTGGTCAGAGGTATTCTCTAGGATAAGTACTTCTTCCGCTTCGTTGTATTCGACTAATTGTAGCGTTTTCTGTACTTTCCACTGTTGAAGAAGTGCATTGACTTCCGCAGTCGAGCCTATAATTTCATGTTCGAGATTTGCCAATTGAGCTTCCACTTCACTTACCTGTTGGATTGCATGTAACTTCTCATCCAATCGGTACACTTTTTGTTCAAGAATACCAGCGTTGTCATTCCCCGCTACTAATGCAATTTCGGACATTGCGTGTTTCCAATCCTCGGTCATTCGCCTAAATGTGGCTTGAATCGTTGTTCTCATGCGTTCAGAATAGTTGAGGACGGTGTCGCCAGTTATGGTATCAGATACATTAAACTCTTTTTCTATATCAGAAAATGGGATCGTTAAGTTGATTTCGTCAATCACTAGTGATTGCTCATCCGTTAAAATCCCCACTTCTTTCAACGATTTTTTCATAAGCGTCTTTAGATGGACTTCAATTTGGGCATGAACAAGTTTGCCCATATTGTCAGCAAGTGCATCTTTCCTTCGTGCCTTTTCTTCCGCCGTCTTTTTCGCACCGAACAAAATACCAACTTTAAATCTAGACGACAGCGATTCCAAATAGTTTTTCAGCAGTTCACGTGTTTCATATGGTGTAATTGCCGCCCCTTGCAATAGGTCATTTCGTTCTTTTTCAAATGTTAAAGAAAATGCATCTCCCGAGAGAAGCTTCAGCATTTTTTTAGATTCTAAAGCCTCTTCTTGGAGCTCAACTTGCTTTGTCCATTCATCTTCTGAAACAATTTCGGAGAATGTGTTTTTTCGTTCCACGATTTCATCAGACAAGAATTGGCTATGCTCATCCTTCAGTTTTACTAACGTCATCTCAGCATTGTCGACGAATCGTTCTTGCCAGTTTTCCATCGACCCATCAACAATCGCTTTCACGGCACTAAAATCATTATGCGGGTGCGTTAAATCTTTCAATGAGGTATAAAAAATCCCTTTCGGTACGACACCCCACATTTTAAATGAATCCTCAACCGATTTTTTGAACTCCACAAATGGTAACTCACTGTCACGGTGTTTATCAATTTGGTTGATAATCAAATAAACGTTATCGTTGTAACGCATCAATTCTTTCGTGAAACGGAAATTCAATTCCGATTGCACATGATTGTAATCCATCGTGTAGAAGACGAGATCCGCGAGATGCAGTGCGGATTCTGTCGAAAGACGATGTGCATCATCCGTTGAGTCCACACCGGGTGTATCCATAACGGTAATTCCTTCTGGTAAATTCGATTCCGTATGACCAATTTCAACGAGTGAAACGGCCGCACCATCCTTACTAAACGACTTAACGGCAGCCGGAAATCCGTGCCCGCCGTATTTCACTGCGGTACCGTCCGTATGATGGATAATAGCAAAATCCGTTTCAGTTTTCCGCACTTTCACAATGTTAGCACTTGTCGGAATCGGGCTTGACGGCAGTAAGTCTTGGCCAGTCAACGCATTGATCATCGACGATTTACCGGCGGAAAAATGACCGGAAAATCCAATCGTATATTCTTTATCTATGAGTTTTTTGGCGAATAACGCCGTTTTCTTAAAGCGGTCTTCATCATCATTTTTTTGAAAAACTAGGCCGTATGTCGCGGCTTGTTGTAATAAGTTATCTAATTCTGGCATTTATCTTTCGATCCCTTCGTCAATTGCTCTTTTTATCATACCATTTATCGGCGTTCGAATTATCAACAAATTTTTCTGTGCATATTTTGTCGTTTTTTGTTTATTCTACCTTTCGTCATGATATAATCGACCTATCGTTATATTTCAGAAAGGCGGAAGCTAAAATGAGCACTTCGAAGAATGTACAAATGATTTTAAATGGGACAATCTCTTCACTATCAACTGTTATTCCGGTCAAATTGGATGTCCTTGCTCCGTCGATTACAGTTCAACCGTATGAACAAAAAGAGATAAGCGTCTTAATTGGACTTGTCGGAGGCATAAAAGGAAGGCTTATCATTGATGCATCTTTAGACGCCATTAATACGATTGGACAAGCAATGTTTGGCATGTCAATCGAAGGTGAAATGATTGAATCATTCACAGGCGAGCTTGGCAATATGGTTGCTGGAAACTTATGTACAATACTCGAAAAAGACGGCCTCATCCTTGATATTTCCCCCCCTACCGTGATGACGGGAACAACGAAATTTTATGGTTTTAAACAGGCATTTAAATTGCCAGTCAAGATCGACGGCGGCGGAATGTTGACTGTCCTGTTAACAATTGATGAAAATTAAAGTTCACTAAAAACAGTCCCTTCCCTGGATTATTTCGGGTTCACGGGACTGTTTTTTACTTTTTTATAAGTTATATAACTTCGTGTATTTTTCAGATAAGTAATCTGCTAAATATTTGGCGTTCAATCCTTCACCTGTCGCATCTTTAATAATTTCAAGTGGCTGTTTCATCTTGCCGTATTTGTGAACATGTTCAGTTAACCAGTCAAGAATCGGGCCAAAATCACCATTTCCACAAAGTTCATCAAAATTAGGTAGGTCTTTTAACATTGCCACTTTCAATTGAGCTGCGTACATATAGCCAAGTGCATATGACGGGAAATAACCGAAGGATCCGCCAGCCCAGTGAACGTCTTGTAAAATACCTTCACCGTTATTTTTTGGACGGATACCCAGGTATTCCTCATATTTATCATTCCAAATTTCAGGAAGGTCTACCACTTCATAATCGCCGTTAAAAATCCCTTTTTCAATTTCATAACGAATCATAATGTGAAGTGGGTACGTCAGTTCATCTGCTTCAATCCGTATAAGCGATGGTTTTGACACATTGATTGCACGAAGGAAATCTTCGAGCGCTACGCCTTCAAACTGTTCAGGTGATTGGCTCTTTAATAAATCAAAATTATACGTCCAAAAGTTTTCATTATGTCCGACAAACTGTTCATAGAATAATGACTGCGATTCATGAATCCCCATCGAAGTACCATCTGCTACTGGTAATCCTTCAAGTTCTAAATCAATATTTTGTTCGTAAAGTGCATGTCCGCATTCATGAATTGTTCCAAAAACGGCGGAACGGAAATCATTTTCATCGTACTTCGTCGTAATTCGGACATCCCCTATATTGATGCCTGTGGCAAATGGATGAACGGTTTCATCCAATCGACCTGCATCGAAGTCATAACCAAGTTGCTTCAATATCTCATGACTGAATGCTTTCTGATTTTCTTTCGGAAATTTTTTGAATAAAAATGACGTATCGGGTTGGTTACCTGATTCTGAAATTTTCTTCACAAGTGGCACGATTGTCTCTTTCAATTGGCCGAAAACTTCATCGATGATGTCTGTTGTCATCCCCGGTTCATATTGATCGAGCAATGTATTGTACGGATTGCCATCTTTTTCTCCCCAATAGCCAATGAACTTTTTAGTCGTTGCCACGATTTTCTCAAGATATGGAAGGAACATGTCAAAATCAGCTTTCTCTTTCGCTTCTTCCCATGCTGATTCCGATTGAGAAGTCAGAACGACAAATTCACGGTACTCCTCCGCCGGAATTTTTTTGCTTAAGTCATATTCTTTTTTTACTTCTTCAACTGTTTTCAACAAAATCGGGTTAAGTGTGTCTTTCCTATTGCCTAGTTCCTCGAGATAGCCACCCATTTCCTCTGAGACACTCAATTTAAATAGTTCTGTCGATAATGTACCGACCGCTTCCGATCTTGCCGGAATGCCTTTTTTCGGTGCGCCCGTACGCATATCCCAATACATGATTGAAACGGCTTCTGAGTATGCACTCATTTTCTTTAGCAAAGCTACGAAATTCTCTTCTGTAGACATATCCATTCCCCCTTACTTACTATACTGGTCTTTATTTTAACATAATTCGGGCAACTCATATAGTCTCCTAGTAGGAGATCAGTTTTATTTCAGTAATTAAACTATGCTGAAATAAAACAATTAGCTAATGTCACGTTTGCTGATTAACCATTTTCTTGCATAAAAAGCAGGTAAGAAAGGCTTGAAAAACGCCATTTTAACTTGATCATTTCCGGTCCGCTTTCAGCGAAATAGTCATGACAATTTTACCGAGGGGCGAGTGCGGCTACAACGTTTAAGTGAAAAATACAGCTACTTTTGAAAAAAAGAGTAGATGACTCTTTATAAAGGTTGTAAGTGCCCGAAGATACAATTTCGGGCACTCTAGTACTTTGTACAAGGTGTTCCTTGCTTACTTTTAGTAAAGATTACGCGTATTATCATGCGATGTACTATAAGAAAGTGACTCTTCCTTAACTAAAAAAGACAAGACTATGGAGAAGACTTCAGCCGCCAAAATTGTATCTTTGGCGGCTATTATCCAAATAAAAAGTTCCGCTATTCTTTCGTTCCGAAAAGTTTAAGCACTTTGCGTACGTATACATTTGGAAAGCGACGGTTGAATAAGCACCATACGATTATCGAAAAAGATGTGTAGGGATGCGACGAAGTCACATCCCTACACATCAAGAAATCTCGATAATCGTATAGAGGCCGTTCAATCCAAAGCGATCCAAATATAATGTACATGAAGCGTCTGCTGTTTGATTAAGTTATTTACGGGTTGTTTTTGGTTAATCAACACATGTGAGTTAATGTAGAACCCCAAATTACATGTGCATGACTGAATCTTTTTTACAGGACCTATTCAGACCCTTAATTAGTGTTTTTTATTTATTGTACTTCACAACGTTTATACATTTCTTGTATAAACAGCACGAGCTGGACAGTCCTAAATAATAGCGCTTCCTCAGAAATACAAAAAGGCCTCCCAATATTACTAGGAGAGCCTTACAAATTATAGTTAAACTGTCATTTTCATTTTAACAGGGAAAATACTTTCAATTTCAGCTTTCATTTCCTGTTCTTTACCTTCTAGTAAAAGATGTACTGTTCCAGAATCGGCTGACGTCCGTATGAGTCGTCCTGCACCTTGGCGTAGCCTTAGTAGCATGAATGGTAAGTCTACTTCACGGAAAGGATCCTTAGCGTGCTGACGTCTCGCGTCGAACAACGGGTCCGATGGTGGTAATGGCAAATCGTAAATAATGACGCGTGTCAATGCATCTTGGGGAATGTCGAGCCCTTCCCATAAGTGATAAGAGCATAAAACAGGTACTTTCTTCTGTTGGAAGTCACGCACGATAGAAGACAATTCTCGTTCACCTTCGAAAGCGATACGGTCTTGCCACTCGCTAGGAACGCGCTCTTTGAAATGGTTCATCGCTCGTTCTGACTTGAAGAGAATCAGTGTTTGCTCTCCATCTTCTAAAAGTTCAAGCGCTCGCTTCGCTTTGCCACCGGCTTCTACATCCGTCGCAAATACTTCCATCACTTCATCATAATCAAATGGAGATTCCACTGAGAATGACAAGTAATCTTGGATACCAAGACCATCTGCCAAATAAGTAAACGTTTCACCGACTGATAATGTAGCGGATGAAAAGACGATTGGCGTGTTGGATGAAAACAGTTTCTCTCTTAAAATGTCCGTTACTAGACGTGGCATGATAACCAGTGTGGATTCGCCTTCGCGACCTTCAAGCCAGTCGACTGCATCATTTTGAGAGGTGAAGAGGTCCATTGAGTAAATGTATTGATCCAGATATTCCTCGACCATTCTCAAATCATATGCCGGAATGATATAGAGTTCACCTTCAAAAACAAATTCTTCAAGAAGCGCATTCGAGATTTTCACAACCTCTTTTCCAATTGCCAGAAGTTCAGGTGTTTTCTCAATCGCTTTCCGTTCATTCTCCGTTGTATCCGCAAGCGCATCGAGTAATTTAAAAAATGCTTCATGCGAATCAATTAGGCGCTCCATCAGTTGAAGTGTCGACTCTCTTATTCCATCGACCATAATTCGTTCAAGCAGATTTAGCAATGTACTATTTTGTACCTCATACGTCAAAGCACGCTGAGCCGAATACTCAAGAAGATGGCCTTCGTCAAAGACAATCATTGACGGTTCTGGTAATAATGGTAATTGTCCCTGTCTTTTACGGGATTCTTTTGTCCAAATATGCTCCATATAAAAATCGTGAGAACAAATAACGAGTTCGACCGATTCGCGATAATGATTTCGGTGAATTGTCTGACCACATCGATTACGAACATCACACGCAGCACATTGCTGGATGGGATGGAAGTTCACTGTTTTCCACTCTTCATCACTTAAATTTGGATAATCCGAACGTTCTCCGTAAGGAAAAATCGATTGCAATGAACCGGAACCGTAAACGAATTCAGGTAGTTCATCTGCCACAACATCAACATAGTCTTCGTCAATCGTATTACCCGCCTCTTCCAATCGTTTCAAGCATAAATATTGGTCACGTGATTTAGCAAGTCGAACATCGATATCAAGACCGAGCGCTTCACTAATTTTCCGGATATCACCGTCTTCTTTTACAAGCTGGTCAATCAGTGTCTCATCCGCACATGAAATGAGAGCCGGTTTGCCAGTATAGCGAGCATAAGCGATTGCAGGAAGTAGATAAGCAATTGTTTTACCTGTCCCTACACCCGCTTCCGCAAAAAGAACTTTCTTTTCTTTCAGTGCTTGTTCAATTTGGAACGCCATATAGATTTGTTCATCACGGCATTCAAATCCTTTTTCAGTCAGTTCATCGTATAACGTATCCCCTATCCAGTCGTTCAGTGACTCATAGAACGATTTATCTTTTGATAACGGGAATGGCATCTTGCTCTTCATCGTTTACCCCTTCCTTATTACATGCAAAAGGAAGAGGAGTTTACCTCTTCCGCATTCTATCAATTATTGACGTTGGCCCCAGAACTGATACAAATCAGTACGAATAAAACCATTGAATAATTTCCTTTTCTTCGTTGCTCTATGTCCGTACATTTTTTCATAATTTTCCAATGAAGACAACATATAAACAGACCATGATGGATAGTTTTTCATTATACGGCCAAGTTCCTGCGTAATTTCTTCAGCCTCTTCTACCTCACCAAGACGTTCACCGTATGGCGGATTCCCCACCATAACTCCGTTCAAGCCCTCTAACGTCAAGTCCCGCACGTCACATGTTTGGAACTTGATCAAATCCATGAATCCAGCTCCTGCCGCATTCTCTTGTGCCACTTTAATCATTCGGGGATCATAATCAAATCCTGAAATATCAAGTGGTTGGTCGTATTTTGCGAGGTCTTCCGCTTCTTCACGAACTTGATCCCAAATATTTTTATTGATCCATGGCCACTCTTCACTTAAAAATTCACGATTGTATCCAGGTGCAATGTTTTGCCCGATCATCGCAGCTTCAATTGCGATTGTACCTGAACCACAAAACGGGTCAACGAAAGGACGATTTGGATTCCAACGTGACACTTTCACAAGCGCTGCTGCAAGTGTCTCTTTCAACGGTGCATCCCCTTGTGCAAGTCGATATCCGCGTTTATGTAGTCCCGTTCCACTTGAATCGATCGTTAATGTTACTTTATCTTTTAAAATCGATACTTCCAATTTGAATAAAGGACCTGATTCATCAAAGAAACCAATTCGTTTATAAGCAATCTTCAAGCGTTCAACAATCGCTTTTTTTACAATGGCCTGGCAATCAGGCACACTGTACAAAGTAGATTTCACTGATTTACCCGCAACTGGAAACTCTGCGTCAACTGGCAAAAAACGTTCCCATGGAATCGCTTTTGTCTGTTCAAATAAATCATCGAACGTCGTAGCTTCGAATTCACCTGCAACAATACGAACACGGTCCGCTACTCGGAGCCATAGATTCGTTTTTGCAATCGCCAATTCATCGCCCTGGAAATAAATCTTCCCATTTTCCGAAGTCGTTTTATAACCAAGAGCTTTTACTTCATCTGCCACAAGTGATTCAAGCCCCATTGCAGATGTTGCCACTAGTTTAAATTCAGTCATGCATTTCCAACTCCAATTCTATACCATCAATCATTTCCATGAATTCATCAAGGGTTAACTTTTTATAGTATTGCCAATATAACCATATTTTTTTCACACTTTAATTCTCCAAAAGAAAAGCTCCCCATCTTATTGGAGAGCAATCAATTTAAAAATAATACCATAGGAAATTCGATAAGCCATGTTTTGTTCCCGTGTACTCAAACGGCTCACGCCTCGTACTTAGGGTGGTAATCATCTATCTACAGGTATACACCTGTCTCTTCCTACAGTTCATTTCCCTCGGAAGAGTGCCCCTACCATAGTTTGGGTTTCTCACTCGTGGGGTTTACCGCGTTCCATCTGCCCCGTTTCCGAGACAGCTACGTCACTGTGGCACTGTTCAGGGAACCTCATCCATATCCGAAGACTTAGGATTTATTCCCGCCGTCAACGCGTTATACGCGAAGCCACGGCTTATTCTTTCGCCGAGCACGAACACTACGGTCATCTCAGATCCGTGTGAGCATGGACTTTCCTCTACAACATAGGATGTTGCAGCGATTACCTAAATTCCACTATGATATTTTTAGTATACCGTACTTATGTTTCATTTACAATATATTATTCTTGGTCGAAGAGTTTACTTCCGAAAACATGCTTTTCCAGATTTGAAATCCGCTTCAATATATCAAAGTTCGTTGTTCCAGCACTTCCAGCCGCAGGGCGTTTTTGTGCAGATTCAAGCTCTCTTTGCATGCGTTCATTTTCGGTACGCAATTCTGTAATCGTCTTTTTAAAAGCTTCATAGTCATGAATAATATCATCAAGGAAGAGATCTACTTCTTCCTGATTATAGCCGCGAAGGCCCGTTTTGAATTCCTTCTCAAGAATCGTTTTTGTATCCAATTTAGTGTCCATGAAAAATCGCCCTTCCGTCTCTGTTTACATACCGTTGATTATAACATATATTGTCCGACTTTGTCTTACTAAAGCCGACTTTCAACCGTTTTTTGTCGCTTCGTGCGCTTGCCTGGGAAATAATTTTCTAGTTATCCTTATTTCCCTTTTCAAGAAATCATTTCTCGAACGTGCCCGAAATCTTTCCGCCAAGTAGGAATCCGCCTTCAGGAGCTTAATCGCCTCTTTCGTGGAGTCTAATGCCTTGTTTAACTCTTTCAGCTTATGCTCGTAAAGCTTCGCTAATTCCTCTAATGCGATAATTCGTTCACGTCCGGTAAGACCTGTTGCCGCTATCTTGAATGAAGAGACTGCGTCCTCGTAAGCCTGTTCCTTTTTCAAGATGAACCCGAAGTGAAAATGTGTCGCAGGATGATTGATCCCATACTCAGCAATGACACTTTCAAAGATTTGTTTACTACGGTCATGCGACTTTAAATCACCAAACCATTTCCCAATATTCGTATGGGTCACGGCCGATTCTCGGACATCGCTTTTCAATAGCAAATCGGTTGACCGTATATAAAGCGCAACTAGTGAAAGGATATCCCATTCATTATGGACGAGAACTTTCATTAATAGTTCCGCGCGACCATTCTTAACAGCATCTTGGTAGATGATTGGCGCCATATGCCCTGGGATATCTCCTTGTCGGAAGAAACCAAGTTGTTCCTCCTCAATTGCAGGTAGTCGAAACGTTGCCATCTCACCTTTCCAAATACGTCTGGAACCATGCAACAAATCGATTTGGGTATGCTTGAGAAGTGGCGGTAATTCTTTACGGTTCATCGTCCACCGTGTTTCCACCATTGGAATATCAAAACTTTTGCCATTATACGTAACGAGTGTCGACGGCTTTTCCCATAATCCTGTTGCATAAAGGAATGCCGCTTCGTGATCAGGACCCGGAAGGACATACTGCGTCATTTTAAAAGATGATGCCGTCTGTTCAATGAACCCCATGAGGAATATCAGTGTACCTGCTCCTTTTAAACCTGTCGTTTCTGTATCAAAGAAAACAAGCGGTTTTGAAAAATCCGGAGACAGTGGATGCACTTCACCGGACTTCTTCCATTTATCGATCGTTGACTTCAAACCCGAAAGAATAATGTTTCCGTGCTGATGGTCAGTGTCGTATTCAACAATACGTTTATAGACGATGCCATGTTTATTTACGGCTTTTGTCAAACCCGCGTCCAGCCACTGCTGTTCATAGACAGGTACTTTTGCAACGGGTTTTACAACTTCTGGCACATCTTCAGCTACCACTTTAGAAGTTGTTTTTTTCAACAACTTCTTCATTTGCATCAGTTTCTGTTCATATGACATTTCTTTCCCCTCCCGCTAGCGTCTTAAGAAGGGATCCGACATCCCGTTTCATGCCCATACCAGCTTCTTGCGCACCGATACAAACCGGACAACCCGACTCGCAGCGACAGGTGGACACATGATCGGCTGCTTTTTGCAACAGCTCATCCCACCGTTCAAAAATCTTTTCACTCAGACCTATTCCGCCTGGATAACTGTCGTAAATGAAAATAGTTGGCTTTCCGGTATGAACAGCTTTCACTTGCGGCACAACATGGATATCCGTTTTATCGCAGCGGACGAATAACGGGATAAATGACTGGATCGCATAGGCTGCACCCGTCATCGCATCCGTCAGTCCAGCGCCCGTCCATCCTTCAGGTATGTCGAATGTGTACCACGTGGAAGACGTATGTAATTCTTCTGCGGGTAATGAAATCGGACCAGAACCGATATTATCATGTGTATCGAATCTGATTTTCTTGAAAATCGTCGGGATTGCAAGTACAGCGATATCACCATAAGCGGCCTTGTTATCTCCGAACTGTTCGGCGATATCTTCATTCATCACTTTCAGTTCCACTGCAAGATTGGCATCCGTGAAGTAATCGACATCGACTTCTGTGACATAGGCTTTCTTTTCATCCCAATCCAATTGCTCAACTTGGAACTGGGTTCCTTGATGGATATAAATTGCTTCTTCATGGAGGAGCGTCATCGCACTAAAACGATCCATCTCCCCTATGACCTTCGTTTCTTTTGGATACGTTTTATCAATAATGATGACGTTTTCCTGTGTTGCAGAGCGAAGACTCACTTCACTTGCTGGAAAACTGTCTGTCATCCAATGCCATTTGTCTGTAGTCTTTATCAAAACTCCTTCGCTTTCAAGGAACGCGAGTAATTCTTGTACGTCAAATTCACCATATGTTTCTGTCGAAGAAAATGGCAGCTCAAATGAAGCACATTTAAGATGATCCATTAAGATAAACATATTATCCGGATGAATCCGTGCTTCTTCCGGTGACTGGCCAAGAAGATAATCAGGGTGTTCAATAATATATTGATCGAGAGCCAGGGATTGGGCGACGTAAATAATGAGCGCCTCATCTTGCCGTCTTCCCGCACGCCCTGCCTGTTGAAATGCACTCGCAATATTTCCCGGGTAACCCGTCATAATACACGCTTGTAGTTGCCCGATATCAATGCCAAGTTCAAGTGCATTCGTACTAACAACCGTACGGATAGCTCCATCCCGAAGCCCTTTTTCAATTTTCCGGCGTTCTGAAGGTAGGTAACCTCCCCTATAGCCCATTACTGTTTCATCGAACAGTTTCTTTTTCGTCAATGCTTTCATATAAGTGACAAGCATTTCAACTCGTACTCGGCTTTTTGCAAAGATAATCGTTTGGATGCCTTCCCGGTATAAAAGCGCGGCGATATCTCGCACTTCAAGTACAGCACTTCTTCGAATACCAAACGTTGGATGAACGACCGGTGGATTATAGAAGACAAAATGTTTCTTTCCGGCGGGTGCTCCATTTTTGATGATTACTTGAACGTCCTCATTTATCAACGACTCCGCTAGTTCTTGCGGATTTGCAATTGTCGCAGATGTGCAGATGAACACTGGATCACTGCCATAATAGTTGCAGATTCGTTTCAACCTTCGCAGCACATGTGCGACATGACTGCCGAAAACACCTTTGTACGTATGCAATTCATCGATGATGATGTATTTTAAGTTCTCGAATAACGACACCCATTTTGTATGATGTGGCAAGATACCTGAATGCAGCATATCGGGATTTGTCAGCACGATATGACCCGACTTTCTAACCTTAGAACGCAAGCCAGGTGCAGTATCCCCGTCGTATGTATAACTGAGGATGGTTTCCCCACTCGCTTCAATCAGCTCATGGAGGTCCGCCAGCTGATCTTGGGCCAGTGCTTTTGTTGGAAACAAATAAATGGCTCTCGATGTATCATCTTCGAGGATACTTTGCATAACAGGTAAATGATAGCAAAGGGATTTTCCGGAAGCTGTCGGTGTAACGGCGGTAATAGAATTTCCGGATGATGCCAGGTCGAAGGCTTCTCTTTGATGGCTATATAATTTATCAATTCCTTTGGATGCAAGTGCTTTAATAATCGATGGATGGAGTTTTCCCGGAAATTCGGCGTAGATTGCTTCTTTCTCAGCAATCGTTTTAGTATGGATGACGTTAGCGGAAAAAGAGGCGTCAGTGCGCAGTTTTTCTAACACTTCGTGAACCGCTTTCTTCTTTATCATCGTACATCGCCTTCTTGTTCAAGACGTAGTGCGTCCAAAATTGTTTTTAACGTATATTCAGCTGAATTAATCGATAAGATAAAACGTTTTTTACCTGTCTTTTGATAAAATGACTGGACGATGAATTGCTTCATAGAGTCAGTCAGTGTTTCAATTTGAATTGGATGAACATATTTCGGCTTGGCTGTCTTGATGAATTCAGATACTTCCTCTGTCCATTCATCAAGCAACGTATGATATTGATCTGCATATGGTTTTACTTCTATGAAAAAGTCGGGTTCCCGATCGAGTTCTCTCATCTGCGCATGGCGCTCGAAGCATTCCTTACAAACAGCAAGTAGCGCTTCAGTTTTTTGTTGTAGATTCATAATGATACACCCTTTCCGGACGTTTCTTTTATTTTAACAGATATGACCGAAATGCACCAAATTCATAGGAACGTATATTCCTTGGTATTACTAATCCTTCATTACTAGATAAAGTGCTATTTAGGTTGAAGTATTGAATACGTCATATGAACTGAGCGCAGGCGCCTTACAAGGGGGCAGCTGGAACCATAAGACTGGCAGCGAAGCTTGTCAGGCTTATGGGAGGGCACTGAAAAAGTTCTTTTTTATAGTAAGAACTAGTTGATTGTAGTGAAGAGCGGCGACTCCAGCTGGAACAGCGCGAGCTGAAGACCCCGCAGGAAGAGCCGTTACGAAGAACGGCTTTTGCGAGCAAAAGCGCTAGCGTTGGGAGCACGGGGCAAGAATGCCTTAATTTCTGCAAAGAACGCAGAAATACGGCAAATCGAACCCTCTGCTGTTCGATTGGCTGAAGCCGTGCCCGCGGAAAGCGTCCGCTCGGAACGGAAATCAACGGGATTGAAGGAAATCGTACTTTTTCAGTGCCTTAGTTTATCGCGGAAGGCATCCCTGAAGCGCCGAAGCGTTATTGAATGGAATCATTTAGCTCAATCTATATAGTTAATTTTCAACAGGACTAAATGTAATCTCCACTTTTCCCCAGCAGAATAACGTCTTTGATACAAGTGTACATCATAATTATGTTCAAATTATGTCACAGAAATTAAAACTTCTTCTCTATATGACAACTAATACTAGTGCTCCTTTAACGTGTAAGGTACATTAACGATAATAGATAGCTTGTTTCAACGTTAAAATATGCATCATTAAGGGAGAACTTTGTTAATGGCTACGAAAATCGCTTGGATTACTGATACAGCTGCACAACTAGACGAATCTTTTATACGAAAACATAACGTACATATATTACCATTGAGTATCGTATTTGCTGATGTTGTTTTTAAAGAAACAGTCGATATGACACAGGAAGAGTTTTACGACAAATTACGTGTTGCCAAAAATCCCCCCAAAACATCCCAACCCGCTATTGGTGAAATGGTTGCCCTTTATGAAAAACTACAGGAGCAAGGCTATGATTGCGCAATTGCCTTGCATGTGTCTAGCGGCCTATCCGGCACATTTGATAGCTCGCAAACAGCTGCACAAATGGTAGACTTCAAGGTCTATCCAATTGACTCGAAAATCGGCTCCTATCCGATGATCAAAATGATTGAAATTGGCAATGAACTACTAGAACAGGGACATGACATTAAAGAAGTCGTTGCAGCCATCAAAAAAATGACGGAAAATTCCAAGTTATCCTTCATACCTGCTAATCTAAATCAGCTCCATAAAAGCGGTCGTGTCTCTGGAACACAAGCATTTCTAAGTAATTTGCTAAATATTAAAGTGGTCATCTCGTTTGAAGATGGAAAACCAGTGATGAAAGAAAAAGTTCGTGCCAATAAACGAGCTAAAATAAATGTGACAGATTTACTGCGCAGCGACATGGAAAATAGCAGCATCCCAGAAATCGCAGTGATCCACTGTAACAATGTAATGAATGCTGAAAGTTGGAAAGAAGAGCTATTGCAGGAATTCCCAAACTTGAAAGTACAAGTTCTCCCCCTCAGCGTCTGTGTGGGCGTACATGCAGGTGAAGGTACTACTGGGCTAAGCTGGGTGAGGTATTAAAATGTAGGAACTAGATTATGTTTACGAAAATAATAAGCTGACTGCCTTGTACTAATTGGCAATCGGCTTATTTTGGATTGTAATTGGATGTCCATTCTTCTATGATATAACAGCTTTATCGTTACATTTTATTCACATACCTTGTTCCCTTTCTTGTATCCACTCCCCTTTCTACTCTTATCGGCTGTCCTAATTAGTAGCCTTCATTATCTATATCGCCACATTTTTTACGCACTATATGATAAATAATTATTTCCGATTTATTGAATAGGTTTAAGCTTGTTCAATATCTGGACATTAGATTGCAACTTTCCGAGCACTAATCCGTCCAATTGATATGGTATGATAGTGAGATGCGAGGTGATACCTATGACAATACGCTATCCGAACGGCAAGAAATATATACCCATTCAGAAGATAGGCCATCAAAAAAAAGTCGATCTTTCATTCAGTAACCGAGGGAAGTCATTGGAAGATGAATTGAATGAAACGAATGAGTTCTATTTAAGTCGCGGCATTGCTGTCATCCATAAGAAACCCGTTCCAATCCAAGTCGTAAACGTGAATTATCCGGAGCGAAGTGCCGCTGTCATAACCGAAGCCTATTTTAGGACACCGTCTACAACTGACTTTAACGGAGTATGGCAAGGGAACTATATTGATTTCGAAGCAAAAGAAACCAAGAGTGCGACATCTTTTCCATTGCAAAATATTCATGACCATCAAGTGGAACATATGCAATCTGTGTCAAAGCAAGGTGGAGTTGTTTTTTTCATTGTCAAATTCACTTCGCTTGACCGCTATTTTATCGTCCCTTATGATAATTTTGAGAAATATTGGGAAAGAATGAAAAAAGGTGGAAGAAAATCGATCACACTTATAGAGTTTGAGACCATGTCCTTGGAGATTCTACCACGTTTCAATCCAAGGCTCGATTATTTAAAAGCGGTGTCTATTATGACAACGACATCAAACAATGCAACTGAAAGGCAGGAAGATGTATGAGCGATAATATAAATTCAAGAGCTGGACGCCGGAAAAACATTGAGGCCGAACGCGCAAAGAAAAAAAGTAAAAAGACGAATAAGGGAAAAGGCATCATTAAGAAGATAGTTCTGGCAATCGTCGCCATCGGAGTTGCCATACTAGTTGGCGGCGCGGGCTTATTCGCTTTTTATGCAAGTTCTGCACCTGATCTCGACGAAAACCTTTTAAAAGACCCCTTATCATCTGATTTACTTGATATCCACGGTGATGTCTTCATGAAATCGGGCGCTGAAAAAAGGGAGTTCGTTCCCTACGCTGAAATCCCGGACCCGATGCAAGATGCAATACTTGCAACGGAAGACGTCCGTTTCTATTCCCACCACGGGATGGATTTTTGGAGGCTTGGTGGTGCAGTCATCGCGAACTTTAGAAGTGGTTTCGGTTCTCAAGGAGCGAGCACACTTACCCAACAGGTCATTAAGAACTCATTCCTGTCAGAAGAGAAAACGTTAAAAAGGAAGGCACAAGAAGCATGGCTCGCTTTCCAGCTTGAACGTAAGTATGAAAAAGAAGAAATCTTTGAAATGTACTTTAATAAGATTCTGATGTCCGGAAATAACTACGGATTTGGAACAGCTTCAAAATACTTTTATGGTAAAAATCTGAATGAACTTGAACTACACGAAGTCGCTATGTTAGCAGGACTTCCACAAAGTCCAAACGGATACAATCCTTATAAAAACCCGGCTCGTGCTAAAAAACGACGCAATATCGTACTTGGGCTAATGTACCAGCATAAAAAAATTACTAAAGTCGAAATGGAAGCAGCACAGGCGATGCCAGTCACAGGAACATTACTGGCTGACGACAAAAGACAGGTTAGCAACACAAAATACCCAGCTTATGTCGATCTTGTGCTCTCTGAATTGGAAGAAGCGGGTATGTCACACTTGCTTGCTGAAGGCGTAAAAATTCAAACGAATTTGGATCCTGCAGCTCAGCAATCTGTGGAGAATGCATTAAATACGAACGATTTATATGAATCCGAAAAAATGCAAGCCGGAATGACCGTTCTTGATACCAAAACGGGTGCAATCGTTGCAGTCGGTGGAGGGCGTAATTATTCTGGAACGGACTGGAACTTTGCTACAGACCAAAAACGTCAACCCGGATCGGTGATTAAACCGATTCTCTCTTACGGCCCAGCCATCGAAAACCTTAGCTGGTCAACAGGAAATACGGTCGTAGATGAACCTTACAACTATAAAGGGACAGATAAAGCCATTCGGAACGTCGACGGTAAATATCAAGGGACAATGACAATTCGAGAAGCATTATACAAATCCCGCAACATTCCTGCAGTAAAAGTGTTTGAAGAGGTCGGAACTGCAAAGGCAGGCGCTTTTGCGAAAGGGCTCGGACTTCCGTTTGATAAATTGAATTCTTCCAATGCACTTGGCGGCGGAGAATATGATTTTTCTACACTTCAGATGGCGGGAGCCTATTCAGCCTTTGGTAACGGCGGGAATTACACAAAACCGTATGCCATCAAGGAAATTATTTTTAGAGATGGAAAAAAAGCACCTAACATGACACCAAAATCAGAAACAGTCATGAAAGATTCGACTGCATATATGGTAACGGACATTTTACGTGAAGTATTAACAGCTGGAACAGGAACCAAAGCAGCTATTTCAGGTCTGGATATTGCCGGTAAAACCGGGACAACAAACTATCCATCTGAAATCATAACAAAGAACGGCTTGAAAAATTCAGACGTTCCCGATTCATGGTTTGCTGGCTATACGACAGATTACACAATTGCCGTATGGGGTGGTTACGAGAAATATGCAACACCTATCACTACATTCGATAAAGGCAGGTATGTCCCTCAAAATCTGTTTCGCATGGTCATGAGTGACATTTCTTCCGGGAAAAATACATCACGGTTCCAAAAACCTGACTCTGTGGAGGAAGCGACGATTGAATACGGTTCAAATCCACTTGTTTTAGCAAGTCGGACGACACCTAGCAATAGGAAGCGTACAGAACTATTCGTCAGAGGAACTGCGCCCGTAGAAGTTGCTGAAGAAGAAATTATCGAACTTGAAGCACCAAATAGTTTGGCCGCTCAATATAATGAAGAAACGAGTTCTATTGATTTAAACTGGTCCCATAATGCTCCAGTTTCGGAAGCTATCATAGGCAATGTAGAGTTCACCGTATTAGTGGGTGTGGATGGTAGCGATATGCAAGAAATGACAACGACAACAGACACGTCAGTTACATTCTCAGGAGCCGAAGCTGGTCGGAAATATACGTTCTCCGTCGTTGCTAAACTCGACGACTTAGTTAGTAGTCCAGCGACTACGACCGTTCAGATTGAAGAGGTTACCGAAGAAGTCCCAGTACCTGATGAAGAAATTGATACTGAAAACCCAGATGGTGAAGACTGGAACAACGGCAATAACGGTAACGACTGGAACAACGGCAATAACGGTAACAATGACAACAACGGTAATAACGGCAACAATGGTAATGGCGGTAACGAGGGTACGCCCCCCGATGATGGGACCGGCACCCCGGTTCCACCAGAACCAGGAACCGGGACTGATGGAACCACTACTGATGATGGTACTGGTTCCCCGTAACTGAACTAAAAAGCAGAAAGCGAAATGCCTAATCAGCATTTCACTTTCTGCTTTTTTATTTCTTTTGTATCGACAATCTGGCAACTTTCTTTTTGGTTTCTGTAAATAGAGCATCCAGTTGAACATGAGCGTAATGGCTCGTTATTTTATCTTTCACAAATTCGAAACGCTCTATGCCATTCAGTGGAAGTAACGTATAAACAACCTTTCCTTTACGGTCATCTAACACTTTCCCACCTTGTTCAAGTAATTCACTATAATTGTCAATCGCCACATTCATCAACTCAACTGCTTGATGATCTTTTTGGTCATAAAAAGCTTCAATTTGATCCCGTACTGTTTCCCATTGATCAAAATAAGGTGCCAGTAGCTCCTTACTTATACGATTTACTTCATTTGGCATTTGCTTTCATCCTCTTCTTCCCTTCCCTGCATAACGGCAGGAGTGGACAAACATTACATCCGGGATTTTGCGCTTTACAATGATACCTTCCGAAAAAAATGATTTGATGATGCGTATCTGTCCATTTTTCCATTGGTGTCCAGCGCATGATTTTTTCTTCAACAGCTAGCACTGAATCTTTCCACCTGTTCATACCAAGTCGCTTCGCTACACGCTCTAGATGTGTATCGATAGCAATAGCAGGTATGCCAAATGCATTCGATACGACAACATTCGCCGTTTTACGGCCAACGCCTGGTAACGTCATCATAACGTCACGATTAGCCGGTACTTCCCCATCAAAATTATCAATAAGCATTTGACTTAGGGCTTGAATATTTTTCGCCTTATTGCGGAATAATCCAATCGACCTGATATCCGTTTGTAGTTCCTCGACATCAACCGCTAGATAATCTTCAGGTGTTTTATATTTTTTAAACAGCTCCGCCGTCACCCGATTCACGAGAACATCCGTACATTGGGCAGATAGCAGCGTTGCTATTGTCAATTCAAAAGGATTGTCATGCACCAGTTCACAATGTGCATCTGGGAACATTTCGCCAAATTGTTCAAGGCAAAATTCCCATTGTTTTTTTGTCAGCATGTACTCCCACCTAATCCCGTTCTTCCAGCCAGTTATAGAAAGGAACACGTTTTACCGAAACAGTTTTTTCTGGCTGCTGTGACGGACGTGTCCCTACGGTCCGGAATGACTTTGTTTGACGTTCAACATCAGACAATGTCTTAACATTTTTCTTTTTCCACTCAAAAAGAATCCGATCGATATACCGGAGACTTAATTTTTGTGCTATGACAGCTTCTTTTAATGCTGCACGGATAATTTCGACTGTATGTCCATCGTCATCCAGCCACATCGTGATTGATTCGCACTCCATTGGTGACAGAAAGCGTCCAAACTCTTGTTCAAACAGCGAAAAAATTTCTCCTTCCGCGTTCTTATGGGTCTCTTCCTCAGCCTCATTCGTTGCGAATGCAATCTGATCGACTAATCGATCCCACAATGGCTGCAAAGAAAAAGTTTCATGTAAAACCCCTTTTTGATCTTCACTTTGACCAATTCGGAGTAAACCGTGTTGCATTAAACGTTGTAAAACCATGGATACTTCATTTTCCGTTAAATCCATACGACTTGCAAACTCGTTAGGAGTTGGGAAATGATTGCCCTCGGATTTATATGCTGTCATATGCATGATTAGCATTGCGTCCAAATCTTTGATCCCGAGACTTTTATAATTGTGAAAAAAGAGCTGGGAAATGTTTACATTCCCCTGCTCAATCCAAATTCGGAGCCGTTCTTCGTGTTGCATGTCCGAACTCCTCTCTTCTATTTAGGTATTAAGGATACAATCTGTTCAATAGACGTGGGAACGGAATCGTTTCACGTACGTGTTCTACACCGGAAATCCAAGCGACAGTACGTTCAAGTCCGAGCCCAAATCCTGAATGCGGTACTGCCCCATATTTACTAAGGTCCAAGTACCATTCATAAGCAGACTCATCTAGGTTATGCTCTTTAATTCGTTGTTTCATCAGCTCATAGTCATGAACTCGTTCAGAACCACCGATGATTTCTCCGTAACCTTCAGGAGCTATCAAATCCGCACACAAGACAACGTCGTCTCGGTCAGGATGTGGTTGCATGTAGAACGGCTTGATGCCGATTGGGTAATGTGTGATGAATACTGGCATATCATAACTTTCAGCAATCGCTGTTTCGTGCGGCGCTCCAAAATCTTCTCCCCATTTAATGTCATCAAAGCCGTTATCATTCAGGAATTTGATGGCATCATCGTATGAAATACGTGGGAATGGCGCTTGAATTTTTTCAAGCTTAGACAAATCACGATCAAGTCTTTCTAGTTCAATTGGACAGTTTTGTAGCACTGATTGAATAACATGCGTCACATACTGCTCCTGTACAACCAAGCTTTCTTCAAACTCAACGAAAGCCATTTCAGGTTCAATCATCCAAAACTCAATCAAATGACGGCGTGTTTTTGATTTTTCTGCACGGAATGTCGGCCCAAATGAGAACACTTTTCCAAGTGCCATAGCCGCAGCTTCCATGTAGAGCTGACCTGATTGTGAAAGAAATGCGTCCTCATCAAAATATTTTGTTTTGAACAGTTCAGATGTCCCTTCTGGTGAAGAACCTGTCAAAATGGGAGGATCTACTTTAACAAATCCGTTCATATGGAAAAACTCATACGTTGCACGAATTACTTCGTCGCGGATTTTCATAACAGCATGCTGTTTACGAGACCGGAGCCATAGATGACGGTGGTCCATCAAAAACTCTGTTCCATGTTCTTTCGGTGTGATTGGATAATCGACTGCTTCATGAATAACTTCAATTTCTTTCACTTGTAGTTCATAACCAAATGTAGAACGCTCATCTACAGTTACTTCTGCTGTAATATAAAGAGAGCTTTCTTGTGTCATTGATTTTGCTTTTGCAAAAATATCTTCGCCGACAACTTCTTTAACTACGACTCCTTGGACGAATCCCGAACCGTCACGTAGCTGTAGGAAAGCAATTTTTCCGCTAGAGCGTTTATTGGCAAGCCATCCACCGATACGAACTGTTTCACCAGCGTGGTTTGGCATTTCATGTATCATGATTGTTTTCATAATAACCTCCGAAAGTTAAACTTCTCTATTTTTTAAAAGACATGAAAGTATAAGTTTTTCAACTGGAGTAGTGTCCAGACTCCAGCGTCCAGCCCCTTGGCCCACAGGACGTGGGTTATGTAGAGCTGTTGCGACAGGATGTCGCGATCCTAAGATGCCTACTACTGTCGCTTCAGGCCTTAAGTTTTAAGGCCCTCCAACGCTTGTCGGATTTACCAAGGCATTTGTGCTTTTCTTATTCTTTCCAATTTGCTTCTACAAATGCATGAATACGTCGAATTGCTTCTTCCAGTAATTCGATTGATGTTGCATAAGACAACCTAATAGTATCCGGAGAACCAAAACCAGATCCAGGGATTACAGCGACATTTGCTGTCGTCAATAATGCTGCTGCGAAATCATCCACATTCGCAAACCCTGTGTTCTTAACTGCTTCTGATACATCCGGAAGAAGATAGAAAGCGCCTTGCGGCTTAATAACGTTAAACCCAGGAATAGCCGATAGTTGCGGATAGACCTGTTCCAAACGAGACTCAAAAGCTTTACGCATCGTTTCAACTGCATCTTGCGGCCCGTTATAGGCTTCGATTGTCGCATACTGGGAAGTTGTCGTCGGATTTGACGTCGAGTGACTTGCAAGATCTGTCATCGCATTAACAACTTCTGCATCACCCGCTATATAACCAATCCGCCAGCCAGTCATTGAATGTGATTTGGATACGCCATTAATAAGCAGTGTCCTTTTTTTCGCGTCATCGGAGAGCTGGGCAATGGAAACATGTTTTGCCCCATCATATACAAGTTTTTCATAAATTTCATCCGAAATGATCCAGATGTCTTTGTCTTGACAAACATCGGCAATTTGCTGTAATTCTTCTTTTGAGTAAATCATGCCTGTCGGATTTCCCGGCGAGTTGATGATGACTGCTTTTGTTTTAGATGTAACCGCGTCACGGATTTGCTGGGCCGTCACTTTAAATTGTGCTGCCGCAGTCCCTTCGATATGTACAGGAACTCCTCCTGCTAACTTCACTTGTTCTGGATAACTGACCCAATAAGGCGATGGAATGATTACTTCATCGTCCGGATTGAGAATAACTTGGAACAAAGTATATAGTACATGCTTTGCACCAATCCCAATCATGATTTCTTTTCTAGAATAGTCTAATCTCTGGTCTTTTTGTAGCTTTTGAATGATGGCATCTTTTAGAGCAGGCAGACCACCGGCAGGCGTATATTTCGTCTTGCCTTCTTTCATCGATGTATACGCCGCTTCAATAATGTTAGCAGGTGTATTATAATCAGGCTCTCCCGCTCCAAGACCAATTACATCTATACCTGATTCCTTCATTTCTTTCGCTTTTGCCGTTATGGCAAGCGTCGTTGATGGCGAAAGAGTATTCACCCTGGATGCTAATGATTTCGTCAATTGTATCGCTCCCTTAGAGATTCAATATTCGTTTCCACCATTGACCGTTCTCGAAAAACACATAAACGTAATTAAGTTTTCCGTTATCACTTTTAAATGCGACTTCCCAAACTGGGCCCTCTTCCTCTAGGCCAAGCTTTACATGAAGAACTTTTTTTACATCCAGTTCCTTTTTGACGTTTGCAACAGCCTTTTCTGCCGAAATCCCATCCGTCAACTTCACTTCTTTAAAACCATCTTTTGAGTTTTCATCAACGAAGACCGCTTTTTCTTTGCCATCCGCGTCCACACCGAATACCGTTACAGTCGGAATTGTACCATTGAAAACATCAGCAGAACTTACTGATGCGAGTTGTCCCGATTGAACCGCGGATTCGATTGCTGCCTTTTTAGCCGCCGAAAAAGGTTTTTCGGCATTAACTAAAACCATGACGGTGATGACCGAAGTTAACATTATAAGGAAGACGACGATGAATTTAATCCAATTCAGCATAAATCTTCACGTCCTGTACGTCGTAAAAATGTTTTTTTCGAATCATTATGACTCGCTTCCTTTAAGATACCTATTCATTATAGCAATTTTCGAGTTCATTAACCATATGTTCGAGTGACACTTTTTTCACAGGTACATTTGGAAATGCCTCCAAGAAACGCGGGCCATACGACTTTGTTTCAATCCGCCTATCCAAAATAATGAAAAAGCCCTTATCTGAAGATGAACGAATGAGTCTGCCGAAACCTTGCCGTAATCGCATAACCGCTTCTGGTAATGCATGCTCAGTGAATGGATTCATCCCAGAAGCCGTCAGCTTAGCCGCCTTCGCCTTGTAAACTGGCTCTTCTGGGGATGAAAACGGTAGCCTGACGACGATAACGGCAGCCAACGCATCCCCAGGTACGTCAACACCTTCCCAAAAGCTGTTCGTTCCAAATAGAACGGAATTAGTAAACTGCCTGAAAGACTTCAATAATCGGATCCGACTACCTGAACTAATTCCTTGTGCAAACAACGTATAATCCTCTAACTGCTGACTTTCCGATATTAGATCATAGGTTTTTCTGAGCATATCTTGTGAAGTGAACAAGACAAAGAGCCTTCCGCCCGTGGCCAAGACAGTCTGAACGACCGCATCTGTAACGGCTTCGATATAATCTGATTGACTGACTTGCTGAATATCAGGCATATCATTAACAATGAATACTTCCGCACCTTCATAGAAATGGGCAGGCGCATCAAATGTTAAGAGTGGTATAGAATCAGTGATACCCAGCTGTCTTGCAATGAAACGCTCATTTTCCGGAATCGCAAGTGTTCCAGATGTCCACACAATGCCGGTTTGTTCATCCTTCAGCCTGTCAATGAGCGCACGAATCAGCCCAGATCCATCTAGTGAACGTTTGATAACAGTTAGACTCCCCGGAATACTGCGCATATCTTTTTCCATCCAAACTGTAAAATCATCTAAATTTTCATCTACAAAGACTTCAACCCATTCTCCCGCTTTGATGGTCATTTCACGGACCCAAAAATCCCATTCCGAAAGTAGTGCCTGTTCATTCTTGGTCATATTGTCAAGATGAATTGCTAAGCCACTTGTGAACAATTCAGCTTGATGAATGTAGTCTGACATCGCTTCAGCAACTTTTGAAAAATCGTTTCTACCATAGTTCAGTTCAGCTAACGAATAAATGATTCTGTTGCCCTGTTGCTTCTTGCGCTTTGCAGGGTTAAATGTAGTCAAGATGCCTACCGCATAATCGAACAATGTCAAAAATTTCATGAATGCAGAATCCAACTGAGCTCTACTGCGAGATTGATTTGTTCCGAATTGAGTATTAAGCCTATCAACCTGATGCAACAGTTGTCCCGTCGCATCAGACGTTATTTGTCCCATTACATACTTCCAATTCGTGTAGGAAAATACGGTTTCATTCATAAATGTTGCCGCTTGAACAAATTGATGTGCCTCATCGACAATGAGTCCAGCGAGTGAGCTGAAAATCTTTTGCTCTCTATTCATATCAGAAAGGAGCATGGAATGGTTTGTAATGATTAAATTTGAATGTCCGCATCTTTCCAGCAACCTGTAATGATAATCAGCAACTTGTTCATCTTTTGCAAGCACATTGGACCGCTTTCGAATTCGGTCTACAAACAGCTGGCCTCCACCCGATACATTCAGTTCTTCCAAATCACCTGACACAGTTTCCGTAAGCCAGACAAGCGTTTGCATGATGGCAAACGTTTCATCGTACGACTCATCAGCAATTCGTAGCAGTTCCTCGAATTTACCAAGTGAAATGTATTGTTCTCTACCTTTCAATACGGTCGCAGTCACATCAAATCCAAGTATTAGTCTGGCTTTACCTAGTTCTTCGTCCAATATTTTATCAGCAAGGTGATTGGTGTATGTACTGATAACCACTGGTTTCCCAATCGCTATTGAATGAATTGCTGCTGGTAAGAGATAAGCCATGGTTTTTCCGATTCCAGTCGGCACTTCTGCAATAATTTCTGATTGTCCAGACAATGCATGCCAAACTGTATCCATAAATCCAAATTGCGATTCCCTTCGCTCAAAATGAGGATAAGCTTTTTTCAATTGAGCCGTTTTCTCCTGATTGTCAATTGGGTACACAGGATGATCAAAGTGATTATCCCTTGCAATGGACATATTCCGATAAGGAATTCCCCGGAAAAATGAATAATCCGGGCTTATTTTTTTCATCCGCGCCATTTTTAGCGCTTCGTAGAAAAGAGTCGAAAGATCGGATTTCAATCGAAACGATCTACGGTGCAGAAGATTCAGCGTATCCTCTGGTAATGTATGCAATTTAGTCATGCAAATAAGAAACAGCTTTGCAGTTGCTTCTGCATCATCATCAGCGCGATGGGCCGACCCCAGCGGTATACCAAGCTCTTCAGTAATATCTTGTAACCTGTAACTTGGTGCAGATGGGATTAAGATTTTAGAAAGTTCAACCGTGTCGATTTTCTTCCCTGCCCACTTACCAACACCGCATCTCGCAAACTCACTTTGGAGGAAAGACAAGTCGAAGTCAGTATTATGTGCTATAAATACCGTCCCTTCCAAAAGGGTGGCAACTTCTGCCGCAATTTCATCAAAAAACGGTGCGTCTTTCACGTCTTCATCGGAAATAGCCGTCAATTGACGGATGAAAGCTGGGATTTTTTGTCCTGGATTTACAAAACGGACATACTTCTCCCCAATTATTCCATCTTTTATAAACACAATCGCGATTTGAATCATCCGATCCCCTTTAGCCGGTGAATGGCCGGTTGTTTCAAGATCGACGACTGCATACGTTTTGTTGTGCATTCAATCATCAACTTCCTGTTTAACATACTACTGCAGATTGTATCACATTCTGGCTTTCGAGTCGGTACTAAGCCCATATATATGTTGAACAAATGAATACTTCTATCAACTGAACCAAGACACCTTATAAGGGTCAGCCGAGAGCGGTGGCAAATTCAATGAAGTACTTTATTTCAATATATACAAATTGACAAGAAATATAAAAGGCTCATTCGGAATCATGCGTACCGATTCAAAATGAGCCCTCTTTAATTAGATAGTCATACCTTGTTTTTCGCGAATAATTTCTTTCACTCGGTTTTTTTCATCCATGATAAGAACGGTCGGTTCATGCGTACGCGCTTCTTCATCCGTCACATAGACGTAAGATAGGATGATAACGATATCGCCACGCTGCACTAGTCGTGCAGCCGCACCGTTGACGCAAATAACACCGCTCCCGCGTTCCCCTGCAATGATATACGTTTCAAAGCGTGAACCATTATTGTTGTTAACTACATGTACTTTCTCATTTGGCAACATACCTGCTGCGTCGAGGAGATCAGCGTCAATCGTAATGCTCCCGACATAGTTTAAATTAGCCTCTGTTACAGTTGCTCGGTGTAATTTACTGTTCATCATCATTCTGAACATGATAACCATCCTTTGTTGACATAATTGTATTATCTATTAACCTTGTTTTTCCGAATTTCACAGCGCATGCAAGAATCGCCTCGTCTGATGAACCATCGTATTCTGTAAGTTCCGGATAAGACAGCAGCGAAACATAATCCATTATGCCCGAACTATTTTCCATAATATGAGCTGTGATTTCCCGTTCAATTTCATCGACCGAGACACCTTCATTAAACAACAATACACCCTTTTTAAGTGCTTGCTGGATAACTGGCGCCTCCATACGTTCCATTTCAGTAAGATTGACATTCCTAGAACTTTTCGCAAGGCCATCTTTCTCGCGTACAATAGGAACCCGTTCAATTGACGTTCTCAAGTTATAATCACGAACAAACGTCTCAATAATCGCCAGTTGCTGCGCATCTTTCATACCAAAATACGAACGGTCCGGGTCAACAATATTAAATAGTTTCAAGACAACTTTCAGAACGCCATCGAAATGGCCGGGACGAGATGCTCCGCATAGAACTTTTGACTGAGGTCCCGGTAAGATGCGAACACCGCCATCTTGCGGGTACATTTCTTCTGAAGTCGGCATGAACAAAATGTCGACCCCTGCCTCTTTAGCCAGACTTGCATCACGTTCTACATCACGCGGATAGGCTTCAAAATCTTCTCCAGGGCCAAACTGCGCTGGATTGACAAAAATACTCATGACAACCACATCATTGTGCTCTCTTGCATGCTTCACAAGCGTCAAGTGACCTTCGTGTAAAAAACCCATCGTTGGCACGAATCCTACTGTACGACCCTCGCGTTTATTACGGTCAATCATGCCTTGCAGGGTCTCAATCGAGTGAACGACCGCCATTTCAATTGCCATCCGTATTGCCTCCGTATAACGCCGTTAATTCTTCCTCTTTCATCGTAAAACGATGGCGTTCTGCCGGGAATGAACCATCTTTCACTGACGACACATACTTTTTCAAACCTTCATGGATAACTGTTCCAACATCTGCAAACGTCTCAACAAATTTCGGGACGTGATGACTGCCATACTTCACAGTGTCATGGTATACAAGCACTTGGCCATCCGTTCCCGCTCCTGCACCAATGCCGATTATTGGTATCGAAACTGCTGCAGCAACTTGTTCTCCGAGCTGATAAGGAATACATTCTAAGACGATCATAAATGCCCCTGCTGCTTCACATGCACGTGCATCATCTATAAGTTGCTGAGCCGCTTCCGCCGTCTTCCCTTGTACTTTATAACCGCCGACAACAGATGCCGACTGAGGCAATAGACCAAGATGTGCCACAATCGGAATTCCTGTTCCAGTTAGGAGGCGAATCGTATCGACCACGTTCCCTGCACCCTCAAGTTTTAATGCATTAGCACCTGTTTGTTGAAAAATGCGAACCGCATCTGTTAATGTTCTGTCTGCGCTGCCGTGATAAGAACCGAATGGCATGTCAACAACAAGAAACGTCTCCTTCGCCCCTCTTCTAGTCGCGCTGCCATGATGGATCATGTCTTCCGTGGTAACCGCAATTGTCGAATCATAGCCGAGAACGACCATGCCAAGTGAGTCACCCACGAGAATAATATCGACTCCCGCCTCCTCCGCAAGTTTTGCAGATGGATAATCATAAGCCGTCAGCATAACAATCTTTTCGTTAGCCTTTTTCATTTTGATAAAATCAACTGTGCTTTTCATAGTATTATTCCCCTCTCTTTGAGAAGAAACCGGATATAAAAACCCTTCTGCGCCAAAAATGGACAGAAGGGTTGTATCATCTTGTGATGGTTTCCTCCGTCCCTGTCTTTTAGTAAAGATCAAGGCAGATCATATTGAATTTAAGTTTACCGAAATTTCTAACAGGTGCAGTTCACACTAGATACCGCCCTTCGAAACTACTATAACAAATTGGAAGTTACATGTATAGCGATCAATTTGAAAGTTCGATATCTGCCGAATAGATACCTCGGATGGTACCATCATCAAGTTTAAGTTCGAGTACACCTTCTTCAGAGATACCGAGAGCTGTCCCGACAATCGTTTCATTGAGCATAACCGCTCGAATTCGTTTCCCAGTCGTATTAGAGTAGCCTTCCCATAACATCTTGATCGGCCCAAATCCGTGTTTAACATAGAGATCAGTATATATTTCAAGAAATCCAAGCGTTTTTGCGATCAATTGCGAACGATCAATGGGCTTCCCGGTTAGCATTTTTAGTGATGTAGCTATGCCTTGGAGTTCCTCCGGAAAATCCGATTCGTTCTGGTTAACGTTCATGCCAATCCCTAGAATGACTGCCTTTACTTGATCTGGATCTGCTTGAAGCTCCGTTAAAATACCCGTCACTTTTTTTCCCTTAATCAGGATATCATTCGGCCATTTAATATCTGGATCAATTCCTGTCATTTCCTGAATGGCACGTGTTACAGCGACCGCTGCAACTAACGTCATCTGTGGGGCTTGTTGTGGTGTTAGTGATGGCCGTGTAATTACACTCATCCAAATCCCTTTACCCGCTGTGGAGCTCCACGGACGCGCCATACGGCCTCTACCAGCAGTTTGTTCTTCCGCTATAACAACAGTTCCATCTGCCGCACCGTTCTGTTCTTCATCATGCGCGATTAACTGCGTCGACTTACACGTTTCGTAATAATGGATGTGCTGACCATACTTTTTTGTTGTTAAATATTTTTGTACATTCGCTTCGTTCACCCGATCCGGTGATTCGATAAGATAATACCCTTTTTTTCGAATCGTCCCAATCACGTAGCCATCCTTTTCGAGCTCTTTTACGTATTTCCAAATGGCAGTCCTTGATAACCCGAATTGATCAGCAATTTCTTGTCCGGAGACGGGTTCGCCTTCTGCTTCGAACAGTCTTTTCAACAATTCATTTTTCACGATTGAATTCATATAGAAACCATTCCTTTATGTCGTTTGGATCATTTTTACATGTCCCGTGCAAGACGGCTTGTTCGATTTTCCCTATCCATTCACCGATCCATCTGCCGCCCTTTTGGCTTGTCCACTCCATCAGTTTTTTACCGTCTACAGAAAGATCTGCTATGGACTGAATCGGTAGTGACTGTTTCATCTTTTTAATTTCCGTAAATGAAATTGCTTCGCCATTAGCGTGAATTGATCGAATCAACTTTTCAGCTGTAATCAAAGTAGCTAAATCATAATTGTAATAATCATCAAGCGTAAATTGATAATCCATTCGATTCACGTACGCATCTTTTACGGTTGATAGAAATGTTCTTTCAACGTTTGATAATTTATACGCTCTTGCAACATCCGACGGTGAAAAGTTACCTACAATCATAAAACAAGCCCAACCTTCAACTGCCGATTCGAATGGCACAGTACGGTTGAGTTTTTCGGTGTCTGTTGGAAATAGAGGCAAATGTAAATTTAATCCTGTATTTTGTATGTTGTGAAAAGCTTTAACTACATAATCACCTGCAAATAATTTATCCATTTCAGCTTTTAGTCTTTCTACGGATATGTAACGAATTTGCGTAGCATTATCACGAATCGCTTTAAGTGTCTGTTCTTCTATATCAAAACCAAGGACAGCAGTAAAACGGATAGCCCTGAACATTCTGAGTGCGTCTTCGTTAAACCGATCTGCTGCGTTTCCTACAGCTCTAATGATTCGTTCAGCCATATCTGCCTTACCACCGAACAAATCGATTAGCTCACCATCTTTTGTCATCGCCAGCGCATTTATCGTAAAATCACGTCTCCGTAAATCTTCCTGTAAAGATTTGACGAAATGAACTTCATCCGGTCGACGATGATCTGTATACGAGCCTTCTGTCCGGTAAGTAGTCACTTCAATCGGTTCACCATTCATCAACACAAGGATCGTACCATGTGCTGTACCAATATCTACAGTTGTCGGAAATACTGCTTTTACTTCTTTAGGTTCCGCAGAAGTTGCAATGTCGATATCCGTCGCCGTTTTCCCTAAAAGGTGATCCCGTACCGCACCTCCGACAAAAACAGCTTCATATCCTGCATTTTCAAGGATATGGATAACTTCGCGGCTCGGCACGGTTCCGAATGATGTCGTCATTTATTACCCGCCACCTCATAATAAAGTTTTTCATACTGATTAACGATTGTAGATGAATGGAACTTGTCTGCCGCTGTTATCAGTCCGTTTTCCCTGAATGTAGCACGTAAGTCATCGTCTTTCAGTAGTAGCAACGCTTTTTGTGTTGCCGCATTTGTATCACCCACTTGGACAAGAAAACCGTTGACACCATCTTCAATCACTTCCGGAATCCCACCAACATCTGTCGCAACTGAAGGTAATCCGCAAGCGAGCGCTTCCAGCAGAACAAGGCCGAACGCCTCTTTTTCCGACAAATGAAACATGACATCGCTGATAGCTAGAAGTTCAGGTAAGTCATCCCGTTTTCCCGTGAAAATAACTTGAGCCTGCAAACCTAATTCCATAACGAGCGCTTCCATCTCCACTTTTTCAGGTCCGTCCCCGACAAGAAGCAGTTTTGCATCGATTTCTTTCAATACGCCCCTGAAACTTTCAATAATATCGGGAATTCGTTTCACTTTCCTGAAATTCGAAATATGGACAATCACTTTTTCATCCGACTTAATCCCAAAATCGCTTTTTAGTGTACCAGGATTGACCGGATGGTATTTGTTTTCATCGATGAAATTATAAATAGTTACCAGATCTTTTTTCGGTTGAATCAATTCCAATGTCTCTAATCGAAGCGATTCGGACACAGCTGTTGTAATCGTAGATTTATCGATTCCATAACGCACTGTGTTTCGCAGTCCCGGATCATGTCCAAGAATAGTTACATCTGTTCCATGTAGCGTCGTGATGACGCCAATCGTGGAATTCGCCATATCTTTACCAAGTGCAGCCGATACCGCGTGAGGTACAGCATAATGGACATGAAGAAGGTCAAGTTTTTCTGTCTCGATTACTTCCGCAATACGGTTGGCGAGCGCAATATCATAAGGTGGATATTTAAACACCGAGTAACCATCGATTTTCACTTCATGGAATTGTATATTTTGGTGTGCATCCAGAAATCTGAACGGTTTACTCGATGTGATGTAATGCATTTCATGGCCCTTATCTGCCATCATTTTTCCAAGCTCGGTTGCTACAACCCCGGACCCCCCTAGAGAGGGATAGCAGATTACACCGACTTTCAACTTTTCCAATAACAGTGCCCCTTTCGACTTACAGTACTATTTCCTCACTATTAGTCGATAATATTTTCAAGTCCATAAACCAAATCTAGACGTTCCATAACATTGTGTATCGCCATAAGAATCCCCGGCGCAAATGATTTTCGATCGAAAGAATCGTGGCGAATACTTAGCAATTCACCTTCGCCGCCAAGCAGCACTTGCTGATGTGCAAGTAGCCCCGGCAATCGGATGCTATGTATTTTCATACCTTCGAAATCCGCTCCACGTGCTCCGGCTTGATGTTCTTTTTCGTCTGGATGTCCTTGTCTATGTGAGTCCCTAACCTCGCTAATCATTTCAGCTGTTTTTACTGCCGTTCCTGATGGAGCATCGACTTTATTGTCATGATGCATTTCAAGTATTTCTATATCACCTAAGTAACGCGCTGCAATGGCCGAAAACTTCATCATCAATACCGCTCCGATTGAGAAGTTTGGCGCAATGATCCCACCAATCAGATTCTTAGCTGCTAAATCTGTCAAAAGGGCAATATTATCCTTAGAAAGCCCGGATGTCCCTACGACAGGTCGGATTCCAAGTGTGATGGCATCATGTACATTTTTGAAAACAGCATCTGGATCTGTAACGTCAAGAAGTACATCTGGCTTGTTGGCAGTTGCCAACTTTTCTAATGATGTATATATCGGGATCCCGCTCGCATCATCATTCACTTCAGTTCCATGTAAATACTGACCTTCATACTTATAATCGAGAACAGCAACCAGATCCATATTTGGAGCCTTCATAATCGCAGTTAACGCCGCGCTCCCCAATCTGCCTCGTGCTCCGGCAATTGCAACTTTTATTGTCATATCGTTTCCTCCTTTTTTGTCCAGCGGTCGGCATCCCGATCCTTGAATTTATCAAGAACTGTTGAAAGTGCCTTTTCCAAACTAATTCCCTGTGAATTGGCGAAACAAATAAGAACAAACAACAAATCTCCTGTTTCTTCTTCCAGTGATTTTATCGCCTCACTCGATTTTTTCTTTTTCATGCCATATACATGTTGTACTTCTCTCGACAATTCCCCAAGTTCTTCAGTCAACCTGGCAACCAGTTCCATGGGGGGGAAGTAACCTTCTTTAAAGCCGTTTATGTACAAATCTACTTCTTGTTGTAGTTTTTCCATCGTCTGCGATTGCTCCATTTGCGTCAACTCCCTCTACCATCGTATAAATTAATAACACTATTGTCAAAATAAAAATTATAGCTGATAATAGTTATATTGCTTGAAAAAGAAAGGTGTGCGCTACATGCTCGACGGGATCAAATTCAAAAATATTTTTTTCATCATTCTTGGCGCTGCAATTTTCAGTTTCGGTCTCGTCCATTTTAATATTCAAAACGAACTTGCCGAAGGTGGTTTTACAGGAATTACACTGATTCTCCTGTTCGCTTTCAAATGGGATCCAGCGATTATGAACCTCATTTTGAACATTCCAATGTTTATTATCGGTTGGAAACTATTGGGGAAAAAAGTATTTGTCTATACAGTCATTGGAACAATTGCTGTGTCTGTTTTCCTTAAAGTATTCATGATTTATCAAATTGATATCCATCTAAAAGACGATATGTTCCTTGTTGCCCTGTTCGCGGGTGTCTTTATCGGCATCGGGCTCGGTATCATTTTTAGATATGGCGGAACAACTGGTGGTGTAGATATTATCGCACGTCTTGCTCATAAATACATCGGTTGGAGTATGGGAAAGACAATGTTTCTATTCGACGCGCTTGTCATTCTCGTTTCATGGGCTGTCTATCTAGACCACCGCTCGATGATGTATACGCTTGTTGCGCTGTTTGTTGGCGCCCGCGTCATCGACTTCGTTCAAGAAGGCGCATACGCAGCTAGAGGTGCTTTCATCATCTCTGATAGCCAAGATGATATCGCAACGAAAATCACTGAAGAAATGGATCGTGGTGTAACTGTTTTCAGAGGATACGGTCATTTCACTAAATCTGATCGAGAAATTCTCTATTGTGTCGTCGGAAGAAATGAAATTGTTCGTTTGAAAAACATCATAACGTCAGTCGATCCGCATGCCTTCGTTTCACTCACCGATGTTCACGACGTAATGGGTGAAGGTTTTACGCTGGATGAACAAAAACAGCCGCTTGAGCGATAAGTAAAGCGGAAAGCGCAAAAGTCTTCATTTGGACTAGTATGTTTCCGTCTCGCTTTCGGCTAAACTAATCACGACAGTGTTACCGGGGGACAAGGGTGGCTACAACGTTCGAGTGAAAATTGAAGTTGCGTGCGAAATAAGAATAGATGACTTTTCACAGAAGTTACAGGTGCCCGAAGATACAATTTCGGGCACCTTTGTATTTTCTACAATGCGTGCCTTACTTATTTTCAGTAAAATCACGCTTGTCCTCATGTGATTTCCTATAGAGGTTAACACTTCCTTAAAATAAAAAAAGAAAAACCATAAAGAAGGAGTGAGCAGCCAAAATTGTATCTTTTGCTGCCTTTATCCAGATAAGAAGCCGACTATTCTTTCATCAAAAAAAGCTTTAACACTTCGTGTACCTTTGGAAAGCGACGGATGAACGACCACCATACGATTACCGAAAAAAATCCGTTCCTCAAAATATGAGGAACGGATTTTTTATATTCTACTTAGTCTCTGCCCCTAAAAATCAGGATAAGACGAACCAGTTCAAGTACTGCAACAGCAGTTGCTGCGACATAAGTCATCGCCGCTGCGCTCAATACTTTTTTCGCACTTTTTTCTTCTTCATTGCGAATAATACCAAGTGTAACGATCTGATTCATCGCACGTGTAGATGCGTTAAACTCAACTGGTAATGTAACAACTTGAAACAGAACCCCGACTGCTAGTAGCGCGATACCGATTCCAAGCAAGGAATTCATGCTTGAGAAAATCACACCAATCATAATGAAAACCCAAGATGCATTGGAAGTGATGCTCGCAACTGGCGCTAAACGGTGACGGAAACGTAAAAATGAATAGGCTTCCTTATCCTGTATTGCATGACCAACTTCGTGTGCGGCAATTGCTGTACCTGCGACAGATGCCTCTCGGAAATTATGTGTGGATAACGCAATAACTTTCGTAATCGGATTATAATGATCAGTCAGAAATCCTTGGCTTTCAATCACTTGCACATTTTGTAACCCATTTTGGTCAAGGATAAGACGCGCGACCTCCGCACCTGTCATTCCAGATGTAGAACGCACTTTAGAGTACTTTTTGTATGTGCTTTTCACTTTGAATTGGGCATAAAGCGGCAATAGTATAATTGCACCCAAGTAAATCCAGAACATAGTCAACTTCCTCCCTTTTCTCTATATGACCTATTCTATAGCGGTCACACTTCATCCGCAACTATTTACTATTACCATATAACAGTTTTCGACCTCTTCTTCAATACCCAAAAAGCAAGTGAAATACAGGCAATCGATAACCAGAATGTAAAGTAACCAATATGATCCATATGCTTCATTAAATCATAATAGATTGGCATTTGCCCGTAAACGTAATCGATGACATCGTTATGAAGTGTCCAAACCGCCGCAATTGCAATATGGACAAATGAAAACCTATACAACGGACTGTATAATACTGCCTGAAGCGCCATCGCGAAATGCGAACCGATAAGCATCCAGCCCATCCAGCCGATTGAACCTGTCTCGACAAGCGTCAATAGATTCATGACGACCGCCCAAAGTCCGTATTTTACAAGCGTTATAAGCGCAAGCGCTTCGATTAACTTAAAGTTCCTACCGATTAGCCAACCGATGATGGCAAGTGTGAAAAACAAACTGGCCGTAGGACTGTCTGGCACAAAAATCCAAAACTTTGGCTCCGTAATTTTAAGTTGCCACATATACCAATCATAGCCGAACACCGTTCCACTCAAGTTAATAAATAACAGAATCCAAAGAAATGATTTATGAGAAAGCACGAGCCAAATTTTCTGTATAAATAAACCCATGGACACCTCTCCAAAATAACTTAATATGTATCAATAAAAGCGTAAGCGCGTGTTACAAATAAAAACAACCTAAGTACGCCACTTCCTGTGACAACAGCTGCATGATCTACATCCTGTAGACCCGCGGCAGGCATAGGACGTGTAATGGAAGGCGGTCTAGTTTGTGACATCGTGTCACAACAAGGAGGGATGAAGTTCAATCCCTCCTTGTTGTACCGACAAATTAAAGAACACAACCATGGTACGCCACGTCCTACAGCAGTGTCTGCGTGACTCACATCCTGTGGACTATCCGAGTCTATAGGTGCTGAAGTCTGGACGTGGAATATCATCTCTCCTAGATTACCCACTATCCTCGAACTTTATTGTTTCCTAAGTAATAAAAAAAGAGTCAGTTTCCTGACTCTTTTTTGTTACTAGTTTTTCAAGCCTTCAATAAATTCGGCAAGTATTTGTAAATCTTCATCTGAGCCTTCCCATGTTCCAGGAGGCATGTCGCCTTGTCCATCATGAGCAATTTTCACGATTTCATCGGCAGCCAGACCAGTATTTACTAAGGGCTTACCTAGTCCACCCTGGAATGCATCACCGTGACAACCAATACAGCTCGCTCCAGCGTAGATTTGATAACCTTCAGATTCAGTGTCGAATTCAACTTCTTCGACAATCGCACCTTGTATTTTCTGTTTATCCCAGTCATGGTTCACGTATGATTCCCATGTCAAGTAGAACAAAGCTGCGAATGAAAGAAGCATGAATGCAGTAGGTAGCGGACGTTTAAACGGACGGCGCTCCTTTGTAGTATCCATAAATGGAACAAGCATCAGGGCACCCATTGCAAGACCTGGCATGATAATAGCACCAATAATATTAAACGGTCCTGAAGCAAATTGATACTTTAACAATTGATACATAGATAGGAAATACCAGTCTGGAACCGGCATATACATCGTATCCGTCGGGTCCGCTTGACGTTCAAGCGGGGACGGATGAGCAACTGTCAATATTAAATATCCAATAAGGAAAACTGCACCAATCAGCCATTCCTTCAAGAGGAAGTTTGGCCAGAATGCTTCCGTTTTACCCGGATATTCTGAGTAATCTTTCGGGACGTTCGGCATCTTGTTATTAGCCTTAATGCGCGAATCTCCGACAAATTTCATCCCTTTTCCGCGGTGCATAATGTCCCCTCCTTATTAATTTCATTGGACGCCAGTCAATCTTATAGCGGTCCTGAAATACCTTGTCTTCTGATCATGATAAAGTGTGCTGCAAGCAACCCAAGCAAAGCAGCCGGTAAGAAGAATACATGAATCGCGAAGAAACGTGTTAGTGTTTGTGCACCAAGAATCGTTGAGTCTCCTGCAAGGAGAACTTTAATTGATTCACCGATGAACGGGACGGAAGCCGCAATTTCGATTCCTACTTTCGTAGCAAACAATGCTTTCATATCCCATGGCAGTAGATAACCAGTGAAACCAAGGCCAAGCATGACCATGAAGATCAATACTCCGACAACCCAGTTAAGTTCACGTGGTTTCTTATAAGAGCCCGTAAAGAATACACGCAGCGTATGTAGGAACATCATTACGATAACCAGTGACGCTCCCCAGTGATGCATCCCACGCACAATTTCACCGAATGCTACTTCATTTTGAAGGTAATAAACGGATTTCCATGCATTTTCAATGTCCGGTGTGTAATACATTGTAAGGAACATACCAGAAAGAATCTGGATGACAGTGATAAAGAATGTCAGTCCTCCGAAACAATAGATGAATGCAGAAAAGTGATGTGCAGGGTTTACGTGCTCAGGTACTTCGTGGTCAGCGATATCGCGCCAAATCGGGGTGATATCCAACCGTTCGTCAACCCAATCATAAATTTTATTTAGCACTTCGGTCGTACCCCCTTACATTTTTAAACTAATGTGTTCGGTTTTGTTTTTCCAAGATACACGAATCCGCCTTCGACTTTAACATCAAATTCGTCAAGTGGTCCAAGCGGTGGCGTTCCTTTTACGTTGTCGCCATTTTTCATATAACGTCCTGCGTGACATGGACAGAAAAATTGGTCTGGATGCTTTTCATCGCCGCCCCAGTTCACTGTACAACCAAGGTGTTTGCAGACAGGGGAAAGCGCGATAACCGTATCGCCTTCTTTATAAACCCACGCAGTGTTTGACACGTCAGATTTATACCAGGCATCCTTACGATCTTTGATAGTGAAATCGACACGAACTGGTATTTCCGTTAGCTCGTCCACTTTTTGCGGAGTCGGAATGAAGTCTCCTTCATCTTTCTTCTGCAAGACAGGGTCGATTGCAAAACGGACCATTGGCATCAACATACCTGACGCCATGAATCCACCAACACCCATAAGTGTATAACTCATGAATTGGCGTCTTGACACTTTCTTGCTCATTAATTTCCCTCCTCTTACTTAAAGGTCAGTCCAACGGACATTCTTTTGCTAATTGTAATACTAGGACATATCTATGATATATCAATACTAAAGGAAATTCAATCCTGCTTTCCGAACAGATGGAAGTTTGTGAACAAATATCGAATTTTACTGCTCCGACCATTTTTCCGTGAAGCGTGGTAAAACCTGTCGAAGCTGATCTTCAATGATTGTTTTTCTTAATTGTGGATCCATGCTTTCCAGCGGAATTGACGGTAACCAGATCACTTCACCATCTAATTTAAGGCTTGTCCACGTAACATCAGTCGTCAAGAAAAATACGTGTTTAAATGGTGCCGCCGCAAAGTCCCGAGACAGTGTTGCAGCCAGCTCCGTCAGATCCATTGACTGCGTATAAGCAAATGGTGGCATTAGCATCATACGCCCTTTGAATTGCGTTTCGATGAAAGTCGTAAGATGCATCAGAAACTCTGAAGATGACGCGCTGGTTTTCATATTCCCCGGCACAGTCTCTACTTTAAGTAAGGGTACTATAAGTGTATCGATATATTCTTTCTGTTGCAAATATGTATCCATATCTTGTGCAATCCAGTTCATTGCAAAATTACCTCCTTGAAAAATCAATAAAGAACTCCACCAAATTGGGCGGAGTCGTTAGTTCTTCGATACCTTCATGTCATTCAACAGCGCAGATAATGCGATAAACCGTTCCTTATCGTTGTTATCGAGGGCCTCATCAACCCTTTTCATAAGCATATCAACGGTCATTAAAGCAGCACTTTCCTCCAGTAATTGTTCTGCAATTTCCCGATCGCCTTCACTTACCTGTAAATAATCCGGAAGAAAAGGATTTTCCTCACGAACACTCGCATATTCTGGGCAAGAGTGGCTGTTCGAAAAATTTAATTGTATATACATCTTATCATCTGGATGAAGTCTTAAGTCATGAAATGACTTCTCGGCATCAGCAGTCATTAAGTTCCCTTTATAAAAACGAAACGGAATGCTCTCCGAACCCGTTGTTGACATCACCATCGCCCTTGGACAGTAATGTGCTTCATCCGTAAAGTGGACGTTTTGCAGAAGCTGTTCGTGGCTTAGAAGGTAATTCAAAATCCACACACATTCACGGCGCTTCAATTTGTAGCGCTTTAAGAACCATCGCACAAAGTCCTTTTTAGCAGCGACAGGAACCATGGCCGTCATGTCACACCTCCTCGTCATTTTGTGCTTCAAGATAAGCTCTCCAATTCTCATCGTCAGGGTCAAGTTCAACCAATTCCTTGACTATTTTGAGGGCTTCATCACGTTTTCCTTCTTCAATCAGGAATTTCGCGAAGTTTCCAAGAAAACTGTGGTCATCCTTCATCCCAATATATGCCTTACCATAGGATGTGTATGCATCTTCATATTGTTCTTCACGTTCATATGCATAGGCCATAAACGCATCCAATAAAGGTATGTCAACTTGATTATCTTGTGAGTACGTAAGTAGATCGAGCAACTCAGGGCTCTGTTCTCTCTCATTGTACAGCGAGGCAAGCGTAATAAGTGCTTCAATGTATTCTGGATCGAGTGCCAATGCTTCTTTCAAATGTTCTTCTGCTTTTTCTGGAATACCTAATTTCAATGCTGATTTCCCAGCGGTCAATTGCAGTTCCTTATCAAATTCGTCCCTGCGGATTCCATCTTTGAACATATCGTATGCTCTTTGATCATCACCTAAAACTGACAAAGACTGTCCTGCCAGCATATAAGCAGAAAAGTAATCTGGATCCATTTCAATTAAATCGTCTAGCAATGTGACTGCTTTTTCTGCATTGCCACTTTGGAAGTAAGCAAATGCCGCCCCGAAAAGTGTATCTGGCAAGGCGTTATCCTGTAGCATTTCTTCGTAGTAAGGTATTGCTTCTTCATAAGCAGCACCAGCGCTATATGTTTCCGCAAGTCTTGAAACAATACGAATGCCGCCAATTTCTTCCGTTTCATCATTCAAATCAAGATACATCCGCGTAGCCTCTCCGTACTTCCCAGAATCAAGGAGCAATTCCGCATACGCAAACCGAATGACAGGTTCATCAGGTACAAGTTCATGAGCTTCCTTAATCTTCGCAAGAGCTGCTTCCGCCATTCCGGACATCTGATAATAATCCGCTAACGCTAAAAGGGCTTGGACATATTCTTCGTCGTCCGGCCCAACATCCGTGAGAAGAAGAAGCGCTTCGTCCTCTTCCCCGAGCTCCAGTAATGTACCGGCGCGATCAATTTTCAACTGGGCTTCATCCGGTAAATGAAGGCGCAACGTTTCAAAAAGGCGATCAGCCTCCCCCATAAATCCATAACTAGCAAATAAATCTGCCGCTTCATAGAGCAAATCGAAATCGGTCGACCCCGTTAACTGATCGATAACACCGGTGAGTACTTCTACATCACCTTCTAAAATAGTTCGTTCAATTTCTTCTAACTGTCCCATATTTTCACCTGAACTTTCAAAATGTATACATCAAGCTGTTATCCTTTTGCATTTATAGAAACAGCGAGCTTTTCCAAGTCTGTGAAAAATCCTGGATATGAAATAGCTATGCATGACGGATCTTCGATTTGGATTGGAGCTGACGCGACAAGTGCTGCAATTGCAGCCATCATACCCAATCTATGATCGCCGTACGAAACAAGTGTGCCACCCGAGAGTTCCGTAGGTCCATGAATGATCATCCCATCGTCCGTCGCTTCGATATTTGCACCCAATTTTTTCAACTCTGTTGTTACCGCAGCAATTCTATCTGTCTCTTTGACCCGTAGTTCCCCGGCGTCTTTGATAACTGTTGTTCCTTCGGCCTGCGTTGCGAGCAATGCGATAACAGGCAGCTCATCGATGAGCCTTGGTATTAAGTCCCCACTGATTTCAGTACCATGCAAACCTTCGTAGGATACTTTTACAGTACCATACGGTTCGCCAGCCCCGTTAACTTCTTCAAGGATTTCAACACAAGCACCCATATTCGTAAGCACGTCCAATATCCCCGTCCTTGTCGGATTAAGCCCGACATTCGTAAACGTAACGGAACTTCCCTTAATCATTGCAGCTGCAACCATGAAAAATGCCGCTGATGAAATATCACCTGGAACTAACACATCTTTGCCCCGGAGCACATTCCCGCCCTTGACACTAACTTTAGTTCCGTCCACCTGAACCTCTGCTCCAAATTGCTGCAGCATACGTTCAGTATGGTCGCGCGAAACTGTCTCCTCACTAATAACAGTTGTCCCTTCCGCATTCAAACCAGCAAACAGAATAGCCGATTTAACTTGGGCACTGGCAACAGGCATGTCGTATTCAATTGCAGAGAGCGGTCCACCCGTAATTGTGAGTGGCAGGAGATTGCCATCTGGTTCTCCTACTACAGAAGCTCCCATGGACGACAAGGGTAGTGTAACTCTATTCATTGGACGCTTTGATAGTGATTCATCGCCTGTCAGAACAGACTTGATAGTTGAGCCCGCAAGTATTCCAAGAATTAGACGTGCTGTTGTCCCAGAATTACCTGCATAAAGTTCCTCAGACGGCGTTTGCCACCCTTGCATTCCAGGGCTATCTACCGTGACGTTAGTACCATCCCTTTCAATTGATACGCCGAGTTGTCGAAAAATATCAATTGTTCGTAGGCAATCTTCTCCGTCCAGGAATCCGGTAATTTTTGTTTTACCTTCGGCGATGGAACCGAGCATCACGGCCCGGTGCGATATCGATTTATCACCTGGAACTACCACATTACCCTTCAATTCTGGTTTATTGAACGCCACTAGTTTCGTCTCCACCAAGAAAAGCCCCCCATTCAAACTATGTACATGCTAAAATTCATTGTTTTGGAAAGAGCGGATTTTGCTCGTTCCCGGTCATCAGTAGTTTGGAAGCTGATAACAAGTATTCCAAAGACATCCGTCCGCGTCTCAACGATTCGGATATTTGTTAAACTGATCCGTTCATCCGCAAGTATTTTTGTGATTTCCGAAATGATACCAGGGTGATCAGGAATATCAATATGCAAATCGAATGTCATATAAAATGCACCCTGAGACGTAATCGGTAAGTCGTCTCGGAACTGTTTCGCCCCTGCAAAATAATTATATATTTCGTCGGGGTCATTCGATTTTAGCATATTTCGAACATTTTCCATCTCTTCAAGCCATCCGTCCAGTTGCTTTAACAACTCTTCCCTGTTCTGCGTCGTAATATCACGCCACATGATGGGATCTGCAGATGCAATTCGAGTCAAGTCACGAAACCCGCCCGCCGCAAGTTTTTTAACAAACGGTTGCTCTTCTTGTTGTGCTGATAGCCTTCCAACGAGCGAAGAAGCGACGAGATGTGGAAAATGGCTAACGATTGCCGTCATCCGATCATGTTCTTCAGAATCGAGCACGACAATTTTCCCTTTCGTTGGACCAAGTAGAACGCGGAGCTGTTCGACCTTTGCACTGTCTGTTTGTGAATCTGGTGTCAATATGTAATACGCATTTTCAAATAGATGCTCTTTAGCCGCAGTTACTCCACTTTTATGAGAACCCGCCATTGGATGGCCACCGATAAATGTAATTCCACGTTCAAGCAATTGTTTTGCAGCATCCATTATTGGACCTTTTGTACTGCCCGTATCCGTCATAATAACGTCAGTTCTCAATTTCCAGTTGACCGCTTGATGCATCATTGCAACCGTCGTATTGACCGGCGTTGCAAAGATGATGACATCCGCATTTTCACATGCATTCTCAATAGATGTGGCAATTGTATCAATGATCCCCCTACGGAAGGCTTGTTCCAACGTACTGAAGGATCGGTCGTACCCCGTTACTTGCAGACCGGGGTTACGTTTCAAAGCAAGCCCGAGCGAACCACCAATCAGGCCAAGTCCAATTATCGCGATATTCGGTTTCATACGGCTGAACCCTCGGATTGCAACAACGTATCAAATGCTTTGAGGAAGTTACTAGTCTGTTCTTCCGACCCAATTGTCACCCTTATATAACCGGGGGTTCCAAGTGCATTTCCGCTTCTAATGATGAATCCCTGCTGCAACAGTTTTTCTGAAGCATCATCTGCATCACCTGGCACTGCAATTAAAACGAAATTTGTTTCGGAATCGAATAAATGCAGTTTATTGTCCGAAGCATACTTTGTAAACCGTAGCCTTTGTTCATGATTCAGGTTACGACAATGTTCGATGAATGCTTCATCTTCGAGCGCTTTTTCCGCAACTGCTAGACCAAGCGAGTTATTGTTGAACGGGCTCCGCACTTTATTGAGATTAGAAATGACCTCCGGGTCACCAATTGCATAGCCTACTCTGAATGCTGCCAATCCGTATGCTTTGGAAAACGTCCGTAAAATAATGACATTCGGGAATTTTTCCAGCCATGAAATCGAGTCGATATGCTCAGAGCCAGTAATGTATTCGAAATACGCTTCGTCAAGAACAACTAGGATATTTTCTGAAACTTGTTCAAGGAATCCTTTTAACGTGTCGCTAGGAATCAAGTTACCAGTCGGATTGTTCGGATTGCATAGCCAAGCAACCGAAGTCTCACCATCGATAGCTCCCAAGAACCCCTCCAAATCATGATGACCATCCTTCAGCGGTACTTCCCGGATTTCGGCACCTTCTATTCTTGCATTATGAGCATATTGAGGGAATGTCGGTGTCGCCATAACAGTATTTACTCCTTTGCCAAGGAGCGCTCTTGAAATGATCATAATGATTTCATCTGAGCCATTTCCGAATAACAAAGAGGTTTCGTCAACTCCGTGTTTCTCCGCAAGTTTCTTCCGTAGTCCCCCCGCATAGCCGTCTGGATACAATTCATGCTGGATTGCGGCTGATGTCAAATAGTCTCTGACGGATGGTGCACAGCCATACGGGTTTTCATTTGAAGCAAGTTTTACAACATCATCCAGACCGTATATTCGTTTTGCTTCGTCAATCGATCTACCTGGTTTATAAGGTTGCATACTATCAAGCGCTTTTTTCCAGTTCATAAAATTCCCTCCGGTCAATAGATATGGGTTATTTTTGTAAATCCGGTCGTAACTTAACTGCATTTTTTTGATAAATATGTTTTACATAACGTTGCGGAATATCAGTATTCACATGCATAAGCGCTCTGATGCATAATGGCATTGCTCCCGGGACGTCCATCTCATGCGTACACATAACCGGTACGTATATCCATCCATCAATCGACCGAACTGCTTTTGCAGGAAAGGTCGATTTGATGTCCGTCGTAGTAGAGATAAGTACCGAAATGATATCCCCAGGTAAAACACTGTTCTCTTTCGCCATTTCTTCGACCAACGCTTGCGTCGCTTCAAGAACAGCTTGTTCTTCGTCGTTCTCGACTGTCGTTGCTCCCCTTAATCCTCTTACCATCATTTCTTCACATCCCCTTTCGTTCTTTGTCTCAATTGATGGAATGCTTGTTCACATTGCGCTTTTGACAGTTCTTTTACATAGGGTTTTCCTATCCCATCAAGCAAAACAAAATTAAGCTTTCCGAAAGAGACTTTTTTATCTTTTTCCATGTAATTCATAAATACATCGAATCCATGTTCATGAACCGGTTGGAATGTATAGCCATGCGTATTTGCAAATTGGATGAATCGAATTGTCAACGCTTCATCAACCGCGCCAGTGTCTTCACTTAAAATAAGACTGTATACCATGCCAATCATAACCGACTCTCCATGGCTTAAACCACCGAAACCACATACACCTTCTACAGCATGGCCGAATGTATGACCGAAGTTTAGATACTTTCGAGTCGAATGCTCAAATTCGTCTTCTGAGACAATTTTCGCTTTAACTTCGATTCCCCGTAACAATTCGCGTGATAACCATTCAATGCTTGGTTGAGAAAAGGAAGGGGTAGACAATAGCTCAAGCGTCCATTCCTCATTTGAAATAAGCGCGTGTTTCAACAATTCTGCCATACCCGATCTGATTTCTCGAGGCGGAAGCGATTCGAAGAGCCTTGTGTTGAATAGAACTCCGACTGGCTGATGAAAAGAGCCTACCATATTTTTCCCTTCCGGCATATTGATTGCCGTTTTGCCCCCCACTGCACTGTCATGAGCCAAGATTGTTGTAGGACATTGCAAGTACCTAATCCCCCTCATGAATGTCGCAGCGACGAACCCAGTGAGATCACCGCATGCGCCTCCCCCAAATGCAATAAGGAGAGAATCCCTGGTGAATTTTTCATTTAACAAAAAAGATAGGCAATCGACATACACAGCGGATGTTTTACAGCTTTCTCCAGCTGGGACTGTTTTTACACTAATTTCACAGTTTACAGACTGCAACGACTTTTGTAGCAGCGGCAAGTAGATAGCTGCTACCCGCTCATCCGCAATGATAGCAATTCGGTCGACTGTGCCTAGAAGTTCAGCATATTCTGTGGCGAATAGCTCGTACGTATCTTGACCTATATGGACGTTATATTGATGATCCCGGACAGCAACTGTAAGTTTCCCCATATTAAAACTCCTTTACATACCGTCTATATTCTTCAATATCCTTTTTTAGACCGTCCATCGTGTCCGTACGGAATTCTTCCATAATGGCTTTCGCCATTTCAGTTGCAATGACATGTTCTGCAACAACAGAAGCTGCAGGTACCGCACAAGGGTCTGAACGTTCGATTGTAGCAACAAACGGTTCTTTCGTATCAATATCGACACTTTCAAGCGGCTTGTACAAGGTAGGGATAGGTTTCATGACGCCCCTGACTACAATCGGCATACCTGTCGTCATTCCACCTTCAAGGCCACCCAATCGGTTTGATTTACGGAAATAGCCTTGTTCTTCACTCCAAACAATTTCATCATGCACTTTACTGCCTGGCATTTTTGCCATTTCAAACCCGAGTCCAATCTCAACGCCTTTAAACGCATTGATGCTCATCATCGCTCCCGCAAGCTTACCGTCCATCTTCCGATCGAATTGAACATAGCTCCCGATTCCAGGTGGACATCCTTCAATAACCACTTCTACGACGCCTCCAACCGTATCTCCACGGCCTTTCGCATCATCAATTGCTTGGACCATCAGTTTCGAAGCCTCAGGGTCTGCACAGTAGACAGGGTCATTCTCGATGATATTACGGAGCTCTTCCGTCCCTTTTCCTGCATATGTATCTGGATTTGTTGTGAATCCCCCAATTTCTGTTACATGTGCGACAGTTTCGATACCCAGTTCGCGTAGGAACTGTTTTGCAACCGCACCGATTGCCACACGCATCGTCGTCTCACGCGCGGACGATCGTTCTAGAACGTTGCGCAAATCTCGATGACCGTATTTCATGCCGCCCACAAGATCTGCATGACCTGGTCTTGGACGCGTTATTTGTCGTTTCACATCTTCTGGCTTAACATCATCAGCGAGTGGTTCTACCCCCATAATCGATGTCCAATGTTTCCAATCATCATTAACAACAGTCAACGTCACCGGTGACCCAAGTGTTTTACCATGGCGGACACCTGATGAAATGACAACCTGATCTTTTTCTATTTGCATACGTCTTCCGCGACCATGTCCACCTTGACGCCTTGAAAGTTCCCCATTAATCATTTCAGCAGTCAATTCCATTTGAGCAGGTAGCCCTTCAATGATTGCTGTTAGTTGCGGACCGTGTGATTCACCGGCAGTGAAATATCTCATTCCATTTCCTCCTCCGACGAATGGATTAACATTCGTTTTATAGCACTCTACCAAAGTAAGATGCTTTTGACTATATGTTTATATTAAAAATATCCGGAAAGTTATCCGGATATTTTAAATTTTCCTATAAAAAAATGTGTCTTCTGATTCTAATCCGTATTTTGAAGGATTGAAAATCTGTTCTGTACTTCCCACAAAAAGAATCCCACCCTGTTTAAGCGATTTGGAGAAGTTCGTGTAAATCTGATCTTTCGCTTCTTCTGTGAAGTAAATCATTACATTGCGGCAGACAATTAAATCGAACCCTGTATCGTATCGGTCTTCTAACAAATTTTGTTGCTTAAATGTCACAGTCCGTTTGATGTCATCCTTCACCTGATAAAAATGACCTTCATTGACAAAATGCTGTTTCACGATTGAGGTAGGCACTTCCTTCAAAGCTCTTTCAGGGTATAAACCGACTTTCGCTCGTTCAATGACGCCTAAATCCAGATCTGTCGCCAAGATTGATATATCACGCAGTGGCACATGTGATAATAAAACGAGTGCTATCGAATATGGTTCTTCACCCGTGGAACAGGCAGCACTCCAAATCTTCAGTTTTTTACTTTGAGCAAGGAGCTTGGGGAATATCTTCTTTTCCAGCACATCCCAGCGCTGGGCATTGCGGTAGAATTCAGAAACGTTGATGGTCATCCGATCAAGAAATTCCTCAAGTAGCACTTTATCATTATGTATAGCTTCATAATACTCTATGAAATTTCGGTACCCTCTTTTCTCATATAGAGAAGTGAGTCTTCTTTTCATCTGTGCTTCTTTATAAAGTGACAGATCGATACCCGTCTTTTTCTTGACGTTTCCAATAAATACAGCATAATCCGGCAACCTGCGTCCCCCCGTTCATATATTCTTACTATTATAACGGATTGGAACCCATTTCGAAAGAACAAAAACAGCCTAGCGAAATTCGCAGGGCTGTTTAAGGTAATTAATTGATCCAGTTGTTCATTGATTTGTCATAAGTAACAAGTTCTTCTTCCTTGAAGAAAAGACCGATTTCACGAACAGCTGATTCTGGAGCATCTGAACCGTGAATGATGTTTTTGCCAACAGTAACAGCGAAGTCACCGCGTATTGTTCCAGGTGCAGATTCTTTCGGGTTCGTTGCGCCTGTCATTAGACGGCCAACTGAGATAACGTTTTCGCCTTCCCATACCATTGCGAATACAGGACCTGATGTGATGAAATCAACAAGCTCGCCGAAAAAAGGACGCTCTTTATGTTCGCCGTAGTGTTGCTCAGCAAGTTCTTGTGAAATTGTCATAAGCTTAGCGCCTACAAGTTGGAAACCTTTACTTTCGAAACGACCCACGATTTCACCGATTAGATTACGTTGTACGCCGTCTGGTTTAACCATTAAAAATGTTCTTTCCATATTTAACACTCCTTCTTATATATGTATCAGGATTTCTCCTTTTCGATCGTACCACCCGATGCCTGATTTTTCAACTGTTAATGCACTAATACTTACGTCTGCCAATGAAAGCAGATATTTGCATGAATGCCTTTTTAGCATTTGCATCACCATCAGGCAACTCATTTATTTCATCCATTGCTTTTTGCAAATACAAATCGCTCACAGCTTGCGCCATCTGAATGGCCTCTGTACCGCGAATATAAGTCAACATTTCTTCACGATCAGATTCCGTTAAAGTCCCGTCAAACGACCGCTTCATATAAGGTTGGAAATTCACATCGTCTTTTATGTATAGGATGGGCAAAGTCAGATGACCATTCAACAGATCACTGCCTGCCGGTTTTCCAAGCTCTTCATCCGTTGATGTAATGTCAAGAATATCATCGACAATTTGAAAAGCCATGCCTGCAAAATAACCGAAGCGACGCAATTTCCTTACATTCGCAGGGTCCGCTCCTGAAACAAGCGCACCAAGTTCACAACTGGATGACAGGAGAAGTGCGGTCTTTCGTTTAATGCGGCGCAAATAATCCCGAATCGTCTGATTGGTTTTTCGCTGATGATCAATCTGGATGACTTCACCTTTACAAATTTCAAGCATAGTCTCTGCAAGTAGCTGATGAATAGCAGGAATTTCAATCTCACCTATCGATGTAAGTGCACGTGAAAAGATGAAGTCCCCCGTATACATCGCAATTCTGTTATCCCAACGCGCCCTTACTGTTTCGAGGCCACGACGCATATCTGAATCATCGATAACATCATCATGGACAAGAGACGCCATATGGACAAGCTCAAGTGAGACAGCTACCTTTGCCACATCCTCCAACGAATAGTTGCCAAACTTGGATGACAGGATAACAAAAATAGGTCGAATCCTTTTTCCACCCGCACGAAGCAGGTGAAGTGATGCTTGCCGAATGATAGGGGAAGATGAATTGAGGGATCGTTCAAGTTCCTTTTCTATATAAGCGAGATCCTTTCGAAAATCACCATAAAGTGACAATAACTTCAATTTCTCCAAAACGATTACCTTCCCCTGCTGTCTTTATTGTTTATATCCAACGTGACCAGCCGCGGCGCCGCCACTGTATGACTTAAAGGACACTCCAGTGAAGCCCGCTTCCGTAAATAGCTGGGCAAGTTGTTTCATCCCCGGAAAATCATTTGCCGATTCTTGAAGCCATGAATATTCTTTGTAACTTTTCGCAAAAATTTTCCCGAGAACGGGCATGATGAAATTGAAATAAAATCGGAATAATTGCCTGTAGCCTGGAAGTTCAGATTGAGAAGTTTCTAGACATGCAATCATTCCACCTGGCTTTAAGACACGATTCATTTCTTGTAAAACTGTTAGATAATCCGGTACGTTACGCAATCCGAAACCAATCGTAACAAAATCGAACGAATCGTCAGGGAACGGCAACTCCATAGCATTTCCTTGTACAAGCGTAATAGTTGGATATGCTGCAACTTTCGGCCGGCCGGCTTCTAACATGCCTTCACTGAAATCGAGTCCTGTCACATGCCCAGAGGCACCTGTCGCCTCTGCAATAGCGATTGTCCAATCAGCAGTTCCACAACACACGTCCAATGCACGAGCACCTTCGTGGACGTTCATGCGTGACATGATGTCATCGCGCCATTTCTTATGTTGGTTGAAACTGATCACGGAATTCATCTTATCGTAATCGACGGATATTTTTTCAAAAACGGTGTGGACTTTCTGTTCTTTTGATATCGACAAGAGTTATACCTCTTTTCTTCAATTCAGTTTACCAATTAGCGGTGTCACTAGGTTACGGATTTTTCGCTGTAAAAAAGGCTGAAGATAATCTGCTGCATCAAGTGCTTTTTGCATTTCAGCATGAAGCTGAAAAACCGCATGATCCGCATCAGCAGCATTCATTGTGCGGCGTGAACGCTTATCCGAAATAGAATTGCATTCAGCATTCCCTTCTTCAAACCATAAAAGCGACAATGCTGCACTGGCTAGCGGGACATATTGTGCAAATCCGAATGTATATAAAAAATCAGTTATACACCCTGCTTCGATGATTCTAACTGTTTCAATCAACTTTTCAGGTCCATCTGGTAATTGGTCGTGAAAAATCGTTTTTGTCTCGTTAATTTGTCCGATTGTTTCAGACAAGGAACGGATGAAACCAAATTCAGGCAGAGAGGCGAGTAGCCGATAATGGATTCCGCTGAAATAATCCCCCGACAAAACAGTAAGTTGCTGTTGCTTTGATGTAGCGTCAGATACATTAATCGAATCATGCGCATCAAAAGCAGCGTGAACAGCACCAACTGCGATTGACGCTGTATGTAAACGATTGTTCCACCTTTCCCCGTTCAACATTGGCAACAGGAGAATAAAGGCTTTTACAGCATCGATTGTTATTCGACCAACATCTCTATCCACAATCGGCTCGCGAATTGCATTCTCTACTTCACCTATATAATTTTCGATATGCAGTTTAATTTTTTGGGTTTCCATCGTCGAATCTCCATTCAAAGACGTCTACGGAAAAGTGTGTCAAATACGAATTAGTCTTTCCCTTCGCTTGACAAGACACCGTATGCGGTATGAACGTCAGCTTTGCCACGTATTTTCATTGCTGACGTATGATCAGTAAATTGTGCGATCATCACTTCACCACGGTCTAATTTTTCCGTATGATGAAACTTCGTATCGTTTCCTCGTGTCAGACCGATTACGTTCACGCCGTCTTCTTTCGCTTTTATAACGATATAGTCGGTTTGTGTCATTTTCACCTCTCCTGTCTATTCTTTTATGGTCTTATCATATCATAGAAAAGGCGTTACTCGCAAAGGCTTCAAGACATCTTAATAAGTGATAGGATCTCAGCCCGTTTCACATCGTCCTGTTCGTAAATACCACGCGCAACTGTAGTCACTGTCTTCGCGCCTGGTTTCTTGATGCCTCGCATCGTCATACACAGGTGCTCCGCCTCGATTACTACGTAGACACCGATTGGATTTAGCATTTCCATCATCGCTTCCGCAATTGTGGATGTGATACGTTCTTGAAGTTGTGGCCTTTTGGCAGTCGTTTCGACGGCTCTCGCTAATTTACTCAGGCCGGCAACAACTCCATCACGCGGTATGTATGCAATATGCGCATTCCCAAAAAACGGCACAAGGTGATGTTCACACATCGAGTAGAAAGGTATATCTTTTACAAGTACGACTTCATCGTGATTTTCATGGAACACTGTTTTGAAATAATCCTTAGGGTCTTTATTCAAACCTTCAAATACCTCAGCGTACATCTTTGCGACACGCTTTGGAGTATCTATCAGTCCTTCACGCTCGGGATCTTCACCGACTGCTTCCAGGATCATTGAAACTGCTTTCTCTATTTTCTCGTAATCGACAACATTCATCATTCGAAACCTCCCAATCGGAAATAAAGCCATTCCAACAAAAATAGTAGCATACTCGCCCATTTCCGTACAGTTCGTTCACTCTACATTGGACAATAAGATAAAAATGGAAAGAAGTCCGCCCCAAGTATCTAAATGAATTAGATACGACGGACGGACTTCTATGTAAACTTGAGAATTATTTCACTGCGTCTTTAAGCGCTTTACCTGCTTTGAAAGCTGGTACCTTGCTTGCAGCGATATCGATCTCTTCCCCAGATTGCGGGTTACGTCCTTTACGAGCTGCACGCTCACGTACTTCGAAGTTACCGAAACCGATCAATTGTACTTTCTCACCACTTGCAAGAGTAGATTGGATCGTATCGAATACAGCTTCGACAGCTTTTGTAGCATCTTTCTTAGTTAGTTCTGCTGCTTCAGCTACAGAGGTAATCAATTCTGTTTTATTCACACCATTCACCTCCTCTCAAAGGGCATTAGCTAGCTTCTAATACTGTAAAAAGAGTATCACAAGAAAATCCCTGACGCAACAATATTATCGCGTAATCGCTAATATCATGCACTTTTAGCTAAAAAAACGGAAAAAGATCCGCTTTTGACGGATCTTTTTCCTTTAGACGATAAATGTAATCATGCCTTTATTTCCATCATTCACCATCTGTTCAATCGTCTCCCGCAGACGTTTTCTTGCTTTCATCGGAACAGAAGCTGTTTTGAAACGAATGCTTTCTTTCATGACTTCATGGAGCGGTGTTCCGAATAGCTGTGTTTCCCATAATGCCTCTCTATCATGCAAATAAGCATTCTTTAATTCTTTTAATAAATGATGGCTATGAAATTCGGAACCGATTAATGGAGAAAATTCGGCTTCCATATCAACCCGAATAATGTGAAGCGACGGTGCCGTTGCTTTCATGCGAACGCCGAAAAAGTTGTTCTGTTTGATAAGTTCCGGTGCAGAAGGATTGAAATCCTCAATTGTCGGAAGAGCAACACCGTAGCCTTGCTTTCTAGCTGTATCGATTGCTTCCGAGTACATGTCATACGACTTTTTCGCTTTGGCCGCTTCCTGAACAAACAACAACCAGTCTTTTTTCGAGCCGATTTCCTGTCCCATAATTCCTTCACAAATTTCACGGAAAGCCTGTTCATCCATAGTAATTTTCACGATTGCTTTCCCTTTACCAGCATCTACTTCAATGACTTCTGCATGCCTAACATATTTTTCATCTTTTAAACTTTCTGCCAACTCCTGTATTTTACGGATTTTTGATACACCCAAAAATCCCTCATTAATCACTCTGTCGATGTTGGCATTCAGTTCATGTTCACTTCCGAGCACTTCCATCCAATCTGGTTTTTGGACTTCAATATCAGAAATCGGAAATTCGTACAATGCTTCTTTTAAAATAAGTTGAATTTCCTGTGCGTTTAACTGATCAGCACTTATCGCAATGACAGGAACCCCATATTTTTCATGTAGTTCCTGTTTTAATGCGATCGTTCTGTCATTGGCCGGCATTTTAGAATTCAGAACAATAACAAAAGGCTTACCAATATCTTTCAACTTATTAACGATTTCCTCTTCAGCAACTTGTGCTGCTGCCCGTGGAATATTGTTTACTGTTCCATCCGTTGTAACAAGAATACCAATCGTAGAATGATCACGAATCACTTTATCCGTACCAATACGCGCCGCTTCTTCAAATGGTATTGGTTCGTTGTGCCATGGCGTGTGAACCAATTTCGGGCCATTCTCATCTTCATAGCCTTTTACGCCGTCTATCACATAGCCAACGCAATCTGCAAGCCTGATTTGAAACTTCAGCTCACCATCCCCTACAGATACCGAAGTCCCTTGGGCGGGCACAAATTTCGGTTCTGATGTCATAATAACTGAGCCTGGTGAACTCTGAGGAAGCTCATCCTGCGCACGAATTCGATCCGATGCTTCCGTCATATTTGGAATAACGACTTCTTCCATAACTCTTTTCACGAACGTAGATTTCCCTACACGAACAGGTCCGACGACACCGATATAAATATCACCGTCTGTGCGTCTAGCCAGATTTTCATATAATTCCTCTTTCATTCTATCGTCCTCCTTTAGATGCGCATATTAGTTTATGTAAAAAAAAAACGTTTCATGCACGTGGCATGAAACGTTTTTCATTTTGATTTATTCATGAATATTGGTTCGTTGTCTGCATTCACTGTATAAGGTAATGAATAAGCCGGTAAAACAGGATAGTTATCCGTTAAAAGGTGACGAATATCCTCCCCTGGTTTAACAGTCTGGGTCTTTTCTTGCAACATTCGGTTTAAATCAATCGAATAATCGATGTAAAAAACACCATCCCCACCGATAACAATCGGTAAGATTGCATCTGAATAGGGGCTAGGAACCGTCAGCGGCTCTTTAAAGCCCATTGCTTCGAAATCGACTGTATAGACATGGTCACCCACGGACTCCTTGAATGGAGCTCGACCATTGACGTTTTTCCTTAGGTTTAAATCGCGAATATGTTCCGCTGAGCGCAAATCAACAAGCTTTACCGTTGGAGTCGTTTCAACGTCTATCAACACATATTGATAGATCCCACCAGTTTCATACGCATTTGAAGGCATTTTTTCCGTGTAAGCTGGTACAACTTTGGAGAACTCAATGGGATATTTGATGTAAATATCTGTTTCAAGGTCACGTGTTTTGATTGGCAATAATCCTCCCGAATTTTTCTGATAAGCATCAACCGCTTTTTGCATTGATTCCAGCTGATCAGCATACGGGATTTCCTGTCCAGTTGTTTTTTCGGACGGGTACATACATCCAGATAGAACAAAAACCAAGGAAGATATGAAGAGTAGCCCGATTTTTTTTACTGACATAGTCATCATGCCCCTCCTGTCGGCCCATTAAATACGAGATAAATCATCGCAAAAAATGAGAAGATTAATAAAGAATAGGCTATTATAGCAAATAGTAATTTCAAAACTTTATTTTGAAGCTTATGCCGACTCACATAAATAAGACCCATGGAAATAACCATGAATCCCATCGCATAGAACGACAGCCACATTTTATCCATCGAGGACAAAGGAAGTCCTCCTTTCGTATAATCAGTATTTAAAAAGGCAGAAGAAAAGGACCAGTGAGCATAGCCCCAAGTCCCTCGCTTGCACGTAATGTGCTGGCTTTTATACGTGTGGAGCGGAGGGGGAGGCTAGCAACGTAATCTGACGTTTTTCACAAGTCTTTTTGAATTACAGAGTCAACGGTTGCCGAAGAGATCTTCAACTTCCTGCTTCTTCATACGGTTCATAAGTTGGTCCACAGCTTGTTTCGGCGGTATTCCTTCAAATAGTATGGAGTACAGTGCCTCTGTGAGCGGCATAGAGACTCCGTGCTGGGCTGCAAGCTGATGTGCCGCTTTAGCCGTCCGTACACCTTCGATGACCATACCCATGCCTGATACGACCTCGTCTAGACTATTCCCTTTTCCGAGCATATTGCCCGCTTTCCAATTGCGTGAATGAACACTCGTACATGTAACAATCAAATCGCCTAGACCTGTCAGACCTGAAAATGTAAGTGGATTCGCACCCATTTTCACGCCAAGTCTTGAAATCTCCGCTAATCCGCGCGTAATAAGCGCAGCTTTGGCATTATCACCATAACCTAGTCCATCAGAAATACCGGCTGCCAATGCAATTACATTTTTAAGCGCAGCTCCGATTTCCACACCAACTATATCCGGATTTGTATAGACACGGAAATAATGGTTCATAAATAGGTCCTGAATCTTTTCTGCCGCTTCCAAATCGAATGATGCAGCCGTTACTGTCGTCGGATGACGCAGAACAACTTCTTCAGCATGACTTGGACCCGAGAGAACAACAATAGCCTTTGTTTTCGAGGAATCTAGCTCTTCCGAAATCATTTCTGAGATTCGTTTTAACGAATCTGGTTCAATACCTTTTGAAACATGGACAATTAATTTAGGGCTAATCGCCATTGCATTCAGTTCAGAACAGACATCACGAATCGCCTTGGTCGGAACAGCGATGATGACAGTATCACTATGCATCGCCGCCGCTTCCAAATCTGATGTTGCTTTCAAATTAGTAGGTAAAGAAATACTTGGTAAATATGACTTATTTGTATGATTTTCGTTAATTTCAGCGGACTGGTCAGAACGCCTCGCCCAAAGTAAGCAATCATGACCATTTTCAGCAAGAACAAAAGCAATCGCAGTTCCCCAGCTTCCGGCTCCGATAACAGTTACTTTTTCCATTTCATACAGACATCCTTTCTCCCGTAACGTCGATCAGCTTCTTGCTCGAGTAATAATCCTGATCGGAGTTCCTTCGAAGCCAAATGACTCCCGAAGACGGTTTTGTAAAAAGCGTTCATAAGAGAAGTGCATGATTTCTACATCGTTCACAAAGACGACGAAAGTTGGCGGTTTAACAGCTACTTGCGTAGCATAATAAATACGCAATCTGCGTCCTTTATTATTAGGTGCAGGGTTTCTTGCAACAGCGTCTTCAATCACTTCGTTCAAGACACTTGACTGAATACGTAGTGCATGGTTCTCATTAATTAATTTAACTTTTTCAAACAACGTATTAACACGCTGTTTTGTTTTTGCTGAAACAAAAGCAATCGGTGCATAATCGAGGAATAGGAAATTATCACGGATATCCGCAATAAACTTGTTCATCGTCTTATCATCTTTTTCGACAGCATCCCACTTATTAACAACAAACATGACGCCTTTTCCAGCATCTTCTGCGTAGCCGGCGATGCGCTTGTCCATCTCACGTATGCCTTCTTCACCATTGATAACGATAAGAACGACATCAGAGCGATCAATCGCTTTTAGTGCACGAAGAACAGCATATTTCTCTACATTTTCATACACTTTCCCTTTTTTACGCATACCAGCAGTATCAATAATTTTATACTTCTGTCCATCATATTCATAAGCCGTATCGATAGCATCTATTGTTGTTCCAGGTATGTCACTAACTATGACCCGTTCCTCACCTAAAAATGCATTGACAAGTGATGATTTACCAACGTTAGGTCTCCCAATTAACGAAAACCGGATGACATCATCTTCAATTTCTTCAGCACCTGGTTCTGGGAAATCATTCGCTACTGCATCAAGCAAATCCCCTAAACCTAGTCCATGCGCACCAGAAATCGGATACGGTTCTCCGAATCCAAGGGAATAGAAATCATAAATCATGTCCCGCATGTCTGGATTATCAACTTTGTTTACAGCAAGTACAATAGGTTTTTTCGTTTTGTACAAGATCTTGGCAACTTGCTCATCAGCATCTGTTACCCCTTCACGACCATTCACAAGGAAAATGATAACGTCCGCTTCGTCTATTGCAATTTCCGCTTGTAATCGGATTTGCTCAAGAAAAGGCTCATCTCCAATATCGATTCCTCCTGTGTCAATAAGGTTGAACTCATGTGCGAGCCAATCTGCGGAGCTGTAAATACGGTCACGTGTAACACCCGCAACGTCTTCTACGATTGAAATTCGTTCACCAACGATTCGGTTAAATATTGTCGATTTCCCGACGTTCGGCCTACCGACGATCGCTACTGTTGGTTTATTCATAATCTAACATCCTTCCAGCTTATCTTCTGCATATTATACACAATAATCATTAACACGTCTAAACAGGCACATTTATAACTGTAAACACTGTCTTTGTCACACTACGACAGTATATCATTTTTACGTGAATTTAACTTACGCAAGACTAAACTATTTGTATGTGGGGCTTTTTGAGAACTTTGAAAATGAAGTAAGTCCTACAATTCATATTAATAATCGAAAGAGCGACTATCCCATTTCTGAGAAGTCGCTCTTTCTTATTATTACCAATTAATTTTCCGCATATCCACTATCACTGCTACTGATTTTCGCGAAGCATAAATGAAACCTGCAGCGCTATACTTTGCGAATTTTAAATTTATTTCTTCTATTAATAACGCAACACTTCATACTACAATCTGTAAACGTCTAACTGTTAGATCACGGATCTTTCTTTTATAATGATGGGAACAAGCGCCAACACGTTGTCGTTTGTAAACGTACGATTCGACTTACGCAGAAAACAGTATGCTCTGAACGATACCTCACCGACATCCAGCACCCTTATTCGCCTCTTACTAATTTGACCGTCATTCGCCTGGTACATCATATCTAATGACTCATTATACTTCATCGACTTGACCAATTGATTACGCACACTCATTCCCTCCCCCCCTCCCTTTCCACCAACATATGGAGCGAACGTTCTTATTATGACAAATAAGAAAAGCACAAGCGCTTGGTAGACCGGAAAAGCACTAGAGAGCCTTAAGATAAAGGAAGGCTAGGTGCTGGAATCTAGACACCGCTCCGCTGAAATCTTATACGTTCTTTTCTTTTGAAAATGACGACTGTCCTTGATGGATTTACCGCCTTTTGATCTTCCCTACCTTAATTACCTCATCTGCGCTGGTCAATAAAGACTTTTAGTGCGAGTGCATCATCTAGTGACAACTTACCTGCCCTAAAGTCCGTTAACCATTTGTCGGAAATTAAACCTTCTTTTACGGCATCCGACAAGTATTGTTCATAAGCAACTTTTAACGTTGCTGAGCTTGGATTAAACATGCGTGCATCCTCCTTTGGTAGCGTTGGGATATTCAATTCTGCCAGACGTTTAACTATGGCATTGCGAACGGTCGTCATACGCCCCTCACCTATGATACGGTGCGGACATTCTTTACCACTCCAATCCCGATGCCATTTAACACGATCTATACCCCAGCTGTATTGCTTAAGTATGCGTGCTATATAGTCGACGGCATTCGCTTCCGCATTAACATACTTCGGACCGCCTGATTGTGAGTAACAGATTTCAATCCCTATGGATTTCCGATTACCTGCCCCTTGACCATCCCCAGCGTGCCAACCGTTGCGTGTAAACGGGATAGCTTGCACTGCATGTTTATCATCGATTGCCACATGATACGACGTCGCAGTCGTGTTCCGCGTCATGAAAGCAATCTCGTTGATTGCCGTCGCATCATTGGCTGTATTGTGGATGGTGATGTATTCCGGCTTCATCGGATACGTCGCTTTCAGAGGATAAAGAGACGTCGGAATGTAGTTGTTGATTATTGTATATGGCATATTATTCACCTTCTTTTTTTACTAAAGCCCTGTCGGCGGAATAAAGGCCTCTTACTAATCCCCCACTTATCACGCCGATAAGAAAATACCTTGCTTACTATTATATGTAACTATTTAGACAACCCCTATGACAATTCCTACGTTATTAAATATCCACGGATCGGGAATAGTATCATTTCCTATGCAACAAAAAAGATGATGATGCCCATAAGGGGCATCATCATCTTTTCAAATTCTCGTTCATTATATTCACAAATTAGTCACATCGAGTAAATTAAACAACATTTCTTAGTCAGTCTTTAGTTGAAAAGTTCTTCAGCTGATCTCCGATGACATCGCTCAGTGAAAAACCTGATGCTTCTTCTGGCATTTCATAATTTCCATAAGAGTTATTGTCTTCTTTTTCAATAAGATCCTTAATGCTTAAAGATAGACGTTTATCATCCGTATTGACTTCTAGTACTTTGACATCGATTTTTTGACCTTCTTTCAACACTTCATGCGGAGTACCGATGTGTTGGTGGGATATACGCGAAATATGGACAAGCCCCTCGACGCCAGGGAACACTTCTACAAATGCACCATATGAGACGAGACGTTTCACAGTCCCCTCAAACTTAGATCCTTTAGGAGCCTTCTCTTCAATTCCTTCCCACGGACCAGCCAATGTATCCTTGATGGATAGTGAAATTCGTTCTGAATCACGGTCGATTGAAAGGATTTTCACATTCACTTTGTCGCCCTCTTTTAGAACGTCTGAAACTTTCTCGATATGATCATGAGAAAGTTGAGATATATGAACAAGTCCATCAATGCCACCGATATCAATAAAAGCACCGAATGTTGCAAGACGTTGAACAGTCCCCTCCAGTACTTCACCTTCTTTGAGATTATCCAAAACTTCACCTTTTTGTGATGCTTTTTCTTCTTGGATAACTGCACGATGAGAAAGAATTAAACGATTTTTTTCCTTATCCATTTCAACAATTTTAAATGTCATCATACGACCTTTATACTCTTCAAAAGTCTCGACGAAATAATCTTCGACAAGTGATGCCGGAATGAAACCACGTACACCAAGGTCAACAACTAGTCCGCCTTTAACAACGTCTTTTACTTCCGTTTCGATTGTTTCTTTATTATTGAATTTCTCTTCAAGAGAACCCCATGCATCTTCTGCATCGACTTTACGTTTTGAAAGGACATAATTATCTTCTTCCACTTTAGTGATAATCAGTTCAATTTCATCGCCTTCTGCAACTGCATCCTCAGCTTTTTCAATGTGAAGGCTCGATAGTTCGCTGATTGGAATAACACCATCAAAAGGTGCTCCCGCAATTTCAACTGTCACAGACTTTTCTTCGATTTTAGTCACTTTCCCAGTAACACGGTCACCTTCATTGTAGATGTTCGCTGCTTCTAAGTTCATGTCTTCAGTCATTATGTAGTCCTCCTTCATAAAGAATCCTACTTCTATATTATTCGAATCTATTCAAAATAACAAAAAATTACCCTTATCTTATTTATTTTGTTCGATAAGTTTTTGAATTTCACTCATGATGATCTCTGTCATGTCTTCAGCTGAAGTCCGACTTTCACGATAAGTTGTCAGATCTAACGGTTTACCATAGACAACTTTCAATCTTCTAAACACTTTGTAAGGCCCTATAATTGCACAAGGCATAACGACCGCATCGCCACCCTTCAGCGCGAAGAATCCTGCGCCTGCAAGCCCTTTACCAAGTTCCCCCGTCTTACTTCTCGTTCCTTCTGGAAACATCCCGACAACTTTTCCCGATTTAAGGATTTTCAATGTATTCCGGAATGCTTCCCTGTCACTCATACCCCGTTTCACAGGATATGCATTCACTTGCGGAAGAATACTTTTTAGCAATGGCATTTTGAATAACTCTTCTTTTGCCATGAAGTGAACAGGCCTAGGACAAGTACTACCGACAACCGGAGGATCGACATTATCGATGTGATTCGTGCAAAGCAGAACACCCCCTTCTTTCGGGAAGTTCTCCGCACCAATTACTTTAATGCGATATAACGGATAAAATATTGCACTGCAGAGCATTTTACCAAGTGGATATAAGTTCATAAGTTCATCCTCTTTTCTGCAAGTTCACTGATTTTTTCCGCCACATCTGTAATTGACATCGAAGTCGTATCGATAAGAACAGCATCTTCCGCTTGTCTGAGTGGAGACACTTCTCTTTCACTATCCGCGCGATCACGTTCAGCAATTTCAGCTTTCAATTGTTCAAGAGACGTTGTGAAGCCACGTTTTTCGTTTTCAATATGACGTCTCATCGCTCTCTCCTCAACAGAGGCTGTCATGAAAATCTTTAGTTCCGCATCCGGCAGGACAGCCGTCCCGATATCGCGCCCGTCCATTACAACACCTGCACCTATAGCTAGAATCCGCTGTTTATCAACCATCAGCTGACGGACACCCATATGAGTAGCGACAGAGGATACAGAAGCCGTCACTAATTGTGAACGGATGTCTTCTGTTACGTCTTTACCATCTACAATGACCGCTTGGCCGTTTATTGATGGCCTAAGAACTATCTCCGTCTCTTCCAATAACTTTTCAAGTTCTTGTCCATTCCTAGTATTTATGTTGTGAACTAACGCTTTATGCGTTAGTGCGCGGTACATAGCACCTGTGTCGATATACGTATAGCCCAATTTTTCAGCTGTGATTTTAGCAATTGTACTTTTTCCAGCCGCAGCCGGACCATCAATCGCGATTTTTATCTCTAATGCCATTTCATCTACCCCCGTAGTCAATTAGACAATATTGTATCATAAGAAGAGCGTAAGCGCCTTGGTAGACCCGAAAAGCGCTGGAGGGCCTTAAGATAAAGGCGCTTTTTGCCTTTAACTTAAGGACTGAAGCGACTCGAGGGTCTAGGCGCCTGGAGTCTAGACACCAAGAAGAGCGTAAGCGCCTTGGTTAACTGGCTGGAGTTTGGGCAATTAAAAAGGGAAAAGTCTCATTCACACAGACTCTCCCCAACTAAATTCTATTTTTCATTTCTCATTTGCAACTGCCGTTCAAAACAGAATCGGATAACGTATTGACGCTCAACTTGATTGATTGTCTCAAATTGTAATGAGGCAATTAGTCTGCCATCTTTCTCAAAAACCCTTATAACCCGTGCATCAGCTTTGACATATTTAATTTCACGGTTCATGAAAGGTAGCACGATGGTCAGCGATAACAGCTCGTCTTCTTTGAAAGTGTCGGGGTTAAGGAGAGTTAGCGCGACTCCGCCTGCGCTAAGGTCTGCCGCCACAAACTGGCTGAAGCGTCCATCTTTCTCAACAGCAATATCAATTGCTGATTCTACCCGTACAAATTCACGTCGTTGAATCTTGATAAGCTGTTCATCACCAGGATAGGATAATTTAATCATTGGAATTCCCTTATTAAGGCGGCCGCTCACTTCAGTCCGGAAAGCATAAGACATTTTCATACTATCTATGAATGTAACGTGCAACTGCGTGCCATCCATAAAAAATGCTGTCCGTCCCGTCTCAATATGGCTTGGGTAGTCAATCATTACGAAACCGTCTCCTATATCAACCACTTTACTTTTGAACTTTTCGCTATCTTTTGTAAAGTCTTTATCGATAACAATAATCGTCCCAACCGAAAGTAGCATATTAAAGCACCCGCCATCCCTATGTCATATGGTCTAGCTTCAGGCGCTATCGGCGCGTGTCGCTATTCATAGATACTATTATGTCATGACGGGATGGAAATTCCAATGACTATTTACACTTCATTTTACTGTAATTTCTCGGTTTTGATCACTTCAGAGGTCTCCGTATCGACGATTACTGCATATGTGCCTATTTGCCCATTCTCATTTATCGTAACTGTCAAATAGTGCGTTAGCCTTTGTTCTAACCGATCATTTTCAACATATGCATATTCTTCTTTGACAATTTCGACGCCCGAATGGAAAAATGTCTTCCAATTCTTCTTCGTGATCGGCTGTCGTTCAGTCTTCTCTTTCCGAATATACTCGGAAGCATCCAGACCAACGATGCCCGCATTATCTTTTGCAATCTTTAAATGGATTACATCTGAAAATACTTTCGCTCCATATTCCGGTTCTACTCTGACAAATACCATATGCCAAGCCGTATTATTTTCCCTTGCTTCCTCGTAAACAAGGTCCTTATAACCTGCATCTTTTAAAAACGTCTCTGCTTTCTTTTTAAGTTCGTCAAACGGCTGAATCTCCTTGCCAAATGGCCTTTCTGTAAGGAATGAAAGGACATGCCCCCCTTTTTCCGTGATATCAATATAACCGACTGACTCAGCTTCGGCAAAACGAATGTGATAAAACGGATAAGGTGAGCCTGGTTGACTCATTTCTACACCGATAGTCTCATTAGATAGGTGTGGAAAAAGTTTTTTGAACTCAGCTATGGCCTCTTCACGAGTCACTTCAGGATCCGCAATATTTTTCAAATCTTTTTTCTTCATAGAATCAGACTCACTTGCTGTCAGTGGGAAATCACTCTCCGTATACTGTTTAACACTAGTACCCATAGCGGTCCAATCATGGCCTGAATCAGCAACATCCAATCTCTTTTTCCAACCGTCTATCGATAAATTCCCACTTACCATGCCCGCAGTTGCCACTTGCCACTCATCCGCCATTGAGCGAAGGTTCTTAGAAGCCAGCTCCATAACCCGGTGATATTCGACGTTATCGGCTACACGAGTTGCTTCCTTGGCATAATTACCAAGACGTCCAAGATAATTCAACCACGATGTTGAAAAGCTTGGATCCATCGGTAATGAAGAAACAGAGTTTTTAATATCGGATGACAGACGCCAAATGTCATCTCGCGCTTTTGAGGATCCATCCGCCTCATTAAATAATAAAGTCTTTTTCACCGCATTATCCAATTCTTCCAGTTTCTCCGATGCATCTGTCATTTTACTGGCGTATTGTCCACTTAGTGCGATAGATAATTGTTCATTTTCAGCTGCTTTACCGTAAGAAAAGATTGAAAGTGCTGCTATTGAGTACACTAATACAAAAATCATTTTTTTCATATTTCGGCAAAATATCGCCGGAAACTTTCGTTGTTTCCGGAAAATTCCGCCTCCCCTCCTTTATCACTAGTTTTCAATACTTTTCCGTATTGATTAATTGGCAAATATATGCAAACCAATTTTTTTAATTTGAGGTCGTGACCAAATCCACTTGCTCGTCGCTGTAATTGGATTGAAGTAGTAAATTGCATTTTCGGAAGGATCCCATCCATTAATAGCATCGAGAACGGCTTCTTTTGCCCGTTCGTTCGGTGTTAGCCAAATTTGCCCGTCAGCGACCGCTGTGAAAGCAAGCGGTTGAAAGATGACACCGCCAACTGTATCTGGAAAATCTGGATGTTCAACCCGGTTCAATATGACTGCAGCTACTGCAACTTGCCCTTCGTACGGTTCTCCTCTTGCCTCACCATAGACAGCATTCGCCATCAGCTTAAGATCCTGATCCGAATATTTTGCTGGCAATTGGATATTTTCCGTTTTACCCGCTCCTTGACCTACCTGAGATGCAAGCGGTTTACTTCCGTAATACGTGAACTTATTCCCTTTATTCAAATTATCTTTTACGAACTTCTCATCATACTGTGATGCATCCACCAATTTTTTCCGAGTCTTCAATCCTGCAATTCCGTCTACCGGAAGTCCATACTTCTCTTGGAAATTGCGCAATGCCCAATAGGTTCCATAGCCAAATGTTCCATCAATCGTCCCAGTGTAATAACCAATATACTGAAGTCTCGACTGCAGCTCGATTACATCATCTCCAAATGCGCCGCGTGCGACATTTTGGGAACTGAATGCTTTTATTTGGACAGGTGAGGTTGCATAAGCACATCCAAGGAGCAAGATGATTGTTATCATACGGATGACCAGTTTTTTCACTTTCATTCCTCCTTTTTCTATAGTTTGTCCAAAATCAGCAATATTATTAACAAATAAAAAATGATCCAGCAAAAGCTGAATCATTTTGTGTTTGTTCGTGCTTTGCGTCTGAATTGCTGCATTGCGAACGTATGTGCATATTTAACTCTAGTTAAGCCAAACCACCAAAGAAACAGCATGAAAGGTATAATCAGATAGAGCCAGAGATTATCTACAGCGAGGATGCCATTATAGATGAAGTGAAGACTATATGGGGCAAGGAATGCTAGAAACAAATACATATTGATGTTTGATTCTACTGCAAATTTTGCTCGGCCAAAATAATAGCCCATTACTACACCGAATAGTGCATGACTGGAAACCGGCAATAAAGCCCGAAGAAATGCGGTGTCCGCTCCAAATGTAAGTAGATAAATAATATTTTCAACCGTCGCAAAACCTAATGACACGCTGGCACCATATAAGATCCCATCGTATGCATCTTCAAATTCAACATGCCTATAAATGGCAAGCAACAGGATGAGCCATTTAAAGAACTCCTCAAGTCCACTTGTAAAAATAACATTCCGAATGAAAAAGTGGGAGAAGATGTTTTCCTCTTCAAATACGTGTTGGATAAACATTATCGGAAAAGTCATGATAGCGCCGTATATGAATGTATGAAATAATGTAAGTGATGGTTCTTTCGCAATCTGTTTTCTCAAATAAAAATAGCTAAAGAGCGCCAATCCCGGCGCAATCGCTACAGTGAACAATATGAACATCGGCCGGCCCCCATTTTGCTTTATTATACCATGATTTCCCTTAAACAGGAGGAACTACTATGAAGAAAAACATTCTGCTTGTTCATACAGGCGGTACGATCTCAATGGAACTGGATACCAAAACCGGCGGAGTAATGTTAAGTGCTGCAAATCCTCTCGCATTAGAAATAGACAACATCCAGCAATTCGCCAACATAACAGAAGTGGAAGCTTTTAATTTACCTTCTCCACATATTACACCAGCACGAATGCTTGAACTCAAAGAGCTGATCTCCCGTCTGACGGAGAATAATTCCTTTGATGGTATTGTCATTACACATGGCACAGACACGCTTGAAGAGACAGCGTATTTCCTTGAACTCTCAACAAATTTCAATATCCCAATTGTATTGACGGGTGCAATGCGTTCTTCCAATGAAATTGGATCGGACGGCGTCTATAACCTGATGTCAGCTGTCAGAGTTGCCGCAGCAGACGACGCAAACGATAAAGGGGTACTCGTCGTACTTAATGATGAAATCCACACAGCGACGAATGTGACGAAAACACATAGCAGCAGTGTCTCTACTTTTCAAAGTCCGCAATATGGACCCATCGGCATTGTAACGAAGTCAGCCATTCATTTCCACCATGCACCATTATCAAGAACCTATCTCCCTGTCGTGTCCATCAACAAAAAAGTAGCCATGTTTAAAATCTATGCGGGAATGGAATCCGACTTGCTTGTTTCGATATCTTCTCTTGGCTATGACGGTGTCGTACTTGAAGGACTAGGACAAGGGAACGTCCCACCTTATGTGGTCGGCGGAATCAGACGTCTACTTTCTGAAGGTCTTCCAGTCATCCTAGTTTCCCGATGCTTCAATGGGATTGCACAGGATATTTATGCGTATGAAGGCGGAGGTAAGATGCTGAAAGATATGGGTGTGCGCTTTGAACACGGGCTCAGTGGCCAGAAAGCACGCTTAAAACTATTACTCGAACTTTGTACGAAGTAAAATTGTTGTAGATGTAAATGTCAAAAAGCTGCCCTTCAACCTGTTTTCCTAGATTGAAGGGTAGCTTTTATTTTATACTATTTTGTTTTGCATCAATCGTACGCGCAATTATTTCACCATGAAACTTACCATTTTCGATGAAAATCTCATTGGCATTATTCCCCGCAGCAATAACACCTGCAATAAAGAGCCCTTCGACATTCGTTTCCATTGTTTCTTCGTCAAAAGAAGGGCGACCGCTTTCTTCTTCAATCGAAATACCAACCTTTTTTAGGAAAGTGTGATCGGGATGATAGCCAATCATTGCGAAGACATAATCATTTTCAATGTCAAACAATTCCCCTGCGATATCAATCGTGACGGAAACATCCGTGATTTTGACAACATCCGCATTAAAATGCATGGCAATTTCACCACTACGAACAAGGCTATCGAAACCAGGTAAAATCCAGGGCTTAACACTTGGTGAATAATCGGAACCGCGGTAAACAACTGAAACCAGTGCCCCAGCACGTTCCAATTCGAGAGCAGCATCGATGGAAGAGTTCTTTCCTCCAATTACAACCACTTTTTTTCTGAAGTAAGGATGTGCCTCTTCAAAATAGTGGAAGACATTCGGGAGGTCCTCCCCTTCAATACCGAGATGATTTGGATTGTCGTAGTAGCCAGTCGCGATTACCACATTAGTTGCTAAATACTCGTCTTTATCCGTCAAAACATGGAATCCCGTACTTATTTTCGCAACATCAACTACCTTTTCAAAACTATTGATAGGAATTTCTTTCAGTTCCGCAACTTTCCGGTAATAAACAAGTGCGTCATTCCGCTTCGGTCTATCTATAGCCGTGATAAATGGAATATCCCCTATAGACAACTTCATACTTGAACTGAAAAACGTCTGATGCGTCGGATAATGATAAATCGAATTGACTATATTGCCCTTTTCGATAACAAGAACATCCAGTCCCTGTTTTTGCAGTTCTATTGCTGCTGACAGGCCACATGGACCTCCCCCTACCACTATTACATCTTTTTGTATCATTTTATTTAATACACTCCTTTAGTACACTTCTCCATAATTTATGACGATGACGTGACATTCAGGCGCCGCACCAAGCCTCAGTGGCAACGTAGACGTGCCGTATCCATTACTGATTAGCTTCGCTCTACCCTTCTTCAATCGGAACGATCCTTTTTCCTGTAGACCGTATTTCCCGATTCGAATTTGTCCGCCATGTGTGTGCCCCGCAAGCATCAATCGAGGCTCATATAACTGCTCCACTTTCCTAAAAAGCGAAGGCGTATGCGTGACCAAAATAACATTGTCATACTGACTGACAACACGGAGGGTCGAGTCAATATCGACATTTCGACTTGACGGATCGTCCGTTCCAGCTATACCCCAACGCGGATGTCCAGGAATAACACTACTTTCGTTGTCAAGGATTTTCCCGCCATAACGAGTAATAATCTCTCGCATTTCTTCTTCTCCAACTTCACGGTCATTATTACCCCAAACATAAAATAACGGTCCCAATTGCGCTAACTTACGGATATTTTCAGCTATCCGTACTAGTGGTACTCCTCTTTCAGCTAGATCACCGCCAATGATAACAATATCGATATCATGGGCAGATTGAACTTTCGCTAGCAATTTATCATCGATTTTACGCCGATGGATATCTGAAATGAAAAATACCGACATTTTTTTGTCAGCCTGACTATCAGACGCAACATTCATATTATGGTAAATAACATTCCTTCTTCTAGCACTCATAAACATATATATTAAAAATCCAATCATCAGCGAAACAGATGACCATATCATTTTATTAACCGTAATCATGCCCACCCTTCATAAGATAAGCGCAAAGTGCCATGTAGATGCGACAGGCTTAGGGCGGACCGGCGAAGCGGCATTCTTTTGCCGATTAGCCGGGCTCACTTATGACCCGAACGTCTGGCGCTTGGAGCTTGACACAGTTCCGTGTCAAAAAACCCAGATTTCCCTATTATCATAAGAAAAAGGCAAAGAATCTATACTTCGCCTTTTTCATACTGCTATTCCTCAAGGAATGACAAGTCTCTGTCCAACCCCAATTTCATTCGATGTTAAGCCGTTTGCGCTTTTGATTTTTTCGACGCCTCCACCGTTACCATAATATTTCAAAGAAATACGATAAAGGTTTTCATTACTACCAACCGTATGCGTTTTTGCTACTGGTTTAGACTCCGGTTTTACTTCCGGTTTCTTCTCCGGCTTCGTTTCTACTTTTACTTCTGGTTTCTTTTCTGGTGTTGGATTGACATTCACTACTGGTTTAGATACTGGCTTCTCCTCAACTTTTGCTTCAGCTTCAGTTTTCACAGCACTCTTTTCGTCCTCATTACTAGTTGCTTTTTTTTCATCGTCTTTATCAGCATCAGCAGTTTTTTCAACTGGCTTTTCACTGTTCATTTCAAAGAGCGTGCCGGTTTCCCCACCTTTTGCTGACGTACGATCACCCGGAGTATAAAAATCGGAAATAATATACACTAAAATGAGTACCGGAATAAGTGTGAATAACCCAAGAATAACATTAATCATCGTATGGCTGGATTTCTTTTTAGGTTTACGACCTTTCCTATGCAATTCGCTACGCGATGGAAGCTTGCTAACCTCATGACCATCGTCTAGACCGATTTCCTTCCTGTGCTCTTCAAAGTCAGTCTTATAATCATCATTTTTCATCGCTACATTCTCCTATCACATCGTGCTATTCTTTCATTATGACGAATTTTGTCGTAAAAATCAAATACACCTTGCTGTATTTGCACCAACAGGATATTGGTTACTCAGAGGGGCGATTGAACTGCAACTTTCCTTGTTCCACGAGTCATCAGGCATAGTTCTTCAGAATGAAGTTAAATGGACAACAGGTTTCTTATCCAAGAAGCCCCGTCAACCTTTCCTCCCAATCCACCATTCGTTTATCCAACACGATTGTTTTTTGTACATCAAGCTTTAGACCATCCGCTGTTCCACAAACCGAACAGCAAAACTTCGGTTTCATTCCACATGCCTCGCCGAAAAAACCTAAAATCTCTTCCCGAATACATCTTTCAGAATGAACTAATCGAAGCATCGTCTGTAGTTGCGCTTCTTTTTCACGTATCAATTCAGACATACGAATAATGACATCTTCAATCGGCATCCGTTCGATGTAGTAGTCTATGACACGTTTTCCTGTTTCGCTAATCCGTGCCAGTTCAGCTGCTTCAGCAGGCGGATAGTTCTCTACGAGAAGACTTTTATAGTGCTTGATTTCCCATTCTTGAGGGAGATCGTCTTGGATAATGAAACGCGTTCTTCCTTCGTCATCGGACGAAAAAAGTAACGTCGCTGCCGCTAAATCACCATCACGTCCCGCACGCCCCACTTCCTGAATGTAACTTGCGATAGCTTGAGGTACATGTTCATGGATCACTTGACGGATATCGTCTTTATGTATACCCATTCCAAACGCATTTGTAGCACATATCCAGCTAATTTCACCAGTGATAAATTGTTCCTGAATGAACGCTCGATCTTCTTGCTCTTTGCCGGCGTGATAAGATGCCACAGAAACACCCTCCAGCTGAAGAAGCTGAGATAGTTCATCAGCCCGCTTTCGCGATGCCACATAAATGATTCCAGGACCCGCCGTCGTTACTATACGATTCTTAATCCACTCCGTTTTCATCATCCCATTATCAACTTTGACAATTGAATAAGAAATATTAGGGCGGTCCAACGAATGTTGATGAATTGCAGGCATTTGAAGTTGCAGATACCTGCAAATATCAGCCTTTACTTTATCATCGGCCGTTGCGGTAAGAGCCAAAATACCTGGTCGATTCAATCCTTCAAAAAATTCTCCTAGCCTCAAATATTCTGGTCTAAAATCAAATCCCCATTGAGAAATACAATGAGCCTCATCAACAACAATTAACGACAACTGAATGTTACGAAAATGAGCAGTCACATTTTTTTGCAACAACATTTCAGGTGATATAAAAATGAATTTATAGCTGCCTAATTCCCCCATTATTCTGTTTTTCTCCGAATAAGAAAGAAATGAGTTTAACGCAACAACCCTTTTTTCACCGTTCCTTTTCATGATTGCCACCTGGTCTTCCATCAACGCAACGAGTGGTGAAACGATTAAGACAGTACCTTCAAGTACATAGGCAGGTAATTGGTAGCAAAGTGACTTCCCTATACCTGTAGGTAAAATTGCAATCGTGTCCTTGCCCGCAATCACATCTCGAATGACATCTTCTTGTCCTGCCCTGAATTGATCAAAACCGAATCTCTCTTTTAATAATTTGTGAATAGCCATTAGTTGCCCCCTCCCGTCCGCGCACCTAAGATGAGACGAAGTTGAAAATAGGAAAGCGTTTCGAATTCAGATTTCAGCAAGCGAAGTCTACGGGTTCCAATTTCCTTCACTTTTCCAGCTACTGCTTCTGCATCTTCCTCAGAAACAAACTGTGTTAGCGGAAATTCTGTATCATTAATAGACATTTCTACAAAATGATCTTCAATTGTACTCTGTTTCAAGTTGCGCGCCATCGCAATTTCTTCAAGAGAAAAGCCACGATCAAAAAGTTGCTTCGTTTTTACAGAGGAATCCGTCAAATATGTCGAAACCTTGACGCTTTCAGCTATTTTTCGCAAAAAAGGCAAATCAGGAGACAGAATAATGACAGCAAGCATCATATGTAGACCTTCTATAAATAGTAGACGGATATCGAATGGATTTAGTTTCAAATTATCTGCTAACTGATCCCATGTCCAGCCTGTCAGTCCGAAACCACTTAAGCGATGAGTGATAATTGTTTTTTGTCTTTCATCCATTTCACTTCGAGTAATACATAGCCGAATTTCTTCGCTGACGCCTTTAGCAAATACTGGATCACTGATTCGCTGATTATGTAGTAGCATTTTAACAAAAGTTTGAATATCACGGTCTTTTTGAGCGGGCATAAACGATTTTTCCTTTGCTTTGAAATTCGAAACCGTCTGCACAACAAGCGATAACCTTCCGAAAAAAATCATTTCCCTTCCTCTATAATCCCAGCCGTTAAATCGGTAGGACGGTAATTTGCCAACTTCCACGCGACCTTGCTCCGTCAGTTTGACGAAAGAATCATCCATTGTTGAGATGAAACCCCTATCACTTAACTGTTTAGCCGCCTCATCGAATCGTTCAGCTGTCAGTTTTGGTACAATACCAAAGAATTCCTTCAAACCGTAGTATTCAACATCTTGCAGTGTTTGTCCCGATCGTTTGCCGCGTAATAGGTGAAGTCCCGCATAGATTGTTCGTTCACCGTCTATTCTGCCTATGATGGTTAATAGTATTGAAGATAGTTTCATTTTGAATTCCTCCGATTAACAAATGTTTTTTGTTGAAAACTCTTGTCAACATCATTAGAATGAAAGGTGAAGTAAATTGTTTGTACGGAGAAAAGAGGAGAGAAAGACTATGCCTAAATATACAATCGTTGATCAGGATACATGTATAGCGTGTGGTGCGTGTGGAGCTGCTGCCCCGGATATATACGATTATGATGATGAAGGAATTGCTTATGTTATCCTCGATGATAACATGGGAACAGCTGAAGTTCCAGAAGAACTGATGGAAGACCTAGAAGACGCTTTCGATGGCTGCCCAACCGATTCTATCAAAACCGCCGACGCACCATTTGATGGCGATGCACTTAAATACGAAGATTAACTAGGCAAGCGCTGTCGATAACAGAAGTCGCTTTAAAACTACGACAACTTGTCGTGCTGGCTTCCAGACAGACGTTACTCTACAATAGTGTTAAAGACTCGTGAGTGGCTCTACCAATTGGCTGAGAGACCACTGTCACGAAGCTAGATAAATCGAACGTGGAAAGGTCGTCCTGGAAAATCCCGGGACGACCTTTTTTTATATTATGAAGTTAATTGGGTACGCTGTTGTGCAATCCATTTTTTCATACTCTTGAAAAGCAGCATGGAAATAATCATTAGCATAATTCCCTTGATCAAGTTAAATGGTAGAACTCCTAAAACAATAAAAGTAGCTAACTCATTCCCTGCCATGGCTGGGAAATTCATGAAATACGTATACATTGGTAAAAACAGTAGGTAATTCAAGACACTCATGCCAATAGCCATCGAGACAGTTCCAGCAATGAGGCCTCCCGCTAGACCAATAGATGTTTTAAATTTATTAAAGATAAAATAAATCGGCATTATGAAAAGCACGCCTGTTGCAAAGTTTGCAATTTCACCAACAGGAACACCTGTCGGGCTACCTGACATGAACCAGTGCATTATATTTTTAAGCAGTTCGACCGCAATACCTGCTACAGGTCCCATCGTCATTATTGCCAAAACCGCTGGAATCTCACTGAAATCAATTTTCAGGAATCCAGGTAGTGCAGGTAATGGGAAGTTAAACTGCATCAAAACAGTTGCAATACTCCCTAACATCGCGATGAGAATCATCTTTCGCAACTTTTTGTTATTCATTTGTTCCTCTCTCCTTTTGCGATTCACTTCAAAAGAGGAAAGGCCGTTCCACCTTGTTTATGTCGACAAAAAATCCCAAAAGCAAATAAGCTCGAGGGATTTGAAAGGTATACTCAAATAGAGAGTAGAAAAGAGACTGTTTCTTTCTCTTTTAACCCACATTTAAATAAGCACCTCTTTTTGTAGACAACACAAAAAGATGGCCGCACCTTCACCTTCTCCCATCCAGACTATACTGTCGGCTCCGGAATTACACCGGTATCAGCTGTTAAGCTCGCGGGCTTGGAAAGTGACTTTCCTTTACCGCCGGTCGGGAATTACACCCTGCCCCGAAGATGAATCAATATTTTGTTACAACCTTATTGTATACAAAAAAAAGACCTTTGTAAACAAGGCTGTTTACAAAGGTCTTTCTATTTACTTCAATATAAGTGGAAGTGGATTAGATCCAACCGGTACCGGTAAAGGCTGGCTGAAGTTAAAACCGTTCCATTCTTCTTGAACGACATTTTCGAATTGAAGCTGTTCACCAAAATCAGCTGCTGTCAGGAGCATGCCCTCAACCATTTGCATCGCTTTTTCCGGCTCCATCGCGTCCAAATCCAGTGGTTGTGTGAATTTGATGGTCGTCAATTTGTCATCTGCCTTTACTTCAAAATTTAAAGTACTTGGAATGACTGGCTTGAAAACATCATTCGGCTTCACTTTCATTTGCTGTAATGCCTCGTTCAACGATGGCTGCGGTTGGGAAAAGTTCGATGTAAGAAACTGCTGTCCATCTTGTTGTTCAAACATATAGTAATTCAAATGATTACGACCACTTTTCAAAATCAACGGTGTGCTCGGTTGACCTACTTCAGAGAACATGGTCGCAGTTCCATCCTCGTTCTCAAATCGGACCTCCTGATAACCGTAAAACGTATCTTGTAAAGAGTCGAGATAGACTTCCATCGATCCCGAACCTATGTCATAACCATGACGTTGCGGTAGCTGGTGGATAATTACATGATCCTCTGCGGCGATGTTGCCTTTATAAGGATGATACTCTTGAAAACCTAGTGCACTTTCATCGAGACGATCCGCATACTTTTTGTACAAATCATAACTCGATGGCTCCAAGAAACCAATATCCTCATTGATTTGACTGTTCGGAATGATAAATGTAACGGCAATGCTTAAAGCTTGATCACCTGCAAGACCTAAATGGAATAGTGTACTATCGGTAACGTCTTCGGAGTAGACAGCAAAATGGTGTGTCCTCCCTGTTTCAGATGCCATCCTAGTAGAAAATCCATCCATTGTGCCCATTTCCGCTTCTTCATCCGTAATCGATTCATTTTCCAAACTCGCACCTCTTGCAGAAGGTTCGGCGTCCTCACTCTGCATCATTTTATGGTCGGTACTTTGGTCCTTCATTGATAATTCATTTTCACCAAACATAGAAGGAACCAACAGGCCGATAACAAGCAAAGCAGCAACAGCGACAAGTGCTGGCATCCATTTCTTTGATTTTTTACGGTGAGGCGTGTTCAGCCGTTCATCTTGCTTCAGCCGTGCCAGTATTTCCGACATTTGACGATTATCTGATATGTCAGGCACATCACCGAGGAGTTTTTCAATCTTGTTGTCGTTCCAATCTTTGTGGGTCATCTAGTTTCCCCCCTTCTGTCGGAAGAGCATTCAATTTCTTTTGTAATGCTTTGATCGCCCTATGTTGTGTTGTCTTCACTTTGCCTTCTGTCCAGCTAAGAATTTCGGCTGTTTCAGCTATGGAAAGATCTTGGAAATAGCGCATGATGATAACCATTTTCTGATCACCAGTACATGTATTAAGTGCTTGCAGCAGCTCTTGCATCTCTTCACTGAGTGCTACGATTTCTTCCGGCAGGATACCTGTCGATACGAGTTCGCTCTTTTCCCAGTCGAATTTATCGAACAGATGCTTTTTACGAACTGTATTTTTCCTGAAATGGTCGATTGCTACATTTTTAGCAATTGAAAAGAGCCATGTCTTCTCGGAACTTTTCCCCTCAAAACCGGCGTAAGCACGCAGTACCCTCACATAGACTTCATGCATGAGGTCCTCAGCATGGTCACGGTCTCTCGTCAAATAGATAAGAAACTTGAACACATCCTGATGGTACTGTTCGTAAAGCCGATGGAAAACGGAGTCGTCCATGAAATTCCCCCGTTCTATCAATTAGTCGTATTTCAAGCTATTAAGTTACATCTTTTTTAAAGGCAATATACAACTGAAAATTGTTCCTTCAGTGTCACCTTTTGTTGCAGCGATTTTGCCACCATGAGAGTCGATAATACTTTTGGCGATGGCGAGACCAAGACCTGTTCCGCCTTTTCCTCTAGTTCTCGCTTTATCTGCTTTGTAAAATCGTTCGAAGATATACGGTAAATCCTCTTGCGGAATTCCAACACCTGTATCCGTCACTGTTATTTCAATCATATCAACTTGTTTTTGTATTCCGAGTTTAACACTTCCCCCATCAGGTGTATGGCGGATTGCATTGTCTATTAAATTCGTCAATACTTGCTCCATACGGTCTTCATCTACATTTGAAATGAGTACTGTATCTTCCAAGAATTCGAAAGTCAAATCGACATTTGCTTCACGCGCAACTTGCATGAATTTATTGACTATCCGGTCGAGAAAAGGAATCATCGATAGATCGTCTTTGTAAAGTCGCATATGTCCTGATTCCATCCTTGCGAGATCGAGAAGATCCGTCACAAGTCGGCCCATCCTTTTCGATTCATCGTGTATGATCTGTACCATTTCGTCGCGCTCTTCATCACTTGTTATAACTCCATCAATAATGGCTTCACTATACCCCTGCAACATAGATATCGGTGTCCGAAGTTCATGAGATACGTTTGCTATGAAGTCGGATCTAAGTTTCTCAAGCTTATGCTGATCTGTCATATCACGTAAGACAGCAACTGCCCCACGAATACTATTTCCGCTATACAACGGGCTAATAGAGATTCCATAAAACTGTCCACCTAATTCTAATTCATCTTCAACTTCCTCAGCGAACGTAATAACATGTTCAAGCATATGAAAAATCGCCGGTGGGATATGATGGTTACCCTCTTGTGCGCCATTTTTAAAATACCAATTCTGCAATAACTGTTCAGCTTGTGGATTACTTAGCAGGATTGTATAATCTCGATTAAATGTAATGACAGCATCAGTCATCGATGTAAGGATGCTTGAAAGCTGCTCTTTATCCTGATTAATAAGTTCAACGTGGTATTTAAGCTGTCTACCCATCTGATTGAATGCAGTTGCAAGCTGGCCAATTTCATCATTTTGCATTACAGGCAATCTTGTATCGAAATTCCCTTTCGATAATTCAAATGCCGCCTGCCTCAATCCACGTAAAGGGGAAGTAATTCTTGTTGACAGGAAAAAGGCGAAAAATGTTGTTAAAATAAAGGCAATAAATGCTGATAAGAATACGATACGTGTAGTACTTTCTGTTGTCCTATGGACGGCTTCAAGGCTTTGATAAATGATAACTGAGCTACCGAGTTGCTCTCCTTTTTCAAGTGGATAGGATAGAACAAGGTATTGTTCCATGACATTCTCTTCATTAATCGAAGGTAAGATCATCTCTTTTACAACTTGTTTATTATTCTTTTCAGCGGCGTAAAACATGGATTCATAGAGCACTTTATTTTCTATTCTATCCTTGTTCAATCCTTTATGGAATGAATGCGTAACTTCCCCATTGGTATCGACAATCATCGCATTCGTTTCGTCGTCAAGAATGTCATCAATAATCAAGTTCATCGAAGTTTGACTTTCGTGATCATTAACAATTTTCCCGATCGTTGTTGCTTCCCTTCGCAATGATTCCTCAGCCTGTTGTGTATGGAAGTCATCTAGGAATTCAAGGAGCAAGGCAGTAACAATAAATAATACAAAAGAAACGAGAAGCAATATGGTTGCCCATAGCTTCCCGACAATTGAATTCCATATTCTATTCATTAGGAATCTCGAACTTGTAACCGACTCCCCAAACAGTAACAATCATTTTTGCTGCTTGTTCAGAAACGCGGCTTAGCTTTTCACGTAGCCGTTTGACATGCGTATCTACAGTACGGAGATCTCCGAAAAATTCATAATGCCACACTTCTTTTAACAGCTGTTCTCTGTCGAATACTTTGTCAGGCGACTTCGCAAGAAAATAGAGCAATTCGTACTCTTTCGGCGTCAGCCCAACTTCTTCTCCTTCAGCTGTAACCCGGTGTGCATCGTGATCTATCGTTAATTGAGGGAAGACGACCAAGTCCTTCGATGTAGATGATGAAGCGGCACCTGGAAACGTAACAGACCTTCTAAGAATTGCTTTAACCCGCAGAACAACTTCACGCGGACTAAAAGGCTTCACTATGTAATCATCAGCACCCGACTCAAAACCAGTTACTCTGTCTGACTCTTCGCCTTTTGCCGTCAGCATCATGACAGGCGTCATAATTTTCTTTTCTCTTAGTTCTTCTAGCACTTCTAATCCATCTTTTTCAGGCATCATCAAATCGAGTAAAATACAATCATAGTTATTCACAAGCGCTTTTTCGAGTGCATCCGCGCCATCGACAGCCTCTTCGACTTCATACCCTTCACGAGTAAGATACATATTTAACAGACGACGGATTCTTTCCTCGTCGTCTACTACTAACAACGTCACTTTTTCTTCCATAAATGATTACCCCTTTCAACTAGCTACTATCCTCATTGTACAAGTCGTTGTGCAAAAAAGAAACAGAAAAGCCGTAGCGACGTTCTTAAGCGCAACTTCAAAATGGCGAACCGGTGTCTAGTAAGATCAAAAGTGAACACACAACCAAGCATATACTTTCGCCAACCGATCATAATCGACGCATGACCAAGCATATACTCTTGACTACCGATCATAAACCCCACATGAACGAGCATATAACCTTGCAACCAATCATAAACGACACACAAACGAGCATAACCTTGCAACCGATCATAATCGGCGTACGAACGAGCATATAACCTTGCCAACCGATCATAATCGACACACACCCACCATATACCCTTACCAACCGATCATAAACGGCCCCAAGCACTTGACTTGAAACCTCGAAGTTACAACACATTGACATTACCGAATCTTATAATCCCCCTTTATATATGTTGAGCCAATGTATAGCATAAACTAAGCACCGAAGTAGATTTGAAGGGGATTTTTATTTTCACTTATAAAACAAAAAAACTGCCTAGTAGTTAGATAACTACTAGGCAGTTCTCGCTTAAGCGTATGAATGCAACCCTGCGATGATCAAATTCACGGCAATCAGGTTAAACATAATGATGACGAAACCGATAACCGCAAGCCATGCCGATTTTTCGCCATCCCAACCGCGTGATAAACGCACGTGAAGGAATGCAGCATAGAATAACCATGTGATAAGGGCCCATACTTCTTTTGGATCCCATCCCCAGAACCTTGACCACGCTTCGTGAGCCCAGATCATTGCGAAAATGAGAGCACCTAGTGTAAAGATAGGGAAACCAATCATAACCGCACGGTATCCAATTTCATCCATTAGTTGCGAATTCGCTTTTTTAGCGAATGGCTGCAACAATGCCGCAATTGGACGACGGAAAATGAGTCTAAGAATCAAGTAGAGAATGATTCCGCTTGCGATTGACCAGACGAACGTCGTCAGCGTCTTCGCATTGACGATTGGTGGCATTTCAGCCCAAGGCGTCATCGCGTCCGGTGTTAGCGATTCATAGCCAGACATACCGAAAAGTGGTGGATAATTGTACTCAATTTTAGCAGCTTGTTCATTTTTATCAATATAAGTGAAATGTGCTTCATAGCCAGTCAATTTAAACGTTGACGAAGATAATACGAAACCGACTACTAAGATAAGCGTGAAAATAACCGCCTCTAGCCAGAACCGCTGTTTCGACTTTTTCGTCAAATCGATATTCTTCAATAAATAGATTAACCCAGCTACGGCACTAATCGCGAGGATCGATTCACCAAGTGCAGCTGTAATTACATGAACTGTCAACCAGTAACTTTTCAGTGCTGGAATAAGTGGTGTAATTTCCTTCGGGAACATACTTGCATAGCCGATAATAATAATCGCAATCGGCAAAGCAAACAAGCCGAGTGATGGTGTTCTATATAAGTAATACAGAAGAATGAATGCCCCAACGAGCATCATCCCAAAGGCAGTCGTAAATTCGAACATATTACTTACTGGTGCGTGACCTGATGCAATCCAGCGTGTGATGAAGTAACCTACATGGGTAATGAATCCGATGACCGTGATGGTAATCGCAATTTTTCCCCAACGGTTATTTTTATAAGATGCTTCAGATTTAGCGCCTTTCACCGCGCCGCCAAAAAATAGCGTCGCGACGAGGTAAGCGATAAATGAAACTAACAGCAAGTTAGCGCTTAACGATGCAAGTCCCATTATACTTTGTCCACTTCCTTATCTCGCAAGATAGATTCCTTGTCCTGTCTGTCTTCATAGGACGGTAAATTAGCAACGTCTTTCACTTGATCTAACTCTTTTTTCAAGGAGAACCAGTTTTTATTCGTATGTCCTGCAACTAGTAGCTCTCCATTAGGTCCTTTTTGAATCCAGATTCGTCGATGATTCCAATAAGATCCTTGCGAAACACCAATCATAAAGATAATTCCTCCTAGTAAAAGGAGATATAATGTTTTATCTTTGCGTACTGTCAGCCCAGATATATCACGGGTTTCTGCACTAACGAATTTCACCTTATAATCGTTGACTTCCGTTTCAAGCGTTTGTTTGATGGCGACGAAACTCATCTCGCCGTCCGGCTTGGCTGGGGTCACCATTTTAAAGATGAATGCTGGATTATTCGGTACTGGAGATTTCGATTTCGGTTCTCCGTCTTCAATCCCGTCATAATCCGGATAATAATCGCTCAAAATAACGCGCGCGCCATTATCAAGTTCATATTCACGTTCCGGATTAGTAAGATCGACTGTAAACTCCCCAAGTGAAGATTCCGTAGCTTTTTCAGTTAATTGGAATGTCATCGATTTTAATTCATCTAAACGAAAATCCATTTGGAAAACGTTGAATCCATCAAATTTCAATGGCTTATTAACAATGATAGAGTATTCTTTAACGAAGTCCATTTCATCAGATCCTGGAAGACCGCCTTCAGGTGTCTGATATAGAGCGACATCCGTCTGATAGTTTTTCGCAATCATGCCGACACGTTCAAGCGCATCGCCGAATACCTCATCAGCTTCCTCTTTCGTGTAGTTTTCCATAATGAAATTTTTGCTTTCCAAATAATAACCTTCTGCACCTGGAATAGAGCGTGTTTCCCCTTCGCGAATCCACATTGTTTCATCAACATAAAACCCAGGGATACCGCGCAGTAGAATACCAAACAGAAAAATGATAAGTCCTAAATGATTGACGTACGGACCCCATCTTGAAAAACGGTTTTTCTCTGCAAGCAAAGCTCCGTCTTCGATTTTCACATTGTAACGAAGTTCCTTCAGTTTCCCCTCAGCTTTTATAAGTGCAGCTTCTGGGTCTTCCGACGGTCCTTCACCATAGACTCGTTGTTTTTTCATGAATGAAGGATGGCGTTTTGTACGTTGCCTTTTCAATGATTTATAAAGCGGTATAACTCGGTCGACACTGGCAATAATGATGGAAGTTCCAAGCATCCCGACCAACGTGATGAACCACCAGCTATTATACATGTCATGAAAACCAAGTTTGTAATAAATCGTGCCTGCCAATCCATAAAGCCGTTCGTAGTAAGCCGCATACTCCGCCTCAGTTGACGCGGCTACATACAGTTTCTGCGGAAAAATAGTGCCTATCGCAGCAGTTGCGAGAACGGCAACGATAATACTAATTCCAATTTTTACACTCGAAAAGAAATTCCATATTTTATCGATGATCGACCGTTTATATGTCTGCGATCTTCTTGCCGCACCTTCGTAACGCATGTCGACAAGTTTGCTTTCTTTCGCTTCTTCAGTCTGCGGTCTACCACATCGCTCACAAAGCACTGTGCCAAATGGATTATCATGACCGCACTGGCATTTGATTTTGCTCATTTTGGATTTACTCCTTATTAGGGTTGAATGCTTTCCATGAGTGAAATTATCTCATTTTCAGACATTTCCCTTGTTATAATTTGTTCGATTTTACCGTCTTTATTGATAAGGAAAGTCGTAGGAAGTGGCACTATATTATAGACTTCCTTAACGCTCTTATCTTTATCAATAGCGATTGGGAAAGACAGGCCATACTGGTCTCTGAACGTTTCAACCTTCAAATTAGACTCTGCGATATTGATGGCAAGGATATTGACACCTTTTTCTTCGAATGCTTTATGTTGATTTTCCATGTATGGCATTTCTTTTTTACATGGTCCGCACCAAGTTCCCCAAAAATTCAAGAAAACTCCCTCACCTTTATAATCAGAAAGTCGTTGTTTGTTACCTTCCAAATCGACAAGCTCAAAATCGGGTGCTTTATCTCCAACTGCTAATACCTTCACTTTATCTTTTGAAGCGATTGTATAGACAACTGCCGAGACGAGAAGTAACAGGACGATTGTCCTTATAATAAGACGTGTTTTCTTTTGATCCGCCTTAGCCATACGTAATGCCTCCTTACAATAAATAAGTTCTGCCTTTAATTATAACAAATAGACCTTTGTATAAACGCATCATAATTGAAGGGATTGTGAACAATTGTCGTAATCAGTAGAAGTCTCCTACTAGTTACGGCAAGCCCCAGGCGGATGTCACAAATTTTGAAAGGAGTTTGGGAAGGCAACCTGAGTTCGCCGCGTCCTGCGGCTACAAGCGCAATTCAAAATTTAGACGCAATTAAATCGAGGCGCAATTGACTCACAATCAGCCTATTTTACCTGTTTCCGCGAGTACACGTAGCTGTTTCACTTCATGTTTTGTTAATTCCCGAGCTTCTCCAGCATTCATTCCGTGAGTTGTTACGTTACCAAATGATTCCCTGCGAAGTTTTTGGACCGGACATCCAATTGCATCGAACATACGGCGTACTTGACGATTTCTTCCTTCATGTATTGTAATCTCAATAAGCGCAGTTTCAGTTTTTTTATCTACTGACTGCATTTTTATATGTGCAGGGGCAGTTTTACCGTCTTCTAGGTCAATTCCAGTCTCAAGTTTGCGCAACGCTTCACGACTAGGGATTCCTTTTACTTTTGCAATATACTTTTTCTTAATACCGAATTTCGGATGTGTCATTAAGTAAGAGAAATCGCCATCATTCGTCATGATAATAACACCGGATGTATCATAGTCTAGACGTCCAACCGGAAAAATCCGTTGTTCGATTTGCGGGAATAGGTCTAACACCGTCTTCCTGCCTTTCTCGTCATCCACTGTCGAAATGATTCCTCTTGGTTTATATAATAAGAAATAGACGTAAGTCTCTTTAACAAGCTGAACTCCTTCAACTTCTACACGATCCGAACTAGATACCTTTGTTCCAAGCTCTGTTACGACGACACCGTTCACTTTCACTTTTCCTGCAACAATTAGTGTTTCTGATTTTCTACGTGATGCCACGCCTGCTTGTGCCAACACTTTCTGTAATCTTTCCATTAAGTCACCCCATCTTCATTCTGTAAGAAAAGCGGAAGGCGCCCGCTAGACGCGATGGTCATAAGTCAATCCAGCGACGTGGCACTCTTTGCCACATAGCTGGATTGCTTATGAGCCAAGCGGCTGGCGCCTGAAGTCTAGACACTGTTCCATGTCAAGAAACTTATACTTTCTTACCTTTGAAAAAATTATGTCACACTTTGTAGCAAATGAAAAGAAGACTGACCTATATGGCGTCAGTCTTCCCCAAACCGTCACAATTGCATATTTTCGATTAATATTCGCTTGAAGTTTGCTGTGTTTTTTGCCATTGGTAACAAGTTCATTGTTTTATAAGTACTTCCGTCGTAATAAGTGGCTCATTACTGAGTGACACGGTCCAATGCCCTGTACTTTTTTCATTTTTTCCACGGGGGATAATAATAACATTTGATAGTTTCGATTTCTCCCCTTTTTTCAATAACAAACGGATTGGCTTGGACAGTTCTGCTTCTACACCGGGTAGAATATCATATACCCCTTTTTTAGCGACAGTCACCAACTTGAATGAGGAAAACACGTTATTGGCCAAACTTTTATGTGTATTCCAGTCGTCACCATCGTTCAGAGTGACAACGATGATGTTTTTGCCATCTTTCTCGAAATAAGTTGCAAGCGTTCTGCCCGCGGCTTTTGTAAAACCAGTCTTTCCTGCAATCGCAGTCGATTCGGAATGTAGGAGGCGGTGTTTGTTACGCCAGCTATAAGCTTGAACCTCCCCCTGATAACTAAAATTCTTTGTGGTAGCAATAGTACGAAACTGGTCATTTTCCATAGCATAATGTAGCATGAGCGCTGTTTCGTATGCAGTAGACAAGTGACGTTCATCATGCAGACCTGACGGATTCGAAAAGACAGTATCATTCAATCCATACAACAGTGCCTTGTCGTTCATCAGGTCCACGAAGCCGTCCATTGAACCGCCCGCGTGTTCTGCTAACGCACGCGCTGCATCGTTGCCTGACCGTAGCATTAGACCAGTTAGCAGGGCATCTGCTTCAATCTTCATCCCTTGCGGTAAATAAAGGGACGAACCTTCGGCCGAAGCAGCTTGTGGCGAAATTATGACGTCTCCGGGCTCTGTAACACTTTCAAGGAACGTAAAAGCCGTCCAGATTTTTGTTAGACTGGCTATCGGCAGTCTAACGTTTTCATTATGACCTTCCAACAATCTGCCTGTATCAGCGTCAATAACAGCCCATGCTTGGCCGGACGCAGCGACTTCTTTCAAACCTCCGCCAACTAGTAACGTGAAAAATAGGACAACGATTATCGCCCGTTTCAAGAAATGCTTCCTCCTCCATCATTTTCCATCGCAAACGCTTCTTGGAACTTTGTCATGAACAAGTCTGTTTCAACTGTCTCGCCTTCTTCTTCCTGCGAAAGGGGTGGCAATCCATTTAGTGATGCCAAACCGAAACGGTCCAGGAACAAGTCTGTTGTGCCAAAGAGAATCGCTCGTCCACTTCCTTCCGATCGACCTTTTTCCATTATGAGTCCCTTGGCAATTAGCGTATTGATAGGTCCCTCGGATTTAACACCCCGAAGATCGTCAATTTCAACACGTGTCACAGGTTGCCTATATGCGATAATTGCCAATACTTCAAGTGATGCCTGGGTCATGGATTTCGGAGATGGATTTTCCAACAACCGTTTTATATCTTCCGCGAAGTCAGCTTTCGTCACAAGACGATATGCCCCTCCAAACTGCTTCAGCATAATGCCGCTCTCTTTGCGCTCTTCATAACTCATACGTAGCCAGTCAATTGCCTCAGTAACCTCTGATTCTTTACGCTCAGCTAGAGATGTTAACTGTTTAATCGTTAACCCTTCATCCCCTACTATGAATAAAAAACTTTCGATCATCCCAGGCAAACGGTCTTTAAATTCCATTTCACTCATCCTCCCGTCGGTACGATACTGTCAAATCGTCAAAATTACCTTCCTGATTGACAATGATGTCCCGCCGTTTCATCAATTCAAGCAACGATAAAAAAGTTACGACAAGATCTGTTGTTTCGCCTTTGTCGAATAAGGAGTAGAAATCACATTTCCCGCCGCCCTTTTCTAGTATTGCCATAATTTCATCCATCTTTTCACTGATAGAAACTTCCGTCTTAGATATACTTGCTATCATAGGTGCCTTCAAACGTTTTCTGTTAAGCATCTTTTGAAACGCGCCAATTAAATCGAAAACGTTCAAACTTTCATCTGATTCACTCGCCACAATTTCACCAAACTCCGTAAGATCTTCGGGTGGTTTGGTAAAATGACCGGATCGCTCATCTGCAGACTCTTTCAGACTAATTGCTGCATCTTTATATTTTTTGTATTCAATCAGGCGCGCAACTAACTCGTCACGTGGATCGTCTTCCATGTCAAAATCAAAGTCGTCATCAAACTCATCTCCTTCGTGGACTGGTAGAAGCATTTTGCTCTTAATTTCAATCAGCGTCGCAGCGAGGACGAGGTATTCACTTAACTCATCTAATTGCAGTACTCGCATCGCTTGGAGGTGTTCTATGTACTGCGCTGTCAGTTCCGCCATCGGGATATCATATATATCAATTTCAAGTCGGTTGATTAAATGCAATAATAGATCTAGTGGCCCTTCGAAAGCCTCTAATTTTACTTGATATGTCATTCGTGACACCTACCTATCTTTCAGACTATGGAAAGGGCTGATTACATGCATCCGTATCATCATCCGCTATTCGTAAATTTTATTGTTTATTTCAATGGCAATCAAGACTATTTTGAATGCCACGAAGTACTGGAGGAGTATTGGAAGTCTATTCCTGACAGCGATAAAGATCACCCGTTGACAGCCTATATCCTCCTTGCGACAGGAATGTATCATTGGCGTAGAGGCAATAAACCAGGAGCATCCCGTACACTTAACAAAGCAATGACAAAGTTTCCGACTTTCCTTGCTAACTACCCTAAATACACGGAAGAAATTGATTTTGACCAATTAGTTTACGATGTTACAAAAGCAGTCAACCGTTTGGAGCAAGATCTGCCATTCGAATCGTTCCCCATCACTATCCTATCAGCTAACGTTACTGACCTGGCTAGTAAGTTGGAACAATCTATGACACTTCTACCATTCGGCAGTGATGCTGTCATTCATAAACATATGCTCAGAGACCGTAGTGATATTCTTCGGGAACGCGAAGAAAAGAAGAAGGGCAGACGTTAATTAGTCTGAACCTTCTTCTTTAGGCTTACATTTCTGTATGAATAAATCAGTTTCTTCAGTTCCAATACATGTTTTATCAGGGAAGAGCGCTTGCAGCTTCATGACCATTTCTTGACCAATTCCTTCACCACGGAAAGATGGATTGACAGAGAGATGCTGTAAAGTGTAGTCTTCTTCCCCTAATTCGATGCCTATCAAACCGATGAAGTCCTCATCTTTTTTCAAAAGATATAGTTGCCAACTATCATCTGTTTCATATCGTTGAATCCATTCCTGCAATTTCTTGACGGTTTTATCGCCGGGCATATAAGAAAGCAGCCCCATCGCAATTTTTTCGTACGTTTTCTTATAACGCAAAAGTATCAATTGAATCCCTTCTTTTCTGAAAACACTTTGGTCATTGGATAGAACTAACTACGTTTTCCAATGATAAGCAGTTTCCTTTATCGCGCAGTAATGGGCAGTAAGAGCCCATTTAAGGCCTATATATATTGACATACAGAAATCCCATCGAATTCGCTGCGGCGCTAGGGGATTCCTTCCGCAATCAGTCAGGCAGCTGCACAGCCATTCTTTTGGCTTCTGCTACCCCTTGAAAGGCCGCCTTCGCTCAGTTTATATAGGTATTCATTTGTTCAATATATATAGTGATTTAACACATTAAGTGGAGGACCCACTTCCGGAAAAGCCAGATCAATCGGAACATAATCCCTGTGGCCGCAACTAACAATCAGTGGAAGAAAAGCCCCCTACTGATTGAAGTTTCACTTTATCGCGGATCAATAATTGGCATGACGAACTTCCAGTATACCGCTCCCCACATAATAGCTGCAACTACAATGAAGATGAAAAGGAGGATGTTGCGTTTTCTCAAATCCTCTCCTCCCGTCTTACTAGTTGCAACGGAATGTCTAATCTGACAATGTCTTCATAAGTTTCCCTGCGGACGACAAGCTGATGTTGTCCATTTTCACTGAATACAACTGCCGGTTTTGGAAGACGGTTGTAATTACTAGCCATCGAATAGCCATAAGCACCTGTGCAGAAAACAGCGATGATGTCTCCTTCAGTTGGATCAGCGAGTTGAGCCTCTTCAATAAGCTTATCACCGGATTCACAACATTTCCCCGCTATCGTCACTTTATCGACGTGAGGTTCGTTCATACGATTTGCCGAAACGGCAGTATATTTTGCACCGTACAACGCCGGTCGAATATTATCCGACATTCCACCGTCAACTGCGACATATTTCCGAATACCAGGCACTTCTTTTGAGCTACCAGCAGTATACAAAGTTGTACCTGCATCTCCGACTAGCGATCTGCCGGGTTCAATCCAAATTTCTGGCAATGGGTAGTTATGGCTCCGCGTCATTGAAAGAACAACCGTCGCCATTTCTTCGACATATACTGACGGTTCAAGCGGTTTGTCTTCTTCAGTATAACGAATACCAAATCCGCCACCTAAGTTCAGAACTGTGCAGATGAATTCATAATTATCGCGCCAGGCAACCATCTTATTCATAAGCGCCTCTGCCGCTAAACGAAACGCATCTGTTTCGAATATTTGAGAACCAATATGGCAATGCATACCTAACAAATTGATGTAAGGATGATTGTACAACTGAAGGAAAGCCTCATCTGTCTGGCCATTTTTCAAATCAAAACCAAACTTCGAATCTTCCTGGCCTGTCGTAATATAATCATGTGTAGAAGCTTCCACTCCCGGTGTTACACGGATAAGTACGTTCATAGACTCTTTACGAGATTCAGCGATTTCCTTAACCAGTTCGATTTCAGAAAAATTGTCAATAACGATACATCCTATTTTTTCATCAAAAGCATATTGTAATTCGGTAAAGCTTTTATTGTTACCGTGGAAATGAATTCGATTACGCGGGAAGTTTGCAGACACCGCTGTAAACAATTCCCCTCCAGAAACAACATCTAGAGAAAGTCCTTGCTGTTCGGCGATTTCGTAGATAGCAATAGACGAAAATGCCTTACTCGCATAAGCAACTTGCGCATGGATGCCCATCGATTCAAATGTTTTCTTAAAGGCGCTTGCCCGTTCACGGAACAAGGCAATATCATAGACGTTAAGTGGTGTTCCATAAGTATGTGCGAGATCAACCGTATCTGTGCCACCAATTGTCAGATGGCCACGTTCGTTGACTGATTGTGTTCCATATAAATGCATGTTGCCTGCCCCTCTCGAATTAGATAACTAAAATTTTATCATATAAAGAAGGGTTGAGGCAATGATCTAAGAGACACGGTCTCGATCAGGAGAATCCGTTATAAACGGTCTAGGTGCATCGGCAGTCATTGGAAACCTAATAAGAACACGTAACATTGCCTTTGGAAAAAATGGTACAGCGGGCCACAAATACGGTACCCCCATTGGCTTCAATGCACATAAGTAATAGAAAAGTACGGTGATGGACAAGAAAAATCCGGGTGCTCCTAATAATGCAGTCGACAACAGAATACAAATCCTGAAGATTTTTGTCGTAAGACTTAATTCGTAAGAAGGTATTGAGAATGTGAAAATTGCACTTACCGCCACATATAAAACAACTTCTGGGGTGAAAAGACCAACGTCTATCGCTACTTGTCCAATGACAATCGCTGCAACAAGCCCCATCGCGGTCGACATCGGTGTCGGTGTATGAATAGCCGCCATTCGAAGTATTTCGATTCCGCCATCTGCGATAAGAAGCTGAACAAGTAATGGGATTTCCCCGATATCTTTCGGTCCTATATAACTGAGGAAATCGGGTAAGTAGTGTTGGTTCGTTGCGAGCAAGTACCAAAATGGTAAAAGAACAAGACTCATGGTAGCTGCAAACAAACGCATAATCCTGACAAATGTTCCAATAAGCGGGGCTTGACGGTATTCTTCAGCATGTTGTAAATGATGAAATAGTGGAGCCGGAACAAGTATAACAGAAGGTGATGTATCCACGATGATAGCGACATGCCCTTCCAATAAATGCGCCGCGCATATATCAGGACGCTCTGTAAAACGAACGAAAGGCATTGGATGAAACCGCTGTTTGAACAAAAATTCTTCAAGCGACTTATCCGTCATTGTCAGCCCATCATGGTGAATAGCATCCAGCCTTTCACGAATATAATCAAGATGTTCTTTACTTGCTGCCCCTTGCATGTAGGTGATTGTAACATCTGTTTTCCCATTCATCGTCACTTTATGCATTTCAAATCGTAAATCCTCAGTACGAAGCCGCCTTCTAATTAGCGCGGTATTTTGAATAAGATTCTCCGTAAATCCGTCTCTCGATCCTCTGACGACTTTTTCATTGTCAGGCTCTTCAGGTTGCCTGCCTGGATAAGACCGAATATCAATGGTAAACACATAGCCATCAGGCGTGATGAAGGCTGCCTGTCCACTTAATATTGAAGTAAGTAATTCGTCCCTATCTTTCACATTGGAAACGGCGTGATACGGGAAAAAGGAGAGGAATCGTTCCCCTCCATCCTCCTGGTTTTCGTCCTCTTTTCCTCTAGCCCCTTGCATTTCAGTCAATAAAGTCGTGATTGTTTCACTGTCTATGAGTCCATTAATATAAAGCAACAGAGCAGGCATATCCCAAAGATGCAATGATCTGGCAGTAGCATCGAACGTCTTGTCTTTACCGAAACAGGTATAGAACCACTCTTCCCCTTCATTCACCGATTGGAATAGCTTTTCCATTAGTTCAATCCGTCCTCACATTTAGTATAATTTCTTCCGAATCAACGCCCATCCATAATTTCAATTGGGCTAAAATTTTCTTTTCAAGCCGTGACACCTGGACTTGTGATATGCCAATTCTTTCTGCAATATCACTTTGCGTGCAATCCAAATAGTAACGCATATAAATGATCGTTTGATCTCGTTTATTTAATTTAGAAATGACATCCCGAAGTGGGATATGGTCGAACACTCTTTCAGACCGATCATCTCGCAACTGATCCATCAGCGTTAAGCTATCTCCTTCGCTTTCATATAGCTGTTCATGAAGTGATGCAGGATCACGTAAAGCATCAGATGCGAGAACAATATCGTCGACGGATACCTCCAAGACTGCTGCAACCTCTGAAATCGATGGCGATTTTCCATGCAATTTAATATAATCATCAGTTGCATGCCGGATTTTGAAACTAAGTTCACGGATGGATCGACTCACTTTCACCATTCCATCATCCCTTAGAAAACGCTGAATTTCTCCGACAATCATAGGTACCGCATAAGTAGAAAATTTCACTTCATACGACAAATCGAATTTATCAATTGATTTCATAAGCCCAATACAACCAATTTGGAACAAATCCTCGGGATCTGCGCCACGGGAAGCAAACCGCTGGACAATAGACCAGACAAGCCGCGTATTTCCCTCCACCATCATTCTTCTCGCTTCTTTATCACCTTCTTGAGAAACTTTAATGAGTTCTCTCATCTTTTCTTGGGTCAACAATGCAGGTTTCACTTCAACGGATGCGTCCATGGGTCACCTCATTCTGCTTGCTTCCGGGACCGGAGAAAACGTTTTCTCGAACTTGACGATTGTTCCATTTCCCAATACTGATTCGACGGACAAACTGTCGGCAAAGCTTTCCATTATCGTAAATCCCATTCCTGAACGCTCCATGAAGGGGCGTGTCGTAAACATTGGTTCCATCGCCTGTTCTACGTCAAAAATACCCATTCCTTCATCGCGGACCGTCATTGTAACTTTGTTTTCTTCAATCACAGCGCGGACTGTGACAAGACTCTTCCCATCACATTCGTAGCCATGAATAATTGCATTCGTCACGGCTTCCGACACAATGGTCTTAAATTCTGAAATTTCTTCAATAGTCGGGTCCAACGGCGTTATAAAACAAGTCATTGCCATCCTTGCCAGTGCTTCGTTTTCCTCAATTGCGACGAATGATAACGTCATTTCATTGTTCATGTAATACCCCTCCGATTTCACCGATCGCTAAATCGACCGTACTATGTCTTATATTTGGTCCAAGACCGGAAAATGTGAATATCTTCTCCATTGTCGTGGACGGATTCAAAATGAGCGTTTCCCCTTCCACAGGTGCTAAATCGCGCATCCTTCCAAGAATGAGCCCGATTCCTGCGCTATCCATGAAACCAAGCCTCGACAAATCCCAAATAATCGCTCGGACTTGTCCGCTATAAATAGATGAAGAAATGTGGGACCGGATTCGATTTGCCTCATGATTGTCCAATTCCCCTTGCAGTGTTGCAATTAAAATCCCATTGTCAATAATTTCGATGTCAGCCATGCTGAACCCCCTCCTTCCTGCGAAATATTCCACATTTGGAGGCCGATACCCTTTCGCCTGACAGAACTAGTCACAGTCAGCGTAAAGTTCTTATGTTTCGACATTGCCCACTACTGATGAAAGTATGTACGTCTTCCATACGATTTACACATCCGAAAAAAAAAGAAATGTTTTGGGGCAGATATGCTCGGTTTGACTGTGTGTATGATTGGGTGGGCTCGGATATGCTCGGTCAGGCTTCGGGTATGATCGGGTGGGGACGGATATGCTCGGTTGGCTGCAGGTTTGATCGGTTTGGGACGATTATGATCGGTTGGGCTGTGGGTATGATCGGTTTGGCTCGGATATGCTCGGTTGGCTGCGGGTATGATTGGTTTGGGCCGGATATGCTCGGTTGGCTGGGGGTATGATTGGGTGGGCCGGATATGCTCGGTTGGCTCCGGGTATGATTAATTTCAAAAAGCTACCCTATCAACCAAACTCGGTTGATAGGGTAGCTTTTATTTTCAACTACTATTTAGCCTGTAATCATGTCGCCTATAAGGCGTGGGCTTTCCACAGCTTCTTTTCCAATCGTAATATGTTTCTGGATCAGTGTCATGGATTGTTCTACAGCTTCAGTATTCGAATGGATAATGGCAAGTGGTTCTCCCTCTTGCACAGCATCTCCGATTTTTTTAGTAAGCACAATACCTACCGCAAGATCGATTTCATCATCTTTTGTTGCTCTACCCGCGCCAAGAAGCATTGCGGCAACACCAATGTCATCCGCTTCCATCTTCGTTACATAACCCGATGAAAGTGCAGGTACTTCAATCTGATATTTCGCTGTCGGTAATAGAGATGTATCATGAATGATTGCCCCATTTCCGCCTTGCGCTTCAATCAGTTTACCAAACAGTTCAAGTGCTGAACCGTCAGTAATGACCGCTTTTAACATTTCCCTAGCTTCCTCAACTGAAGTAGCTTTTTCGCCTGCAACAATCATCTTGCTACCAAGAACTAGACATAGTTCCGTCAAGTCTTCAGGACCATTCCCTTTTAGCGTTTCAACCGCTTCAATCACTTCAAGCGAGTTCCCAATTGCAAACCCAAGCGGCTGGCTCATATCCGAAATAACCGCCATCGTATTTCTACCGACTTGTTTACCAATCGCCACCATCGAATGAGCCAGAGCTCTTGCGTCTGCCTCAGTCTTCATGAATGCACCGTCACCCGTTTTAACATCGAGGACAATCGCATCTGCACCTGCAGCAATTTTCTTACTCATAATTGAGCTGGCAATTAGCGGGATACTGTCAACAGTTGCTGTCACATCGCGCAATGAATAGAGTTTTTTATCAGCAGGTGTCAAGTTGCCACTTTGGCCGATGACTGCTAATTTTAAATCATTCACTTGCTTGACGAACTGCTCTTCTGTCAATTCGATATGGAACCCTTCTATGGCCTCTAGCTTGTCGAGTGTCCCGCCTGTATGACCAAGACCCCTACCACTCATTTTCGCGACAGGAACGCCACACGCCGCGACAAGAGGGACAAGGATTAACGTAGTCGTATCGCCAACTCCGCCCGTAGAATGCTTATCGACTTTAATCCCTTCGATTGCGGATAAGTCAATCTGATCTCCAGATTCGACCATCGCCATCGTCAAATATCCCTGTTCTTCTGCAGTCATCCCTTTAAAGTAAATTGCCATAAGGAATGCACTCGCTTGATAGTCCGGAATCGAACCAACTGTATAGCCGTTCACAAAAAAGGTGATTTCTTCTTTTGTAAGGACTTCACCGTTTCGTTTTTTCTCAATTACATCTACCATTCTGAACAATTTCATCACACCTTTTCTTTTAATAAACGCAAGAAACTCTTACCAAACTCAGGCATTTCCACCTCAAAGTTTTCCGCAATCGTAGCACCAATATCTGAGAAAGTCTCGTTCAGTGGCATTTCCTCACCAGTTTTTAATGAAGGCGAGTAGACCACGAGTGGGACATATTCACGGGTATGATCCGTTCCAGGATAAGTTGGATCATTACCGTGATCCGCTGTAATAATAAGTAGATCGTCATCACGCAGTGATTCTAAAATTTCTGGCAACCTGACATCAAATTCTTGTAGTGCATTGCCGTAACCAAGCGGATCTCTCCGATGTCCAAATAACGCATCAAAATCAACGAGATTCGTGAAACTGAGGCCCTTGAAATCTTTTTTCATAACATCAAGTAATTTGTCGACGCCGTCCATATTACTCACAGTGCGAACGGATTCGGTAATGCCTTCACCGTTAAAGATATCAGCAATTTTGCCAATCGCCATAACATCATAATCCGCAGACACCAATTCATTCATCACTGTACGATTAAATGGTTTAAGTGCATAATCATGTCGATTTGTTGTTCGTGTAAAGTTGCCCGGTTCTCCAATAAATGGACGTGCAATGACGCGACCAACTAAATATTCTGGTTCCAATGTCAACTCACGTGCGATTTCACAAATCCGGTATTGTTCTTCAATTGGAATAATCCCCTCGTGCGCCGCAATTTGTAGCACAGGATCTGCAGACGTATAGACAATAATTGCGCCCGTCTCCATATGTTCCTGGCCAAATTCATCAATGACTGCGGTGCCACTAGCCGGTTTATTGCCGATTACTTTACGTCCTATTCTTTGTTCAAGTTCCGCGATCAATTCCTGCGGAAAGCCGTTTGGATATACTTTAAATGGCGTGTCAATGTTAAGACCCATGATCTCCCAATGCCCCGTCATCGTATCTTTCCCTACAGATGCTTCCTGCATTTTACCGTAAAAAGCAAGTGGTTCTTCCGCAACGGAAATACCTTGAATTTCCCTAATATTAGAAAGACCTAGTTTGCCCATGTTCGGCATATGCAGGCCTCCCATTGCTTCCCCGATGTGTCCCAGCGTATCAGCACCTTCATCGCCGAATGCAGAAGCATCCGGTGATTCTCCGATGCCCACAGAGTCGAGCACGATTAGATGGATACGTTTGAATTGTTGTTTCCCCATAAGTTAGTCCTCCTTAAAAATAATCTTTCCTGTAGAATTCTATGCTCTTGGATGGAATTTCACATAGACCTCTTTCAACCTCGAACGGCTGACATGTGTATAAATTTGCGTAGTGGAAATATCGGCGTGTCCGAGCATTTCTTGTACTGCCCGCAGATCCGCCCCATTTTCGATGAGGTGAGTAGCAAAAGTATGACGCAATATATGTGGCGTCAACTCTTTCTGTATACCCGCTTTTAGGGCATGTCCATTCAACAGTTTCCAACAACCCTGTCTAGTAAGTCTTGTTCCCCTCATGTTGACAAATAATGCATCGGCACCTTTTTGTTTTTCTATAAAAATTGGACGTGCTTCTTCGATATAACGCTTACACGCCGTAATTGATTTCCCCCCGAGAGGGATAATTCTTTCTTTCCCACCTTTACCGAATACACGGACAAACCCCATCGTGAGATGAATATCATCCATATTAAGTCCAATCAGTTCACTTACACGCATACCTGTCCCATACAAAATTTCGAGCAACGCAGTATCTCTGACACCCTGTGGCTTTGAACGATCTGGCGCCTTGATTAGTCTGTCTACTTCGTCCATTGACAAAACACGTGGTAATTTCTGCTCAAGTTTCGGCAGTTCCAAATGGACTGTTGGATCCTGGGTCGTGACCTTTTCCCGAAGAAGGAATTGATGAAATGAACGGATTGATGAAATATGTCTAGATATGGTCCTAGCCGATTTCCCGCCTTCTTTCAATCGATGTAAATGCCCCACTATAACAGGACGATCTACGTCATCCAATGATTCGTAACCTGCCTGTTCCATATAGTCTAGATATTCGGCAAGGTCACGCTTATATGAAATAATTGTATTTCCTGACAACTGCCGCTCCACTTGTAAAAAGTGCATGTAATCTTCATGCGCAAAACGGATGTCTTTCATAACAAGCGGGAAACAGAAAAACCGTTTCCATTTGCCTTTAATTTGAACAAATCCCTTCCCCCCTTCGATTGTTACAGGTTTGAGTCCAAGACAAAAGTGCTGGAATCTGAACGTGGAATAGCTTTTCCTCAAGTTTTCTACAGACCTAAATTTTATAATTTCCTACCCAACGACAAAAGGGACAGCATTATGCCATCCCTCTTCTTACTTCTCACCTTCATCTACATCCGATTTACATCTTTTGCAAATACCGTGAAACGTTAACCAATGGTCCTTAATAGCGAATTCAAAGCGACTTTCAACAATCTTTTCGACATCTCCGAGAAGATCTTCTTGAATTTCATCCACTGTTCCACATTCGATACAAATAAGATGATGATGGAAATGGGCAGCACCTTCCTGCCGCAGATCATACCTCGATACACCGTCACCAAAATTGATTTTATCGACTACCTTAAGATCTGTCAGCAATTCCAACGTACGATACACGGTAGCAAGCCCGATTTCCGGTGCTTTCTCTTTGACTAGCAAAAATACATCTTCAGCACTCAGATGATCTTCCTCATGCTCAAGGAGGACCAAAACCGTCGCTTCGCGCTGAGGTGTCAGCTTGTAGCTGGCCCCATGCAATTGTTTTTTTATCCGATCGATTCGGCTCTCCATACGACGCCCCCCTCAAACTGTATCCATTATAACAAATGGGCTTTCCTTATGACAACAGAAAGGGAGCAGACAGATAATTAAAGACGAAAATATTCTACTTTAAAATGAATTGAAAGACGATAATTTCGATAGCAAGTATGGCAATCGACATGCCGACAATCATCGGTAATGCACGTGTATTAGGGCCTTTCCCCATCGTTGAACGCATAAAGTAAGGTGGACTTAGGATTGCGCAATACACTAAAAACAGAAAACAAATAAGAAACTGAAACGGAAACCACCAAATTGAATAAGCCATTATTTTCGTGCCTGAAGCTAGTAAATAGGAAGAAGACAATCCGAAAAGAACACATTTCACTGCTCCGAAAAGTAATACGGTGAATCTTGTTTTCCTAAACATCGCCAGTATAAACGCAATGATAAAAAAGAGTGCTGCCATACCCACAGGTTTTATATAACCTGCATCATGCCCTAGAACGACCCGAGCATCATAAAATGTAACTACCCTCTCTACCGCAGTTGTAGGCATCTCGCGAAATAAGAGCGCTCCACCGATAAAGCCAATTGCAAGAATGACAAATAAGTGGATGAACGATAAAGAACGGACCAAAGCTTCACCTCCGCATAGTTTATCCTGCATTAACGGTGACGGACAAGCCGACTAGAAACACCACTTCCTGTAGCATCATCGGCATTAGTACGTCAAAAGAACCCCATTTAAGTTTTGGCGTAAGAATAAACGTAAATGGGGGTCAACTGTCCGTAAAAGCCCGATTGGTTCGGGCCAACGAGGAGGAATTGCAGTTCATTCCTCCCTGTCGGTCACTCAGAAGGGAGGGATTGAAATTCATCCCTCCTTTTTGCCATAGAACACGGCGTAATAAGTCTGAGTCCTGCCTCAATCCGCGGGGGGATAAGACTTCCCCCATCGATTGAAGTGTCACCTTATACAACATATGCTTGTCCGTTCAAAATTAGGTCACTTTGTTAAAAGGTTTTTGGCATAAAGAACAGCGAACGCAGTTTTTGCATCGAAAATTTCTCCTGACACAACCATTTCTTGCGCTTCTACGAGTGTCACTTCTAGTAGTCCAATGAATTCATCTTCATCTCCCGCTGCCGGGTTTTCGATTTTATATAGATCTTGTGCTAAATACATATGAATTACTTCATCTGCAAAACCAGGGGACGTTGCAAAGGACTGGATATAAGTAAATTCTTTCGCGCCGTATCCCGTTTCTTCTTCCAGTTCGCGGACCGCCGTCACTGCCGGTTCCTCTCCCGGATCAATTTTCCCCGCTGGAATTTCAATCAGCGTACGTTCCAGCGCTTTTCTATATTGTTCAACGAGTACAATTTTTCCATCAGCAGTAATCGGAATGATGGAAACTGCCCCCGGATGTTTGATCAATTCACGTGTCGCTTTCTTACCATCCGGAAGTTCCACTTCCTCAACACGCAGTGTGATAATTTTACCTTCATAAAGTGTTTCACCTGAAATTGTTTTTTCTTCATATTTATTCATCATTTCCGACTCCTTTTTATGGATAATAGTGTGACGTCATTGTACCATGAACAAAACAGGGGGTGCTTTCATGAAGAAAAGAGAATTGGGTAAAAGCGGTCTATACATTTCCGAAATCGGACTCGGATGTATGTCACTGCCAGATGATTTAACCGAATCGAAAAACATCGTCGACGCTGCGATTCACTCAGGCATCAATTACTTTGATACAGCCGATTTGTATAATAGCGGTAAAAATGAAGAACTCCTGGGGTCTTCGATAAAAGGAAGACGGAATGATATTATCCTTGCGACGAAAGCCGGCAATAAGATGAATCCGAGTGGTGAAGGATGGACATGGGATTCTTCAAAAGAGCATATTATGGAGGCAGTCAAACAGAGTCTATTGCGCCTCGACACAGATTATATCGATGTCTACCAGCTTCATGGCGGGACAATGGAAGACAATGTGGAGGAGACAATTGATGCATTTGAAAGCTTAAAAAAAGATGGACTTATTCGTCAATATGGCATTTCTTCGATTCGTCCGAATGTTATTAAGCGATTCTTGGATACTAGTTCAGCAGTCTCTGTAATGATGCAATATAACCTGCTTGACCGCAGACCAGAAGAATGGTTTCCAACGATCCACGAGGCCGGTGCCTCTGTTATTACGCGTGGGACCATAGCCAAAGGTTTTTTAACATCGGAAGGTTTATCAAGAGCTGCAAAAGCGAATGGATTTGTCGAATATAATGCGAGTGAATTAACACAAACAGTCCAAGCGCTGAGTGAACAATCAGAAGACCTGCACGCGGCGGCAATTGCTTTCGCCCTTCATGATAAAACAGTAGCGTCAGCCCTCGTTGGTGCGCGCACAACTGAGCAATTGCTCGATTCAATCATCGCTTACGAGAAAAAAACGACTGACGAAGAAATCACTCAGTTAGGGCATATCGCAAAAATACACAATTACAAAGAGCATCGCGTTTGATTCTCTTCTGAAGGAACAAACAAACAATTAACTAAATACATTACTGCACCTCAGATTCAAGGCATTTCTTGCTGTAAAAGCGACCGGCCATCTGATTATGACCGGCATAGAAGCTCGTTATGCTCGCCATAGATACACTTATGACCGGCATGAGACCTGTTATGCTCGCCATGGCTCCGATTATGACTGGCATCTGCCGTATTATCACCGCCACGGGTTACCTACACAAAAAGGAGCTATAAACCGCTATGGTTTTAGCTCCTTTTTACTGTTCAATTAACATCTCTCATTTAATAGCATCAACAAACCTTTTTGTAATATCCATAGGTCTTGTTATTGCTGTTCCAACAACAGCAGAGTAAGCCCCTAGTTCGAACACGCGCTTAAGTTGTTCTGGTGTCCAAATACCGCCTTCTGCTATAATCGGGATAGGAAAATCCTTAACTAGCCTCTCAATTAACTCCATATCCGGCAAACTTGTCCCTCGCGTATAGTCGGTATAGCCACTAAGTGTTGTTCCTAGGCAATCAAATCCTAATGCATAAGCTTCTTTCGCCTCTTCATACGTTGAGCAATCAGCCATGAATAGTTGATCACTATATTTTTCGCGAATAGTAGGGAAAACCTCGCTTATTAGTTTACCGTCCGGCCTGATTCTATTAGTTGCATCTAACGCAATAATGTTCACACCTTCTCGATAAAGTAAATCTATTTCTTTTAGAGTTGGTGTGATGAAAACATCAGATCCCTTGTAAACACTTTTAATGATGCCAATGATCGGCAATTCCACATTTTTTTTAATCTCTTTAATATCTTCAACGCTATTCGCTCTAATTCCTTTAGCCCCGCCCTTCATTGCGGAATATGCCATTTTCCCCATTATAAACGAACTGTGCATTGGTTCTTCTGGAAGTGCCTGACAAGAAACAATAAGTTCATGTTCTATAGCAGCAAAAATTTCCGCTTTAGTTTTCAGTTAAATACACCTCCATGTAGCCCTGCTTTCATTTAAAATATTCCTTAAATTCATTTGCAAAATTATGCCCCATCAGCTTATAGCCTTCTGCATTTGGATGAAGTTCGTCCGGTAGTAAGCCGGCGTAGTCTTCCCCCAGGATATCCAACCCGTTCACATAAAAAAGATGATCATCACCATTTCTTCTAAATATCTCTACAATTTCTTGTATTTGTAGTCTCATCTTAATAAGCGTAAAGCCGACTAGATTAGGGGTCCCCTCTCTAAATGCTCCATAAATAGGAGAACTTAAAACAATTGGAACAGTCGACTGTTTTTCACGAATAATTTTAATGAATCCAATGATAATCGCTTGAAATGTTCGTTCATTGTAACTGTTTGCACCGTATATATTTATGCCCGCACAAAGGGAAATGAAGTCAACAGGCGTATCCCTTATCGTCCTAGCAATCATTGGTTCAAACTGGCATTGCCCACTGAATCCCAGGCAAGTTAAATCCAAATCTAATTCGGCCGCGGTAATAACCGGCCATGTCTGTGAAGGGCTTTCTGCCGCCTGGCATTGAGTAATGGAACTCCCATAGGCCAGCCATTTCCTCCTTAAAGAAGGGTAAGCGTTCCAATTCGCTTCTTCAGCAATATAAACATTCCTTACGGCCATTTTTTGTCGTTGCGATAAATAAATTTCAACAACTTTATTACTTGCTAAAAGACCATCCACTGTAAAAGACGTATCCTTAGATCTAACTATTATCGTTTTCACTAATTCCCTATCAATCACGACATCGAATTCTACTTCAACTTCAGATGCTGCAAATTCCACTTTAATCGTTGGGGAGTTTGTTTCAAACGTTATTCGAACGCCGGCAGGTATCTCTGCTGTTCGGTTAAGTTGATTTGGCGTATAAAAATCTTTATCTTCATGAAAAATTCTCCAAGGACTAATAAGCCCTCCACTTTTTTCAAGTGATATAGCGCCCAAAATCGTTTCTGAATTCAATACAATTGGTTTCATTTATCCACCGCCAACATTTTAATTTTGAGTCTGATAGTTCATTATTACTTCGTCAATCCTAGTCTTAATACCTTCAACTTTCTCAATATCGTCTCCAGATACCGGCTCTAATGGGCCTCTAACGCTACCAATATTTACGCCCTTTAGTTTATAGATTTCTTTAATAACGGAATACATTGAACCATTCAATGAACATAATGTCATAATGATATCATTAATGTCATGTTGAATTTTCCGCGCTTCTGAGAAATCCCCGGCTGATACAAACTCTTCCGCTTTTAGGAACAACTCTGGCATCACACCATAAGTTCCGCCAATCCCGCTATCCGCACCAATTAACCTTCCGGATACATATTGCTCATCTGGGCCATTAAAAACAATAAAGTCGTCATGTGCTGCCGCTTTAAATCTTTCAATATCCATGACTGGCATCGAAGAGTTTTTCACACCAATTAGCTTGTCGTTCTGTAATAACTTCTTGAGTAAGTTAATGGAAAGATTGTATCCGGTCGTTTGAGGGATGTTATAAATAATAAACGGCAGGTCCGTTGAATCCATAATTTCCGTCCAGTACTTTTCAATTGCACTTTCAGGCAGTTGAAAATAAATTGGCGGTATAGCAGACAACGCATCATACCCTAATTCTTCCGCGTACTTCGCTAATTCAACGCTTTCTTTTGTTGATGGTGCTCCAACATGGGCAATCAACGTAAGTTGCCCTTTCAGGCTTTCGGCAACATATTTCAATGTCGCCTTTCTCTCCTCAAGATTTTGATAAATACACTCCCCCGAACTGCCACCAACGTAGAGACCTTGTACTCCTTTTTCATAAAGATGAATCGCTAACGCTTTAATTCTCTCTGGTGATATTTCTCCTGCTTCATCATAACAAGCATAGAATGCTGGAATAATTCCTTTATACTTATCAAGTAACATATTCTTTTCTCCCCTCTTGACTATCTATGTAAACTGAGCGAAGGCGCTCTACAAGAGGCAGCCTTTCGCCGAGCGACGAAGCGGGTGTTTATTTGACTGAGCCCATCGTAATTCCTTGTGTAAAGGACTTTTGGAACAATGTGAATATGACAATCATCGGTACAGATGCAAGTGCTGCTCCAGCCATCATGACCCCATAATCAGTCTTATGCTCACCCTGCATCGTAGCAATACCTAGTGGTAGGGTCATCATTTCCGTCGAACGAGTGATAACAAGTTGACTGAAATAATCGTTCCAACTTAACATGAACGTAAAGATTGCTAAAGCACCTAGAGCTGGTTTAAGCATCGGAAGAACAATATGCCAAAACGTGCGAATTTCACCACAGCCATCTATTTTTGCAGCTTCCAACAGTTCATTGGGTATCGTTTGAGAAAACTGTTTCATAAGGAATACACCGAATGGCCAGCCGATTGCCGGAATGATTAATCCTTTATATGTATCTACCCAACCGAAATCCGCTAGCATTGTGAACAATGGAACAAGAATAACTTGTTTAGGTAGTGCCATTGCAGCAATTAGTACAATAAAGATCAGCTTGCGCCCAGGAAATACTTTTTTGGCAAGAACAAAGCCCGCTGTAGCGCTTACAAAACAGACAGCAATCATTTCACTACTTGCAATAAAGAAACTATTAAATGTCCAGCGCCAAACCGGATTACTAAATAGTGTTACCCAGTTATCCAATATTGGTTTTAGTGGAAACCATTCTGGTGGTATCGTTATCGCAACAACTTGAGCTTTGAATGCCCCCGTGATAATCCAATAAAACGGAAAAATAAAGAATAGTGCAGAGAGAATCAGTAATAGTGTAGCTATTATTTTGAATGCGCTTAATTCACGAAACCATTTTTTATTACTAGATCGATTAAACTTTTTCTTCATGTTTAACTGGGATTGTGCTTTCACGACGTTTCCCTCCCCCTAATACTCAACATCATTGCCTAAGTATTTAAATTGAATGATAGAAATCACTCCAATGACTAAAGCTAAAATGACCCCCATTGCAGAAGCTAAGCCAAAATTACCAAGTAGGAATGCTTGTTGATATACGCCATACATCACGGTCGATGTACTATAAATTGGACCTCCAGAGGTTAGCAATTGGATGAGAGCGAAACACTGAAACGAATTAATTGTCGTAATGACAATCACATATAAACTTGTCGGCATCAATAATGGCCATATAATTTTCCGGAAAATTTGCCACGGTGTAGCTCGATCAATCTGGGCTGCTTCAATATACGTAGTCGGAATGTTACCGAGTGAAGCAACGTACAGAATAATTGGCTGTCCAACGGAAGTCGTGATTAATATAACTGTAATCGCCATCAAAGCTGTTTTAGGATCTCCCAGCCAGGAGACCGGCTCTATTCCAAAAAAACTAGTAATATAATTAAGAATTCCAAAGTTAGGATGATAGATCCAACCCCATACGACAGTAACACTCACCACTGAGGTTACAGCAGGTAGATAGAATATCCCCCTACAAAATGATCTTATAAATTCACTTTTCTTATAGATGGACATCGCTACAAAAATAGAAAAACCAATAACGATAGGAACAGCAACTGCAACAAGTACAATTGTATTAATCATAGATTTATGGAACGTTTTATCATGATAAAGAGTTCCATAATTATCCCATCCAATAAATTCAAAACTCGTAATGTTGTAATCGAAAAAACTCATGTATATTCCTCGCAGCATGGGATACACAACGAAAATGAGGAAAAATGTTAACGCAGGTAATAAAAACAAATAACTCATCATCCAATCACGTAATTTGTTTTTGTTTGGTTTACGAATGGTAGCTAACAATTGTTTCACCCCAATCTAATTCTTTATGGAAAGGAGCAGCGAATAAATAATGCTGCTCCTCTTCACTTTATTTATTCGCTGCTTTCGCTTTCTCAATCGCGGCATTGGACTTCTCCGCAAATTCATCTAACGCTTCTTTAGCTGATTTCGTTTCAAGGATTGCTTCTTGCAGTGCTGGGAACCAGAAAGTACGCACTTCTGCATAGCCGTCTGCAATCGTTGGTGGATCTGTTATGAATTTACGTGCCAGCTCTGAATACTCATACTCAGACCCTTCATATAGGCCTGTAACTGAGTTCCGCGCTGACAAACCTCCTGTTTGAATCAAGTTTTTCTCGCCCCATTCAGGATCGTTCACGATGAAGTCAACTAATTTTTTTGCTGCTTCAGCTTTTTTATCGTCATCATTATTAAAGACTGCGAGACCACCAAGAAATGGTTCAAGCTTCGGATCGGATCCATCCGGTGTTGGATAAGGAAGTAAAACATCCTCAAAGTCCTCTGTTTTATTTGGAGCAAAAAGTGATTTAAGTACAGCAGAATAGTTAATAGCAAATGCCATTTTACCTTGCAAGAATAAATCATTATGATCCCCAGCATCTAATGAAGCAGCGCCCGGTGCCACCAGTCCATCTCTTGAAGCTTGAACAACCCATTCAAGCCCTTTAATCCCGCTTTCTGAGTTAATCGCAACAGCGCTATAATCTTCATTCAAAAACCGACTAGTTCCTAGATTAGTAATATATCCTCGTGTCCCTTGGTCTCCCGCAACGCTTTTTGCATAGAAACCAGATGGAATGATACCCGGAGCCTTTTCTTTAACTGCATGTAACGCTTTCTCATACTCCGCTACAGTCCATGTCCGATCTGGTCGATCTAATGGTAGCAAATCAAGTTCGCCAATGTCCTCAAATAAAGTCTTGTTGACAGCCATCATGAATGGCCCTGTATTGAATGGATACATATAAACCTGATCTCCAACCATCGATTGTTTCATTAACGCTGGAGATATATCATTTTTCACATCATCTGGCATCATGTCATTTAGTGGTGCAAGTAACCCTTTCTTACCCCAATCAATGATCCGCCCTGGAGCGTCGTAGATCATATCTGGTGCTGTGTTCGTAGCGATTGCTACATTCAGCTTTTCAGGTCCACCTTCAAAAGTAAGCATCTCTAACTTCACTTTAATGTCTGGATTTTTTTCATTGAAAGCGGCAATAATTTCTTTCTCATACTTACCCACTTCTCCATCTAAGGCTTGGAAGTTCGGGAAATTCCACCACGTTATTTCCACCTGTTTTTCGTTACTTGGATTTTTGTCTGCGTCTTTGCCACCTTCGCTTTCCTTTGCTGTGTCTTGACTACAAGCGGTCAAAAATAGTGATAATACAAGAGCCATTACAACTAACAAGACAGAACCCTTTTTCGAACCTCGCATAATATCTCCCCCTCCTTGTATTTCCGGAAATAGTGGTGAAGCGCTTTCATTTCCTGTTTTAAGCATAAAGTCAATAACCAGACATGACAATCCCATGAACTTTACATTCATAGCCCTATTCTGACATAAATGCTCCAAACCCCTTTAAATTATTTAATAATTCCAACTTCAATACGCCGCCATTAAAGATTAACCTCCACAACATGTTTGAATCTTCTACCAATTTATTGTTGGGGAAACTTTTTTTATCGTGTACACTTAAAATAGATTCACAAAATGGCTGTTTAAGTAAGTAATAGAAATTTAGAGGTCTTTTAACACATTCCTAAAAAACAACAACTACTATCAAATGATTTTTGGGGGAATACGATGTATAAATTGATGATTGTTGAGGATGAACCTCTCATACGTTCTGGATTAAAACAGTACTTCGATTGGAAAGAGTTAGGGGTCCATACAATTATTGAGGCGGAAAACGGGAAAGACGGAGTGGATAGAGCTTTAATCGAGCTCCCCCACTTGGTGATTACAGACATTCGTATGCCTGTAATGGATGGACTTGAAATGATTGGACAGCTCCGATCAAAACTACCCGATACCCTTTTTATTATCTTGACTGGCCACAATGAATTCGAGTACGCGCAAAAAGCCATTCATTATGGCGGTGTATATGATTATTTACTAAAACCATTGCAATACGAAAAAAGTTTTTCAGTTATTGTAAATTGCTTAGAAAAAATACGCCTAAAGCAACTTATGCCACAATCTTTCGAACGGCTGACAGATCCAGGTACAAATCAAGGGGTTGGAATTGCGCCTGAAGAAGGCCTTCAACTTTTCGAAAAAATAGAGTCCTATATCAAACTGCATTTGGATCAAGAATTAACACTCAATATGGTTGCCGAACATTTCTTTTATCATCCTTCTTATTTAAGTCGGCTATTCAAAACAAAATTAAATAAAAACTACATGACTTTTGTAAGCGAAATAAGAATTAATTATGCGCTACAATGCCTGAAGGTGTCGCAACATTCCATCGCCGACGTGGCAAGTTTATGTGGGTATAAAAGTTATAAACATTTCGTAAAAGTATTTAAAAGTATTACCCAAATGACACCAACAGAATATAGAAAACAGTTAAGGCTATGATATTATGAACCATTTGAAGCGCTTCTTACCATTTTTCCAATTTAAACATGTGAATCATCAAATTTTTGTCCTTATGATTTTGACGATTACCATCCCGCTGCTGATTTTATCCGTAATGATTTACATGTTTTCAATTCAATCAGCTAAAAAAGAGTATCAAAATAGTTCGAATCTCATTCTTAATAATCTATCTTTTAATTTCGATCAATATTTGCAGAGCATCGAGATGGGGGCGCTTACTGCACAGATGGACAGTAAACTACAAAATGCGCTTGAAAATTGGCTAGGAGATGACTCAGAACGAGACTATGTTCAAATTTTAGAATACGAAAATGCGATTGAACATTTTATCAGTACAATTGAAATAACAATTGAGAATGTCGATAGCGTCCAAATTTATATAGGTGACCATGTATTTTATTCCACACTAAAAAAATCCGTTTACGATGTGAGTAACTTAACAAACGAAGAATGGTATAAACAAACCATTGAGCAAAAAGGTAGAATCGTCTTATTTGGTACTCACCAACCATTTAATAGGGTAAATTCCAATGAATCAGTGATATCAATCGCAAGGGTAATTAATAAAAATGGAAGCAGACAACCGTTAGGTGTTTTGCTTATTGATATCCGTTTAGATTCATTACGTAACATTCTAAATTTATCAGAAAATCATAATCGGAATTTCGTTATTTTGGATCCTCTTGGCAGTGTTATTTACGCTTCTGACCTAGATCAAATCGACTCCAATATGACATTTAAACCCGCTATCCAGCCTTTCCTTTCCGATTCAAATAAGGAATCCGGGAATTTTTACGCACCGGTAGACGGGGTTAATTCATTTTTCAATTTTGTCACTTCTCCCTACTCAGACTGGACAGTTATTCAGTATATAGAAGAACAGGAAATGACTAAGCATGCGGAAATGCTTCGCAAAGTTATTTTAGGGTTAGCTTTCTTTTCGATTGGTATGGCTATGTTATTTATGGTGATCTTATACATACGTGTAACTGAACCAATTATCTTTTTAAGTAGGCAAGTGAAAATAATCGGTCGCGGAAAATTCGATGTTAACTTGACTAGCAAACGTCAGGATGAATTTGGCGGACTTTATCAGGGAATTAGCAAAATGGTCACGGACATACAAGATTACATTGAACGGTCCTCTGTGTTAAAAGCTCAACAAAAGCTAGCACATTACCGCGCGCTAAAAAGTCAAATCAATCCGCACTTTTTAGCTAACGCACTTGAATCGATTCAAATGAAAGCGGTGTTAAACAAACAACGGGATATAGCTGAAATGATTGGGGTACTCGGACAGTTATTTCGAATTAATATCCAAAGTGGGAAAGAAACAATCACATTGGAAGAAGAATTGACCCACATTCGCCTGTATATCCAAGTACAACAAATGCGATTCGGAGATAAAATTCAGTACGTCGAAAACTTAGCTCCAACTAGTGAATCTATACGACTTTTGCATTTCTCCCTTCAGCCCCTTGTCGAAAATGGTATTGTCCATGGGTTAGAGCGTAAATATGGAGCTGGAATACTTGAAGTTTCATCTGTTTTTTCCGGCCAGGATATGCTAATAACGGTGAGTGACAATGGGGTCGGTATTGATGAAGAACAGCTACAATACTTGAAAAATCGCCTTGCACAATCCTCCAGTACATTAACCGAAGAACATATCGGGCTTAAAAATGTCCATGATCAAATACGGTACTATTTTGGTGATCAATATGGCATTGAGATTGATAGCTCGCTCGGAGTAGGCACGACGGTAACCATACGAATTCCAGCAAGAATATGAAGTTACTAGTTAGGAAACAGGACTCTAATTACTATGCTTCTTTCACCTATCTGAAAAATCTAAATGATTCACACGATAAAATGTGGGTATTACAAGAACATGCACCATTCATCTTAGACATACTCTTGGAGGAGATTTAAATGAATTTAAAACTTAAAGGCGAAAAGAAATGGTTAAAGCTAGGAGCGGCAACATTGCTCTCAGTCGGAATGCTTGCTGCATGTGGCGATGGGGATGACGACGATGTTGACGTGGATGTTAACGAACCTGTAGAGGATGTCAATCCTGAGGATGGAACAAATACGGATGTAGATTTAGATACTGATGATGAAACAGATAAAGATGTTGAGGTTGATGACGATGGCGTCGTTGATGATAAGAAAGATGACGACCATATCGAAGATGGCAGCGACGGTTAATTAGATAATCTGCTGTAGCACTTAAACCAAAAAGGGCTGGATGGCATCGTAGCCGTCCAGTCCTTTTTGGAATTCAAATTTTCATTTTCAAATGAACATCCCTGCAATAGCGGCACTCAATAACGAGGCTAACATCCCAGCTGCCACCGCACGAACACCCAGTCTTGCAATGTCAGGACGTCGACTTGGTGCAAGAGAACCTAATCCGCCAAGAAGAATTGCCAGTGAACTTAAGTTCGCAAAACCACAAAGTGCAAAGCTCACGACGATGACTGTTTTAGGGCTGAGTGATGCAATTTCAGGTGCGAATGATGCATACGCGACAAACTCATTCAACACAAGTTTTTGACCAATGAATCCACCTGCTGTTACTGCCTCTGACCAAGGAACACCGATGGCGAATGCCAGCGGTGCAAATAGAATGCCGAGAATCCCCTCAACGGTCAACGATTCAAAGCCAAACACCCATTTACCGATTCCGCCTAACATGCCATTCATCATAGCGATAAGCGCAATGAACGCCAATAGCATGGCACCGACATTCAAGGCAAGTTTTAATCCATCTCCTGCCCCACGTGCTGCTGCATCAATAACGTTCACAGATTCCTGATCCTTACCCATCTCAAAATCTTCAACTTCTGACTTCTCCGTTTCCGGTATAAATATTTTCGCCATAATCAATCCTGCAGGTGCAGCCATGAAGCTTGCTGCAATTAAATACTCAAGTGGAACACCCAGGAGTGCATAACCCGCGAGAACAGAACCAGCAATAGATGCAAGTCCTCCTGTCATGACTGCAAAAAGCTCTGACTTCGTCATGTTTGCCAAAAAAGGTCGGATGACAAGTGGAGCTTCCGTCTGTCCGACGAATATATTCGCGGCCGCAGAAACCGATTCTGCTTTACTCGTGCCAAGCAGTTTCGATAATGCGCCTCCGATCAGTTTGATAACCACCTGCATAATTCCAAGATAATATAGCACGGAAATCAAGGAAGAAAAGAAAATGATGATCGTCAACACTTGGAATGCAAAGACGAAACCGAATTCATTAACATCCGCTGCTGGACCAAAAAGAAATGCAACTCCTTCACCAGCGTAGTCAATGACATTTTGCACGAGTCCGGAAAACCATATTAAACCAGCTCTCCCCGCCTCCCATTTCAAGACGACGAATGCAAATGTCACTTGGATGATTAAACCAACAACGATAGTCCGGTAATTAATCGATTTCTTTCCATTAGATAAAAGAAATGCAATTCCTAATACCACAACTATCCCCAAAAGCCCCCACAATAAATTCAACTAGTACACCTCTTCATATGGAAGTTTTCCATTTATAATTTTGTTACTAATACGCCAATTCGCACTATGGAAAGCTCATTTTCGTTGTCTGACGTCATACAACTAAATGAGTTTAGCAAACGAAATGACATAAGTAAATAAATTGTGCGGAAAATAGGAAAAACTATGTTTTCCAAATGATTCAGCAGTTAGTATTCCACATTTATCCGAAATTACTCGTCGTTTTTTGAATACGCTCACATTTTAAGACAACAAAAAAAGACTACCCTTTAAGTCAATACAGCTGACCTGTAAGAAAGTCTTAGTACAATCATCTTCTATATCCTGTTACCAATGTCTATTTTTACGAAGAAAAGAAATAATTGTAATCAAAAAAATGGATTAAACGATGGTAAGCAGTTGGTCTTAGAATGACTTTCAAAAAATTACCCATCCTATAAAAAAGGAGATGTCATCAATTATGAGAAAAACATTTATTGCACTTGGAATTATTATTACAGTTAATTCAGCACCAACATATATCCCAACCATTGCTCATACACCACCAGAAATTCCAGCTTACGCTAAGTGGGGTAAACTCGCTATAAAAGAAACACAATCAAAATATCCCAATGCAACTATTATTGACTACCTTCATGAAGGAAGCGAATCTAGAAAGGATTCAACAATTGAAAAGTTTAAGCTATGGTTAAAAGATGGTGACCACGAATTCGGCGTTTTTGTAAGAATTGAGTATACTACCGAAACTGAAAAAGTAGTTACTATTGAATTTGAAGAAACTTCTAGGTAAAACTTCACAGTCGTGGCCATTCTTTTTCGGAATTTGATAATTCCCATTTTTCAAGGGATATTATTTTTAAATCCAAATTATCAAGAGGCTTAATTAAATGGAAAAACTATGCCCTTACCTAAATTACTGAGACAATATAAAACACCTACGTAATTGACACACTTATTAAAAGTGCATCTATCGTAGGCGTTTTTTCATTAAGTAGCCCTATTCAACTATTTTCAACACCAAAGGAAGTTACCTCACCATCATTCTATCATTGCTCCCATAGGCTCTAAAACAAATTTCTCGATTGCATGGAGCACTCCTTCTTCATTGTTCGTCAGTGAGATATAATCCGCAAGGTCTTTCAATTCCTGGACCCCGTTACCCATCGCGATACCTAAACCAGCCGTCTTAATCAGTTCAATATCATTGTGATTGTCGCCTATAGCGATAATTTCTGTACGATCGATACCAAGATTACTCGCTAGGTGCAATAAAGCACTTCCTTTGTTAGCTTCTGGATGCGTCACTTCAAGATAGTTTACTAAAGACTTGGCGATATGTGCACTCCCTCCAAACAATGCCCGCAATTCATCCTGTAAGGTTGCAAGGTAGGCAGGCTCTTCGATAAAGAGTGCTTTCGTAAATCCTAGTTTCGCAAGTTTGCCAAGATCCGGTTCTATTTTATACGGGACCTTCGATTTTTTGGAGTACTCAATAATCTTGTCATTTTCTGATGCAGCATAAAGAATATCATCTTGATAAACTTGCAAATGTATTTTTTTATCACGAGCTATCTCAACTAGTTTTTGTGCCATGTTAGGAGGAATAAGTCGTTCATACATCACTTCATCGTCATCAATGCTTTTAATGATTGCACCCTGATACGTAATAACTGGTACATTGATGCCAAGTTGCTGTGCAAATAATTTCGCAGATGGAAACATACGCCCTGTCGCAATCGTGACAACTGTTCCTAATTCCACCGCTTTTTGAATAGCCTCGATTGTTCTTGGCGTAATCAGTAATTCATCCGTAAGTAATGTCCCATCAAGGTCAATCGCAATTAGTTTATACATGGAATTCCCCCTTTACTTAATGCTATCTAGTTATCGTCGCATGTTGTGACTTACACTGTCTAGTGAAGATACTTTTCATCTCGCAATAATTGCATGTTAAAATCGAGAGGTGGAAAATAAAATAGTTATGTCACTAACTTACAGGCGTTTTTTTGTGGCTACCTCGAGTCACGATACGTCAACATTATTTCATTGAAATTCTCTAATTGATGTTCGTTGATATTTTACTATACCCACTCCATTCACCAACAGTTCCTGTTGCGTGATTGTATTCTCCCCTATAATTCTAGTATTCTTAATAGATGTAATTTATCAGCTTAGCATCCCCTTGGCTTTCACTTGAAGTAACCAGTCTGGAAACTCTGTAAGCAACTTATCATACAGCTCTTCATCGGAAACCTTTGCAACATTACTGATTTTAAAGAAATCTGCATTGTCTACATACCTGTCTTTAAGGTCGTCTAACTTTTGCAAGAAAGCAAATTTTTCTTTACCAATCCCAACAAACTGCCAGAAAATAGGTTGATTTGCGCTTTCACGCACAATCCGTGTTGCCTCACTTTTATCAGAGTTATTCCCATCCGTTATAAAGAGTACAAAAGTAGGATGTTCAGGCTTAATAGGAATTTCTTTTGCTTTCTTACTGAATAAACCACCAAACAAACTTTTCTTAGCAGGTTCTTGATTCCCACTCAGTGCAATTCCATATTTACTCACTATCAATTCCATAACTGGAGCATATTTCGTTCCACCACTTACAGTCATTTTAGTGTCCTTTACAAATGTTGCATGGTTCGCTTCTGTTGCTGTACCAACAAAATTTGCACCGTTATTGAACTGAAATACATCAATTTCTTTATTAGCATCCATGTTCATACCAATGGCTAGTAAACGCTCTACAATCTGCTGTACAGTCCCATTCTTATATAGTGAACTCATTGAGCCTGATTGATCGATTGCTAATATGATTTCTGCTTTAACACCAGTTAGTTTCTTCTTCTCTAATACAATACCTACTTTTTTAGTTAAATCTATTAAGTTTGTCATTTAATCATGCTCCTTATCTTTTTTAATATTTAATTTATGCCACACAAAATTATTATTTTCTCATTAAAAAATCTGAAGTCGTAAAAAGTACCATCATCTAAATATTCTCATTAATCCATCAACAATTACAACTGATTGTACCATAAGTTTATGGATAGCAAGATGGTGTCCCTGATTAACTTCCGCTTTTCAAGAAATAAATGTAGTTGTTTGTTTTTCTTATTAACTTCTCTCAGATGCATTATTTTTCACACAAAAAATGTCGCTCCTTAATCTAAATGATTAAGGAGCGACATACATCATAGTCCATATCAAAACATGTGGACTATTTTATTCAGTTTTAAATTTCTTCTTACGTGAAGGCAACATATTAAAGAGTATATTCAACACAATCGCAGTGACACTTCCCGCGACAATACCGTTACTCGTTAATATTTTAAGATCTGAAGGGAATTGTGCAAAGAGTTCAGGTACGACTGTCACACCAAGTCCTATCCCGATTGCGCAAGCAATGATCATAGAATTCTCTTGAGAATCAGTAATAATTTTGCTTAACATTTTAATTCCTTGGGAAACGACCATTCCGAACATTGCGATCATCGCGCCACCTAAAACAGCATTTGGAATAATTGTTGTGAAAGCTGCGATTTTTGGAACAAAACCGAGCGTAACCAACATAATACCCGCGATTAAAATAATTTTTCGTGATCTGACACCTGACATTTGAATTAAACCGACATTTTGTGAAAACGTCGTATACGGAAATGCATTGAAAATACCGCCTAGTAAGACGGCGATTCCTTCCGCACGATACCCTTTTTCAAGATCTTTTCTCTTTATATCGCGCTCACAAATATCACCTAGCGCAAAGTAAACGCCTGTTGATTCAACAAGGGATACCATTGCCACTAAGATCATTATAAAGATAGCCGACCATTCGAAAGTCGGCATACCGAAGTAGAAAGGCTCAACCATATGGAAATAGGCTGCATCCCGAACGGCCGAGAAGTCAACTTTCCCCATAAACGTAGCAACAACAGTACCGACAACCAAGCCGAGTAAGATTGAAATAGCCCGCATAAAACCAGTGGAAAACTTGAAGACCAGGAGGATAAAAAGCAACGTTCCGAAAGACAATGCTATATTCGACAATGAACCGAAATCACTTGCACCTTGTCCCCCACCCATATTGTTAATAGCCACGGGAATTAACGTAATACCGATAATCGTAACGACAGAACCTGTTACAACTGGAGGGAAAAATCGTACAAGCATACCGAAGAAACGGCTAATAACAATGACGAAAAGTCCCGATACGATAATTGCCCCATAAATAGCGGAAATTCCAGACTCGGTGCCAATCGCAATCATCGGTCCTACCGCTGTAAACGAACAGCCTAATACAACGGGCAATCCGATTCCGAAGAAACGGTTATTCATAATTTGTAAAATCGTTGCAATCCCACACATTAAAATGTCGATGGAAACAAGATAAGTCAGTTGTGTAGAAGTTAGGCCCAGTGCATTACCGACGATTAATGGTACGAGGACCGCCCCCGCATACATCGCCAAAACATGTTGGAGCCCTAAAGCAGTTGACTTAAGTGGATTGCTCACTTGGAAGTTTCCTCCTCAATAAATGTCACTTGCCCATTTTCGAGTGAAGCAATATTCGCAAGTGACTCTACACGGATGCCGCGTTCACGGATGAGCGCCCCGCCAGGTTGGAAACCTTTTTCGATAACAATACCAACGCCTGCCAACTTCGCTCCAGCTTGCTCAATGATATCTAGCAACCCAAGTACAGCTTGTCCGTTTGCAAGGAAGTCATCGATGAGTAAGACTGTATCTTGTGCTGTAATGAAATCTTTTGAAACGGAAATATCATTTGTTTCGTTTTTTGTGAATGAATGGACACTCGCCGTATACAAATGGTCCACTAACGTTAGTGATTTCCTTTTACGTGCAAAAATTACCGGTACCCCTAGTATCAAGCCCGCCATCATTGATGGAGCAATACCCGACGATTCAATCGTTAGAATTTTTGTTATTCCCGCATCTTTAAATCGTGTTGCAAATTCTTCCCCAACCGCCTGCATAAGAGGTGGATCGATTTGATGATTCAAAAATGAATCTACTTTTAGCACCTGATTCGATAATACTTTACCGTCTTTTACAATTTTATCTTTTAACAATTTTATTTTATTTTTCCTCCTTCTTGTTTTCACAATCAAGAGCCACAAAAATAAGCCCTATGACCATGCATCCAATCAAACCATGAGAGGAGCAATGTCATTCAGGCTTATTTGCTGAATGGAAAAGAAAGAGACATACCCAATTAAATGAGTACGACTTTTTCAATTCGTTGCTTCTCATAGTCGATTTATTTACGGTAAATCGGTAGATACTTGCGGGCCATATTCCCGCTATTATATGAGCGAATGCTATTAGAATGTTATTAGTATAGCACGGGAATTTCAGATTTCAACATCCTCAAAAGTTAAATAATGATTCATTCAATTCAATGAACGTACTATGTGCGGTGAATGTGTTATTGTAGATGAAATAAGTAGACTTTGGGGGCATTATCTTGACCAATCCACATTCCATGAATACAAATAAAAAATTAAAATTCACACGAAATACATGGTTTCTTCTTATCGGAATCATTTTCATCGCGTCCACACTTCGGTCGCCTTTAACATCTGTCGGACCATTAATCTCTTCCATTAGAGACAGTTTGGCCATTTCAAATGTATTAGCGGGATTCCTAACGACCATTCCTCTGCTCGCTTTTGCACTTATTTCACCGTTCGCTCCGAAAATTGCACGTCGCTTCGGAATGGAACTGACATTATTCGTATCACTCATTTTATTGACAGCAGGTATTATTACTCGTTCTCTAGGCACAACACCTAATTTGCTCATTGGCACTTTCCTAATAGGACTTGCCATTGCATTTGGAAATGTCTTATTACCAGGTCTAATAAAACTCAACTTTCCACTGCATATGGGTCTCATTACCGGTATTTATTCGGTCTCTATGAATTTATCCGCAGCCATCGCGGTTGGCGTCAGTGCACCACTTTCTCATAATACACAGTTTGGATGGAGAGGCGCATTAGGAGTTTGGGCGTTGCTAGCATTTATCGCTCTACTCGTCTGGCTCCCGCAACTTAAAAACAAGAAATCACCAAATTCATTGGATGTTCATTTGGAAAAGGCCAAATCACCCTCTTTATGGCGTTCTCCATTGGCTTGGAGTGTTACCTTCTTTATGGGGTTCCAATCTTTGATATTTTATACAACTTCCGCATGGATGCCTGAGGTGTTAAAAACGCAAGGAATAAGTCCAGATAGTGCTGGATGGATGGTTTCCCTCTTGCAATTTGCGCAATTACCAATGACATTCATCGTTCCGATTCTAGCAGGAAAAGTAAAAGATCAGCGCTGGATTGTAGCGGGTGTCGCACTATTATACCTCTTGGGCTATGGCGGTATCATGGCAGGCACAACTGCACTTGTTCCACTCTTTATGATTTTGATTGGAATTGCAGGTGGCGCAGCATTTGGACTTTCAATGATGTTCTTCTCATTACGCACACGGACACCACATGAAGCTGCAGATCTATCAGGTATGGCACAGTCCTTCGGCTATTTACTTGCGGCGGTTGGACCAGTACTCTTCGGATTATTACACGATTTCACATCAGGTTGGACAGTGCCGATGCTGATTATTATCATTGCATCTTTAATTGTCCTCCTATCAGGCTTGAAAGCAGGGAAAAACACCTTCGTTACTCCAGAGTAGGTGCTTAGAAATCTTCTACTACCAAAAAAGTGCTGTAAACCAATATTGGTTTACAGCCTTTTTCAAGTTATCATTTTTTTACTCGGCTACAACATCCGTTTTGACCTTCTCCTCTTTATTCTACTGGGCTATCAAAAGAACCTCTCTATCAAAATAGCAGTTAATACTAACCCAACTATAAATCAAATACAGACAACTCCCCTAGAGTTCTTGCCGTTTCTACGAGGCAAATTGATAAAGTTCTCTTTCATTCTTTTCATTTTTGCATCAGTTGCTACTAATCAAATGGGTTCAACAGGTAATCGTTAACGTGAATTCAATATGCTTCAGCAGCAAATTGCGGATAGGTTTTATTATTTGAAAGCTGGGTATTTTAAAGACTAGCACTAACACTATAAAAATCTTAGGAGGCAATTTGAAATGGCTGACAAAAAGTTTGTAGGTACATTCCATAATGAAACCCAAGTCTTGAATAAGATTGATGAGTTAAAAGCGCAAGGTTATACTGAAAACGATATTTATATTGTGACGAATGATGCAGATACATTATCGATTATCCGAGGAGAAACTGATGTGGATCTCCGATCGCCTGAAGGTAACTGGATGGACAAGTTCATCGCTTTCCTGAGCGGAGATGAACCCGTCAAAGGTGCATTCACTAACATGGGCTTCACCGACGAAGAATCCAACCGTTATTTCAATGAAGTCAAAGCTGGCGGAATTCTTCTATACGTGGACCAGGAATACGGTAATCTCTATGGAAATCAAGGAACGGAATATCAAGCAGGTTATACAGATCCTAATATCGGCTCAAATCTTGTTGTTGATGATTATGATAATCCCAATCTAGCAATGAACAGCCAAGGGTTAGGGTTAGGAACAGATGAAGAACAGGAAGAACATCTAAGATTGCACGAAGAGAAGCTCAATGTCGACAAAGAACGCTATCAGGCGGGTGAAGTGAACGTCAGTAAGCACATTGTCGAAGAGACACAAACGGTAGAAGTGCCCGTCACACGTGAAGAAGTGTACATTGAACGACGCGCAGTAACTGAAGAGACTGCTGCCGGAGAAGTGTTTGATGATGGTGAAAATATTCATATACCTGTTATGGAAGAGCGGGTTGAAGTGACAAAACGTCCTGTCGTTAGTGAAGAAATCGTCGTTGGCAAACGTGAAGTTCATGATACAGAAACGGTTAACGAAACCGTGCGCCGTGAAGAAGCGGATATCGACCGGACCGATGCAGTACTAGATGAACGTGATGGGACGGCCATACATTCATTGGATACAAATCCATTTGAGCGGAATGAATTAAATAATGATTCTTTAATCGACCGGAAACGATTTTAATAATTAAGAAAACCGTAAGGCGCCTGGAGTCTAGACACTGCTCCAGATTGAAAAACAGATATTTTCTTATTCCTTTAAAAAGGAGCTTGCTTAAGTAGATGATCTACTTAAGCAAGCTCCTTTTCGTTTTCCGGATTGACTTCCATCACTTTTTTGGTTTGTTCAATTGACAGGTGACGCCGAATTTATCCCCTACCCAACCAAACTTGTCACTGACCGGCGTTTCAGAAAGCAGCATCAGGACTCGTCCATCCTGTGATAGCTGTTCAAAAAGCCGACCAATTTCCGCTGCCGCGTCACATGCCACAAACAATGAAGTGGAAGGAGTGAATGTGAATTCTTGGTTGATAGAACTGTCGATGCACATGAACGCCTGTCCTTTTATTGTGAATGTGGCGTGCATAATCATGTCGTTTTCTTGATGGACTACATTTAGAATTTCCGATTCATCAAAATAGCTGTGTAAAAATTCATGGCATTTTGTGCATTTCCTTCAATCATAAGCAAAGATAAGCAACGTCGTTATTTTTGGTCGGTAGTCCCTATAAGTTATTTCCCCTAACATCTTTATTTATAAATCAATTTCTAAAACAATCGGACAATGGTCGCTGCCGAGTATATGTGGATGGATGGTAGCATCTTTCAATAGAGATTCCAATTGTTTGGAGGCTATGAAATAATCAATCCGCCATCCAATATTCCGCTCCCTAACCTTACTCATGTACGACCACCAAGTATATGCTCCTTCTAGATTTGGATTGAAATACCGATACGTATCGATGAATCCTTCCCCTAATAGCTCCGTCATCTTTCCGCGTTCCTCACTGGTGAAGCCCGAATTACCGATGTTCGATTTCACATTTCGTACATCTATTTCCTGATGCGCGACATTCAAATCACCACATAGAATGACTGGTTTCATATCATTCAGTTTCTTTAAGTAGTCACGCATGTCGTTTTCCCATTCCAAGCGAAATGGCAATCGTGCCAAATCCCGCTGCGAGTTTGGCGTATAGACGTTTACTAAATAAAACTGCGCGAACTCAAGCGTAAGAATCCGTCCCTCTTCTTGAGCATCTAAATCGCCTACACCGTATTTCACAGTCAATGGTTTTTCTTTCGTGAATACAGCCGTACCTGAATAGCCCTTTTTTAGTGCGTAATTCCAATATTGATGATAACCATCCAACTGTAAATCAATTTGACCTTCTTGCAGTTTTATCTCCTGTACACAGAAGATGTCTGCATCCACCGTTTCAAAGTATTCTAAGAAACCTTTACTAACACATGCCCTTAATCCATTGACGTTCCATGATACTAATTTCATATAGATTGACTCCTTTGATTAACCTCTGCGAATTCTCTTTCCATTCTTACTATAGCACAAAAGAACATACGTTCAATTTTTCACCTATTAAAAACGAAAATTCTGCTACAGCTAGCCTAGTTGGTTCATTCATCGCCAAAAAATTCCGATTAGAACGATTGCTCCTAATAGAAATTTGCCAATCTGCCCGATTTGTTCCGAGGTGATAAATGGTTTTGGCACAAGAAATTCCATTTCCTTGATTTCATTCTCCAAATGATCTATTTTGGCTTTCAGCGCTATCATTTCTTTGTCCAGATTGGTTTCCCATTCATCTTGTCCATTCATATGTATTCCTCCCATTTTTTGATTTAACTTACTATACGTTACTTACTCAAATTGGTTTCATTTTTTCATTAATAAACAAATCTCAACGGCTTTGTTCGGGATCTATAAACCTCGTTTATTGAACTCCCCTATGTTCTCTAGTATCTCGCTATGGACACTAATATTCCATGTTATAAAGAAGATAAGACATACTACATATCACGTCTGTTGATTAACCAAAGTAACCAGTGAATAACATGATTAACTACTAGGCGCTACGTGTAAAGTTGACTTTGGATTGCTTTGGATATAAAGACTTCTATACGATTATCGAGATGTCTAGAAATGTAGTGATGCGACTTTGTCGCATCACTACATTTCTTTCCCGATAATCGTATGGAGGTCCTTCATCCATCGCGCTCCAAATGCATAAGTATACGAAGTGCTAAAACTTTTTGAGACGAAAGAATAGAGGGGCATCTACCTGGATAAAAGCCGCCAAAGATGCAATTTTGGTGGCTGAAACTTTCTTTAGGGTTTGCTCATTTTTACTAGTAAAGAAGTGTTACTTTCTATAAGGTATCACATGATTACATGCATACTCTTTGCTAAAAGTAAGCAAGGAACGCATTTTACAACGTACTAGAGTGCCCGAAATTGCATCTTCGGGCACCTACACCCCCTATAGAAAGTCATCTATTCTTTTCTTTCCAGGCAACTGCATTATTCACTTAAATATTGTAGGAACGCGACAGGCAACTATTCGCAACAGGATTAACGAAAATAGTGTGGCTAGAAGTGACGGAGTCACTTCTAGCCACACATGCCTCTCGATAAATGTGTCATGAATATTTCGCCGAAAGCGGACCGGAAATGATCCCGTGAAAATGGATTTCCCCAACCCCTACTCACTATTATATTTTGTAAATAAATGGATAACAAAAAGACATGCCTACATATAATTGTACGAACCATTTAAAGGTTTTTCTTTGTCTTGCAGCTGATTGAAATATGTATGCAAATAATCCGATAAATAACGAGATTATAATCAAATCGGATTGCCATATACGCTCTGCTGAATTAACAGGAATCATTACCTCTTGTAAGATTTGTATAGTGTTATCATCATTAATTTGTATATTATATTTTTCTTTGTTGAAAAAACCTTCTTCAATCGTTATGAAAGATGCACTTTCATCTAAATTATAATGATAGCCAATCAAATTAAAATTAGTTAGTATTGTGAACGATAACAATAGCATCATCACAGGTATAAAAATGAACCCAAGTGGCATCTTTTCATCAGGCTTTAACATAATTATTCCTCCCGTAATTATCGTTTGTTATTCTATTTTATTCACAATAGTTGTGGGAATACCTCTTTAATTTGGAAAATAATTCGCAATACGAAAAATGCCTGTACTGAACACAACTTCAAATTGTGTTTAGCACAGGCAAGGAAGCATTAATTTAAAGAGAAGAATGTTTACATTTTTCTCTTGGAGCGGTGTCTTGACTTCAGCACTATTCTTACTTCATCTGGTCTGTTACTGTATCAACAAGTAACAAAGGATCTACCGTATATACCTCGTAAACGACTTCCTCTTCCTGCCACATAAAGCTATTCGCAGCTGCACCTTCACTATTCATATCAAACATCCCAGCCCCGATCTTTCGTGGAGCTGGTAATAATTGATTTTCCAACTTTGCGACAATCTCTTTTGCCAAATCGTTCATTTTCGCACTTCCTACATCGCTATTCCGATTACGAATCGAAAATGACCAGCGCCCCTCATGCCATGTAAGGAAAATACTCCCTGCACCGGCATCTTGGTATCCCGTAATGCCATTTCCCAAATCAACTTTTTGAGCGCCATCATTGATGGGTTGGTAATTTATTTTCGCTTTAGCACTAGCCGCTGAATCATACCTTGTCCCATTCACAATCATATAAGGGTGTGCATCGTGCAAGGTAGAATCATTTACAGGAATCGGTACATTTGTGACATAAAAATTTACTTCGTAATTATTTTTGCTCGATGCAGTAGTCGCCGTCAGATAACCTTCCCCTACAAAAATATCCTCTGGCAACATCAATTTCACATCAGTTTCTATAGCAGATGTTACCTGCGCTAAGATTTCTTCATGTGTTTGCTCAGGATTAGTTTCAGGGCTTTCTATTTGTTTTTCGGGTGTATCCGTTTCGGTAATATCTGGTGTCTCTACAACTTGATCCGCGCTTGATGAACATCCACCCAGTATGAATAAAGCGCTAATGACAATTACACTAACTCTTTTTGATTTCATATAGTTCTCTCCTTATATAAACCACAAAAAATACTCGATTTTATTCTTATTCCCCTTTTTCTTGCTTGTTAATCCTTTTTATAAGTACGATGCGAGAAATAAACAGGTTTAACTGTCCATTAGCGAGAACCTGAAGTGTAATTCCGAAAATAGTTTATTCATCAAAAAAACTCATCATTCATTGGAAGAATGATGAGCCTTTTATTGAATAGACAGTTGAAACGGATAGCTTAATGCGCGTCAGGAAATACTCGCTTCATCGCATCTGAAAACTCTTCAAAGAATCCTTCCACTGGTTTGTCTTCTCTAATCTTAGTTCCATATTCGTCCATTTGTTTTACAAAATCGGGATTCATCGATACATAAACATTTTTAAAGTTAGCATCAGTCGACCTGACCTCATCCGCAATCTTATTCTCAGTCACTTCTGAACCATCTGCTCCTTCTTTTAGCACGACTGCCACATAAGCATTTGTGTCAGTTACGATGACATTGGCGCTTTCCACTTCTTCCATTTCCACTATTTTATCAGCAACATCATCAGCGACCGTCAGCTCTTGATTACCTTCACTATTTGGATTGGTATCCGTTGCCGAGTCGTTTGTAGTACCGTTTGTGGTAGTATCGTTTACATCCGTTTCTGTTTCTGTACCCACCGCATTGTCCTTCACTTCTTCATTTTTCTTCGTTCCACATCCCATCAAAGAAAAAATGACGAGCAAAGTGGCCAAAACACGCAACATCTTAGTCATTGATAATCCTCCTTCAAATTTGTCAGTAACGATAGCATGGTCTGTTTGTCTTTTTTTATGTAGTCGTTTTAAAATTTTTGCCAATAAAAAATTCTCAAGCCGAAATACGGCTTGAGAATGAAATAAATTATGGTAATACATTCAGGCGACTGTCACTCAACTTTGATTGCACTTACAACTTTATACAACTCAATGTCTATGTCAACCGGTTCATTCATTGCTAATTTTGCTAGTTGTTTACCTAAGAAAGGTCCGACAGTTAGTCCTGAAGCACCCAATCCATTCGCTAGTAAAATTCCTTTTGCTCCTGGAACTTCTCCAATAATCGGGAGGAAACCTGGGGTAAACGGACGGTAACCTACACGTACCTCGGTAAAAGCGCTGTCTGCTAATCCTGGCGCGACTGTTAGAGCTTTACCTAATACCTCATGCAAGCCTCCAGCAGTAACGCGCATATCAAACTGTTTATCATCTTCATGCGTTGCTCCAATGACTACTTTTCCATCATCAAATGCAAGAATGTATTGGTCAGTTGGTGGCATGACGACTGGCCATTCGGTGGTTTGTGTTTTTTCAAGTTGTAGATGGACGATTTGTGCTTTTTGAGCACTCACTTGTAGATGAATGCCTAACGGCTCAATTAATTCTGCCGCCCATGCACCGGCAGTGACTATGACTTTATCCGCTAAAAACTGTTGATCTTCTACTTGAACTCCCGTGACAACTTTGTCTGTAGCAATAAGTGCTGCAGACCCATTTACGAACACTGCACCATGTTTTTTTGCGGCACTGACCAACGCATTTCGTAAAGCTCGCCCGTTTACACGAGCCGCTCCACTAATTTGAATAGATTCATATTCCCCAGAAAGCGGCGGAAATAAAGCCGATGTTTCACTTGCATTCAATTGACGGATATCGCCAATTTCAGGTGCATCTTCTCGTCTTTTTACCGCACGTTCTTTCATTTTCTCGAGTTTGACAGCATCCGTGTGCAAGCTGACCGCACCAACGCGTCGGTACCCCGTTTCCGTTTCTCCGTCTTCTTCAAGCTGTTGGATGAGTGACGTATAATATGCCGCCCCGCCTTTCGCAAGGGCGTACCAAGCTTTATTTCTCCGTTGGGATAGCCATGGACAGATAATGCCCGCTGCCGCATCCGTCGCCTGCCCCGCGTCCTGACGATCTATAACTGTCACTTTAACTCCAGATTTGGCTAAATGATACGCTGTCGACGCTCCTAAAATTCCTGAGCCTATGATGATAAATTTCTTCATTATAAAACACCTTTTCCACTTTGAGTTTATTCTAATCATACCAGTTCTTATACTGAATTTTGACCGATTAACATGGTTTTGTCGAATTTACCCGCGACTCCATAAAAAACACCACAACCATGTCAGGTTGTGGTGTTTTATCCTTATTCACTTCACACAGATAACAACGCGGCATCACTGTTTAACTTTTCACCGCGAATGCGTTGGAATTCGGCCATTAACTTTTCGATCGTCAACTGCTTCTTTTCCTCAGCTTCAACTTCCAAAATGATTTGCCCTTTATCCATCATAATGAGCCTATTGCCCAAATCCATTGCTTGCTGCATATTATGTGTGACCATCAGCGTTGTCAACTGATCCTTTTCTACAAGTTGTTTCGTTAGATTCGTGATCAATTCTGCCCTTGATGGGTCAAGAGCTGCTGTATGTTCATCAAGAAGCAAAATAGACGGTTGTGTAAAAGTAGCCATCAACAAAGAGAGTGCTTGACGCTCCCCACCTGATAGCATACCTACCTTGGCATTCAATCGATCCTCTAGGTTCAAATGAAGTGTTTCTAGTGATTCCCGGAAGAGTTCACGACGTTTCTTGTGAACACCTTTACGCAATCCACGTGTTTTATTGCGCGAATACGCCATTGCTAGGTTTTCTTCAATTGTCATAGAAGGAGCTGTTCCTGCCATTGGATCTTGGAATACTCTGCCGATCATTACCGAACGTTTATATTCAGGCAGTTTCACAACATTTTTACCCGCGATTTCAATGACACCGAAATCAGGCGTAAGTGCTCCTGAAATCATATTCATCATTGTTGATTTCCCCGCACCATTACTGCCGATGACAGTTACAAAATCTCCTTTTTTCAAATGTAAGTTGATTTGATCAAGTGCGATTTTTTCATCGGGAGTCGCTTCGTTAAATACTTTATTTATCTGTTGGAGTTTCAGCAATTGCATTCCCTCCCTTGTTTAATACATGATCATAAGTTGTTAATCGTTCGGCATGACGTTTCGCTTTCCTCTTATTTTCCCGTCTTTTATCAATGTATTGCGGTAAAATAAGTGCAGCTATAACAATAACGGCGGTGATTAACTTCATATCTCCTGTATCGAGAAATTCTACTCGAAGTGCAAGACCCAATACGATTCTATAAATAATAGCACCTGCAATCACTGCAAGTGTTGTTCGCATAATTGTTTTTGTACCAAAGATTGCTTCACCAATAATAACAGAAGCTAGTCCGATAATAATCATACCGATTCCCATACCGATATCGGAAAACTTCGAGTACTGAGCAATCAATGCACCAGAAAAAGCGACAAGCCCATTAGATAGGCCTAACCCTAGGATTACAAGAGTATCTGTATTCGCTGAAAAGCTGCGAATCATTTTCTTATTATCACCAGTTGCCCGTATTGCAAGCCCGATTTCTGTTTGTAAAAACCAATCTACAACGACTTTAATAAGCAATGTAGCTATAATCATTAAAAATAACGTTCCCCATGTAGAAGGTAAGTATGTAACGCCTAGCATGCTGAAGAATTGATTGATTGACTCATCAATGCCAAGCGTACTCCAAAATACATAGAATTTACTAAACAACGTCTCTGCATTTAACAAAGGAATATTGGGACGTCCAACAGAACTATCCGACGTCATCCCCATAATCCTTAAATTGATAGAGTACAAGGCAATCATCATCAAGATACCCGCAAGTAATGGATTAATCTTTCCTTTCGTATGTAAAAGACCCGTAATACAACCGGCAATAAATCCAATAACAATGGCGACTCCAGTTGCGAATAACGGATGATACCCAAAGACAATCATCGTGGCTGCAACCGCTGCCCCTGTTACGAAACTTCCGTCAACCGTTAGATCGGGAAAATCTAGCACCCGGAATGTGATGTACACACCGAGTGCCATGATTGCATAGATGATTCCTTGCTCCACAGAGCCGAATATAGCACTAAACATACAGAATCATCTCCTAATTTATTCGCTTAATTCAGCTTTCCATTCGTCCTTGATATCAAGACCAAGTGTATCAGCTGTAGCTTTATTTATAACAAATTTTAAGTTTTGAGGAATTTGAACGGGCAAATCAGCTGGTTTACTTTCGCCTTTTAAGATCTTAACAGCCATTTGACCTGCTTCAAAACCTATATCGTAAAATTCAAATCCATATGCGCCTAAACCGCCGCGTTTTACGGAGTCGAACTCACCGACTAACAGCGGAATCTTATTGGCATTCGCAACATCTATCACCGATTCAAGTGCTGACACAACCGTATTATCTGTAATAATGTAGAAAGCATCTACTTTACCAATCAATGATTCAGTAGCTTGCTTCACATCCGCGGATGTTGCAACTGGTGCTTCCTTTACAGTCATATCCATATCTTTCAATATTTCCTTAACTGCGTCAACTTGTGAACGTGAGTTTTGCTCTCCTGCGTTAAAGACCATTCCAACATTTTTAACGCCTAATTCTTCTTTCATGAACTTCATCGTTGCTGGAATTGCTTCAGGGTGATTATCAATTGTCCCAGTCACATTGCCGCCTGGACTTTCCATTGAAGCAACTAGTTCAGCACTTACAGCATCAGTTACCGATGTAAATACAATTGGAATTTCTTGTGTCGCTACTGCGACTGCTTGTGCACTAGGCGTCGAGTTCGCAAAAATTAAATCAACGCCTGAACTGACTAAGTTATTAGCTATCGTTGTATTAGAGCTATTATCATTCTGAGCATTTTGCTCAACGTATTCCACGTCAAGACCTGCATCAGCCAATGCTTTTTTAAATCCGTCTGCCGCAGCATTCAAAGATGGATGCTCGACAATTTGAGTCATACCAATTTTATATTTCTTCGTATCTTCATTAGTCCCTTGCTCTTTTTCATCATTTGATGGCTTGGATGCATTCTCTGCTTTGTTTTCTCCACATGCCGCAAGGATGAAAATAACGCTAAATAATGCAACTGCATACTTTAACCAATTTGTTTTCATTTTTGTTCCCCCTTTTTCATTATCGCCTTCTTTAATAGACTTGTCTTTACGACGATAATTATTCGTAACAATACACTGTTTGCAAATGTTAGTCAATGGAATTTTAAGTATTCTAAACATTGAAGCGCTTACATTTTCTAAATAGTGTTTTTTGTTTTTTAATTATTAACGATTCATTTTAATGTATAAAAACTCAATGAATTACTTGGGTCATTTTTACGTACAAAAAAACGACCAATACCCGCCGAAGGAGTTTTGACCGTTTTTCTACACAATTAGGGATAATCCGCATTTGAGCTGAGTAATTACTTCATTTATTACGATACTTTTTCTTGATATCTATTAATTAACTCATCCAATTCTTGACTACACGCGACAACAAGGGGATGCGTATATCCGAAAGTTTTTGCTTTTCTATACATGACTTTTCTCTTAATCCCAATTTGAAACAACAACGCCTTTTCATTCAGTAGCCTTTTCACAAATCTTCCTCCATATAATATATTCGGCTTCAAATTATGCGCTCTTTATCTAGTAGGTTCGGAAGCAACTAGTTCATCGTACAACATGATGTTTAAAAAAAATGTCGTATTAAGGCAAGATTACATTAATTCATAAATTTGTCACAAATCATAGGAATATAAGTCGTATTAGTTGATTCTTAAAGCTTTGAGCATGTTTTCATTCGTGGATTGATTGTATTTTTAACTATTTCACTTAAAATGGTTTACATCATATTCAGCTGGGTATAGATAGATTACAAGGTGAAACAACCTGAAGAAGCTATTCGTAGACGAGTAACCTACAAGTAACTTCTAATGGATGAAATGCACAGCCTTGGCGGAAAATTTGCTTTACTGGCGACTAGTTACATTCGATGAGAACCACCTGATTTAGAGTTAAGTTGTGTATCACTTAGCTATTCATCCGGCATTAGGGATGAATAATTAAGGCTTTAACTAAGTAATACAGGTTAATCACGAAGTGTTAGACCAAGCAGTAAGCGTTACGTTTTTTGTTTAAGTGCAATTTGAATACTGACAGCTATGCCAAAAGTGGCGGCGCACGTCAAGCTTATCAAGCTGAAAGACGAGTATTAAATAATCGTCAGTAAAAACAGTTTGTATCATTGAAAAAACAAATTTTCCGAGTGCACCCCTTTCATAGGGGAATGAAAAAGCATGGTCCTTCATGGATCATGCTTTTTTTCGTCTCAATAAATTTCTTCACAGCTAATACGAATTGAAATCGTTTTTGAAGCCATATTAACGTAGAATACACTTATTGAAATGGAGGGTTTATTATGACAAAAGATAATCCAAAAGGAAATACCGACAAGTCAGCCCCATCGAAACATAAAAAATTAAACTCGAACACAATGAAAGAAGAGATTTCGCTTGAGTTAGCCGAACTCGGAAACTTAAACCCGAAGCATGAACCGATGACAAAAAACGACAGGCAAAAGAGTGAATCGGAAAAGACTTATTAATAATAGAAGATATTTACTGAAAACCACTAGGTATAACCAACCCTAGTGGTTATTTTTTCGAAGTACCCTACGGCAAAAACAAAACTGTTGAGGAAATTCCATCAATATGTTCCTTATCCGCCCATAATATAAAGTAATTATAAGATATTCCATCAATCATTATCGGACTCGGATAATTTGCGATAAAGGCTGCCTGCCCCTTCATTTCAGCTGGTTGATCGGCAGAAGGTAAAATAGTGCATGACTGTTCATATGGGTTTTGTGATTGTATTATTCGAGGCACCGAGCCATAGGGCATTAGTTTTTGAAAAGCTTCGTCATGGCATACCTTGTCGATCGAATCGGATCCCAAAAGAGCTGAAATCTGAAAAAAGCCATCATCGCCTTCGTATCTTTCATTGTTTACCCTATGCCAACTTGCGGGATATTGAAAGTTAACGTCAAAAGTCTCGTTCGTAAATTCCGCTTTTGACAAATCCATAATCGGTGTTGGCGACCATTGCACTGACGTGATAGTCACGTCTTCAATGAGCCTAATTGGGACAGGATGGGTTAGATCAAGCACCCACAGCTCATTGGCAAATTCCTGCTCTTTACACCCAGAAAGGTATGCAATTTTTCTTCCGTCAGGCGACCAAGTAACTGGTGTCGAAAAGCAATTCGAAATCGCCCATATCCGATCATCATTCCCAAGTCGCTCCACAGTTCTTATTTGCGTAAAATAGCCTCTATCATCAGATGCGGTCGCACTATACGCGATTCGTAAAGAATCAGGTGACCATTCCGGGAAATAGTTTTTCCCATCTGGTCCCCCTTTCACTTCATGCACAACACCTGTAGCAAGCTCCACAGTGTAAATAATTGAAACACTTGCACCTGGTGTTGTATAGAGAGCAAAGCTACCATCGGGTGATAGACGCGCATCATGAAGAGGACCGTTCGTATTTCTAGTAATTTGCTTTTTAGCCATTCCATTTGTATCACTGCTGAATAGCTGACTTATACCTGATGCATCCAGAGCTTGAAACATTAATTCCGTGCCACTCGGAAACCAGTTCACTTCTGATGCACCAGGTTGCCTGATCGTCTTCGCTGCATGCAACGTGGCGTTATACAGTATAATCATTCCTCGGGTCGCATAAGCTAAACTTGAACTGTCTGGAGACCAACCCAGACTGAAATCTCCCCCTTCTTCCAACTGATCAATACCAGCGATTAAACCCGTTGCTGTATAAATAACATAGATAATCCTATCCTTCCCAACAAATGCGATTCGGCCGCTATCCGGCGACCAAATTGGTTGCGAGCGTGCATCGCCTAAACCACTTGTAAGTTGTCTATTTTTCCCGGTCCGCGGATTATACACCCAAATATCATACTGCCCTCCGCGATTAGATGTATAAGCAAGAAATCCTCGATCAGCGGTAGGTGCGAAAGGAATACTTAATCTCATTCCAGGAGTTAGAGCTGTGGATGGCAGTTCGTTGGTCGTCTGTAAATACTTAGGATTACTTTGACCACCTGTTGTCACGTTGAAACGCTTGGCAATCTGAACCAATGTGTCCCGAGGTTGAACGACGTAATAAGCAACACCAGGTGGGATTTCAAGTAATTGACCTATCTGTAAGGCATATGGTGGCCTTAGCCTATTTGTTTCGACAATCAAAGAAACAGGAACACCATACATTTGAGAAATCCGGTACACGGAATCTCCCGACTTAACGCGGTATTTATTGACGCCAGGTGGAATTGACAACTGTTGCCCGATAGTGATTCTATATGGTTGCGTTAAATTATTTGCGGCAATAAGGGATTTCACTGGAAGTTCCCACCGCTTTGCTATGTTATTTAATGTGTCGCCAGTCCTAACTACATAAAAAAGTTGCATCGCTAACACATCCTTCCATTTTGACAACATCGTAATTTCCCACGTTAAATGTGAACAGAATTCAATTGCTCTACCCACACCTAGGTTATTCGTCTAGCGGGCGGTATGTTCTAACCATGACATTAATTCAAAGTAGAAAGCACAAAAAAACGAACGGCTCTTTTTAAAAAAGAGCCGTTCGTTTTTCCAATTTCGCTTATCTACTTTTCAAAGACTTGGTGAAGCACATCACTCGGTTTACTGTTATTCAAGTTTTTATAAATGCAGCTTGCTGGTTTTTCACGCAATGTTTCGGCGAAAGCGTTCGCTAAATCAGCTTCACCCGACACATGTATTTCTTGCCAGCCGCGTTCCTTTTTCAATTTCCCAACAATTTCACCCATTCCTTTATAGAACCGCTGAAGGTTTTCTCTCAAACGTGGTTCTAAGGCGTCGTCACGAGTAGCCCCGGTTAGTGTTTCGTTAGGATCTTTTTTCTGACTTTTTCCCCATCCTTCCAAATTCGCGTCGAATACATAGGTGGCTTCATCAATAACGGCCCCCATTGCTGTATCTAAAATGCGTACTTCCCCAAAGCTCGGCAAGATAATCCCCGCTTCCGGATATGCTTTGTACATATATTCCATCTCTTCAGTGACTGGGTGGTTTTCCCAGTGGAAGCTTGTTTTCACTGGGACTTGAACATAGTGAACTGCCCATAATTCCGGCTCTAATGATGCAAAAATCACAACACCTTTGCTTAGATCATTCTTATTATCCTCGACTTCTGTTTGAACTTTCTTTCTAAGTTCAGTAAAATTTTTCAATTCCTTTTCATCTTTGGAAGCTTTAATATACTCGTCAATCCGCTTCAATCCACTCTTCAAATGAATTCTCCATGCCCCGTTTAGTTGATCAGGATCACCGGGATTAGTGTTTAAATAGACACTCAATACACAACGGTCATCACAGTGAAAGTCTTTTAAGGTTTTAAGTTCTTTGCTTAATGACATAATTACATTAACCTCCTTAATTTTCGATTCACTATTAGCATACCCTCACGTGCTTAGTCTAAAACGAATTGTGAGTACACTTACATTTACAAGTTAATAATGGATTAGAAAAAGCTGTTTTCAAAATCCTCTGCACATGGACTTTGAAGACAGCTTTTCATTTCATTAAATAAATAAGCTAAGTAGTAATACAACACCAAGACCAACAATCGAGTTCGTGAATAAAAGAAGGCCCCATGTTTTGAATGTGTCTTTAATGGATAAGTTGAAGTACTCTTTAAACAACCAAAACGATGCGTCATTTACATGAGTAATCGTGTTACTTCCTGCGGCTGTTGCTAAAACCATTAATACAGGATTCACATCAAACGTATGAATAAGCGGACCTACGATTCCAGCAGCGGTTATCGCAGAAACAACGCCTGTCCCTGTTGCAATACGAAGCATTGCCGTGATGACCCATGCCATAATTAACGGAGATACACTTGTATTTTCCATCATTCCAGCGATAAAGTCACCAATTCCTGTATCTAAAATGATTTGTTTGAATGCACCACCGGCACCAACAATGAATACAATCATCGCAATACCCTCGATTGCCCCGGAAAAAGAAGTCATGATTTCCGGCATTGTTCGACCTCTTCGTGTACCGAATACGTAAATGGCAACTAATACCGCAAGTAACATACTAATTTCGGCACTGCCAAGGAAATTAATAATTTGGTAGAACATCGTTCCTTTTTCAATAAATAGATCCATCACGGTAGCTGTTGTTATAATGATTGCTGGCAACAATGGAACAATTATACTGATTGCAAAACCAGGCATTTCATCTTCTGTGAATTCTTTCGACTTTTTCAACAATGGTGGCACAGGACGATCTAAATTACGTAGCATTCTAGGTAAAATAATACCCGCGGCAATAACAGATGGGATGACAACAACCAATCCCAATATATATACCATACCCATGTCCGCACCGTATGCCTGAACAAGTGCAGTTGGACCCGGTTGTGGAGGGAATATACTATGCGCCATTGTCGCGGATGCAACCATAGTAATCCCTAAACGTAAATAAGGAATTTTTGCTTCTACAGCAATACTAATTACTAGTGGAGCCAAAATGATGAAAGCAACTTCGTAAAAAACCGAAATACCGAAAATTGCTCCAACAATTAATATTGCCCACTCAACGTTTTTCACTCCAAATTTGTTTAATAAGGTAGAAGCTACGCGTTGAGCAGCCCCGGAGTCAACCATCAATTTACCAAGTACAGCACCCATTCCGATAATGATTGCCAAACTTCCAAGCGTGCCGCCAAAACCTGTTTTGATCGACAGGACAACTGCATCTAGTGTTAAACCATTTAATATACCTACCAGTATCGCGACGATCAAAAGAGCAAGTACACTGTTTAGTTTTACAACAATGTTCAAATAAAGTAGTAAAGCTACTCCAAGAGCTACCCAAATAATAGGCAAATAATTTATAATCCATTCCATATTCATTTCCCCCAAGCCTATTTTCTTCCCCAATATGTATATTTTTTAATTATTCGTATTCTATTTACGCAATGATTGTATATCTGGAGCTGTATAGGTTAGCTTAAAAGCCGCCTTCATTAGCAGTTTTTGTCGATTGGATAATTTCTTCTGCATCATTTTCCCGGATAACGGCAACTTCTTTAGTTTCTGTGAGTTGAGTAAGAAGCGAGTATTTCGATATCTTCATTTGTCCTCTTTAGTTATGATTTGGGATAGTTTACTGCTTAATTTCAAATTCCCCACTCAATGTATACGCTTTCAATAACATTTTCATTTAACCAAAATATTGTTACGAAAATCCATATGCCAATGAACAACATTATTTTCTTCAAACATTCCTACTTTACTATCCTCTGGTTCCAAAATAAGATTTGAGATTTTGTAATGATAGTGAAAATATCTTGCCGGGACCCTCTTCACGAATTTCTTTATCAGCGAAAGTTCTGGGGTAACCTTCTACAAAACGCACATCGCCCATGTCGATACTTTTGCTACGAGAAAAATTTAAAATAACACATTCGAATTCGTGATAAATTTGACATAAAAAGCGTAAGGCTCCCACCCTAGAAGGATTAAACGTATTTAGTGCTTCGCCTATCGTAAAAACACCAAATAAATATATGGCAACATAATCTCCCCTTTCCGATAGTAAATGTCCTATTTTTAAATATTTTTTCAATAAATCGGTTTAGTAAACCGATTTAGTATTCTAATTATATAGTGAAATCGCATTCAAAATCAATCATTAATTCTGAATAGCCTATTTCCTCTTCGTGATTCCCCTCTTTTTTCCTTCCAACATCTAGCTTCGAGACGCTTTTTACTTAATAGGAATTTCCCTAGAACTGGATCAATACTGCCTAGTATTATTTTAGAATGGCCTTTCAATTTAAGAAATCACTATATTTTAAAGGTAAGAGAATTATAGTGAGACTTCTTAAAGCACCCTGCTGTTATTAAATTATCCGCCGTTTTTTCTACAAAATAAAACCGATTGCACTATATGCAATCGGCTTCATTTTATATCGCTAATAAGCAAATTTGAACCTAGAACTAAATAACAACTGAAAATATGAAAAATAACCAACTATCTATTCACTAAGTTCAGCTTTCCACTCTTCTTTAATCTCAAGACCGATTTTAGATGCAGTATCTTCATTAACAACAAATTTTAATTTTTTCGGAACTTGAACGGGTAATTCAGAGGGCTTGCTTTCTCCTTTTAAAATCTTCACAGCCATTTGGCCTGTTTCATAACCGAGATCATGATAACTAAAGCCGTATGCTGCTAAACCGCCTCGTTTTACGGAGTCTAGTTCCCCGACCATCATGGGTAGTTTATTGTCGAACGCAACTGAAGTGACAGTTTCAAGCGCCGAAACAACCGTGTTATCTTTAATGATATACAAAGAATCGACTTTACCAATCAATGAGTCGACCGCTTGTTTTACATCCGCTGATGTGGCAACAGGTGCTTCAACAATAGTCAAATCCATATCTTTTACTACTTCATGAATCTTATCCACTTGAACGCGTGCATTTTGCTCCCCCGCGTTATAAATAATGCCTACATTTTTCGCACCTAATTGTTCTTGTAGGAACTTCAATGTTTGAGGAATGACATCAGGATGTAAATCAATCGTGCCCGTTACATTACCTCCCGGACTTTCCAATGACTCTACTAATTCAGCACCAACAGCATCTGTAACTGATGTGAAAACGATTGGAATTTCTTGAGTCGCACTTGCTACAGCTTGTGCACTGGGTGTCGAATTTGCAAAGATTAAGTCTACACCCGAATTAACAAGATTTGTAGCAATCGTTGTGTTAGCACTATTGTCATTTTGTGCATTCTGAACTACATATTCCACGTCAAGCCCTGCATCTTCCAATGCCTTTTTAAAGCCATCATAAGCGGCATTCAATGAGGGATGTTCTACAATTTGCGTGACACCTATTTTATATTTCTTTGTGTCCCCATTAGCACTCGACTCTTTTTTCTCTCCTTCTCCACATGCCGCAAGTAGTAATGCAGCACCAAAAATGACAAACACCATTTTCTTCAAATAAATCTTCATTCTTTTTCCCCCTTTAATCAAACCTGCATATTTTGTAAAAATTTGATTCTAAAAGTTAATTTTTCATAATGCTACACTGCCTGTGATTGATAGTCAATAAGGTTCCAAACATTAAGAATATTTAAGCGCTTACATTAGATTTATTTGCATTGGACAGTTCCCCGCATGTCAAAATTGGTTCCAAGTGAAGCTATAATTTAATTTGGAGATCTTCTTAACGTATCGTAATCGCTAGTTCATTCCAATACAAAAAACACCCACGAAAAAGTTAACAGGTACATTTTCGTAGGTGTTTCATATTGTTCTATAGGTTAGTTCAGTACTTAAGCCATAATTTTTGGTTGTCTTTGTGCTAATAATGGTTCTTGACACTCTATTTCTTCACCCGTTTCAATATCAATGAACGTACTTGTTTCATTAAACCAACAATCCGGTGCTTTGTGACCCCAGAATGTTTGGCGAAGTGGATCATTTAAATCCCAGCGTTTCGGCTTTAAATCTGGGTCGCTTGTTAAATAATCGCCCGTATAAAGTTCAATGCGGTGGCCATCTGGATCTCTTAAATAGAGGAAGAAGGCATTGGATAATCCATGGCGGCCGGGTCCCCGTTCAATTGAATCTGCATAGCCCATACTCGCTAAAATATCACAACAATCGAGCACGCTAAGTCGATCTGTTAATGAGTAAGCAAAGTGATGCAATTTTGGTCCAGGACTGCTCATGAATGCTTGATCATGAACAGTCGGCTTTCGATAAAGCCATGCTGCCCACAAGTCCCCATCCTCAGTATCCGTATACTCTGAACACGAGAATCCTAAGTGATCAACATAAAAATCAAAGGCTTTTTGAACATCTGGTACTGCACAGTTTACGTGGTCAATCCTTTGAATTTTCGCTCCTCGATAAAGATCATAACGCTGCAACATCCGGTCAACGATAGTCATTTCTGCAAAAAACTCTAATGGAATTCCTGAGATATCATGCACTCGAAGGGTTCTTCCAATTGCATGTTGTACCCCTTTCGCTACCCATTTTGTTTTCAGACCCAGTGAGATGAAAAGCTTTTCAATTTCATCGAGATCCTGTTCTTTTTCCACTTTGTAACTAAGTACCTCAACAACGGCTTTGTCTGCTTTTTTCAATAGTAAACTGTGATGCGAATGTTCTTCTAAACCTCTTAAGTAAATATGATTTTCATCACTTTCTGTTTCAATCATGCCTAATCCCTCAACATAGAACTTACGAGACGCCTGCAAATCTACTACATGAAGAACCGTTCTCGCGATCCGTATGATTGAAAAATCCATCGTGTTCACCATACCTTCCACTATTTTTTCCCGAACTGCTGAATACGATGATCAGCAATTGAAACATGAATAATTTTCTGTTCAGTATAAAAATTGAAGCCGTAATGGCCACCTTCACGACCGATACCAGAAGATTTCGAACCTCCAAAGGGTGTTCTTAAGTCACGAACGTTCTGAGCATTCACCCAAAGCATTCCTGCTTCAACTTTTTGCGCAACACGGTGACCTCGTTTAATATCGTTCGTCCAAACATAACCCGCAAGTCCGTATTCAATACTGTTTGCCAACCTAATGACTTCTTCTTCATCTTTAAATGTCATCACGGTTAGTACTGGACCAAAAATTTCTTCTTGTGCAACGCGCATATGATTTTCAGCATTTAGTATAAGTGTCGGTGCCACAAAGTTTCCTTTAGCTAATTCAATTGGGATATCTCCATTAATCACTTCGTTACCTTCTTCTTTTGCAATTTCCAAATAGCTTTTGACCTTATTATAATGCCCTTTATCGATTAGTGGTCCCACCTCCGTATATGCGTCGAGGGGGTCACCAACTTTAATATTCGCAACACGTATCTTTAAAGCGTCGATAAATTTGTCTTTAATCTCTTCTTGCACAAATAAGCGTGAGTTCGCCGTACATCGTTCACCGTTAAAAGAGTATATTCCCCAGACACAAGCATCTAAAGCACGATCGAAATCAGCATCTTCAAAGACGATAATTGGTGATTTCCCACCAAGTTCCATCGAGCAACTTTTCAGTGTATCGGCACTATTTTTTATGATTGTTGTACCCGTCGTTGTTTCGCCAGTAAATGAAATAAGCTGGACATCAGGATGCTTGACTAGCGCATCCCCCGCTGTCTCGCCGTAGCCATGAACAACGTTGAAAACACCTTTTGGAAGATCCGCTTTATGAATCACTTCAGCCAATAGATTTGCCGAAAGTGGCGAAAGTTCTGCTGGTTTTAAAACAACTGTATTTCCTGTCGCAAGTGCTGGTGCAACTTTCCATGTCTCCAACATGAAGGGGGCATTCCATGGCGTGATTAATCCTGCAACTCCTACAGGCGCATGAATCGTGTAGTTGATAAATTCATCATCTACTTGATAGGCATCTCCAACAAGACGGCTTTCTACCATACGTGCATAAAACCGAAAGTTTTCTGAAGCACGGCTTACCATATTTCGAGTTTGACTAATTGGAAGTCCCGTATCAAGTGATTCCAAATAAGCGATTTTCTCTATATCTTCGTCAATCAAATCTGCAATTCGATAAATATAGGCCATTCTTTTTTTTAGCTTCATCGTTTTCCATGGACCATGATCAAAGGCTTCCCGCGCAGCTGCCACTGCTTTATTAATATCATCAGATTGTCCTTCAGCAACTTCATTGATTTGTTCATTAGTAAACGGATTCATATTTTTGATCGTCGTCCCACTTAAAGCGGGAGTGAACTCTCCATTTATATAGAGTGAAATATTCTGTTGTGTTTCATGTTTATAAGAAACTACCCCATGGGTTGACACCATACTTATCACCTATTTCCTTCTTATATATGTTGAAATAAGGAATCCCATCTAATTCGCTTTGGCCTGCAGGATGCAGGTCATGCAGTCGTTGCGACATGACGTTGCGAACTTAGACTGCCTTCCTTTGATCCCCCTTGTAATGCGCCTTCACTCAGTTTATATAGGCATTCATTTGTTCAACATATATATTATTTTTTTAGTCAGTTTGCAGTAACTTCCTTAGGTAAAATAGCAAGTTCAATTAGTGATTCACGAACTTCTTGTTGGATTGCAGCTGTTGGTAATCCTAGAGGTAAGCGAAGCTTCGGCGTAATTTTCCCCATCATACCAAGTGCTACTTTAACGGGGGCTGGATTGGTATCTTTGAAGAGTGCATCATTTAATGGCATTAATTCGAAGTGAAGATCTTGTGCTCTCGCAACGTCTCCAGCAACCCAAGCATTGTAAAGTTCGGCTACTTTAGTTGGCTCAACATTTGATGTGGCACTAATAAATCCAGCCCCGCCAATTGCCAGCATTGGATAGCAAAGCAGTTCGATTCCTGAGAATAATAGGAAGTCTCTTCCACAATTTAGAAGTACACGATTTACATGTTCAAAGTCTTTGTTTGCTTCTTTTACACCAATAATGTTGGGACAGTCCTCAACTAAGCGTTTCATCGTGCTAACTTCCATATTGACGGCGGATCGACCTGGGATATTGTAAATAATGATTGGCGTTGTAACTGAATCAGCAACCGTTTTAAAGTGCTGATAAAGTGCTTCCTGGTTCGGTCTATTGTAGTAAGGCACAATAACCATTACAGCATCTGCACCTAGTTCTTCTGCATATTTCGTTAACTCCATTGTTTCATCATGATTGGTAGACCCTGTACCAGGTGCAAAAAATACACGTCCAGCAATTGTTTCTTTTGCTAATTCCATAACTCTTTTTCTTTCAGCAATTGTTAAAGAACTTGGTTCACCACTCGTTCCTGTAACAGAAATCCCATGACTTCCACTGTCAATTTGCCAATTAATCAACTCAACAAATGCTTTTTCATCGATTGCACCACTGTCAGTAAAAGGTGTTACTACAGGGCAAATTGAACCTCTTAACTTCTTTTTGGCTTCATCGTATATCAAAAGAATCCACTCCTTCAAAGTTATTAAATATCTGTTTCAAGAAAAGTATTCCAGCTGTATAGCTCGCCTACTCGACTCTCTTTCACACCACGAATAAGGTAAACTGGCACACTCATTATTCTTCGAGTTCTTTTAGTTCACGGTACTTTCCTTGACTAAATAGTAATGGTTCTTTTTGTTCAAGTTTAACGCCAGTAACATGACCAATAAAAACCGTATGATCTCCTACTACGTATTCGCTATACAGTTTGCATGTAACAACGGCTAACGCATCTTCTAGAATTGGCAATCCTTTATAGGTGGCAAATGTAATTTCAGATTCTCCATTAAGCTGACCCGAAAATTGTTTTGACACATTTTGTTGGTCAGATGATAATATGTTAATCGCGAATTGATTAGCATCTTTGATATGCTGATGCATTCTTGCATTTTCTCCAATACTAATTGCCACCAGCTTCGGTTTGAGAGATATGGACATAAAAGCATTCGCTGTCATGCCATGTACCTCTTCAGCAACTTCCGTTGTAATAACCGTCACACCCGTTGCAAAACTGCCCATAGCATTTCTGAATAAACGATCATCAATCTCGTGATCTACTTGCTGCATAATATATTCTCCTTTCCACTTTCAATTCACCTGTTTAATTATTTCGAGATAAGAAAGTATAAGTTATTCGACATGGTACAGTGTCTAAGCTTTAGGCGGCCATACGTTTTTCTATTCAAAATACTATTCCAGCTTCTTTTTTAGTTTTATTTAAAAAGTTTGTAACCATGTCTTTATAAGGTTGCTTATCAAATCCATCATAATAGGCATTCGACATTCTCACTGGATCTCCAAAGAAATAATATTCATAGAGAGCTTGTCGGTTACCGAACGCACTAATAGAAATATCCCATGCTAAACGGAATAGCTGTACTTTTTCTTCGCCGTTAATGTTCGCACCTTGTGTATATCGATGAACTAACGGTCCAACATCCGTATTGCTAAAGTCTGCTTCAGTTGGAAGCGCCATTAATCCGGAAGCGCCTAGAATTTTAATAATTTCATTCATACGCTGATACATTTTCGGGAACCAATTACGTGCTGCATTTAGTGGTTCAAAGTCCGGCGTCATATTACCGTATTGATCGATTTTTGCATTGTGCTCCGATTTGAATAAGTGGGAACGCATCACTTCTAAAATAACCATGATTTCACTCACTTTTTCTTTAACATGCATGAATTTATCAATACCGATTGCTTCCATCATACTGATGACAACACCAAGGATGAACTCTGTTTTGACAACGTTTTTTGCAATCACTTGATGCGTCATATGTATAACCGCATTTGTCTCGGTATACGTACGATTACATATATCTGTACTTTCACTTACAAAAACTCTTTCCCATGGAACAAATACATCTTCAAATGAAATGATTGCATCACTCTCATCAAACCTAGCACCTAATGGATGATCCCATTTGCTTTTACCATAGTCGAATGATTCACGGGATAGGAATTTTAAACCTTTTGTATTATTTGGGATCGCAAATGCAAATGCGAAGGGGTCATCTGTAGTACCTGGCGTTCTGTTTATAGTGGAAGGAAATACGACGAGCTCATCAGTGATACCGCCTAATGTTGCCAAGAGACGACAACCGTTCACAATAATTCCGTCTGAAGTCTTTTTCGTAATACGTGCGGAGAGAAATGGATCTTTTTGCTCTGCTTGCGTTAGCATCGACCTGTTTACCTGTGGATGAATTAATGTGTGTGTTAAACTAATGTCATTTTCACGTGCATATTCATAGTAATTTGCTGCATTTTTGGCGAATTGATCACTACCACCACCTTCCTGCGCAAAGAATTGACTGGCTGTACCGAATGCCATAATGCTAGTGTTCAGATAGTCTGGGGAACGTCCCATCATGCCGCCGGAAAAAGTTGCCCACTCCGTATGCATTTCACGTCTTTTGAACAAATCTTCTTTCGTTTTAGGAGCGATAAAAGAAAGTCCAACTTTTTTCCCAGATGTCGGTGATGTATAAAGCATTTTTTCAGGCTTCTCATGTTGTAAATCATAAAGACCTGCAACGCTCTCCACCACATTTTTAAATGCTGGATGTATGGTAACGTCGTTTACTTTCTCACCATGTATCCATACTTCCGTGTTCCGTTCTTTAATACCTTCAATATATTCTTTCCCCGTTCGTGCGCCCATTCTATTTCCTCCTTATTTTTGGATAAAGTGAAATTTCAATATGACAAGCGACATTTAACAGTTCATACTATTTAGATTTAAATATAGAATTCCGTTGAATCCGCTGCGGCGCTTGGGGATGCCTCTCGCCCTAAGCCAAGCAGCTTCGCCGCCAGTCTTAGGGCTTCGGCTACCCCTTTAAGGCGCCTACGCTAAATTTACATAGGTAAGGAAATTACTAGTACAATGAAGAAAAATGTATTTTTCCAGTTACTGACACTGCACACTGAGTAGAAAAGGCCACACCAAACAATCTCCAAGAGCGTAAGGACATAAAAAATTCAGATGTGCAGTCCATATATATATTCGGCACTACTTATTTAGAATTAACTAGGTGGTCACCCGTATAACGAACAATTCTAGCGAAGGAGCGACAAAGCGGTGTTGGAAGAACAGTCTATTTGTTAAGTGCCGACTATATAGTCATCTCTCACTTCTTTTTAAATCTAGCATGAATATTATTTTGTTTATAAGTACCCGCTTCACTAAATTCGATTACTTCCATTGACAATGCTAAATAGCGCTTGGACATTACTTGCGAGAAATGTTCTTTCATGACTTCAAATAGCGCATCACAAACTTCTTTTATTATTTCTTCTGAGCGTCCAGCCCCTATTTTCAACTTGGCATGGACAAAAGCGTCATCCTCAGCACCATCTGCCACCCAATACTCCTTTAATTCAATCGCTCTTGAGCGGATTCCCCCTATCGGAAAAATCGAATCTCGTGCAATCAAGACTTTATGAATCTCTTCAAATAGCTTTGCAATATTCGCTTCATCTTTAATATTGTCCGTGTACTCTACAATAAAATGTGGCAAGCAGATTCTTCTCCTCTTTACACTATCGATAGATGAAAGATTCATCTCCGATAATGGTATTTACTAACCGTCCGATTCCCTCAACTTCCGTGACGACAACATCTCCGACGGCAGTATTGACAGAACCTTTAGGAGTTCCTGTAAGAATGACGTCATTTTCACTCAATGTCATGAAACTACTTAAGTACTCAATAAGCGTGGGAATATCGAAGATCATATCCGCTGTAGTTCCTTCTTGTACGAGTTTGTTATTGACATGCGTCGTCAATTTTAAATTCATTGGGTCCGCAACATCTGCCGCCTCAACAATCCACGGACCGAATGGTGTCCCAGTATCACGATTCTTCACGCGCAAGTTGGGACGGTAATAATTTTCCAAATAATCTCTAATCGCATAATCATTAGCGACACTATAGCCTTTAACATAGTTATAGGCGTCTTCTTTTTTGACGTTTCGAGCAGTATCACCGATGATGACGGCCAATTCACACTCATAGTGCATATAAGTAACGTCTGAGGGACGACGAGTATATGCTTGGTGCCCGATAAATGTATTCGGTCCTTTTAAAAAGACAAGTGGTTCAGATGGAGCGGCAAATGCAAGTTCTGCTGCATGATCCGCATAGTTAAGCCCTAACGCAAATACCGTACGTGGCTCTATCGGCGTAAGCCAAGTTACTTTGCTCTCCTCTACTAGTCGACCATCATTTAATTTGAGTTGCCCTTCCCATTCAATTGCTTCATGGATGGCACCCCCATATGCTATTCGTGCTTTTTTCATATCGTCCCCCTCCATTTGGATTCTTTTTCGTCAACTATGAAATTTTCTAAACTGCCAATACCCGCTATTTCGATTCGAACTTTATCGCCTATCTTGGCTTGCGGTGCTTCTTCGGGGACCCCTACGAGTAACACATCTCCTGGATTTAACGTCATGAACTCGGTTACATCGGCGAGTAACCGAGAGACCGAACGAATCAAATTTGATGTTGAATTTTCCTGTTGAAGTTCATCATTGATGAATACACGGATAGTTAAATCATCTGGGTTATCCACTTCTTGACGGTCGATAATCCATGGCCCGATAGGACAAAATCCATCACGTGCTTTGTACCGGACAGCTGGACGGTATACGCTATCATGTGGCACGCTGACATCATTGATAATCGTATAGCCCGCCACATAAGCCAGCGCATTTTCTTCATCCACAGCAACGGCTTGCTTTCCTATGACCAATCCGAGGGCCGCACCCATTTCCAGCCTTGAAAGCCCAGCCGGCATAGGGATTTCTGCACCGTAACGGTTGAAAGTATTTGCCGGTTTAATATAAAGAACTGGGGCAATTGGTGGTGCACTATATGGTTTGTCATTTACAGCATCAGCAAGTCTTTCAAGTGCCCCTTTATAGTTCAGCAGTGTACCAAAAACCGTTCCTGTTATCGGGATGTCGAGTTGTATTTCATTAGCATTTACCGCGCAGTCCTCTATCGTGATTGTACTCGTAACTATATTCACATCGACTGAAACTAATTCATTTTCCCCAAACACTTTAATCCTTGCTCTACTCATCCATTCCACTCCTTTGCAACAAACAAAGAAAACAAATTACTATACTGATAACAATGCTTTATCGCTCGTTAACTTTTCACCGCGAATGCGTTGGAATTCATCCATCAGTTTAGGAATGGTTAATTTCCTCTTCTCATCGGCCTCTATTTCCAAAATGATTTGCCCTTTATCCATCATAATAAGCCTGTTCCCTAGGTCGAGTGCTTGCTGCATATTATGAGTGATCATCAGCGTTGTGAGCTGATCTTTTTCAACAAGTTGCTTTGTTAATTTTGTAATTAATTCGGCTCGTGCTGGATCTAGTGCAGCAGTGTGTTCATCAAGTAGCAAAATAGATGGTTGTGTAAAGGTAGCCATCAACAGTGAAAGTGCTTGCCTCTCCCCACCAGAAAGCATTCCTACTTTTGCATTCAATCGGTTTTCAAGGTTTAAATGAAGGGCTTCAAGAGATACGCGGAATAATTCACGCCGTTTCTTATCAACAGCCTTTTTTAATACACGTTTTTTGTTTCGTGAATAGGCCATTGCGAGGTTTTCCTCAATCGTCATTGTAGGAGCTGTCCCCGCCATTGGATCTTGAAATACCCTTCCAATCATTTGTGAGCGCTTGTATTCAGGCATTTTTGTAACATCATTAGAAGCAATTTCAATAACACCAAAATCAGGAGAAAGAGCACCTGAAATCATATTTAACATCGTCGATTTACCGGCACCGTTGCTTCCAATCACAGTCATAAAATCTCCTGGATTTAATGTTAGATTAATTTGATCCAAAGCTACTTTTTCATCAGGTGTTGCTTCATTAAATAATTTATTAATCTGACTGAGCTTTAGCAACGGGATTTCCCTCCCTCATCAGCAACTGTTCATGCTCTATTAGCCTCTCAGCATGGCGTTTAGCTTTCCTGCTTTTTTCTCGCTTTTTTTCAAAGAACTGCGGTAATATCAACGCACCAATTACAATAACTGCTGTAATTAATTTCATATCACCCGTATCGAGAAAGTCCACTCTAAGTGCAAGTCCAAGTACAATTCTATAAATAATGGCTCCTGCAATTACAGCAAACGTCGTTCGCATAATCGTTTTCGTACCGAAAATTGCTTCACCAATAATAACGGAAGCTAGCCCGATGATAATCATTCCGATTCCCATTCCGATGTCAGCAAACTTTGAATACTGAGCGATCAATGCTCCCGAAAAGGCAACGAGTGCATTTGAAAAGCCAAGACCTACAATAACGAGTGTGTCTGTATTAGCTGATAAACTACGAATCATTTTCTTATTATCACCAGTAGCCCTTATCGCAAGCCCGACTTCGGTTTTCAAAAACCAATCGACGACAAATTTGATTAGCAAAACGATAATAATCATGATGAACAATGTACCCCAGGTTGAAGGCAAATGTTGGAATCCCAGCATGCTGAAAAAATTGCTAATCGCAGTGTCGATACCTAAAGGGCTCCAAAATGTTTTGAACTGAACAAACAAAGTTTCAGCATTTAGCAATGGGATATTCGGACGACCAATCGAATTCTCAGATGTCAGTCCCATTATCCGTAAATTTATCGAATACAAGGCAATCATCATTAATATTCCAGATAGAAGTGCATTGATTTTCCCTTTGGTGTGCAGAAGGCCGGTTACACATCCTGCAAGAAAACCGATAACAATAGCTACTGCTGTAGCCGCCACCGGATGGTATCCGAAGATAATCATCGTGGCGGCAACTCCAGCTCCTGTAACAAAACTTCCGTCAACCGTTAAGTCTGGAAAATCCAAAACTCGGAATGAAATATACACGCCAAGTGCCATAATTGCATAGATGATTCCTTGCTCTACAGAGCCAAATACAGCTGAAAACATGTAGAATCACCCTCCTATCTATTCACTAAATTCAGCTTTCCATTCGTCTTTAATGTCGAGTCCTAGAGTAGATGCGGTGTCTTTATTCATAATCAATTTCAACTTTTGTGGAATTTGAACTGGTAAGTCAGCTGGTTTACTTTCACCTTTTAAGATTTTCACAGCCATTTGTCCTGCTTCATAACCGATGTCAAAGTATTCAAATCCATATGCTGCTAAGCCGCCTCGTTTTACAGAGTCGAATTCGCCAACCATCATCGGAATTTTATTGTCATTGGCGACTGAAATTACAGATTCAAGCGCCGAAACAACCGTGTTATCTGTGATGATGTACATAGAATCTACTTTGCCAAGCAACGATTCAGTCGCTTGTTTCACATCTGCGGATGTAGCAACAGACGCTTCGACAACAGTCATATCCATATCTTTCAGCATTTCTTTAACTGCATCTACTTGAGCACGAGAGTTTTGCTCTCCAGAGTTAAACACCATTCCTACATTTTTTGCATCCAATTCTTCTTTAAGGAACTTCATTGTATTGGTAATTGCATCAGGATGCGCATCAATTGTTCCTGTAACGTTGCCTCCAGGGCTTTCCATTGAGTCAACGAGTTCCGCCCCAACCGCATCTGTTACCGATGTGAAAATGATTGGAATTTCCGTTGTAGCACTAGCTGCTGCCTGAGCACTAGGAGTTGAGTTCGCAAATATTAGATCGACATCTGCGCTGACAAGATTTGTCGCTATCGTTGTGTTTACACTGTTATCGCCTTGAGCAATTTGAACATCATATTCCACATCAATCCCTGCATCTTCTAAAGCCTTTTTAAAGCCGTCATAAGCTGCATTGAGGGATGGATGTTCAACAATTTGACTGACACCTATTTTATATTTCTTCGAAGATGTTTTCTTATCCTTAACTTCCCCGCTATTCCCACATGCTGCAAGTAGTAAGACAGCACTAAAAATAAATACCAACATTTTTTTCGAACCGCTCTTCATTACAATTCCCCCTTTTTATGCTAGTATATTTACTATTTATTTGAATCCTAGGAATCAGTGTGTGATGCGTTTGGTTTGCCTAGTTGAATTGATGAACTAAGCGCCAAAACGGGTTGAATGAGATTTTTATTTCCTTTACTCCTTTTTAGATGCGTTAGATCGTCAACATGTCTTTTCTTTTTATCGGCGCAGCATGAATCGCTTGTCCGATTAGCCCCTCTACCGCTTCAAGTAGTCCTTCATTGAACCCTGGATGTGCATAGTGTGGGAATTTAATATCTTCTTCTTTCGCAGCCATTTCAAGCAACTGCACAAACGAACCTGACATTTCAACGGCCCCTTCACCAATCATGTGAATGCCTTGAATGATTTCAGTTGTTGCATCAGAAATAACTTTAATAAACCCATCCTTTTTACCAGTGATTGTTGCATAGCCATTGCCACCAAGTGCAAATTGACTGACACGAATAGCCAATCCAAAATCGCGCGCACTTTGTTCTGTAAGCCCTACAGAAACGATTGGTGGAATTGTATGTGCCACAACCGGCATAAATGTCAGATTGACTTCAGTTTGTTCTCCTGCAATTGATGCTACGGCAGCTTTTCCTTGTTTAATTGCTTTCACAGCCGATAGGGGACCTTCTGTTACATCACCAATTGCATATATAGAAGGTATCGATGATTGCATATTTCCATCTACTTTTATGAAACCCTCGGCTGTTTGTACAATTCCGAAGCGGCTTATGCCGAGAGCCTCCAAATTGGGTCTCCTAGTTCCAGAAACGAATAGATATGATCCGCTAATTGTCTCTTCTACGTTTTTATCCGTTTGAAATGTTAGCGTAATTCCGTCTTCCGTTTCATGTGTTGATATGAATTCAATTTCTTTATAGACTTTCATTTTACGTTTTTTAAATAAACGATTTAATTCCTTATTAATAGATTCGTCAAATGGAAAACCTGCTTGATCGTCAATTACAATACTTACTTGCGCTCCTAATGCTGCAAAACTTGAAGCTGCTTCGAGTGCAATGGTATCTTGACCTCTAACAATAAGATGCTTAGGTATCTCTTCCAGTTTAAATAGTTCATGAGGCAATAAAATCCTTTCCCCTTTTTCTTGAATTGTTGGCGGCATAGTTGGGGAACTTCCTGTTGCGATAATAACTTGCTCAAATTCAAAGATATCAAATTGATGGCCATTTTCTACACCGATTTTGTCTACTGCGAGGAAAGTAACTTTGCCTCGGATTATTTCAATTTTGTTTTCATTACATAGACTTTCTACGCCAGACCTGAGCTGTTTGATAACTTTGTCTTTATAGGAAACCAGCTTTTTGATATCAATTATTTTTTCCATATTCCCAATTCCAAGTTCTTGAAAATGGGCTATATCTGAGCGCATACCTGCTGCATGTGTAAATATTTTAGATGGAATGCATCCTTCATTCAGACAAACACCGCCCAATTCTGCCTGTTCAATTAACGTCACTGAGAGACCAAGCTGCGCACCACGTATAGCAGCAGAGTAGCCGCCCGGTCCCCCTCCAATGATAATGAGATTTCTTTCCTGACTGATTTCTCCAACAACCATTTTAAATCATCTCCATCATCAGCTTGTGAGGCTGTTCAATTAGGCTTGCAAAACGATTCGTGAATGCAATGGCTGTCGCACCATCAGCAACACGATGGTCAAACGCCATTGACAGTGTCATGATATGACCTATAACAATTTCATCATGCTCATTGACAATCGGTTGTTTTTTCGTTTTGTGGAAAGCAATTAGAGCTGTTTCAGGGTAGTTGATAATTGGTGTGGCACCCATACCACCCAGGGGCCCAACGTTACTCACCGTAAATGTGCTGTTTTTCATTTCAAACGGCTGTAATTTGCCGGCGATTGCTTTTGCTGTCAAACTTCTGACATTTGCATTAATCTCTTTGATGGATTGTTTATCAACATCATGTAAAACAGGTACAATTAGACCGCTATCGGTATTTGTTGCGATACCGATATGATAGTTTTTCTTGAGTAGTATCCGGCTATTTTCTTCATCAAGTTCAGCATTGAATATCGGGAAATCCTTCAACGAAATAACGAGTGCCTTTATAAGAAATGCTGATACACTAACTGATTCACCATCAGCTTTCAATTGCTCTCTCATTTTAAATAAGTTCGTCATATTGACCTCGTCAAAATGAGTAACATGCGGAATTGTAAAGAGTGATTTCGTCATCTTTTCTGCGATTTTTCTTCGAATTCCTCTAAAAGGAATTTCATCAGGAACCTCTTGGTCGACCTCTACCTGCTCACTTTCCTTCTTTGATTCCATGTCGGTTTGTTGTCCTTTTAAGAATCGTAAAACATCTTCTTCGCTTATTCTTCCAGAGGGATCACTAGCATGGACATCATCAATATTTATATTGTTATCCCGTGCAATCTTGCGTGTGTATGGTGCAGCTAGTATTCGATTAAAAGGCATATGAGGGGATTTCTCTTCTAGTTTAATTGTCGGGATTGCTTGCTCCTCAGCAATTGACTTCGTTTCTACGTATGATTTTTGTACAGCTCGAACAGCTTCATCAATTTCAATATAAAGTAGACTTGTTCCGACCTGAACGATTTCCCCTGCTTCAATACGTATTTCTTTCACAATACCTGAGCAGGGTGAAGTAAGTTCAGCGACCATTTTGTCTGTTTGTACCTCAACAAGCGGTTGATCTGTCATAACCGAATCCCCAACTTTGACTAAATAATGGAGCACTTCCCCTTCGGTCATTCCTTCCCCGACATCATGTAACTTTACTTCGAGCATTCCATTTCCTCCTTAAAAATGAAGCACTTTTTCTATTCCTTCAACGACACGTGCCGTAGTTGGAAGATAATGTTCTTCTAATGTAAAGAATGGAACCGGTACGTCGAATCCCGTCACGCGTTCAATTGGAGCTCGTAGATAAAGGAAAGCGGTATCGTTTATAATCGAAACAATATCATTGCCGAGCCCTCCGGTATTATGCGCCTCATGAATGATGACCGCTCTCGTTGTCTTCTGCACAGATTGAGTAATGATGTCCCGATCGATTGGATACAATGTTCGCAGATCGATAATTTCGCAACTAATCCCCTTTTTCCCGGCCAGTTCGGCGGCTTTTTCTGCGATTGAAATCATAGCTCCCCAAGCAATAAGTGTGACATCCGAACCTTTACGCACGATCTTCCCTTTACCAATTTCCACAGTATACTTTCCAACAGGTACTTCTTCTCTCTTCGAACGGTAGTTTTTCATAGGCTCCAAAACTAGAACAGGGTCAGGATCTTCCATCGCCGCAATCAATAACCCTTTAGCATCGTATGGATTAGACGGACAGACTACCTTGATGCCAGGCATATGTGTGAATAAAATTTCTGTACTATCAGAATGTATTTCGGGCGCACGAATTCCTGCCCCGTATGGTGCTCGAATGACTATAGGCACAGTAAAACGAGACATCGACCGCATTCTAATCCTTGAAACATGTGTCATAATCTGTTCGTACGCAGGATAGATAAAACCAAGGAATTGGATTTCTGCAACCGGTCGAAAACCGTTAACTGCAAGACCTATTGATGTGCCAATAATTCCTGCCTCTGAAAGCGGAGTATCGACTACCCGGTCATCCCCAAACTGCTCCTGAAGTCCTTCTGTCGCACGGAACACTCCACCGTTTTTACCGATATCTTCACCGAGTATGATGGTTCGATCATCGTCGTCTAGCATCAAACGCATGCCATCATTAATCGCTTGGATTAGTGTCATTTGTTTTGTCGTTTCGTTTTTTGAATCCGACTCTTTCAGTTGTGTCATCAATTATTGCCTCCCTAAATGTGCAAGGTACGCTTCTTTTTGTTCAGCGAGTTGTGCTGGCATTTCAGCGTATACATGATCGAAAACGTCAGCTACATTCGGCGGCGGGAACTTTTCCATTTCTTCTACTGCTGCTTCAACTTCACTAGTCGTTTCTTCTTTAGTCGCTTGGATCCACTCATCATTCCAGTAGCCGTAATTCTTCATGAATAATTCTAATCGGATAAGAGGGTCAACAAAATTCTCTCCTTGTTTTTCAGGACGATATTTAGACGGATCATCAGCAGTCGTATGAGCTCCTTTTCGCCAAGTAACCGCTTCTATTAATGTCGGGCCATTTCCACACCGGGCATAGTCAAAGGCCTTTTTCGTTTCAAAATAAACTGCAAAACAATCATTACCATCAATTCGATACCCTGGCATACCATAGGCAACTGATTTTTGTGCGATTGTTGCAGAATTCATCTGTTTTTCAATCGGAACCGAAATCGCATACCCATTATTTTGATTAAAAAAGACGACTGGTACTTTGAATACGCTTGCAAAATTCAATCCTTCATGAAAATCCCCTTCCGAGGTCGCACCGTCGCCGAAATAGGCAATTGCAACATTTTGTGTTCCCCTTCTTTTTTCAGCCCATGCAGCGCCTGCGGCATGGGGGAGTTGAGTCGCAATTGGAACAGCTGGCGGGAAAATATTTCTATCAGTTGGAGCTACACAACCTTCTACTCTCCCATTCCAGTACAAAAATGTTCTGGCCATACTTTTCCCGAACGTTATCGTCGCACCATGATCACGATACGTCGGGAACACCCAGTCGTCGGCATTTAGTGCGAGTGCGCTACCAACTTGAGCAGCTTCCTGTCCTTCAAAAGGCGCATAAGTACCTAGACGTCCCTGTCGTTGCAAATTAATTGCTTTTCTATCAAATGTACGAACTCGTAACATGTGATAGTACAAATTTTTTACCAATTGCTCATCTATCTGCTTTTCAAAGCTTGTATCAACAAGAAAGCCTTTATTATCTACTATTCTTTTTATAGGATAGTTATGTTCCACTTAACTTGCCTCCAATCAGGAATGATTGCGAAACGACCGCTTTGGTTTAGCTGGTGCTGTGTAATAGCTATTCCTTCTTCCTCGATCCGCTATTCTTTTCTCGCACATTGCATTAGCGGATTCCTCTGTTGTTTTTCCACTATTCGCAGCTTCCTCGTAAACTTCCAAAATTGCATCGTATATATGTTTCGTTTTCACAAGTACCCGCTCATGGTTAATGCCATACAATTCATCTGCCACTTGAATAAGCCCACCAGAATTGACGATATAATCCGGTGCATATAATATCCCTTTATCTCGCAATAATTTACCGTGTCTATCATCTAATAACTGATTATTAGCCGAACCTACAATCGCTCTTACTTTAAACTGAGGAATTGTAGCGTCGTTAATAATTCCACCAAATGCACACGGAACAAATATATCCGCTTCCTGCGAATAAATAGCTTCATTTGCAACAATTTGTACGTTACCAGTAGTTTTTGTTGCAACTTCTTCAATTGCCCGCAGACTCTCTTCATTAATATCCGTTACGAAAATGCGAGCTCCTGCTTCAAGCAATCCACTTGCAACTTTGAATCCAACTTTTCCAAGACCTTGAATCGCGTATATATGTTGGCCTAAATCGTCATTTCCATAGAGCATCTGATTGGTCGCTTTTATACCGTACAAAACACCTGCAGCTGTTGGAATTGATGAGTCTCCGCCGCCCCCATATACCTCAGGGAGACCATTGACGAAATTGGTTTCTTTCATTGCGTGAACGAAATCATCCATCGTCGTTCCCATATCCGTTCCCGTATAAAAACGGCCGCCCAGTGAATTCACAAATTGACCGAACGCACGAAATAATTCCGGTGATTTATCTGTTTTCGGATCACCGATAATAACTGCTTTCCCACCCCCGAAATCGACATCGGCTGCCGCACATTTATAGGTCATTCCTTTTGAAAGGCGAAGAACATCTTCTAACGCTTCTTCCACACTGCTATAAGGTTGCATGCGACATCCGCCGAGTGCTGGTCCAAGCGTTGTGTCATGAATTGCAATAATCGCACGCAAACCTGTTGAAGAGTCATTACAAAAAACGACTTGCTCATGCTCACTCATTCGATCGAAGAGTTCAAATTCCTTTGTCATTGACGTTCTTTCAGCTAGCATTACTCGATTCTCCCCTTTAAGATTGGTCATGAAAACCTCTTTTTTCAGGATGAAGCTTCATTCAGCTTTTCCGCAATTTTTTCCTTTAACAATATAACTTGCATCACTTCACCTTTTCCGATAAGCCCTAAATGATTTTCTGCAGTGACTTTTGTCACAACCCTATTGTCACGAAACTCGATTAAATTGGCTGTCAAGGTTACTCTAGATCCAAGTGGAGACGCAGCAAGATGCTTTAGTTGGACTGATGCACCCATTCCCTCTTCATGCTCTTCCAAAAATGGAAGAATAATTTTTCGAGAAACCCACTCCATATGATATGTCATTGCTACTGTTGAATAGACGGGATGTACAACTTTCCCCTCAAAAGAAGCAAACATATCCTCTGTCACAATTATTTCGATCGTCTCTTCTCTACCAATGTTTAACCCACACTTCATCCGCTATCCCTACTTAAGTTATAGTTTAAATTACTCATTTTTCCTTATGTCCTTAATTTCTTCTATCGATTTATTCAGTTGATTTTCTGCTTCTTCCATCATGCTATCAAGTAGAATCTTCACAGTCGGGATGTTTTCAATTAATCCTGCAATTTGGCCGCTATTGACAAAACCATTTTCCATATCGCCGTCGATCGCACCCAAGACATGTTGTTGTTCCGAAGTCATTTCACTATATTGTTCCAATGTCATTCCTGCTTTTTCTAAGTCTTTTAGTTTCATTGCGTATGGCGTTTTTAATATCCGTCTCAGCCGCCCTACACTGCGTCCAATAAGTAACGTTTCGGTATCACTTGCATTCACAAGGTTGTGCTTGTACGTGTCATGAAATGGAGCTTCCTTTGTCGCTATTAAACGGGTACCCATTTGCACACCACTCGCCCCTAACGTCAGCGCAGCTGCCAAACCTTTACCGTCACCGATTCCCCCCGCAGCAATTACCGGCACGTTAACATTCTTCACTATTTGAGGTAGTAGCGTAAATGTCGTCAGTTCCAAGTTAGAGTTGACGCCAGCTGCTTCAAACCCTTCTGCCACGAGAATATCTGCCCCCGCTTCCTCAGCTTTAAGTGCGTGTTTTACTGAGGCTACAAGCGCAATGACTGTCACGCCTTGTTCATGTAGTAGGGGAATATAAGGTACTGGATTTCCTGCTGATAGCGAAACAACTGATATATTATGTTTAATGACAAGATTAATCAGCTCTGTTACGTATGGTGAAATACTGATTGCGATGTTGATTGCGAAATTCTTGTTTGTCAGTTTTTTCGTTTCAACTATTATTTTTTCTACTTCATCTGGAGTCATTGTTCCGCATCCAATTGTGCCGAGTCCCCCTGCCTCTGAAACAGCCGCTGTCAGTTTTGCGTTACTGATATTCCCCATTCCACCTTGTATAATTGGAAGAGTGATTTGAAGCACTTTACAAACGTATATCATTTTTCTTCCACCCCTGTGCAATTATGTTATGCTAAGAAGAGTTAAAAGATAATTAAGATTAGTAAACTAATTTGAGGGGGAATAGTTTTGTTAATCACATTTAAAGGAAAAAGCCCTGTTCTTGATCCTTCGGTTTTCGTCGCTCCGGGTGCAAAAATTATTGGAGAAGTTCAAGTTGGGGCAGAATCTACTATTTGGTTTAACACGGTCTTGCGGGGAGATGAAGGGCCGATTACAATCGGTAATAAATGCAGTATCCAGGATAATTCAACAATTCACTTATATGAAGATGCTCCAGTCATTATAGAAGATGAAGTTACCGTTGGGCATAACGTTATCCTGCATGGCTGCAAAGTCGGAAAGCGATCGATTATTGGAATGGGTTCTACAATTCTTGACCACGCAGAAATTGGTGAAGAATGTATTATTGGCGCCAACACATTAATCCCACCAGGCAAGAAAATCCCCCCTCGTTCATTGGTTGTCGGTTCTCCAGGAAAAGTAGTAAGGGAATTGAACGACAAAGACTTCGAGATCATTCAATTATCGATCGATTCATATGTTCAAAAAGGCTATGACTATCGGGAGATTTTTAAAAACGAAGAAAAATAATTGAGTTTCCTATATAAGATTTTCTCTCTAGAGGAACTCTTATATTGAATATTACATGGGGCTACAAACCACAATGGTTTGTAGCTCCTTCCTTATGTTGATAAACCAATGTTTCGATATCTAAACGGATTAGCGAGGAATACATTAACTAATTGGTTCACCTATAGACACGCTATTATCCTTCATAGTGTAAGTTGCAGTAAAATCGAAAGAAAAGTTTATTCTAGAGTGACACTTATTTGTATACGACAAAAAAACGCTGAACTATTCAGGTTCAACGTTTTGGATGCATTTCAATATCACCGGCTTAGAAACTGGTGGTTCTTAATTCGCTTGACACTTTCTCTGGCAGTCCGCACTTTTAGACCCTAGCCCTTTTTCATCATAGAATTCGGCTTAATCTTCAGCATTACCACCTTGTACCTCAGCCCAGAAACTAAAAATATGGAATGTGGTAACAATTCTCTGACCTTTTTTGCATCAGATGGATAGGTTGCTCCGACGACTGCAAATTTACAACAAATTAGCATAACAATTAGCTATGCTTTTAAAAATTATTAATGTCATCTATTACACTTTTTAAAACCTCAATTGATTCGACTGTGTTATTTTCATATTCCAAGCTATGATTGACATTAGGAATGAGTCTCGCAACTATTTTTGGGTTGTTTGCCAATTGATTAAACCTTTCCTCGGTATAACAATGATCATTATCTCCGATGAAACATAACCCACTATTAGTACTGCTAACCATTGCATCGAAAACATCATCCCTTTGAATCAACGGAGTTAACCATACTGCTTTAGCTTCTTCGAAGATATCCCTCCTTAACTCTGAGCTCATAGCAATTGTTCCAAGAGATTTGCCGATTATATAAAAGTTTTCATACGAAGTTTCCTTTAAAACAGTATCAATTACTGTTCTCACATCGTATTTAATTGCTTCGCTTAATTCTTCCATACTAAATTCTGCATAGACTTTATCATTGTATTGATAATTAACTTGCAATACATCAAAGCCTTTATTTAAAAATATATCTGTTGAGTAATGAAACAGAGGACTCCGAATGGTATATCCTGCACCCGGAAGAAAGATGGTCAAATTTCCCGAGTTTTCTTCGGCTCTCAACAACGTATAAGAAATATTCATTTCTTTATATCCCTTAACGCTTTCTGTATTTGTTTTCAACATTGATATCTCCCCCATTCCTGATCAATTATACATATTGTTCCAAACTAAATATATAAATATTTCAATTTATTAGTCTTTTGTGTCCGCGTTTTTTTATTCAATTCAACTGCCTTTCAACAATCGAACTACCCCACCATAGAAAATGCAAAAACAAAAATGCACAGCAATAAGTAATCACCACCGAAAAAAGTCTTTAAGAATGCTACTTGTCACGGACAAATACATAATACTATTTACATCCACCTTCGTTTTAAACACTTCTTCTCTTACCATTGTCCCCCATTTTTCTAGCATAAGTTTAATTTGATTCTGTTGGTTCTATCTTTCCTTCTAACACATTGCCATGTTCATCATATTTTTTAAAAGTCTTTAATCTACCTAAAACTCTATATTCAACTACTTTTAAAACGCCATTTTCATAGTACTCTTTTTGTATACCTTCTAATGTATTTTTAGCTAGATATTTAATTTCTTTAACTTGTCCATTAGGATAAAAATAAAGCATTTCTCCGTTCTTAACCCCTCCCTTAACTACATAGTAATTTGCTAAATCACCATTTTCATAACAGTCATAAATTATACCAGTAAATAAATGTTCATTATCGTCTTGATCATATTCTACTATAAAGGAATCATATTCATCCCCTCCATAACCAAAACTGCTCCCGTATTTTTTACCATTTTTCACAACATATTCTTTATCTACTATCTTATCTTCCAACCTTAGGCACCTCCGATATTACTTCAAATCCGTCTAGTAAATACATACAGCGTGGACAGAATTTAAACATAATTCCACCAGGTTTAGTCCTATTAATTCCTGTTCTTATCACATTTACATTCAATTCTTCTATTCGAGCATCAAGATTCCTCTTTAGGGGACTATTTAATTCATTAGCAATTATCAAGATTCTATAGTTGTTCGATCAACAAAGTTCTGATTCTATTTTATTCGCATCGAATTCATGCAATTGTGTGAGCGTATTTTCTCGTTTAATTGTAGCAGTGTGAACGCCTTCCTGCACTTCGTTATAATTGAGATGCGGAAGGGTCAATGATGTCCACAACTCGATTCATGAAGCTGTTCGCTTCATCCGTTAGACTCTCCGTCAGTTGCGCAATGTTCTTCAACCCACGTTCAATTTCTACGCCTAGGAAATACTCACGAATGAAACCTGATGAATCTGGTTCGGGTGCATCAAGGGCAGCGTCCATCTGTTTTAGGACGTATGTAAAACGGCTCTGAAATAGCTTGAAAAACTGAAGGAACGGCAAGTGGCAATCCGCGTAAAATGTACGAATTGCGTTGCCGCCTTCGCCTTTCAACGAATCTTCCATCGCAACGAGTCCTTGAACCGCTCGATCGATGGTTTCCATTTCGTTTCCTAGACGATCAAGCATGGTGATGTTCCGATGGAGTCGATTCTTTAATGGATGAACATCAAGTACCTTCAAAAAGCATCCCCCCCCGATTATCCGGCAACAATGACAATTACTTTCAACTGTAGATTTAAAATAAAGATTGATCATTTGTAATAAAGTCCGATAATTTGTAAAAGGTTTGATACAATTGCATTGACAAGATGGATTATGACAATTCAACAAACGAGCCATTTTGCGGAATAAGGTTTAGAAATCACAGGGGAAAAAGAGTTAGCATTGGTGAATACTTTGTGTAACCTATTTCGAGATTCATGGAAATGATGTTTGGAATGTTTTAGGCCATGTGTAGTAGTGGCTTGTTTTAGGAGAGGAGAGGAAAAAAAATGATTGAATTACGAAAGATAACCGGGGATAACATAGATGAAGTAATAGCACTTGAAGTTGAAGAAGGCCAGGAAGACTTAATAGAAACTACTAACCTCAGAAGCTTTGCAGATGCTCATATGTTGAACGCAGACGGTATACCAGCAACTCCCTTTGCCATTTATGCCGATGAAGTTGCGGTTGGATTTTTGATGTATATTTATGATACGTTGGATCATGAATCATTTGAAAATGAAGTTTTTTATGGGAAGAAGAGCTATTTCATTTGGCATATTATGATTGAAAAGAGTTACCAGGGGAAAGGTTATGGCAAACTTGCTTTTGAAAAAATGTTGATGGATATTGAAACTACGCCAGATGGAGAAGCAGAATATGTAGCCCTCTTTTATCGAACAAGTAATGTCATAGCTAAAACATTATACGCTTCATTTGGTTTCGTAGATACAGGTATCATTCAGGATAATTCGATGTTGGCGATTAAAAATCTAGATGGGAAAATAACAGAATCCTTAGTAGAATAGGATCTCCCGCAAAGAAATGTAAGCTATCAACGTCTTGACCCATAGTAGACACAAATATCCAGAAGAGAAATCCGATTTTTTTAACTCTGTCTTAGCAAAAATATAATATTTATACCGCAATCGGGCCCGATTGTTTTAGAATTACTAGGTAGAAAATGATCATGCTTTATTATAAAAATCGCATAGTATTTCACAAAGAATTAACCCGTTTTGATCAATCATTTTTCAAAACGAGTTCTTATCATTTAACTTAAAATATGGATTTTGGGGATATTTCAGATCAATTTTATTCCAAACCAACATCAACTGCTCCAAATCTCTTTTAGTAGCAAATAATCCCCTAACGATAAACATCCCTCTCCACGCCGCATTCAAAAATCTGATGAATGAAAACATTTACCTATTATGTCATACGAATATAAAGAGGAATAATTTTCCCATTTGAGAAAAAACGCTCCATAAGACTTATTTTTTCCGATATTTTCATTACTAAAGTTACGAAGTCATAAGGCAAGCGCTCTTTATAGCCGAGATGCAGGATTATATAAGAAAAAAATAAAAGCACCGCTAAATGCGATGCTAATTGATACTCTAAAAGCGTGCCGATGGGGACACCGTTTGATCTGTTAAATGACCTTTTATCAGCCGAAAAGAACCCGTGACTTTGGGCAGCGAGTTACTTTTTAGTTTGTTAAGTAGTCACTAATAAGCGGGTGGTCATCTGCGTCATACGTTTTATCTTTCCTGCGCATGTCATTGTCTTCTTGGAATACCTGTTCGAAAAAACGGCTTGCTGATTGAGCGAGCAATTTATAATATTGTTCAAATAACAGAGTAGCGTGATTACCACTCCACACTTCAGGCAGCAGCTCTTTTGGGAGACCTGGATCTGTAAAGAGAAACTTTCGGTATTCGTGCACAAGATTGGTGCGCTCCACGAAACACTCTGCATCCGTCATTTTACCTTCGTTTATTATACTTTGGTGGACAATGTATTTTTTGCTGTACGTCGCAATGAATTCTTGATATTTCCCTTCAATTTCTTGAAGTGGCCAGCTTTTTTCAACGAGCAACTTGTCCGCTTGCGGTCCTTTGTAGTCACATACAAAGAAATCTACGTAAAACTGAATATCATATTTTTCAATAAGAAGGTTCACTTCTTTTTCGAGATCAATTGGCGAAATCCAGCATCCATTTGAAAAACTTCCGAATCCGCTCCATAATAACTCTTTTCGAAGTTCATCACGAATTTGTCTTTTTTCTTCCGGAATCGTATACATAAGCATGCGCCATTTTCCGTCCCACTCAGTTGGGTTTAATTTGAAAATACGAATTGCCGCTTCTTCAATCCGTGCTTCCCCTCGCACCGTCAAGAAATAATAACTTTTGTTGCCTTGTTTTTCGGATTGAATCCATCCTTGTTTCATCATTCTTGAGACAGCTACTCGAACCGATTGTTCATTATGACCAAATTCCTTCAATAACCGAATCAAGCTGCCAATCCATACTTTGTTGCCGTAATGACGGATATAATCACCGTAGATTGTAAAAATCATTGATTGTGTATTTGCCATGATATTCACTCTTTCTTTTTTCGTTCCTTATCGATGTATCACGATTCGACAGTTCTTTTATTATTCCGAGACATTCTCAATAATTGCCGCAATTCCTTGGCCTACCCCGATACACATTGTTGCGAGTCCATATTGAACATTCCGTCTTTTCATTTCATATAAGAGTGTCGTTAAAATTCGGGCACCGCTCGCGCCTAAAGGGTGTCCAAAAGCGATTGCTCCACCATTGACGTTTACTTTTTCAGCGTCCAACTCTAACTGTCTAATGCACTCGAGTGATTGGGAAGCGAAGGCTTCATTCACTTCGACGAGTCCTATATCATTCATCGTCAATCCCGCACGTACTAGCGCTTTTTTTGAAGCAATAATCGGACCAAGCCCCATGACAGCCGGTTCAAGTCCCGCCGTTGCCCCCGCAACATATTTTGCTAAAGGTTTAAGATTTAGTTCCTTCGCCTTTTCGGCACTCATAAGAAGCAATGCACACGCGCCATCATTAACACCTGATGCGTTGCCTGCTGTAATTGTACCGCCCTCAAATAATGGTTTTAATTGTGCCAGTTTCTCAAGCGTAATGTCCGGCCGCGGATGTTCATCTTGATCTACAGTGATTTCATTGCCTTTTCTATCCGTATAAACAACCGGAACAATTTCTTTGGAAAATCTGTTAGCTTCTATTGCTGCCTTTGCACGTTGTTGGCTTTCATATGCAAACAAATCCTGATTTTCTCGCGTTATCGTGTAACGCTGCGCGACGTTTTCAGCGGTACGCGGCATCGAATCCGTTCCGTACATTTCTTGCAGTTTTTCATTTGTAAAGCGCCAGCCAATTGTTGTATCTTGTAGTTCCATATTACCTCGTGGATTTGCCTTATCCGGCTTTGCCATAACAAGCGGGGCACGCGTCATACTTTCCGTTCCGCCTGCAATGTAAATATCACCATCCCCAACTGCAATTGCTCTTGCAGCGTAAATGACAGCGTCTATGCCTGAACCACAAAGACGGTTAATCGTCGTGCCCCCCACCTCGACTGGAAGACCCGCCAACAAACCTGCCATACGTGCAACATTGCGGTTATCTTCTCCAGCCTGATTGGCGTTTCCGAGAACGACCTCTTCGATCTGCTCTGCGGGAAGATTTGGATTTCGATCAATAAGTGCCTTAATGACGATTGCACCTAAATCATCTGGACGTACGTCTTTTAACGCGCCATTGTACCTGCCAATAGGTGTACGAACAGCGTCTACTATGACTACTTCTCTCATTTCGTAATCAACTCTTCTCCATGTGTATAATCGTAGACACCTTTTCCGCTTTTCCGTCCAAGACGCCCCGCTTTTACGTATTGTTCTAGGAGAGGCGCTGGACGGTACTTTTCTCCAAGCTTGTCATATAAATAGTTCAAGTTGTTCAAACGTGTGTCAAGACCCACTAAATCCACGAGCTCGAATGGACCCATAGGGTAATTTAAGCCAAGCTTAATTGCTTTATCAATTTCTTCTGCTGTTCCAAGTCCCTCTTGCAGCATATAAAATGCTTCATTGCCGACAAGCGCACTAATCCGGCTTGTTACAAACCCAGGAAATTCATTAATAACAACCGTTTCTTTTCCCATATTGACAGCAACTTGTTTAATCGTCTCTACCGTTTCATCACTCGTTTCCAAGCCCCGGACAATTTCAACAAGAGTCATTTTATGTACGGGATTGAAAAAGTGCATGGCGATTGTTTTTTCTGGGCGTTTACCGAAAGAAGCAATTTCTGTCGGACTCATCGTCGATGTATTCGTTGCAAAATAACAATGTGCTGGTGCATATTCTTCAATCGTTTCAAATACTTGCTTTTTAATGGCAGCCTTTTCAGGAACAGCTTCAATGATTAAATCCGCATTCTCTGCGGCTTTTGCCAAGTCACTTTCATAATTTAAATTACTATGCGCTTGTTCAGCCTGATTTGCTGATATCTTTCCGCGTGCGAGACCTTTTTCAAAGATACTATCAATTTCTTGTTTCGCATTTTCCAATGCGGATCCATTGATGTCGACAATTGTAACTTTATATCCGCCAATCGCTCCGACATAGGCTATTCCTCTGCCCATCACACCGGAACCGACAACAACTATTCGATTAATCATAAGTGATCCTCCTTTTTATGATGAAAGAATACGGACAGGAGATCATACATCCCTGTCCGTCGTTTTTAAAAAGATAAGAAAACATTAGTTTTTCAATTTGGAGCAGTGTCTAGCTCCACGCGCCACCCCCTTGGTCATAAGCAATCCAGCTATGTGGCAAAGAGCGCCACGTCACTAGATCGTCTTATGCCTGTCGCGTCTTGCGGGCGCCTTTCGCTTTTCTTTATAGTCCAAATGGATTTACTGGACGACTGCCAAAGTACGACATAATGCTTTTTGTTTCAGTGTAAAGATCAAGCGATCCGATTGCTAGCTCACGGCCAAATCCGGATTGTTTATAGCCACCGAATGGTGTACCTGGGAATGCAGAGAATGGCGTGTTGATCATAACGATTCCCGCTTGAATTTGGTTCGCAACACGTGTTGTAGTTGCAGTATTTGTTGACCAAATAGAAGAAGCTAGCCCAAAATCTGAGTCATTTGCTAATGCAATTGCCTCTTTTTCGTTTTTAAACTTCGATACAACGACAACTGGTCCAAAGATTTCTTCACGAACAACTTTCATGTCTTGTGTTACGTTTCCGATTATTGTCGGCGCATACCAAAATCCGTTTTCAAAGCCTTCTGGTTTTAATTCTTTACCACCAGTAAGGATTTCAGCACCTTCATCAATTGCAGATTGAACATACATTTTCACTGTGTCCAACTGGCACTGATCGATAACTGCGCCCATATGTGTTCCTTTATCAAATGGATCCCCAATTACAAGTTTTTCTGTTTTAGCAATAAATTTCTCAACGAACTCATCGTACACATTTTCATGAATATAGATGCGTGTACGCGCATCACACGATTGACCTGAGTTATTGAAAGCTCCGTAGAGTGAACCATCAACTGCTGCTTCAATATCTGCATCTTCAAAAACAAGGCTTGGGGATTTTCCACCAAGTTCTAGTGTTACGCGTTTTACTGTTCCTGCTGCTTTTGCCATAATGTCTTTTCCAATTGGTGTAGAACCCGTGAATGCAACTTTATTCACTAGTTCATGTTCTACCAAGTAATTACCGATTTCAGATCCAGATCCTGGCAAAATGTTAACGACGCCTGCTGGAACCCCTGCTTCGTAGCAAATTTCTCCAAGAATAATAGCTGTAAGTGGCGTGAGAGACGCTGGCTTAATAACGACGGAGCACCCTGCTGCAATAGCTGGAGCAATCTTCCAAGCAGCCATCATAAGTGGATAGTTCCACGGAATAATTTGCGCGCATACACCAAGTGGTTCTTTTTCTGTGTAATTATGGAATTGACCAGGTACATTATTCACAGAACCCCCATGTCCAACAATAGCGCCCGCATAAAATTCAAAGTCTTCAATGGCTTGTGAAATCTGCCCTTTAGCAGCTGCAAGTGATTTACCCGTATTCAAAATTTCTAGTTCTACAAGTTCATTAAAGCGTGAACCCATAATTGCTGCAATTTTGTTTAGTACACGTGCACGCCGTCCTGCAGGAGTTATTTTCCATTTGCCATTATCAAATGAATCCCTGGCAGCTTGAACAGCTTTTTCAGCGTCTTCTTTGGTTGCTTTCGCTACTTCAGCAAGTAGTTCACCCGTCGCCGGATTATAAATCTTTGTGCGCTCGCCACTGCTACTTTCGACTTGTTCACCGTTGATAAAAAGTTTATAGAAATCACGCTTTATCGTTTCTTGTTCGATTTCGATTTCATGGGTTTTTGTCATATGGTTTACTTCCCCCTATTGGCCTGTAAAAACAGGTTTTCTTTTTTTCATAAATGCATTGATGCCTTCGCGATGATCTTTTGTTAAACCAGCTATTCGCTGTCCTTGAGCTTCATGTTCAAGATATTCTTCAAAAGAAAGTTCTGATATCGTCATCAATGAGCCTTTGATTAATCCGATTGCTTTTGTTGGTAAAGCGGCAAGTCGTGTTGCAAATGCAGATACATCCTCTTCCCATGTTTCTGATGGAATCAGTCGGTTTGCAAGACCCATTGCAACCGCCTCTGTAGCTGGCACTTTTTCTCCTAAAATGGCTAATTCTGCAGCTTTAGATTGTCCGACTAATTGTGTTAAATAATAAAGATTACCTGAATCCGGAATAAGCCCCACATGGATGAATGCATTTAATAAACTGGCACGCTCAGACATTAGTCTAAAGTCACAAGCAAGCGCAAGGCTAAACCCCGCCCCTGCTGCTACACCATTTACTGCCGCAATAATCGGTTTTTCACATTTTCTGATTTGCTGGATCATCGGTCCATAATGATCTCTTAACACTTGACCATGATCCATAAATTCATCAATTTCTGATAAATCTTGTCCGGAACAAAATGCCCGTCCTTCACCTGTAATGACAACACAGCGCACTTGTTCATCGTATGATGCCGCTTTGATTGCATCTTTTACTTCACGATTCATCTGCGAGATAAAAGCATTCAGTTTGTCAGGTCTATTTAAGATGAGCCACGCAATTCCATCTTTGACATCGTAACGAATTGTCTCAAACATTTAGCACACTCCTTACTTTCCTTGATAATCCGGCCTTCTTTTCTCAACAAATGCGCTCATACCTTCTTTTTGGTCCAGTGATGCGAAAAGAAGGTAGAAATTTTTCCGTTCATACTGCATTCCTTCATACAAGGGATAATCCACTGCTTTATTAACCGAATCTTTAATAAGGCGCAGTGAGAGCGGTGGTTGTTTGGCTAGTCGATTTGCAAACTTCAGCGTTTCTTCTATTAATAGTTCAGGAGCAACAACTTTGTTAATGACTCCATGTTTGAGTGCTGTTTCCGCGGAAATACGCTCTCCTGTCCAAAGCCATTCGAGCGCTTTCGTACGTCCGACAAGTTTCGTCAACCGCTGTGTCCCTCCTGCACCCGGCATGACGCCGAGGCCTGCTTCCGGGAATGAAAATTCTGTACCGCTTGCTGCAATTAAAATATCACAGCACAATGCAAGCTCAAATCCCCCTCCTAAAACAAAGCCTTTTACTGCACCAATGATTGGCTTTTTAATAAGTGTAAAACGGTCCCAATCAGCAAATTGGTTCAAGAGTTCAAGGCTGACTGGGTCATCTCCAGTCATTTCATCAATATCAGCCCCAGCTGAAAATGAACGGCCTTTTCCAGTAAGGACGATAATGCGAACTTCTTCTTCTCGATCAAACATTTCCATTGCAGTAACGATTTCACAAACCATTTTCCGATTCAACGAATTTAACTGGCGAGGACGATTCAGTTCAATCACCGCGATGTTTCCCTTTACTGTCGTTTCAATGAATTCAAAACTATACACTAGGCATCCTCACCAATCATTAATGTAACAAGATCACCCGCAAACCCCATCAAATCTTTGCCTGATGCCTTTCCTTCAGCTGTGCGCAAACCTGCCTGTAACGCTTCTAGATTGTCATACTTCATCTCACATGTGAGGTAATATTTCCCTTCACCTCCCATTGGAGATCCTGATATTTTTGTTACCTTCATTTCACGGAGACCAGGGATTTTTGCTGTTAGCGGTGAATGTACATTGAAATAATGATCATCAAAAGCCTCTTTGTTTTCTGGGTGTTTGTACAAAGCAATTAGTTTAGCCATTTTTTCTTCTCCTCACTTTACATTAATGTAGACACGGGTTTCATTGCCTCAAATACGTTTTTACAGCTTTTGCAATACAAAATACTTCTGCAGGCCGTCGGTCCAAAAATATTTTCCATTGATACATAGCCAGATCCGCAATAGGCACAATCCACATGCCATGATCCATCTTCCTCAAAATAGCGGGGCGGTGGAGCAATCCCAAATTTTTTCAGATTCACATGACCTTGTTCCGTTATACGGTCTGATGTCCATGGCGGATGAAAGACGAATTCTACTTCAATCGTTTCAACTTCCGGTAGTTTTTTCACAGCATTTACTGTATTCGTTTTAATAAATTCGAGTGCCGGACATCCCAAAAAAGTCGGTAGAAGTGTGATTTTGACGTTATTTCCTTCGGTTGTAACTTCGCCCACCATTCCAAGATCAATAATACTCACCGAATCAATTTCCGGATCTTTCACATTCATAAGTACTTCAAAAATACGCTCAGTTGAAACATCTACAGAAGCAGTCATATTATTCACCTCTTTCCTGGTACCGTTTACCAGACAGCTGCCGGGTCAAGTTTGTAAACTTCGGAAAGCGTGCCGAGTGCTTCATCTAAGTCTTTTGTGTGCTCACCGTTTCGTCCGTTCATCACGGGATGATTCGGGATCAACGGTACTTCCATTTGGAGGGTTTCGAACACTGGATTGATGATAGCTTGCCATTGTTTCTTCATTTCTTCCTCACTGTCTATTAAGTTACTGCTTTCAATCTTTTGTTTCTGATTTCCAAAAGAAAATACATCTCCAAAATCATTCAAAACAAGCGTAATTGCATCATTCATTTTCTTTTTTGCCACATCTGTAGAATTCATTAACTGCTTAAACCACGTTTCCCAGTGCAACTTGTGATAATAAAGTTCCATTTTCACTTTTATCGCCACTTCAGCAATAGGTTTGTATGAGCTTTCACATAACGAATCCATTTTTACCTTTTTCGCTTGTATATAAAAATAACTCCTTACGACTTGATAGGCCCAGTCATAATTGGGTGTTTCCATATAATAACCTTCGCCGTTCACCCGTTCCGTCAAAATGCTGTTCTTTCTTTCATCTGTCGGACGTAAATGGGCCAAGTCATCCGCTTTTCCAGCTCCAAGCTCTTCAAGTAATTTGTAGTACATCGCCGCATGCCCCATACTGTCTTGGCTAATGGATGAGGAAGCTACGTCTTCTTCAATGTGAGGAGCGAGTCCGAGCCATTCAGATCCGCGGAATGCGTACAGAAAATCATCATCTGCTAATTGGAACAACAAACTAGTGATTGCTTCTTTATATTCCATGCTCATGCCATTGTCTGTTATGCTCATTTCCGCTCCCCTCCCCATGACAAAATTTCTTTTTCATCAAGCACTTGCTGTTCATATTGACGCCATTTTTTCTTTAAGTAACCATAGCCTTTTGTCGTCCTGTACTCTTTATTGTCTAGCCTGGTGAGCGTCATCTTCTCTTCGGCATTCATTTTCCTAACATTCTTTCGATTTATAATCCAAATGTCTGCAACTGGTTCACGGCGCATGAAATTTTCCTGTGCCAAAATAAGTGCCATATCTTCATTTGGAGCCAGTAAGCTGAATTGGTGTTGGAATGCCGAGCTCGGTGTCCGCTTACTGAACACTTCATATTCTTGATAAAATGTTTTTTCTCCAGTCATTTTACTGACTCCTTCCATTAATTAACGACTGCACTTAAAGCATCTCGCACCCATGTATTATTTTCATAAGATGTACGACGCAGGTTCAGGCGTGCCTGAGAACGAGGTCCTTCATTTCTAATATTTTTCTTGAATTCATTCCAATCCGGTTGTTTGTACGTCCATATTTTGCTTTCAGCATCGAATTTTATGGTCGGATCTGGGATTGTTAGACCAAGAGATAAAATACGCGGGATATATTTATCAAAAAAGATTTGCCTGAACTCTTCGTTTGTTTTTGTCCGGATTTTATATTTAATAGTCAAATCTTGTTTCGAAGAACCTGTTGTTTCTTTACTCGCAGGTCCGAAGAACATTAACAGAGATTCCCACCAATAATTGATTGATTCCTGAATCATCGATTTTTGATCATTTGTACCTTCCGCAAGTGCCATAATAATAGATTCACCATGCTGTGCATGAAACACTTCTTCAGCGCAAATACGCTGTAACGCTCTCCCGTAAGGCCCATAAGAAGCCCCAAGCATATTTGTTTGTGTAATAATTGCAGCCCCATCAACGAGCCAACCGATTATTCCAGCATCTGCCCATGTAGTTGTTTTCATGTGAAATACATTATGAAATTTCAAGTCTCCATTGAATAAGTCCTGCATTAAATCTCCGCGATTCTTGCCATATGGTTTAAGTAAATCTTCAGTTACGCGAAGAAGCAGTTGACCGTGGCCCATTTCGTCTTGCACCTTGGCCATAATGCCTAACTTACGAGAAAGGGATGGGGCTTTTGGTACCCATTCTTTCTCTGGGAGAGCCCCCATTATTTCGCTCATTCCATGCATGGAAATCAATTTAATCAATGTCAGCCTATATTCTTCAGGCATCCAATCATCGGCTTCAATTTTGTCACCTGCTTCAATCCTCTGCATAAAGTGAGCTAACTTTTCTACTTCCGAATTGTATAAACCCGTCATTTCACAGCCCCCTAGTTTAAGGTATGTGTTTCCGACTAAACATATAACACTTACATAACGTTAATCTAAAACTCAGTTATATTTATAGACATACCAATCCGATAATACCGTGTGCCTTTTCCATAAACAGTCGCTTACTTAATACTTGGTCGCCCACTTTAATAGAATCTGTCGGACATCCGACTTATGCATCTTCTAAATCTTCAAGAAGATGTTCAGGTACTTCTGCTGTTCCTTCATTTCTATACTTTGAATACCTTCTGGGACAATTCCCAAAAACAAAAAAACACCGGCAAAATTCTGCCGATGTCCATTTTTAATACGTAAATCAATTGCTCATGCTATTTTTCTCGATGCTTTCAATGTCTTGAATGACCTCACCATTTTCCACTTTTTCTCCATTCTCCATGTTTATAAACAACTTGCCTTCCGCCATTTTACGCGCTTCGTTTTTGAAGTTGTCAATAACTTTTGCTTCAATACGCGCTCCGTCAGCAGTGACACCAAACGGTACTGTCCAGTAACCTACATAGTGACCTGGTGATGTCTCACTAAATGGAAGTTCGGTGGCATTTGTCACTTCGTTGCCTACATTTGTCAGTGGCATGTGGATTACAAAACTAGCTTTTAGTCCTGGGGCACTGTCAAATTCTATTTTTACACTTTTGCCTGTTGTTAAGTAGACATCATTAGTTGGTGTTAAATTTTCGATTGATGGTGCATTATATTGAGCTGTAACTACCACCGTCTTCGAAGTTTGGTTATTCGCTTTATCACTTGCAACAACCGTTATTTCGTTTTCACCATTATCAAGCAAAATACGTTTGGAATAGTTTCCATTTACGACTTCCGCATTTTGGCCGTTTACTTTTACCCAATCAAGGTTAGCATCAGAAACCGTCCCTTCAACCATAACCGTTTCACGATTCGATTTATCACCGTTTTTCGGGTTATCGATTGTCAGTTCAGGGTTTTCAGTATCTAATGTCACTGTAACTGGAGCAGATTCGCCTGTCACTTTGCCATTAAGCGTGGAAACTGCCTTGAACTCATTTACTCCTTCTGCAAGCTCATTTTTGATTGTAAATTTGCCGTCTTCTCCAACCACTGCCGTACCTGCATCTTCTCCGTTGTTTTTCAGCTGGATTGTTGTCGTCGGAGATGCTGTCCCTTCGATCGTAATACTTGATTCATTTGTCGTGAAGTTCTCTGCAGGTGAAGTAATAATTGGTGCATGGACTTCATAGCTGACACGTGCACGAATCATGTAATTCCCTTCCGCCGCAGGTGCTGCTGACCACGCGCCCGATACATATTGATAACTTCTTCCCGCGTTCGTTCCAGTTTCATCTGTCGCGAGACCAGGTGAATTTGGACTTGGATCTTTCTGGATGTAAACCATGTAAAAGTCACCGCTGACAACTATGTTGTGCTCAGTTAAATCTACAACTGTCCACTCTCCGTTACGCAGAGCCTGTGCATCGATTGGTCCTGCAAGTTTCTTGCCAGGAGTTCCGTCAGCACCCGTTGCATCCCATACTTCTACTGCAAAAGCCGTCCCTCCTGGAACTGGCCATTCCGTATCCCAGAAGCGGAGTACGCCGTCTGTGACAATTCCGGATTCTTTACCTTCTGGAAGAGACATTTTCACTCCCCAGCCATTACCTGCATCGTAGAATGCACGCGCATTCTCGCCTGTGCCGTCGTCATACCCAATTTCGCCGCCTGGATATGTGTAAAATGGTTCTAGTGCGAAATCTTTTTCAGTCGTGCCGTCGCCAATTGTGATAGCCGCTTCTTGACTATGGTAGCCACGTGCAATCACCTTCAACGTGTAGTCGCCTTCATAAGCGGTGATGGAATAATTCCCATTTCCATCTGTTTCGACAGGTGTAATGTTTGCATCTTCGATTAGCAGCAATGTTGCTCCACCAATTGCTTCACCTGTTGACTGATCAGTAATTGTACCTCTTACCGTGGATTGTGTAATTTCATTTAGCGTGAAATTAACTTTCGTTGAACTGTCTGCTTCGATTGTTACGGATTGCTCTTCAGATTGGAATCCGTATGCTTCTGCTTTCGCCGTAAATGTTCCTGCTCCATGCGTCAGTGAATATTTTCCATCAGCAGGGTTCGAATAGACCGAACGCCCTGTTTCAAGCACACTGACTTGTGCACTTAAAGGAAGCAGTGTAGGGTTTGCCTTTTCGTCTTGGACTGGCGGTTGTTCTTTCTTAGGAACTACCGGGTGAATTTTTGTCGGATCGATAGGTTCTTTGAATGCATCTTTTTCTTTTTCTTTAATAATACCGAGGTCTTTACCAGATTCGGTTTTAATAGCTTCAAGATTTTTACCGCTATTTTTCTCATTGCTTCCGTTACTATCTTGTGTAGTTCCTTTTTGCATTTTGCCCGTTTTTGAAGTAGTTGTCAGTGCTACATCATCAATATACCAGCCATCTTTTACAACGCTAGCGTCGGAAAATGCATTGAAACCGATGTAAACACGTTGACCGCTATATTCCGACAAGTCAACTTCACCGTCAATCCAACCGTCCGATTGACCTTGAACCATGAGTAGTTGGGTCCATTCCACCTGATCTATGGAAATGAATACATGACCGTAATCCCATGCTCTGCCGGATGTAGATTGCTCGAAGTTATGCCATTGTTTAAATTGCAAGAAGGAATCCCCTTCTGGCAAGTCAACTGGAGGCATGACAAGTGTTGCATTCATATTAGTTTCATATGTGCCTGTAAGATTTGTCGCATATACTTTTTCACCTGAAGAGGCGCTATTTGGGCCAGATGTTGGTACGCCCCACTCCCAGCTGTTCTTCTCGCCAAATGAAGTCCAACCAATCGGCGTTGTTTCAAAGTCTTCTGAGAAGCCGATTGTGATGCCCGGCTTCACTTGAATCGTGTATTCTTCACTTGTCACTTCATTATTCCCAAAATCATTGATTGTCCATTTGTAAGTGAATGTATTGCCTGCGATACTTTCGCCCGCAATCGTTGCTCCAAATTCACCTGACTGGTAATTACCCGACTTACGGCTAGCTTCCACCGCTTGCCACTTGTTAGCTGCGTCCTTATAGTTCAATGTGACAGACGCGATACTAATATTATCTGTCGCTTGAACCCTCAAATCTAAATCCATTCCCGCGTATGTTTCTGCAGGCGCATCATGCTTGTATGTTGGTGCTTCATGATCGTCACCTTGTTTTGAAACTTGACCTTCCATTTTCCCAAGGCCACTAGCGATTGATGAAACAGCTTCGTAAGCATCGACAAGTCCATATCCATAGCCGTGGTTCGGAGACTGTGGATATACTGCGTCAGTCAACGGTGTCGCTGTATCAAGTAAAATCTGTTCCATTTCATCGACTGTTAAGTTGGCGTTTACTTGGCGAAGTAGCGCTGCCACGCCCGATACAGCCGGTCCTGCCATTGATGTTCCATTCCAACCGCCTTCATAACCGCTGCCTGGAACGGATGAACGAATATTCACACCCGGTGCAGAAATGTCGGGTTTAATTTCTGCATATGGAGATGGACCACGTAGAGAAAAGCTGCCTACTTTGTTATTAATGTCCGTTGCGCCAGTTGCAAAAGATTCAGGGTAATTCGATGGAGCTGCAACTGATCCGGGTCCGCCTGGATTAGATAGCGTCGTGTTTCCTGCAGAAAACTCTGGGAAAATTTCTGCTGCTCGCCAGTTTTTGACAACATCACGATACCATTCATCAAGTCCTGGTCCACCTCCCCATGAATTATTCACGACATCTGGCGCTAGATCGACGCGTACATTACCGTTGGCGTCTGTCGGTGCCAAAATCCATTGAGCTGCAGCCAGTAAATCTCTATCTGACCCACCAGCCGTAGTGAATGCTTTAACAGCGATCCACTTAGCACCTGGAGCAACACCGATTTGGTTAGATCCATTCGGTTCGCTACCGACCATTGTGCCAGTAACATGTGTTCCATGACCGACATCATCATATGGTGTAGCTTGTCCTACAGTTGCGTCAAACCAATTGAAGTCATGGTTCACATCACCTGATGCCGCATTATACCCTCGATATTGTTCTTTCAATGCGGGATGGTTCCATTGAACACCTGTATCGATGCTCGCAACAACCGTACCGGAACCGTCAATGCCCATGTCCCAAACTTGCGGTGCATTGACACGCTCAACGTTCCATTCTACATTTGCAATTTTAGATTCAGGAGCAACTGCATTTTCAGTTTTTGTTGCAAAAAGTTCGCGCGTTTCATTGGGTAGCACTTTTTCAACCTCTGCGAATGTCGCTACCTTTTGCGCGACTTCCTTCGTGGCCGTAACAGCCATACCGTTTACGATAAAGTAAGAGGTGATGTCTTTAGCGTTTCCTGCTTTAACTTGCTGTTCAAGATACTGTTTAACATTTTGTTGTGTTTCGATAGATGTTGTTTTCAGCTCGGATACGACAGCCGATCGTTGCATAAGTTCCACTTTTTGTGCCGATAAATTTGCATTAATTGCATGTTTTTTTGCTTCACTCGCTACTTTTTCCGTATCCGTTTTTTCTTTAAATTTTATCAAAAAAGTGACGGTGTCAGCTTTTCCGAAGCTTTCCAGCAAGCGATCACTTACTTTGTCCTTTGAAATTACATTAGAGTTATTTAAAGATTCGTGGAGTTTTTGATTCGGCTCTGCGTTCGCAACTCCAGGTGTGACCAGGGAAAACACCATGAGTAACGATGCAATAATGCTGAACACTCTTATTCGACTACGCTTCTTCAAATTCATTCCTCCCTCCGATTTTTACAACGATTGAACTGCATTTTTTAAATCAATAAAAAACACCCCTTGCCCCCTTCCTAAAAGTTAGTGTAGGTACCCGACGGTGTCGCTTGTGAAAATCTAGTTGATACTACTAAACATACACGGATACTAAATCTCTTTTTGTCGAATATTGACAGAACTTTACCAATTGATAGTTTTTATCTACTCTAACCCTATTTATTCCAGTAGAAAAGTTCTATGGAAATAATTAGCACTTCGACAAATGAGTATGCTACGCCCTTGGTATCATTGCGTTTTCTTGATGACTTGAATTGAAGATAGATTACCATTTTTTTGCATCATAATGAATAAATACATAGATATGACTAGGTATGATAAAATAATGCCAATTTCCAATTATACAGATAGGAATAAATAGGTATTTGTAACTTGTATAAATAGAAACAAAGCATGCATAAAGTACTAATTCGATCATATTTCATCGATTTAATTCCTATTCTCAGTAATGTAGATGCCCAGACGTGAATTTTCATTTTAGGGGGGATTTCACCACTGAAAGGATTTGAAGTTCTGGAGAACGATAAAAAAGTAGTAATGGCGAACTATTTATTGACTATAAAAGCACAAAAAACCGGGTTCTAGAATAATCCCGGCATAAATTTTTCCGATAATAAATTTCATCTTCAATCAGAGGGGGGTTTCTCCCCCCTCACTGATTGATAGTTTAACCATTCGGGCTTTTACGGGTTCTTCATCCCCCACTTATTCTTCTCGTGTCCTTGAAGACTTGAAGTGGGGGTCTTACTGCCCGTTAATGCGAGATAAAAAAGTAGTAATGGAGAATTATTTATTGACTATAAAAGCACAAAAAAACCGGGTTCTAGAATGATCCCGGCATAACTTTTTACTCGGTTATAAAATAGTTTAAACCCATTTTATTACCTAGCGCCCTTCACTTTTTCATCAACGAAAATCTCACTAACAATGTCGTGGCACAAAGCAACAACAATCCGAAGATCCCAACCGCAATACCCGTGTTTTGTAATGTTAGGATCGATGCAGACAAACCGCAAAGGGTCGGGTCGAATGAGATAGCACCTACCATCGTCCCCATGATTGCTGCTACTCCTCCATTAAAAAAACCGGCAAGAACCGATTGTTTCTTTACCACCGAACTAAATTGAGTGCCTATTACAATGCCAATCCATAGGTTAATCGTACAGATAACCGTAAAATCCATCGGAAAAACCAAATATAATGTGATCGCGATGACAAAACTGGTAATTTGCCCCGCGGCTAAGGTAACTGTAAATCTGAGACGGTCGCTGATTCCAAAACGTAACTTATAGAATAATGCATACATATAAACGCCCAACAAACTACTTAACACGAGCAAAAATAATCCAAATAAGATCATCGTATGCCTCTCCTTATGTTTTTCGAGAAGACTTTGTCGCTTTAAACAACATCATAAATGAGCACAAGACGAATAATTCCATCATGATGGCAAACGGAATACTATATGACGCAGCAGCTCCAATCATCGGTGCCATCATTCCCGTCATAAGCCCGCTAATATATCCGGTGAGCAACGTTTGATTGTCAAAAATTCCTCCGAACAAACTTCCCACCAGCATCCCTGTCAAAGCAGCTACTACGGTCACTTCCATATAATAGACCGGGAATTCATAAATCAAGAGGACGCCCGTTCCAAGAGCCAGTCCTCCGCCCGCTACCATGGCGATATTCATGCCCAGATGAAAATCTATCAACTTTCTTCGCCTGTATAAAAACTGATAAGTGACACCAGCAAGTAGAAATTGAAAAATTAACAAGCTCCAAATCCATGCCGACAAACGGATTCCCTCCTCACGACATTGTATGAAAACGGGGAGTAAAAGAATCAAAAAAATGCCAAGCACCAACACAATTTAAAATTGCGTTGGTGCTTGGCACCGATTTATTCTGATGAATTGTTTGTTAGTCATTTATCAACCAAAGGATATCACTTCATCGCATGATAGTGAAAACATCCCAATACGATTGTAGTTAAATAATCGCAATTGAAACATACTGCGACTCTAAGAAGGCTTCAATCCCTTCACGTCCGCCTTCACGTCCAACTCCGCTTTCTTTCATACCACCGAAGGGAGCTTGTACTGCAGAAGGTGTTCCATCATTCCAACCCACAATACCAAAGTTAAGTTGTTCGATTAAACGTGTCCCTATAGCAACGCTATCCGTAAATACATAAGCAGCCAAACCGTATGGTGTATCATTTGCTAATACGATTGCTTCTTCTATTGTTTCCACTTTCTGAATAGGAGCCACAGGTCCAAATGTTTCTTCTTTCATAATAACCATGGACGGATCCGCGTTACTAAGGACTGTAGGGGCATAGAAAGTCCCCCCATCTTTTGTAATTAGCTTGCCTCCTGTCATAAGGGTAGCGCCTTTAGACAGTGCATCCTCAACATGATGCGACACCTTCTCAAGACTTGCGCGATTTACTAATGGTCCAATATCTACATTTACATCTGTACCATTTCCTACTTTCAACTGGCTAACTGCTTCAGAAAACTTTTCTACAAACTCGTCATGAATACCTGACTGTACATAAATACGATTAGCACAAACGCATGTTTGTCCAGCATTCCTGAATGCTGACGCAATCGTACCTTTCACTGCTAGATCTACATTGGCGTCATTTAATACAATCAAAGGCGCATGACCACCGAGTTCGAGTGATAATCGTTTTACCTGATGAGCACTTTGTTCGATTAAAATTTTACCGACTTCGGTAGATCCAGTAAAGGTAACTTTTCGAATTTTTTCATTTTCCATGATTGCTTTCCCTATTTTGCTTGAAGATCCAGTCACCAAGTTAATGACACCTTTAGGGAACCCAGCCTTTTCACATAACTCTATCATTTTAATGGCAGTCAGCGGACTTTCACTTGAAGGTTTAATAACAATGGTACACCCCGCCGCTAAAGCCGGCCCCATTTTCCTCGCTAACATGGCAGCTGGGAAATTCCATGGAGTGATAGCGGCTACAACACCAACTGGTTTTTTCCACACTTGCAAACGTTTGCTCGTCGTATGTGTAGGCAAGATTTCACCGTAAACGCGCTTGCCTTCCTCAGCAAACCATTCTAGAAAAGCAGCGGCGCTTGTCACTTCTCCTATGGATTCATTAATTGGTTTTCCCATTTCCATCGTCATCGTTTGAGCCAAATCATCACGATGTTCTATCATCAGTTCATAGAGCCTTTTCAAATAGTTCGCACGCTCATAAGCTGTCGTTTGTGACCACGTTTGAAATGCATCATAAGCAGCGTCAATAGCCACGTGTGCTTCTTCTTCCCCACCAATTGGCACACTACCTACGATTTGACCATTAGCTGGATTGATAACATTTAATTTTTCTAGATCTCCCCCAAGCCATTCACCGTTTATATACATTAAATGATGTTTCATTTCCTATTACCTCCACTCTCTATTTATTCAATAAACCTATCTATTTCTTTACTACCCTATTTATTCCCTAAGTATACGCTTTATTTCTTGCTTCATCTCTTCATGGGACTTCGCAGTTCCACATCACTACCTACTAGCCCATCCTAGTTTGATGATTCTTAAAAGTCAAACTAATAGTGTTTTTTCGAATTAAGAGCAGCCCCACAGTAAAAATGCCCCTGATGGAAATAGAATCAATCCAACTAAAAAGAGCCACTTACAAAGACAAGAGATTGTAAAGCAAAATCTCGTCTTTATAAATGGCTACTAGCCCACATCTGTTGATTAACCTAAAGTAAACAGTGAATAACATAATTTCCTACTAGGCGCTACTTGTATAGTTGAATTTTCGAGTGCTCCGGATTGAATGACTTCTATACAGTTACCGGGATGTCTGGCTGTGTAGGGATGCGACCTTGTCGCATCCCTACACAGTTTTTTCGGTAATCGTATGGTGGTCCTTCATCCATCGCGCTCTAAATGCATAAGTACTCGTAGTGCTGAAACTTTTTTTGACGAAAGAATAGCTGTCTTCTTAACTGGAAATAAGCCGCCAAAGATGCAATTTTGGCGGCTGATGCTTTCTATAAGACATCACATGAATTTGATGCATAATCTTTACTAAAAGTAAGCAAGGAACACATTGTACAAAGTGCTAGAGTGCTCGAAATTGTATCTTCGGGCACTTACACTCTCTGTAGAAAGTCATCTACTCATTTCTTTCAAAGCAACTGCATTTTTCACTTGAATAGTGTAGGAACGCGATAGGCAACTATTCGCAACACTCTTTCAGTAAATCAATCATGAATAGTTTGTCGAAAGCCGTCCGAAAATAGTGCAGTGAAAATGTAGGTCATCAAACCCGACTCACCAGTATTTTATGCAAAAAACTGGGTAATCAACAGAAGTGCTGCTACCTATTATATATGTTGTAATAAAGAATCCTACCAACAACGCTCTGCGCTAGGGGATACCTCCCACAATAAGCCAGACAGAAAATCACTCTCAGTCTTATTGCTTCAGCTACCCCAGTAGACGCCTTCGCTGAAAATTATATAGTTGTATTATAAGGTTAATCTATTACCTTATCAAAAGTCATCGTACTCAATTAGATTGTTATAATTTATAGTCCATTACAATCGTTTTCTTCAATTGTTTTAAGTGGCGTTTTTCATGCAATCCAACAAAAGGAAACCACTGAATCAGTGGCACTTGCCCAAAAATTGGGTGTTTGAATGATTTTTCACGAAGTACGTCCTTTGTACTTGATTCATATACATCTAATAAAAAGAGGCGCGAATCATAGAGTGCATTTTTCATCTCTATTTTTGATTTGTACTCTTTCGTTGGTGCAGTATAGCCTGGAGCTTCCACTTTTATGAAACGAATCGTGGAAAGTGCAATTGGTTTCTTCATCGATTTCGGGCTATCAGGATTTGTTAGTTCTTTGGCTATATTTGTCGCAATGACTGTCTCCATACGTACAAGGTGTTCAAATATTTGTTTCGGAGACCATCCGCCATTTGAAGGTATTTTATTGAATTGTTCATCCGTTAACCCTTCAATTGCTTTAAATAACTCTTTTCGGATGATAGTATTTTTTCCTAAAATCATTTAAATATCTCCTTTGATAACCTCAGAAATCTTTTCCGTAGTTGTTGTTTGCAAGTGGTACGTTTCACATGATAGTACAGTTAATGTGTACGCCTATTTGATAGTGTAGGAACTGATTTAGTCATCTTTTTGTTTCCCTACCTACAATAGAAGCTTTTCTCTTTTTTCGCAAGTGATTTAGTGAAAAACACTTTTGCTAAAGACATTTTTGTGTCGTTTAAAATGAGGGATTATTCAATTCATTTTTTTAGTAATTATCCAGATAAAGTTAATCTTCAATCAGAGGGGGGTCCTTACAGCCCGTTAATGCGGGTTAAATACTAGGACATCGACTACTCGAATACACTCAATCTTTAAAAAGTATTCCTCTCGTTATCGATGAAAAGTTCCCTAATTCTTTTCAGAATTCGCGAACCAGTATGCCGCCCCAACGAACACAGCTCCACCAATTATATTGCCAATTGTTACTGGTACTAAGTTTGCCGTCATCCCGGCCAATGAAACAGTGTCCGGGTGAGGGATCATCAACGAGAGGGAAAGCAAGGTCATATTTGCGATACTATGTTCAAACCCCGAAGTGATAAAAGCAAATAAGCACCAAAAAATCATAATCAATTTTGCTGTTTCATCCTTAAGTTTAAATGCGCACCAAACAGCCAGACAAACGAGTATATTACACAGAATTCCACGCATAAGCAACTCTACAAATGGCGTATTCATCTTGGCGCTTGCCGCTGAATTGATATAGTCCGCTGTCCCACCTATGGCCAGTCCCGAATAGACAAAAAGTGCCGCAACGAGAATAGAGCCTGCAAAGTTGCCAACATAGCTGAATGTCCAAATTTGTATGGTTTCATACCAAGTCGTTTTCTTCGTCAATATACCAATCGTCATGATCATATTATTACTTGTGAAAAGGTCTGCCCCTGCCATTAACACTAAACTTAACGCAATCCCAAATGTAACGCCCATAATAATTTTCGTTCCTGCAAAATCAGTTGGTCCTAACAAACCACCAATCGTAAAAATAAGTATAATTCCAAATCCAACGAAAACCCCAGCCATCATTGTCAATGTTAGGTATCTACTTTTACTCGTATGTAATTGATTCACTTTCGAAATGGCTGTATCACCCAACACAGCGATTGTTGCTTTCATTTTTTTCCCTCCAACTACCATTAGCATGACTTTTTGGATGCCTAGTATCTTTTTTTACCCAAGTATATATTCTATCTCTAACGACTATACTACTAAACACAGATATACGGTACTTCCGACGGAAAACGGATGATAATACAACGACCAATCCGAGATATGGGGTTGGTTTTTCGTCATTCAGACAATACACCCGGTAAACTAAACCTCCTACTAAGATAACAGTCATGGCACTGGGTAACGCCAACAGACCTTTTCGTAATTCAAGTGTATGATTGTCATGTATACTAGGCATAGTCCTAAACCCATTGTCCTATCATTAAGGGGAACTTAAAATCATTTGAGGTGTCTATTTATGAAAAAAACACGCTATGAAAATACGGATAGGAATGCATCACTTGCCACGTTTAAAGATTTACTACAGTGGCGCAAAGAAAGAAAAGGCAAACTGAAAGATTTATCATTCCAAGTGCCACTAGTAGATAAAACGGAAACAGCGTTCTTGCAATCAAACCGGACGATTCCAACAATCACTTGGATTGGCCATTCCACATTTTTAATCCAACTAAATGGACTAAACATCCTAACAGATCCAGTTTGGGCAAATCGTCTTGGCACAGATAAACGGCTGACACCACCAGGACTGCCAATTAAGGAATTACCGCCAATCGATATGGTCCTAATTTCACATAGCCATTACGATCACCTGAGCTATGGTTCTATTAAAAAACTAAAAGGTGATCCAACTTTTTTTGTGCCAATTGGACTTGGTAACTGGTTTAAAAGAAAAGGATTCAACAAAACTGTGGAATTTAACTGGTGGGATGAGCAACAAATAAGCGGATTAACGATTTCCTTTGTTCCAGCTCAGCACTGGTCAAAAAGAACGCCGACGGATACAAATCACTCTCATTGGGGGGGATGGATTATCCAAAATCCAAATCAAACACTCTATTTCGTAGGAGACAGCGGCTATTTCGAAGGCTTTCACACTATCGGAGAAAAGTATGCCATTGATTATTGCTTGATGCCGATTGGCGCATATGAGCCGGAATGGTTCATGGCTGCTCAACACGTAAACCCTGAAGATGCTGTCAAAGCCTTCATCAATACACAGTCGAAAGTGATGATTCCGATGCATTACGGCGCTTATAGGTTAGCCGACGATACACCTAAAGAAGCACTTGATAGATTACAAGCTGAATGGGAGAAAAGAAAGTTAGATGGCAAGAAGTTAACTGTTTTGAAACTTGGGGAAACTATTCAGATGGAGACTCCAACTACTTGAGCTAAAAAGAGCGAACTCCCTATACTTTCAAGGGGTTCGCTCTTTTAATGGGCCACAACGCCGGAGACTTGGGTCAACAGGATGTTGGTTATTCAGTAGAAGTGGTTGAATTCTGCTAAATCAAGTTAAATTTCAATAATGACTGGAAGAATCATCGGCCTTCTTTTTGTCCGCGTATATAAAAGTGTTTCAACCGATTTTTTTATGTGTTGTCTGAGATTAATTCGTTGGTTTCCACTTTCGCCTCGCGAGTTGTTAATGGTCGTAATGACTAACTGATTCACTTCATTCAATAGTGCTTGTGAATCATTCCTATAGACGAATCCGCGTGAAATTGTATCCGGATCGGAAATTAGCTGTCCATCTGTTTTACTTAGCGTTAAAACAATAACGAGCATGCCCTCCTCAGAAAGCAATTTACGGTCACGTAACACGATGTTTCCAACATCACCAATGCCCAATCCATCTACGAAAATGTTCCCCGATTGGACTTTTCGTGTTTGGCGGGCAACGCGGTTGTTAATATCGACAACATCACCATTGTTAATAACGAAAATATTTTCTCTTTCCACACCTACGGATTCTGCTAATAAACGATGCTGATAAAGCATTCTAAACTCACCATGAATGGGAATGAAATACTTCGGCTTCATTAAGGTTAGCATTAATTTCAATTCTTCCTGACAGGCATGTCCTGAAACATGCATACCCGTTACAGTCCCCGATCCATAGATCACCTTGGCTCCCAAAAGATATAAATTATCAATAATACGTGATACACTTTTTTCATTTCCAGGAATTGGCGATGAAGCAAAAATAACCGTATCATCAGGGTGGACTTCTACCTCACGGAAGTTTGAACTGGATAGACGTGACAGAGCCGCCATAGGTTCTCCTTGACTTCCCGTGCAAAGAATAACAACCTTCTCCGGATCCATTCCTCTAACTTCATTTTTATCAATTAACATTCCTTCAGGGATAGTCAAATACCCGAGTTCTGAAGCAACCGCTACTACATTCACCATACTTCGGCCAAGTAATGCAAGCTTACGGTTCGTTTTTTGCGCGGCATCTACTACTTGCTGTACACGATGAACGTTAGAAGCAAATGTAGAAATAAATACTTTCCGACGGGCTTTGCGGAATGCTTCTTCAATATGCCCTCCTACAAGTATTTCAGACGGATTAAAACCAGGACGTTCCGCATTGGTACTTTCTGATAACAATAGCAACACACCATCACTGCCGATTTTAGCCATTTTATGAATATCCGGATAGTCATTATTGACAGGCGTTAAATCGAATTTGAAATCACCAGTATGCACAACTGCCCCCTCTGGCGTATGAAATACAACGCCTAAACAATCAGGAATGCTGTGGTTTGTTTTGAAAAATGTTACTTTCACTGTTCCAAACTCCAAATCCGAATCAGAATCAATCAGAACTAACTCAGTTTGCCTAAAAAGTCCGTGTTCTTTTAACTTAAGCCCAATTAAACCTAGCGTTAATCGTGTCGCATAAATCGGCATATTTAATTGCTTTAATACGTACGGAATGCCTCCAATATGATCTTCATGTCCATGAGTGATAACTAACGCCCGAATCTTATCCTTATTTTCCTGTAAGTATGAAATATCCTGGATAATCAAATCAATTCCTAATAAACTTTCATCTGGAAACTTAGCACCACAGTCAATCACAACGATATCGTCTTCATATTGTAGGACATACATATTTTTCCCAATTTCATTAATACCACCTAGTGCAAAAACTGATAATTTATTTTCAGTTTTAATCAAATTTAATAGCCTCCTACTTTTGAAATAGTACTCAAAGTATGCCCGTAAAAAATTCTTTTATGACTTAAGGTTCTTAAGAGAACATTCGAGTAGCAGTTTGGCTGATGATAAGTTCGACTGTCACTCTTTTTAGAGCTACCTCTTCCAACTATCTGCAGACATTAAAGTAAATAAAAACCGATTGCCATAATCAGATAAGCGGAGAAGAGGATTAGACCCTCGAACCAATTTGATTCACCATCACTGCACAGAGTAATGACAAGGAATGTTGCGGATACCATCGCCACTAGCTCTGGCACAGTGAAAACAAGTGCCATTGGTTCCGACATTGTTAGTGAAATGAGTACGAGGATTGGCGCAACGAACATGGCGACCTGCAACGTGGAACCTACTGCAATTTCCACAGCTACATCCATCTTATTCTTGACCGCCATTGTGATTGCGGACACATGTTCCGCCGCATTTCCAACAATAGCAACGATAATGACACCAATGAACAATTCGGTCCAACCAAACTTTTCACCAAGCATTTCAAATGTATGAACCAACTGCTCTGATACGAAAGCAACCGTTAGCGTTGCTAAAAATAGTACAAGAATCGACTTGCGCTTTGTCCATTCCGGCGTTTCCTGCTCCTCCACTACCTTATCAGAAGAGGCGAAGACACCTCGATGAGTGACGAGTTTGAAAAACAGCCCTGCAAGATAAAGTGTAATTAGTACAACAGATATGCCGATACTCAAGTTAAATGTCGTTTGTGTATCCATTGACATGGAGAAAATCTCAGGGATGACAAATGCCACGATGACAGCAAAAATCAGCAATCCCGAATTGTATTGTGCATCATGGAGACTGAAATTTTGACGTTTGAATTTGATGCCCCCCGCGAAGAAGGAAAGCCCGAGCACAAGCAACAGATTCCCAAGTACAGAGCCTGTGAGCGAAGCCAAGACGATGCCCACCATTCCTGCCTTCAATGTAAAAATGGAAATGATGAGTTCGACTGCGTTGCCAAATGTCGCATTCAACAACCCACCAATCCTTGGTCCACTAACGATAGCAAGGCTTTCTGTAGCCCGGCCTATGTATCCTGAAAGCCCTATGATGCTTATACAGCAAAGGATGAACATCAAGATGTCCGACCAATTTAGGAATGCACCAGCAATCACGAGTGGGACACCGGTGATAACAAGGATGGCAAATAACCGATTCAACAGAATCACCTCTTGGGATAATTGAAATCTTCTCCCTATCTTTCCCTTATGAAGATAAAACAAACTTAAAAATGTGTTCATAACTTATTTTGATGCAGCCATATCGGAATACAATGATAGTTAAAAAAACCAACCGGATTACTCTCGGTTGGTTCTTAGTTTTTCTTATGCATTTGTAAATTGTTTACCAACTAATTTCATGCACCCGACGTCAATCCTGGATTTTTTAATCCAATTTTTAACAACTAACTATTTTCTACTATCACTTCTGTTGACTTGGCTTATGACGGGAGGAATCCCCAAGCGAATTCAATGGGGGGGTTTTATTTCAACCTATATATCATGACATTTCCATTAACTTGATTTTAGGTGCTCTTGAGCATGCAAACAATCTATAAGTTCTTTTACGGCAACTTCACCTGCATGAATCCACCTATTTTTATCAACGATTTTCCCATCTGGATCAATCGGTTTTTGGAATTGGCTAAAACCAGTTGCATTTAACAATGAACTTTCATCACTATCTAGACCAACATGCACGACATGCTTAATCACATAAGGTGTTTCAAATTCTATGGAAGCATTATATTCATCAAGTTCTCCGTCCGTTACGAAAAATGGAATTCGCACATAAATAGTTTCACCGCCTTCGCGGCATAAAATATGGTCAAAACATCCTTTATGATAATCCCAGTTTCCACCTAAGTGATAGCCGAGCCCTTGAATACAATCACTCACAACACCAAATGAAGCCCTTTGCCCATCAAGCTCAGTTTGTAATTTCAACATTGTTTTTCCTCCTTGTAAATTGCTCTATAAACAGCATTCACAAAAGAAGGCGGAAAAATACTACCAACATTTACAAGGACAACAAAAGAAAAAATGTAGCAAGCAGTCTCTTTATTCCCTTCCCTATCCGCATCAAATTCATAGTGTGTTAAATTATTTCCAAACCGTTCGACTATTTGATTGATTACGAGGCATTTCCTATAATGTCCCCATTTCAGAACGTTAATTCTCCATTTCTTTCGCTAACATTGAGAGCTTGTTGATTGTTTTCCAATTCCGCATCGTTGAAGGAACCTCTAGTCTTTGTAAATTATTCGCAAGCTTAGCGTTTCGAACACCACGCTGGAACAACAGATAGACTTCCCGCCCTTCGATCAAATACTCATCATTGTCACTTTTATAAGTGGCCAATCGATCGATTCCTTCTTGTGAAGGTTTGTCCTGCAATAAAGAAACGTAAAGGCTTTCTCCTTCTGAAGTAAGTTTTGCTTCTGCTACTGCTTCCTAAGTAAACGGACAATTCTTAGTAATCCATTCCAACTCTGCAGCCGTTCTGATTACAACATTGATCGAAAATCCGAAGACCTTCTCAATCTCCCCTTGAATACACTTGATTAGGGATTGCTCACTTTCATCTGATTCGAACAAAACGTTACCACTTTGAATATAGGTCTGCACCCGGCTAAAGCCCAGCATTTCAAATAGCTGTCGTAGTTCTACCATTTTTATTTTATTATGCCCACCCACGTTAATGCCGCGTAGTAATGCAATATTAATTCTCATCCCAATATCCCGCCTTTCTATTAGTAACAACAATTCATTCAAACAAAAGGTGTCTATCTTCTCTAACCAATCTATTAGTAAATTCCACTCATTTAGCCTAATTCCTCTAGCGTCTCATTACAATACGGTTTCGATTAAGTCACGCTGCGCATTTTTTGCGTGTTAAAGGATATCATTACCATGAGATGGGTTATGACCGTCTTGAGTGGAGTTATGATCGCCATGAATGGCTTTATGACCGTCTTGAAGCACATTATGACCGCCACACACGAGTTTATGCTCGCCATGCCCTTTTTCTCCATAAAAAAATTGATTGTCTCCTAAAAAAGAGCCAATCAATTTCCATTGAATATTTATCCCAATATATCATTCACTCGCTTCACATATGGTTTCTTATCATAGGAACGATATAATTCACATGAAAGTTTAATAGGATCGCCAAAGAAAAATCGTTCATATAACGTTTCGCGAGTACCAAAAGAGCTCATCGTTAAATCCCATGCTAAACGAAATATTTTGACGCGATCCTCTGCATTTTTGGATTTAGCCTGCAAATATTGATCTAAATCTTTTCTAACACTTGATTGAAAAGCTTTTTCTGTTGGAATGGACATCAATCCACTTGCACCTAAAAGCTGAATGATTTCAGTAAATCTCGGGTAAACCCGTGGAAATATATTAATCGCGATTTGCAGCGTTGTTCGATTGGGTCGCATAAATCCCCATTCATCGATTTCAGCTTCAATTTCTGATTTCATTACCAATGCCTTCATTGTTTCTAAAGCTACAATAATTTCAGAAGCCTTTTCTTGAACATGCTGATATTCACCGATATTAATGGTCTCGATGATTGACTGAACTATTCCCAATACAAATTCCGTTTTGACAATTTGTCTAGAAACAACTTGATGCAATGTAAATGGTAAGAACGAACTCAAAGCCACGAAACTGTTCGATACTTCTATGTTGTCATAGTAAAACACGCGCTCCCATGGGACCAATACATTGTCGAAAACAACGATCGTATCCATTTCCTCATACCGCGAACTTAATGGATAGTTAAATGTGGAGTCGCCCCCAACAAATGATTCTCTGCAGACAAACTTTAGACCATGACTATTACTAGGGATAGAAAACGCAAATCCATACGCTTTATCATCAACCCCACCCGCTGAAATCACCATGATTTCATCCGTTATGCCGCCCTGTGTCGCCAGCAACCGCGCACCTTTTATAATGATTCCCGCTTCGTTTCTATCCATCACTTTGGCAGCAATCGGCTCATCTGAATCTTCAAAATAGAATTGCCCCCGGTTTACTTGTGGGTCAATAAATGTATGTGTCATGGACAAATCATTTTCACGTGCATATTCATAGAACGCAAGTATGTTTTCCGGGAAACAATTTTCTTTTCCTTCCAATAAACCCACAGACGATGCAAGAGCCATTAACACAGTATTCATATAGTCTGGACTTCTTCCCATCATACCATTGTTCGATTTAGCCCACTGTTGAACCATTGCCCGCCTTTTAACTAAATCCTCTTTTGATTTCGGCTGTAAATAAGACAGACCTATTGAATCTCCAGTTGATGGCGATGGATAGGTCATGACGTCTTTACATGTCGCATCATATTGCAAATCATATAGCGCTGCCTGGCTTTCCATGACACCTTTGAATGCAGGATGTTTAGAAATATTGTCCGTTACAAGTTTACCATCTATCCATACATTCGTTTGTAGCCGATCAATTCGTTCAAGATAATCGTTTCCTGTAATCGCTGGCATAGACACACCCCTAACTAATAGTAGCGGATTGTTTTAGCATCCATCTATTTCTTTAGTTGTATACTATTATTATGTTCTTTCGGTTGTTACAAGGTCATATCTATGCCCATGCGTATTATCAGCAAATCTTACTTAAAAGCGATAGCGGCTTTGACTGCTTTTTGCCACCCAGCGTATAAGTCTTCGCGTTGTTGCTGCTCCATTTTCGGTTCGAAAGGTCGGTCTAGATTCCAATGAGCCGAGATTTCTGAGCGATCCGTCCAAAAACCAACGGCAAGACCTGCTAAGTAAGCGGCTCCTAGTGCAGTTGTTTCACTAATCAGTGGACGCTCGACAGGTACATTTAATAAGTCTGCCTGAAATTGCATAAGGAAATCGTTTTCAACTGCGCCGCCGTCTACACGTAACGTTTTTAAAGAGATTCCAGAATCTGCTTCCATTGCATCAAGTACATCCTTTGTTTGATATGCAAGTGATTCCAATGTTGCACGAATAAGATGTTCTTTCTCTGTACCACGTGTCAATCCGAAAATGGCACCTCTTACATCGCTATCCCAGTAAGGTGTTCCAAGGCCGACAAATGCTGGCACAACGTAAACGCCTTCTGTCGATTCAACGCGTTTAGCGTATTCTTCACTTTCAGATGAATTACGGAACATTCTAAGTCCATCACGCAACCACTGAATGGCAGATCCTGCAACGAAAATACTACCTTCAAGTGCATACTCTACTTTTCCGTCGATTCCCCACGCAAGGGTTGTCAATAGACCATGATCTGACTTGACTGCTTTATCCCCCGTATTCATTAACATGAAGCAACCAGTTCCATATGTGTTTTTTACCATCCCACTTTCAAAACAAGCTTGCCCGAACAATGCGGCTTGTTGATCACCGGCGATTCCAGCAATCGGAGCAGCATGACCAAAGAAGTGACTTTTTTCCGTATGCGCATAAATCTCAGAAGAGGGACGGACCTCTGGTAGCATTGACGCAGGGACGTCTAAGATAGAGAGCAATTCCTCATCCCATTTTAATTCGTGAATATTGTACATAAGTGTTCTCGAAGCATTGGAATAGTCGGTTACATGCCTTTTCCCGCCAGATAATTTCCATACAATCCATGTGTCAATTGTTCCAAATAGAAGATCTCCACGCTCCGCTTTTTCTCTTGCCCCTTGTACGTTGTCCAAAATCCATTTCACTTTTGTGCCTGAGAAATAAGCATCGATAAGTAAGCCAGTTTTATCTCGAAACAGATCATTGTAACCGCTCTCTTTCAGATCGTCGCATATTTCAGCAGTTTGACGTGATTGCCAAACAATGGCATTGTAAATTGGTTTTCCTGTATTTTTATCCCATATAACTGTTGTTTCGCGCTGATTTGTTATGCCAATGCCTTCGATTTGTTCAGCTGCAATATTCTTTTCTGACAATACACCTGCAATAACAGCTAAAACGGAGCTCCAGATTTCGTCTGCATTATGTTCGACCCATCCAGATTGAGGAAAGTATTGAGTGAATTCCTGTTGGACTGTATGTAAAATCTTACCGCTTTTATCGAATAGAATTGCCCGCGAACTTGTTGTGCCTTGGTCAAGAGCCATTATATATTTTTTAGTCATTATTTAGTCCCCCATATAGTGAGTTTTTATTACATAATGTATGAATCTTCTTAGCTATTCTGTAACACTTTGTTTTGCGTCTTGTGCTGACTCTTTTCTTAATGAATACTGTGCACCTAACAATACCGCTAACACAATACTACCAACAATCCAAAATGCAATGCTAGTAACACCTTCAAACACTTGTTGATAAAACAGCGCACCAAATGTTCCGCCCAATAACGGACCTACGACAGGTATCCATGCGTAACTCCAATCCGACTTCCCTTTCTCAGGAATCGGCAAAAAGAAATGGGCTATACGCGGGCCTAGATCACGGGCTGGGTTAATGGCATAGCCAGTTGTTCCACCCAATGAGACCCCAATGGCAACAATCAACGCACCTACAATTAGTGGATTCAGGCCTTCCGTAAACTCATTTGCACCGATTGCTAGTAAACCCAGCAGTAAAATGAACGTACCAATTATTTCACTCGTTAAATTGGAGAGTGGATGACGTATTGCCGGAATTGTAGCGAATACAGATAACTTCGCCGCTTCGTCTTCAGTTTCCTTCCAGTGAGGCAAGTAATGGAAATAAACAATGATTGCTCCACAAATCGCTCCAAGTATTTGAGCTAGCATATACATGGGGACATCAGCCCATGGGAATTCACCAATGGAAGCCATTCCGAGGGTCACCGCGGGATTCAAGTGTGCACCGCTGACACCACCAACTGCATATACCCCCATTGCAACGGCGAGTCCCCATCCAATTGTGATTACAATCCAACCAGAGTCTTGGGCTTTCGACTTCTTCATCAAAACACCACCGACGACTCCAGCACCGAAAATAATTAAAATCATTGTCCCAACTAGCTCTGCTATAAAGGGTGTCATTTTTAATCCACCTTCGTTTCTATTTTGTAGTGGTTGATTTTAGACATGAAAAAGCCCACGTTTAAACACCTACATTACGTAGGGTTCAAACGTGGACTCCTTAGCTCAACCACTTACTATTGACTTGCTATTAGTATATTCTTATTAAAAAAGACTGTCAATCTTTGATGAATGAATCCCACAGCTCATGGTCTGATGTTGTTACTGCGACAGCACCCGCATCCAATGCATCTTGGACATGTTTTTTTGTCCGAATCAAGCCTCCATTAATAATTGGAATTCCTGTTCTATCATACACTTCGCTAATGAGTTCTGGTATTACCCCCGGCAACATTTCAATATAGTCAGGAACTGTCTGATCAATCAAGGAATAACTTTTTTCCAAAGCGATTGTATCTAAGAGAAACATGCGTTGAATAGCGATAATTCCTTTGGCTTTCGCTTTCATGATCATATTGGACCTCGTCGAAATAATGCCAGCTGGTCTAATGTCATTGCATAGAAAATCGGCAGCAAAATTATCCGTTTTCAATCCTTGAATCAAATCGGCATGGATGATTACTTTTTTCCCATATTTCTCTGCTTCTGTTTTGAGCGTTTTAAGATTGCCAACATGCACTTCTAAAAGAACAATGTATTCAAATGGGCTTTTTAGCAACTGTTCAAACTGCTTTAAGCTTCGCGCAGCGGGCAATATCTTTTGATCGTGAAAAGGCATCTTTTGCACTGCCTCCTTTCATGCTTCCTGTCTCCAATATAGCATGTTACAACACTGTTGTTGCAATTGTCAGCTCATCAGCCAGTTCTTTTTCGTATTGCTGACGCTCTGCATCTGTCCACTCGAAAATGAATGCCATTTCATCTAGCACGTCTTTTTTCCCAGCTTTAACGTTGTCAATATTGAAGAACATATCCCCAGTTCTCCGAACAAAGAAATCAGTTGGTTTGGCAACCATTTCGGATTCAATTGCATAGCGTAATTTCACATAAAGAATACGTGGAATTGCTGTGTTTGCTTCAAAGGGAATCGCAAATACTTGGTCAACATTGGTGCCATATAGTGTTGCCAAGTGTCGGCTTTGTCGTTCCGTAAATCCAGCTAATTGACCTTTTTCAATCGCCTGGGCCATAAATCGATTCATATTTGATGAACCACCAATATCACCACCTGAGATTGGCAAATTCTTCGTCACACATTTATTAAAATGACGAATTTCTTCATGACTAAGTTGATCAACTATTTTATCCACCACAGTTTCCGCCATTTTACGATAGCCGGTCAATTTCCCACCTGCAATTGTAATGAGACCTTTCTCCGATTCCCAAATCTCATCTTTTCTCGATACTTCCGACGGACCTTTGCCCTCCTCATGGATGAGTGGTCTGACACCTGCCCAACTCGACTCTACGTTTTCCGCTGTCAATTTAAGACTAGGGAACATATAATGAATCGAATTTAAGATATACGAGCGATCCTCTTCAGTAATTTGCATCACTTTCGGATCTCCTTCATAGAATGTATCCGTTGTTCCCACATAAGCTTTTCCATCGCGAGGCACTGCAAAAATCATACGTTTATCGGGTGTGTCAAAATAAACTGCTTGGTGCAACGGAAAGTCTTTTTGATCGAATACAAGATGCACACCTTTTGATAAAATTAAGTGTTTTCCTTTTGTTGTAGCCTCGCCTTCGATCCCCTTCACATCATCTACCCAAGGTCCAGCCGCATTGACAACTTTTTTCGCCTTAATAACAACTTTTTTATTTGTTAATGTATCTAACACTTGCACACCGGCAATTTTTTCTTGTTTATAAATAAAGGTTTCTGCTTTTGCATAGTTTGCTAAGGTTGCGCCTTTTTCAGCAGCTGCTTTCATAACTTCAATTGTCAGGCGAGCATCATCAGTGCGGTATTCGACGTAAATGCCGCCGCCTAATAATCCTTCTTGTTTCACAAGCGGTGCTTTCTGAAGGGTTTCTTCTTTTGTTAACATCCTTCTTCTTTCAGCTTTCTTAACGCCTGCGAGAAAGTCATATACTTTCAAACCAAAGGAAGTCGAGTATTTGCCAAACGTTCCTCCTTTATGAAAAGGAAGGACCATCCATTCTGGAGTCGTGACATGTGGTCCATTTTCATAGACGATTGCCCGCTCTTTTCCAAGTTCCGCTACTTCTTTGATTTGAAATTGTTTTAAATAACGTAATCCGCCATGGACAAGTTTTGTCGAGCGGCTTGAAGTGCCAGAAGCAAAGTCTTGCATTTCGACAAGCGCTGTTTTCAACCCACGTGCCGTAGCATCTAAAGCGATTCCAGCTCCTGAAATTCCCCCTCCGATTATGAGTAAATCAAATTCCTCTGTTGCTAATTTGTCTAATGTCTCTTCCCGTTCTAATGATGAAAAGTTTGTCATTTATCTCGTCTCCTTCTAAATTATGATATTTTATAAGTGAAAAAGAGACCTCAAGAAATAAGTTGCGATACGCAACCATTCCCTGAGGTCTCTCATTAGCTCAAACCCAATATATTAACTTACATCTATTTTATCATATATCCAATGAATTACATAATAGTTTGTTTCGTCGAATAACACTCTACCCGGGTTCATTTTTCTTCACTTATCTATAAAAAACAATTTAATTCCGAAACATTATTTCAAACGGAGTGAGATAAAGAATCCCATTGAATTCGCTACGGCTCCCCCTTGTAAGGCACCTTCGATCGGTAAATATAGGTATTCATTTATTCAACATATTATAGAAGGATCCATCTAAGAGCTTTTCATATTTCTCTACTAATAGAAGGAAAGCAAACATACACTTTAGTAACTACGATTAGGGGCAGGCTAATATAGCTGGATAACAAAGGGTGGAGGCGTCTTATTCATTGATGGAAAAAGCACTTATTTTCATAATTTTATTGAGAATTTTATCTGGAAGTATTGATATTACAGCAGCAATGTTTATGTTTAAGTTTAATGATTTAGAAAAAGCCTTTTATATCAACACCCTACTGGCCTTAGTAGGTCCATGTATTTTAATTATTACGACAGGAATAGCATTGGTTGGACTAACTGAAAAAATTTCATTCGTAAGGATGATTTGTCTCTTTGGCGGAATTTTACTCATCCTCATCAGCTTAAAATCTAAATAAGAAAAGCATAAGGCGTCTTCGGTGAATAAACCGATAGAACTATAAGCTTGCAGCCTTGTAAAAAAAAGTTTATTTTTCTATTGCATTATAATAAATTAAATGTTATTATCCGAATAGAAGTTTAATAGCGGATCACATGTTACTGACTCGATCAGGCATGGTGGTAAACTTAGAAGGTTTTTTTAAAATCTTCTTTTTTACCCCATGCCTTTTCTTGTTTGCTCGTTGTGATTGCACAATATAAATCGAGGGATACGAGCCCTACATCACCGACAATAAAGGAGTCCACAGACATGCTATCAAAATTATTCAAGAAGAGTAAATTACAGATATTCGCACCTATTAATGGAGAAATAATCCCACTTGACCAAGTTCCGGACCCAGTCTTTAGCCAAAAAATGTTGGGCGAAGGAGTCGCTATCATGCCAAAGAAAGGTAGTATTCATGCTCCTATAGATGGAACTGTCATCTTAGTATCCGATACAAAGCACGCCATTGGCCTCCGTTCAAGTGATGGGACAGAAATTCTTATTCACATCGGATTGGAAACGGTTTCATTAAAAGGAAATGGTTTTACAGTATTAGTCAAAGCAGGTGACGCAGTTTCGGTCGGTCAATCACTTATTGAAGTAGATTGGGATTATATTAGCGAACATGCAAAAAGCATTATAACACCCATCGTGATTACAAATAGTGCGGAACGGAATGTAAAGTGCGAAGTTGCAAAAGAAGGCATCATGGGAGAAACAGTGTTAATGACAATTTCCACTAAGTAATGCATGAGTATATCCAGTGAAAAGAAGGCGGTGACTTTCGATGAAAATAACAAAGATTCTCAATAATAACGCTGTCGTCGTACTAGATGGCCAGCATGAGAAGATTGCTGTTGGCACCGGGATTGCTTTTAATAAGAAACGCAACGACATTGTGAATGTCGAAAAAATCGAAAAGTTATTTGTTATGAGGGAGAATGACAAGTTACAGCAGCTTCTAAGTCGAATTCCAGAAGAGCATTTCACCATCTCAGAAGAAATTATTACATACGCAGAGGCGTATATGGGCACGAAATTAAACGAGCATATTCACATCGTCCTTACTGATCATCTGTCATTTGCAATCGAAAGAATTAGAGATGGTATTCATCTAAATAATAAGTTATTGCATGAAATAAAAATACTTTATAGAAGAGAATTTGAAATTGGGCTTTGGGCAATCCAACATATAAAAGAAAGATGTCAAGTGGACATGCCTGAGGATGAAGCCGCTTATATTGCACTTCATATCCATACCATGAAACCGCAAGGAGGTGATTTGCATCAAACCCTAAGACAAACGGCGATTATTAGAGACATGGTCCAAACAATCAAGGAACACTTAATGATCACGATTGAAGAGGACGATATTTCTTATCATCGCCTAATTACGCATCTTCGCTCCACCCTAACAAGAATGAATCAGTATGGGCTTCACACGATGGATGAGGAAATGTTGGTCATGATTAAAAAGAAGTTTCCTCTTTCATATAATTGTGCAACCGAGGTTGCAAAGGAATTAGTTGTGTTACATGCAGTCGAGCTGCATGAACAAGAGTTGGGCTATATCGCACTTCATATTGAACGATTAAGAAAGCAATAAAGTCAACATGAGTCGTCATCATATATATTCTTCCGAACAAACTATCTAAAAACTATGAATAGGGGTGAGTTTAACATGATGAAATACCTTCAAAAGCTTGGCCGTTCTTTGATGTTACCTGTAGCTGTATTACCTGCTGCGGCAATTTTAATGGGGATCGGGTATTGGATTGACCATGATGGTTGGGGTTCAGGAAACGTATTAGCTGCCTTCTTAATCAAAGCCGGGTCTTCGATTCTCGACAGCCAAAATATGTCTATTCTTTTCGCAGTCGGGGTAGCACTGGGTATGTCCAAAGATAAGGATGGCTCTGCCGCGTTAAGTGGTTTGGTCGCTTTCCTCGTAACTACGACATTGCTATCAACAGATTCGGTAGCTATGTTACTTAGCACGGATATTGCTAATGTAAATCCTGCATTTGAAAAAATTGAAAACCAATTTATCGGGATATTGTCTGGAATTATCGCATCCATTATGTACAATCGTTTTAGTCATGTACAGTTACCGGATGCACTTGCCTTCTTTAGTGGAAAACGCTTAGTTCCCATTATGACAGCTGCCGCTATGTTAGTCGCTTCAGCAGCATTATTCTTTATCTGGCCTATTGTATACACAGCTTTAGTTAGTTTTGGTGAAGGTATTAGTGGATTAGGTGCTACTGGTGCAGGATTATACGGCTTCTTTAACCGACTATTGATCCCTACCGGATTACACCATGCATTGAACTCCGTATTTTGGTTTGATGTTGCTGGTATTAATGACATTGGTAACTTCTGGGCTGGAACAGGCACGAAGGGTGTTACCGGTATGTATCAGGCAGGTTTCTTCCCAATTATGATGTTTGGGCTACCCGCTGCAGCACTTGCAATGTATCATACAGCTAAAACAAAAAGAAAAAAACAAGCAGCATCTTTGATGTTAGCAGCAGGTTTCGCTGCATTCTTTACAGGTGTTACAGAACCACTTGAATTTGCATTTATGTTCTTGGCACCAGCTCTTTATGTTGTGCATGCTGCGTTAACAGGTTTATCGTTGTTTATTGCCGCTACTTTCCACTGGACAGCAGGATTTGGATTTAGTGCTGGTTTTGTCGATTTAGTCTTGAGTTTCAGATTACCACTTGCTAACCAACCCTATATGTTAATCGTTCAAGGTTTAGTCTTTGCAGTCATTTACTACTTCCTATTCCGTTTCTTAATCGTGAAATTCAACTTAAAAACACCAGGTAGAGAAGACGATGAGGATGTAGCAGATGAGGATGTAGACGGAGTAGCAAGTACTACAACAGGTAATAAATTCTCAGGCATGGCCGCTACGATTTTTGATGGCTTAGGCGGAGACGCTAACGTAACTTCCGTTGACTACTGTGCAACACGCTTACGTGTAGAAGTAAAAGATATGAATGCGGTCAACCAAAAGAAAATTAAAGATACAGGCGTACCAGGGATAAACGTGGTAGGGCCACAAAGTATTCAAGTTATTGTTGGCACAAATGTACAATTCGTTGCGGATGAAATCGAAAAAATCCGCAAATGATAACATGCGATTATGAATGGACCAGGTCTCTGCAGACCTGGTCTTTTTGCATTTTAAAAACAACTATATATGTCGAACAAATGAATACGGCATATGCGCTTTACAAAGGGTTTTGGGAGGCCGCTGAAAAGTTCTAATACTAAAACTCCTACCAATACCGCTTCGCCGCTTTGTGGATGGACTATGTGAGAAAGAGCTTTTCGTTATCGGAATGAGACCTGCAATCTCTAGTGCGTCCTTCTTGAACTAAATCACTTTCAAAAAATAATCACATTATAATCTCGGCATATACACTCCGAATCATAACTCTCTTCAATAATGAACAACGCTAGCGTAGGCGCGGCAAAGGGGTAGCCGAAGCCGTGAGACTGGATGCGAAGCGCCAATCCAGGCTTAGGGCGAGAGGCATCCCCAAAGCGCCAAGCGTTCTACAATCCACACCCCGAATTACACCTCTCTCATTATTGAGCGCCACAACAGATTCAATAGTATTTTTTAATTCAACATATATACTTATGAATACCTGTATAAATTGAGCGTATGCGCCTTACAAGAGGTAGCTGATGCGTGTTTGATGGAATATTTCACTATATACATACTCGTGATTACTACCTACTCTTTACTAGCATTCTTAGCCCAATAAATAGTGCCCATGCTTCATTCTTTTCATCAATAAAGAACCGAATCGGCTTCTCGAGCGGCATAATTATTAGTGTTGTCTCGTTACTTGCGCGAAGTGTGTAGGTTTTATTATCAATTGTTGCCATGACGGTTTGATCTTCTAATGAAATATCAACTTGGGACCCTTCAGCTGATATATATGTCCCTAGTACACGCTGTTTTTGTTCTTTAGTCATTTCAAATTCAGGCTCTGTGTTTCTCTTTTGGTCGATTGGGATACCTAATGCAGTATTCACAGCCGCAAGCCAAATTGCGTCGGCACTTACACCGCTCATATTCGCTAAAACGACAGCAACAATTCCCTTTTCTGGAATGAAACCGAAATTAGAAGATACACCCGGCTGGCCTCCGCCATGTTCGACTAATGTAACCGCTGAGTAATTTGGAGTCGTTTGAAGGGCAAACCCATAAAAACTCTTGCCATTCGTTTGATGAACGGGTTGTGCCATTTGTGAAGTATACGCCCTACTGACAATATTCCTTTCAAGTACATCCACATAGATGTTTCCGTATTTCAACAAATCAACTACCGTCGACCGAATACCACCCCCAACGGCATAATTTCCTAACGTCGGCCACGGACATGCTACCGGCTTACCATCCTCCAGCACATATGGTGTTGTGACATTTTCAAAACTCTGTAATCCAAGAAGATTATATGTCGTTCTGGTCATTTGTAAGGGGTTTATAATTTGATTATTGATATATGCCTGATAATTTTCGCCAGTTATTTTTTCAATAATTGCGCCCAGTAAGAGAAACATATCATTGTTATAGCACATATATTCCCCAGGCTTCCCTACCCAGCTCCATGCTTTTTCGTTTAAATAATGAAGATGTTCATCGAATTTCGTGAGTTGTTCCTTTCGCTCCATTGTTGCAAGACCTGTTGTGTGAGAAAGGAGATGACGTATTTTTATATCCTCCATATCGGCATAATCGACTAATTGAAATTCAGGAAGATGCTCGATCACCGCGTCTTCAACTTGTAAACGTCCTTCTTCTGCCAGTTTCATAATAGCAAGTGCGGTAAATGATTTTGTGATTGATGCGATTCCGAAAATCGTTTCTGGGGTGACCGGCTCATTCGTTTCAAAATTCCTTGTCCCAAATCCTCGCTCATAAATGGATTGTCCGTTTTTCGAAAGTGCAACTGCAACACCCGGTATTTGTTCCTTTTCCATTACTTCCACTATAAACTTTTCAAATTGTTCCCACTGCATCAATTGTATCAATCCCTTCGTAAGTTTATTGTTATTAAGTAGATAGGTAGTATTAGACAGGAAATGATTGTGTTAATAATAAGACTGTATAGGTTGAAATCTGGAACACCATTGAATCCGCTGCGGCGCTCGGGGATGCCTCCCGCCATAAGCCAAGCAGCTTTGCTGCCAGTCTTAGGGCTTCGGCTACCCCTTTTAAGGCGCCTTCGCTTAATTAATTATAGATATTACATTTATAGGGATTATGCTAGTAGATAACGTTATCTTAAACGATCTTTAGCAAACAAAAAAGTTGCCCCTGCTAATCAGGACAACTCTACATTAATTGGAACTGCATCTTGTCGGGACATTACTTTTTCATCGTGCAAATGACAGGCGACATAGTGGCCCTTCTCTACTTCCATAAACGCCGGTTCAAGCTCCGCACAAACTTTCATCGCTTTCGGACATCTCGTCCGGAACCTACATCCACTTGGAATGTCGATTGGACTAGGGACGTCACCTTTCAGGACAATTTGTTTTCTAGAGCGCTCCAGGTTCGGATCGGGCAATGGGATAGCTGAAAGTAGAGCCTCAGTATAAGGATGCAATGGTTTCTCATAAAGCGTTTCACTTTCCGTTAACTCCACAATTTTCCCTAAATACATAACTGCAATTCGGTCGCTTATGTATTTCACCATTGATAAATCATGCGCAATGAATAAAAAAGTAAGCTCTTTTTCTTTTTGGAGTTTCTTCAATAAGTTGACGATTTGGGCCTGTATCGATACATCCAGTGCAGCGATTGGTTCATCTGCGACAATAAATTCTGGCTCAACGGCCAATGCACGTGCAATACCGATACGCTGCCTTTGCCCTCCGCTGAATTCATGAGGATACCTTTGCGAATGTTTTTTGTTCAAGCCCACGAGCTCTAACAGCTCATTCACTTTTACTTCTCGTTCTTTCAATGATAACTCGGCTGAATGAATGACTAGCCCCTCTGAAATGATTTCCATAACAGTCATACGCGGATTCAATGAAGAATAGGGATCTTGGAAAATCATTTGCATATTGCGCTTCTTCTTTTTTTGCTCTTGTTTACCGCGTTTTGAATGGACTACTTCATTAGCAAAAAGAATTTGGCCACTCGAAGGCTCATAAATTTGAGTAATGGTTCTCCCGACTGTCGATTTCCCACATCCTGACTCACCAACAAGACCCAGCGTCTCCCCTCTTTTTATCGTAAAACTAATTCCATCAACGGCTTTTAATGTACTATTCTTATTAAGCTTGAAATGTTTTTTCAATTCTGTAACGACTAATAAATCTTCATTCATATTCATTATTTTACACTCCTAACTTTTTCCGGGACATGTTCGGCCGGCGTTCGCACATCTTGCAGCCAACATGAAACTGAGTGACTTTCACCAAGCTGCGTCGTTTCTGGATGGAAGTTATGACAGACCTTCATCGTATACGGACAACGGGCAGCAAATGGACAGCCTGTACCAAGTGTTGCTAAGTCTGGCGGTGAACCCGGAATAGGAATAAGTGGCTCGGATCGACTGGCATTCAAGTTAGGCATGGAATGAAGAAGTCCTAACGTATACGGGTGTTGTGGTTTATAAAAAATTTCATCTAGCGTCCCTTGCTCCACGATTTCACCCGCATACATGACAGCAACTCGATTAGCCATGTTTGCGACAACGCCAAGATCATGCGTAATTAAAACAATTGCCGTATCCATTTTTTCTTGCAAGTCCTTCATCAACCGCAGGATTTGCGCTTGAATTGTTACATCGAGAGCTGTTGTCGGCTCGTCAGCTATTAATACTTTGGGATTACAAGCAAGCGCCATTGCTATGACAACACGCTGCCTCATTCCACCTGAAAACTGATGCGGATATCCATCTAGGCGTTCTTCAGCATTCGGTATACCGACCATTTTAAGCATTTGAAATGCTCTTTGTTTGGCCTCTTTTTTTGTCATCTTCTGATGTTTTATGAGGCCCTCCATAATTTGTTTCCCAATTTTCATCGTCGGATTCAAGGAAGTCATTGGATCTTGGAACACCATTGATATTTCTGAGCCTCTTACCTTCTGCATATCACTTAACGATAGTTTTAAAAGATCCCGCCTCTCGTAAGTGATGTCCCCTTGTGGAATTAATGTATTATGCTTTGGTAAAAGACGCATAATTGATTTTGCGGTAACAGATTTCCCTGAACCTGATTCACCAACAATCGCCAACGTTTCACCTTTGTTTAACTTGAAATTCACACCTCTTACCGCCTTAACCGCACCTGTTTGGGTCTGGAAGGAAATGTGTAAGTTATTGACTGACAATATTTCTTCATTCATTAAAGACCCACTCCCTATTTTCTCATTTTCGGATCTAACGCATCACGTAATCCATCAGCGAGTAGATTGAAGCAAATCATAATCGTACTTATTACAAGTGCTGGGAATAGTAGCTTGTATGCGAAATACCTCATAGATTTATAGCCATCTTCAATTAACACACCAAGCGATGCTTGTGGCGCCTGCAATCCTAAGCCTATGAAACTTAAAAAGGCTTCGAAGAATATGGCTGTAGGAATTGTAAACATGATGGTAACGATAATCGGCCCCATTACGTTTGGCAATAAATGCCTCCAAATCAATCTAGAATTTGATGCACCGAGCGTTTGGGAGGCTAGGACAAATTCTTGACTTTTCAATTGCAAAATTTGTCCGCGTACAACACGTGCCATTCCTACCCACCCGGTTATCACCATCGCTAAAATAATGGACGTAATACCCGGTTCAAGAATGAGTATGAATAAGATAATGATAATCAAATTCGGTATTCCCATTAATACTTCAATTATTCGTTGCATAACATTATCTACTCTGCCTCCGTAGAAGGAGGAGATACCGCCATAAACGACACCAATAACTAAATCTAAAGCCGCAGCAACAAGCGCAATGAAGAGTGAAATTTGCGTTCCTTTCCATACCCTTGTCCATAAATCCCGGCCAAATTCATCTGTCCCGAACCAGTAATTTGCTTCTATATTTCTTTTTTCATAAACATCTACACCTTTTATATCTGTTCCATCAAAACCAAGCCACCCGAGTCCAGGGACTTTTGCAGGTAGATTAGAGTGAACCAAGTTTTGACTTCGATACGTATGCTCATTCATTAAGGGACCTATTAGAGCCAAAATGATTAGCAATACGAGTAAAACCAGTGAAATAACTGCTCCCTTGTTCTTAAATAATCGGTGGAATGCCTCCTGCCAAAATGAGACAGATGGCGAATTGATATCTTCCAGTTCCATTGGATCCAGCGGAGCGGGCACGAATAGATCAGCTGTAATTCCATCTGTATTCATTTTAAAGTTATCCGTAGATTTGCTTTGAATGGACGAATCTTTTTCGATTTTGTTCATGCCTGTCCCCCCTGTTTATAATCAATCCGAGGATCCAGAAGACCATATAAAATATCAACAATAAAGACAACGAATATGAACAACGCACTATAAAATAAGGTAATTCCCATAATTACGCTATAATCGAGGACCATAATTGACAATGTGAACTGTTCCCCGAGGCCAGGTACTGAAAATATCTTTTCAATAACTAATGTTCCTGTCATGATCGAAACTGCTAACGGACCGAGCATCGTAACAACAGGGATTAGCGCATTTCGAATGACATGTTTCGCCATAACCGTGGATTCGTGCAAGCCTTTTGCTCTTGCTGTCGTCACATAATCCTGTCCTAATACTTCGAGCATTTCACTTCGTATGAAACGTGCGACCGTTGCGATAACTGTTACTGAAAGTGCGAACGACGGTAAAATGGTACTCGCATAACTTTCCCATAAAGCAACAGGTAATAATTCATACTTCACCCCAATGAAGTATTGTAGCAATGCTGCAAAAACGAACGATGGGATAGACATCCCGAGTACTGCAAGTGTCACAGCACCATAGTCAAGAAGTGTATTATGTCGTAATGCAGAAATAATACCGAGTACTAGCCCTACAATCGTCCCAAATACAAGTGCTTGTAAACCAATGAGCGCAGAAGGGCCAATACGATTAACGATCATACTTTTTACAGTTCGACCTTCATATTGGAATGAATAGCCAAGATCGCCTTGTACTAAATTCCCTAAATAGCGAATGTATTGGATTGCTGCCGGTTGATCTAATCCATATTTGGCATTTAAAATAACGAGTTGCTTATCAGATAACTTTTCCGGGTTTGTAAACGGCGTTCCCGGAAGGAATTGCATAAGAAAGAACGTTGCTGTGATAATGATAAACAATGTAATAATCATAAACCCGAATCTTTTTACTATGTAGCGCTTCAAATCGGACACCCCAATTCCTTAAAAAGCTCTTGATTTTCCTTCTATAAATGTTGATATAAAATATCCCATTGAATTCGCTTCGGCTAACCCTTGTAAGGCGCCTTCGCTCAGATTAAATAGATATTCTTTTCTCAAGTTATTTATCAATCAGAAAACGAAGATGCTCCAGTTGGATACACCTTCGCTTATCTGTTGCTTAAATCATATGTTTATTCGATGTGAGCCCATTTGTAAGTGAATTCAGCACCCGTTGGATGTTTAGCTAAATCTTTGATTTTATCACGTACAAGAATTGCAGACCCTCGTTGATAAAGAGGCGCAACTGCTGCATCTTCTTCCAACAAAACCTTTTCAATACCAAGCAACATCTCGTAACGCTTGCTTAAATCCGTCTCACCGCGTGCATCATGAACTAATGCATCTAATTTTGGATTGCTATAATCCATACGGTTTGAAGAACTGCCTTTTACCCACATATCTAAATAGGTCATCGGGTCACTATAATCTGGTCCCCATGTAGAAAGAGAAAGTTCATAGTCGACTGCTTTTTCAATTTCAAGACGCTGAGCGAATGGTACAGCTTTAATATCAAGCTTAAATCCAGGAAGATTGTCTTCAAGCTGCGCTTGTAAGTACTCAGCTACTTTTTTCATTTCATCCGAGTCAGCAATATTGAGTGACACTGTCAATTCTGTTTGTCCAACTTCAGCTAAAGCTTTTTCCCATATTGCTTTTGCTTCTTCAGGAGTCCCTTTATTGAAGTCTCCATTTAACTCTCGGTAATCCTTATTCTCAGGCGAGAAGTAAAATCCTTCTCCAACTACTCCGTAAATTGGTGAAGAACCGTCTTTCAAAATAACATCTGTCAAACCTTGACGGTCAACTGCCATTCCAATCGCACGGCGAATTTCTGAATTCTTAAGCACTGGATGGTTGTGATTAAAGCGTAAGAAGACAATACCTGAGTCTTTTTCAACTTTAAAGTTTTTATCCTCAACATATTGGTCGATAAGTGCAGAAGTTAATTTGACGCGGTCAATTTTCTCTGTCTCATATAAATTCGCCCCGGCAGACGGGTCTTTAACGACAAATACATTTACCTCTTCAATTTTCACTGTTCCTGCATCCCAATAATCTTCATTTTTAACAAGTTTCCAGCTTTGTTCTTGTGACCAGTTATCAAGTTTGAATGGACCATTTGCTAAAATGTTGTCAGCTTCGAGTGCATACTGATCTCCAAGCTCTTCTACAAACTTTTGATTTTGCGGTAAGAATGTCGGGAATGCCAGTAATGTTTCAAATAATGGATTTGCACTTTCAAGTGTCACTTCAAGCGTTTTTTCTCCTGTTGCCTTAATACCAAGTTCTGCAGCATCCATTTCTTCGTTCATGATAGCTTCGGAATTCTTGATGCCTGCAGTAACAAGCATGTAATTATATGCACCAGCTTCTTTCATAACACGTTTCCACGCGTATTCAAAATCGGCAGCTGTTACAGGTTCGCCGTTGCTCCACTTCGCGTCTCTAATTGTAAATGTATGAACGATGCCATCTTCACTTTTCTCATGCTTCTCTGCGAGCGCGGGAACAGATTGGTTACTTTGATCCTGACGATACAGCCCCTCATTCACGTTATTCAAAACGTCAAATGCAATAGCGTCATGCGCTTTTGTTGAATCCAATGTTGGAATATCAGCCGTTGCACTCAAATTAAGTACTTGTGCAACCTTGCCGTCTGCTTCTTTTTCATCCTCTTTCTTGTCGTCTTTCTCTTCAGTTGATGAGCTGAAATTACAACCCGAAACAATCAAAGAAAAAATGGCCAAGAAAATTAAGCCTAACCATGTTTTTTTCTTCATTTCCCATTCCCCCCTTGTACTATTCTAGTAACTATATATAATTGTAAGTGCTTACAATCACAATAGCAATAATATTTTTAATTAATAGATATATCCCTATTAATCTATAAATAAGGTAGGAGTTGTTAACCTCTATGAAAAAGAAAAGCTTACTTCTTTCTTTTTGCATCACATCTTTCGTTATTTTATTCTCTACTGTATTTATGGCCCCAAAGTATATCATTATTTTACTTGATTTATTTTTCTATATCGGCATCATCATGTTACTAATCGGCAGTGTATTACTCATCATCCAAGATGGTTTTTTCACTAGATTTATCAACAACTCGAGACGTTTCTATTCAACCCTTAGCAAACGCGAGCAAGTTATACAGGACGTAGAAGGTAAAAACGGAGAAAACCCGAGTTATTTAAAACAGTTTCCCTTACTAGCCTATATTTTACCCCTCGGCGCTTTCTACTTCTCACTCAGCTTGATTGGCTCTCTTATTACCGTTCAATTAGGACGATGATCCATAAAGTTTTGGTAGGCAAAACCTTTGACCGTCTCTTCACTGTATTTTTTTAGCAACTCATTTAGTAAATTCGGATGCATAGATGCATCTTCCAAATTAACAATCTTCGACGAGATACCATCGAAGTCTGAGCCTAACCCAATTTGTTTCTCTCCGCCTAAAGAACAGAAATGGTCAATATGTTCGATTAGGTCTGTTATCACAACTTCCCCTTGTTCCTTCACAAACGGCGGATTGTAGACAACATGGACGAGCCCATTTTTTTCAAACAGTGTTCTTGCCTGATCATCTGTCAGATTACGAACATGATTGCATAATGCTCTGGCATTCGAATGGCTCGCAATTGGATAGTTTGCTTCTTCCATGACATCCCAAAAAGCCTTTTCACACAAATGGGAGACATCGGTCAAAATTTTATGTTCATTATTGAAATGAACAATCTCTTTGCCAAACGACGTCAGTCCCGCTCCACGTGGTTCTCCCGCTCCGTCTGCTGCCAAGTTGGCATTATTCCAAGTAAGACCAATCGAATGGACTCCCAATTGATGAAGAATAGTTAGCTTTTGTAGATCGTTTCCGATTGCATCCACACCTTCAAGCGTCAACATCGCTCCAATTTCTCCGTCTTTTAACTGATCGAAATCGCTCCACTCCTTGATCAGTTTCATATTCGGATTGTTCCCAAGCACATCTGTATAGAAATAATGGATTTGATCTAAAGCAGCTTGAAATTTCTGATCTGACTTCATTTCCGGATACACGAATATAGCAAATGCTTGTACTTTTACTCCACCCTTTATTAGTTTTTCATAACTCGTATCGAGTTCCAAAGAATCTTGAAACTTCATTTCCCCTTTTGATTCATACAATCTAAGCAATACATCACAATGCAAGTCGATAATTTTCAATTTATTTGCCCCTTTCAGATACACAAATAGAATCAACAATTAGAACTATCTGTTAATAAAAATAGTAGCAAACAACTAGTTGGATTTCAACTTCATATTCGCAAAAATAAATCCATCACCTGTATAGTCCAAGTGATGAATTTCGAGTATCTATTCGATAAACAGTCATGAAGGTTTCACAACTCACACTAATCCCTTACAAAGGTACTGTATGTTTAGTCAATACCTAAACAATACATTTCATTTTAAAATAATCGTGTTGACGAAAGCAGTTGGGTTACTATACAATTAATGAGTCAACTATTATTATATTTCAGTTAACACAAAAGGGGATTTGCACACTATGACTGAGTCAAGTTACAAACTACGAATGATGATTATTTCAGCACTATTCGCAGCAATTATTGGTGTATTAGCGCAAGTTACAGTTCCATTACCACTTGTACCAATTACTGGACAAACGCTTGCCATCGGACTTGCTGCGACAATATTGGGCGCACGATATGGTACATTGTCAGTACTCATTTATTTATGCATGGGCGCAATAGGGATACCGGTATTCGCACAGATGTCTGGGGGTTTAGGGATTCTAGTCGGGCCAACTGGTGGGTATTTGATCGGGTTCATCCCAACTGCACTTATCATTGGCTTTTTTCTTGAAAAAACGAGTTTTACAGTTAAAAACGCAATCATCGCAAACGTAATCGGAATGTTTATTGCATTAACTTTTGGAACGGTTTGGTTAAAAGTCATTGCAAATCTTTCTTGGACCGCAGCATTTTCAGGTGGATTTGCACCGTTTCTTCTTGTTGGCTTCATTAAAGCGACACTGGCAGCATGGGCTGGCATTACTGTTAGAAATAGGTTGAAATCAACAAATCTAATATATGCATGGAACGCTGAAGTAAAATAAATCATACCGGATTCCAAAACGGCTAGTAATTGTTTTGGAATTTGGTATTTCACACTTTTCATCTGCTATCCAACCTACTTTCTACCCCAATAAAACTCTAGTAGATTAACGTCCCATTCCACTATTTCATACATATTCTAAACGCCAGATATGAGGATTCTTTGCCATACGGAAAATATCATTGTAGTAATCGTCTTCTTCCCGAGAACTGTAATCGACAAATAATTATTGTGAATTTGGGAACGCTATCTCTTGAAGGTTTTTAAAAAAGTTGAAGGAGGAAGTATAATGACTAACATCAAACCGAATGATTCAGATGACAATGTAAATAGGCTAAAGAAAACCATCAGTAATATGGAAGCAGCCGAAGCAGCGATGGAATTCGCCGAGGGGAAAGAACTTGCTGCAATCAAGGAGAAAAACGAGCGACGTAAAGAAAGCATTGAAGGATTACAAACTGAAATAAGTGCAGAAGAAGAATCACGAATTAACGGGTATAAAAAAAGAATGTAAGTATAGATTTAGGCGATATTGTGCCTAGTTGTGCATTTCTACTACGTATGTATGCTTCGCACAATTTCTTAGCTATATGTTTAGTATCGACAATAGAACCCACCATGCCTCTTACAATGCGGACCATGGTGGGTTATTTTTATATTGAATATTTTTCCACAGATAAAGCCTAGGACTATTCCTATACTGATTAATAATAATTGCCAGACAGACAATCGAGCAATTTATGTATCTAAATATATATAAATAAGTATCCTTCAATTATTACAACGTTTCAATTAACCGTTTCTCATCAAGTTCTGTCGATTTAACAACGGATTCAGTTATATAATAGTCCGATCTTGAATGGTAGAATTTTTACCATTAGATATCGTCGTGATCGTTCTATCATAAGGTCTGGTGCCCAGATTTTTTAAAAATAGTGAAACAAAAACCAGTACAAAATCAATTTAGTATACAAATATCTAAATATCAAATAAACGTACCCGCCTAACCAGAGTTGATCATCTTCCCCCTAGTAAAATACTTACGCTACAAATTTATTCGTTACGTATCTTGTTATTTTGTAACTTCTTTCTTCAAACCCTTCCTTCGTATTCCGTAAACGATAACTAACAATAAGGGAAATATAATTCCAACTACTAATGTAAGAGAATTTCCCGTCGTATTATCCCAATTCTGTTTATAGATAATATTAGGATATATAACAAGGGAAAGAACCACGGTAATTATCCCTATTGGCATTATTAAAGGGCGATAATCTTTCAAATTTAAAATTTGTGCAATCGCTAAAACAGTAGCGTAAAAATAAAGAATCATTTTAAAATAGAGAGAAAGAATCCATAGTAAAGCCATTAATACTTCAATTCTTTCTATGAAATTTCCAACACTAATTCTTTTGGCCAATTCATAGCTTGGATAAATTTCGTTCGCCGTTTTTCCTGCTCCTAACACAGAAATACTCAAAAATGTAATGAGAATAATAATAAGTCCACCAATTAAATTTCCAAGTAGAAAGGATTTTTTTGCATGTTTAACATCATTTACAAATGCGGGGAAAATCATTAATAAAACAATTGCATTTCCAGAAGACATAAGGACATAAAAGATGGAGGATTTGATCATCGTTTTCGGTTCTGCCTCAAACACAGGCTTTAGGTGGTCAACCTGGATATCGGGTGCAATTAAAACGGTAAATATAATAAAGATGATGATGAAAAAGGCACCAAAGATTTCTGCAGAACGTGCGATGGTCTCTAACCCAAGGTAAACGCCCATTACCACAACTCCAGCCATCAGAATATTAAGCGCTGACAAGGGCGTATTCGGCATGATATGGGTATTAAAAAAATTACCTGATTGAAATAAAAGAGTTGAAGCATAAAGAAGTGACATCATTGCAAATAAAACTGAAACGGCATTACCAATCAATTTTCCAAATACTTTTTCATTCATTTGAACATAGGTGAGGTGAGGAAACCAAAGTGCTATCGCGGTGAAAAGCCATACCACCAATAACCCGATTCCCGTACCAATTATAGCTGTAATCCAGGCATCTTGGTTCGTTTTTGCTGCTAAAACTGACGGAACTTCTAAGATGCTCGTCCCAATCGTAAAAAAGATAACTAACACTAGAAATTGATTTGAATTTATTTTAATATTATGCATCATTTCAACTCTTCACCCTCCTTACCTCTCTAATTCAACTAACGGAAGAGCGTTTCATTTATTGGTCTTAGAATGAAAGTTAGTAAGTCCATTGGATTTGGAATGGGTTTTCCTAATACTTGAGCAATCCCTAAGCCTGTACCAATAGAAAGAAAGAGTAAAAAGACAACCAATTCTTTTTTATTTTTCTTTCGTAATAGGGATGGAACTTCAAACCGTACGATTGCCGCTACTATCAACAGGAGTCCAATAATTTTCAGCATGATTCTTTATTCCTCTAACTTTTGTAAGAATGAATTGCTTACTGTACCCGTATCACGTATTTTCATATCAACCTCAACGTTCACTGTTAATTCCGTAAACTCTTCATCCCACTGATTTTTAATTTTTTTCCATGTTTTCGGATTGGATCGATGAATAGCTTGTCCAAATCCAAAAATATCTGAATTATATTGTTTTTGTAGCGTTTCAATTGTTTGATGAACGATTTCCTTCAATTCTTTTTCATAACTTTTTTCTAACGCATCTATTGTTTTTGTGTCTTTCATATCGATGTGACATTCCACTTCTCCCACATTCCCCTCTACTTCGATAGTTACATTTACTTCAGGCTCCCCTTTGTTAATCTTTCCTTTCAATTCAGATTTAGAATTAATTACCTCTATCGAAACTTTCCCTTCCTCGGGACATGAAATTGATGCTACTGTCGATTTAACGGAGTCGATAATATAGTTATATCCCTTACTTTCACTTTCATTTAACCATCCCACTAGTTTATCTTGCCTAAATACCGCCAAATAATCATATTGAATTTGGGCAGCAGGCGTAATTGACTCCACATTCTGCTTGCTTGAACCTACTTCCTGATTTCCAAACACCTGAATACCCGTTAAAACTGCATCCTTTCCATCTGTTATAAAATCGCCTAACAGCTCATCTAATGTAACCCCTTTCGTCACAGCCCAGTTTTCCTCAGACGTTTTAAGCGTATTAAACATTTTATTTGCAGGTATGCTTTCAATCGGTGTTGTAACATTCAGTATTTCTGCAGCAGTCTTATCCTTTGCAACAACAACATAGAAATCTGACCTTAGTTCCCAATCTCTTGATAGTAAATCCAATGACTCACCTACACCTGCTTTAGCTAATTCCTCGCCAATCACAAGCATTCGAAGATGACCGGGATATATCTTTCTGGGTGAGTCGATTGTCATTTTTCGAAAGGCTTCAAATATTGTTTCACCGGTAGCTTGGAATAAGGTTACTGTTGAACGACCAGAACTTTGTTTCATGGATACTTCCGACGGTACAACTACTTGAGCAGTTAATTGAAATTCTTCATCCACTTTGTCAATTCCTAGCGCTAAAGTGATCGCAATCTCATTTAATTCCCTCCTGTCCCAACATCCCGTTAAAACAAGACTCAGAATTAGGAGCACAAAAGTATATTTTTTCATCGTTTAGGCTCCTTTTACTCCTCATTTTTTGGTGGCTTTGGTTTTGCAGAAGCTGAATCTTGTTGCCTAACTATATTTTGTTGATTGATAAGACGAGGTCGAGTAATCATTGCCCATCTAGGCAATCGAATAAATGTATCCTTTTGATCGGAAATATTAAATGGACCCAATGGAGACATGTAGGGAATGCCAAAAGAACGAATACTACATAAATGGAGTACGAGGGCAATTAAACCCACCATAATTCCAAATAAACCGAACGAGGCAGCTATTCCCATAAAACCAAAACGCAGTAATCTTACAGCAATCGCTATATCATAGGTTGGAGAAACAAAGCTCGCGATAGCAGTTATTGAAACAATAATTACCATCGCCGCAGAAATCACACCTGCTTCGACAGCTGCCGTCCCTATGACGAATGCACCTACAATAGACATGGCAGATCCAATCGATCGAGGCATTCTTACGCCTGCTTCACGTAATATTTCAAAGGTCAATTCCATTAGCAATGCTTCAAAGAATGCAGGAAATGGAACACCTTCTCGTTGGGCAGTCAGACTAATTAGCAGTGCTGGTGGCAGCATCGTCTGATGAAAAGTTGTGATTGCAATAAAAAACGCCGGCGCCAGCAAAGAAATACCAAAAGAGCCAAAACGAAGGAGTCGAATAAAACTCGAAATATCCGCACGTTGATAATAGTCCTCAGAAGACTGGAAAAATTGAATGAACAACGCAGGAACGATAAGTACAAATGGCGTTCCATCTACCAAAATGGCTATTCTTCCTTCCAGTAGTGCTGCAGCTACTACATCTGGGCGTTCTGTATTGAAAATAGTGGGAAAAGGTGAATGAGGTGAATCCTCAATTAATTCTTCGATATATCCACTTTCTAGAATTCCATCAATTTCGATATTATCCAAACGCAAATGGACTTCTTTCACTATTTTTTCATCTGCAACACCGTTGATGTACATCAACGCAATATCCGTTTTCGTCCGTGTTCCAATTACCTTAGACTCCACCCAAAGATTAGGATCTTTAAGTTTCCGTCGAACTAATGCCGTATTTACGCGTAAGTTTTCGGAGAATCCTTCACGGGGTCCTCTCACTACCGTTTGAGCAACTGGTTCCGTTACCCCACGCTCAATCCAGTGCTTATTTGAAATGACTAATCCTTGTGAATAGCCATCGATCAGTATTATTGTATCGCCCGACAAAAGACCATTATAAAGTACTTCAAAAGTAGTGAAATCTTTTATCTCTCCTACTGTCATGGAAAAATCTTTTAAAATGCTAATAATACTTTGCCCAGTTGACAACTTTACCTGTAATTCAATATCTTTAGTATCCAACATAAGTGTTTCTAAAATGAATTCTTGTAACGAAGTTGTATTTGTTAACCCATCAGTGTATATAATGCCCGCTTTAATGCTTCCTTCTTTTCCAATTCGAATTTCTCGAAAGACAATATCCGTACTTTTCCCAAGTGTATCTTTTAAGATTTGTATATTTTCCTGAAGACTAACTTTCAGACCATCTTTTTTATTTGGATCCACCATTTGACTTTGTGAGGGAACAGCTTTATTTGATTCGTTTGTTTTTTTCTTTTTAAAAAACCGCATACTCTCTGTCCCTCACTTTCTATTATGAATACGATTATATTCTGCTAATAAAAATTACATTATTCGGTGGGTCAAGTCCCTTTTATAGTATTCAGCATGAGCTATTTCTCTTTTTTTCATACGTTTGTTATGTCGTAGTCCATAGGTATTCTTGTAAGCTTAAACTAACTCCGTTGTGATTTTAAACCCCTGCTTATCCATCAATACTTACTTTATTAGACAATAGACATTTCAGTTTCGCTGCAAAAAACACCTCGCATCTGGATGAGCGAATACCATCGCAGATACGCATACTTTGGATTCCATCAGCAATCCTTCTGTTAACTGCATGCCAATATCTTCAGGTCTTTTCAAATTAAATAACTAGGCTAGTTTCTAGTAAAATCAAGTCACTTTCGCTTGTATCTAAAAGTCATGTCTTACTTAATCAAACCTATTTTCACATGTGACAAGCAGCTTTTTCGTCGCAGGCGCAATTGCTCCAGCACAAAACTTGGCCACTGGTGTAAAGAATTCTTCTGTATATTTCCCCACAAATTATTCTTTCAGAAATTAATGTCATGTACTTTGTCTCCAAGATGATAGTCATTCAACACAACTGGCTTTCCATCGAACGTGATCGATTAAATGAAATCGGAACCCAGTACTAAATAACCTCGATGAATATTTTCAATAACCTCTCGATTGCTAGATTAAATTCATTGCCAAGTAAATTACACGTATATTGTACAGCATGCAAAATACGCTCCATACTATTGCGTGAGCAATCGAAACACCTCAGTATTATTTCTGTAGATGAAATACTACATGGGATTAATTTCGCCTTCTTTGCCACTACTATATTTGCGATTAGTAGTCTATTTGCCGAGATTTTGTTGGCCATTTGAATACGAAGAAAATCAAGAAATGGTTATCGGTAAAAATCACCTTAAGAGATTCCGCGTGAGAGGAGCAAAATAAGTAATTCACATATCTCAATACACATTAAAAAAACCAGACATTGAGCTGCCTGGTTTTCTTGCTATGCTCATGCAATTGTAGTGTCCCGCTTAGGTACCTAATAAATTGGGTCGTTTCATAAATATAGCCTGAATTGGGTATACTCATATTGTATCTGCATTTTTGAGAGAGATAGAAGATGAATACATAGACTTACTGATACAGGAGGATTAGCGATGAATATACTAATCGAATGGATTTACAAATCTCCAAAAGGAGCAGAAACCGTCTTCCGCTCCGAGGAGATGCCGGCAGCACAAGCCATACTAGTTGCGGAAGACTTGGCACGGACCGGACGTACCAAAAATGTACTATTCATTGACCAGTTCGACAGCACGTGGACGGTCAAAGAGATGAAAGGTTATTTGAAAGGAATTGAAACCGAACCACATAACATCACGGTTTATTTCGACGGCGGCTTCGATCTTACAACACGTAAATCAGGATTAGGCTGCGTCATCTATTATGAACAAAGCGGGAAATCGTATAGGTTACGGCAAAATGCACCTTCTGCCGAACTCTCATCGAATAACGAGGCAGAATATGCAGCACTCTACCTTGGCCTACAGGAGCTCGAGCATTTGAATGTCCATCATCTACCGGTCCGCTTCATCGGGGATTCACAGGTGGTCATCAACCAGCTGACTGGAGAATGGCCGGCTCTCGAAAATAATTTGTCTAGCTGGGCAGACCGGATAGAAGAAAAGCTGAAAGACCTCGGTATCCAGCCAGCATACAAACTGGTACAGCGGAAGTTAAATTCAGAAGCGGATCGGCTGGCAACACAAGCGCTGAATGGAGTTTCGATTACTGCCACGAGCGAAGTTACAGTGGATTAGTAAGTCTATAAAGTTCAACTAAAGGCTATCTACAAAAAGTCATGAAAGTTAAACTTTCATGACTTTTTCTTATATATACCAGAAATTGTAGTCGGTAATTCCAGGTGAAATTTCATTAAGTATTTCTTACTTGCCTTTACTCAATTTCTTCACAGTTACCTCTCAATCAGATATGTAAATCCCCCCGAATTACCCTTCCCACTATCAAATCTTTTGAATCTACTTATTATAGGAAACAGACATAAGAAAAGTTTCAATGCCCTAACTATTATCCCAAGTTTATTAAATGGGTATTCCAGATTAACTCACTACAAATACCCTTTCAGCTATATCCAATCATTGAATTGAATGAGGTTCTTCTTGTCAGAGAATTTGTAAGTTAAGCAAAAGGTATAATACATTTTTAATATCGTGAGAGCCATATATGTATATTCCGGATTGAATTACGAGCAAAAACAACCTCCCCATGGCCTGCTTCTATTGTTAATGAGTGCTCCAATTTTGATGAAAGTCATTATTCCCGGAAAATAAATTTCTGGAAATCGGGACAACTTGTAACACTTTCCAACAATTTTAATATATTAGTAATAGCTTATATAAAAGGAGGTGATAAAATGCGTGATTATAGAAACGAAGACAAATGTAAGTATTACCATGAATACGGATGTGAAGACAAGCGAAAAGATAAATGCAAATGTGAAGATAAACATAAAGATGATCATAGGTTAAAACCTATGGTATTATCAACAGGTGTATTGAATACGGTTGTTGGCCAAACTGCAGCTCATATTGAAGTAGCTAACCTTGATCCAACTAGAACCTTTCAAGTAAGGGTACAAGTTATCAATTGGAATAGTGGTGGTCCAGAAGTCCTACTCAATCAATTAGTGACTCTTTTACCGAATCAACACATCAACTTAAGTCAATTCGTTGAACCATTCCACTATGAAGTTAGAATCTTTCATCCTGGAAGTCCGAATGTTATTGCGAATACTTTTGCAATAAATGCAGGGACTTTCACTCTTCCTGGTTTAACCTTCAACCAAAAAGACCTTATGAAGTTAGATGTATCTTTCATTTAATTTCAAATTCCCCCAATAAATAACCCAGAAGCACCTCATGCTTTTGGGTTATTTTTCTATTACCTGTACATCTAAACATTCACAAGTGTTTCTTACACAGCATACTTCAAACTAGTATAATGGTTTACAAGACTGTTTTCACACGGTCCTATAGCCCCCTTACTAAAATCGAAAAGAGAGTTGGGACAAACAATGATGAATGTAGACATACCTTTGTTGAATAAAGCAGCGGGAGAAAAAGCAACTTCTTACATAGCAACATTAACAAAACCTTTAGGTAGTTTGGGCAGGTTGGAAGAAATCGCAATTAGTCTGGCAGAAATGACAGGTAATTTGACTCTAGAGATTACACCACCAGGCATCATCGTATTTGCTGCCGATCATGGCGTTGTAAAAGAAGGTGTATCCGCTTATCCACAGGAAGTGACGCTCCAAATGGTAGCAAATATTGTAAATGGCGGAGCCGCTATCAATGTATTTGTTAGACAAATCGGTGCAAAATTCAAAGTCGTCGACGTAGGTGTAGCGGGAGATGTAACAGAGGTGCAAGTTGTTCATAAGAAAATTCGTCAGGGCACTGGAAGCTTCCTCACCGAATTAGCAATGACACGAGAAGAAGCAGAAAAAGCGGTACTCATCGGTTATGAAGAAGGGATTCAGATTATAGAAAGTGGGATCAAATGTCTGATTATCGGTGAAGTCGGTATCGGCAACACGACAGCAAGTAGCGCTGTTCTAGCATCGATTACTGGTGCAGACCCCGCTGCAATTGTCGGATTTGGGACTGGTATTTCCACTGAACAGCATAATCGGAAAGTTGCGGTTGTTCGTGATGCAATCAGCTTACATCAGCCGAAACCGACGGATGCCATTGATATCCTGTCGAAAGTGGGCGGACTTGAAATGGCGGCAATGGCTGGTGCAATGCTCGCCGCTGCAGAAAAGCGGGTACCTATTCTTGTCGATGGTTTTATCTGTACGGTTTCCGCTTGTCTAGCTAAATTGATGGCTCCTACTGTAGTAGATTATATGATTTTATCGCATCAATCAGTAGAACCTGGACATACAACGGCAGTCAAACATTTGCAAAAAGAGCCGTTACTCCAACTAAATATGCGTCTCGGCGAAGGGACCGGTGCAGCCGTCGCTTTCCCGATTCTACAATCCGCAGTCAATATGATCAATGAGATGGCTACATTCGAAAATTCCGGTGTATCGGGCAAAGACGAGACAGAAGTGATAATGAATTCATAACAACGCAATATTCATAGAACAATTTTAAAACCTGACGCATAAGTGAATGGTGGTCAAAAAAATAGCAAAAACGCCAAGTTCACTCCGAACTTGGCGTTTTCATTAAATATATCTAGACATTCCCACAGTTATTCCCAACAAGCCAAGAACTGAAGAAGACCATCTCCTGTAATTTTCGGATGCATATATATGCACTGATCAATCATGATCGTTTATACTTTCAAGTTCATTTGAAAAATATGACAGCATCCATGCAATTAACTTTCTATCCAAAAACGTCTAACCACCGTTCCATCTTCTTCAATAAAGCTCTTGTCTTCAATGCCGCCATTCTTCTCTATCGTTTTTGCTGATCCAATATTGTCTTCATTACAAGTTACCAGTACCCGATCGATTCCGAGTTCACCGCATTTCTTCAATGCCTCTGCAAGAATCCATGTCGCATAGCCTTTCCTTCTTTCCGCAGGTCTCACACCATACCCGATATGCCCGCCGACATTATGTAAGTAATCTGTCAGATCGTGCCTGATGTCGACCATCGCTAATATCCGGTCATTATAACCCACCAAAAAATAATTCGTACTAGGCACCCATTTTCCGTCTCCGCTTTCTCGGATTTGCAGTGCTTCTAAATATGTTTCATAGTCCTCGTGACCAACTACATTAAAACTGCTGGGCGTTATCCGGGATTCATCCCACTCTTTCATGTAATTTTCATGCTCGTTTTTCCATTCAATGGATGGTCTCACTAATCGCATAGCCATTTCCCCATTCCCTGTTTTTATAAGTTACCTGTTAAAGACTCAAAAACAAACAATTCATTCGCCGACTTAAATTTGCGGATTGCAGCTTCAAATGCTTTTAGCCTTGCTAACTTTTAATTTCTTTCCTTTGATTGTCGTTTCTTTCATTGCCTGCATAACTAATGAACCTTTGTCATTCAGAATATCAACATAAGTCAACTCATCCTGAATGGTAATAATACCGATATCATCTGCTGTTACTCCAGGAATCTTCGCAATCGTGCCAACAAAATCTACGGCTCGAAGCTTCTTCTTTTTTCCACCATTGAAATGGAGTTTCATGACATCCTTGTTTGGTTGCACATGTATAGTATTTTTGGTTTTCTGACGACCACTGACTTTTTCATCGAAAGCATTTTTTCCAACAGCTACTTTCTGCTGCGTCGGCGCTTCCAAAACAGGTATCTCAAAGCCAATGTATGCTTCAATTGCTTTAATGAGTTTGCTGTCATTTGGAGTTGCAAACGTAATTGCTTTTCCTTTATTACCAGCACGACCGGTTCTGCCAGTTCGATGAACATAGCTCTCTTTTTCCACGGGAACGTCAAAGTTGATGACAAGTGTTATTTTAGCTACATCAATTCCCCTTGCAGCTACATCGGTCGCCACAAGATAACGAAAATTCCCCATTTTGAAGCCTTCCATAACCGCAAATCGGTCCTCCTGTACAATTCCACCATGAATCTTTTCACAAGAATAGTTAGACCTTTCCAATTCCGCAAAAACTGTGTCAACTTGCCCCTTAGTTCTGCAGAAGATAATACAGCTATCTGGGTTTTCAACAACAGTAATGTTTTTCAGCAATGCCATTTTCCCTGCTTCTTTCACTTCAATTACGCTATGTTCAATTGTACTCGTCGTGACTCCCGTAGAAGCGATTTGAATAGATATAGGTTTTTTCATATAGGTATGGCAAAGATTCTCAACCTTTTTAGGCAACGTAGCGGAAAATACCATCGTTACTCTAGTAAGCGGAAGTTTTTGTATGATAGCTTCTACTTGGGCAACAAAACCCATAGTCAACATTTCATCAGCTTCATCTATAATCAAGTATTTTATTTCATCTACACAAAACGTTCCTCTCTCAATATGGTCCATCACACGCCCAGGAGTACCGACGACTATATGTGTTTTTTGTTCCAACTCTTCCTCTTGTTTATTAAAGGATTCTTTGCCGTAAACCGCTAGGGCTTTAATTCTTTTAAAACGCCCAATAGCTGTTACATCCTCTTGAACTTGAACAGCAAGCTCTCGAGTCGGCGTAAGAATTAATGCCTGTGGATTTTCCTTCTCCCAATCAATCATTTCGCAAAGAGGGATACCAAAAGATGCCGTCTTGCCACTGCCTGTTTGAGATTTCACGATGAGATCCTGATTTTCCAATGCTCTCGGTATGACTTCACTTTGAACCTCCGTCGGCCTTTCAAATTTCAACAAGGCAAGTGCTCTTGTTATTTCAACGCTTAAATTATAATCCTCAAAACTTCTTTCATTCATATAAGTAACCTCATTTATTATTATTTGACCCCGTTTTTTTCTGATCAAGTGTAGTCATCCCTAAAATAAAATAATGCTACCCAATACATAAGGTAGCATTATTTTGTACTGCTAGCAAACCATGAAAAGCCAATTATTAAGTCCCACAAAATGTTTGGTAAGGCCTTGTTGATTGCGCGGGAAGTGTGGAATAATCATCCTTCCCAGGAGTGTACGCATACGGATTTGATAGAACTTCTAATAGCCTTTCCATCACACTGTAATCACCTTGATTCACCGCGGCTTCTAGCGCAGCTTCTACCCGATGGTTCCGTGGGATTAGTACAGGATTACTATCCCGCATTAACTGCTGTGAGCTGATCTTTGATTCTTGCTGTCTGCCTAGTCTTGACTGCCACAGTGCATACCAGTTGGTAAATTCCGGAGTCCCAAAAAGGACATTATCTTCTAAATTATCATACGTTAACGCGCGAAAAGTATTGGTAAAGTCAGCGCGATGCTTCTGCATTAGTCGAAGAAGGTCTTCAATAAGGGATTCATCCTGTTTCTCTTCATTAAATAGTCCTAGTTTCGCTCTCATTCCCGCGAGCCAATTCGCATGATAGTGCTCAGGGAAATCGGAAATGGCATCTTGCGCCAGTTTGGCACCCTCTGCATAATCTTCATGCAGTAATGGTATTAGGGTTTCAGCAAATCGCGCAAGATTCCACCCGACGATATTCGGCTGATTGCCGTAAGAGTAGCGACCTTGAATGTCAATGGAACTGAAGACCGTTGCTGGGTCATAGGTATCCATGAAGGCACACGGACCATAATCGATGGTCTCCCCACTTATCGTCATGTTATCGGTATTCATTACTCCATGGATAAAACCAACCATTTGCCATTGTGCTACCAAGGCCGCCTGACGCTTGATCACTCCCTGAAGCAACGCAAGATAGCGATTTTCATCAGTTTCAACTTCCGGAAAATGTCGCTGTAGTGCGTAGTCGGCAAGAACTTGTAGTTCCTCATCCGTTCCCCATTTTGCAGCGTATTGAAAGGTTCCGAAGCGTAGATGACTGACAGCCACACGAGTCATAATGGCACCTGGAAGATCGGTTTCACGGATGATAAACTCACCGGTTGTCACTACTGCTAGACTTCGAGTAGTAGGAATACCAAGCGCATGCATGGCTTCACTGATGATGAATTCGCGTAACATTGGTCCAAGTGCCGCGCGACCATCTCCCCCGCGGGAATATGGTGTTCGGCCCGAACCCTTAAGCTGAATATCAAACCGTTCACCTAAAGGGGTTATCTGTTCGCCAATTAACATAGCCCGGCCGTCCCCTAACATCGCAAAGTGCCCAAATTGATGGCCCGCATACGCTTGAGCAAGTGGCAAAGCGCCTTCAGGAATTCGATTCCCAGCAAGCACTGCCACTCCATCTTCGCTTTGCAACTCATGGACATCCAATCCCAAGGAAATTGCCAAGGAATCATTGAAAATGATCAACTTCGGTGACTGTACAGGGTTAGGACTGAGGTTTGTAAAAAATGATTTTGGCAGACGGGCATAACTATTATCTAAATTCCAGCCTGATTCTATTAGTTCTTTTCGGTTTGTCATCGTATCTTCTATCTTCCTTTCGTCTGTTTGCCTGATTTTTTTATATAAAACATAAATCACGGTATCCCTTTTCATTAGGTAGTCCTTCGTAGTGTTTTCTTCTGTTAATTTAGTATACCCTTTCCACACGTTGGTAACTCCCTTAGTTTTCGCTAACTATGCAGGGTGCACTAATGTGTTTCCCATAAGTGTCGTATACAGTGACCGACAGCGTACCTACACCAACATTCTCAGTTCTTCATCATAGATTTTTGTCGTTTAGATGCGCGTGTATTGCAAGCATCACTCAAAATTTACGCCACATTTTAACACGATATTTGAACCATCAGGTCAGTGTGATATACCCGGCCATTTCACCATAATATAGTATAAATGGATTTAACTGAAATCCCGTGTGGATAAGAACTTTCCTGCGACACATACTTTGGTAATACACAAACTGAGCACAGTTTTTTCAGATCAGTAAATAATCACACCGAAAGAGGGGTATTCTATTGGCAAAAAAAGTTCTTTTATTTGGTGATATTGGAATAGATGACACAGTGGGCCTTATCTACGCCCACTTTAATGACGAGATTGATATCGTCGGAGTGGTAGCCGACTATGGGAATGTATCAAGAGAAGATGCAATGTCAAATATTCGCTATTTGTTTAACTTATTTAATTTCCCCAATAACATTCCAGTCATAAGTGGTGCAGAAATGCCGATGACTGCAGAACTCCCCACCTACTATCCGGAAATCCATGGCGTACATGGTCTCGGACCCATAGTACCGGATGACTATGAATTCGTGATAGAAAACTTCCTGGAGATTGTAAATATAATTAAAATGTATAAGGATGAGCTGATTATCGTAAATATTGGCCGCCTGACTTCACTTGCTACATTGTTTATTCTTTATAAAGAATTAATGGGCAACGTGAAGGAATTTTATATTATGGGGGGAGCATTTGGGGTACCTGGAAATGTAACACCTGTCGCGGAAGCAAACTTTCATGCAGATCCTGTAGCGGTGAAAATCGTCCTTTCTTATGCCAATAATGTCACAATAATCCCTTTAAACGCAACACAAAAAGCAATTGTCACACCTGAAATGGTCGATTATATTGATCACTTTGGAAAAACCGCAATCTTTAAGTCGTTAATGGACTTTTACACCGAATTTTATCAAGAAAGGGATCCAACTCTTCAAGGAAGCCCCGTGCATGACGCACTTACACTGATGGCGGTCATACACCCTGAAATGTTCACGTTCAATTCACGTTCTATCGAAATCGGGCAGCATTTGGAAGGACCTGCAAGGGGGCAAAGTATTGCTGATATACGGCCAGGTGACCAATTTTATGACAACGAAAAAAATCACCGCATTGCATTTGACTTGGACTACGAGACATTTTTCCACAAATTCCTGTCTGTCATGACAGGTAAACAGTCAAAATAAGGTGAGTACTAATCATTCAAAGACTCCACTTCTAAGCAGTGTAAAGTCAACATGGACGTTAACTTTCATTTCCTTGTACAACTCATGCCATTTCTCTTCCGTCAATTCAGAATGACGTACAGAGCTTCTATAAATCTCACCATAGCCAAAAACATCCGAGCCAATGTTTTGGCAATAAGCAATTACCCTTGATATTTCACTCGACAGACTCTTACTGATCGCTTTTTCAAGTGCTTCCACCTTTTTAGAATTTCCAACATTAACGTTAGGTTTTATTTCTAATAATCTTGCTTGCACTGTAAGGTATAGGTCAAATTCAGGAGTTTTTGGATTGACTAACTTCACTTCTTTATGCGTTTTTATCGGATCGAATACCAGATTAATTTCATCAGGAGGATCCTTCAGTAAAGATGAAGGTAAATCATCCCCTTTAATTTTCAATTCAAATACTCCAGCATGATAATCATCTCGACTTAACTTCACATAAAAGCTATCATCGATAGTAAGTTTACCTATCATTTTGTCCTTTTTAAATAAAGCGATTCCAGAAATCTCTATTAGCTCCTCATCTCTTCTTATAATAGGCATCGCTATGTCCCTGCCCATGAAATAATAATCTTTGGCTACGTCATGAAGAGTGGATGAAACCACTTGCTCACTTTTAATATTTTGCTCTACCAGCTTATAAATATGTTCCCCAATATCCTCTATATCTGGGTATTGGTATTCCAGTAAGGCTTTCGTTTGACCTTCAACAACCGCCATAATAATATCCCCACTCATTGCAGGATTTTTCAACAAATTTTCAATGTAATGACCAATACCGTCTTGGGCAAACTCTTCACCGAATAAGACCCCCCTCAATTGTCCGCTCATTATTTTTTCAGCTGCTCTGCGATTGATTTTTGAACGTGTCCCTTGACTTGTTTCGTTTTCAGCAGTAATAACTGCAACTTTACTTTCTAACTCTGTGCTCACTTGGCGAACAACCGCTGTAGTCTCTACGCCTTCCTCTTTACCCAAGTCATAGCCAATTAAAGTGACTAAACCTACCCTTTCAAGGAGTTTTGTTTCTGCACATCCTACCAAACCAATGAAAAGAAATAGCAGTAGTAAAAAACAACAAAAATTTTTCATTCTATTTGCTCCTTACGTGATTTGATTTTCCTTTTCGCCACTGCTAAGACATACAAGATGATAGGATAAACAAAAACAATATAAAACGCCACCTGGCCAAAGTAATTATTAAATGTATTTATTTGAAGTCGAGTTTTAAGTGTTAAGCTTACAATTAATATGATGAGCGAGAATACCCAGACGAATTTATTCGCACTTACCTTTACTAGTCGTCTGGTTCCGCGAAAAGCAGCCCATAGAAATAGACACAGGTTCGGCAAAATAATCAACATCCAAAAACAAACCGCTATATACTCAAATCGTTCAATGAACGGAAATTTAACAATACTAAATAAAGACAAAGTCGCCCAAATGGTTTTAGTTAATTGTTCCCCGCTGAAGTAAGTTAACGAAACCAACATGATGGCAAGGTAAATCAATGTCGTCATGAACAAACCAAGATGAATATTTTTTTTTGCATTCTTTTTATCCTTTATAAAGGGATAAATCACATATAATATTTCAAATCCAACAACCGTAAAGGTCATGGACTTTACACCTTTCAGTATTTCGCTCATATTAGCCTCTAAAATCGGAAGAAGGCTTCTCAATTCTATATATTTCATTGGATAAGCCAACATCGGGAAAAGCCATATGGAAAGTATAAAACTAAAAAAAGAAACGCCTACAATTACCCGCAGACCACCGGTAAACGTGTAAATTACAATTAATAGCAATGAAGCCGCAATAAACCAAGTATTTAAATTCGGAAAAACCCATGTTTGAACGACCTCAATATAGTTTCTCAAAACGGAGAAAAAGGCACCTGAACAATAAAAAATATAAATGATATTTAAAAAATTCCCTAGCCATTTACCAAATACATCTTGATGAATTCCGTATAAATCATTTGAACCGTATATTTCCAACGTTTTAAGCATGAAAATTGCGATAATATGCGTGGCGAGACCTGCGAGTAGTACAGAAATCCATGCATCATGTTTTGCGTCCTGGTATATAATCCGTTGAAATCCTTGAATCCCGATTCCGATTTGAGCGGTATGAATGATGAAAAAAAGTAGAAAAGCATTAATTGTATCAGTGGGACCAATTTGTATGGAATTTTTCACTTATTTCACCTTCTGTTCATTTTTCTCAGGATTTATCGGTTGCGGCTCATATTTATCTTCATCCTCCGGTCTGGTATTTGAAGGTCTCTTAAATGTAAACGGCAACGGCAACCTGACAAGACTATCCCGCCAATCAAGCAAGCGAGGAGGATAAAAAGGCGCTGTATACGGCGAACCTAGGCTTGTTTGACGCAAAAGATGGATTAGGATAAAACAAAGCCCCAGCATAATGCCGTAAAATCCCCAAAGTCCTGCTAATACTATTAACGGAAACCGAATGATTCTGATGACATTACCCATCATGTAACTTGGTGTTGTGAAGGATGCCAACGCCCCTAAGGCGACGATAATAATTAAAATATTACTCGTAATCCCTGCTTGTACGGCTGCGGTTCCAATAACAATACCGCCAACAATACCGATCGTTTGACCAACCTTCGAGGGTAATCTGACTCCAGCTTCTCTAAGTAGCTCAATAATGAGTTCTAAAAGTAGGGCTTCAAATAAAGGGGGGAAAGGAACCAATGCTCTTGATTCACTTAGCGGGACTAAAAGAGATTGCGGAATTACTTCATAATGAAATGTCAATGCTGCTACATATAAAGGGGATAAAAAAACAGATAGGACGACTGCACTAAATCTTAATAACCGGGCAAATGTAGCAATTTGCCATCTAAGATTTTGATCCTCCTGACTTTGGAAGAACTCAAGAAATGAGTGTGGGCAAACGATTGCAAGGGAACTTCCATCCACGATGACCCCTAATTTGCCATTCAAAAGTTCAGCACAAAGCTTATCCGGTCTTTCTGTTAGTAACATTTGCGGAAAAATCGATAAAGAGTTGTCGTCTATCATTTGCTCAAGAATCGAGCTATCTAATACCGAATCCACTTTAAGGTCGGCAATCCTTTGTCTTAGCGTATTCACCATTTCATCGGAAGCAACGCCTTTAATGTATAACATCGCAATCGTTGTCTTCGATTGCTTTCCAACTTCTAATCCTTCATTGCATAGATTTGGGTTTTTTATATACCTCCGAATCAAGGAAATATTTGTCGACAGACTTTCAGTAAACCCAACTTGGGCACCGATTACCTGGGATTCGTTTTCCGGTGCTGATAAAGCCCGTGATTCATTGGTGGGGATATTAGCCAATACAATTTGCGAGTAGCCTTCAACATGAATAAGTACCGTTCCATCCATCATTGCAATTACTGCTTCTCCTATTTCATTAGCCATTTTCACCTGCGCTATTGTCAGGGTGGATATTATATTTTCTGGTGATTCATTTGTATGCTTCAACAGGTCCTTAAGGATATGATAATTTAACGTCGGGACATCTACTAGGTTCTCTATATATATGAGCGTAAGATTCGGTAATATCGATTTAGTGATTAAATCAGATGAATTGTGAGTAGCATCTTTTATGGACTGAATAAAAATATCACCAGAAGTTGAAATCTGTATTTGTATTTCTTCTGTGTTTTCTTCAGTCACAACTGTTTCCTGTTTTTCTTTTGAAGATCGTTTGGACTTTTTGTTAAACAGTAGACTCACCTCATTTGTATCTTTGTCCCTAGAATAGCCTTTTGAGGGAGAATCTATACCCTTCTTTCGGCTTCAGTTAACGGGGAGAGATGGGGTTAATGGGGCGTACGCACTCTGTCTCCCCATTTTTTAAGGCGTTGTTTTTTCAAAATATCCTGGAATTGGTCATTCCAATCAACTACAGTTATTAGCAAATTTGGAAATACTTCAGTCAAAGTAGCGTACGAATTCCCGTTCCACTTCCGTATCTGAAATTTTCAGTTCATTTTCTCTAACTATATTCACCACTGAAAATGCTTTTATGTTGAACACTCACTACGAAGTGTTAGTCTAGCAAAAACTACCTAAAACCAACCTCTATACCAATCCCTTCTAGACACTTCGATTTTTCAACATAAAGGGTTCAGCTCTTCCCTCTGCGGGTATCACAAGTTGTGAAGCTTGTTTTACAGAAGGGGATATATAAATATGTTTGGACTCAAAGATTTACTGTCATTGATTACTTCAGCATTTATCATCTTGCCTCTTGTCATTTTTTTGAGGGAGTCTGGTTACTTTATTGTCAGTGGCATTTTCGGTGTTAAGAACCCAAGGTTGACCATTGGATCAGGTCCTCGGATTTTCAAAATCGGATTCTTTGATGTGCGAAAATATTATCATGTGTATAGTTGGTTTTCCTATGACTCGTTGAAAAGAAAAAATAATTTTGCATATATATGTGTTTACTTGGGACCGATTCTTTCCAACCTTGTATTTGCTGTTACTATAAATGCACTTCTAGCCAATGGGATGCTTCACGAGTATAGAACATTTTGGGAGCGATTTATTTTCTATGCGTTCTATTATGTACTTTTTGACGCCATTCCCATGATAACTGTAAACGGTAAGCCGAATAACGGAATGATCATTTATGAAATGCTACGGCATGGTAAACGAACCGACTACAATAACGAGCCTTTTATCCCAGCGACTAGTGACGTAGAAGAGCAATATCAGAAAGAAATGGAAGGTATTCAAGAACTGGAAGAGGATAAAAAAAAGGCTAAACAAAGTATTATAAAGGAAATCCAAGACTTAAAGAAGAAATGAATGAATACACTCCTATCCCATCACGTGTATGAAATGTTTAACAAAAGAGGAAGTGGATCAAAACTTATTGGTGAACTTCCTCTTTCTTGGTTGCAACGTCCTACATTTTCCACAAAGTTTATACCTTCATATTGGCCCCCCTTTGCTGATGAAGATCATTGTACAACTTTAAAACTCTATTCTAGTAAGTAATAGAATAGAGTTTTAACCGCATCATATTAAATTGACATGCCTTCTTACAACTGCGTTTGTTCTTGGAGCTTTGCCGCGAGATATTTACGCGCGTCGGCGGTCAGAATCTGCAACCGAACTTCTTCCTGCCGTTCAAACTCGACAAACATCCCGCTTAAATTTTCATACACATAATGGACTTTAAAGCCCCTATCTAAATAGTCATCTACTTTTTTCATTTCATCCATGCTTAGTAAATGATCAGACATACACACACCTCGCTTTTCTTATTCTTCACCTTTTGCTTCGATTTCTTGCACGACAATATCGTCCCAATCGTGACCAACTGTAATACCTAAATACTTGGCGTCACTAGGATCGTCTAGTTCGGCTTGCGGGTACTTTTTAAACCACCAATATTTCGCCAAGACATAGTACACGAGTGCCCCCACGAAAAAGCCCACCAATGAAGAATACGTTGGGAACATATTCGCTAGGACACCACCAATCACCCAAGCGATTAACCCCGCTAAGTTAAAGCCATTCATATACTTATATTGGCCGTCTAACTCGTACAGATCTTTTACGTTCACACGACGTTTACGGATTAAATAATAATCGGCGAATAATATCCCCACAATTGCTGTTAAAATACCACCAATGATTAATAGCGCATTGACTAAGACGCCAAATAAGCTCCACGGCTGTGCTAAAATCCCAATAATTCCCGCAATGATAACTCCAGCCCAGAACGGTACTCTGGGTCCACCAATGTTTGAGAAAATCGTGGCTGCAGGAATCACGTTTGCGGACGTATTTGTCGACCATTGCGCTAACACAATCATCAGCAATAAAATTCCTAACGCAATTCCACTTGCACTTTGCTGCAAGGCATTTATCGGATCAGCAGATGCCACGGCCATATAACATACTGCACCAATGGCTACGATAAATGTGTTGGTAATCGGCATCACGATTAAAGAACCAACTAACTGTGTTTTATTGCGTTTGAACCAATTGCGCTCATTTTTTGGCGCTTTAAAGAAACGTGATAGTGTTGGCATATCAGCTGCTAACGTTGCCCAGAATCCCATGTTCGCCATCATCACGACCATGAAAGCAGTAAAAGCTGCCATCCCAGTCGTTGGTGATTCCACCCATGCCCACACGTCTTTCCCTTGTGCCGTTGCTTTATCGGCAAGCGTATAGTACATCCAGCACGATATTAAAATAATAACCGGCGCCGCAAAATCCGCAAAGCGCTCAATGGATTTAATGCCAAGCGATGTGTTAATTAACTGCAATGCCGCAAAAATAAGGAAACATAAAAACCAATTATTAAAGTCGAATAATAAATTCAAAATCCCATTGATGGCCATTGCACCAAAATAGGTGTTAAGACCGAACCAACAAGCCGCTGTCACCCCACGAACGAGCGATGGTATATGCGTGCCAATTGTACCAAATGGGGCACGCATATAAACCGGGAAGGACAAGCCGTGCTCAATACCAATATCACCGATTAATGTCATAAATACGCCAATTAAAACGGAACCTATCATTGTCGCTAAAATCACCATCGGCAATGGCAAACTTATAATAGCAGATCCGCCAATTGCAAAGGCGGCTAAGACGATGGCCATGCCTACCCAAATCACTGCAAAACCAAATGTCCCGATACTTCTTTTTTGATGTGTAACTGGAAGTAAATCTGGTGATTTTAAATAATCCCCACCATTCGCCATTCATGTCTCTCCCTTATAGTAGATTTCCAGTTAACAATGAAAAGCGGCTGGCGGCTGGAGCCTGGACACAATGAATAGCGGAAGGCGCCTTGATAGACCCGAAGAGCGCTGGATGACCTTAAGATAAAGGCGCTCTTTGCCCCTTTAACTTAGGACTGAAGCGACTCGAGCGGCTAGGCGCTTCAGTCTAGACACTGCTCCAAGTCTAAAAACGTATACTTTCTTACCTGCAAACAAACAATTGACCTCTTTTTATGGCTTTACACCAAAATCTGTACTTGAGAGCATATTCCACTACTGGTGAACTTTACTTTTTAACGAGCAAAACTGCTGATTAGTGATTGACGGTCGTTCCAAGTCATTGGCGCAATAGAGGACATTCTTTCGACCATCGAAATCGCACCGTCTACTGGGCACACAATCGAGCATAAATTACAGCCTACACAATCTTCTTCACGCACCTTTAGCATCGGACGACCACTCTCTGTGTACATGTCAATACATTGATGTGACGTATCTTCACACGCAATATGGCATTTATTGCAATTAATACAGACATCATTATTAATTTCAGCAACAACTTTGTAGTTTAAATCTAAGTCACCCCAGTTAGAATAACGTTGTACCGACTGACCAACAATATCCATCACCGAGGCAATGCCCTTCTCATCCAGATAATTATTAAGACCGTCAATCATATCTTCGACAATACTAAACCCGTGGTGCATCGCTGCAGTACAAACTTGTACTCCTGTTGCACCCATCAGCAGAAATTCCGCAGCATCCTGCCAATTTGAAATCCCACCAATGCCTGAAATTGGTACATTGACGAAAGGATTTCGCGCACATTCTGCGACCATATTTAGTGCAATCGGTTTGACAGCAGGCCCACAATATCCGCCATGTGCCCCCTTCCCTCCAACATATGGAACCGTATTCCATGAATCTAAATCGACACCCGCTAAGCTGTTTATCGTATTAATCATACTAACGGCATCTGCCCCGCCACGCACTGCCGCTTCCGCCGTCATCGTAATATCCGTAATGTTTGGCGTTAACTTGACGATAACAGGTGTACGTGCAACTTCCTTCGCCCAGTGCGTTTGCTTTTCAACCAATTCAGGGACTTGACCAGAAGCAGCCCCCATTCCTCGTTCTGCCATCCCATGTGGACAACCAAAATTAAGCTCAAGACCATCAACCCCGACAGCTTCTACTTTTTTAACAATCTCATGCCACTTTTCCTGCTGTGGCTCTACCATTAATGAAGCGATAATGGCATGATTAGGAAACCTTTTTTTCGTTTCAAGAATTTCCTGTAAATTAACCTCTAACGGACGATCTGTAATGAGCTCAATATTATTAAAGCCCGCTACTCTCTGTCCGTTAAAGCTGACAGCCGCAAAGCGCGATGAAACATTTAAAATTGGTTCACCCAATGTTTTCCAGACTGCGCCACCCCAGCCCGCTTCAAATGCACGTTGCACTTGATAGCCCGAATTAGTCGGTGGTGCAGATGCTAACCAAAATGGATTCGGTGATTTAATCCCCGCTAAGTCAATTCGTAAGTCCGCCATGCTCCATCCCCCCTATGCGATCTCGCTCGGTTTTCTTAAACGCTCATGAATGATGTAAGCAGCATCTTTACCTTGCTGTGCAGCTGTTACCACCATTGCTTCCCCTTGGCCATTACCAAACACGACATCTCCACAGGCAAACACTTTGTCATTCGATGTTTGCATAGTCGTTTCGTCAATGTCTACTACTCCATTCGTATGTTGTAATCCAAACGCTTCAATGAGTGAGACAAAGCGCGTTTGTCCAATTGCTTTAATGACCGCGTCCACCTCTATAACAAACTCAGACCCTTTGATTACTTCAGGTCGTTGCCTGCCGTCTACACCCGCCTCTCCAAGTTTCATCTTGACGCATTCAAGTCCCACTACTTTCCCTGCCTCATCACCGATAATTTGTTTCGGCGCTGTCAGCCACTTAAATCCAACGCCATCCTGCTTGGCAAATTCATATTCAAACTGATAGGCAGTCATCTCTTTTTCTGTTCTTCTATAGAGAATGTCTACCTGCTCCGCACCTAGTCGCACAGCACAGGTTGCACCATCGATAGCTGTGTTACCAGCACCGATGACCGCAACACGTTTACCGATTAAGTCTTCTGTCAGTGCACCCATTTTCGTGTGCTTTACAAACTCAATGGCATCATGAACGCCAGCTAGTTCCTCACCTTTAATGCCAAGATTAGGCACGGCCCCCATACCAACCGCTAAAATAACACTGTCATATTGCGCTAAAATTTCTGCAGCAGAAATATCCACGCCTACTGTTGTGTTTGTTTTAATGTCAACACCAAGCTTTACAACTTGCGCCACTTCCCAATCCACTACATCATTCGGTAATCGGAATGACACGATACCGTAGTTGCCCAAGCCACCCGCCTTTGCTTCTGCTTCAAAAATTGTGACACTATAGCCAAAGCGACTAAGCTCACGTGCTGCCGATAAACCAGCTGGACCAGCGCCAACGATCGCTACCTTTTGTCCATTTGATTGACCTTTTTTAAATAGCTCGACGTCTGATTCCATCGCCCAATCTGTTGCATAACGTTGCAAGTGCCCTATTTTAATAGGCTTTGTCGAGGAATTTAACACACATGCACCTTCACATAATTCCTCGGTCGGGCATACTCGCGCACAGCTTGCACCAATCGGGTTAGCCTCCATAATCGTCATGGCCGAACCTTTCATATTACTGGAAGCAATTTTCTTGATGAAATTCGGTATTTGAATACTTGTCGGACAAGCTGTAATGCAAGGTGCGTCATAGCAGTACAGACAACGATTAGCCTCTTCTTGTGCTTCATTTTTTGTCATCCTGCTAGTCATTTCCACAAAATTCCGTTCGAGTTGCGAAGTCATTGAAACATTCCTCCTCATGGATTGATGTTTACACGTTGATTGTTTGCGCGGTCGTCGGTTGTAGTGCACGCTTGATATATCGGCCACTGCCTAATGCTCCTACAAATTGTTTGTTTTTAATGACGTATTCTCCACGCACAAGTACACTGATTGGCTCTCCAGTCACTTCCCAGCCCTCATACGGGTTGTAGTCTACATTCATATGATGGGTATTCGCTGAAATTTCACGTTTTACCGTAGGATCAAAAATTACGATATCGGCGTCAGAACCAATAGCAATCGTTCCTTTTTGTGGATATAAGCCGAAAATTTTTGCGGCACTTGTCGAAATCATATCGACAAAGTCATAGATGGAAATTCGCCCTTTCGCCACACCTTCAGAAAATAAAATGCTGAAACGATCTTCGATAAACGGTCCACCATTTGGTATTTTAGAAAAGTCATTTAACCCTAATTGCTTTTTCCCGTTAAAGCTAAATGAACATTGGTCCGAACCAATTGTTTGCAGTTGCTTGGCTTTTAAAGCATTCCACAAATGCTCTTGATGATATTTCGGGCGAAGTGGCGGTGACCAAACATATTTCGCCCCCTCGAAGCCTGGCTGTGCTAACGCTGACTGATCGAGCGTTAAATAAGGTGGACATGTTTCGCCATACACGTCATAGCCCTTTTCACGTGCTGCGATAATTTCATCCAAAGCCTCTTTACACGTCACATGTACAACATACAGCTTGGCACCTGCGATATGCGCTAGTTCAATGGCCCGTTTCGTCGCCTCACCCTCTAATTCCGCGGGACGTGTCAGTGCGTGATAAATTGGCGCCGTCTGACCAGCTTGCTTCGCCTCCTCAACTAATTCATCGATGACTGAGCCATTTTCACAGTGCACCATGACAACAGCGCCAATGTCTTTTGCAATTTTAAAGGCTTTGAACAGCGTACGGTCTGTCGCCTGGAATTCTTTCGCGTAAGCCATGAACACCTTGACAGATGTAATCCCTTCCTGCTCTAGTAACAACGGTAACTCGGCCTCTGTTTCAGGCGTTAAATCACCAATCATTAAATGGAAACCGTAGTCAATGGCTGATTTGCCCTTTGCTTTTACATGCCACTTTGCCACAGCCGTCGCAAGTTTTTCTTCACCCGCAGATAAGCAAAAATCTAAAATGGTCGTCGTCCCACCAAATGCTGCCGCAACTGTTCCCGACTTCCAATCATCGTCTGTCACCGTGTTGTTGAACGGCATATCCAAATGCGTATGCGGATCAATTCCCCCAGGCATCACGTATTTACCCGTAGCATCTACAATTTCCGCTCCATAAGCTGATAAGTTTTTGCCGATTTGCACAATTTTGCCGTTCTCTATTAAAATATCTGCCTCATACATATCTGTTGCTGTCACAATGAGTCCACCTGTAATCACTTTTTTCACACTACCCTCACCCTTCGATTAATTAATGTAAAGTTTGTCAATATCCATTAATACGCTAGCTCTCCACCGTGGAGGGGAGGTTAATTTCCGTCCAGCTGGGGTCGTCCAACCTTCACTCCAATCAACCCGCATTCTAATGATATGCAGTTTAATCCAACGTCATCTCTAACTTTTAGTGATGAACCAATGTGCTAGCGAATTATAGTATTTCAACCTGCACTCATCATGAGTTAAGTGTGTATTTTTCGCCCATGCTGAACTTCTTTTGTAGTGTCAACACGGTTTCCAGTAACACGTCTGCCCCCTTTGCACAGTCTTCAAATGTTGTTTCTTCCTCCTCGCAATGACTTTTCCCCTTGATACTTGGAACAAAAATCATTGCCGATGGGATGAAGCTCGCGATATACTGTGCATCGTGCCCCGCCCCGCTGAACATACGTTGGAAGGAATAACCAAAGTCATGACATGATTTTTCCACTTCATTGCAAATAGCTGCATCAAATAATACGGTCTCCCGCCCCCATAGCTTGACCGGGCTAATGTGGCAACCGCTTTCCTCTGAAGCTAGACCTTTCAATAGCTTTTCTACTTTGAGCATCACCGCTGGATTTTGATGACGCGAATCCATAGTAAACACTACTTCGTTCGGAATGACTGTATGAATATTAGGTGCCACGTGCATACGCCCAAATGTGAACACAAGCGCTTCGTCGATTTTACTTAGCTGCTCATGCAAAGATGAAATTATACGAGACGCCACAATCATCGGGTCTTTTCGCATCGACATTGGCGTTGTGCCAGCGTGATTTGATTCACCTGTCACGGTAATTTCATAGCACACCATGCCTAAAACGCCTTCTACCACCCCAATGTCACGTTGCTTTGCTGCTAATACCGGTCCTTGTTCAATATGCAGCTCAATATATGCAAGGGCTTCTGTTAAGCGATTTCCTTGCTCCCCCGCGTAGCCACTCGCCTGTAATGCTTCTTGAAAAGTAATACCATTTTTATCGATAGATTCTAGCATTTTTTCTTTACTGAATTTTGAAGCAATGACACCGGAACTCATCATCGCCGGATCGAAGCGCGCACCTTCTTCATTCGTAAAATTCACAAGCATTAATGGGATCTCGAGCTCAATGTCGTTTTCCTTTAACGTTCGTATCGCCTCTATTGCGGTTAAAATACCTAAGACACCATCAAACCTGCCACCTTTTTCAACCGAATCTAAATGTGATCCCATTACGATGGGTGGGCACTCTTTTTTTCCTGGTAGAATCGCATAGATATTTGCCATATCGTCTACTTGAATGTCCATGCCTAACTCTATGCATATTTCACAAAAATAGTCTCTCGCTAATACATCCTCTTTTGAAAGGGACAAACGGGTTACGCCTCCATTGGCAGTTGCACCAAATTGACTAAATTGTTCAATTAACCCCTGTAATCTACTACTATTACATTTATACATATGCAAGTCCTCTCTTTCACAGTAATAAAATAGTGGTTGTTTACGAAAATTCTAAATTAATAGTTATCGATAAGTGGTTGTTTATGACAATCATAAAATAGAAACTATTTGGAAGATATGGATATAAAACTAAGAAAGTATGTGCAAGTGCACAATATTTATGGTACGTTATTTGTATAATAAGGGGGGCTGTTATGGGAACGATTGGCAAAATCCTAGAGGGGGCTCTATTCCCGATGCTGACATTAGTAGCTGGAGAAAGCGGTTTGTATCGAAAAGTTTCAGGTATTAACGTAGTAGAAAGCATTGATTTAATCACGTTTTGCCGACCAAATGAATTAGTTGTAACAACAGGCATTAACTTTCCACACCAAAATACATCCTTAGAACAACTCGTTAAACTGGCGTACACTAAAAAAATAGCTGGTATTATCGTGAATACGGGACCTTATATTCCTGACATTTCCGAATCGGTCATCTCGTTTGCCAATGAGCATGAATTGCCCATTTTCCAAATGCCTTGGGACCGCCGTGTAGCCGACCTTTTAAAAACGACATTTCAATTTATCGCCACCCACGAGCAAGAACAATCCACCGAAGACCAAGTCCTTTACAACTTACTGTTTCATTACAAACAGCACGTCGATTCCACAAGGCAAAATTTAACCCAACTTGGATTTCCACAAGGCGCAGAATTGGCCATCATCACTTGTACAACAACAGATGCACGCAGTAGCATTGGCCGTTACGAGGTCCTCATTCAGTTTGCATTCCAAAATAGATATAAACGGTTTTTAAGACTCAAGCACAAAAACCACCTCATCTTTCTCATCAATCGAACACAGATCACTACATCCAATAGTCCTTTCTCAAAAACAGTTGAAGACATCTACGACAAGATCACCCAGAAAAGCGGCAGCTTAAATGTCATCATCGGCAAAGGGAATTTTTATGAAGACTACGAAAACATCCATAAAAGCTACGAGGAATCACTCACTGTCATTCAATTAGCACAGTTGCACAACAACCGCTTCTTATACAAATATAAAGAAATTGGAGCCTATAAAATTATTATGGGTGTGCAAAACCGGACATTAATTGAATCTTTTAGCCAGGATATACTTGGACAACTTTATCGATATGATGATTTACACAACACCGATTACGTGTCATTTTTACGTATTTTCCTTGAAGAAAACGGCAGTACGAGTAAAATTAGTGAACGTCTATTCATTCATCGCAACACTGTCCTATATAAAATCAAAAAAGTTGAACTGCTATTAGATATAGACGCCACCAACCCTTTTACAAAAACCAATTTGTATATGGCCTTTTTAATAGAAGATGTGTTGACGCATCAATAATTATGCGTGATAGGAGGACACTATGAATGAATTTCCACTCACTATAGCAGATGTACTGACGAAAAAGTTATTCAGTAGCGCGAAGCTTCTTGCTGGTGCAGAGGGGCAACTCAATATCATCAAATGGGTGCATATCGTCGAAACTATGGATGCTGCCAAATTATTAAAGGGCAATGAATTAATTTTGACTACGGGTATTCATTTGAAAAACAATGATGATGACTTCCATCACTTTATTCACCAATTAATAGCATCCAAATCAGCTGGGCTGTGCATTGAGCTCGGTAGCGTCATTCAAGAAATTCCTGATTGCATACAGCAACTGGCGACGGACTACCAATTCCCTCTCATCATCTTTCATCAGGAGGTAGCCTTTGTCGAAATCACACAAGAAATACACAGTATCCTCATCAATCAGCAATATGGCATGGTGAAAAACCTAGAGAACTACGCACAGCAAATTAATAAATATACACTGACCGCCAACAATTACGAGCAAATTTTAATGCACCTCTATAAACATCTTGGCTTGCAGGTCATCTTTACATTTAATGGGCAAAAGCCTGTGTTTATTCCCAATATTCAGCAGGACAAGTATGATAAGATGCAACAACAGTCAAGCCCTGATTATGTGGAAAAACATGTTATTCGCTGTGAGGTGAATATTTTCAACCAATATTATGGGGAGGTTTGTTTGTTTTCCCCACAGCGCGTCGTCAATGAATACGATGCACTGATTTTAGATCGCACGGTTATTGCACTTTCACACTATTTATTGCGGGTTTTGTATAGCGAGGAAAAAAAGGCTGTGGAGGATCGTGAAGTTCTAGAGCAATGGCTGAATGGGTTATCCAATATGGAGGAATTGACGCATTTCCTGCAAGACCATCATGCAGATATCACAACAAGTAATTGGCTGGTCATGATTCTTCAAATCCACAAAAGCAAAAGCAGTGATTTAACGTACTATAAGCTGTTTACGCGCAATGTCTTAGAGAAGTTAGAATTCTATCCGTTTATCATAGAAAAGCAACAACAGCTTATTTTTATTTTAGCGAATATACATGCGCAAGAAACATATAAGCAACGTATCGAACAAGCCATTACACAAATCCATGACAATCAGCAAAAATATAAATATGGTGACTTTAAAACTTCAGTCGCTGTAGGAAAATACGTGACTCATTTCCAAGCTCTCAATACTAGCTTTCTAACAGCCAAAGACACCTTACACATTCGATGGAAAGATCCACAGCTTTCGTATTTTTACGAGGATTTACACCTCCATCATTTAATTTTGCAATTACAAAAAAATCCATATATTATGGACATGATGACCGAATATATACAGCCCGTTATTGACTATGACCGCAAGCATAGCAGTAAATTAGTCGAAACGTTAAAAGTATATTTACACACCAATGGTCAAAAAAAAGACACTGCCGAACGCCTGTTTATCGTTAGACAAACACTGTACCATCGTTTGGAAAAAATTGAGCAGTTGCTAGGCTCAGATTTTATGCAAACAGAAAAGCGATTAGCACTAGAGTTAATACTGTTTAGCGACAACTAACCATTCTCTTCACTCACCTTATGTGAAAAGCAACAGCCTATTTATTTTACATTGTGTATAATGCTATTTTCACCGAAAAATCGGATAATAGATTTATAGCATGACACTAGCGTCGCATTAATTCTACCCACTCGCTCTAAATACTCAAAATATTCGTTATTTTCTACAAACTAAAAGTTCTTTTATAATGGATAAAGCCAGCTGGTACCCTTCCAAATCAAAATGAAAACGAACTTGTCGCACAAGTATAATTGTATATAAAAACCAAATGGATGGAATCACCTCTATTGAAGTGTTTCCCTTTTTGGCTCTGAACTGTGAAATTTAATAGAGTGAATTTTCTGCCTGTATTTATGCAACGCTAGTGATAGCATGATGATAAATGAAGGAGTGATGATGCTCGATGACGAATTTAACGAGTCAAAATTGGCAAGTAAAAGATGAACAATATGTATGGCATTCCATGAAGCCCTACAACCCAAACGCGACGACAATCATTCAGAAATCGAAGGGCGCTTGGATAACGGACATTGATGGGAAACGTTATTTAGATGCCATGTCTGGTTTATGGTGTGTGAACGTTGGCTACGGGCGAGAGGAACTCGCCAAAGTCGCTTACGAGCAATTACTGGAAAATGCCTATACTCCTCTATCCGTTGGGCACATCCCTGCCATTCAACTGAGCGAAAAAATCAGCGAATTATTAGGCGATGATTATGTTGTGTTTTTCTCTAATAGTGGTTCAGAGGCGAATGAAGCCGCTTTCAAAATCGCACGTCAATACCATCAGCAAAAAGGTCATACAAATCGCACCAAATTTATTTCCCGCTATCGTGCCTACCACGGCAATACGATGGGGGCATTAGCGGCAACAGGGCAAGCACAACGTAAATATAAGTACGAACCGTTAGCACCTGGTTTCCTCCATGTTGCACCACCAGATGCCTACCGTGCAAACGAAGATCATATTACAGAGCCAACTGCCCTACCGTCTGTTCAGGCAATCGATAATGTCATGACTTGGGAATCATCCGAGACGATTGCCGGCGTAATACTTGAGCCTATTATTACCGGTGGAGGCGTGATTATGCCCCATGAGGACTATTTGCGTGGGGTAAAAGCAGTTTGTGAAAAGCATGGGGCCCTGCTCATTGTCGATGAAGTAATTTGCGGCTTCGGACGTACAGGCAAAGCATTTGGCTTCCAAAACTATGGCATTCAGCCGGATATTGTCACAATGGCAAAAGGCTTAACAAGTGCTTATATGCCGTTATCTGCTACAGCTGTGCGTCGCGAAATTTATGAGGCTTTCAATGGGAGTGAGGAGTACGACTTTTTCCGCCACGTCAACACATTCGGAGGTTCTCCAGCAGCTTGTGCAGTTGCCCTCAAAAATATCGAAATCATGGAAAATGAAAATTTATTTGCTCGCTCAGAAGAAATGGGCGCAATTATCCATGCGGAACTACAAGAACGCTTAAAGAATCATCCAAATGTCGGCAACATCCGCGGTAAAGGCTTACTGATTGGCATTGAGCTTGTGAGTGACAAAAACAGCAAAGCGCCACTTGATGTAACTGCTGTCAACAAAGTCATCGCTTTATGTAAAGAACAAGGGTTAATCATTGGGAAAAATGGTGTCACGGTTGCAGGCTTTAACAATACTTTAACACTCGCTCCACCACTGATTATTTCATTAGCAGAAAAAGATTTGATTGTTGAAAAACTTACGAACGCTTTAAATGAACTACTGCCAAAAGCGTAAAACACAAGGGGGAAATGAATGTATGGTAACAAATACAGAGGTAAAAGAACTAGGGCATTTTATTAATGGTGAAATCGTTGCAGGCACAAGTGGTCACTTCTCAGATGTTTTCAATCCGAGTTTAGGGGCAGTGATTGCACGCGTCCCTATTGCAACGAAAGAGGAAGTGCAAAGCGCAATTGCAACAGCTAAAGCAGCCTTTCCGGCATGGCGCGCCCTATCGATTGGCAAACGCGTTGAAATTGTCATGAAGTTTCGTCAATTGATGACCGCACGTATCGATACGCTCATCGACATCATTTGTATCGAAAGCGGGAAAACAATCGAGGATGCCAAGGGTGAAATCACACGTGGTTTAGAATCCGTCGACTTAGCCATCAATGCCCCTCACCTATTAAAAGGTGAGTACTCCGTCAATGTTGGTGGGAATATTAATGCTTATTCCGTAAAAGCACCACTTGGCGTTGTTGCAGCGATTTCCCCATTCAACTTTCCAGTGATGGTGCCACTTGCCATTACAACTATGGCGGTCGCAGTCGGCAATTCCGTCATTTTAAAGCCGTCCGAGCGCGTGCCCTGCTCCGCATTATTTTTATCGGAACTGTGGAAAGAAGCGGGTTTACCCGATGGTGTTTGGACAGTCATCAATGGCGACAAGGATGCGGTCAACGAGCTATTAGAAAACCCTGCTGTTGAAGCCATTTCGTTTGTCGGCTCCACAGCTGTCGCTGATTATATTTACACAACCGGTTCAAAATACGGCAAGCGCGTTACGGCATTAGGTGGCGGTAAAAACAATATGATTGTCATGCCAGATGCAGATTTAGAACAGGTCGCAAACGCATTTTTAGGCGCGGCCTATGGTGCCGCTTCCCAACGCTGTATGGCCATTTCCACAATCATTCCCGTCGGCGAAGAAACAGCGAATAAACTCGTCAAAGTATTGGCTGATAAAATCGCAAAATTAAAAGTAGGGCCATACACAGATTCAGACGTTGATTTTGGGCCTGTTATTACAAAGCAATCAAAGGACGCGATCATTGGCTTTATCGACCGTAGCCTAGAAGAAGGTGCTACACTCGTATGCGATGGTCGCAATCCAGACATCGCTAAAAATTCCAATGGCTTCTATCTAGGTCCTACCTTATTAGATAACGTCAAACCTGGCATGGAGATTTATGAGCAAGAGGTATTTGGACCTGCTCGTAATGTCGTTCGGGTAGATACATTAGAGCAAGCAATCGACTTAATCAATGCACATGAGCTCGGTAACGGTGTCACAGTTTTCACAAATAACGGAGCAGCCGCTCGCAAATTTATAACGGAGATTGACGTCGGCATGGTTGGGGTAAACGTGCCAATTCCAATTCCTGTTGGTTATCATAACTTTGGCGGTTGGAAACGCTCGAGATTCGGTGAGGGGCATATGTTTGGGCCTGACCAAGCCCGCTTCTTCACCAAGACTAAAACCATTTCAGAAAAGTGGTTTGAAGAGAACAGTGAATCCGCGTCAACATTTGCTTTTCCAAGTAACAACGACTGATGGTTCACGTAAAATAAACTACTATATATGTTGAACAAATGAATACCTATATGAACTGAGTGAAGGCGCGTTACTAGGGGTAGCCAACCGAACAACGAAGAGTTCGGTTGGTATAATTTCTGCATTCTCCGCAGAAATTATACCGTTAATGCCAAGAGGCTATTCCATATAGTTTAAAGGATACCTCATCTGGCTAAGGGCTGGAGGCATCCCCGAGCGCCGTAACGGATTTGATGGGAGTCTTTATTTCAACTTATATAGTTACTCTTGGTAAATCAACAGAAGTGTTGATTTACACAAAAATAATACCGGAATCCCGCCGAGTTTTGGTCGATGGATTTCCGGTGTTTTCTATTCAATAGAATGAAGTGTAATTCTCTCATTTTTCTTTTCATATCACATGTGCTAACTGCTGCAGGATCATTATTTTCTTGCTTCTGTCATTTAGTTTTGTGATGTTCTTTTTTCTCTTTAAACCGTTTCCAAACAATAAGTGGTATCAAAAGTAACGAAAGGTACATGCCGAGAAAGCCTAAAACAGCATAGCTTGAGTAGGCAACAATGATTCCTGACAATATACTGCCTGCTGTTCCAGCTAAAGCAACCCACACATCAACAGAACCTTGTGTTTTTGCACGTGTTGTCATATCAGTTGAATCAATGATGATTGCTGTTCCGCTGATTAAGCCAAAATTCCATCCAAGGCCTAGCACTATTAGTGCAATCGTCAACCAGACGAGGGAATCACCTGGAGAAAAGGCTGCTAGTAATCCCGCAATTGATAACGTGACACCCGAAGCAATGACCATTACTGTACGACCGAATTTATCGACTAATAGACCTGTACCAAGCGATGGCAAATACATCGCCGCAATATGTAGACTGATCACCAATCCAACGACCGTCAGTCCAGATCCATGGTTTTGCATATGGATTGGGGTCATTGTCATGATCGCAACCATGACGAGATGAGACAAGACGAGAACCATCGCACCGACAAAAATACCGATTCGGTTTACTTTACTCTGTCGTGTTTTATTTACTGTTGTAGTATTTGAATTAACTTGTTTTTCCTGCTTTACCGCAATTGCTCTTGCAACTAGAAATGGATCAGGACGCAAATAGAAGAACAACGTTAGTCCAGCTACGAGATACGCCGCCGCTGCTAATATGAATGGCCCCGCTAAAGCTGGTATACCTAGCGTCATTGCGAAGTTCCCCATCGGTGTCACTAAATTAGGTCCCGCCACCGCACCTATCGTAGTTGAAACCATCGCGATACTAATGGCAGTCGCACGCTGCTTGTCACTAGCCAAATCTGTTCCGGCGTAACGCGCCTGTAGATTCGTCGAAGTCCCTGCACCATAAACAAATAGCGAAATAAATAATAACAACACATTGTCCATAGTCGTTGCGAAGATGACACCTATCGCACCGATTCCACCTGTGATGAACCCAAGTGACAATCCGTACCGACGACCAAAACGCTGCGAAATCCTGCCCACTAAGAACGCTGCAAGCGCAGATCCAAGTGTAAACAATGCAGCCGGCAACCCTGCAAAGCTTGCAGTTCCTAACATATCCCTAGCAATTAATGCCCCCACAGTAATCCCAGCTGCAAGTCCCGCCCCACCAAAAATCTGGGACATCACGACAACAAATAGCGACCGCTTATATAGCTTTTGTTGTGCTTCAATTGAATCTACATAGTGCGCTAGCCCTAACGAGTCTTTTTTTCTCATATGGAAATCCCCCTTTACCAACTCAAAGAAACCGATAGGACCAAATTTAAGGGTAGTCGTCTAACATACTATCCGTGACTTTATTTTAACACCCCCGTACACTACAAGGGATTTTTATAATAAATTACCTATTTACGTGATTCAATATCCCATTTGATGGTTTATTGTGCTATTAAAAAATCCCGCTTTGGTACGCATTATGAAATGGCGTAGCGGGTGAAGTTGTTATTTGTTTCTGCGCAGACACTTTATTATTGAGTACGGTACAGGAAATTTTATTTTACCCATTCAAGAGAATTTAACAGTACTTCAAGCGCAAGTTGATGTAATAACACACTACACACTTGATTCCTAGAACAAACCGAAAGAAGAATAATATCACTGGTAAAGGGTTCTCGTCAGGGGGGAAATATAAAAAAATGTAACACTTATTTCAACGCCCCAAAAAAGCATCGATTATAGCACCGATACTTTCTATTTTCAATTCAGGAAATAACGTATTATTTTTTATTTCCTTAACACTAGTTCTTTCAATTTCGTGGCATTTTCCTTGTCCATTGTACCGTAAGTATTTTCAACCCTATCAATAATTGTTGCCGTTTCATTACCATCATTAAACCAAATAAAGTATTCAACTAATTTTTCAGTCATATGTTTATCAACACTGAAAAATAAAGTTACTTTTACATCTTCTCTTCTATCCATCTCAGCTTTTACATTTTGTTGCCATTCAATTTGGTCAAATATCACCCTCGACAAATCCACAATATCTTTATCGGTAATCATTACCGCTTCGTCATAGCTTTCATCAGGTTTCTCCACTTGAACATCAACTCTAGTTAATTGTTTCACATTCACTTTACTTAGTTTTTCCTCATTATTGCTACAGCTTATCAAAAGCAAGGTAGATATTAAAATGATGGTAAGGGACTTAATCATTTTTTTCACAACTAACACCTCCTATTTCAGTATGTAAAGATTTAATTACATTCCTGTTGCATTAATATGTGCGTGAAATTAGTAATACACATAACCCCAAAAATAGGAAGGAGTCCAAACGAAAAAATTCTTTATAAGGGAATGAACAGGCACTCTTAACTCAATTTCTCACCAGTCATGCATCAGATAGCATTGGGTATGAAAGCTCTTTATTTAACAATCGTAATCGGACAATTTACATGCTTCATTACTTTGTGACTGACGCTGCCGATTATCATTTCTTGAAAAGTATTTAAGCCGCGACTCCCGATGACAAGTTGGTCAATTCCTTCTGAATTCACATACTTTATTATTTCTTGACTTGGATTCCCTTTCAACATGGTAGTCTTCGTCTTCACTCCGACATCTTTTGCTAGTTCTAAAATAGGATGCATTTTTTGCTCTCGTTTTAATGTTAAGCTCTCTGGACTTTGCGATAACAGCCGCTCATCTTTTGCCTTATTATAGTCCGAGACATAAATAACTTCTAACTGCGCATCAGGTAAGTAACGGACGATCGTAATAGCATGTTTTGCTGCACCTAAAGCATTTTCTGACCCATCAATTGCTACAGCAATCTTCATGTGAATTCCTCCCTTATGTTAATCGTTTGTACAATTGTTCACTTGAAGAATTTAACCCTTGAATCTGTACCTTCACACCTTTTTGCTCAAGCTTCTGTTTCACTTTATATATTGCACCGACTGCAGATTCATCCCACAGCTGACTGTTTTCAAAATTAATGACGATTTCATTTTCTGTAACATTGTCGAATGACTGAATAAATTTCGTAGTTGATGCAAAAAACAAAGGTCCTTTCACCTTATATCCATCTAAATCATGCGTTACTGTCACACGAGAAATTTTTGCAACAAAAAATAGCGCACTTAATATAACACCACTAACAACACCAATCGCTAAATTATGTGTATATAAGATAATCGCAATTGTAATGAGCATAACAAGTGATTCCGATTTAGGCGCTTGTTTCAGAAACTTAAACGAACCCCAATTAAATGTTGTAATACTAACCATAATCATCACCCCGACAAGAACAGGCATCGGAATTTTGATAACTACATCACCTAAAACGATAATTAAAAACAGTAGAAATACACCCGCGGTTAATGTTGATAAGCGTCCTCGTCCACCTGATTTAATATTGATGATTGATTGACCAATCAAAGCACAACCTGCCATCCCACCGAAAAAACCAGTGATAAAGTTGGCGATCCCTTGTCCACGTGCTTCTTTATTTTTATTACTCGACGTATCAGTCATATCATCCAATACTTGGGAAGTAAGTAATGATTCCAATAAACCAACAATCGATAAAGCCAAAGCATAAGGGAATATGATTTTTAACGTTTCAAAGTTAAGTGGAATATCTGGAAGAAAAAAAACCGGCAATGAATTTGGCATCGTCCCTAGATCACCAATCGTCTGTAACTTCACACCACTTATGAGCGCAATACAAGTCATAACGACAATCGCAACAAGAGGTGCAGGAATAGCCGTGAAAAATCGTGGAATCGCGTACACTAAAATTAATGTAACAATCGCAAATAGATAGGTCATACTGTTTGACCCAAGTAAATAAGGCATTTGTGTAATGAAAATCATAATCCCTAGTGCATTCACAAATCCAAGCATGACGGAGTTTGGGATGAAGCGCATTAAATTCGCAACACCAAGTCCCCCGAGTATTAATTGAATAATTCCTGTTAAAATTGTGGCTGCAAGTACATATTGTAGACCATGATTCGCCATTAAGCTGACGAGCACTAAAGCCATCGCACCTGTCGCAGCTGAAATTAAACCAGGTCGGCCACCTACAAACGAAATAATGACCGCAATTGTAAATGAAGCATATAACGCGACACGTGGATCTACACCCACAATGAACGCAAAAGCCAATGCTTCGGGAATGAGTGCCAGTCCTACAACCATACCTGCTAAAAGATCGGCACGCACATTCCCAAACCACTGTTGTTTTAAAGTATACATACGGTTCCCCTTTCATGATGTCTAAAATTATAAAAAAGCTTATGCCAATGTTAGAATGTTAATATCATATCATTTTTAGTCCCATAAGGTAATACTTTTGGGAAGTTAGGAGCGAAAAAATGAAATACGGATATATCCGTCCGATTGTCTTGGATCAACATTGCGCCCACCAATTAAATGAACTTTTCATTGATACATTATGTAAAGAGACACATGGACTTGCCAGGAAAAGAACAGAGCTTGAACACTTATTAATGGCACTTAAAAAAGATGATGAACTATTCGTCCAAAATATTGTAGTATTAGCTGATTCCCTGCAGCAGCTTTTAGATATTTTACGACTAGCAGAACGAGATCAAATCGCCATTCACTTCCTCGATGAACAATTATCCAATCAAACAATACAAAAAGCTTCACTACTTCAAAGTGCTACTTTTTTCGCGGATTTACAATCTAAATTTCTAAGCCATTCTTCTACATTTACGCTACAAGCTGCTAAACAACAGGGTAAATCGATTGGTCGTCCACGAAAACCAGATGACAATTTACAGCTGGCTTTTTCAATGTATGACAGTAAAAATTATACGTTATATGACATAAAAGAAGCGACTGGAATTAGTAAGTCTACTTTATATCGCTATTTGGATGATCGTTCTACATCGGTATCCGATGAGACAGAATAACAGATATAAAACTAGATATGTTGCAATAAAGAATCCTACCAACAACGCTTGGCGCTAGGGGGTGCCTCCCAATTGGTCTTCTTTCTGGCTTATCGCGGGAGGCATCCACAAAGCGTCAAAGCGGTATTGGCAGGAATTCTAATTAGTTCTAAGTATTAGGACTTTTTCAACGATCTCTCAAATGCCCTTGTAAAGCGCATACGCAGGATTCATTGGTTCAACATATATAGTTTATATTTCAAAAGCAGTAAAACTGCCTGCGTCATCAAAATCATGAACTTGAATAACCCTGTCTGAAAACTGTTCTACTATATGTATGCTGCTTCCGAGCACTAGGGAAAGAACATTGAAATCCTTTTCTTTTTTCTTTTTGTTGAATTCTAGTAGAAACGAATCGTTTAAAGTGTCCTCACCATCCGTAACGAAAACCAAATCGGCTTGTTTAAACCGACTTTCATTGATTACATTCATCGCTTCATCAAGCGGAAGTGCAAAATTCGTGCCTCCACCTAGAAAGGTTCGAGCCAAACTAACCATATCAGACCCTTTAATTTTCCCTTTTTCATATTTATGAATTTCTGTCAGAGTAGAGAATAATATTAAGCAAAAATCCCTTCGCTGCCTTCTCGCAATGGACATTAGGGTTAATATAAAACCTTTGGATTGTGTATCCAGTTTGTACATACTGCCTGACTGATCTAGACAAAGTACGATTGGACCCTTCTCCAATACCTCACGCCCTTTCTGTTCATATTGCATGGTTTGGCCTTCAACAAAGCGACGAAGAAAATCGTTCTTCGATATTGGATGCATGTATAAGCCAAATTCCATCGGGAGTAACCTCTCGATATCGTTGCCTAACGTAACTCCCCTTCTTCCCATAGACTCTTTATGTATGGATTTCTGCTTTTTACGGGCTATCTGTTTGAATCTACCCGCCCACTCCGCTATTTCTTTCATCGTTTTATCAGAAGCCATTTTTTCAGCTAATGCTAGTTGGTCGCGTAAAGGAACCTTTTTTAATTCCGCATCACCACTCCCTGCACTATAGCCGCCAAGCAACGACTTTAGACCGTCTTTCACTTGTTTTGTTTCTTGCATGGCTTGAGCCAATGCTTGTGAAAAGCTATGACTGTTATTTTGAAGCAACTGTTGCAATTTCTCATCAAATTTAGTCATCATTTCATTAAAAATCTCTTCCGACACCCGACTTCCACTCCCTGGCTCTTCTTGCCAATCCTGCTCTTGAGGTTGCCTTTGCATTGCGTGAATTTCCTGGATCTGTTTTTGAAAGTCTTCATCTTCCTCTTTTTGGTCAGCCAGCCATCGATTCGTCTTTTCTCCGAATTTCACCGTGCCGATAGCTGACAATAAATCATCCAATCGGGTGAAGCTTCGGTAGTGTACAAAGGATTCATCCGCCATGATTCTGTCCATAAGTGTTTTATTCACCTTAAGTACACAGTCTACGTCCCCTGCCAAAATTTCTGGTTTCATCTTATATAAGGAAGCCCAAATATCAGCCAATAATGGTTCGAACATTGGCAAAGCACCTTCAACTCTTACCTTTTGAAGACCCAGAGACATGTCGAAAATTTCTTTAAAACGTCTTTTATCGTATGCGTCCGTATTCAAGACTGAACGATTCTTCATAAAGAATACCCCCTTTCACATATTAAAAAAGGTGCTGGTGGAGCCCCTCTTGTCATTTTGGGATTCAAAATACCACGGTTCTAAAATACTATCCAGGATTTCATGTTCCATCGAGGTCACTTTATCAAGTAATGGGCCAATATCAGCCTTCCTACTTTGATTGTTACTTTGGAGATTCTTCAAATCAGCCACTAAAGCTTTCATTTTTTGAGTTGCTTCCATTCCTGCTTCTGGCGAATGATCCTGCAGTATGGCGTAGAATACTTCATTTGCTTCATTTTGTATGGAGTAGAGGATCTGAGTAACAACATCTTGTGAATGGTTGCGAATAATGGAAGACACGGTATCTTTTTGATCCACCGTTTCCCAGAGTACATTTTCCAGGATGACAATATCATCTATCTTCACAACTTGCCTTTGGTTTATCAACGCCTTCGCTTGAAGGACTGAAAGCGACTGTTGAAACCGCCTGTCAGAAGGCCGAATTCCCTCGTCACGCAAATTAGTACGAATTTCCGAAAGAATTTCATACACTTCATCCGGTATTGTAACCCTGTCCGTCAAAAACTGGAGTTGAATCAATTCATCCATCGTCAAGGAAGGCATGGCCTGATTTTGACCGGTCCCCTTCATCATAGAAACAAAATTCGTATCATCCGCAATATAGTCTAGCTCGAACCGAAGTAAAAACCTGTCGAAAAGAGCTTCAAGCCCTTCTCCTTCTTCAGGATATTCGTTCGAAGCACCAATAACTGATATTAAAGGAACCTTTACTGGCGTTCCGTTATTATAGAAGAGTCTTTCGTTGATAAGCGTCAGTAAACTATTCAAGATTGCCGAGTTTGCTTTGAATATTTCGTCAAGGAAAACTAGATTAGCTTCTGGCATTTTAGTTGCTGTATTCCTCTTGTACACACCTTGTTCAAGGTCTTTTAACGACAACGGGCCAAAAACTTCTTCGGGTGTACTGAACCTTGTCAGCAACCATTGGAAGTATTCTGTTCCTTGTACTATTTTTGCTAATTCAAACGCCAATGCGGATTTCGCAGTTCCAGCAGGCCCAATCATGAGCATATGCTGTCTAGAGAGCAGAGCTACAAGAATCCCCTCAACTTCGTTCTCTCGTTCGAAAAACCTTGAATTGAGTGCCTGTCTGATTTCCTCTAATTTTTTAAAATTAGTAATTGTCATTTTATATAACTCCTAACTTTGGAATGTAATTAAAAAAGGTATTCGTCTTCAAATGCATCTTGCTTTCCTTTACAAAGAACATGTCGAATTTGCCTCTGAAAGATTCTTGTTCTACATAACAGTTTGATGGATACTCAGTCATTTTAATCATCCAATTACTATATTTTCACCATAGATGTCTTTGCACCAACTATTCTTATAGGTAACGTCATACTACTGTTGAGTAACTCATTCAGTTGGCGCTGGAAATCCGATGAATCATCCCATTTAAATAGAAGGCATCTGTCTGGAAATAAACAACGCCTACAGTTTACAACGAGGGGTCTTCAATATCTGACAGTGGTATAGACAATGATTATCATATGAAAGGCAGTGACTGGCGCCAGTAACCGCCTTTCATAATAGTTAGAAAAATGAAACTCTTATAACATACTTTCCGTATAAGAAGTAGATAAAAAATAAAAAAAGAGGAGGTAGTTGAGACTATGTACCATAATAAATCACGTTCGAATCGTATTTCTTTCTTCATAGAGAAGGTCTTTCGAGGGAAGACTGGCGTTGTCATATCTGCAGCTCTTACATTCCTATTACTTGTAGGCTGTACTCAAGACGAACCACAAGACAAAAACATAGAACTTATTCAAGGCTATCTGGAGTATGAATTGACTACTCCAAATAAAGAAGCAATACAAGCACACAATGAACTGTGGAAGTGGGCTGAGAAACAGAACCAGGCGAGCGTACCATTCAGTAAAGAGTATAGCGCATATTTAAAGGATAGCTACGGACCTTATTTTTCCGAAAGTGGTTACGATAAATTAGTGAGAACTTATGTATTAATGTTCCACTTAGCGGCGGACAAATACGATTATCAGACAACTGTTAGTAAAATCGTTATAGAGCAAAATAAAGACACCCCAACGAATTATTACTTTACTGTTTATATTGAATATGAAAAAAAAGGGGAAGATAAAGTGGATGCAGAAATAACAGGGATAGCGATTCTTCGCCCAGGTGGAATAGAGGAAATTAAGTACCTTGGTGATAAGAAAATGTTGAGAACGCTTCTATCAGACGATTAAGTAGGAAAAGTAGATAATGAAATTTCAAAAGAAATCACCCAACTAATGGATGCTTATAGTTGTAGTTGATAAGTTGTTGTAAAGTGTCTCTCATAACTCACAAAAAAATATATAAAAAGAGCGCTTATAGGGCGCCCTTTTTTAATGCTTTTATCGATGATAGTCTTCTCTTTAACGTTCTGAGTAAAGTACGATTTCCATTGTTATTTGTTTATTCCCCCAAAAGAGACCCCGTTAGTTATGTCACTGAAATTCTTCTGTTATCTCTTCACTCGTGAAATCGTCATCCCATCCCCGATTGGAATAAGAAGCGATTCCAATTGGGGATGATTTGCTACCGTTTCATTGAATGTTTTCATTAATTCTGTATAACGTTTTGGTTTCGCCTCCGGATCCACTACACTACCGCCAGCCAGTACGTTATCCGTCACGATTAACGCACCCGCCTCCGCAAGTCGAATGCAATAGTCTAAGTAATTTTCATAGTTTTCTTTATCTGCATCGATAAAGAAAAAATCAAATCGCTGCCCCTTGTCAACTAATCCTTCAAGGCTTTTCAAAGCTGGCCCCGTCCTATAAGATACTTGATCACCAAAGCCAGCCTTGTCTAAATTGCTAGCTGCTAACTTAGCATATCTCTCCTCTAATTCAAGGGAAGTTAATTTCCCTTCACTACCAAACCCTTTGGCAAGACAAATTCCACTATAGCCGCCAAGCGCCCCGATTTCCAGCACATTTTTTGCCCCTGAAATGGCTGTCAGCATCGTAAGTAGCTTGCCAGAAGAAGGTGAAACCGATATGGCAGGCATACCGTTTCCTTCAATCGATGCAATCACTTCCTCCAACAGAGTATCTTGCTTCGTAAATACTGAATCGATATATCCGTTAATTTTTTTCATCCAACTCAATCCCTTCCTCATTAGCATCTACCATTGGCTTGCGATCCGACATTTCATCTACATTGATTTCAAATAGTTGAATAAACTCATTAATGATCATATCAATCGCTTTTAATTCACCGACTAAAATCGGCTGGATTGATTGAAACTCGGGTTGATCTAACTGTTGCATAATAGTTGAACGCTTCAGATGCATACGCTCTAAAAACGCAATTGCTCTCCCTCGACGAAAGGTTTTCGCACCACGCTGATGCACGCCCTCTTCCCCACCGTGGCGTCTGCCGCGATGACGACCTTCTCCCTTGATATGTTCTTCTCTCATTTGTATTCTCCTCCCTCTGTATACATTTGTATACTTAGTGTTATTATCTTAATTGTATACAAACGTATACACACTGTCAATATTAAGTTGTTTGTGTTTATTATAGAAAATAGAGGCTTAGGACTGTTCTTAATCATTTCCCTTTGTTGAATGGATCAAGGCTCGTTAACTCATCGATTGTTATCTTCAGTAAATCTTTCCACATGTCAAATCCATCCCGTTTGGGTAAGCATGCTGTAAACTCTTTGATTTCAGAATTGCCTTGGAGCAGACGCTATATAGAAAGTGACAATGACTTAAATTCAAAACGATATGTTATAAAGATAGAGTAAGTAGTTATTCACTCGTTCCCAAAATCTTTAGCACTTCGTGTACCTGTACCTTCGGAAAGCGACGGATGAAAGACCACCATACAATTAACGAAAATAGCTGTTTAGGGGTGCGACTTTATCGCACCCCTAAACAGCTATAAATCCCGATAATGATGCAGTAGCCGTTCAATCCAAAGCGATCCGCAAGCACGTGTACATGGGGTGTCTAGTATTCACCGCAAAAGTAAGCAGTAATTTAATGGTTAAATTTAGTTGATTACCATTTGTACAATTAACTCTTTTACTTTCCCTAAAATATAGACTTAATATCACATCCATACCGCGCCAATGAATAATAAAAGGGTGAATGCTACTAAGGGACTGTCCTTCTACGCTTTACGCACCAGAGGAATTTGACCGTTCTTTCATTTTTTGATGCAGCTCATTCAGCCGCATCATCAGCTCATCATATTCAGACAAGCTGATGTTACAGAGTTGGATTTCTTCTGCGACTCGTTTCGTGATTGGCCCCTGATCGCGGTGCGCTTTTTCTTCTAAATAAATATACACTTTTCGTTCATCTTCTTGTGAGCGTTCTTTTCGTACCCAGCCGTTTTCCTGCATACGTGTAATCATCGGCGTCAGCGTTCCGGTTCCGAGGTCGAGTCGTGTACCAAGTTCTTTCATCGATACTTCATCTTTTTCCCATAACGCTAAAAGCACCAAGTATTGCGGATACGTCAAACCAAACGGCTGCAATACACTTGTATACAGCTTATTAAACTCTCCAGCCGTTTCGTATACAGCGAAACAAAGCTGGCTGTTCAATGACAGAAAATCCTTCATGATAAAATCTTGTTCAAATCTTCTTCGATTTTTCCAGGTTCAGTTTGCGGCGAATATCGCTTTACAACCTCTCCTTGTTGATTCACTAAAAACTTCGTAAAGTTCCACTTGATTTTTTTCGAAAACAACCCTTTTTTCTCTGTCGTTAAGTGTGTGAAAAATGGATCCGCATCGTCACCGTTCACGTCAATTTTCGCAAAAATGGGGAACGTGACACCATAATTCACTTGGCAGAATTCTGTTGTTTCATTAATATCGTCAAACTCTTGATTATTAAACTGGTCGCAAGGAAATCCCAAAACCGTCAGCCCTTCATCTTTGTACTTTTCATAAAGCGACTGCAATCCGCCATACTGAGGGGTTAATCCACATTTACTAGCTGTATTTACAATAATTAGAGGCTTGCCTTCATATTCTTTCAGTGACGTGATTTCCCCATTTGTTTTTTTTACTTCAAAATCATAAACTGATACCATTTTAAGTCTCCTTTTAGTTAATCACTATTTCAACATCAACGTTACCATTGAGTGCTTTAGAGTACGGACAGTAGTGGTGCGCTTTATTCACATATTCTTCCGCGACGGAATGGTCAACGCCCTCAATTGTTACTTTGAGCTTGACGCCAAGTTTAACACCTTTATCTTCTTTATCTGGGTAAAGAGAAACAGTCGCTATTACTTCACTGCTTAAAAAGTCAACTTTCCCCTTCTCCAACTGTAACTCAAGCGCACTGTTAAAGCATGCGCTGTAACCTGCAGCAAATAGCTGCTCCGGATTCGTTGCAGTTGTGACATCGCCCCCTAGTGCTGCTGGTTTTGCAACATCCAAATTGAAAATATTGTCCGGTGAATAGACATACCCATCACGTCCGCCTGTGTTAATAATCGTCGTTTCATAAAGTGCTTTCATGTCAAAAACTCCTTTTTCTTTTATTTAAATCGCTCACAACTAAATCGTACACGATTTATATTAAAAATGCAAATATAATCTAATTTCTCTTTTTATTATTTCTACGTTGTGACACCCCATAGATAATTACCAAAAGAACAAAGCCTGTTTATGATGGAATTCGTCAGTGGATCGCTAATTCGGGTTTTTGAATGCTGAAGCATAAAAAAAATTAAAAATCCCTTTGGATACTAGTACCCAAAGGGATAAACCGCTGTAACTTTTAATAAACAGTACGACTTTATTTCAGATGTGTATGGTTTCTGACACTCATACAACTGGAGCCAGTTTATATGAGCATTATTTACTTCTTACGAATAACACTTTATACCACTGATTAACTAGAAACGGCATACAGGACAAGCAATAAATATAACCTAATTGTATCCCACTTAATGTTGCGACTTCAAACACACCCGTAAGCGATGGAACAAATAACACTAAATGTAAACATAGAAAACCTATTAAAAATGCTAGCCAAGTATAGAGATTCGAAAACACACCTATTGTGAAGATCGATTCTTTAGATCTAGAATTGAAGCCATGTACTAATCTTGACAAACATAATGTTGCAAATGCCATTGTGCTTGCTGTTTGCGTATCCCCCGTTGACAATCCTATTCGAAAAGCAATGATCGTAGCTATAGCAATTAATAAGCCTTCGAGTATCACTTGAGTCGTAAATGTTTTATTTAATAATGGAGTGTTAATATCTCTTGGCTTGTCCTTCATTGTGTTTTTATTATGCGGCTCTAAACCTATTGCAATTGCCGGCAAACTATCGGTAAGTAAGTTAATAAATAATAGATGCACGGGTGCAAAAGGGACGGGTAAACCTAATACTGTTGCATATAATACAACAAAAATAGCACCTGCATTCCCTGATAATAAAAATAGAATGGCGTTTTTAATATTCGTATAGAGGCTTCTTCCATTCGAAATAGCTTTGACAATCGTTGAAAAATTATCATCCGTTAAGATCATAGAGGATGCATCTTTCGCTACCTCAGTACCGGTTATCCCCATCGCCACACCGATATCGGCTTGTTTTAAGGCAGGACCATCATTGACACCATCTCCCGTCATCGCAACTACATTTCCTTTTTCCTGCCAAGCTTTAACGATGCGAATTTTATGCTCTGGTGTTACACGGGCATAGACAGAGAAATCTTGAACCTTTTCTTGTAGTTGTTGATCAGTTAATCCTTCAATTTCATGTCCTTCGATCGCTTCTGATGGATCGTTTAAAATACCAATTTGTTTGGCTATAGCAGTTGCTGTTATTTTATGGTCACCTGTAATCATAATTGGTTTAATACCTGCTTTTATACAGCTTTCAACCGCTGATTTTGACTCTTTTCTCGGAGGATCCATCATCGCTATTAATCCGACAAAAATTAAATCTTTTTCGACTTCGACATCGATTAGTTGATTTTTCGATATCTCTTTGTAAGCAATTGCAAGTACTCTTAAACCATTCATAGAAAAGTCACGATTCACTTCTTCAATTTTAGTACGATGTTCATCCGTAATATAAAGTACACCTTCTGAGGTTTCAATTTTCGCAATTTTGGATAGAAGAACATCTATTGCTCCCTTTGTAATCAAAGTATAGCGCTGATTGAACTGATGTACTGTACTCATTAGCTTTCTGTCTGAATCAAAAGGTATTTCGGCCAGCCTTGGATAGTGATTTCTTACGATTAATTCGTCAAGATTGTACTGCTTCCCCAATTTCACAAGTGCAATTTCAGTTGGATCACCAATTTCTTTACCATCTCTTTCCAAGGCGTCATTACACAATAGTGCCTTTAAGATAAGATTTTTCTCAATCGCATTTTCTGTATGTAGTTCATCATGCGAAATGACTTTTTGATCAATATATACTTGTTGAACACTCATTTTGTTTTCCGTTAATGTTCCCGTTTTATCTGAACAAATAACGGAAATACTTCCCAGACTTTCAACAGCATAGAGTTTACGTATAATGGCATTCTCCTTCGCCATTTTTTGTGTCCCAAATGCCAGCACAATGGTAATAATCGAACTTAACGCTTCCGGAATTGCTGCAACCGCCAGCGAAACAGCAAACATAAACGAGTCTACTAACTCGCGTCCTCGAAAAAGATCAATAATGAAAATGGCTAAACAGATCATCGTAATTCCTAAAGCTAATTTTTCCCCAAAACGATCTAAATTTACTTGTAAAGGTGTTTTCTTCTCTTTCGCAGTATCCAGTAAATTTGCGATTTTCCCAATTTCCGTTTCCATACCAATGGATGTAACAATGACGGTACCACGTCCATTGGTGACAAAGCTTCCAGTGAACACCATATTCTTTTTATCGCCAATCGTTACACGATCTTCTTTGATGGGCGCAGTACTTTTCGCAACAGCCAATGATTCACCTGTTAGCGAACTTTCATTAATATGCAAATTATGGCTTTCTGCTAATCTGCCATCAGCACTTATATAGTCACCAGCCTCTAAATAGAGAAGATCTCCAACTACTATATCTTCTGAAGAAATCTCTACTATCTGTTTATCTCGCATCACTTTTGCAACTGGAGAGGTCAAAGCTTTCAGATTATCCAAAGACTGTTCTGCCTTCACATGCTGCACAGTGCCCAGGATTGCGTTTAAAATAACGACAATCATAATCACAATCGTGCTTTCTACTTCACCTAATAGAAATGAAATGAAAGCGGCAATCAATAATATAATAACTAATAAATCTTTAAACTGTCCAAAGAAAACGGAGAATGTACTTGTCCTTTTTCCTTCCAGCAATTCATTATAACCGTATACTTCTTGCCTATTTTGGACGTCATAATCGCTCAATCCTTGATTTGTCACGTCCAACATCTCCATGACTTCAACTGATGATTGTTGATGAAATTCTGACATTCGATTCCCCTTCCAGCGTAAATTTAGTAGACAATACAATAGCACTAAAGCCTAGAAGTGAAATCTCTATGAATTATATTCAGTAGAAAAAATACTTCTATTTAATAATCTTTCTGTTAGCAAATCTCGATTCCCGACGAGCAGACCTCTTATGGATTGTCCTATCTTACGTAGGGAGTGAATCCACTTGAATATATTCCAGAAAACAGCATTCGATAATAAGCTTTTCAATTTTGTCTCCAATCTACTCCACCTCCATAATACTCTACCAATACTATTCCTAGTTCTGTTCCAGTATGCTAATAATCGATATACAAATTAAGTTATTTATTGTATCGGTGAAAACATAAAATAGATTCACTATTACTCTTTAGTTGATTTTAATTATATTAGTTTGGTCCACAAAAAAATAACACCTGAATTCCACCGACGTTTGGTCAATGGATTTCAGGTGTTTTCTATTCTAAATACGGTACTTATTCACTAAACCAATCAGGTGTGGAAAATACAGTTTTGTTAGAAATATAGAATAGACAACTTTCTATAGGGATTGTAAATGCCCGAAGATGCAATTTTGGGCACTCTTGCACGTTATACAATGCGTTCCTTGCTTACTAGTAGCAAAGAGTATACACGTACCGCCTAAATAGGTAATCATGTTATTCACTAATCATCAGGTGTGGAAGTGCTACTAATTTGTGCTTGGTATAGAAACAGCCAACCGATTAGAAATTAATTGAGTGTCTTTCCATGTCAAAAGGTTTTCAACATATCCTAATGTATCTGCATTTGTTGGTCCAATAATGCGCTGTAGGGCCAATAAATCATAATTGTAACTTTCGTTAGTTGTAATGATTGGATGTAAAGCTCCTAAGGCAAGTACTTCACCTTTTAACGGATTTTTTAGTAGTCCATTATCATCGTAATACTGTGCTAAATAATCATGGCCTTTGTTGCTGATATCTATGGTGAACAGTAGGTTTTGCCGAGAACTTTCAACACCCACTTTATAGAAATCCTCATAATTTACTTGGAATGTGTATTTTTCATTGTAGCTATCGACATTAAACAGTTCATGTAAACTGTTATTTCTAAAGGAATAGATATAAAAGATGCCATATCCCCCACTCCCACCCGTATCAATACTTACCATTATGTCAGGTACAAGATCGTTGTCAAAATCGCCAAGGAACAACCGTGCATTATATCCCGCGTTGTTTTTGAGATGTACGGTTGTACTTTTATAAGACTTGCCATCTTGAATAATAAGTGTAATATTGTCAGCAAAGATACCCGGTGGTCCAGCGACTTGACCATATAAATAAACCGTGTCTAGAATACCGTCTCCGTTTACATCTCCTGTCTTCAAGTCCAACAATGTACGATTCCCGTAAAACGCAATCCCTCCTGTTCAAATTCAATTGTTGTCCTTGCACTATATGCTGAAATTAGCTAGAGGATTTCCTTCCAGCAAAACGGAGCCCGACATTATGCTTCTATATCATTTAAGACTTCCAACGATTCCAACACATGATCTAGAAATTCTGAAATGTCACCCATATGTTCCTCGTTAATTTTAGATTTGAATTTCACTTCAATAAGGTTCTGGTAACTTGACGCTTCTTGTTCATACACGAAGCTTACTGTTTGCGTTAACTGAATGTCAGTTTCCCAAATGATATTTAATGCTTGCTCAATTCGCTTGCATTGTACGGCTACATTTTGAACAGGTTTGTTAAAGCGTACTACTAATAAACAACCTAGATTTTTACTAGGCAGCTCTAAAATCTCCCCTGCCAAATCTTTTACGGATGCCCGTAATACAATCTCTGCTGTCACATGGGGGTGATCTGCTAGCGTAAATTGAATAGCAAAATCTCGAGCCATAATGGCAAAATCCATTCGGTCGACCCGGTTAGTAATCATGATTTTTCGATCTACATTATCTAAATCATACACCTGATTTTCAAATGCTACTTTTAGATTTTCAAAAATTGTGGGATCATACAAATTGCTTCCTCCAAGTAACAACCGATTTTAGTTGTGCTTTATTTTCCGCAACATTTTTTATGTTTTTTCCCACTGTCACATGGGCAAGGTTCATTCCGGCCCGTTCTCCCACCCTCAATTACGCTAAATGGGGTGCTAGGTAGCGGCATTAAATGGTGTTTCTCCATTTGTGCAAGTTCATGAGGTGTATGACCTCTATTTTCCCAAATGCGCGTGGTGTTCGCAATCATGGTGATAACTTGCATATATTCATTCATTTGCTTCATATCTTTACATTTAAAACGCCCTAAAAAATTCTGCACTACTCCTTGGAAATTAACGTGCACACCTTGTAATTGACCGACCAATTCATCAATTTCATCTTTAATCATGAGCGTACTACCACCATAAAAGTCTTTCGCAAGCATATTTCCAAGCTTTTCTTGGTGGCTTGTCTTTTCATAATATAAATCATCTGCGTAGCGCAGTAGCTCTTCTTTTACAGGTACATAAAATGGCTTTCCTATGGTTCCTTCTAAAAACGCAGAATAATTCTCGACATATTCAATGGCTTCATGGATCAATGCTCTCTTATGTGTAAACACACTTTCTTTCGCTAGCTGTTTTGCGGAATGAGTATCTGCTAACAGTGCCTGTAGTTCACTACTCGATACAGCTGGCTCATTTTGAGAATTATAAATCTCCAAAAACTTTGGATACTCAATCAATCCATATAAATTAGTACATGCTATAGCATACTGGACGATAAGGTTTTTGTTAGGCAGTAAGTCAGGATTTACCGACTTTGCACCGCGATATTTATCAGATAGCACATGATAATTTTCATGATCGATATATTGCCATTCGGTCTTTTTGTATTTCACATATTTTAAACGATCATTCAGCCAAGCAATGTCCAAAGGTAAGTAGAACTGCTCCTCCGCCCATGCATATGTGGATAAATAATCTGGATGTGTCGAATCTTGATACACTTCTAGAAAAGCTTCATATCCTGGGGGACCGCCAACATCCTCCGGTGGCGCCGTTCCTTCTCCATTAAGTAATGTGGGATAGCCAAAATAATAATCCTCTACTATTTCTTCAAGCTCCACAAGAATCCGCCAGTCGTCACCAAAATCATAGTTATAAATGAAATGACTGTGTTTTTCAAGATACGAATCGATTTTTATACTCGCTGGCTGCTTGACCGTTTTACCATAATAGGTCTTCCCTTTATAGTCGTCTAAAATCGATTCATTATTTGTGATAAAATAATCATCTATCTCCACTCCAAAGGTATGGTACGGCTCAAGTGTGCTTTGAAAATTTGTGACGTTCTGGATTGTTTCATGTAAACGGTTAAATGTCGCACCTGCGGGTAAAATAATGCGCCTCCAGATATGCGGCTTTATGTCTTCAAAGGAAAGTTTTAAAATATATGCTTTCATATGTCACCCTCGTTATTTATTTTCATCTAACGTTATGGCTACTACCTATTTTAACGTAATTAATCCACAACATCGAAGAAAAGACCTTTCGCATGTTCAGTAAACTTGCGAAAGGTCTTACCTATTTGGGATAGTTTCTCACAGAAATACTTCAAATTCATTTCAAATAAAATAATCCGCCATTGATGATGTCAATTTTAATTCTCGCTTCGTATTGTTGGTCCATCGCTTCTTTCTCAATCTCATAACAATCCGGTTTATTTTCCACCCCTTCATAGAAGTATTCTAATACCCTGCGATCCTTTTGCCATCTTAACTTCGCTTCTTCAGCCCATGTATGATCTGCTTTTTGTATAAAGTTGTCAATTATCCCATCCAATCGTTCGAGGGCACGAATGGGTTTGATAATATAGGGCAAATTAAAGGTGTTTTCTGACATAGCCGTATCTAAGTCCACTGTGCTTAACAATTCCTGAAACCCCTCTTTCACCTGGCCCGTCATTAAGTTTATACCTAACGAATGAAGAATTTCCTTCGTTTGATCGCTGTAATATGATATTTTATAATTAACAGCTAACCAAGGTGTTAATATGGTTTGCGTTCCAAGTTTATCTGCTACCCGTTCATACATCTGGACATATGAACCCATCTCTTTTGTTGCTTCAAACAGTTGACTGAGCCGTGGGGAACCGAAGTGTATAACTTCCCCTTTAACGTCTTCAACAAGCCTATTTTTATCAGTGATAAAAGTTAGTTGTGCTGGACTGGGCACGCCATCTGTACTCTCTAAGTATTTCCAATAATATGGTCTATTCATAATTTTTTTATCCATATCAACCGTTAATTGAACATTGATATAATGATCATTGTCATTTACTATTTGGCAATGGTTTTCATTAAAAAACTGCAGTAAATAACTGTGAATTTGTTGTGGGTACATGTAATTCCTCCTTCAATTCCCCAAGCTCTTTCACCTCAAATGGACTCTTTAAAAGCAGATAAAATATCATCCAACTCACCCACTACTTGTTCAAAGACCCCAATTTTAACATGAAGTAAATCCAATATTTGGTCTTCGATTGTATTCTGAATGGCTAAATTATAAATATGAACGTCATGCTCTTGCCCTAACCGATGGACACGTCCAATGCGTTGCTCTAACTTCATGGGGTTCCAAGGTAAATCATAGTTAATGACGTGATGACAAAATTGTAGATTAATCCCTTCACTGCCGGATTCCGTCGCAATTAGCACCTGCGCTTGTTCTTTAAACAGCTGCTTCATCCACTCCCGTTTATTCTTATTGAATTGTCCGTTAAAAGGGACGCTTGTGATTCCTTTTGACTGTAAATACCATTGCAAATAGGTTTGACTTGCTCGATATTCGGTAAAGAGTATAACCTTATCATTTGCCTGAGTAATAATTTCATAAGCTTTTTCTGCTTTTGAATTTATGTCTAGTCCCATCAACTTTTGAATAATTCCTTCCATATAAGAAATGTCTTCTGGTTTAATGCATTTTTGAAGCATGTTAGTTAACGTTAAGCATGTAGCTTCCTTACTGCTGCACATTTCCCTTTGCAGCGTTATCATAGAGAAGGCATCCGAGAAAACGGGACAAACATTTTTAAGTTCTGAAATCAGATCGTATACTTCTTGTTCTTCTTTCGTAAAATCAATCGGTATTATTTGAACACGACGATTTGTCCATTCAATTCCAGTATCCTGCCTTCTATTTCTTACCATCACTTGATTAACCAATTCTTTCAAATAATCGTCGTGTTCCACATTGTGCTTACTCGCGGAAAAAGACGATTGAAAGGTTTCGTAATTTCCTAAGTGCCCTGGTTTTAGTAAAGAAATGAGATAGAAGAGTTCAAATACATCATTTTGAATTGGCGTGGCAGTCAACAACAAACAAAACTTTTTCTTTAAGTTTTGTACAAACTCATAATTTTTAGTTTTGTGGTTCTTTAATTTATGAGCTTCATCAATGATGATTAAATCATACTCTTGATCATAGATGTTTTCTTTATGCGGGCTTCTTTTTGCCATATCTATACTCATAACGACAATCGTACAATGGTTTAAATCGTAATTTTTTTTATATTGCATCGCTGGAATATGAAATTTTTGGTTCAGTTCTTCAATCCATTGATTGACAAGTGATGCTGGAACCAAAATTAACGCCTTCTTCACAAGGCCTCTGATTAAATACTCTTTCAAGATCAAACCAGCTTCGATGGTTTTACCAAGTCCCACTTCATCTGCAAGAATCGCTTTTCCATTCATCCTTTCAATGACCGTTTCCGCCACTTTCAATTGATGGGCTAGGGGTGTAAGATTGGGTAAATATTTAGGTGATTGAAGGCCATTAAAATCTGTAATCAAGTTCGTTTTTACCGCCTCATAACTCATCCTATATAATGTCCAATTATCCCATGCCTCCCGCTTCTCCAGTCGCTCTGTAAAGCCTTCTTTCCACTCAGACGACCTTTCAATTATCATAACCATCACCTCATTATCACTTTTTCTTTCTCATTAGGTTGTCCCAAAAAGAAGTTCCTATGTTTATTGAATTGAAGTTCGAATTTCAGACGTAATTTTTATTGAAAATTCAAAAAGACATGAAACGCTTAACCCTAAAGGTCAAACATTCCATGTCCTATTGTTTTATTCATAAAGGTTTCCGAAGTATACACCTGGTTCGTGAATCCTTTTTATCAGTACTTGTTTACACCTAAATGAGTTAAATTTTTAACTCTATTTTAGCATCTTCTTTTAGCTCTTCAACATGTTTAGCAAGTAACTTCTGTTGTTGTTCTTGATTAATCATTTCTTGGATTTGTTCACTTACTTCTTTAAGCGGTGGCATCTCTTGTCCCGCTTCTTTTGATGAAGACGCAGCTTGATCGTAGTATTCTTTAATTTCTTTATCCGATACTTTTTTCGCTGGAGCTATCTTATCTTGGTACTTTCCAGATATGATTAAATCCGCGATTTGTTCTTTCAATGTTTTTACATCCATGCTTTGAGCTTTGAGCGCTTTCTTCATTTCTTTTTCGCCGCCAAATTGCTTTTCAAATACTGAATACTCTTTATCAATTTCAGATGCAGATGCTTTTATTTCAGCTTCCTTTGCTTTTTGAAGAATCAATGCCTGATTAATAAGCATATCAAGTGCTTGCATTTTTACTTGTTCCGCTGATTCTTTGCTCGATGGGTCTTGTCCCATTTCCTGCATTTGACCTTGAATTGATGTCACCGCTGCATTATAGTTCTCACCTTTAAGTTCTTCCTTATTTACAACAGCCACAATCTTCTTGTCGTCCACTTGCTGTTCAGCTAGCTTCTCTTGCATCTCTTTTGCAGATGCTTGTTGCTCTTTTGTAGCTTCTGGTTCATTAGTATCTTCTTGCTTAGTATCTTCTTGTTTGGTTTCTTCTTGAGGCTTTTTATCAGTTGCCGCTTTATCTTCGCCACCGCAAGCAGCTAAACTTAATGCTAGTGCACCTGCTATAAATGGAACTAGTACTTTTTTGATCTTCATATCATGTAAACCCCTCTCAAATCTGCCGCTCTTTATTTCTTAAGCTTAGTTTGTATCTTAACGAACATTCATCAAAAGATAAACCCATATCCCTCCACGACACCGAATTGTCACCTGCATGTCATTTAGCAATTACTACAAACGCCTATTAGACACAGATCTATCGAAATACTGTCATTGAATTATTACAAGGTCAAGTTACGTAAAGTTTGCACATTTTCAATCTAATTTGCTCTATTCATTGGATTTTCACTACAGAGGTATAGTACATCTACTCTAGAAATCGGGAATTTAACTATATATGTTGAATTAAAGAGTCCCATTGAATCTGCTGTGGCGCTCAATAATAAGAGAGTTGTAATTCGGGGTGTGGATTGTAGAACGCTTGGCGCTTTGGGGATGTCTTACGGCTTCGGCAACCCCTTTGCCGCGCCTGCGCTAGGGTGTTCATTATCGAGAGAAATGTGATTTTGAGATGTATATGGAGAGACTTTAATGTGATTACTATTTCATACTAATTATAGTCAAGAAATCCGCAATCTGGGTTGCGGACTTCATCACAGCTAATGAAATGCGCTTTCTCACATAGACCATCCAGCGAAGGCGCGTCTTCGTGGTAGCCGGAGCGATAAGACTGAAAGCGTTCTTCTTTCTGGCTTATCGCGGGAGGCATCCACAAAGCGTCGAAGCGGTATTAGTGGTAATCCTAATTCATTCCAAATACTAAGGCTTTTTCAGTGGCCTCCCAAAAGCCCTTATAAAGCGCATACGCCGTATTCATTTGTTCAACATATATAGCACAAAATAAAAACCATGAACATGAAGAAAAATACACACTAACAGTTACTAACACCATTCATCCTCTCCGGGTTGTGGTTGAAGCTGCCCCATACTTCATATGGTGAATATTGTGTATTTCAAAGTACTCATTTATAATTAACTTATGCAAATTTTTACTTACCCATAAAAACTACAATCTGATTTTTTTCAAATTGTTAAGAGGAGGAAATATGAAACTAGGAGCATTCTCTTCAAGTCTAAGTGTAAAAGACATTCATAAATCAAAAGCATTTTACGAAAACCTGGGATTTCAAGTGTTTGGAGGGGATATAACCCACAACTGGCTTATTATGAAGAATGAAAGTTGCATAATAGGACTATTCCAAGGAATGTTTGAAAAAAACATTCTGACTTTTAATCCAGGCTGGAATGAAAATGCCGAAAATCTCGATTCGTTTACGGATATACGAGACCTTCAAAAACATCTTAAAGCAAAAGGAATTAAAATGTTGACTGAAGCAGATGAGTCAAGCGTAGGTCCTGCGAGTTTTACAATTGAAGATCCAGATGGGAATTCCATTCTTGTAGATCAACACGTTTAATGAAGAGCTAATAACGTTTCAAGGAACTTTAGACTGATTTTATGACCACCCATTTCACTTCTTATATAGACACTTAAAACGAAAAGGGATACATCGAGTGATTATTTCTTAAGTTAAAAAAACACTGGAAACCCATCTATGTTCTGCCGATGGATTTCCAGTGTTTTTTTCGGAACATCAGTAAAGTGAAATGATGATGTGTTCCTCTGTAAAGTAAATTCATTATGGGTTGAACTTTCAGGATGCTCCTCTTGCACACAACATACCCAAAATTTATTTTCCGACGGGATCTATTGGTTCTTTCCCCGTTAAAACAGCTACTAAATTCTCTGCCGCTCGCATCGCCATTGCCGCTTCCGTTCTCGCTGTAGCAGATCCGATGTGAGGGACTGTCACGACATTCGACATTTGAAGTAATGGATTAGTTGGATCCACAGGCTCTTTTTCGAATACATCCAGTCCTGCTCCATGAATTTCTCCGTTTTGCAAAGCATGAATAAGCGCTTGTTCATCGACAGTCTGACCGCGAGATATATTTATGAAAACAGCAGATTTCTTCATCAATTTGAATTCCTCTTTACCAATGATTTGGAACGTTTCAGACGTAAGAGGTGTCATCAACACAATATAGTCGGCACGTGTTAACAGTGACGTCAAATCGCAATACTCCGTACCATACTTCTCTTCAGCTTCCGGTTTTCTATTCCGATTAAAATAAAGAACATCCATATTAAATCCGAATTTTGCTCTTCTCGCAATCGCTTCTCCAATTCGCCCCATCCCAATAATGCCTAACGTGGTACTATGTACATCTTTCCCATAGATTTCGCGATAATTTGTCGTCGGTTTCCAGCTTCCCTCTTTGACGAATCGATCCAACTCAGTGATACGTCTAGCTGTGGATAAAATGAGGGCAAATGCTAAATCTGCAACTGTTTCATCCAATACATATGGCGTATTGGTTCCAATTACATTTCGTTTAGTCATAGCGTCTACATCAAAATTATTGTAACCAACAGATACGTTACTAATGACTTTTAGGTGAGGGGCGTGATTCAGTAACTCCTCATCAATTCTTCCAACCATACTGCTACCCCCAGTATATAACCCTTCAACATCAGCAATTTCCTCTAACAGAACATCCCTCGGAGTTCGCCCATCGCCATGCCATTCACGAATATCACAATACTGAGCCATATAGTCTTTCACTTGGTCAGGTATAGAATATGTTGAATAAATTTTTGGTTTCACTTTTCATTCCCCCTACTATTCACTAGCTTCTAACTCCATTGTGCCATAGTTTACAATCTTCGGCACGTGAAATTCCATAGTGTCAGTTGCCTTTGCAAGAAACTATCGTAACTATCTAAACTTTCATGATTTATTACTGTAGGTACCTGCAATAGTTCGAATTATGATCGCAACTTAAGTAATTCTGCATCATCTACGGAAAGTTTTGCCATAATAACTGCTTTTTTCACTTGAATAGTGTAGGCACGCGACAGGCTACTAGCCACAATAAGACTCCTTATAAATATGTCATGAATAGGTAGTCGAAAGCGGGCCGAAAATAGTGCAGTGAAAATGAAGGTCATCAAGCCCCACTCACCAGTTTTTTATGCAAATAAATGGTTAACCAACAGACGTGATGTTGTAATAAAGAATCCTCCCAACAAAGCTTGGCCTCAGTAGACGTCTTCGCTGGACATTATATAGAATCAGTAGTTCAATTTATGTAGAATAGTCGCATGAACAAATTTATACAGTATAGTAATACCAATTCATCGATATATATTCCCCATTTTACTTATGATTAATTAAGGCTGTTTTCGCATAGATTGTTGCTTTTTGACCATACTGTTAAAAGGTTGATACAATACGGTTAAGAAGGCATTCAAGTATGTGGACAGATGTATATGAAGACTTCAGCGACTTAACCAAATTGGAGCAATTGGCGTTGTTTGAAGCAATGAAACAAGACTTATTTCCAGATGACCCGGATAAAATCACATCACTACTTAAAAGCATTCGTGAAGCACGCTTTGCTTCTGGTTTGGGTTGCGTCCATTGTGGGAGTACGTCAGTCAAACGTAATGGCAAATATCGCTCAAGACAACGGTACCTGTGTAGTGACTGCGGGAAATCGTTTAACGACATGACCAACACGCCATTTTCAGGCTCACGTTACCCCGAAAAGTGGGTCAAATACATTGAGCTGATGGTGGAAGGCTATACACTGCCAAAAATTGCTGAACGCCTACAAATTCATCTCTCTACGGCTTTTTACTGGAGACATAAAATCTTGAATGCATTAGGAAGCCAAGGCTTTAATCAACTACAAGGTATCGTTGAAAGTGATGAAACCTTCTTTCGTGAGTCTATGAAAGGAAATGAAATCCCCCATAGAAAGGCGAAGAAGCTTGGAGAGAAAGATGAAAAACGGGGAATTTCCAACCTAAAAATTGCCGTTGTAGTCGCACAAGACCGAAATGGAAGTGTGGTTGCTCGTATTGCGGGAAGAGGTCGCCCAAAAGCCGAAGAAATTGACACGGTGATAGGTGAATACATTCACCCATCTGCTTTGCTATGTACAGACACAGCTACGAACTATAAGATGTTCGCAAAAATAAAAGGACTCAAGCACGAAACGGTGAATGAACGACAAAAACAACAACGTGTTAAGAAGGGTATCTATCACATCCAACACGTAAACAACTTCCACAATCGTTTAAAGTCTTGGATGGTACGTTTTCAAGGAGTTGCCACCAAGTACCTTGACAACTACCTTTACTGGTTCCGCTGGCTTGACCTCGGCAAGAATTTATCATTTGAGAATCGGGTAGGGCAAATGCTTATTTCAGCGTGTCAAAAATCCAATCATACAACGGTAGCAATGTTGAAAACAACGTAAAAAAAGACCAATTTAATTGGTCCCATGGAACTTAGCGGGTAACGCTGAACGAACCATGATTTTGTAACCATTTATCAATTGCTTGTTTGGAAAAGTATAACGTGCCATTAATCTGTATATACGGAAGTTCACTTGATGTACTGTTTTCTCCAGATGGAATTGGTCCCAACATGCTAACATCTTCCTCGCTCAAACCTAAATAAATAGCTAACTCACTCTTATTAAAAAATTGTGGTTTTATTACTTCTTTTTCTTTTTCAGTTTTTAGTGAAACTTCTTTAACACTGGTTGAATTTTCTCTTAATTCGTTAGTGATTAACCAACTTCCTATCATAAAGGATAACGCCAAACAAAAAATAGATAGTGCTATTAAGTTGTTTTTCATACTTTACACCCCTTTCGTTTACTTTCTCTTATTCTATACTTTCCCCTCTAAATTTACGCTCTATTAGCAACAATCTTTACGAAAAGAGCCTTAATTAAAAAGAACTGTCTTCCTAAGTCTGTAAAAAGACCGTAAAGACAGTTCCCTTTCTTCTTTCGAATTAAAATGGCATTCAGAAGATTTTTTATATCACGTCTCGTTTAGACGTTGACCTCTCCTGCTTCTCTTTTCTCCGTTACTCAGACAAGAGTTTAATTGCTTCGTCTAATGATTTCTCGATTGCAATCGGAGCATATGTAAACCACGGATCATCACCAATATAATAGACATCATTATTTTTTACAGCGTCAATACTTTTCCACAAAGAACTTTCTTCGATTTGAGAAAGCATACTATCCTTCTGCTGTGTTTCTTCCCCATACGTTAACATGATAATTTTGTCCCCTGCATAATCCGGCAACTTCTCCATTGATATATCTTCGTAAACAAACTCTTCAAAATCAGGGTCTTTTGCCAGCTTTTCTTGAATGAACGAAGGCGGAGTTAATTGTAATGATCGATAAAGGACATGACCAATGTTTCGTGCGCCATAAAGTCTAAGTGTATCTTTCTCATATGTCATAAAAATCGATACGACTTGATCTTTACCTATTTTACCAGCAATTTTTTCTCTTCCTTCAGCAGCTTTATCATCTAATCTGGCAATCCACTCATCGGCTTCTTTCTCTTTACCCAAGACATTAGCTACCTCTTTAAATTGAGTGAAAACATCTCCATACATCCATGGAATGACAATCGTAGGCGCAATTTTACTTAGTTGCTCCACTTCTTCAGGATCTGCTGAAATAATTAAGTCCGGTGCCATTTCCAGCACTTTCTCGATGCTGAATGGACTTCCAAGGTCTTCTACCCCAGCTTGTAATTCGCCTAAATAGTTATTGTCCAATACATGTGTTGGTGCGCCAATCGGCTTCACACCAAGCGCAAGCATCGCATCTAAATATTGAGTCGTCACAACACGCTGTGGATTGACGGGGATCTCTACTTCTCTTCCGGTTACATCCTTATAGATTCTTGTAGATGTATTCATTTCTTTGCTTTCACTTGATTTTGCTTCTTTTTCAGATTGTTTTGTTTCAGAATCTGTTTTATTAGTTTCTTGTTCGCTACATCCCCCCAGCGCTAAGGATAGAAGCGTTATTATAAATAATGTGTGAAATAATAGTTTTGGTTTCATCTTTTGTTACTCCTTTTTCCTCTGCAATTCAACGCTTCTCGATACTAAGTTAGAAAGACACGCTGGTATGCCACTATTAAAATAAGTTAGTTTTTCACTGCATACAAATGTTTGACCAATTCACGATTTTTCTCTTTAAAGATGTCATTATGTGAAGAGACCATTCCGTGCCCATAAGCATCTGGCGCGATATATTGTTTCGCTTTATTCACAGCATTAGCCGCGTCCTGAAACGCCCCTGCTATTAAATGAAGCTTCCCTTCATGATTCAAAATATCTCCTGCTGCAAAGAGCCCTGGTACAGATGTTTCACTCATGGGACTGCCTGCAACACTGTATTCATTCGCCATTTCTATATCTAACCCACTATTCGAAGTCAATTCTTTATCACGATCATAGCCATGATTAATAATCACTTCATCAACAGACAGCTGAATCAGATCTCCATCTTCTCCGTTAACTAACTCCACCTTCTCAATCGTTTCGTGGTCACTTGCTGCAATGAGTTTTTGGATTGATGTATTCAATAAGCACTCGACAGAACTATTGAATAGCTTCGATACTTCTGCCTCATGCCCTTTCAACATATCTTTCCGGTAAGTTAAATAGACTTTTTCCGCAATCGGTTCCAACTCATTCGCCCAGTCAACAGCGGCATTACCGCCTCCGGAAATCAATACGGTTTTCCCTTTAAAACGTGCAAGAGATTTCACTGTATAATGCAAATTTGCAACTTCAAAACGTTCTGCGCCTTCAATTTCTAATTTTGTTGGTTTCAAGATTCCCCCACCAACAGCTAAAATGACTGTTTTGGACAAATGCTTTTGGTTTGTAGATGTCTGAATAACAAAATTTCCATCCTCATTTTTGTTAATCGAAGTTACTTTTTCCCCTAATACAAGCTCGGGCTCAAAAGTTAATCCTTGCTGAATTACTTGTTCAATCAGTCGTTCTCCTGTAACCGGTGTGAGTCCGCCAATATCCCAAATCATTTTCTCCGGATAGACATGCACTTTTCCGCCCAAATAAGGTTGGAACTCAATGATCTTAGTTTTCATTTCCCTTAAACCACTATAAAAAGCGGAAAAAAGTCCCGCTGGGCCACCACCAATAATTGTTACATCATATAACTGTTCTGAATTCATCATCCATGCTCCTTTTTCATTTAGTCATTATGCAGCGCGAGAAAGCCAAACTAGTACCCAAAATACAATCTGTCGCCACGATATCTATTATCAATTTTCTTTATAGGCGAAATACCTTCTCTACGCCTAGCTAAACGTAAAAATTTACCTGAAATGATCTTTCCTCATCTTTTTGATAATGATAATGATAATGATAATCATTCTCACTATTTAATAGTATAAATCATTGTGGAATCGTTTTCAATACTTAACTAACAATCACAACGATATTGTTAAAATACGCTCACGTAGCACTACCATGAAAAAATTACTTCGTTGGATTTTCAATCAGCATGTCTAAAAACAAGTCTATTTGCTCATAAATCGCAATCGGATCGTATCGGTAATATGTATCAAAGTCGTTATAAAACACTCGATTATTCTTCATCGCATCCAATCCTTGCCAAACAGACGAATCCTTCAAGTTCTTTAAAGCCTCTCCTTTTTTCTCAGGATCGTAGGTTGTCAAAAACATATAGTCTGCGGCGTACTCTGGTAATACTTCCATTGACAGCTGGAGTGTTTGTTCTTCATTGTTGTTTTCATGTGGCATGTTAAGTTCCAACGCATTATACAGTGCTTGCCCCCCGCGTCCTGCATTGTCTCCAAAGATCCAAAGATCACCTTTGTCCGTTAATTCATAAATACCGAATGTTGCATCTGCATCAATAACGGCTGATAGCTTTTCCCTTCCTTCTTTTGCTTTCTGGTCAAATTTGCTTATGAATTTATCCGCTTCCTCATGATTTCCGGTAATATCTGCAAACAATTCGATCGTTTCTTGAATATTTGTTGCCGTTCCATATGGAATATGAATTGTTGGTGCAATTTTCGAAAGTTGCTCGTAATTTTCATCATACATAACAACAATTAAATCAGGTTTTAGTTCTAATACCTTTTCAATATTCACTGGCGTTCCAATCTCGACGGCATCTTTTAATAAATCCTTAATAAATGGATTGTCAAAAGCTGTTGGCTCAACACCTACGACATTTGCGTCAACAGAAAGCAACTCTCCTCCGTAATAATCTGTAACAATTCGCAATGGCTTTGTTGGGATTTCAACGGTACCTCTTTCGGTCTCGAACGACCGAGTTTCTGCGGTTTGTTGCTCTATTTCTGCTTTTTCTGTCTCATTCTCTGTTTCTGAAGGTTTTGTCGTTGATTTATTACACGCAATTAGTATTGAAGCCAGCAAGAATAGCATTGCAGTCATGATCATTAATTTGTTTTTCTTCACAATCGGTTAACCCCTTTTCTAAATAACTTTTTTACTCAAGTTAATCAACACAAGTGAGAATGAGAATCATTTTCACTAACTAAGTGTATACGACAAAATCGAAAAATACAATAACTTATTTTCACGTCTGTTGATTAACCATTTATTCGCATAAAATACTAGGGAGTAGGGCTTGATGACCTTCATTTTCACTGCACTATTTTCGGCCCGCTTTCGACTAACTATTCGTGACAGATTTACTGAGGGGTCCTACTATGGCTAGAAGTCATTCAATCCGAAGCAATCGAAAAATGCAACTATACAAGTAGCGCCTAGTAGGAGATTATGTTATTCACTGGTTACTTTTAGTTAATAAACAGATGTGACTTATTTTATTAATCCTAAATAGACATCCATCAAATTCGATGTTAAAAAATAAAGAAGCCCTTATAAAGCCAACCTACTTTGAGTAATCAAATAATATCGCAAAGAAAAGATGCTCCTTAAGCCATACAACAGGCTGTGGAGCACCTTTTTCTATTTTTCTAAACTAGTGAGCCAAGTTACAAGCTCTTCTGTCTGAGCAAGGACAGCAATCGGATCATAATACCATGAACGTTCCTCTGGCCATACATAGAGGTGACCATTCTTGACCGCTGGCAGGCTGCCCCAAACAGGATCTGCTTCAAAATCGGCAACTGTTCGACTGTTGGAAGTCAAAATGATATAATCACCTGCGTAACTTTCTAACATTTCCGCCGAGAGTTCGGCCCATTGCTTCTCCATAATTTCATCGGCAATAACGCTAGGTGGTTTGCGTCCTAGTGCTTGGTAGACTGGCTGTCCGCCACGGCCGAAATTATCACCGTATACATATGTTGATTTGTCAATGTCCTCCATAATCGAGAAACTTGCATCTTTGCCGATAGCTGCATCAACCTTAGCTTTAGCGTCTGCAATTTGCTGGTCATAATTATTTAGCCAAACTTCTGCTTCCTTTTCTTTACCAAGTAGTTGACCGAAAAAGGTCAGTTCCTCGTGAGCATTTTTCAAATCACCATATGGAATAACGATTGTTGGAGCGATTTTGCTTAAAATCTCATAGCTCTCTCCATTTCCAGTAATGATAAGATCCGGGTTAAGGGCGAGAATACTTTCAGCAGACGGACTTCCGTAAACTCCAGTATCAGAAACACCCAAAAGTTCATTTTCAAAATAATAGTTATTAATTGTCAGTTCCGGTGCTCCCACTGGTATAACATCTAAGGCAATCAGACTGCCAAGGTATTCCTCTGCTACAATACGTTGCGGTTTGATAGGAATTTCAATCTCTCCATTTACTGTAGCAATAGTTTTCGTAGTGCTGTTCGTGTTAGCTCCTGAATTTTGGTCCGATTCCACTTTATCGGTCGCTCCGCTATTTGAAGCTTTCTCTGTCGCTCCGCAAGCGGAAAGGACTATCAAGATTAGAAATAATACTAACGGAACAATTAGCCTCAGCCTCTGCCCCCAATGATGGTTTTCTTGTGTATACAACTTTAAATCCCCCTTAATTAATAATGATAATCATTATCACTTATAATATTAAGGGGTCTGGACAGAATTGTCTATGCACTAAAATGATCTAATCCCCTTCATTTTTGTGATATTAGCACCCTCATAAGCTCATGCAACTGAGCTTGGGAGGACAGCGGGTCATAGCCATAAAACAAATCTGGCTGTTCAATTAAGTACATCCGATTTTGTTTGATTGCCTCCATCTTCAGCCAAGACTCTGACTGAAATAAGCGCTTCATTCGTTTCTTTGTCTCTGGATTTGAAGGTATCCCAGTAATAAAGATATGGTCAGCTGGGTGGTCTGCAATAGCTTCAATCTCTTCCTCTACAAACCCCCGTTGTTCAATACCATGCTTAAGCAAAGAGCCTGGAGGACGAAAGCCGATATCTTCATACAAGATTTGGCTTCCTCTTCCATGGCTACTATGAATGCTGTAAGCAGAACTTGTACCGATTTCCCACAATACTGCCGTTCCCCGTTTTCCAAGCTGCTGGTCCAGTTTCTGATTAAAGGCCCATATTTGTTCATCGTAATGTGCGAGCCATTCCTCTACCTGCTGTTGTCTTTCTACAACGTCAGCAATGTGGCGAAATTGCTCTCTCCAGCTCATGTCCATAAAAGGAAGGCCAAGCACGGGAGCCAGCGGTAGAAGTTCTTTGCTCCCCTTCACAGTATAATAATCAATGATTAAATCAGGCCGAGTGGAAGCAATGGTGTTATAAAAAGAGGATGTACTTATTCCAAATTCATAGAGTTTTTGCAAGGGATTCACTGGATTTATACTTTCCATCCAGGAGGAATATACGCCTAGCTCTGGCGTGATACCTAATGCCAGTAAGCATGCAGTATGGTTACTATTAAGAGCAACTACACGTTTTTTCTTTTGATGATAGGCGGTAGGTGATAAACCGACCAATTGCTTAAATTTCCGACTTAAATAAGCACCTTCTTTATAGCCCACTTCCTGTGCCAATTTCTCTAGTTTTGGCATATCGTATAGCAGCCTATTCTGAGATGCACGAATCCGTAGCAAGGCAAGGTAATCACTGAAGGTTTGAGAAGTATGTCTGCGAAATGCACGCGAGAAATGTTCAGGGCTTACTTGTGCGATTGTTGCCATTTGCTCACGCGTCACATCCTCATGAAAATGTGTGTCTACATAATGAAGAACTTGTTCCATCCACGCGTTATTTTTCTGTTGTTGTCCCTCTAGTTCATCATATAGCACCGCTAATAGCTCAACGAATAATTGTTGAAATTGAAACGGTTTACGTTCACTTAGTTGTTTCGAAGCCCTTTCTAGCTCGGCCGTCAGACTTAATATGTTCAAAGAACAGTTCCGAAGAGGTTCAGGATGCTTTAATACATTCGGTTGAATACCATCAGACGTTAAGCAACGGTAGCTAATCAATGTCCCCTTAAAACTTGTATGCAATTGTGTAGACACCTTCAATTCATGGGAATTATGCCATAGCATTACACAACCACGTGACAATTCGTATTGCTGTTCTTGAAGATCTAGTAAACCGCTTCCATTTATAATAACGAGAATACAAGGGAATCGTGTCATTTCTTCATCAATACAAGGTAAAGAACCTTCCCAGTTAGCTATGCTTACAGGGTAATAATATGTATGAGATAATGAGATATTATGCTTAGATAAATGATTAGCCATCACTACATCCCCTCTTAATCACTTAATTTCCAACTAGTAACAGTACAATTGACTATACCTAAGTATCTCAATTATATAGAAATCATTTCCTCACATAAAATCACACATGTGCTGATTAACCAACAAAAACAGTAAATAACTGAACCAACACTAGGTGCTTCGTGTACAGTATAATTGGATCGCTTTTGGATTAAACGACCTCTATACGATTACCAAGATGTCTTGGTGTGTAGGAATGCAAGTTCATCACATCCCTACACATTTTTTTGATAATCGTATGGTGTTTATTCATCCTTCGCGCTCCAAATGCATACGTACACAAAGTGCTAACGTTTTTCCGGACGAGAGAATAGCTGGGCTTCTAATCTGTGTAAAAGCCGCCAAAGATACAATTTTGGCGGCTGATGTCTTCTCCAGAGTCTTGTCTTTTTTATTTAAGAAAGAGTCTCTTTCTTATAGTCCATTGCATGATAAGATGCATACTCTTTTTTAAAAGTAAGTAAGGTACACACTGTAGAAAGTGCTAGAGTGTCATTTTCTTTCCATAGCTTGGGTTCTCTTTTACACACCAAATTGTGCTTCGTGTAGTCTATTATAAGCCCCTTTTAGATCGAGTAACTCTTGATGACTGCCTTGTTCTGTAATACCTTCCTCTGTCACAACAATTATCCGATCTGCATTTTTAATCGTTGCTAATCGATGTGCAATCACAAGTGTTGTACGCCCTTTAGATAATTCAGTTAAGGCCTGTTGAATTGCGACCTCAGTTTCAGTATCAAGTGCTGATGTAGCTTCATCCAAAATGAGGATAGATGGATTTTTCAGGAACATTCGAGCTATAGATAGACGCTGTTTTTGTCCACCCGAAAGTTTAACACCACGCTCTCCTATCATCGTATCCATTCCTTCTGATTGAGAAAGAATAATATCTTCCAACTGAGCTCTTTTCGCCGCTTCCCATATCTCTTCTTCTGAAGCATCTAGATCGCCATATGCGATATTCTCTCGAATCGATCCGTCAAATAGAAATACATCTTGTTGAACAATTCCAATTTGGGCACGGAGAGAGGCAAGGGTCATTTTTCTAGTTTCAATTCCATCAATCAGTAAAGAACCTTCCTTTATATCGTAAAAACGAGGTAATAGACTACAAATCGTCGTTTTTCCAGCACCTGATGGTCCAACAAGGGCTACTGTTTCTCCAGCACGAATCGTTAAATTAATATGCTCCAACACATTATCTTTACCTTCATACCCAAACGATACGTCCTGGAACTTTATATTTCCTTCCAAATGTCCGACATCCATTGCATCCGGAGCATCTGCTACATCTGGCTCTGTATCTAGCATTTCAGTAAATCGCTTGAATCCAGCAATTCCTTTGGGATACATTTCAATAACACCATTGATTTGCTGAATCGGTCCTAAAAACACATTCGACAGTAGGATAAAGGCAAGGAACTCTCCGTACGTCATGTTTTTATTGATAACAAACCATGTTCCGCATAGTAGAACAAACAATGTGACAATTTTCATGAGAATATAGCTAATCGATGAATTCCAAGCCATAACACGATAAGCGATTAACTTTGAATCACGAAAACGAACGTTGTTTTTATTGAATTGAGCAATTTCATGATCTTCATTGGAAAATGCTTGAACAACGCGCATTCCACTCACATTATTTTCTACACGTGCATTAAAATCTGCAATATCCGTAAAGAAGCGGCTAAATGCTACAGACATTTTCTTACTGAAGTACAAAGAAAGACTAATAATAAGTGGAACAATAATAAAAGTGAGTACAGCTAATTCTGGGTTTATCGTGAACATAATTGCAAATGCACCAGTGAGTGTCATAAGTGCTATGAAGAAATCCTCCGGTCCATGATGCGCGATTTCACCAATATCCATTAAATCGTTTGTCATTCTAGAAACTAAATGACCTGTTTTATTATTATCAAAAAATCTGAACGATAACTTCTGTACATGCGTAAAGAGATCTTTTCGCATATCCGATTCTATATTAATGCCCAGCTTATGGCCCCAGTAAGTGACAACATAATGGAGAGCTGCACTGATAATATAAATTCCAAGTAACGAGACACACCCCCATAGAATCCAGGTCCAGTTTGAGCTTGGTAATAAATCATCCACTACACGATGGACCGCTAGTGGAAAGGCTAACTCTAGTAATGCGGCAATGACTGCACAGGAAAAGTCCAAAATGAAAAGTTTTTTATATGGTTTATAATAAGAGAAAAAACGTTTTAGCAATAGGTATCACGTTCCTTACATTATTGTTTTTGTGTGGGGCCTTCATCAACTATTCACTTGGTGAAAATGTTAAGAGGCTAGGTCTGACATCAAGCCCCATACAGAACTAGCCTAGCCTTTATGAATTATTTTTCGTTCTGTTTCTTAGCGACAAGCATATCCGCTACTTCTTCCGCTTGTGCTAACACAGCAATCGGATCATATGGCCAAAACCGTTTTCCATCAAGATAGAAAACATTATTCTTTTTGACTGCATCTACAGATTCCCAAACAAGATCCTCTTTATCTAACGTACCACCATGTGATTGATCGAAAAAGATATAATCACCAGCATAATCAGTCAGTACTTCAAAGGAAACTTGTTTGAATGTCTCCCCAGCATCTATTAACTCTGTTTTAATACGCTCCTGCGGAGTTAACTGAAGATGCTTGTAGATTGCTTGTCCGCCTCGATAAATGCCATCACCATAGATGTACGAGTCTTTACCGAATGCGCCGAAGATAGAAACTGTTTCTCCCTCTCCCATTACCTCCTTGACTTTATCTCTTTGTTGTTGAATTTTCTCATCAAAAGAAGTCAGCCATTCTTCTGCTTCTTTGCTTTTGCCTAGCATCTCCCCAATTGCTCTTACTTCCTCGTAAGCATCGCTATATGTTTCGTAGGGAATAATCACAGTAGGTGCCATTTTGGAAAACTTCTCAAATGTGCTTTTTTCAGAATCCGCACTAATAATCAAATCTGGATTTAAACCCAATATTGTTTCCACAGCACTCTCGCCGGTACTCTCAATACCAGTTATCAAATCCTGTATATGTACGTTCTCAAGATCTGTTTTTGTTGCACCAACTGGTTTTTCTCCAAGAATAAGTAGTGTAGGTAAATAGCTATCTACAACAATCCTTTTTGCGTTTGCCGGTATTTCAATATCGCCGTGAATTGTTTTAACAATTCTTGTTTCTGGTTGTTCACTTTCAGACTTATCATTCTTTGCTTCTTCCGTACCTTTCTTAGTATCTGATGTTTGACTGCTCGAACTTCCACAAGCAGCAATCATTATAGTAAGTATAACGAGTAATAGACTAAAGATAAGTTGAGATTTATTCTTAAACATTGATATCCTCCTTATTGATAACGATTTTCATTCTCAATGGCATATAAAAAAATATAGCCAACTACGTCAATTTTAACGTGTTATTGTTTAAAATTGGAGTTGATTATATTCTCTTCTATACGAGTTTTACTTGGTAAGTGATTCTACAACACCATCAATAATTTGAGTATTAGCAATCGGTCCTGAATATAACCAGCTAGTCTCAGCGGCATATTCATAAATATGTCCATTTTTCACGGCCGGTATATTTTTCCATACTGGATCCAGTAACATTTCTGCGCCATTTCCTTTATCACTATTAATCAAGAAGATATGATCTGCATCTAGTTCAGCTAATCGTTCTAAGGAAATCTCCGACCAATTTCCTGTAGCGGTGCTTGAAATTTCTTTGACTACATTTGGAGTTGAAAGACCAAGATCACCGTATAAGACAGCTCCACTGGATACATTTTCGCTAACTATAAAGAATGTATTATTAACGAGCCAAACAGCTGCAGCTGATTCAGAGCCAATCGAATCCTGTATAATCTTCTTTGAGTCCGTTGCTTTTTTCTCATATTCTTCTAATACCTGTTTTGCTTCATCCGTTTTCTCGAAAATCTCACCTACTTTTAATAATTTTTCGCGCCAATCACTGTTATTCTCTACTTCAAGCACATATGTAGGCGCAATTTTTGAATACTGCTCGTATTTCCCCCCCTCCACTGCTTCCGCAGAGCTCATAACGAGTAAATCCGGAGAAAAGCTTGTCACGACTTCAAATGGAAGGTCATATGGAATTGTCGGTACGTCTTTTAAATAGTCTTGTAAATAATTTTGAATCGATGCGCCGTCATTTACTGTCCACTGTGCAAGAGGCGTAATATCGAGTGCTACTAAATTATCTTCTAAATAAGAAGCAATAATACGCTCAGGTTTTGCAGGTATTGTCACTTCATGCCCCATTGCATCTGTTAGTATTCGTTCCGTTGAAAGCTCTTCAGCTGCCTGTTCTGTTTTGGTATCTTTGGTTTTGGCACCATTTTCACTAGTGTCGCCACACCCAACTAAAGTTAGTGATAGTGCTAGAAAACTAGACATGATTACAGTTCTTTTTTTATTAGTTAACATCGATTCATTCTCCTACTATTCATTTTTTTATCAAAGAAATAACAATTCTATAGAGTACAATAACTTCATAAGGATTTTTACACAGACGATGGCTCAGATACATCAATCTTTCAAGCGTGACAATAGGTAAAGGAAGTACGGTGCCCCAATAACAGCGACGACAATTCCTGCTGGTATCTCTGATGGCTGTAGTATCCAACGACCAAGTGTATCCGCAACAAGGACTAACAACCCCCCGGTCAAAGCTGCAGCTGGTATTAAAAATTGATGTCTAGATCCGACTAATTGACGTGCCAAATGAGGACCAATCAGCCCTACAAATCCGATACCACCACTAACTGACACGCTAGCTCCCGCTAATCCAACAGCTGCAGCAAGTAATATACGCCGCTCTTTTTCAATCGAGGCACCTAAGCCAGCTGCTGTTAAATCTCCTAAATTTAGTACGTTTAATACACGTGCTTTCGAAAATACAAATGGTATTAAAACGAGGATCCAGGGCAACAAGGACAGCACAAATTTCCAATTTGACCCCCAAATACTGCCCGCTAACCAAGTAGCAACAAATTGATAATTCTCTGGACTTAAGCGCAGTGTTAAAACAATCATGACCGAACTAATACCGGCCGCTACTGCCACACCCGTGAGCAGTAGCCGCATAGGTGAAATTCCCTCATGTAGTTTATAAGCTAACGAATAAATGATCACCGCTGTTATTCCTGCTCCTAAAAACGCTAAAACAGGAAGTAAAAAGACAGGTGTAGCTGTAGTTGATGGGAAAAATGATATAAATAGCATGACAGCTAGCCCAGCACCTGCGTTAATCCCCAATATGCCCGGATCCGCCAAAGCATTACGGGATATCCCTTGTAGCACACAGCCCGAAACTGCTAGTCCCATCCCTACCAATACTGCAATAACTATACGAGGTAATCGAAATTCAAATAGAATGAGGTGTTGCTTCTCCGTTCCAAACCCAAACAACGTTCGGATCACTTCAAGCGGTGTCAATTTAATAAAACCGGTATTCATGCTAATCATGAAAGCAACGACAATGAGCAATCCAAGAACACCGATAATCATCAGATTTTTAGTCTTTGCCCGATGTTGGTTCTTTGTCATATTAATCTTTTCTTTCATAGTTCTTTTCCTCCTTTTCGTGCAAGATACAGGAAGAACGGAACCCCGATTAACGCAATCAATGCGCCAATTGGTGTTTCATATGGAGGATTAATCATTCGTGCTCCGAGATCAGCCAAAACTACTAAAAGACCACCCAGCACAATTGAACAAGGAATAATCCAACGATAATCATGACCAACTAGAAAACGAGTAAGATGAGGAACGATTAATCCAACAAAACCAACTGCCCCTACTACAGAAACAGCAGCTCCAGCTAGGATTAGCACAATAATCATCCCAACTAGTTTAATCGTCTTTGTTCGTTGTCCTAGTCCAATTGCTACTTCTTCTCCAAGGCTTAAGAGTGTGATTGAACGTGAAAGAATCAGTGCACCAATCATTGCAACGATAATCCATGGGGTCATGATTTGGAGATGAACCCATTTCGTTCCCGATACACCGCCAGCATACCAAAAGGCTAAATCTTGCCCAATACGAAAATAAAGGGCAACTCCTTCGCTAAGTGCTCCTAACAATGCGCTTACTGCAGCCCCAGCAAGGACAAGTCGCATTGGAGTCAAACCGCCTCGTGACATCGAGCCGACTCCATACACGATTCCAACACCTAAACCAGCACCTAAAAAGGAATACATGATTAAGTACATATATGGTAGGCCGGGCAAAAAAGCAAAACAGAGTGCCAGCATAAATGCAGCACCTGCATTTAAGCCCAAAAGACCGGAATCCGCTAGTGGATTCCGAGTCATCCCCTGCATAAGTGCACCAGCTACAGCAAAACATGATCCAACCATTGCAGCACCAAGAACGCGCGGCATGCGTATTTCTCGAATAATTTGATGCTGTGTTAGATCAGGATCAAAATGAAACACAGCCGTCCAAACAGTTGCTAACTTAATGTCTGCAGCTCCAAATGAAATGGATAGACCAATTGCAACAAGTAATGCAAACATGCCTCCGAATAAAACAACAACAGCCACAATTGGATGTGAGTGTTTCTTAATTTCTGTTAGCTTTTCTATCTCGGCAGAAACCTCTGCTGAAGCAGACATACATTTTCCTCCCCAAAACGAACTTACAAACGGCATACCTCATTGAGAAAAAGGGTTACCGTTCCTTCTGACACAATTGATACGATAGACAAATTGGATTTTCACTAAATGGACAAGTTGTAATCCTGGCGTCTATGTTAAATACAAGCTGTAAATTAGCACAAGTCATCACTTCTTCTGGTGTCCCCTCTTTTACTAATGTGCCATCTTTCATGGCAATCAAATAATCAGAAAAACGGGATGCATGATTCAAATCGTGAAGAACCATGACAATTGTCCGGCCTTCCTCCTCATTAAGTCGCTGTAGGAGAAGTAAGATATCGAGTTGATGCGCTAAATCTAAATATGTAGTCGGTTCGTCGAGAATTAGAATTTCAGTGTCCTGCGCAAGCGCCATCGCAATCCACACGCGTTGCCTTTGTCCACCTGATAATGCTTCAACAGGGCGATCCTTAAACTCATTTAATCCGGTTACTTCAATTGCCCAGTAAATATACTCATAATCTTCCTTCTTTAATGAACCAAAGCCACTTTGGTGCGGGAAACGGCCATAGGAAACCAATTCAAATACAGTAAGTCCCCCTGGAGCGTTAGCTGACTGTGGCAAAATCGCCATCTTCTTGGCTACTTCTTTCGTTTCTAACTGATGGATTGCACGTCCATCAAGATAGACCGCACCGCTTTTCGTTTTCAATACGCGCGAAATCGCTTTCAATAAAGTAGATTTCCCACAGCCATTCGGACCAATGATCGTAGTTATCTTTTTTTCAGGAATAGACACACTTAATTCATCAATTATTAGTGTGCTTGAATAACCAATCGCAACTTGATCTACTGTAATAGCTGACATTTTCAGTACTTCCTTTCTATATGTAATCGTATCGATTGATTAAGGTTTCTTTCCTTCTTTTACTTTTCTAAGGATTAGTTATACGTTAAATTTAATTGATAACGATTATCACTCTCATTTATATACTAGATACTTTTTAGAAGATTGTCAACAGCTTACAGAAGTTAAAGTGAGATTAGTTTTTTGGTGCAGTATTTGATTGTAGTGGACCTTCAATAATCGCATCGTTACGGGAGGTGGAGGGCAACGTTGATTGTCTTAAATTTGGATTTCTTTTTATAAATGAATACGGCGTATGCGCTTTACAAGGACTTTTGGGAGATCACTGAAAAAATCCCGATACTTAGAACTAATTAGAATTCCCGCCAATACCGCTTGGACGCTTTGTGGATGCCTCCCGCGATAAGCCAGAAAGAAGACCCCTTTCAGTCTTATCGCTCCGGCTACCACGAAGTCGCGCCTTCGCTGGATGGGTCTATGTGAGAAAGAGCATTTCATAATTTGTGATGAGCTCTGCAACCTGGAGTGCGTCTTTCTTGAATATAATTAATAACAACTAGTAATCACCTTATAATCTCAGCATGTACATCTCAAAATCACATTTCTCTCGATAATGAACACCCTAGCGAAGGCGCGGTAAAGACATCCCAAAGCGCAAAGCGTTCTACAATCCACACCCCGAATTACAACTCTCTCCTTATTGAGCGCCACAGCTTCAATGGGATTCTTTAATTCAACAAATATAGTATATTTTCTTTAATATAAATAAGGATAACCTTGCCGATATAGCAAGGTTATCCTTATTTAAATATATGCAATTACCATCAATTCGTCTATATGACGGTGACTGCGGGAGTCCTCCAGCGTCCAGAGGCTCTATCAATTAAGCATCGTGTCTTCATCACTTTTGTATTCTAAAACATCTCCAGGCTGACAGTCTAAAGCCTTACAAATCGCCTCTAAAGTCGATAGTCGAACCGCCTTTGCCTTTCCATTTTTCAATATAGAAAGATTAGCCATCGTAATTCCAACCCTCTCCGAAAGTTCCGTAACGCTCATTTTCCTTTTAGCCAGCATCACATCAATATTGATTATAATTGCCATCGTTATCACCTCAGACTATTAAGTCATTTTCCGATTTTATATCAATCGCTTCTTGTAAAAGTCTTTGAAGAACAGCAGCGAATACTGCGATTACCATTGAAGCAAAGATAGGAACCATTCCTATTATTATGAGACCTGGAGCATCGTCTAGATCCGCTATAAGATAAACAAATGGGATAATTACAACATACAAACCACTGATTGACATTGCACAAAACTTGATTTTTTTCAGAGATTTGACAGACAGTTCAGAGAAAGATTGGTTCTTGTCAATATAGCTTAAAAGTTTAAATGCCTGATACAATGCAAAGAAAAACGGGATAACTGATACATACATGCCTATTAAAATGGGATATAGTATGTGGGCATAGTCTGGATCTACTGGATTATTAGTTAACCAAGGTAACCCGAATATGCACAAAGCAAGAACTGGGATTCCAATAAGAAATACAGCTATCTTTAAAAAGAGTGTTGAACCTTGTTTCAAAAAAAAACACCTCACTTATCTATTATTAATATTATTTTAGCACACGCTTTATCGTTTAACAATAAACTATTATCATTTTCAACCATATTTTTATCGTTATATGAATATCCTTTTAATTTTAGACATAGAAAAAAAGCATTTTCATTACAAAGAAATGCTTTTCAACTTAATGTATTCAATTTATAACTTGTTCCATCCAGTTGCCGTTGGAAACAAAAATGGATTTTACATTTTCTCTCGCTCATAAGTATCTTCCATATAGATCATTTTTAATTACTATATCTGTATATGCGCCTTTCTAATTTTCAACCATTACAAAATCGATATCCTGTAGTTTCAAATAACTTTTCTCGATACCAATCATTGGTTTGTTTAGATAACATGAAGCATGGGTAGCAATCCGCATATGACTATTGTGTATATAACGTAAGCGTAAAATATAATCCACACTTATTTGGAAGTAGCTGATCAAAACATTAATATCTTCTGTATCTACATTGGCTAGTTGTTCAAACAGAAATGTGAGATATGTAAAAAGGTCATGGAAAAATATCCTTAATCTCTTTTTGGTTCTGATAGAAAAAGGTATTAAGTTATGAAACAGCTTTGAATTGAATCATACGTTGACTCTTTAATTGGCTCATTGGAAGTAATGGTTTGAACTTCTTAATTGTTCAGCAATGAGTTGTATGCCTCCGTCAATCCAGTCAACATGTAGATTGGAAACATTCAGTTTTAAAATTCTGTCGACATAACTTCCTTCTAAGTAATTCCCGTTCACAGCTTCGATAAAAACATTATTTTTGCGGCAATCCTCAATTAAAGAACCCAAATTGATATTCGGAGGAACTTTTAGACTAGTGTGCATCACTAGTTCAGCGGCTTTTTCTATTTCGGGTAAGTGATTTTCTAGTGCCTCTTGTAAGACTTTAGCGCGCCCGATATAAGCCTTGCTCACCTTCTCTTGGTAATGAGCAAACATGCCGCTTTTAAGGTAAAGAGCTAGCGCTGCCTGTGAGACCATAGAGCTGTCAATGTCAGTTGTATTCTTGAACTTCTGAAATACAGGGACCAATTGAGAGGGTAAGACAACGAGGCCAAGACGCAAGCCAGGAAACATGATTTTGGAGAAGCTTTTTAAGTAAATGACCATTTCTTCAGCATCAAAAGCATAAAGCGGATCTCTGCGCTGACGGTATTCAAAGTCAGCCAAGTAATCATCCTCCACCAGATAGACGTTGTATGTTTTTGCGAGTTTGACAATCGCCTTTATCGTCGCAGTATCATAGGAACACCCCAAAGGATTGTGAAATCTTGGCATGGTATAGAAGAATTTAATATCCCCTTGCTGAAATATCCGTTCCAGTTCTTCTAAGTCTATTCCTTCTGTATTGCGTTTGATTCCCTTTACTGACAAATTGTAGGTTTGAAGTTGCTGAAGATAGAGGTGATAGGTTGGCTCTTCAACCAGAATTGTTGATCCTCCGTTAGGAAAGGGCATCATACTTAATATGAATAGTGCTTGCTGAATACCAGAAGTTATGAATAACTGGGACGGTTTGCTGAATACCTGGTAATCCTCTAAAAGCTTTCTGCCTTCGTTCAGTAAGGCTGGCATTCCCTGAGGTGTCCCATAGTTAAATAATTCTTCCTGATATGTATCAATCGCTTTATTAATGCAGTGTTGGAAATCTTGAAATGGGAAAGCATGCCACGTTGGAGTAGCTGTCGCAAAATCATAGGCATAATTCATTTTTGGTTCTACCATTTTTAGATGATCCATCACGTAATATCCACTTTTCGGAACAGCGTATACCAGGTGTTGCTGTTCTAACATTTGTAGTGCAGCAATAATCGTTGTTTTATTTACACCCAAACGTTCGCTGAGGGACCGAATAGAAGATATTTTCTGACCTGCCTGCAACTGTTCCGTTTCAATTTGTTCTTTTAGCATTTGGTAAACAAGCATGTACTTTCTCATCTACCTGACCTCCTTATTCAATCCACTTGGAACTTTTCCTCATTATACCCTTTTACTGTACCGGTACAGTTACATTTTTTTTCGAAACTTCGGTATAGGAATACCTATATGCTTAACCTAATGAAGAAAAGGAGGGAAACCATGCATCCCAAGACATTGATAGCAGCTATTTCATTTTCAATTATTATAGGTTTATCTTTCTTGTTTGTTAAGTGGACATTAAGCACAGCGTCCCCACTTGAAACTTTAGCCCACCGCTTCACGATTGCCTGGGTCGGTGCAAGCCTTATTTTGCTTTTTCAAAAAAGACGGATACGGATTCAGAAGCAGCATCTTTCCTTGTTTCTCATGATTGCCTTGTTGTATCCAGTATTGTTTTTCGGATTTCAAGTATATGGGCTCAGCTATATATCTTCTTCCCAGGCTGGAATTTTTCAAGCGATTGTACCCATATTCACATTGATACTTGCTAGCCTATTATTGAAGGAATCTTCGACAAGTAAACAAAAATTGGGCATTGCTTTTTCTGTCGTAGGCGTCGTATATCTGATGATTAATATGAATGGAGAACAAGGACTCACTAATTTTTGGGGAAGTCTCCTAATTATTTTTTCGTCTCTTTCCATCGCCTTTTACCATGTGCTTGTCCGCAAGTTAACAAAGCACTACACACCTTTTCAGCTTACCTATATCATCACATTGTTTGGATTTGTTTTCTTTAATGCATTTTCCCTTGGAAGCCGGATATTGAATGGTTCTGTAGAAAGTTATTTTGAATCGTTTGCTTCCCGAGAGTTTATACTCAGTATTCTATATTTAAGCCTGCTTTCATCTTTGTTGACGTCATTTCTCTCAAACTATGTGTTAGCTAAAATTCCAGCAGTGCAAATGAGCATTTTTAGTAATTTGGCCACACTCATCACAGTTTTAGCAGGGGTGGTCTTTCTTCAAGAGGCGTTCCTCCTCCACCATTTTATTGGAGCATTTCTGATTTTACTTGGCATTTACTTTGTTAACTTTTCAAGAAAATCCAAACAGATCAAAGAGGGTAATGTATGCCTATCAAAAGACTCAGAGATTTAGTAAGTTCACGCACTTCCCTATACTGCACTTCAAATACGATGAGTACATTCGGAAAGATACAGATTTAACAGAAGTCGAGTGGTTTCAAAGCTGTTACGGCTTAGGCAAATGGTGGATTATTGGTTTCTTTTATTGATAGTCCTGAGTTACCGGTTCTTTCAAAACAAATTTCAAAGACCATACAAACGGAAACTTTTTATAAATTTAATAGAAAATCGTTCGCACATCGAGGGCGAATATGAACGCTCTATAATTTTTCATAGGTATGTTCTATCTCAAAATCTATAGAACTTTGGTCGACATAAGGAATTCCTCTCCCGTAAATGCAACTCTTTCAAGTGTCTGGAAGGCTCCTGCTTTGATTTCCGTACCGATCAGATTATTCTAATCACTGTTCAGTGTAATTGCCGCCCACTGTTTAGACTCAAAATGGACGTCGGTGAGCCCGCCCTTGAAGAGACTTTCGATATCGGCAAGCCATGTCTCCATGATGGAAAGGTCATTCTCTATCGTCATTAAAGCCCTCGTCTGGTTCGCATCAAATTCATACAAATCGGCAATCGTAATATCCCGTTTCCTCCGTGCATCCCGAACCCCTTCCTGCACATCACTATCATTCAGATGTGGAAGGGCAACGATATCGGCGACCTGATTCATAATGTCGTTGGCTTCGTCAGTGAGACTGCTTGTCAGTCTAGAAATCACCGTAAGTCCTTCTTCAACTTCTCCTTCAAGGAACGTTTGACGGATGAACCCGTTCGCATTCGGTTCCAGTGCATCGAGTACGGAATCCATTTGGGTGAGGACATTTACGTAATTGCTTTTGAACGTCATGAAAAACTGTAAGAACGGCAGGTGGCACTCCGCATAAAATGCACGGATTGCATCACCCCCTTGTCCTTTCAATGAATCTTCCATCCCAACAAGTCATAAGTGAAAGGTTCCTGCTTGTAAAATGATTCAGGCTTGCCATAGAACCTAACACCTTTTTTCAACTATTTTTATAATATTCTGTCTTTAAAAACATTCCTTATGCATTAATACAATTCTAGTGAACTAAAATATCTAGAAATTAAAAAATGAAGACCACAGTCATGAATAACTGTGGTCTTCCAGAAACAATTCAGACTATTAATTACCAAGTTTATTCTTTCAACATCTCAAGAAAACTCTCGAAATTAGCACTTACATATATTATGGCCGGATAAAAAGTATCGGATTCCTCGTGTAACCAAAGAGATACTGTTGGAATCATATTTTCCCGGAAATCTAAACAAATGAAGTCCCCACCAAATGCGGTGGCTATAGGGATTAATTCATCTCCAATCAACTCTGGATTATCTGTCAATCTATCGTCAATTTGACTTAAGACAACAGCAATATCATACTCGCCTAAATCTGATTCCTTAGGGTTTTCAGAAATACATAAAAAGCGTTCTAATACATTTTCTTTGCCATTGACAAGAAATTTATTAGTTATAGGAATCCCACCATTATAGTGTTTAATAAACTCTAAGAATGACTCTGGATATATTACATTACTGTAATTCTCTAATTTTTTTATTCGCTCATTGCTAGGTGCATGTATATACGAGTTTTTTTCTATTTTCATATTTCCCCCCTTCCACCTGGTCTATTTGCCCAATGATTTTGGGTTCTTCCACCATTATGATTCGTCACATTGTGAACACCAAATTCAACTAACTCCACTATTCTGTCTTCTTCACTATATTTCATTAAATTTTTACGTTATTCTCAATTAAATACTTATCCCCCAATTTCCCCTTAATTAAGGTTATAGTGTTTTCTACCTTCTTAAAAAACACGGTCTTTTCATTTTCATTTGAAAATCCTTTGAACTCAAAATTGATAGCATTGTCTTCAAAGAGACTATCGTATATATTCTGTATCTCTAAAAGCATATTATCAATTTCGTCTTCATCCTCAAGTTCTCCAACTAAGTCATTATCAACTAATTCACCTTGTTCATTATATATCCACATTGGGTAGCATTGATATTCCAGAAATATCTTAATAATGTTCATGGTTCTCCCCCTTTTTATTATGGTAATGATTTTGGATTTGCCCCTACAATAAAACCATTATTTCCAACAGTTATAGCAACTCTTTGTTTCTGTCCGTTGAAAACTACTTCATAAATTGGTCTTCCGTTTCCTCGACCTTGAGTTCCAACAACTTTCCCTTTACTTAACGCCTCCATCAGCAAATCTGGAATTTCATTTGATTTAATTCCCTTTGCTGCAAACTCATCTGCATGAAGCATTACATGTTCGAAACCAGCATTTGAATTACCTTTTTCAATCCAGGCTAATTTACCACTTGCTGTTTTTGTAATAGCCATCAGTTCATCAGGGTTATATTTTACACCATTATTCGCCAGTTCATCTAATAATTCCGCTGATTTCCATTTTGAGTTACCTATCCCCGTACCACTAACCTTCTCAACTTTCTTAGGACTTATCCACTTCACAATTGAAGATTTCCTAACAAGTCTAATACCCGCGTTACCCGCTTTTATCGCTGGCCCAAAAGGGGTAATCGAGGCCATGGACAGTCCCTTGGCCATGTAGGAACTATCGGGATCCGTGATTGTTTTTAAGTCATCCAGGATTAAGAAGTTAGCTACTCCCAACCCGGCTTTATCAATGAGGCTCAGTTCTTTGGGTCCGTAATCCTTTGAAACACGAACGAGTCCTTGGTTCATCATGATGTATTCGCCCGTATGTGGATCGATTGCGTAGTCATTCACAGGATTACCCACATGTTGTTCTTTTTCCATTGCGGCATAGAGTGCTTTCATCTGCTCATCTTCAGAAGTATTCGCCCCTACTAGATTGCCAAGTTCATCACCGGATACTTGTCCCCCATTTACGCCGTCCATCCCGGCCGTCCGTTGCGCTAAATCTGTCTGAAGTGTATTTTTCGCCGATAATGCTGTCCATTTATCCATTGGGAAGTCAATGGCCGTCACACCGTCAGTGAACAATCCTTCGATATCAGAAATCCATGTTTCCATCGTCTTCAGGTCATTCTCTATCGCTATCAAAGCCCTCGTCTGGTTCGCATCAAATTCATACAAATCGGCAATCGTATGATCCCGTTTCCTCCGTTCATCCCGAACCCCTTCCTGCACATCACTATCATTCAAATGTGGAAGGGCAACGATATCGGCGACCTGATTCATAATGTCGTTCGCTTCGTCGGTGAGACTGCTTGTCAGTTGTGAAATTTCTGTAAGTCCGGCTTCAACTTCTCCTTCAAGGAATGTTTCACGGATGAACCCGTTCGCATCCGGCTCCAATGCATCAAGTGCAGAATCCATTTGGGTGAGGACATTTACGTAAATGCTTTTGAATGTCATGAAAAACTGTAAGAACGGCAGGTGGCACTCCGCATAAAATGAACGGATTGCGTCTCCTCCTTGTCCTTTCAATGAATCTTCCAGCGCAAGGAGTCTTTCGACAGCGGTCTCGATTGCTTTCATTTCATTTTCCAAACGATTCAGCATGGTATTATTCCGCCGCAAGCCATTGTGGAATGGGCTAATATTTACTACTTTCATAGCTCCATCGGTATATATGAAAATGAACCTATCAAATACATAAATCTGTATCTTCTCTTTGATAGGTTCCAAGGCATTTTATATTGTTGAATTTCTGATGAAGATCAGTAAAGTCTACACCATTTTCTATGAAAAGCTTTGTAAGTACATCCAGTTCATTTTTTTCATAATTACACTATCAGAAGTTATCTCGTTTAGAACCTGACTTCCGATTCGTACAGCAAATGATACAGGCAGTAAATAATTTAAATGGAATTGTTTTGGCGCTCAAGAGGGGATTCAAAATCGACGATATTCCCGTCCGTGGATTAGTGCGCTCAAACCGCATCAAATATACTAGTAATTCTCATCCTTTCCTGCTATTCATATTTATGACCCCTATTAGCTATATTTACATACACCCTATTCTTGTTGTTTGCCGACAATCCAAGATAAAGAAGGTTTGTCAGTTTAACATCATGAGCAGTTACTTCAAAATCAATATATTACAACCATAAATCGTGGGATCAAGAAAAAAGTCTTGAAAGGTAATAAGCCAATCAAGGTAAAATTATGTTTAGAATTTTAAAATGACATCTAAGGTCTTAAATGAAGATGGATCGTTTGCTTTGGAGGCATATAGGTGGGGACTCTCCAAATTTAACAACTTAAACACTTCACCATTTTCGAATTCTATATTTTTTTTCAATTCTTCAATTACCCCCTTATAATCAACTTTGTCAAATATTTCATTGGGTAACGTAATTATTATATGTGAATATTTCAACCTATTAGTCCTACATATATATACGTTATAATCAAAAGCAGCTATTTCATAATCTTCTGGAAGACTATATATAGACACAGATGAAATTTCTTCACCTTTTTCCACTGATTCACAAAATTTCCTTTCAATTCTTTTTAGTGAAGTTATCTTGCTACTTTTAATTGACACCCCAGAAACGGCCATATAATTCGGCTCGAAATTAAGTGAATTAATAAAATTTATAACATATTTATAAAAATCTAACCACTTTTCAGAATCAAAGGAATCAATCTCACCATATAATACAATTGATGTTGTTAATCTCTCTTCCATCACTAAACCTCATCTCTTTTTACTTTTTTGGCGGTAAAATGAATATGTCTCCAGCTCTATCTATCAAGAGTCTTTGATTATCTTCCATTCTCTCAATTAAGTCTTCCACATTATCTGTTTTACTTGGAACCTCATATTAATCAATTTTTCGATCTTTCCTAACAACCATTATATCAGGTCTTCGATTTGGTTTAATTCCTGGTATTTCGTTTGATAGACCTTTGTTTAAATAAATTTTACTTACATCATCCTTCTTGGCCAATTCATCAGCTTTATCTATCATTGCTTCCCAATGTCCAGGTGTTTTATTAGTATGTGGTTTGCTAGGGTAATTAATTTTATCCTGTACATTTTCACCAGTACCCTTAGACTTATTTTCAACTGCAGAAGTCTTCTTAACGGAAAGATTCCCTTTATATTTGGATGGCTTAACTCCAGGGATGATAGCCAGCGCCATTTTTTTGAAGCCTTTTTGGATGATTGCCCTCGGATGGATATAATCCACAAATGCTAGCTTCGTACCTTCAAAATAGTTGTCGAGCTCACGAACACCACCGTCATCGAATTCTTCTTCCACTTCTTTAACCACTTCGTATTGAATCTGCTTTCTTGTCCCAAGTTGGTATTCCTTAATAATCAGGCCATTTTCATAGATGTGGAATTTTAACAGGTTGTAGCTTCCATAAGCCCCACGCTCGATTGTCTCGGTTCTTTTACTTTCAAGTGCCTGGAAGGCTCCTGCTTTGATTTCCGTGCCGATCAGATTATCCTGATCACTATTCCCTAGGCCCCCCGCAACCGCAGAGGTCTGTGGATCAATTCCTGTTTGCAATCCGCTATTCAGTGTAATTGCTGCCCACTGTTTAGACTCAAAATGGACGCCGGTGAGCCCTTCCTTGAAGAGACTTTCGATATCTGCAAGCCATGTCTCCATGATGGAAAGGTCATTCTCTATCGCTATTAAAGCCCTCGTCTGGTTCGCATCAAATTCATACAAATCGGCAATCGTAATATCCCGTTTCCTTCGTGCATCCCGAACCCCCTCCTGCACATCACTATCATTCAGATGTGGAAGGGCAACGATATCGGCGACCTGATTCATAATGTCATTCGCTTCGTCGGTGAGACTGCTTGTCAGTCTAGAAATTACCGTAAGTCCTTCTTCAACTTCTCCTTCAAGGAATGTTTCACGGATGAACCCGTTCGCATTCGGTTCCAGTGCATCGAGTGCGGAATCCATTTGGGTGAGGACATTTGCGTAATTGCTTTTGAACGTCATGAAAAACTTTAAGAACGGCAAGTGGCACTCCGCATAAAATGCGCGGATCGCATCTCCCACTTGTCCTTTCAATGAATCTTCCAGCGCAACGAGTCCTTCGACTGCGGTCTCGATTGCTTTCATTTCATTTTCCAAACGATTTAGCATGGTATTATTCCGCCGCAAGCCATCGTGGAATGGGCTGATATTTACTACTTTCATAGCGCCATCGGTATATATGAAAAAGGAATCTATCAAATACATAAATCTGTATCTTGTCTTTGATAGGTTCAAAGGCATTATTATTGTTGAATTTCTTATGAAGTTTAGTAATTTTATATGGAAATTTTTGTAGTTACATCCAGTTCATTTTTCCATATTTACACTATCCTTGTAATTACATGGACTACAATCACCGGAAAAAACATGATTGTTATAAAGTTTCACAATTGAATGATTGACAGGTACCTGATGCTGATTAACCACATTTCAGGTGAAGTCATGTCGACAAATCTCCTTTGATAGTTTGTTTCATATTCTCTAGTTCTTTGTTGGTCGCCGGCTTTCTACGTGTGTCTCCATATTCCTCTTCATTTTTTTGTATTCTGGACAACAATTTTTACCACAAAACTAAAACCTCCTACTAGATTATTTGCCTGGAGGATAAATATCACCTATAGCTAAATTCATAAGTTTGCTAACCTTCATAGAATTTAGGTTAAAACATGTAAGTATTTTAACCATAAAAACCTATGTAAATAAAAGACCTTGAAAGGTACTTAGCCTATCCAGGTTGACATTAACATATTCTTTTTTTCAAATACTTCCCTACTTTATAAGCCTACTCCTCAATTAAATCTATATAATATTCATTATCGTTGGGAAATTTCTTGAAGAAATCCTCTAGCGACTCGGCTATTTGAATATCAAAATAAAATACCGGATTATTTACTATTTGCAAATCTAATGATATATATACACCTTCGTTTACTTCAAAGAAAATAAGTTTATCTTCATCATCATAAAGTTCATCGAGATCTGGGTCAAATTCAAAAATACCTTCTCTTAGTCTAAAATCTGCTGCAGTCCCTGGTCCAAGTATCCTATTTATCGCATTTGTACTTTGACCTTTAATAAAACCATAACCAACTTCTAAATATAATTGTTTTAAATCATTTGGGAAACTGATACCCATCCTATGCTCAGCTTTTAAAATATCATCTTCAGGTACCTTATAGGTTTTATTTTCTAAATCATTTATAAGTTCGAATTCCGCCATATATTTACCTCCTTGGGAATAATTTTCCTGATGGTGCTCCTTTTCCATGTCTGGGGTCGATTTCCGTACCTTCGAGATTGGCCTGATCACTGTTCTCTACTTCCACTAAAAACGTAGAGGTTTGTTGATCGACGGCTGTTTTCAATCCACTTTTCAGTGTAATTGTCGCCCACTGTTTAGACACAAAATGGACGCAGGTGAGCCCTTCCTTGAAGAGTCTTCCGATATCTTCAAGCCATGTCTCCATGATGGAAAGGTCATTCTCTATCGTTATCAAAGCCCTCGTCTGGTTCGCATCAAAGTAAGCGCCAAATACTCCCCACCTTCTAACCTCTTTAGTGTTATGTGATAATCACATTAACATCAATGGTTAGGAGGTTTTTTCATGACAAGAGACGAACGGCGAGCCATGTGGCAGGTGCGGATTGACACATTTAAAGCGAGTGGTGAGTCCAGCGTCACGGCCTGGTGTGCTACAAATGATATCAGTGTCCAAAGTATATGCATGGCTTAAAAAAGAAGGGCATAAAACAGATACAGTAAGCACAGCTCATTTGATTAGGGGTTTCCGCTTTTTGAGCGAGTGTATCAAATGAAATCCACTCACAAGGGGATGTTGGCTGTGAAGTTCAATACCTTCTTTGCCGTCCGAATAAAGAGGTAAATATACTTTTCGACACGATTAAAGAAAATACCTTTAGGGTTGGGGAAGGCTGCGAAATGTGAGTTCAATATGAAAAAATCTTGACTGAGCGGTTAATATTCGTTCAATCAAGATTTTTTAATTATTGTTCGTTATCGTTTTCATTCTCTTTTTCTTCAATTGATTGTAAATACTTCCTTAAGAATTCTTGGTCGTCTTCATCCTCAGGTATACGCCCTAGGTACTTATACTTCCAAATAATTCGCCTTTCATAATCATCTGCTTCCGATAAATCCTCGTAGTCATAGTCAATCTTTAATTTACCTTCACCGTTAAAAATAAATGTGAGATTTGTCCAAGGTTCCTGGTTATTATTTTTAAATTCATACCAAAGTTTTTCTAAACCTTCTAGTAGTTTATACCACAAATCATCATAGACCTCTTCCCCTATATCAAAAAGCTGCGAGATATTATGGCTATGAATTGGAGAATCGTCGTTTTCTGGATAATAATAGAAGTATGCTTTACGTACATCTTCGTTTATTTCACCATATACAAATACTTTTGACCACTCTTCTGGGATCGTTTCGACCACTGTTTGAGCAATATCTTGGTAAATACTACTCAACTTATTTTCATCCATCATTATTTACCTCCTGGTTTATTTTTCAAGTCTGCAAACTCCCAGTCTTTATTCCCAATCTTATACCCTATTTTAAAACTATGAAGCCAACTTTATTCCTCCTCTGATGGATACCACGGATGCACAGACTCTACTGTTTTATCATGTGCCATATTTCTACCCACTTTACCTCCCCTGTATATACGTTTTTCCCCATGCAAAAACACCATCGACAAATGTACTTTTAAAAAATGCGACATTTATCAATGGTGTTTTATGTCACCTCAGTAATTCAGCATAGTCCAAGCATTATCCTTCCAAACCAACATTTTTTCTGTTTATATCAAGCACATCTGAAATACCAAACTCATCGAATTTCCCCATTAAAAAGTCATGCCCATTGTGTAATGCGATCTCTCTTTCTTCTTCATAAATAGGGAGTAACGTATAAAAATTAATTATTCTATTTTCCGTATCTAAAATACTACCCATATCTTCAGATTCACTTACCAAAATACATGATAACGCTGTAGTGGCTGCAAATGGCATTGGCGGTTCCCCATTTGGAAGAATAACCCCTTCACCTAACCAACCATCATATTTATGCGGAATGTGCGCAACCATTCTCAGCCACTTCAAAGGCCAATAATGATCTTTGTTCTTCATTTCCTCTTTACTGATTGGCGAATTTGCAGGTAATTTCAGGACTAATTCGGCGTACTTAAATTCCTCACTGCCTTCTGAATCATCCATTGCAACATCACTCATCCCAGTTGTCACAAGAGTTATATAATCATGTTCTTTCGATGGCAGTATCACTTGAACATTAACCGCTACCTTACTGCCAGGGATGATTTCACTGATTGTGTGATCAATAGGGCCAAACTGTTCAGTTATATAATCTAAAATCTCCGTTGTTTCATATTGCCTAGTATCCTTATATTCTTCTTTTTTATCGGGATCCAATAAATCAGCAATTACCTTTTGCCCACGTTCATGCGCAAATGCTAATGCACCCATATTTTTCATAGATTCTCCTGTGTACTTCACATGAATATCAATTCCATTTTCAATCAGAAGTTTTACAATATCTATATGTCCACCCAGAATTGCAGAAAATAAAGGATTCCTTTCTGGTTCGCTCACATCCAATTCAGCCCCACAGGACAATAAATATCTCACAATTTCAATGTGTCCATCTGAAGCCGCTTCATTAATTGCTCCACCACCAAGTATAGCACCGCGCCTATTTATGTCAGCACCTAACTCTATAAGTTTCTTGACTATTTCAAGCTTTCCATGTGTGGCTGCTACATGAAGAAAAGTTCCAAATGTTGTCACCAAATTCAAGAGTTCCATATCTGAACCAATTAACTCGACTACTCGTTCGACATTATTTTGCTTGATAGCTGTACGTATTTCTTTAGCTAGTTGTATAATTTCCATATTCCCACTATCTCCTTTGAGCGGCTATACGACCTAATCGTTCAAGTATTTGAACGATATCATCCCGGTCACCGCCACTATTTTCCACTTCTTTAATCTTATCTACAACATTTCGAAGTGCCGTAATATCATGTTGACCTTTTATATTTGGTGCCCAAGTCAAATTTTCAAGGCCGTAAATTGGGTCTATATCATATTCTCTTAATATTTCTTGTCCTTCCTTAACAAGCTCTTGTTGAGCTTTTCCATTACCTCTCTTAAATAGAATGTGATGTGCGTGGTGATTCTTCATTTCTTCTGGTGGATCATCTTTGTGTTTTTTCAAGAATTTACCGAAGTCGAAGTTATCGATGTTAACATCTTTGTCAGCATCGATAGTATCAATAGTTTCTCCATTATTACTCGATGCACCTTTACCCGTACCCTTACCCTTACCAGTAACATTTTCAACTTTCTTAGGACTTATCCACTTCACAATTGAAGATTTTCTAACAAGTCTAATACCCGCGTTACCCGCTTTTATCGCTGGCCCAAAAGGGGTAATCGAGGCCATGGACAATCCCTTGGCCATGTAGGAACTATCGGGATCCGTGATTGTTTTTAAGTCATCCAGGATTAAGAAGTTAGCTACTCCCAACCCGGCTTTATCAATGAGGCTCAGTTCTTTGGGTCCGTAATCCTTTGAAACACGAACGAGTCCTTGGTTCATCATGATGTATTCGCCCGTATTCGGATCGATTGCGTAGTCATTCACAGGATTACCCACATGTTGTTCTTTTTCCATTGCGGCATAGAGTGCTTTCATCTGCTCATCTTCAGAAGTATTTGCCCCTACTAGATTGCCAGGTTCATCACCGGATCCTTGTCCCCCATTTACGCCGTCCATCCCGGCAGTTCGTTGTGCTAAATCTGTCTGAAGAGTATTTTTCGATGATAATGCTGCCCATTTATCCATCGGAAAGTCGATGGCCGTCACACCGTCAGTGAACAATCCTTCAATATCAGAAAGCCATGTTTCCATCGTCTTCAGGTCATTCTCTATCGTTATTAAAGCCCTCGTCTGGTTCGCATCAAATTCATACAAATCGGCAATCGTATGATCCCGTTTCCTCCGTGCATCCCGAACCCCTTCCTGCACATCACTATCATTCAAATGTGGAAGGGCAACGATATCGGCGACCTGATTCATAATGTCGTTCGCTTCGTCGGTGAGACTGCTTGTCAGTTGTGAAATTTCTGTAAGTCCGGCTTCAACTTCTCCTTCAAGGAATGTTTCACGGATGAACCCGTTCGCATCCGGCTCCAATGCATCAAGTGCAGAATCCATTTGGGTGAGGACATTTACGTAAATGCTTTTGAATGTCATGAAAAACTGTAAGAACGGCTGGTGGCACTCCGCATAAAATGCACGGATTGCATCACCACCTTGCCCTTTCAATGAGTCTTCCATCGCAACGAGTCCTTCGACTGCGGTCTCGATTGCATTCATTTCATTTTCCAAACGATTCAGCATGGTATTATTCCGCCGCAAGCCATCGTGGAACGGGCTGACATCTACTACTTTCATTATAACATCGCCTGCTTCGGTCCGGATAATGTACTATGCACGACAGTCGCTATTTTTTCGTCTGATTCACGCATGAATTCAACGGAGCTAGTCGTTGTTTTACTATTCTCCATTAATACAGTTTGATAGTTCATCAAAAGCTGTTCCAGTTGAATCGACAACTTCGTCTGTTTAGTCACGACATCCATCGTATTTCCCGTAATCGGTAGTTCAGCTCTTGGAATGAGTGACTCCGTTTTGCTATTCATTTCCCTTAATTGGTTTTCAACTTCTCCATAGTCTATCTTCACTTCGGTCGACATGATAGTTATCTCCCCCGTTGTTAGTTGGAAGTTTTCACTTCTTCTTTTTCCCTTGCCGCTTCCTCGGCCAATAGACGCTCGATAGTCTGTTGAATGGAGGCAATTTCTGCTTGAAGTGAAGCAATTTTTGCTGCAATTGCACTATATACGTTTGCGAACTGGGCACCTGCAATCTCCAAAAAAGCTGTGTGAATTCCCCCTTCACGAATAGCTTGAAAATCAGTAGCATGTCTACCATGCCAAGTCGTGGGCGAAAGTTCTGGTTCCAAACATTTATGTTCATTCATAGTGAATTGCTGCTGTTTTTCGCTTAGTGAGGATTGACACGCATTCAGACGTGCAACCTCCCCTTCCTTCTTACTCAATAATGCATAGTAATAGCCAAGCAATCCTCATTCCCCCTACCTTTTTTATTCACCTCACATTTACCCCCCAATGACTTATCGGTTACTCGCATCAAAGACACTGATTAATTCTAATATAAGGTTGTAAAAATTTTTCTACTAATCTTGCCTTGTAGCGCATTATGGAACATCATTAAATCTATTATCAACCTAGTAATAACTATCCATAATTAACTCATGTCAATTCTCCATTATATTGTTAATAAAGAATGATATGGTATTTATCCATTGATACTATAAATAGCATTCTAATCTCCCCTTTGTCAAAGACATCTAATATGACATAAATTTTCCACAAGACTATTATCCCTCTATATATTGTCCCTCCAGATTATTTGGTTCTTAATCACACCTACTTATACCGTATAAGTCTATGAAATCATGACTTATATAATAGGTACTTCAAGGTATCTATTCTAATTCCGTGACTTAAGATCCGTTTTCATGCGTATTCAAAAAAATGCTAGCTACAAGTGGTAATTAATAGGGATTGGACGTTGTATCATGCCCAAGCAAAAACGTTAAAAAGAAACCAGTGTCAATATGCAGAAATCTCTAAAGCGAAAAGAAAAGGAAATCTCAGGGACGCCTGTGGAAGCACTGGTAACTTCAGAATGAGTAACTGAGTACATTACTACTTTGCACAATAGTAAAAATGACTGATTGACAGACCAAATCCAAATGTGGATCGAAAAAAAAGGCGAAACTACTATTCTGGGCGAACATTTCTAAAATAAGAAAAGCCAAAGGATCTCCAGATTAAGAGATTCTTTGGCGAAAATTGTTTAGTTGCACTCAATTTCAATATAGACAGTCAGGATATTTTTGGGTCATTTGATTCAAAACACCTATAATGTTGTGTGTCAATTAAATATGAAAGTTCGAACAATCTATTTTTTATTTGCCAACTATCTATTTAACATAATAGCGTATCTGACAACTAAACTGGATAAACTTGTCACACGTGCTATACTAAAAATAGTACTTAATACTTTTATCCCATCATTTATGCATAGTAACAATGAATAACGACATAAAATTATGAGGTGATGACATGGTTAAATTGCAGAATTCTCAGTTTGGAAAGAATGTTATTATCGAAGAAAATCCGCTTTCAAGATGGTTATTTTCTAACACGATATCTGCATGGATATGGTTAGTTTTAAGATTATACCTTGGTTACTCTTGGCTGATGGCCGGCATTGGAAAAGTTACTTCTGACGTATGGACAGGTGCTAATGCTGGTGTTGCAATTGAAGGATTTATGGGTGGTGCCCTTGCCAAATCTGAATCGGGGGACGTCGCAGGGTGGTATGCTTGGTTCCTAGAGAGCATCGTGATTCCAAACGCAACACCATTTTCGTATATGGTCGCTTGGGGTGAAGTGTTAATTGGACTTGGCTTAATCTTTGGACTCTTAACAGGAATTGCGGCTTTCTTTGGTGCACTTATGAATATGTCCTTCTTATTGGCAGGTACCGTGAGTACAAATCCCGTTATGTTTATAATTGCAGTATTCTTAATTATGGCCTGGAAAGTTGCTGGTTGGTATGGGCTAGATCGTTGGGTGTTGCCTCGCTTAGGAACACCATGGTCGTCAAACAAATGAATTGTATAAATTGGATGATATCCCAAGTTCTTTTACTTGGGATATTTTTTTAACTGCCCTACTTGTTTCCTAAAAAGAACTGCCTGCGCCAGACACAAGGACGAAAAATTCACATAGTCGAGTAGTAATAAAAAAAGAATAAAAAACCACATAGATATTGATCAGTTTTGTACTCTTATACAATTGCATTGTATAAGAGTAGTTCCGTACACTGGTACCAAACACTATGGAGATTCCATTACGCCAAGTTTTAGTTTATAAGAAACACGCTCTGTTCAATTTGTTTCATTTCATAGAAGTACCCTTTTTTATCCATCAATTCTTCCAATGTTCCAGACTCAACAATGGTTCCATCGTCCATCACAATGATTTGATCCATCTCTTCTAATCCTGTTAAGCGATGGCTAACGACAATAACAGTATCCACTTTTGCTCTTTCAAATAAATAGCCCATAATATGTGCCTCGGTCAATGCATCAATGGATGACGTTGGCTCATCTAATAGCCATAGAGGCGAATTTCTGAGCAGAGCTCGGGAAATAGCGAGACGCTGTTTTTCTCCGCCTGAAAGATTCTCCCCTTTTTCTAATACTTTATCATCTAAGGAAAAGTGCCCAAGCTTCACCATTCCCAACATGTCTTCCATTTCTGTTTCACTTAATTCATCATTAGCAAGCAGTAAGTTATCTCGAATGGTGCCATAGAAAAAATGATTTTCTTGTAATACCACATTTGTATTCTCCCAAATACACTCCTGTGTTAACTGATCAATCGAATCATTGTTAAAACGAATCTGACCTTGGTTTACACTATAAAATTTTAATAACAACTGCAACAACGTCGATTTCCCAGAACCACTCGGACCGACTATAGCTGTTTTTGAACCCGCTGGAAACGCTGTCGTTACATTTGTTAACGTATTACGTGTTTCATCTGGAAAAGCAAAAGTTACATCCTTCATTTCAATTGAAGGAACGCCCTGTATAGTACGTTTTTCAAAACTTTCTTGTGGTTTCTCTTGTACAAAATCTTTACCAACGACTGCGGTAAGTCTTGACGCAGCTTGCCGACTCTCTTCTAAATAGCTTGGGAAAGCTGCCATAGAAGTTGTATTTTCAAAAACTGTCAATGAAACCATGACAAACATCGCAAGGTAAATCCCATCCAGTTGACCATCTGCCACTAAATAAGCGCCAACACCTAGAACAAGCAATGATATGAGAAGCGATAGAAACTTGTTAGCAGCCTGGCTGAACAAATTATGAATACTTTCACGTTCTTGTTCATCTAAGTAGGCATGTACAGATTGATGCAGTTCGCCTTCTTTTTCTTCTAGTTGTTGGTGTATTTTTAAATCACGAAAGCCATAAATAAATTCTGTCACTTTGGTAGACAATTCTCCGCGTCTCTGTCTCACCAGTCGATCCACTTTTCGCTGCGTTAAAGCAAAAATTGATGGAACAACAAAGGTAGTTACTATCAGACCGACGAATACGACCAATGCTACTTCTATTGAAAACAGTGCTGTAAAAAAGATTGTACATAAAAATACTAATAGTAAAACAACCGGTGGGTAAAAAACGCGCAAAAAGAAATTTTGTAATGCCTCCACATCGCCCACTACTCTTGCAAGAAGATCTCCGCTTCGATATTTCCGGAATATCGTTGGTGCTAATGGTTCTAACTGCTCGTAAAAGGAAACACGCATATTACTTAACATCGTAAATGTCCCTCGGTGAGAAAAATAACGTTCTCCGTAACGACTTAATGCTGATATAATCCCTAAAATTTTAACCGATGCAACGATAATCATTAAGGTATAAATTGAAGGTGTTAAAGCCGCCTTGGAGATCAAATACCCACTGGATGCAAATAAACTAACAGCTGTTATCCCAGATATAAATCCGCAGATAATAGAATATAAAATATCCTTTTTTTCTACGAATAATATCTTGGTAACAAATCCTAAGTCCTTCATTTTGCAATCCCTCCTTGTTGAACAGACACCATATCACGATACACTTCCACCGATTCCAGCAGTTCCTCATGTGTGCCAGTTGCTAAGAGTTCTCCGTTGTCCAAGAAAATAATCTTGTCGGCATTTTTAATCGTATGAAGCCTATGAGCAACTGTAATGACCGCTGAAGCTTTAGACAGTTCCTTAATAGATGCTTGCAAGATTTTCTCCGTCCGAAGATCGAGTCCAGTTGTCGGCTCATCAAACAGAATAACAGATGGACTTTTTAAGAATGCTCTCGCAATAGCTATTCGTTGTTTTTCTCCACCTGAAAGGTCTCTTCCTCCTTCACCAATAGCTGTATCATAGCCATGTTTAAGTGAATCGACCAACTCGGAAATTCCAGCCTTTTCAGCAGCTTGTACGATCTCTCCTCGAGTAGCATCCATACGTCCGCCAATCGCAATATTTTCCGCAATTGTTCCTGAAAATAAATAAGGGTTTTGTGAAATATAACTTAATCGATCAAACCAATCTTTCTCTTGAAAGTTTGACCTTGGTTTCCCATTGATAAGCATTTCTCCCTCTGAGACCGAAACAAGTCCGGCAATTACATTTAATAGGGTTGATTTCCCCGCGCCAGTTTTACCGACAATCGCTACTTGTTCATTTGGAACAATTTCTAGTTGAATGTTTTTTAATGTAAATGCATCTTCTCCATAAGTAAATCCCGCACCACGCAGTTCAATTGCTAGTGGTACTTCTCTTTCCAAGCTTTCTACTCCCCATAAAACAGGTTTCTCTGTGTCACTTAGTTCATCTGCTAGCTTTTTAGCCGCCCCCATACTTCCCCTACCCGTATGAAAAGCACTACCTAAGTCTTTTAATTTCATGAAAAACTCTGGAGCCAATACCAACATGAAAAACGCGGTAAAAAACGTGATATTCTGAAACACAATTAAACTAAGGGCAAGTTCTAGGGCTATGATCCCCATACTTAGCATCGATATGAATTCTAATACTAAGGAATTTTGGAAAGCAATTTTAAGTACTTCCATCGTCGCATCACGAAAATCAAGACTGCTTTTTCGTATCGTTTCTTTTTGTTCTTTGGAACGACCAAGTAATTTAAGAGTTGTCAATCCCTGTAACGTATCGAGGAACCCTCCTGAAAAAGCAGCCATTTTATCCAATTGGTCTTCGGTTTTGTCTTTTGTTTTGATACCAATAATTATCATGAAAACCGGAATAAAGGGTGCAGTGATTATAATAATCACTCCTGTGGATATATGTTGTGTCAAGATAACCACTAGAATGATGAGTGGAATGATAGTAGCTTGAATTACTTGTGGGATATAACCGCTAAAATAACTGTCAACTTCATCCACAGTATCCATCATTACACTTACTTTTTTGCCAGACTGTCCTTGAAGTGATGATTGCAACGTATTTCCAGAAAACTTATTCAAAAGGTTTTTCCGAAGATTCCCTTTAACCTGTGAAGCCATTTTCACTCCAGTTCTCCCACTAAGATACTGAAGGATTGTTCTTGCAAAAAACGCGAAGAACAATCCTATCAACAGCGGTACAACATCAGAGAATGATGCATCTTTTATAAAGATACGATCCACAATTGCAACTAATAAATAACCCTGTCCAATAATTGCCACACCTGTTGTGACAGCAAAAATGACCAAGAGAACCAGCTTTCTTTTCTGTTCTAATGCTAATTCCTTAAGTCCTACCATCTCTCTACACCTCCCGAAAAACGAGCTAATTTAGCGAAGTATCCAAAGTATATACATTGGCAGTAAGAACGCTACTTCCTCGTTATATAACTTAAGGATATTTGTTTGGAATTACCGCCAGAAAGCTACTTATATCAGTGGAAGACGCAAAAATCCACCGCTACTAAAAGTTTCAATTTATTTTTCTTTTGAAACAAATCCATCTTTTGGTGAAGTCCAAAATGCACATACTTATACTGTGAAGATTATGGTACATGGAGCTACAAAGATTAGAATGTCATGTAGCATTCATCTTACTCCTTTTCCCTGTTTTCTATTACATACTCTTTATCAAAGAAGGAAGAAAATACTTCCAAAAACAGGGGTAGTGCTCCAGTCCTCCCTGCCAGTTTCATAAAATTTGACCAAAGTAATGAAAGCCGCAGTCCATTCATGGTTCCAGTTACAACACCGACCGAAACCCAGGCGCCCAGCGTTCGGCTATTAGAATATAATGTTCGTTATTTTTCTTAATTACCACTCAATGGGCTATCATGAGTGGAACACCAACCCATATCGTTGCGTAAATAATATAAAATGAATAGGTAAGAAATATTAATTTCCACCTTCTATACAACATCTTTTCCCAAGCTCCGCTTTGAGTAAATTATACAACCAAGGTACATTAATACTATTTTCAAGTCGTAGACCCATTTTAACTGTAATTGACTGTTAGTAGGTGGATATCTTGTGACAGAAACGACGATCATGTGACCGCGATTGGGCATTCTTTAGTTGTAAAAAAAAACACTTAAAATCCAGCTACTATTCTCTGATAATTATGACACCTACAGAAAAAAATGTTAAAATAACAGTTAGAATATAATTCACTACGAAAAGGGAGGGATATAGATGCCGAATTCTTATGTATTGCATGAAGATATGGGGCTGAATACCGGAAATGCATATGTTGAAAAAATTATTTTCAGTTTGACTAAAAGTGGAGCAATTCTAAATGCGAATAAAGATTTCTGTACTCTTTCGGTGGAAAAAATCCCTTCTATAATTGGTACATCTATGTATGAATTTGTTCATGAGGATGATCGGTTGTTATTCATTGAGCGAATTCTTGAATGCTGTGATGGAAATTTGATTCCGTTTACTTTCAGGTTCACTACTAGTAAAAGGGATGGCATGCCGTTTTATGTAAATGTATGCAGGTGGATTAATCAGAATGAAGTGCTTATACATGCCATACCGATTGTAGATACGTTCGCCTATACATCTGTTGAACGCTCGTTAATTGATAAAGAACTCACGGTATTTGACATTACAGATAAAGCTGCCATCAATACTGGTTTTGACGGGACTGTTATTGGTGTTAATGACGCTTATATTGAACTCTTTGGATGGACACGTGAAGAGCTAGAAGAGAAGAAAGCCTCAATGGTTCCTGATTTTCTTATGTACGAACTTATAGAAATTAAGGAACGACTCATTAAGGGCGAAAAAGTTGTTCGTTTGAACACAGTACGAATAACGAAAAATGGACTAATGCTTCCTGTTAACATCGTTTTATTTCCTTATTATGACAGCGTTGGAATGGTTCAAGGCGTTTTTGCGCTTTCGAGAAAGCTTGAGGAAACGCTAGAAATGAAATCGTTTGTTGAAAAGCAGTTGGCAAATATTTTGCAACAGGAAGTATTAATTAAAGATATTACGAGAAATTTGGAATTCGGAGTTTGCCAGTATGATGTTAAAAAGGGGATGTACCTTTACGTAAGCCCTGGAATAGAACAACTTGTCGGTATCTCCGTTTTAGACTTAATGAAAGATCCTACATTGTTTGTTTCAACATGTCATCCAGATGATAAAATTGAATTGTTTCGTTTTTTTGAGGAGTTATCTAAAGAAAGGACCGAAATTGAGTATCGCGTGCTAAATAAGGATGAAAAAGTTTGCTGGATTCGAACAAAGATTACCCCTGTTATTGATGGGGCGGGAGAAGTTGTAAGATATGTTTCAATTACTCAGGATATTTCTAAACTAAAAATGCAAGAGGAGCTTCTTAGAAAGTGGGACATGCTTAACATAGTTGGACAATTATCTGCCAGCTTTGCTCATCAAGTTAGAAATCCATTAACAACTATAAAAGGATTCATTCAATTATTTCCAATGGGGCCGGAAGATACGTTTGGTCCGATTATGACAGAAGAGCTTATTAAAATTGAAATGATTATAGAAGAATTTCTTCAACTTGCAAAACCGAGTAACGGAACAGGTTTTACAACTACCTCCATTTATAATGAAATAAACCGAACCATTTCATTGATGGAAAAAGAGGCAATACTTCATAATATTTCATTCAATATGAATCTTAATGATAAAGATCAATTCATTCATTGTGAACCGAAGCAAATTCAACAAGTGCTCATTAATTTAATAAGAAATTCGATAGATGCAATGCCAAACGGCGGAGAAATAACAATAGGGACAGTGGTCGAAGAAGGACAAGTCGTCAAAATTACACTTACTGATACTGGTATCGGAATACCAACAGAACGTCTCAATAAGCTTGGAGAACCATTCTATTCACTTAAGGAAAAAGGAACGGGTCTTGGCCTTATGGTTAGTTATAAAATTATTGAAAACCATCATGGATCTATTCAATTCAAGAGTAAAGAGGGTTATGGGACGACTGTAGAAATCACTCTTCCGTTAAGTGCCCCTGCGAATTGAAAATAATTAATACGGTTGACTATAGATTTAACAAGACTGACAGACTTTCATTCCTTTAAAAAGAGGTACTTGTGTCAGACCAAACGTGTTGTACATTAGCAAGATGATGCACAACACGAGTGGTCTCAGACACAAAGACGAATAATCCACATATTCGATTAATTATACGGAAAAACTAAGAAAACCGCACTATACGTTTTGATACGCTTTATAATTTCATATTTTCATATTTTATAGAAGTACAATTTACTTTTCCATATCCTCTTCTTTTGGTTCATCGCTGCCACGATAGCGATTATAAGGTAGAACATTCCAAGTTCTTTCTTGTAAATAATCTTCACTCAGCACTCTCGGAATGTCCGCAAGAATCTTTTTAGCGACATCAAGTTCACGTTGGGATTCTTCCTTATCCTGATACAAGAATTCATCGGAAGCGGTAGTTGGAGCTAGCGACACTTTCTCCTCCAAGTCCTGAATGACCATTTCTTGTTGAACGCGCATTGACTCCCGGGCATCTGCAATCCACTCCGGTTGCAAACCGCGATTGACATCACCGACGCAACTAAACTCATCAAAAATGTCCCGATAAATTTGGTCTGCATTGGTGCGGACATCCAAGTTCGCCGCTTCCAAATCAAGGTTAGTGAGTTGCTCCACTGTCAAAGGTGTATTGCGTTTTCGTCCACCGAGCCTTGTTCTTGTTAAATAGAAAGGGAATATGCTATTAAGTGTTTTGCCAACCGGTGAAATGGATCTTTCAAACTCATCAAGCCCTTTTGGCTGAACCCCCTGCATCGCAATACGAGCTGATTCAGGACGTACAATTTCCTTCGGTGGCATAATCCCATGACGAAGCATTTCTCGTATACCCGTACCAGAAATATTGATCCGATACTGTTCATCATGTGGACAGGACTGCCCTGTAGCAGGACTATCACAACGTGTGCAGTAAAAGACTTCATGATACAGCCGAACCTCGATCCCTAACTCTTCCGGTTTAAACTCGTCAAATATACTATGACTCGCGTACTTATCATAATAATCACCAATTCCCGCGTGATCTCGCCCGATGAGCGCATGCGTACATCCAGAATTCTTCATAATTAAGGCATGTAAAACAGTCTCACGCGGCCCTGCAAAAATATACGTCACTCGCAAAGGTGCAAGAATGGAGCGACCTTTTGGATAATACGTATCTAAAACGCTTCGATAAGACAACATACGGTATTCATGACGTGTATACTCACGTTTGGCCATCTCAACTAAAGGTTGAAGAAGTAAGCCATCCAATTCTTCTAAAGCGTTCTTATGAATATACTCATGACCTCTATGCAAGGGATTGGCCCCTGTTATAAAACCTGCCGCAGTACGAAACTTCTTCTCCTCATAAAATATACGCCACGTATCTTTTGGTTCCAGTCGAAGTTTCTCAAATGGTCCCCAATCCATTCGCCGTAATAACCGAATAGGTCCACCTAAAGAGACATCCCCCATTCTTCTATAAATTGCATCTACCCCTGGATGATTACGATCGGTTGTACCAAAAAGGGCAGATGCACGTCGTTCCTTATCATACTGAAAAACATCTTCTATTTTCATAATAGCGACAGGTTCATTGTTTTCATCGGCAAGTGTGATCTCATCTCCAACTTTTAAGGACTTGACGATTTCCTTGTTCCTATTACCTATTGGAGCAAAGCTTAGCGGCGCCGGCCATATTACGCCACTTGTTAATCGCCCTTTCGAAAGAACAGAATTATAATCAGCTTCGTTCATAAAGCCTTCATTGGGAGATAACACCCCTGTGGCAATCATTTCAAGCGTTATGGAAGCCTCCATGTCTACCATAATCGTTGGTAACTGCTTGGCCCTGACCAGCTCCTCTTCCCGCTCTGTTCCCGTCACAACCTTATCCACTAATTTGCCACCATGAGGCTGTTGTGGATAGTTCAAATACTTATTTTCCGCTACAACATTTACCATCTCATTTCCTCCCCCTTTAAATTGTTTGTCTATATATATTTAAAAATTCAGAACACTAACACCACTATAACCGCACACTCAAAATAAATCAAATACTCTGAAATTTGTAGTCATTTACTAAAGATACTACTATTTTACAGATTTAAATCACTTGCTAGAATAACTCTACGCAAAAAAACTCAGCCTTGTTACGCACAAGCTGAGTTGCATTCTTTTTTTTACTATTTCAGTCAAACTTCTAACTACTAGTTATTCCAAGTTTATCAATCCAGAATTTTAATTGTAACCGTTTTACGTCCCCAATTTAGTGCGTCTTGTTCATTTTCCATGAAGACATCAATTCTCTCACCTTTAATAGGACTACCAGTATCTCCCGCAATGACCTTTTTGTCAGGATTTGAACGCAAGTCAATACCGATGCAGTTAGAGAATTGCGTGCAGGAGGTAGCAATCGCGTGACACTATTCACCTCATTGATTTAATTGTCATAAAAAGAAGGGAACTGGAATATTAAAAGCAATTGGAACTATTGTATATCAGTACTTCAAAAGAGGAACTTGAAGCATTAAAAAGTCCATTGGGTACGGACAAGATTTGAGATGGTGTCGGATATGGCGAGTGCTACGCTAGGCACAGATATTGGTGGTTCTATTCGAATTCCCGTAACGGGTTCGGGCTAAGGTCACTTCTTGAGCTAATGAAGTGAAATTTGGTTGTTTGAGAAAAAGCGTGCATGCATACGGTTCGTTTAACAGGCAACCATATAGTTGCTTCACTTGAACAATGTAGAATCGCGACAGGCATGCAACAGTATCACCGATAAGAGGGCTGTGAAAATGAAGGTCCTCAAGCCTAACTCGCCAGTATTTTTTGAAAATAAAAAAACTGTCAACCAAATCCGTTTGGTTGACAGTTTATATATATCAAAGGGGTACCTATGTCAGGAATAAAGTTACACTTTGTTGACGACAATTTCTTCCTCCACGACATCGACACGGACTTTTTCAACATGTTCTTCTAAAATAAGATCTGTTAATGGATCTTCGATTTTATCTTGAATAACTCTGCGAAGTGGTCGGGCTCCGAATCGTTTATCATAGCCTAATTTGACCAATGCTTGTTTTGCTTCTTGGGAAATCGTGATGGCAATATTATTCTCTTCGATTGTTACTTGTAAATCAACAAGCATTAAGTCCACGATTTCCAGTAGATGTTCCTCTGTTAATTCGTTAAATGAAACAATTGCATCGAAACGATTGAGAAATTCAGGTTTGAAATAATCGCCCAACATTTCGAGTTTTGTAACGGACTCATGTACTGTTTGATTGAAACCGACACTCACTTTTTTGTCACCTGTTCCAGCATTACTTGTCATAACAATGACCGTATCTTTGAAACTGACTGTCCGACCATGTGAATCTGTTAAGCGGCCATCCTCCATAATCTGAAGGAACATATTTTGAACGTCTGGATGCGCTTTTTCAATTTCGTCAAGGAGTAAAATTGAATACGGATTCCGGCGTACTTGTTCTGTTAATTGACCAGCTTCTTCATGCCCTATATAACCTGGAGGGGAGCCAATAATTTTAGACACAGCATGTTTCTCCATATATTCACTCATGTCGAGGCGTATTAACGTGTCACGTGAACCAAATAATTCTTCTGCCAGGACTTTTGTGATTTCTGTTTTACCAACACCCGTTGGGCCAACAAATAAGAAAGAGCCAATGGGACGATTTTTGGCTTTAAGTCCCGCACGGCTACGACGAATTGCTTTTGCGATTTTATCGACCGCCTCTTCTTGACCGATGACTTTTTTGCTGAGATTTTCCTGAAGACCTTTCATTTTCACTTGTTCTGCTGCTTGTAGTTTTGTCACAGGAATTCCTGTTTTCTCTTCGACAATTAACTCAATATCTGCAACAGAAACTTCTATTTTTTCCGCTTCCCCACTCTGTTTCGCTTCTTCCAATTGTTTACGTAATTGAATTTCCTCAAAACGTAAATTTGCCGCTTTTTCATAGTCTTCCACTTCTGCTGCTTGTTCTTTTTCTTGAATGATTTCGCCGAGACGCATACCAATTGAATCTAAATCTGAATTAGTGGTGACATGTGTAAGGTTTAAACGTGACCCGACTTCATCCATCAAGTCAATCGCTTTGTCCGGTAAAAAACGATCTTGAATATAGCGTTGTGATAAGGTAACAAAAGCTTGCACCGCTTCATCTGTATAGCGTACTTCATGGAAATTTTCGTAACGTCCTTTTAACCCGTTTAAGATTTTAATCGTATCTTCTGCAGATGGTTCCTTGACGATAATCGGTTGGAACCGACGTTCAAGTGCAGCATCTTTTTCGATTTGACGATATTCTTTCAATGTCGTTGCCCCAATGAGTTGCAAGCCCCCCCGTGCTAAGGCTGGCTTCAAAATATTACCGGCATCCATTTGCGATCCTTCTGTTGAACCTGCACCAACGAGCAAGTGAATTTCATCGATGAATAAAATTACATCTGTTCGGGCTTGAAGTTCTTCAATTAGTTGTTTCATCCGCTCTTCAAACTGACCACGAATGCCCGTATTGGTAACAAGTGAAGCAACGTCTAATAAGTACACTTCTTTATTCAGTAGTTTCATCGGTACATCGCCTTCGAGGATTTTTACTGCGAGCCCCTCGGCGATTGCTGTTTTACCAACTCCAGGCTCACCTATTAGCACTGGGTTGTTTTTATTTCTTCTATTTAGCGTTTCGATGACACGTCTCACTTCTTGATCACGTCCGATGACCGGGTCTATCAGTCCTTTTCTTGCTTCGTCTGATATATTTTTACCAAGTTGGTCTAACAAACCGTTGCCGTGACCTTCTTCTGTTTGCTTTGTTTGAGTTTTTGCCTGTTGGCCACCGTTTGCTTTGAAAAAGTGATTCGCATTGTCACTAAATGACGGCATCTTGCCTGCCTGTAATTGACCTTGGATTTCTTGAAAGCACGTAAGACACATATTGATGTGCATACCTTGCTGATTCACTTGAAATCTTAAACTCATCGTCGCTTCGTTTTTACCACAATGTTGACACTGCATATTCGTTTCCTCCCTTTATCTTCATTTATCTATCCCGCTTGGCTTTGACTATATTTGATCTATGAATTTATTGTACACTGACCTTTTTTGACTTTCAAGAAACTTGCTTGAATGTCTTTGATTTCCCCAATGAATCCTCATGCCCAAACAGAGTATCAACATTTAGGATTAGTATCGTCTGAAGAGCTATATGTTCTTGTTCCTCCTGATGTTACTAGCGTAATTGTGCATAGTCGTGGGTATTGTCTTTGTGTCATATGAAGCTGGGCAACCGCAACAAGTCTAAATTGTGTATACCGAAAGTATGCGTGCTTACAAAACAATAATGTCTAGTGTATCATTGACTTTTCAAGTCAATACCTAGAAATTGAAATAGGAGTGATTCTCTTGACCAGTACAATTATTTTAAATGAAAAAGTAATTCATTTATGTAGTTATGAAGACGAAAAAGTAAATGGATTATATAAAGTTTCAGTTGAATTTAACGTAACAAGTGATGATTACCATGACATTACAACTTTACTTTACAATGGAACTTTTGACGTGAATATTCCTGAGCAAGACTTACTTTTTAGAGGAACGATTCATAATTATTCTACTTCCATTACTAATTTGTACGTAAAAGATCAAATCGGAAAGTTTAAATTGACTTTGTTAGAAGTGAGTCATAAAGAAGAGGAGTAGAATGGAGTTTAACGAGATTAAGCATATTTGATCAGTTCCCGTTCTCTTTAAATAAAAATCGGTACCTATGCAACAAATAACAACGAACAATTCATACAATTACATAAGAATTTATATGACACTAGATATTGAAAAAAATACCTAGCCCATGCCTAATAAACATGTAATTATAGTGGATTACCAGAATTGTTCCATGCATAGGTACCTGATATTTATTTTAGTCAGGATTTATAACCGCAATTGAATGATCGCTTCTTTCATTTGTTGAGCTGCTTTCTCTACTGTTGAGCGAGAGCAAGCAAGGTTCATACGGACAAATCCTTCGCCTCCAGGGCCAAAGACATACCCTTGATTTAAAGCGACTTTTGCTTTAGAGAGGAACAGTTTTTCCAACTCTTCGGGCGTGAGTCCCAATTCCCGACAATCAATCCAAGCCAGATAAGTCGCTTCTAATGGTAATACTTTTAATACGGGTAAATTGGATTTGAAATACTTCGTAATGAAGTGCAAATTTCCTTCAACATAGTCAAGAACTTCCTCCAGCCATTGTCCACCGTAATTATACGCGGCCTCTGTGGCAAGTGCACCAAATGAGTTCGACATTGTAACAGCGTATTTATCGCCTTCCATTACAAACTTCTCTCGTAGCGCTTTATTGGAAATTATGATATTCGATGTTTGTAAACCAGCAAGATTGAATGTTTTACTTGGTGCCGTACAAATGATGCTATTGTCAGCAAACTGTTCTGAAATAGCCGAAAATGGAATGTGTTTTCCAGGCTTGAATACAAGATCCTGATGAATTTCATCGGATACAACAAGGACTCCACGTTCCAGACAGATGTCACCGAGCCGTTTAAGTTCTGATTCCGTCCAAACACGGCCACCAGGATTTTGTGGATTACAAAGGAGAATCATTTTAACCGAAGAATCTATTTTTGAAATCAGATCTTCAAAGTCCATCTCAAATCTACCTTCATTGAACAGAAGTGGATTATATACGACCTGCCGATCATGATTTTGAATCGCTTTCATGAATGGATAATATACGGGCGGTTGAACAATGATTTTGTCACCTGGCTCACTAAAAGCTTGGACAATTAAATTTAAAGCGGTAACGACCCCTGGACTATGACAAATCCACTCTTTTTCTATTACCCAATTATGGTGGTCTTTCATCCAATCGATTATAGCTTCATAGTAGCTTGGCTTCCTCGTCGTATATCCAAAAATACCGTGTTCTGCTTGGGACTGGATTGCTTTGACTACTTCATCTGGAACTTTAAAATCCATATCCGCAACCCAAAGCGGAAGCAACTCTTTTTCACCGAACAATTCCTCTGTTGCATCCCATTTCACAGATGCAGTGTTCGAACGCTCAACTACTTTGTCAAAGTCGTATTTCATAAAAACCGCCCCTTTTTCTACTCATTTGAATTCAAATGCCCTAGTAAGTCTGACATTTTCTCTACTTAAAATTGGATTTCACTTCAAAGCTGTCTATTATGCAGCTCAGCACTAGCAGCTAGTCCTAGGACAAAAGTTGAACTTGAACCCGAAGCTGTCTATCCAAACCATATTTCGGATTGTTCCCTACAATGGTAACATAAGCGCAACTGTTAACATCGCACGAAACGCTTCCGAATCACTAAATTCGCCAATTCCTTTATCTACTATTCTCCTTGTTGGAGTAACGCGCCCGTTTGCTTAATAGCGATGCTTCATCTCTGATTGGTAGTTTTATACAAAATCGATGATAATTTGTTGTCAATCAACGAAACAAACTGATTAACTAGTTACATGATCTAATCGTTAAATAACAAGATTAAAAAAATCAGACAACATATCACTGTCTGATTTCTCGCTACTGACTTAACATTTTAAATTTGAACTATGAATCCCTATTTTATGGTTTAATCAAATTGTTTTTTAGTTCTTTTTTCGCAAAGTAACTTTTTTAAAATAGTAATATACAATGAATCCTGAAAGAATAATGATTCCAGTCACATATTCATTGAAACCTTGTGAAAGCAATCCTGCCTGAATAAGAGTATAAACAAAGAATATAGTAATATTTCCTAATGCTGTTGCGATAATAAAATATGAAAGTCGAATGGTACTAACACCTGAAACACCGTTAATGATACTTGTAGGAGCAAAAGGAAATATTCTTGCCCCAAATACATACCATAGTCCACTCTGTTCTACTTTACTAATATTGGACAAATTAACTTTTTTCAGTACAAAATCTTGAAGGACATATCGAATACTTAGAAATACAATTATCGCACAGAGAATGCTCGTTAATATGCTCCACACGATACCTAATTGAAAACCAAAAAGAGTATTATTTATCAAAATGACAAGGAAAAGTGGTATTACAGGAAATGTATTATGAACCAACATAATCATGAAGGTAATGAACAAAGTGAAAGCTTTATTATCTCCTAATATAGAAGTGATAGACTCTATATTTCCGGAGATAATACTGCGAAATAAATCGGTATTTAAATTAACGAAGAACAAGATCATAATTACGAGAAAAATAATTGTCGCTTTTTTCCACCTGTTCAATAAGCTCACCCTTCCTCGAAAACAATGCTTTAATTTTATATTCATCCTAGTGTTGATCTACCGTCTGGAATAGAAGTCCAATATTAAAGGCAATCGTTGATTACGGCCACTTGTGACATCTTATTTACCAGTCCACTCCAAGGGATTTACCACGCCACGCCAAATGTATTTGCCAGTTGTGTAATGCAATGTAGAAGTACAGACCTTTGCAACAAATTTGTACAGTTACATGTTGACATAAAGAATCCACTCAACAATGCTCGGCGCTTTGGGATGCCTCCCGCAATAAGCCAGACAGATGGAAGTTAAGGAATGATACTAAACGCTTAATTGTATACATTGGATAGGTCCACATTATCAAGTTCATTTCAAAACATATTCTGCTAGCACGCTTTGTACTTTATAAACATTCAAGGATTTATTGAATTTCTTTTGAATTGGTACAGAACTCCCCGATAGCCAGATTTTCAGTTCAGCCTCCAGATCAAACGTTCCTGCAGTTTCTATCGAGAAATGTACAATACTTTTGTACGGAATGGAATGATACTCAACTTTCTTTCCTGTGACGCCCTGTTTATCTACAAGAATTAGACGTTTATCCGTAAATATCAACAGATCTCTAATCAGTTTATATGCATGCTCTACCTTTTCAGTAAGTGCTAGTAAATCCTTCATTTCCTTCTCTACTTTGCTCACTTCAATTTCAGATACATTCCCCATTATGCCGTCAAAAATACTCATTATTATTCCTCCAATTCATAGTGTTTTCTAAGCCTCTATTAAAAGGTACCCAGTACTAATACATTATATAATTGCCTCGGGACCAGATTCGTTAAATTATTGAACCATTCTCCCACATTATAATACTCATCTGAATCAATTCATCCCGGCATTCGGACATCATTTCATTTCGCTAACATCAAAGACTGTTTCGTATATATTCTGTTAGCAACCACCCATGCAGCTCTAGCATTATACATCTTAATCGCTGGAATCACTTCCTGAATCAACTTTAACACCAACTGGCTTTAAAGAGGTAGCTCCGTGTCAGACACAATGACGAACACTTCACATTTTCAAGTAATTATGCACAAAGTAAAGAAAAACTCCATGGATGTTGATTTATTTTGCATTATTTAGAAATAATTGTATTTTTTTACTTATTAGGTACCTAAAATCTAAAACCCCTTAACCAATTTACATAGGCTAAGGGGTTTCAGTGGTTCAATATTAGTAATCTTCATTTTGTTTGGAAGCATTTACATTTATAATAGACCCCAGTTTGCGGACTTGTATGTCAAATCGATCAACAGCGGCTTTGCTGTTAGGGAAAACGATTTGCAGTTTGCCTTCCGATACACCGGTGATGTGGAATCTGTTGGAGTTTTTATCCCTCGAAATGATGGCAATCTTTTCGCCACCTTTTGGCATAACATATTCCCCAAATTGATCGGCCGTACCACCAAGATCGATTGTGAAAGTTGGTTTTTCTTCAAGCTTATGAACAGATAAATAAAAGGATGGCTTATAGACGGATGCAGCAACCGCATGGCGAGCTTTCTTTCCACTAGCGTATTGGACTGTCGCGATATATTCTCCCGGATCATCTATTGAAAAACACTCGGGAGCGGCGTGGAGAGGATGGTAATCACAAGATTTTAACTTAACTTCCTGTTGGATTGTTTCACCTTCCATCGTGGCAAGTGAAATATTTTTCACCTGTTCTCCCGATGAGCTTAAGAGAACTTCAGTCGTAAGGATGTCTTCTGACTCTTCCAATGTAATTTTTAATTGTTCGTCTTCTTTCGTCACATGTACATAATACTTCCTATAGTCGTCATGCGAATCCACACCTGTTATAGGATCCCTTGTACTTCCCGTCATAGAAAGCGTGGTAGTACCTTCACGCATAGGAACAAGTTGAATTTCTTCCCAGTTGAACTTATCACTTGCAACCGTATGAATGATGTTGTCTTGGTCATGGTAGCTCGAGTATGAATAGATGGAATTCCAGCCATAGTCAGCTGCTTTAAGCGTAACGATTGACGCTTTCACTTTCTCCGCTTTTGTAATGAGTACTGCAGCCTGTGCTCTTGAAATCGGTGCATTGGGGCTGAATGTTGTTGGAGTGGTCCCTGATGTGATCCCCATTTTGTACAGAATGTTAATAGTCGTTTGGTGACTGGCCAAACGTTGGGTATCCGTGAATGGATTTTCACTACTACTGTAGTAATAGGGAGGCAAACCGAAAGCTTTTACAAGAATAGAAGCCATTTGTGCCCGAGTAATCGAATCATTTGGTCCGAATCGTCCATCCCCATAACCATTAATAACGCCTGCATTAGCAAGTGCAGCAATAGCGCCATAACTCCACTGGGACGACGCAACATCCTTGAATCCAGGGTCTTTGACATTCTTCGTATCATACTTCACCAGCTTTGCAATAATGGCAGCTGCCTGTCCGCGTGTGATGGAGGCGGCAGGCTTGAATGTACCATCTTCGTACCCACTTATGATGTTTCGATTTGCAAGTTCATAAACCGCACTCGCATAAGGCTTGGTAGTCGACACATCCGAAAAATCACTTGAAATTTCCGCACTAGCCTGCGAGACTAACAAACTGCCCGCGATTGCAAGTACCACCAAAGTCGACTTTACCTTTTGGATGAACATTTTATCAACTCCTCTGGAATTTATTAATATAGTAAAAGAGGTACTCATGTCAGACAGAAAGACAAACAATTCACATTCCCATGTAATTTTACAAAGAATCGAGAATAACCGAATAGGTATTGATTTACTTTGTATTATTATAGAATTGAGTTGTCTTTACTGAATAGCTCTGCGCACGGGTACCTAAAATTGAGTGAATGGAAAACCAGATTTATGTCTTTATATAGTAAGCGGTTGGTTGACGGCTTCTTTTTCTGGACAAATAACACCTGGTTTTCCGAATATTAAAGAGGTACCTGTGTCAGACAAAAAGACGAGTAATTTACACATGCAAGTAATTATGCAAAAATTAAAGAAAAATCGCATAGGTGTTGATTTACTTTGCATTATTATAGAATTGTATTCTATTCCCTAAATAGTTTCGCGCACAGTTATCTAAAAATAGTGAAGTCTTTTTATCATTTCTTCAACGAATGTTTCTTCCCTTTCGTGTCTGTCACAATCAACTGCGTATCCGTCACTTCCATCCGTTTCCCAAGGATATTCGACAACTTGATTGTTTTTTTATCCAGTAAACTGTACTTGAAGACGCCTTTTTTATTGAAATAATACATCGTGGAGTGGTCATGCAGCACGGAGAGGAAATCGTCGCCCGCTTCCCGATACAGGTTTGGTTGGTTGTTCGATTCCTCGTAATAGTCATACGTCACGCGCGCATCAAAAGTAAATTCCTTCCTCTTATCGCTGCTGCCATCCATCGCTGTGGAATAAAGGGATAACGTACTGTCCACAAAATCATCCGGACCAATGTAGGGTCGACCCATACCTGTGTAGAAAATCCGATCATTCCAAACAAACATATTGCTCATCTGGTTCGGCTCTTTCATTTTCACCAAATCTTGTCCATCCGTCTTCATCTTCATTACAGCGAAAGCAAATGGTACTTCATCCGCTTCGGAAAATCCGCCGCTCCAGTAAGGGATATACAGCTCATCGTTATAAAGGACGAGCCGGGTATTATCATGCATGAAAATAACCGAGCCGAAATCCCATTGGCTCTTCGGTATATCCTCTCTTTTCAAAATTACTTCGCGTTTACCGGTTTCCTTATTTTCTTTGATAATAGAATAATTGTACTTTTGGTCCCGCTCAGTGAAATAGGTAAAGCTACCCTGTTCAACGGTTTTACCTTTTGTACTGACATAAGAATGGTAGTTGCTTAGTTTCATCTTATCATCCATGGCACGGACTAAAAATGCCGAAAACTGTGCACGCGTGACAGAGTCTGATGGCATATATTTGCCATTCGATCCGCCCGCGACGCGCTGTTTTGCGATTCCATTGATGTCCTGATAGGCCCAGTGTGACGGTGTGACGTCAATAAATGTTGCTTGCTTGTCGAGCGGCATGTCGAACGCGCGACGCAGGATCGCGGCCATTTGCGCGCGAGATGTTTTTTCACCAGGACGCATGTAGCCATTGTCGCCGCGGAGAATTCCTTTTTCATTCACCGTCGCCAGGATCTGATAATACGGTGATTTTTTGGATACGTCTTTGAATGCGACGGAGGTATTTTCCGTCAGTGGCATTTTTAATGCCTTGATGAGCATCGATGCGGCTTGCGACCGGGTGATTGGCTCATTCGGCTTGAATGTGCCATCCGGATAGCCGCCGATAATATTTCGGTCAGATAAATACATGATTTCATTTTTCGCCCAATGCTTACCCACGTCGGAAAACTGAATGGCAGCCTGTGCTTGGAATGGGGTCGCAGCGAAAATGAGCAGTAGAGCCGTCAATACGGCAGTCAGTTTACTTTTCAAAATGATAGAACCTCCTATTTTTTAACAAGGTGCCTGCGGAAAGAAATGATTCATTCCACAGGCACCTTAAATCCATACTGTTGGGTGGTTGGAAAACCACTATGGTATCTCCATATAAAAAGCGGTACCAGTGTCTAATACAGTTCGAAATTGTGATGGATGCTGGTACCCTAAATTCATTTATACTCCTTCCATCAGTGGTCCACGTAGACATCCTTGTACATACCAATATTCATAATAGGGCCTAATTGCTCTACATACACATTGATGCCTAGGAAATAATTGTCGTTATTGTCCGGGAACTTAATGGAGAATGAACCTGCTTTCTTGGCATCAGCGCGGAACAAGTTACTTTCTGGATCTCTTGTAACCGTTGCAATCTGATCGGCATCTTTTGGTAGTACATGCTTTCCTATGTTCCCATCTGCTCCCAAATTCAATGTCGCGGACGTCTTTTCCTCTAATATCCGCATGCTGAAATAAAAACTCGGAGCGGAACTTTCCACCACCATGCCATACCGTACTTCTTCTCCATCAGCAAAACGGACAGTGGCGATATACCGACCCGGTTTATCGATTCCGATGCGGATATTATTATACTTGCCATTCTGATCGATCTCTTCAGCATCGAAGCAATCAGAGGGACTGTTCGAGAGACATTTGCTGAACTTCATGCTGTCAGACAGATTCTTTCCGTCCATCGTGGAAAGCGAAACGTTCTGGACCTGTTCTTTAACACTGATTATAGCTGGTGTAGTTAGAAAATCGTCTGTCTCTTCCAGTGTCAACTTCAGCTCGCCATCGACTTCTTTGATATGCACATAATACTTTTTGTAGTATTTCTTATCCGGATTTCCCGAATACACTAAAGCGACACTAAATGTACCCGTCCCTTCTTGTAGCGGGACTAAGTGGATCTTATCCGCCGTACGGCTATTGGGTTTATCGCTTCCTACCACTGCATGGAACAAACCGGTATCCTTATGATTGGAATCGAACATTTTAAACTGTTCCCACTTGTAGTCGCTTGCCCGCACCGTAACAATCGGCGCCTTCACTTCCTCCGTCGCCTTCAGCATTTTAGCCGCTTGTCCTCTTGTAATGGACTCATTCGGGCTGAACCTGTCAGCAGATTTTCCTGTAGTGATGCCAAGTCTGTAGATGGTCAAAATATTCGGATCATGACCTGTCCCACGTTTCACATCTTCAAATGGACTTTTATACGACGTGAAGTCATAACGCGGCAAATCGAACGCTTTAACGAGAATCGAAGCCATCTGTCCACGTGTAATTGGATCGTTCGGACCATAACGTCCATCCCCATAGCCGCTGATGATGCTTTTTTCCGCCATAGCTGCAATGGCTTTGTAGTAGCCGTTCGCTTTCGGGACGTCTTTAAACCCTGGATCTTTCACTTTAGAGGTGTCCAACTTGATCATCTTCGCGATGATTGCGGCCGCCTGTCCTCTCGTGATAGAGTTTCCGGGTTTGAATGTGCCGTCCGGATAGCCTCCGATAATATTGCGTTCCGCCAAATTATAGACTGCTTCTGCAAAATGTTTTGATGATGGTACGTCTGAAAATCGCTCTGTGCTTGCTGCAAACGTGCCGGATAAAGGCAAACCGCAAGCGAGCAATAGTGCGCCGAGTACCATAATAAGTTTCTTCCTCACTCGCATTCTTCCTTTCTATTCTAGTAGTAGTTTTTGATATAGAAGAAACTATTCGCTATTACCAATGTTTTTCAAACTAGCTGATGGAAAACCAGGTTGGTGTCTCTATATAGTAAGCGGTTGGTTGACGGCTACTTCTTCTGGACAGCTGCCAACCTGGTTTTCCGAAAAAATTACGGCGGGGTTCCCACACCCCTCCTTTGCTATTCTGCTATCACCCAACGATCTGAGCCTGCATCCTGCTTCATTGTAAACACCCGCTCCGCTACCCCTTCTCGCTCATATTGGTAGTGGATTTCAAGCTCATTCTCAGAAACAGGAGCCGTTTTCCGATAAGATGCCTCTAAAAACAGTTCACCTAACCGGCTAATTTGTGTAAACGCAGGCGTTTCCGGCAAATTGCCGAAGCCCAACAGTTCGTCATACAAATACAAATCAAAATATTGCTCCGGTGTATATTCACCAGTAAGCTGTCCGGATAAATAATCCATATACATCGAATGGGTACGCTCTTCCGTTGCTATGCCTACAACTTCTCCATAAATTTTATGCACTGGGGTAATCGCTGCCCCCTGCACCGTTTTACTTGCTGGAAAATGGTTCACTAATAAATATTCGCGCGCATTCAACAGCTGGTCGTAACCTCCTACAATCGCGATTCCCTGTTTTTCATAACGATCCCTAATTTCAGATGGCAACGGTTTGCCGTTTATCTTCAACTGGCCGTTTTTCAGCACGATACGATCTCCCGGGACCGCAATCACCTCGTAGTAGGCATCCATATATGTCGGTAAATGGCTAGTCGTATTTGTCATCGTGCGTACAATGTCGCCCGCCTCATAGACAACCTCATCGAATAAATTCGCTTTGCGCTCAATGACCGTATGGAATGCATCCGAACTCCCTGTTAATGAAAATTTTTCTTTATCCACATAATATAGACCGTCGACTTGATCAAAATTCGGAAGTGACGCAAATTCCTCATAATCAACTGATGACAGTTGATTCTTCTTCTGCAGTGCCGAGATTTGCGCCAAGTCATCCAGTGGATCATATGGGACACCTGGTCCCTTATTTGAAGAAAGAAAATTCAGAGGGTCGATTGTGAGTATAAAAAACAGTGCAACTACAGGTATCGCCGCAGAGACAAATAGCACTTGCCAAGAAAACTTTTTAACCGGTGGCCGTACACGTTCATGTACACGCTGCTTTATCCGCCTTTCCTGCTTCGATGTATCGCCCATCATTTGATCGAGCTTACTTTTAAAATCGCTCAATTGCTCTCTACCTCCCCGTCCTCTTCCTCAAAAAATTCCTTTAGCTGCTGCTTTGCCCTTCGCAGCCGTGTTTTTACGGTATTTTCATTCAGCTGCAGATAGTTTGCTATTTCCGCTATAGATTGCTCGTCATAATAAAATAATATTAAAGGCTCGCGGTATTTTAACGGAAGCTGGAAAAGATTTTTTTCAAGTGTGGCTAGCCGCTCCTGCTCCAACACTACTTCTTCTGCGCCTTTTGTCGAAACAAAGATTGTATCGAACAGTACATCTTTTTTATGCTTCCACGAGCGCAAATAATCTTTTGCTCGATTGGCTGTCATTTTCGTTAAATAGGTCTTCAAGGATGCCTCATTGCGAAACTGGTCACTCTTTTGAAAATACGTAATAAATACTTCTTGTACAACATCCTCCGCAGTCGACCAATTCTTCACATATAAATAAGCGATACGCACTAAATAACGCGAATGCTCATCGATTATTTGATCAATAGTACTCATTTACAAACCCTCGCCCTCTTCTACGGCCACGTCATGTCCCCCTCCACATACGCAACAAACTGCTCAAACGACTTTTTTTCTGTTATTCCATATCGGCATACTTCATAATTTGAAGTCTTCCTATTTGCATACCCTTCGGTCGTCGTAAAGCCAATCAGCACCCCTGCCTCTTTAGCCGCCGCGATGAAATCCTCAGTATAATGCCCATACGGATAGGCTAATGAAACCGCTGCCGGCACTTGCTCAATATTTTGCTGTAAATCCAAAAGAATCTCTTCTTTTGAACGATCTAACGCAATACCTTCACCTGAAACCTTATTAAGTGAATGCAATTCATATGTATGTGCTTCGAACCGGAAAACATCCGCCAGCTCTTCTAAGTCTGCAGCAGTAAAAAACTGCAGCGGACCTTCCGCATCAAACAGCTGCGCTCCCTGCGCCCGATCCGTACGTGAGGAAATAATGTGCTGAAGCGCACGAAACCCGTATTGCTTCAAAACGGGATATGCATACTCCTTCGTTGACAATAACCCGTCGTCGAATGTAATGAGCACTGCTTTGCTCGGTACAACAAGGCGCCCTTCCAAATAATCATACAGCTGATGTGCCGTCAGCGTCTCGAAATGATGATCCGCCAAGTACCCCATCTGCTGCTCAAATACTTCCAAGGAAATCGTACTATCCATCGTTCTCATCGACTCGCGAGGCAAAACCTGATGGTACACAAGCACCGGTAGACCCGTATCCATTGCAACGGACTGCTTAGAAATATATCCCGGTCGCTCTCCTATTGTAAGGATATACCAATCCTCTTCCTCCCGTACAATCGGATAGCGAAACCCTTCTTCCAACTCCAGTATAACGCTGCTCTGCAAATCAGCATCCTCGTAAACTGCCGTTTTTTGCAGCGTATGAACCGCAGCCAACCGCTCCGTATGTACAACTGTCGAAAGCTTCTTTTTTTCAACCGTCGCCTGCCCCTTACGGACAAAGGCTGTCATATTTCCCAATCGAAGCTCATAATATGCCTCATCCTCACCTGTGATAGCAACGGGCTGATCCGCCTCCAACTCGCCAATCTGCGTCAAGGCCGCCCCTTTCATGTAAATCGGCTGACGTTCCTGCACTGTCAACACCCGTTCAAATACCCGCTTCGTGACAAACCGCTCCGCTTCCTTACCCTGCGCAAACACTCTTCCTTGCGATTCAACCAAAATCCATATCGCACCAATACTCATTATAAATACAATAAAGCAAACAACAAACGACAATTTACTGGAAATCTTCCTCATTCCTTTACCTCCACTGTCTATTAAGCAACGTACAGACGTAGGTTTTCAGAAAAAGTTTCAAAAGTTTTTAAAAAGTTTTTTAGGGATGGGAGAATCTATGCTGAAGCCGGCGACTGCACGCAAAGATGAGGATACTTCATAGGTTAATCCCTCATTTGAATTAGCTTTTGTATTTCTTGATAAATAAGTCCGTTTGTCATTTGTTTAGCCCATCGCCCGCAGGTATTTGAAGATACGCAAAAAACTCAGCCCTTTTTACGTACAAGGCTGAGTTGCATTCTTTTCTTTACAATTTCAGTAAAACTTCTAACTACCAGTAATCGGTAATAGTATCAATCTAGAACTTTAATCGTAACCGTTTTACGTCCCCAATTTAGTGCGTCTTGCTCATTTTCCATAAAGACATCAATTCTTTTCCCCTTAATAGAACTTCCAGTATCTCCCGCAATGGCTTCTCCGTATCCTTCAACCCACACGCGTGTTCCTAGCGGGATTATTGTAGGGTCAACCGCAATGACCTTTTTGTCAGGATTTGAACGCAAGTCAATACCCGATGCCGTTACACCCGAGCATCCTTCACAATAAGCGGTATACGCTGTTGCTGAAACTGTCATTTCATTAGTTGCTGAAGCAACAGCTTTCTTTATAACATTGTTAGTAGATGAATTTGCTGAAGCTGTTTTTGACCCTTCTACTACTAATTTTTCTCCTGGGCGGATGATATCACTTGAAATACCATTCTTATTCTTTAATTCATCCACTGAGAGGTTGTTATTTTTCGCGATTTCGAAAAGAGTATCACCCTTCACAACTACGTGTACTTCCATCTTATCTTCCACTTTTAGTTTTTGCGACGGATAGATACGAGTAGAATTTAATCCGTTCAAAGTTTGTAATTCTTCTACGCTTACATTAGCCTCTTGTGAAATAGACCATAATGTCTCTCCCGATTCTACCGTATGGACGCTAGATGCAGATGCTTGACCCGCCGCCCCTACTGATAATGTTGCTAGTGCTGCTAGTGCAATGATGTGTTTTTTCATGTGATGAATTTCCTCCCTTTCACTAACCTGCATTAGCATAACACCCGAAGATATCATAGCCGTTACAGAATTGTGTGCAGGAGATATCAATCGCGTGACACTATTCACCTCATTGATTTATTTGTAATATAAAGAGCGGGAGTGACTGGGTTTTAAAAAGACTATGTACCGAATGGGCTTTATTGAAATTCCAAAAAGCTTTTTCCAAAATGGAGAGAAGTGGGAATCAATCTGAACAATAATGATGTGATAAATTGCCAATACCACGAGAATCAAAGTCGTTTGAATGGATGTTGCGGCCTGGATGGTTGTGACGGCCCAAACCGAGTTTGTGTGAACGGTCATGAAATCGCAACGAAGCGATCGGATTGTTGGGCGTATCATTACACCAGATTTGATCCTGAAGCTGTAAATTTCGTTGATTGACAGTAATGCTATTCCGCCATAGAAAAATGAACTATTTACTATTAATTCGAAGCTTACCAAATAAAAAAATCCCCTCAATTTTGTGTCGAGGAGACTGAACTCTTTAGGGATGATGAAGGAATCTTATTATTGTTTTAAGAAATCTATTTCTATTTCATTTTTTCGTGGTTCACGTTTAAACAGATATTTACCATTCCTAATTGATGCAATTACTTCTGCACGCTCACGAATTGCTTCATAAGTATCTTGTGCATCTAAAACGATAAAGTTAGCTGGTTTTCCCACTTCAATGCCATACTCATCGTTTACTCTCATAAGGTTTGCACCGTGGTATGTGATTAGGTTGAACGCCTTATTGATTTCATCAATGTGTGTATAATGTGCTAAATGGATACCATTGTCTAAAATGTTCATCATATTTCCATTGCCTAATGGATACCAGTAATCCGCAATGGAATCTTGAGCAAATGCAACATTATTCCCATTATTTAATAACTCTTTTACTCGTGTTAAACCACGGCGTTTAGGATAACTGTCGCCACGTCCTTGTAGATGCGCGTTTTCAGTTGGACAAGAAATAAAATTAATTTGTGATTCTTTAAATAAACCTAACATTTTATTGGCATAACTGTTATCTACTGAACCAAAGCTACATGTATGACTTGCTGTTGTGTATTTACCATAGTTTTTTTCCATAACAAACGCATTTAACACTTCTAAAAACCGACTATTTGGATCATCGTTTTCATCACAGTGAATATCAATCATCACGTTATATTTTATTGCCATATTGACAATACGTTTCAATGATTCAACGCCATGTTCATATGAAATTTCAAAGTGTGGGATTCCTCCCGCTACGTCAGCACCCATTTTAAGTGCTTCTTCCATTAAACGTTCTGCACCTTTATATCTAAAGAACCCTTCTTGAGGAAATGCTACAAGTTGTAATGTAACGATATCTTTCAATTCTTCGCGTAGTTTAATTAAAGCTTTCATCCCTGTTAAATTAGGATCAGTAATATCTACATGCGTACGAATGAACTGAACCCCTTTACTCAATTCTTTTTGAATTCCTTTAATCGCACGTCCACGCACCATTTCTTCAGTCAATGATTTCTTATTATCACTCCAACGCTGTATACCTTCAAATAACGTACCTGATACATTCGCATTTCCTTCTCCTAGCCCTGAAAAGATATAATCCAAGTGTAAATGAGGGTCAACATAGGGTGGCAACACCAAACAGCCTTTTAGATCAATCACTTCATCTGCGTTGTTTAAATTATTACCGATTGCTTTAAACTGACCGTTTCCCACTAAAAATTCATGGGATTCTGGATCCCCATATATATTCGCATTAATAAATTTCTTCATGTATACATCACTCCTTTAGTCATTCTAATATAGTACATTGTTATATTCCAGTTAGCCTTCAGACCACTGAAAACATGAAAGAAGGAGGGATTAGGCTATTTTACCCTTCTTTTTTAAAAATATTTCCCCATTGCTATTTGTGTTGGCGACAAGTAGTAAGTCTTGTGACAATTTAAATGAAGTATCTGTGTCAGACTAAGAACAAACAATTCATATATTAAAGTAATTATACGAAAGTAAAGAAAAATCGCCCAGGTATTGATTTACTTTGTATTAGAGAATTGAGTTGCATTTACTAAATAGCTTCCCGCGTAGGTGCATAGTTTTTATTCACACAAAACGCCCGGTTCAAATGATAGCCTCATTTGAATCGGGATTGCTATTCGTATTATGGAAAATTTATTTCCTTTTAGACACTCTACCCAGCAAAAATGCCCCTGCCGATAGACAAATAACCTTATTCGTTTTCTTATTAAACATTTGTTTAACAACGAGATTTAAATTCTGTGGACGTTCCGCAAGACGCCTCATGAAATAGCCATACCAGTCACTACCAAAAGGAACGTATGTACAGAAATTATAGCCTTCACTCGACAATTGAAGCTGCATATCTGTTCTAAAGCCGTACAACATTTGGAATTCGAACTTGTCATTTGAGATGTTGTTCGTTTTCACAAACTTTTTCACATGATTAATGACTACATGGTCATGTGTCGCAATTGAAGTGAATTTACCGTTTAACAGATGCCATTCGATGAGCTTAATATAGTTATCATCAATTTCTTTCTTATTTTGATAGGCAAATTCTTCTGACTCTTTGTATGCACCTTTCACAATCCGTAAGCGGTAGTTTTTATATTTTTGGATGTCATCTACTGCTCGGAAGAAATAAGCTTGAATCACTGTTCCTATATTAGAATACTCCTCAGATAGCGTTTCTAATAAATCAAACGATGATTGTAGACGGTTGTAATCCTCCATGTCAAAGTTGATGAAAATATCATAAGCGCTCGCTTTACTCACGATTTCCTTTAAATTTTCCAAACAGAAATCATAGTCGATATCCAGACCAAGTTGAGACGGTTTTAATGAGATATGTGCATCCACTTTATGTGTATGGATTCCTTCGATCACCTCAAGAATTTGTCCTTTTGCTTCGATGGCTTCCTCTTTTTCAAAAACGAATTCGCCTAAATTATCGACCGTACAAGAAATCCCTTGCGCATTCAGTTCTTTTATACTTTCAATCGTTTCAGCGACATTCGTCCCTGCGACAACATGTTGTGCGCCTAATTTCAAACCGTACTTTTTTGCTGCAGTATTTAGTAGTTGGTTTTGGGATAAACCAATAAATAAATCTTTTAATAAAGCCATTCTCATACCCCTCACTCTATTTTTATCGGTATTCATATTCAACATTTTCTTCAGATTAATTTCGTCCTGAGTTAAGGTTTTTAAGCAAAAATCCGCCGTTGAACTTGTTCGGTTCATAGGAGATGATAAATGCTTTAGGCGCATATGAGAGGACAAGTTTTCTTAATTTCTGTTCGTAATTTCGTTTCGCTAACACTTTCATAACGAGTCGTTTACCATCTTTTCCATCTGCAACCCAAGAAGTTACACCATACCCTTGTTCCCGGATTTTCATGGGAATTTCAATCTCAAGTGAATCAACGACAACGTCAAAGACGATATAACCGAGTGCCAAGCGCTCTTCAATCTTACTTCCGAGGAAGACACCCATTCCCCAGCCTATACAATACGCTGCAATATTGATGGGATTATCTAAATTGTCCAGAACAATTGTCAATCCCATCAGGTACACAAACACTTCGCCCGTCGATAGAATCGATGCCGCCATTCGGTACCCTTTAATGACTAGGATGACGCGCAACGTGAATAAGGAAACATAAACGATATTAATGGCGATGATGATAAATAGTATAGCTGTCATGGGATCCCCCTCAGGTCTTTACCTAATAATTACTTGAAATGTCATCTATTCATTCGTTTTCGGATGCTGTGTAATCGCGAAACTGCCACTCTTTGTTAAAATAACTGTATCTGAATGCCTGAATCCACCAACTCCGGGTACATAGATGCCTGGCTCTATTGTATACACCATTCCTTCTTGGAGAATGAGGTCATTGTCGAACCTCAAGTACGGCTCTTCATGTTCGGAAAGTCCGAGTCCATGTCCAATTCGGTGATTGACAAATTCACCATAACCCGCTTTTTTAAACACTTCGTAGGCAGCAATATCAACTTCCTTCGCCATAATACCAGGACGTATAAGTTCCATACCCACTCGTTGTGCCTCAGTTGCAAGCTTTAATAAATCCTTTTGCTTTTCGGTTGGCTTTCCAACGAAGAACGTTCGCTCATTCTCGGCTCGATAGCCGTTGAACCATACTTGTCGGCTGTGAACAACACCGTCACCTTCTTCAAACTTACGTGTACTCGAATATAAGTGAGGCATTTCGCTGCGTCGAATCCCAGAGCATGTCCAGTCTTCATATCCGATCAGTTCGTCAGGATACTCAATTGATGCAATCTCAAGTAAAATCCTATCACCGTACGTATCAAATTCAAGTTCACTAATGCCTACCCGTGCATGTTTCAATGATTCTGCAATCGCTAGATCTGACAAACGACCCGCTATTTTTAGCAATTCAATTTCATGCGCATCTTTAATCGTTCTCATTTCAGTAATCTTCTTGCCTACATCCACAACAGTAAAACCTAGTTGAGCTAGGTACATAAACACGCTCGAAGGAAGACTATCCAACTCAACGCCGATGTAGCTACCAGCGGGAATTTGTTGAATAAGTTTCGTTAAATGAACCATATAGGATAATTCCTTATCCCTAAGCCCAAATTGTTCATAGTAGACATACATTGCATCTACTTTCGCTTTCTCCGTCGCATGGACTTCTTCAAGTCCTGGTATGATTAACACTGTCTTCTCGCTGTCAATGAGTGTCACAATCGGACGAGAATAGGAAATAGCACGGAAACCTGATAGGTAAAACTGATTATCTGGCTCCCAAATTAAACCCAAGCTAATCTGGTTATCATCCATATACTTTCTAAACTGTTCCAGTCTCTTTTGAACAATCATGCTTAAATCACCTCTCAAAATTTATACTAGTTACCACACCCAATTTAGTAATCATGATTATCAAAAAGAGTGTAACAATCCAATTATATTGAACATAGGATTACATATGAAAATTGAGCAAAGATGCCATAAAGTGGGAGTCTCCCTTTTGCGCCGGAACGGATCCGGAGGCAATCTATATATCAACTACGTCCGTTTCTTTAAAAACAAGTCATAGGTATATAAACGTCAGCCCACTAAAAACTCCTTGTGACAAACAGGCTTCCATTAATAGAAACACTATCTGTACAAGGAGGAAAATTAAATCAATCACGCCTCGGTGTGATTGCGTCAAGATTTTGAATTGAGCTTGTGCCTGCAGGACGCAGGTATGCAACAGGCAAGGATTGAACTGCATCCTTTCTTATTGCCGCAGGACACGGCGTTCTTAGTCTGAAATCCACAATTCAGCATGGATGCTGAATTGTAGGCTTCGTTCGCATTCATCTCGCCACTTATAGAAGTGGGAGACTTCTGTAAGTGGCGCCTCGCTTTCAGTAAAAAAGATTTGCTAAATGAAGTTAAACAAAATCCCTAGGCACCGCTATTTTCCATGTTTTGTTAAATACTTCAGCCTCACCTTCATGAGCAATCAGCTCATTCGTGACATAGAACTGCTCATCGTCTGCTGTCATGATACTGGTGCTTTCTAGACTCGTTTGCCATTCACCACGTCCAACAGTTAGCGTCCAATCACATTGAACTTTGGCAGTTTGTGGATCCTCTCCTGCAATGGAATAGACGTTGCGATTTGTGCTGCCATATTCGATTCCGTTACTAGGAAGCATTCTTGCCCCTTCATCAGAAAAGTCATCAAGCGTCCAAACGTCTGTAATTGTATTATGGCGAATTTCCCTAGTCCGGTTTGCTTCACGTAGAATCACACGTTCCATAACAGCCGCGGTTTCTGGGTGTTCGAACGGTTGTAATTCCTGATCGATTGCTTTAGGTTGTCTGATTGGCAACGTGAGAAGCGTTTTTTCATTTGCAAAGACAGTCAATGTCACTGGCTCTGGAGATGGCCAAGCATGTGGCCAGTATGTTGGCGATACCGCTAATTGCCAACAATGTCCTACAGGTAAATTGTGTCCGATTGCATTCATACGTAACGTTACCGTATATTTTTTACCCGGTTCCAAGTGTTCAGGGTGTTCATGGCTATTTCGGTGTGTCAAGTTCAACACGCCCCACGTCACGCGTGTCGAAGAACCGTCTGGTGCTACGTCATTCAGACGAACTGTTAGTAATGCATTTGGCTGGTCAGATGCTACTTCAACTGTAAACTCGGCAAAACCAAGAATTTCAATCGCTTCATTTACCGGGTCAGATGTGAAGACTACAGAAAGACCATTTTCAATTCGCTGATCTGCAGGTAGGTCTCCTGGTTGTCCAAATGGACAGAACACACCGGAATAGAGTCCATGATGCTGAACACTTGAAACAGTGATTGCTTGTTCCGCAACCGGTTTATCAGAAAGCTGTTGTTTGTTCAGATAATAGGATTTTTGTTCTTGCGCCTTGGGTGGCCACTCATTTTCAGCAACCCAATGACCTGGTCTAATCGTGTAATCCGTTTTAGGCGGTACGCTATCCTGGACCCATGCACGTAGCATCGGTTCTTCCATGATGCCTGTATCAACGCCTTTTAACCAATGATCCCACCAGCGTATGCATTCTTGTAAAAAGCCGATTTGTGGACCAGGAACCGCGACTTCAGGATATTCATGCGCCCATGGACCGATCAACCCTTTGCGTGGGCCTTTCAATCCTTCAAGTAAACGAGGGATGGCATTGGTATAGCCATCTGCCCATCCTCCTACCGCATAGACAGGAATGTCGATATCATCATAATTTTCACAGATGGAACCCTGCTTCCAGTACTCGTCGCGACGCTGGTGTCTCATCCATTCTTCTACGAATGGCGGTGTTTTCTCTAACCGTTCCAACCAACTATTTCTCCATGCTCCCCCTACAACTTCGGGATCTGCAGGTCGCGCATTGTAGGCAAGCATCGTAGAACTCCACCAAAGCATGTCCGATGCAAGAAGTGCACCGCCTTTATAGTGAACATCATCAGCGTAACGATCATCTGTCGAACAAAGTGTAATGATTGTTTTCAGCGCGGGATGGCGACGTGCCGCCATCTGCAGGCCATTAAAGCCGCCCCACGATTTTCCAATCATACCCACTCCGCCTGTAAACCATGGTTGTTTCTCAATCCATGATAGTACTTCCAGTCCATCGTCCTGCTCTTGCTTTAAATATTCGTCATATAAAATCCCATCTGAATCGCCACATCCACGCATGTCCACACGAATGCTCGCATAGCCGTGACCCGCAAAGTACGGGTGACGAATCGAATCCCTTAGCGCTGTAAAATCATTTTTACGATAAGGAAGGTATTCCAAAATAGCGGGAACCGGCTGTTGTTCTGCGTCCACAGGTAACCAGATGCGTGCAGATAGACGTGTCCCGTCTGACAACGGAATCCAGACATGTTCAATTTCCTTAACCTCTCTCGGAAATTTTGTTTTAATTGATCGGTTCGATTCACGTACATTGAAAACCATATAATTACCTCCAATTAATAATTTAAAAACCTAGCATGCGAATGAAGTTTTCCTTAGTTAAACTAGATTTACTTATTCGGAAAATCCTGCTTTAACCATTTGAAGAACGAAACAATTAACAATAAATAAATGATTAATATCGGTACGGATACAACGACGGCAGAAGTTTGAATGACACGTAATCCTCCTACAAGTAGTAAGGTTACCGATAGGACTGCCAGTATCGCACCCCAGACCATACGATGCCATCTTGCTGGTTCTTGCCCATCCTTTATTTCCTTCGTTGCAATTGCCGCAAGAATATAGGTCGCAGAATCGAGTGAGGTCGATAGAAAGATAATCGCCAACACAACAAAGAACGGTAACACAATGTAGCTAAGTGGCAATGACTTCAAGATTTCAACAACTGTCGCTGGACCACCGCTATCGGTTAGAATATCTTTTACCGGAAGAATGTTATCTAATTGTAAATTCATCGTGTATCCACCGAAGACCGCAAAATAAGTCCACCCTCCGATTGCCCCCCATAACAGCATATGTGTAATGAGTTGGCGAATCGTGCGTCCTTTGGAAATCCGTGCAACAAACAAGCCCATGAATGGAGCCGTGGCAGCAAACCAAGCCCAATAGAAGACTGTCCAAGCTTGTGGGAATCCACTTTTGTTAATTGGATCTGTATAAAAACTCAACATCGCAAAGTTCTGGATCATCATTCCGAAACTGTTGGTAAAATACGTCAATATGAACAAAGTCGGTCCTGCAATGAAAACGAAAACCGCAAGAGCCAATGCAAGGAAGACGTTTATGTCGCTCAATCGCTTAATTCCTTTATGCAGTCCCATATACGCACTGGCAGAGTAGATGACTGTAATGCTGATTACTATAATTGTATCGAGCATCAGTGATTTATCTAGCCCAAAAATGCTAGCGACAACTGCCGAAACCATTGGAACACCAAGTCCAAGAGAAGTCCCAAGACCTCCGACCAAACTCCAAATAACCAGCACATCAATTAATTTTGCAATCTTGCCATCTGAATATTTGCCGAGAACCCCACTAAGTGCAGTACTCATTTTTAACGAAGGACGTTTCTTTACAAAATACGAGTAAGCAATGACAACTGTCGGGAAAGCATAAAGTGACCATGCCGATATTCCCCAATGGAATAAGCCATACGTCAATGCCCACTCTGCTGCTTCATTACTTTCGGGCTCAATTCCGAAAGGTGGTCCCATGAAATAATAAATCGGTTCCAACATTGACCAATACATAATACTTGTCCCCATGCCTGCTGTGAACAACATTGTCCCCCAGCTGAATGTGGAGAATTCGGGCTTGCCTTCACCCAACTTAATTTTCCCAAAACGGCTAAAGGCTAAATAAATCAGTAATATAAATAATCCGATTGTTAAAAACTGAAATGCCCAGTCCATTTGATAGGTAATGGAAGTCATTAGCTTATCCAAATACGGTTCCGCTGTTCCTCGGTTTAACACTAATAACACAGTTGCCGCAAAGATAACGACGATTGATGTCCAGAATACAAATGGATCAATTCTAACTTTCCCCATACTTCCAATCCCCTTTTTCAAATTCGTATTGTTAAAAACCATGATTTGCAGCTAATTTCTCTACGTGGTAACGTTTTCATTTAAGACACGAATAGCGAGCGTAATGGAAATAATTCACTATATTTCTCCCATCTCTCAATTCATACCTATCCGTTTAAAGACTATTTCAATCAGTGCGGTTTCCCATAACGCCATTGATTGTTTGTTGAACCTATCCAGCATTTCCGGATAATCGGATTTCCATATTATCTCGTTTCCGCCACCAATTCCCACAGTAAGGATGAAACTGCTTTTTCACGCGAGTAAATACAAACTTAGTATTCATGAGCATTTTAAAACCAGACTAGTTTAAATAATCATGATTATAAATTTATACTGATTATATTAACACATTGAAAAACATAGAACAATCTAATTAACAACTATTTTTTTAGTAGATATTGTATAATGGGCATACTAATGTCAATCTAATGGTACTATGCAGAATATAGGGGTGTTCATAAATGGAGAATAAGAAGATTCAAAGAAGCCGGATGTGGAAATACTTTGTTGATGCGACAGCGGAAATAATTGAAGAAGAAGGGATTGAAAATGTCACAATCCGAAAAGTAGCCGATCGAGCGGGCTATAATAGTGCGACCATTTACAATTATTTTACGGAGATTTCACATTTAATATTTTTCGCTTCCATGAAGTTTTTGAAAACATATACAAATGACGTGCAGAACGCTATTGAAAAAGGGGAAAATCCGTTAGAAAAATACATACTCTCATGGGAATGCTTTTGTAAGCACTCCTTCCTACAGCCACAAATCTTTCATGCTGTATTTATCATGGATTTAGGTAATCCTCCTGAGAAGCTCTTGGCAGATTACTATGAAATTTATCCAACTGATCTGATCAGTTTTCCAGAAGAGCTTAAACACATTCTATTTGAACGTAACGTGTCAAAACGAGGTCGGTCCATTTTGGAAATCGCTGCAAATGAGGGCTTTATCGATAAAGTGGACATTGATAAGGTCAATGAGATGACGATTCTTATTTGGCAAGGTATGCTCACAAATCTATTAAATAACCGGACGATTCATGAAGTGGAAAAGGTTTCGGAAATCACGATGGATTATATTACGGAGATTATTCAAAATTCGAGTAAGAAAGTGTATTAATCGTTTAAAGTAGTAAAAGAGGCATCTGTGCCAGACACAAAGACGAACAATTCTCATTTTTAAGCAATTACACTGAAAGTAAAGACTAACCGCATAGTTATTGATTTAATCTGTATTATTATAGTATTGCATTGTTGTTACCGAATAGTTCCGCGCGCAGGGTACCTAAAATTAATTTAAGCAAATAAAAAAAGACCCTACTTGTAGGGTCTTTTTCTAGCTATTATTAAGCTTTTTGAACGTTTGTAGCTTGTAGGCCACGTTGTCCTTGTTCAATTTCAAACGTTACACTTTGACCTTCGTCTAAAGATTTGAAACCTTCGCTTTGGATTGCTGAGAAATGTACGAATACGTCCTCTCCTGCTTCACGCTCGATGAATCCAAAACCTTTTTCTGCATTAAACCACTTAACTGTACCTTGTTCCATAATTGTTGCCTCCTAGTGCGGATATCCACACAATGTGTTACTACCCTTGCTCAAATACTTAGACGAAAAACAAAATCTTTTCTCAATCTGAAAACGAACAAAAATAACTCTTTCTTAGAATAACAGATATATGTTAAAACAGCAAATGGTCCTGCTCTAAAAAGGGGTATCAGATACAAAGACGAACTACTTACACTTTTGAATAATTATACAAAAAAATAAAGAACTACACACCATAACGGTATCGTCTATGCTCTTCTTCTAAAGAAGACACTACGACCATTCCCTAGAAGATTTTGTATTAAAGATATCCAGACATTATGGTCAGGGTTTGGAGATTTAGATTTCCCCATTCTTGCTAACTGCTGTTCATACCAACCAATTTCTAACAAGGAAGCACTCTTGTCTATTCGTTTAATCCCCGTTCGGATTGGTTTTGCATGAACGGTTTCATAACTGCCATTAAAGATTCTATTTGCCAAGTCCGGCACTAAGGCAAAAGGTCTTGCAATTCCAACCATATCAATTTCTCCGTTCGCAATAGCTTCTTCCATGCCTTTTTGAGTACGAAAGCCGCCTGTGACTACTATTGGAGTAGTGATTAATGCCTGAGCCTTTTTTGCATAGTCTATAAAATACGCTTCTCTTTTTTTTGTAGTTTCTTTTACATCTACACCCATCATTATCGGATTCTCGTAATCCCCCCCAGAAATTTCAATGAGATCAATCCCTAATTCGGACATTTTCTGAAGAACTTCCATGGACTCGTCTTCAGTGAATCCACCCTTTTGAAAATCAGCTGAGTTAAGTTTAATACCGATTGGAAATGATCTCCCGACTTGTTTCCGGATTTCTTTATACGATTCTTCCAAAAACCTCATTCGATTTGCTAAGGTTCCTCCCCATTCATCTGTTCGCTGATTGTGGTAAGGGGATAAAAACTGGTTGAAAAGGTATCCGTGTGCTGCATGGATTTGAACACCTGTAAAGCCTGCTTTTTTCGCAATTCTTGCCGCTTCTCCAAATCGGTTAATCAAGTCTTCAATTTCAGACACCTGAAGAGCACGTGGTTGGTTAAAGAATCGTTTTAAACCTCCTGTAAGAGGAACTGCACTTGGTGCTACAGGTTCTTTTGAAATCATTTTGGGTGATTGCTTCCCTGGATGATTAAGCTGCATCCAAAGGTGAGTCCCATTTTCAGTTCCCGCTTTCGCCCACTTCATTAACATCTTTAAATCACGTTCATCTTCCAAAGCAACGTTATTCGGCTCTCCTAAAGCATTTCGATCTATCATAACGTTACCTGTCATGACAATACCCGCACCCCCCTCAGCCCAGGTTTTATATAAAGTAACCAATGATTCACTTGGATTTTGATAAACCGTTCCCAACGCTTCACTCATGGCAGATTTAAAAATTCTATTCTTAATGATTGTTCCATTTGGAAGTGGTAGAGAAATACCCAAAACGGACTTTGATTGATTCATTTTTAGCATGTCTCCTTACTATTTCAGATATGTAGAGAACGCAAAGGTATTGATTTATTTTGTATTATTATACAATTGTATTGTATACGCTGAATAGTGTCACGCATAGTACCTAAAATTTAATAAGAAGCAAGAACGAACAATAATAACCAGACCAATAGCATTTAAGCTTAGGTCTGGTTTTTTATTATATAGAAATATCTTGTTCAGCAGCCTGACTAATTCGCTGTTTCTTAGACTTTCTAAAATAAAGCAATTCATATATACAAGGGATAACAATCAGAGTTAGCAGGGTCGCCATGGCTAATCCACCGATAACAACAATCGCGAGACTTTGTGATACTAAACTTCCTGATTCTGCTTGTTTCACTAAAAGTGGAAGCATCGCACAGATAGTTGCAATCGCAGTCATGAAAATCGGTCTCATCCTTGTTGCGGTTGCTTCAACAAGCGCATCACGAATAATCATTTTTTGTTCATTTTGTTTTACTCGGTCTAAAAGTACAATCGCATTTGTTACGACGATACCAATTAGCATTAATGCTCCTAGAAGTGCCGTGATATCAACTGGTATTCCACTGATAAGAATTCCTAAAATGGCTCCTATTGCAGCTAGTGGTAGAGAGCAAAGAATAGCGATTGGCGCTTTGATTGACTTAAATGTGATAACCATTATTAAAAATACAATCCCGATGGAAACAAGCATAATGAGAAATAAATCTGTAAAATCATCTGCTTGTTGGCTACTTGATCCTCCAACTAGAACATCGACATTCTCCGGAAGATCTATGCCTTTTTTGTCATTGTTATCGCCGGAAATTTCTAGATTTAATGCCTTCGAAATTTCCGATAGCTTGGCTGGATCAACTGAAGCTGTTACTCGGAGGTAGGCATCCCCATCTTTATGGAACTGGTTAGTTGAACGCTCTTCACTTTGTAACTTAGCAATGGATGATACAGGGACAAGACCCGTATCAGTCATGACTGGTATATTTTCTATGTCTTCAGGTGTTTTTGTATCTAGGAGAGGTTCTAGAAATACAGTTTTTTGTTTATCATCTAAACTAATCGTTCCAATTGGTGTCTTATTTAACATCACTCCTAACTGTTGTGCAATTTGTTCGGTGTTTCCTTTTGTTGGGTCTACAACGAGGGAGTATACTGTTTTCTTTTCATCTTGATTGGTCGTAACTTCCTCTACGCCTTCAAGGATCTGTACTTTTTCTTTTATAGTAGTTGCCACATCTTCTAAATCTGCTAAATTATCACCTACTACATCAATGATAATATTCGTACTTGCTCCTCCCATCATAAAGGAAGAGGTAGTTACTTCTAAGAGGGCATCAGGATATTGATCTTTTTTCTTTTCCATTTCTTTTACGATGTGTTCTGTATCATTTTTATCTTCTAATAAAATACTGAACGTTGCTTCAGTCTGTGATCCAACCCAGCCATATTGTGCCGCTTCAGCTGGAGAACCTACCTGTGAAAACACATGTTTTACTTCATCCATTTTTTGAATAGATGACTCCAGTTCCATTGTTTTTTCCTTTACTTTTTCTATTGGTGTATCATTCGGGTAACTTAGCGTGGTCAAGACATAGTCTGCAGAGGAGCTATCAACTGCACCTTTTGGGATGACAAAATAAGTAGCGATGGATCCGATGAAAAGGAAGATGGAAATCGAGAAGACAATCCATTTATGGTTTAAGGACCATGTAACCATTTTCGGAAAACGAACGGCAGGCTTATATTCAGGCAACTTTGTATTCTTCAATAATCCCGCACTCATTAACGGAACAACCGTCAAAGCGACGAGCAGAGATGCGAGCAAAGAATAGGTAACCGTTAAAGCGAATGGTAAAAGGAATTCTTGAAGGCCCCCATTTAATAAGCTCATCGGTAAGAATACGGCTACTGTTGTTAATGTAGAAGCAGTAATAGCGACTCCTACTTGTTTCGTTGCATCAATAATCATTTGGACGGAGAATTTCTCTGTTTGCATTTTGCGAAAAATATTTTCGATGACGACAATACTGTCGTCAACTAGACGCCCAACTGCAACAGCGACACCGCCAAGTGTTAAAATATTCAATGTCACCCCAGACCATGACAGTAGAAATAGTGTGAAGCAAAGGGATAAAGGAATCGATACAATGGTAATAAAGGTAGAACGGATATTTCGTAGGAAGAGCATAATGACAATCGCTGCAAATAGTGCGCCAAGGAGTACTTCTTTTATCATCGTGTGAACAGAATTTTCTACCAAATCAGCAGAGGATATATAAATAACAGATTCTTGCTGATTATACTTTTCATTGATTTCCTTTGTTACTTTTTCAATTTCTTTGCTAATAGTCACTGCATTGGATTGACTATCCTTTGTGATGCTAATATCTAAGCTATCCTTACCGTTGAAACGGCTAATGAAATTCGCATCTTTTGTTTCTTCAACCGTTGCAATATCCGCAAGCGTTAAATCAGGTGTAATCGTTAAACCTTTCAATTTTTCGATGCTTGTTAAATCACCTATTACTTTAATATTACTTGTTTTTCCATCGATCATCTTTTCACCGACAGCTACAGCAGTATTTTGACCTTGAAGAATCCCCATAACCGCTTGAAGAGAAATCTGATTTTCAGCTAATTTTCCATCATCAATCTTGACTGAAATGATGGAATCTGTAATCCCATAGACATCTACTTTGGAAACCCCTTTAATTTCTTGATAGAGAGATGGAAGTTTTTCACGTGCAAAATCCAGATTTTCGGTAGTCAAACCTTCATTAAAGCTGACGGCAATGTTAGCAATTGGAATCATAGAAGTATTTAGCTGTGAGATTGTCGGCTTGGAGAGATAGAGAGGCAAGGCTACATTGCTTAACGCTTCTTGTACGTCCTGTTTGGCTTGTTTCATATCAGTTCCTGCCTCGAAGAACAGATCCACTTTTGAAAATCCATCTCCAGTTGTAGAATAGACGGATGTTTTACCATTTAATCCGGTAATCGCTCTTTCAATCGGAATGGTTACTTCGGATTCCATTGTTTTGGAGTCAGTTCCCTGACCCATGGAAATAATAGTGACTTGCGGATTATCGGCAGATGGTAAAAACTCCATAGGTAGTCTAAAATAACTGACGATGCCTATCACTATTATTAAAATGGTTAATGCAGCTACAGCGGCCCTGTTACCAAAAGCCCATTTGGTAAATGTCGACATAGAAAGTCTCCTCCTAAAAACTAAAGTAATTCAAAAAATCTGACTTGAAAGTATATGCTCCCTTCCTTCGTTTTAGTTGCATCTCTATTGTATAAAATAGGAATATATTCCACATTGAACCTTAGTATTATCCTTTTCTAAGACCTAAGGCGTAGCGATAATGGGTAGCAGGTTCTCGTTGAATTTCGAATAGTTTCAGAACCGGATACTTTAAATAAATGATGTGTGGAATAAAGCTCTTTATTACGCAAAAAGCAGTATACCTCCCTATTCCAAAGGAAGTATACTGCTCTTGTACGTATTGTTAAACCATATTGTAGGTCATGATAGATGACAGTCACACTTTCAATTTAGAAACGACTCCGAACATCGGTCGGAATTCCCAGATAACTGTCAATCACCTAAAGCAACATTCGCAAAAATTGTTCGAAATTCACGCCTGCCTCGTTCGGAACTTGCTCTTTTGACGTAGCTTCAATCGCAGCGGCTAAAAATGCCTCCGCAAGCTTCATGGACTCCACTATGTCCTGTCCACGCATCATTCCACCCATTATGACCGATGCAAACAAATCACCAGTTCCCGAATAACTCTCACCATTATAGTCACGGATACTATAAAATGAGCGATTTGCATCGATATACATATTGCCTACATAGCGTTTGTTCGCATCTGCTGGCGGCGGATTCAAACCAGTAATTATGACGTTCGCCCCTGTTTCATGCTGTAGCTGATGGCCCGCCTCCTCTAGCACCTGAATATAATCTGACTCATTTTGATAGTTCTGTAGCTTCTCATACGACAACCCTGTAAGCAAGCAACACTCTGTAATATTTGGCGTAATAATGTCAGCGGACTTCACTAAATCCTTCATACGATCAAGTAACTCGCCTGTAAACATTTTATATACCTCGCCCGTATCGCCCATTACCGGATCGACAAGCAGCTTCGTTTCACTCGAATGAAACACGTGTAAAAACTGAAATATGTTATCAATTTGCTCTTTTCCTGTCACAAAGCCTGTATGTATGCCATCAAAGGTTGCACCAAGCTTTCTCCATTCCTCCACAAAATAGTCCATTTTTGACGTTAAATCCTCACAATAAAAGCTTGGATACCCAGTCTGCGCCGTTAAAATCGCAGTTGGCAATGGAACTGCCTGTACACCCATCACTGATAGCACAGGAATTGCAGCCGTTAACGAGCACTTCCCAAAAGATGACATATCCTGAATTACAGCAACTTTTTTAATCACATTCGCCACCTAACTAATCCTACTTGTACTCTCTTCATCGTATCATAATAATGCAGAGGCGAAAATGCACCAAAAACTATTAATTTACAGACAAAACAATCTGACCCTTTACACTTCAATGAAATTGACACTTTAACAATAGTCAGCTCTTTGCTAAAGTTAAAGCAACCAAAATATTCATTAAAGTGAGGAAGATGCAGATGCAAAATATACAAAAACAAGCCTATATAAAACCACGAACGAAAACATTTGATTTAGTCATTACCGCAATTTTAGCAGCACTTATTTTCACCGCAACATTGATTAATATTAAGTTACCATTCGGGCAAGGTGGACTGATTCACTTAGGGACATCTATGCTTTTCATGGCAGCGATTTTATTCGGTCCTAAAAAAGGGGCACTTGCTGGAGCAATCGGAATGGGCTTATTCGATATCTTAGGTGGCTGGGCAATTTGGGCACCAACGACAATTATCTCCCGCGCATTACAAGGCTTAATTGTCGGGAAAATCGCTTGGTCTAATGGCCATAGAGGCGACAATATGGGGTTAAACATTTTGGGAGCAGTTGTTTCAATGCCCGTGATGATTGCAGTGTACTATATCGGGCAAGCGATTATGTTCAAAAGCTGGATTGCTCCTATGGCATCAATTCCTGGAGACATCATCCAAAACGTTGTAGGTTTACTTATCGCGATTCCAGTATGTATCGCACTGAAAAAAACACCGTACTTCAAAAAGAAATTTTAAAACGTACAACAGAAGCACGCCATCTCGCTGTTTTGCTGACAGCATAGATGGCGTGCTTCTATTTTTCTAAAATACAATTCAAAACAGGTACCTAAAATTCACTTTAACTTGTCTTTTTCGGCGTGAACCATGTGATAATGAACACTATTATAGAGATAACAAACATATAGAAGTACGTGTTACTCGCCGCACTACTATAACCTGTCGTAGATTCTAAAGAAACATTCAATAATTGAATAGAATAAATCGTCATGATAACTGCTGTACCAATTGCTCCAGCTAGTTGGCGAATTGTGTTATTAATCGCCGATCCATGAGAGGCTAATTCTCTTGGTAATGCATTTAAAGCAGCTGTGTTTAACGGCATCGTAATAAACGCCAAACCAATACGTAATAAAATTGTACGAACTAAAATATATGCTGTTGTTGTTTCTGGTGATAAATCAATAACTGCATACATCGATATCGCAATTAAACCCGTTCCTAAAATGAATAAAGGTTTTGCCCCATATTTATCGAATAGCTTACCTCCTACTGGGGAATGCGTTGCATTGATAATAGCTCCCGGAAATAATAACAATCCTGCTTCAAGTGCTGTAAACCCTCGTCCATCCTGCAAATAAATCGGCAGTAATATTAAATCGGCATACATTAAAATTGTAATCGCAATATTAACTACTGTCGTCATAGTAAATATTTTAAATTTGAAGACATTTAAATTCAATAAAGGTTCAGTAGCCTTTATTTGTCGATGACAGAACAATATCGTTACAAGCAAACCTCCGACAATTGATGTAATAACGATTAAATCATCCCACCCTCGGCTGCCTGCACTGCTAAAGCCAAATAGAACGAATCCAAAGCCAACAGTTGAGTAAATCACACTGACTGTGTCGAGCTTTTCTTTTGACGACGTTTCAGCAACATTAACTAAATACTTACTTGCTATAATAATAATCAATGTTACGAAAGGAATCATGATGATAAATAACCATCGCCAAGATAAATACTCTAAAATAAATCCTGCTAATGTTGGTGCAATTGCTGGCCCAAAAATAATGGCGAAGCCAACATTCCCCATAATTGTGCCACGTTTTTCCGGAGGGTATAAATATACAATGACAGTCATCATTAATGGAATGATAATACCAGCACCCACAGCTTGAACCATTCTACCTGTTAATAGTACACCAAAATTATTCGCACATGCTGCGACAATAGAGCCGATTAGTAAAATAACAATGAGCTGATAAATAACTGACGTGTTGAAAAACGTTTCATTAAGTAAGCTGTAATGAGTACTAACACACCGTTTACAAGCATAAAGCCTGTGGCTAACCATTGAATCGTTGCAGCATTCACATCAAAAACAACCATTAAATCACTAAATGCAACGTTTAACAATGTTTGATTTAATGTAGAAAAAAAGGTTCCTGTTATCATGATGATAAGTAGCAATTTTTTAGTACTACTCGATATTTCATTTTGCATATAAAATCCCTCCCCATATAGTACCTGTTATCGACGAATTGTCTAAAAAACAGCATAGCAGAAGAAGAAAAAAACCCATATACAATCAGGTCATTTTTGTCGATTAGCAGAAAATTAAATATAAAAAGGCTATGTTAAAGGGAAAGGTTGATTAATCTTAAAACGGAATGAAGAACACACTTCACATAATTAAAAAATGTTTAACCTCAATTGGATATTTATGTTAAAATAAATCTAAAGATTGTGAATAAAAGTATTGCCACTAACGAAGCGGTTTAGTGAAAGAAGAGTTTCATGTATATAAATAAAAAAACCTTCCTTTTCTACATCTATCTAAAAAAGGACATGGGGGATTAGAATGAGACGTTTGATAAACTTTTCAATTTTGTTGTTAATGGTTATTTTTATATCTGGTTGTACAGAAGTTAAAGAACAAAACAAAGGAATACAAGAAGAGGAACATGAGAAAGTGGATGATGACAATACTCCTATTGAAACCACTTACTATTTTTCATATAAAGGACAGGAATTTAAGATTATATCATTTTTTGATGAAGTGTTGGAATACGCAAGAATAATTAGTGAGAAACCTGAACTTGATAAAAATGCTATCTATACAGAGCATGTTTTGGAACCATTTAAAGATAAATCCTCTCTTCATTATTTACAGTTAGGAGTAACAAAGAATGACCCTCTTAGACCAACTTCTCAAGTAGAACAACTGAAAAAAAATACAAATGAGCTACTTAAAAAACAAGAACAAATCAATCAATGGATTGAAGAAGCAATATTGGAATCAGCTGAGCTATTATCATCGGGTTCAAATACATCAATTTATCTATTTCCAGTTAATCCTGAAAACGGGTGGACGACGTATAGTCTGAATGGAGTGGGAGGCTTTGCTTATTTTGGTGATAACGTTTTACTAATGATTGACCCTACTGCATCAAAAGAAGTTATTAAATATGCCATGGCTCACGAATATCACCATACCGTCAATATGACTTTAAACGGCGAACAAAGTGTAAATAGCGTATTAGATTCAATAATTACAGAAGGGAAAGCAGATTCTTTTGCTACTACTCTCTATCCTGAGATAAGTCCTCCGTGGATACAAACTCTACCAGAGGATGTAGCAGCTAGGGTTTTAGATGAATTACGTATAAATGGTAATTCTACTGATTATAAAATTTACAATCGGTTTGTTTATGGTTACCCAGCTAAAGATATTCCACTATGGTCGAATTACAAAATAGGTTATCAAATCAATGAAAGCTTCATTGAAAACAACCCAGATAGTTCAATATTGGAATGGACAAAAACGAATGCAGAGGAAATAGTCAGTAAAAGTAAATATAAAGATAAAATATTTTAATAAAAATCCGAAGCCAAATCATTGATATGATAATTTTTACTATATGGATTAACAATCCTGATTCAACTGTCGAGGCTTTAGCAAAAAAACAGACACCAAAATACCGAGAGTTTGGATATATTTTTCAGGCTCTTTTTTATGTGCTTTATCATTCCATTTAGAATGCAAAGTTTCTCAGTCTCAACTTATCTGCGGTTTCCCAAGTTCCATGAACACTTGCCAAGATAAGCATTTGCTTTTTCTTGCTCAAATCACTTTCCATTTTTCTATTGTCGAGGAATTGAAACCACACTAAATACAGTTGTAAATACTTCGTAGAAACACCATTGAAGCGACTTATCCATTTCTTTAAACGGGAATGGTAATTATTAATATTATTGAGGTGGTATATGCCCTTCTTTACATATTCTTTCTTACTAGCGTTTATGATGATGTGTTCCACATCGTTAGTAGATGTGTAAGATTTGTAAGAATTGTGAGCATCGGAAATAAGCACCGTATCATTCTTAAAATGCGATGTAAGGGCGTTATCAATTTGTTCCATTAGAATTCTACCTGAACCGACTCGTTTTGAAAGGGTTGTTTTGTTTCGGTCTCTAGCTACTAATACACAGACTTGTTCATTAGAAATACCTCTTTTGGTAGCAGAACCGCCACGTTTTCTTGGTTTGCGATTCGGAATAACTCTTCGTCCTTTATAACTTTCTAAGAAGTATGTTTCATCTACCTCTACTATTCCTTCAAATATACCGATACTTTCTTTTGCAAGAGCAGACAACACTTTATGCCTCCAGTAAAAAGCAGTTACATGAGTGATGCCAATTTGAGAAGCTGTTTCACGAAGTGATTGACCATTCAACATACATTCAATAAATGGAATCCATTTGTGTGCCTTTTTCGAACGATACATAGGGGAATTGGTTAAATCACAACTTAATTTATGACAGTCTTTGCACTTATAACGTTGGCGACCGTCTCGCTTCCCGTAACGAACCACTGATGTACTTCCACAATGCCGGCAATGAAAACCGTGTGAAAACTTCCTTTCTCTCAATTCACCAATTAAAGCACCTTGTTGTGAGGATGAGGGCGAGAAATGACGAGTTAGATAATGTAAAATGTATTCTTTGTCCTTATCATTTAGAGAAGAAATATTACTTATTATGTTTGTTAAAGTCATTTAAATTGCCCCTTTTGTAAGATATACAGTCAGGATATTACAAAAGAGGACAATTTATTCAAAATCAACCACTAACTTTAACATAGCCTATAAAAAAGGAATAATTTAAATGACTTTTAAAGAAGGTTCTCGTCCCATACGTACACAGGAAATGCTTAAGGAAGCCCTACTAACACTTTTACAAGAAGGTCACTTACTACACCAAATTTCTATCCAAAAATTAACAAAGAGAGCGAATTTGAACCGGACCACTTTTTATTTACACTATCAAAATATCAATGAGTTGAAGGAACATTTGGTAAGTGATATTTTACACGTGCTAACTGACAAAATAGAAAACTTAACTTCCATTTTTGATAGGAATCGAAAAGAGCACTTGATACAGCTATTGGATTATCTTCTTGATCAAAGAAATTACATACTTGCTTTAGTACAGTTTGAACAGGTTGAAAAACATTTACTTTTGTTGATGAAAGATTTAATAGTAACCCGCAGAAATCAATCTAAAAATAGTGGAAGAAAAATCATTGTAGATACAGATATTAAAGCTGCCTCTATTATTGGTGTCATTATATGGTGGTTAAAAGATGGCCTATACCTGGATTCAGCGTATATCGCAGAGCAAATTAATCTCATGAATCAATCTTAATTTTATTATCTATTAAAAATATGAAATGCCAAAACATTGATTGCACAACGTTTTGGCATTGATTTAGATTCTTGATAGCAACTTGCCATGGTACCTGTGTCAGTTACAAAGACCAACAATTAACACACCCGAATAAACAAACAAATGCATTTTATGGTAAAATTACTATAAATCTAAATACTCTATAATCACTTCTTACACAATAGATCAGCATTACGTAAGGGGGAAAAGTAAATGGAACCATACTTGATATTTGTAGGAGTTTTTCTTGTATTTGTATGTCCAAACCTTTTTTTGATAATGAAGGGTCAACCATATTCCTATTCAAAGAAATTGACTGCTCCGCCATGGGCAGACAAAGAGACCAAACAACTTTTCAGACAATTCAATCGCGCCTGGTCAAGGAAGATTGAGAAAACTGTAAATGTGCGTGTAAAGAATAGAAATCGTACGCTAACAGATGCCGAACTGCGAGAACAGTGGTATGAACTAAAGAAATTTCTTTTGTTAGCAGGTATCTCAAAAAGACTTCCGATGTTTTCCAAAAAGGTAGACGATATTTGGCACTTCTTTTTAGAAGAAGAGCAGCTGTATAATCAATTCTGTTTAGATTTCATTGGTGAACAGATTGAACATCACCCTCATGAAACACCAACACTTCTTCCAAATGAACGCGCTTGGTTCGACGTGTTATATCTTTCTTTTTTCAACGTTACTTCCCGCTCGCATCTATGGGGGAAATTCGCGCAAAAAAAGAAAGAACATGCAAAATGGATAGAGCGTATAGTGAATGATCCAAAAGGAATCATTGAGTCGTTTGGGCGTCACTCATCCGATGCCGCCTCGACACATACATTGGCTACCTTTCTCAAATTCGCACGACAACAAGTGATGAAGTCAAATGGAAAGCGTGTTAAACGAAAAGACGGCTATTGGTATGGTGCCTCACTATTCGCCTTTTATGAGTATGAAACAGTTCAAGTGAAGAAGAAAAAAGTGACCGGTGCTTTCGCAGACGGATCACCAGGCTTTGCAACCGACTTCGATTATAAAGAAGAATGGAACGAGATTGTCACCAATGTGAATTCGTTTGAAGTGGGAACAGACGCCGGAGCTATGCCAAGTGCACCTTCGGATGGAGGGAGCTCTGACTCCGGGAGTAGTTGTAGCTCGTGTAGTGGGTGTTCTTCATAAGAATAAGTAAGTGGAGGGCATCTGTGCTTGACACAAAGACAAATAATTAACACACGTGAATGACCATACAATAAAACCAGACATTCGCCAATTTGTCCGATCTTCATTCTATTATTATGTAATTGTAGCGAATGATCTGAGTAGCTCCACGTGCAGGTAATTGAAATTAAAAAAGGAGCACTTTATGAAGAAGTGGTTGATTATGTTGGCTGGAAGTATTCTTATTTTACAAGGTTGCGTTACAGGTGGGAAAGGTATACCTACCGAACAGAAAAGGGAGGAAAATACATTGAACCTAGAATTACTTAATGCGGTTGAACTTAAAGATACAAATAGCGTAAGTAGACTGATTACTAAAGGGGCAAATATAAACGTACAGGATGAAAACAGTCGTACTGCCACTATGTTAGCTACGTATAATAATGACGTCGTCACGGCAAAAACCTTAATTAAAGCCGGTGCAGACGTCAATATCCAAGATGACATGAAAAACAATCCTTTCTTGTATGCTGGCGCAGAGGGGTACTTGGACATTCTAAAGTTAACAATCGAGGCCGGTGCTGACCCCACTATTACCAACCGATATGGAGGAACTGCTCTCATCCCTGCCTCCGAACATGGATATCTCGATGTTATCAAGGAACTTCTTACTTCGACTGATATTGATGTTAATCATGTAAATAATCTCGGTTGGACAGCCTTAATGGAAGCAATCATTTTAAATAATGGAAACCAAGTACAACAGGAAACTGTACAATTACTTATAGATAACGGAGCAGATGTAACTATTCCTGATAAAAATAATGTCACCCCTCTACAACATGCACGAAAAAAAGGGTTTAAAGAGATTGAGCAAATATTAGTAGATAGTGGTGCTATGTAACAGTATTTTTTTATTTACTCATTAATGTTTATCGCAAAAATATTATTAACGATATAATTTCATCACCACAATTTACTTAATATAACAAACACCGCTAGGATAACTCTAGCGGTGTTTGTTGTTTTTAGCTCAATATACAGGTACCACCACTGGGCTAAAATTCATTTTATAACAGGGTCCATCGGTTCCTTCCCCGTTAAAACAGAAATGTAGATTAGGTAGTCGATTACGTAGGCCTCGCCAGATTCTCCAATCTTCCATACTAACAGATACTGGCTTCCCTTCGCTAAACCTATTATCTGGAGGTAGATGATCTTGTTCATATTTAAAGTTTTTATTTGTCCAGTCAAGATTCAAGTAGTAAAGAACCTCTCCAACAACCCTACAACCTTTTTCCATGTTGAGTACATCTTCAATTTCACCATCTGTGACTCTCAAATTATTTATCTGGTCGAGCATTACAATAGTAATTTCATAAACAAAGTTATTGATGTTACTCTTTACCTGTTGCAGCTTATTTGTAGTGCCAGAACATAATCAATTGCTTTTTCTCTTGTAGTTTCATCTTAGAATCTTTCATTCAAGGATGTTTTTCATCTCAAATTGGGTTGGACTCAATCTTCCAATCTTTTCACTAAACCTACAAACTTCATCTGTAAGTAATTACTCTAAAAAGTGGGTATGTACAGTTCTGGGTTGTTTCTTTCAACTGTAAGAGTCACAATCTTATACACCATTTACCCTTCCGACATTATTTTCACACTACAAAGAATACAATCACACTATTCCATTAATTATAGATACTCATAAACTATTTGTATTTACTCACAGCAATAACATGAGAAAAACACCCTGCATTTCTGTAAGGCATCATATCTCAGTAGTCCGCCTATACTTTCATTTCCCCTTCAGCATCCTTGCCAAGTACGCGTCAGATTCGCCCTTCGGAATGCTTAGACTCTTCCACTGCTCTCCTTTAATCTGTTTTCCAATGAACATGACTTGTCCAATATGGATAGCATAATGCGCCATTTGCCGCTCAATCGCATCTATGACGGAATGTGCCTGCCCGCGAATATGAATATTCTTTTCCAAGTCTTGCTCATGCAAGCTTTCCAGCGCATCAAAAAAAACGCACCAGCCATGTTCCCAATGATCCATCAGCTGCGCCTTTAACAATCGTTTCGTTTCGAATTCCCCATCACGATTACGGTCCGGCTTTTCACCGTCCGTCGTCAGAAAATCCGTCCACCTCGAAACCATATTCCCACTTAAATGCAGAATAAGAATCGCGATGCTGTTTGAATCGTCGTTTGACGTCCAATGAAAATCATCCTCATTCAACTGGTCGAATGTTTTTTCACCTTGCCCTTTTAACCCGATGAACCGCTCTCGAACAACTCGTAAATATTCTGTTCCAATCGACATATGGTGTTCCCCCTCTAGTTCCAAAAATCAGTTCGCTGATGTATTCGATGATAACGTGTGAGAATATTTTCACCATTGCTTAAGGCTGAATAGCCAGAAACGCATAAATTCAAAAAGCACCTACGCCAACAAGTACAGGTTCAATATCGAGGGGCGGTTTCCGGCTGGATGTTGAATAACGAGGCCATCAAAACATCCCATTCTCGTTTGGTGAGTCTTCCGGCACCGGTTGGCCAACATCCCACATTTCAACAATCTTGCCTTCATGAAAACTGAAAATATGGACAACCGCTGCCCCTAGGTCCTCCACCTTCTGTTTGATGTGGGAATAAACCATCACGTTTTCTCCCTCTTCAATCGTCTGCTTCACTTCGAGCGTTTTGTTTGGGCTGATACCGTCATTCTCTTCCATCGCTTGCTTAAGCGAATCCGCATCCCCCGGGAAATATGGATTATGATGGCGGAAATCTGGGCTTACGTATTTTTTATAGGCTTCGTCAATCTTTCCAGAGACGATAAGATGTAGAAAGTCCACTGCTTGGTCTTTATGTGGTTTCATGATTTTAACATCCTTTCCTGATATCACTTCTTGATCAGCATATTATTGGTATTCTATAAAATAGCCAAATATCCTTTTCCAATTGTTTTGAAGTACGCATGCAATCCACTTAATATGCGGTCAGTCGCTTTAGAAACATCATAAAAGTTTAAACATTCACGATAACTTCTTGCACAACGTACCTAAAATCATGTAAATGATGGGTGCGTTTCTTCCCATTTTCCTAGTTTAATTCCAGAACCATAAAGTTGCCCATAATCCATCGAAATGTACATATTTCACCTCGATCTATGTATTTATAGGTACCGCCCGCTTACCGTTGTTTACATATACTCATTATCGGTAATGATTAATGTGCAATGTTAGTTACTATTAAACGAAGGAGCATGGACAATGACCAATCAAAACCAAGACATAATTACCTATTTTCAAAAACTGGACCGCAGCTTTTTCATGGATGTGCACAAGGAATTCGCCTATATGGACGAAGCAATTCCGATTGGGCATGAACAAACCATTTCCCAGCCTTCCCTCGTACTAGAAATGACATTGGCCCTCGATTTGCAGCCTTATTCAAAAGTGCTGGAAATCGGAACGGGTTCCGGCTTCCAGACCGCCCTACTCGCCGCCTTCTCGAACCCCGTTTATTCAATTGAACGAATTGCTGCCTTGCATGAACGGGCAAAAGAAAGATTAGAAAAGGCCGGTTTCTCCAACATCCATTTCAAGCTGGATGACGGTAGCGCCGGTTGGGAAGAACACGCTCCTTACAACCGGATTATGGTGACCGCCGCTGCTACCCAGGTGCCACGCGAACTCATAGACCAACTAGCTATCGGAGGGAAAATGATCATCCCAGTAGGAACACCCCTCCTACAGGAACTCTTGCTCTTGGAAAAAGATGAAGATGGAGAAATCCATACCGCAGTGTTGGATGAAGTGAGGTTTGTCCCATTGAAAGGAAAGTATGAATAGGTGACAGCACCTATCCCGTATCGGTTAAAAAATAAAACGCAAAAGAAGTACCTATGCAAGACAAAAAGACAAACAATTCAAATGTTAAAGTAATAATAATAAAAGTAAAGAAAAATCGCATAGGTATTGAATTGAATTGAGTTGTATTTACTGAATCGATACCTAAAATTAATATCTATTAGTATTTCGTCGCTTCAGCAATTCTTTTTACCTTTTGGGCATGGCGGGCAATAAAATGGCTCATATACTTTTCCAAAAACAAATGATTAGCTGCTTTTCCTAAAATGCCAAAAGGGGATTTATATGAGAAAGTATCTATCATGCTCGTTTCTGTGACCCTTTCAATGAATTCATGTGTATGTGTAAAAGATTGAAAGGCTCCACGAACCATGGAATCGGTGAATCTGTATGGCTTCACCATTTCAATGACTTGAGACGTTAATTTCTGTTTCATCCCTAAATGGGTCGTCTCCCAAGTAACGAAATCGCCACGCTCCATCAATCCAAACGTAATTCCTTCAATAGCTATTTGTTTCGTCAGCAACATTTTCCCCGCATGAACTTCAACAGTTCTTGCAAGATCGAAACAAACTTGGATGGGAGCGTGGATTGAAATTTCATGTCTGATGATTGGCATGATGTCACCCTTTTCTAGTCTACCAATATTGTGACGGTTCCTATGCGCAGTGTATTTATAACAATTCAATAGGAAGCCCGTCGATGATAGCTAGTATCGGATTTCAGGTTACATTTTATGCAATTAACCAGGTGTGCCAGCGTCTATTACAAATTTTCAAAAACCCTAGCATCCATTTCTGAATACCATGGCCTTAATCATTCATATGTAGTTCTAAACATCCATCCCCCAGCCATTAAAAGAGGTACACTGTGTCAAAAAAGACGAACAATTCACACATTCGATTAATTATACTAAAATCAAACACTCCGCCGATGCTGATCCAGATTCACACTTTCTGTATTCCGACAATCAGGATAATTACTGCAACCGTAAAATTTTCCGTATCTACCTGTCTTCAAGGTCAACTGCCCATTACACTTCGGACAAGCAGTATATAATAGTGAGGCATCAGTCTTGGACATCTTTTTCGCACGGCTTGTATGTGAACGTGCCGTCTGCTTGGCATCTTTCGCTTTTCGAATCGATTGCATGTGCTCAGCCTTGAATAGTTTCCTGTCATTTTTATATAGAGCCAAAAGTTCCGCGAGCTTTTCATTGATCCCCTTCACGGTATCCTCACTAATGTGCTGCTCCTTGTACTGACTGATTGTTGTAATAAGATCAGGGAACTGTATGACATGTGCTGAGGTGAAACCCTTATTGAATTTAAAAGTAGAGTTAGATGAAAATGCGATGATGGAATAGACTTCCTGCATTTCCTCTCGTCCTATGTAGGTAAGCAAAGCTTGAACATGGCCATAATTTTGCCGGATTGGATTGTACATTTTTGTTTTCCGTTTATAGATAACTTGTGTCCAATAGGGTTTAAATTCATCACCAAAAATCCAACCGCTGTAATGTTTCGTTTCGATGACAAACACGCCATACACGGAGGTCACAATATGATCTACTTGCGTCAGTCCCCGCTCACCATTCGGAATATAAACATCATGGAAGACAGTGTATGCATCCCCTAATTTCCGAAGCTTGGTCTTTACAACCCACTCCCCATAATTCCCTTTAATAACCGGCATTTTCCACTGCAGGATAATCCACAAAATCACGAATAGGACGACAACCGGAAATGCAGTTGATGTAATAAGCATCTTGAGTGTAATCAAAATGCCCTCATAAAATCCCGTTATCATACTATTGTCTGCATTCATAATATCCCCCCAAGTTCATCACTCAGTTGTCGCACACACGTCAACGTGCCCACTTTTCCGACTATTACAACAATACCATATAATATGAAAATAGTTCCATAAAAACCTGTGTCAACCATAGGAATACCCAAGTCGAATCGCTTCGTCCAGTTTCCGGGTACGTTCTTCAAAAGTAATTTCAGCGTCAATGTCCTTTGGAATATGGGACGATACAGTCTTTAATTTGTCCATCACCCAGACGTCCCCCCTACTTTATTGTTAGGTGCACGAAACTTTCATGTTTATTACAACAATCAGAATTGTTTTATGGCGAAAAAATCTGAATTGCGTTTGAATTGTGTGGTTCACAGACAGCCATCATTAATACAGTAGGCGTTTTCCCCAATTGCCGAATTAAAAACTTTTTTCACAAAAATGTCCCCTTTCCCCCACTTTTCTTCTATATAAAGAATAAAGGGGATATTCTTTATGACAACTTACCTATCTGAATACGCATACTTCACAAACAAACACGATCTAGACGCGGCAACAAGACAACATGTACTTACGCACTGGAACGATATGAACCAAACAGAGCGGGCTGTTCTCGATATGATTCGTCGTTACTCCGTTAAATACGGCGCTGCCCACTTGAAACACGAAACCATCGAAAAGGCTATCAAGAAATCAAATGCAACTGTTCGACGCGCCATCCGTAAATTAGTAAAGCTCGAAATCATCGAACGCATTCACTATATCCGCCCCGTTATGAGCGGTCTAGGCGCTAACATTTATGTCATTAAACCTACTAATGACCAGTCGAAATTGAACACCCCAGAGAATGACGAAAAGCCTTCTAGCAGTAAGTTTGAACCCGCTAATCTACAAACCGAAGCTGTTCTTTCTAAAGCGATAAAGACTAAAGACCTTAAAAGAACGTCTCCTACGGAAATTGTGCCTACTACACTTTTCGGTAAAATGAAATCTCTTCTTTCTTCAACAATCGGAGAAAGTAAATTAGCACGTAATTTTTACGGCGTCTATCGGAAACAGTCCCTACAAATGCTGAAATTCAGTATTCACGAAGACAAAGGAGAACTGTTCGAGCAATTAGCCATGCATGCCCTTCGTATTGCGGTTCAAACAACCAAACAGAAAAAAGTCCGGAATCTGCCCGGTTATTATTCAGGTGTCTTACGCGAACTCATTGGTAAGGCTTTATTCAGAGAGGCTTTTATGGATTATGACGTGCCAGTTGAGGGATTTTTCTATCGCTGAAATGATTGTGCGGGTTATTGTATGGTGCCGAAACTTTCATGTTTATTTCAGCAAACATGAAGGTTTCATGGATAGAACGACTCAGAATTATGTTTGAATTGTGTGGTGCACAGGCAACCATCACTAAGTACAAGAAGCGATTGCTATTAATAGACTTTGTGATTATATTACAGTATGTTATACATGCAATGTCTTCAAGTATTTATGATAGTTTAATGCTATTGTGAAAAGAAAATTCTTAATTTCATAGGCAAAACTTTCAATTAAAAAGATGAGGAAGTACAGATTGTATGAAAAACCGTAAAATAAAACTAATTTTAGTATTATCTACTGTCTTGTTATTGTTGTTTACAAGTTTAAATGTCTTTACCTCTTACGTGAAGATGAAAAAGACGGTTGAAGAGTCAATCGGTAATCAAAGTCTTATAGCAGCAGAATCCATTGCGTCTGCGTTAGATAAAGAAACGTATTGGAAATTTTTGAATAACCCCGTGAAAAACGAATATTATTGGGAATTAACAAACTACTTAGTTGATGCAAGAGAAAAACTGGGAGCATTATTTGTATATACATTGGAAATCGATAATCCAAAAGTATCGAACGTAATGATAGGCGGATTACCCAAGGAGTTAGATGAGAGCTATAGTATTGGAGTGGTTTGTACAGTACCCGAAAAGCAGGTCAAAATAGCCTTTGAAGGAAATACCTATATTACAGATGTAATTGAGGATGCCGACCATGGCTCTTATCTTTCTGTTGGAGTACCGATAAAGGATGAAGCAGGAAAGGTCATGGGCTACTTAGGTATCGATATTAGTGTTGATACACTTAATGATATTAAGGGGAAAGTACTGAAAAACAATATCCTTCTCTTCGTCTTTAATGGTGCCTTTATTTTGGTCGCTATCGGATCCTTCTTATTATTGCAAAGATGGTATCAAAAAGAAGTGGCAAAGGAAGTCGGGTATACAGAAGATACATACCAAGCTGAACTTAAAACGTTAATCACTTCCATATCTTCATTAAGACATGATTTTACCAATCATATTCAAGTTTTACATGGACTACTTCAACTAGGGGAATCTAAGCAGGCTCAGCAATACATATCATCTTTGTCTAAAGAAGTTCTGGCGCTAGAAACTCTAAAACTAAATATAGATCATCCTGGTCTTTCAATCTTACTGCAAACAAAGAAACTGGCTGCACAAAATTATCATATTGATATGAATTTTACGGTTTCTCATGATGCATTCGATAAAATAAAAACAACAGATTTAATCATAATACTGTCGAATTTAATTGATAATGCAATTGATGCAACAGTTGCATTACCTGTAGCCGAACGTAAAATAACAATTAGCTGTCAAAAGGATGTTACGCAGTATCTATTTAAGATTACGAATACTGGACCTAAAATTAGTGACAATGAACATATTTTTAAACAAGGATATTCAACAAAAAATGCAGAACAAGGAAAGATAAGAGGGCAAGGTTTATTTATTGTGAAGGAAGTTGTGAATAGATATAATGGGGAAATCACAATTGATTCAATAAATGATTTAGAGACTATTGCCCTTGTGGGAATCCCTCTAAAGTAAATTTGAATGAAAGCGTAAACTCCCTACTACTTGTGGGGAGTTTTTTTATTCATTCCGCTATTCACGCTACTAATTTTTGTTTTGTGCATTCTTAATTCGAATGATTATTCAACTGTATGCACGTCTAGTAGACATAACGCTAGTGACATATAGTCATTGTATATTTAATGATAAATTTCGACAAAAATAACACTAGTGTCGCACGATGTCATTCTGAATATTAAGTTTTATTTTTCGTGCTTTCAAAAGAAAAAACGAAAACACCAGAATAACGGTAATGAATATCCATTTTTCTACTATATCCATTGACTAGCGTATCAGAGACAACTTTTTAATGTTAGGGCACGCTTTTTCCTTGGATTTTTCTGATCCAAGTATGTGCTGGCTTCCATAAAGCTGCTTTTAGATAACGACTGATTTGCAGATAGGTTCGTTTACTTTTGGTCTGTAGCTGCGCTAAAATATTTAAACAATACACGATCATGGCGAGATAGACTTGGTTATGTACGCTTTCCTGACTTTGTCCATAGAACTTTTTGATGTTCAAATGCTGCTTCATCCATTTGAAAAACAGTTCGATGGCCCAGCGAGATTTATACAGTTCCGCGATTTCAGCCGCTGGTAAATCAAATCGGTTTGTAAGCAGGTTCAGCTGATTGCCTTTGGAATCTAACACTTTAAGAAGGCGAAAAGCGTTTTCCGAACGATTCTGCGCAGTGCCGATGATTAATTTTCAGTACCCACTAGCGTTGCATAGCAGTAAAATAATGGTTTTATGTCACTAGCTATTGAAAAGAAGTTCAAATAATGCAAAAAAAGGGACTCCTACTGTAAAATAAAACTGACGATTAATCAGTTACCTACTCTACAGAAAGGAGCTTCCTTATGAAAAGTGTAGACGAAAACTTAGTCTTTCGTCAATATTTATCTCTATTGCCAGTTAACATTTTGGCTTGTCCATTGATGAATTATGATGCGAAAAAGCTAACTGACTTTTCCCTTGTGAAAATCTTGATTATGGCCAACTTATGTAAGTGGGAAAGTCTTCGCGAAATCGAAGAAGGCATTCGGTCAAAAAAATCGTTTCAAAGAGATTTGGGGCTTACGCCAATTGGTTACTCACAAATTAGTCGTCGACTCATCGATTTGAATACGGCTGATCTGGCCGACTTGCTCGGCCGCTTAGCTCGACACTATTGGCTATTACAAAGGCATGTAGAAGGGATAAATCCCCAAGTCGGGATTTTGCGTATTATTGATGGAACCTATATCAAGCTACCAGACAACGCATCAAATTGGACAGCCATTTCCAAAGTATCCAGTGGGATTAAACTGCATATTCGTGTAGTAGTCGCTTCTTCGAATAGTATATTTCCCGAAAAAATGATTCCATCCACGGGAAATATAGCGGACTCTGATGCCGTGAATCACATCATCGATGATGATGCTTTGTATGTAATGGATCGAGGGTATGCACATAAAACGAAGATGGGTGGCTGGCTGCAACGTAATATACAATTTCTCGTGCGTGTTCGGAAAACTTTTACGACAGAAACACTCAAATCATATACACCCACTCTACCAAATGTCGTGAAAAATGAATTGGTGTCAATTCGGACACGTGAAGAACCGTTACGCTACATTGAATTTGTTGATTCTGAGGGCACATCCTTCCATTTAATCACGAATCGTCTCGATTTAAGTGAAGCAGAAATTTTAGAGACATACAAGAACTGCTTGTACATCGAGCTCTTCTTCAAATGGATTAAGCAGCATTTAAAGGTTAGCCATTTGTTCAGCCATTCGCCCGCAGGTATTTGGAATCAGCTGTTTATCACGTTGATTACCTTTGCCCTTATTGAAATAATGCGACTCATTCATCAACCTAAAAAGTCAGTATGGGAGTTTTTAAGGGTATTTCGTCTCTATATGTTCAATCCAATCAGCCAACTTTTAACTACCTGTAAACGTCGGTTAAAGAAAAGCAAAGGAAGGCAAAGGTTGCCGGATTCCAAACCGATAGAAATCCGTTTTGGAGAAGATTTCGCGATTGTAAGCCCGATTACTAAAGAGCATTTTTTAAGAAAAAACTCTAATGTATAAAAAAAGAAAACAATTCGTCATTTACGGACGTGTTTCCTTTTTTTGTTTTATAGGTGGTATAATCTATCTTTTTTTACTATTTATGAATACTATGCAACGCTAGTGGGCAGCCAACATCAATTTCTGAACTCCGTCGGGGGCCTAAACTAATCTTTTATATCTCCATTCCACCAACCATCAACTCTGCCTGTTTCACCACTGTCTCCACCGCCAACTTCTGCAAGTCGGCTGGATAGCCGTACTTCTTCAGCAGTCTCCGAACCGTGATCATCGTCTTGGCTCTCGCGGAATCGCGCAAATTCCAATCGATGCTCATATTCTCTTTAATCGCTTTCGTCAGCTCGTGCGCAATCACATTCAAGATGTCATCGCCCAATGCTTGTTCAGCCGTATCATGTGAAGCCAAAGCATCATAGAAAGCCACTTCTTCTTTGATGAACCCCGATGCTTCGCCAGTGCGATTAACTCTTCATTGAATTGGAGGTTTCAATGGAGCATTTGTTGTATTTATTGATAGCATTGTTCAATATAACCGTAAATTTTTGCGCTTTTACTAGATTCTTTCGCTGTACTTTTTTCACTTTCCCTTGCAGTAAACGATTTCTACCATTAACTCCTGCACTTTTGACCCCCTCATAAAAAAGGAATATATAACCAATAACTCCGGCACACCTTACAAGAATCATTTCTTTAAGTTCAATGATAAAATTATCGTTTCAGTGATTTTTCAAAAACAACTATGATACACTCTCATTCAAAAAGATAAGCATATTTTCGTACTTCTGGCAACCTATTTACATTCGATAATTCTTTCCAATCTTCTAACTGCTTACGTAAATGTGAATCACCTTGTTTATAAATATAGCCAGCTAGGCCTGTTGCTTCTGATAGTATTTCAAATTCTTCGATTTTCATTTCACTATTTTGATAGTATCTGTTTATTAAATCATCCAATAATAGTAGCAATGAATCAATCATCTTTTTATATTCATCTACAGTAAAAAAATTAGGTACCCGCCAAATTATATACTTTAATGTTTTAGTTATCTCCAATAATGTAGATTCCTTTCTGAATAAAAATAGATTAACTATTGTTTTTTTAATTTGAGATAAATCAACCTTAATCTGATTTCCACTATCCAAAAGAGCTAAATCATAAATAGAAGATATACTTGCCCTTGAAAGCTTTTCGTTGTTATTGAGCATGGCATCATAGATTCTATCTACTTCTCGTTCTTTAATAATATTATTTTTTAATAATATTGGAATTAACATTAGTGCCATATCCAATTTATTTTCTAATAAGTTCTTATAAATCTCCGCAAATTTAGCCTTATCATAACTCGAGATACATTCTTGAGGAATACTAGCTAAAAAGCTATTCTTCAGAAAGACAATCATCCGTTCTAAATCATTATTTTTACCAAAGAATGAATAACGATTATCTTCAAGTAAAAAACTCTCTTGATCATCCCACCATATATAGAAAACTTTCAGCCACGCCTCATACGATTCATTCGTAATATACTTAATTTGAATTTCATCTTTTCCAAGTAGTGACGGAAATATATTATTAAGATTTGCTAACAGTCGATCTAGTCCAACTCCGCTTGATATCACTCCCGCCCTATAAGATTTCGGAATTTGTTGTACAATAACTTCATTGCAATACTCTTCTTGAATCTCTAAATCTCCAAATTTCATAATTAAATAAGAGTCCAAAATATATGAACATATATCTTCATTTTCATCTTCAATAATAGATTTCAAAATTCCTCTTAACTTCTTTTCATTTTTTCGATCTAGAGCGTTTCCATTCAGTAACAAGAGTAATCTTACCAAAGCAGCATCTCTAGCATTACTTTTTCCTTTTACAAGTAATTGAAATAGCCTATTTAATCTTACTTTACCAATACTTATCTTTACATTATCACTGTTTTGAAACTCGATAGGAAAATACATAGTTGGTTCAAAAAAATTATGGTCCTGCACAAAAACAGTCTCTAGTCCGCTATTCGTTTCTCCAATAATAGGTAAGTTTATTATCTTCTGCAGAAAGACCTTAATATCATTTGGATTTTTGTCAAATATTATCCTTGTGAATAACGGCTTAAAAGCTTTTTCGATTGAGTATCTATGAGTATTGTAAAATTCTACATCAATAAATAATTTTCCCGCTAATAAATCAACCCTTTTCTTTTCCTCTTCAGTGAGAGCAAAATAGAGTCGCGATACTATTTCAATTAGTAAAACTAGATTAGTATTCGTATTTTCTCTTTGTTCAATGCCATTCATAATAATCAGAAAGTATAAACTCAAACTTTCAGTTTCCGATTGATAAACTACTTCTCTTGAAAAGAACTCATTTATTACTTTCAAGTCTCCAACTTGCAAGTATTTAATCCAAGAATAAAAAGGATATAGATACTGAGAGTTTTTTATCGCTACTTTTATTGCTTCTTTATCAGATGACTTCACATTTCTAAGGGCTAATCCCCACTCTTCTGCGATAATCAACAAAGAGTATGAGTCAATTAACTCCATTTCGATTGTACTTCTATAATTTTCTGTAATTGTTATCCTATTTGGATCAAACCCTTTTTTTCGAAAACTTCCCGATTTCATTTCATAAATTCTCATCCTGCTGAATAAGGAATCGATCTCCTTTAATGGATTACAATGCTTTGATTCTAAATATTCGAGTCTGTTTTTAATATTTTTGAAAGAATACTTATTAGTTAATCTGACAAGAATCGATAATATTATTCCCTCCAAGGACAATAATCGTAGATCTTTTCTATTGACAGTTATTAATTTCCTAACATTATTCAAACAATCTTCTAATAATAAAACGGCTTGATTACTTTCATCGATTTCAACCAAAAGATTCGCTTTTTTAACGCTCCATTCCAAATCATTGTTTGTTATTTCCCAACTTTTCAATATTTCATTAACCTTTTCAAAATCGAATTTATTAATAAACCATAATGCTTTTTCGTAGATATTTTGGTGATTAGTATTATTATCAAGAACATTCCCATTCATTATTTCTGTATAATAGCCAATGTCTTCACTATTAAAATCTAGTCTAGCTTCTTTAATTAATCTTAAAACAATTAAGCCCAGTTCCTTAAACTTTAAATTTCTGATTTCTTGTTGAAAATATTCCTCAATAATTCCTTTCATAACTTTATGAAACGTTATATCGATTGGTATACCAAATATCTCCTGAATCCAAATCAACTCGTTTATCATAGCAACTTTTTCCACGAAACTTGTTTCATTATTCAGTATTCCCATTACATTATTCACATTTAATTGAACCACTTCGATATTTTTTCTTTTAATAATATCAGGTAGTATGCACCATCCCGGATAATCCTTCCGATTCTTTTCATATAACCTTAATGCCTGTTCGATATCTTCAAAACTTTTTAAATATGATTCATGCGGCCAATTCATTTGTTCCTTATTGTTTTCAAATGAAAAAAACTCGAAAATATCGCTAAACATCTGTGCATAAACATTTTCACTATTAGAACCTTGATACACTTCTTTAAAATCAATAAGTGTTATGCCTCTACCAATTAAACTTTCTACATTTTTCGATTCATCAAAAGTTAACATATATATTTTCGGCATATGTTCTCCTAGATTTTCATGTACCCATTTTGTCCATTTCTCAAAGTTCGGGTCATCACCGGAGAATCCAATTAATACCAAGGTAGTTTCCATAATAGATTGCTGAACCATATTTACAAACGCTGCCGATTTTTCTTCGTATGAATCATAATCTTTTTTGGTAAATATGAAAGGTCGATTAGAAGGAAAACTCCCATGTAGCTTAACAATTCTAGGGGCTACAGAACTAGGTATATCATTTTGATCGTAAATTACTTGATAGCTTCTTTCAACTACATTAGGTAATGTTCTTTCTAATAGTGTGTCATAATTTGTTGTGTATACGTCTGCCCAAGGGAGCTTTAATAATTCTTGATGTAATTCTCCTGGATTGTAATTTTGATCTGGTATAGCTTCTTTTAAAAGTTCGTCTAAATTAGCCCTGCCAAATTCATCGGCATATAATTGTCCTAATGCTAAAACATCTTCACAAGCTGAAACATCCTCTTCCCTGAGATTTCCTGCTAATTTATTCTTTAAATCAGACCAAGTAGACATACTTGCAAAATAATCTTCAAGCTTCTCTGCGTTTAAACTAAAGCCTGCTCCTACCATTACAGATACTCTACTTTTCCCATCCTCTGACCATAATCTGTCACGAATAATCTTTAATTGATGATACTTTCTTAGCTTCTCCTTGAATAATTTTTCTAACTTCGTCACAGGCACCCTCCTAATTAATATCAATCTCTGCTACTTTTTTATCTACCGTCGCTAGCACTTTTCCACACTAGCAATTTTTCTTTACTTGCAACCAATATCTTCTTAGATTGTACTGCTTTCTTTTTAGTTTCGGCTTACCAAGAAGATTGATGTCTGGCTAGCTCTCCCTTTTCCTGATAATATATTTTCTAGAAGTTTCAATCATAGTAATTATACTGACACTCCCTATTTTTTTCTGTTTAATTGAATACATAAACCTTGTGTAGTTTATTGAACATAATTTTAGAACATGCATTCCTATTCTATCATGAGTAATCTGATTATGGAAATAAATCAAAACCATACACCTCATTAAATCAAAAAAAAACCAGACCCATAGGACTTGGCTACACCTCGTTCAACTCTCGGTATTCCCATCCATTAACTCCGCCTGCTTCACCACCGTATCCACCGCCAACTTCAGTAAATCAGGTGGATAGCCGTACTTCTTCAGCAGTCTACGAACCCTGATCCTCATCTTGGCTCATGAGCAATCACTTTCAAGATGTCGTCACCTAATACTTGTTCTGCCGTATCATGTGAGGCAATTCATCATAGAAGGGCACTTCTTCTTTGATTAACCTCGATGCTTCGCCTACTTTAAAGGAATCATTCATTCCCTTTGCCAGTGCGATTAGCTCTTCAATGACTTTGGAGGTCTCAATGGCACGTTTGTTTTATTTATTGATCGCGTTGTTCAACATATCCGTGAACTTTTGAGCTTTCACTAAGTTCGTTCTTTGCACGTTCTTCACTTTGCCTTGCAGCAAATGATTCAATAGCTCGACCGCCAAGTTTTTCTGTGGCAATGCCCGTACTTCTTCTATAAACTCAACAGATAAAATCGAAATGTCAGGATTTTCTATGCCGAGTGATGTATAAATATCAATCACTTCGTCAGAATTGACAGATTTTTAAATGAGTTGGTTTACCAGTGCGTCAATTTGCGAAGAATTCTTTTTCGCTCCTTCTATGCGTATCAGTTTCACAATGCCCGCTTTCACTGCTTTGAAAAATCCGATTTCAGCATTTAGTTCTTGCGCTTCTGGCTCGGTTGCACATAACACGAATGCTTTTGCTAATTCGGTGACGCCTTGCATAAATCGTCTCTTTTCTTCCTCGCCAATTCCGATGACAAAATCCATTGTCTGCGTGATAGCTTTCTTGCGCGACAATGGTTCAGCGAAAGGGTTGATTTCGTAAGAGGATGGCTTGTTTACTGTTCATTTGGATGTGTTGGATGAGCGATTTGTGAGTATCGGTTGCATGGGTATTTTGAGAAGATGGCCGGTAATTAAGTGACAAGCAATGATGAATAGATCAGTCAAATAAACAATCAGCCATTCATATACATGGCTGACTGTTTTCAATATTCGCCAAAATAAAATGAGGTACCTGTGTCAGAAACAAAGACGAACAATTTACACACCTAAGAAATTATACAAAAAATAAAGAAGAGTCTCATAGGTATCGATTTACTTTGTATTATTATAGAATTGTTTTGTATTTACTGAATAGGTACCTAAAATTTACTGGTATACGTCCACCTGTAAATAACGAAACGCCCGATTCAAATTGGATCAAGGAAAAGGAACTTGTTTCCCTATATATTTGAGTGAAGAACACCGATATGGAAGCACCGACAGGCTATGATCAGTTTGATTACCCCCTGGAACAGTCCGTCAATTCGAAGGCTATCGTTGATCTTGAAGAATCCAATGCTTTATACGTAGACACGAATCCCATTATGATAGGATATAGTAAAGATGAATTGTAACATTATAAGGATTTTTGGACCTCTTACATTTATAAAGGTGGGGAATGTTAGTGAAGGAAATATTATATATTGAAGATGATATAGAAATTGGTAGCATTGTTAAAGAGGACTTGGAGCAGCGTGGTTATTTGGTACGCTGGCTTACTTCCGGGGATGGGATGGAAGAAGCGTTTGGTAATACGGACTTAGTCATTTTAGACGTGATGCTTCCTGGGCTAGATGGGTTTACGGTAGGACTGCGATTGAAAAGCAATCATCCCGAGATTCCAATTCTGATGTTGTCCGCTCGGACCGCTGTGGATGATAAGTTACAAGGGCTACAGTTCGCAGATGACTATGTGACTAAACCGTTTCATCCTGAAGAGCTTGCTGCAAGAATTGAAGTGTTACTAAGAAGGAATCGACAGGCGTTACCTGAAGAGATTCAGATTGGTCATTTAACGGTTAACATAATGGAAAACCGAATTTTAAAAGATAACGGTGAAGAAGTTTTGTTGACGGCCAAACAGCGTCAAATTTTCATGTATTTATTGGAACATCCAAATCAAATTTTGACAAAAGAACAGCTTTACGAGGCTGTATGGGGAGAATTTTATCTTGAAGGGGATAAGACCTTGATGGTCCATATCCGCTACTTGAGAGAAAAGATTGAGAAAGAGCCAAGTTCGCCTAAAATTATCGAAACAATTCGCGGCCTCGGCTATAGGCTGAAACAATGAAGAAGCTGCGAAAGTCGTTATTGGCGCAGTATTTGTTAATCATTTTGGTTGCGATGATGATACTCCCTTTTTCCATGCCTGTTTTATCGATTATTTTTTATAATAGTATCGAACAAGCTGAATCCTCAGTACGCTACTATAATGGAACGGATTTAGAAGGAATGTGGAATGAAACAGCCAAAGGATTATCAGGTGCTTCTGAACAGCAAATCCATCAAAAATTATCAAGCTTGAAACATGTTTATCAAGAAGCATCTATGTATTGGGTTGATGATAGAGGGCAGACAAAAGATAAGTTTCCTGAATCGATTTCAGTACCCGACACATGGACAGCATCGGATTCCATTCATTTCATGAAAAATAATCGTGGATATACAGTCGATCCATTTACCGTTGTCGCCTTTATTGGGCATGAACAACAAGAAGGCTTTATGGTGTTACAAATCCCGCGTCCGGATATGGTGAGTCCGAATGACAAATTAAGAGCAAAATATAATTATTTATTCCCAGTGGCTCTTTTGTTCATATTTGCTCTTTTTATATTAATTTCTACGCTCTTTTTTTATCGGATTCGAAAAAGACTACTTCATTTGCAAGAAGTTATGGCAACGCCTGAATCGAATGGTATTCCACCGACTATTGAAGTGTCCAAGCAAGACGAAATCGGCCGCCTTGAACACTCCTTCAATCGGATGGTTCAAGAACTAGAAATGAGTAGAATACGTGAGATGAAGGAAGAAGAACTTAGAAAAGAACTCATTGCGAATCTATCGCATGATTTACGTACCCCCCTTACAACAATACGTGGGCACGCTTATCGTTTAAAGAAAGAACCTCTCAGTACAAAGGGACAGGAGTCTCTAGACTTCATTGATGAAAAAGTAGGTTATATGGGCGAGCTTATTGAAAATCTACTCTCGTACACGTTGTTGACAACGGGAAAGTATCCGTACTATCCAGAAAATGTAGATATGGTTCGACTCGTTCGAAATTCATTTGCGGCCTGGTATCCTACCTTTGAAAATCTTCAGTTTGATATTGAGTTAACGATTCCGGATAAACGGTTGATGTGGGATGTCGATCCTCAGTGGGTCCACCGTGTTTTGGATAACCTGTTTCAAAATATTTACCGTCACGCGAAAAGCGGACAGTTTGTAGCAGTTCGAATTGAAAATGAAACAATTGTGATTGAAGATCATGGGCCAGGAATGGGAGAGAGGTCGAGTCATAAAGGTGTTGGCATAGGACTCTCTATCGTTTCACTTATGCTGAAGGACATGCAGTTGGACTGGAATATTGAAACAAGCGAACACGGTACAATTATGACTATTCAACAGATTTAAAATGAAATAAAGCTTGTATCCATTTCCTTATTGTTAGGAAAGGTTACAAGCTTTCTAAATTTTTTTATGCTTTAATGGCTATGTAAATGTCCACCTGTGCATTTTGTGGGTTCTGGCATCTTTCATCATATACCTCAAAATCACCCGTATACGTCCGCTCCACTTCCTCTTGTTCAAACCAGTTCCAAATATCTTGCCATAGTTTAATTACGATTTCTGAAATCGGTCCTTCTTCAGACGTAAATACCAGATATGTTGCAGCTGGTATTGTTTTAACAACGTAATCTTCTTGAATCTCGCTATGGTCACTTACTTCTAATCCAGCAGTTATACTATATTCTCCATTCACACCATCTATATAGTCTGAATACAGGCCATAAGTTACAAATGTATTGATAGGATTGGGAATCTCATTAAATAATTTTTGTCCATAATACCGTTCCCATAATCCCGCAATTTTCGCACCTGCTGTCATTTCATTAGCGTTTGTCGTCTTTACTGAAATACCTATAATAGTAAACCGGTCTTTCTTTTTTATTACTGGATTCATCATCTTTTTCTCCCCGCCTTTTTAGGTTTGTTTCAACTATATCAACCTAAACTTGACAGCAGTATGTCATATTGGTTTAATTGTTTTTTCGTATACATCAATGATGTGTCTTACCTTTTGTTGAATCTTTTCTCTTATATGAGCAGGCTCAAGCACCTCCACTTTATCAGCAAAACTTAAGATAAACCCGTATAACCATTCATCTTCTGGTATTTCTATCTTCACAATGGATTGATTGGCCTCTATCGAATCCAAACCAAATAGCTCTTCAATTTTTAAGCGATAGTCTGGATGAAATGCCATTCTTAACGTGACCACCTTGCTCGGTGCATACCATGCCTTATCCCAGGGAAGTTCATCATTATTCACTTCTTTACGAATAAAAGATGTATTACACATCTCAAGATCCTTTATCCTCGCTAACTTAAATAGTCGGAACGTGTTCCTGAGAAGGCAATATCCATACACATACCAAATCCTCCCTTTTTGGATGAGCGTATGTGGCTCTATGGAGCGGAATGTGACGTTCCCCTCACTACTTGAATAAGAAAAACGGACACAAATTGTTGTCGTAATCGCGTTTTTTAGCAATGTTACCTTTTCTTTCAAACGAGCGTTTTGCCCCCACGGACTGTCATCTACGAATAGATAGTCGAAAGCTTGCTGTCCCTTCTTTTCCGCAAGTCCTTCTAATTTTTCTAATACCGCTTTAGCGGAAAGGTCTTCATGGGAAGTAAGTATGCTTTTTAAAGCAATCGAGATGGATGTGATCTCTTCCTCCGTAAGAATTTGCTTATCTATTCTGTAGCCTTCAAGCAGACCAATTCCACCATTTGCACCTTGATAACTAATAACGGGAATTCCTGCATTGCTGAGTGTATCAATATCCCTATAAATAGTACGAACAGACACATTAAAGAACTCAGCAAATTCTTGCGCTTTTACTTTTTTACGATTAATCAACATCATGGTCATTGTTAGTAACCTATCTATCTTCATTGGTTACCTCCATTTAAAAGTATTTGTATAATCATAAATTAGCTTATCAAAATATTCTTCTTCATTTTAAACGAAATTTAAACTTGATCCCCCCCTCACTTTAACCTTCACACGGTAAGCTGTAAATGAGGTGAGAGAAATGAATGATTTTATTATTGAAACGAAGAAGCTGACGAAAAAGTTTGGCTCGACAAGAGTTGTTAATGATGTAGATTTGAAAGTGAAAAAGGGTGAGATTTATGGTTTTTTAGGGCCGAATGGTGCCGGAAAAACGACGACCATTCGAATGCTTCTCGGGCTTGCTCGACCGACAAAAGGCTCAATCCATATTTTCGGCAAGGATGTTAAAAAAGAAAAACTCTCCATCTTAAAAAAGGTTGGATCACTGGTCGAATATCCTTCTTATTATGGGCATTTATCCGCCCGTGAAAATTTAGAAACGGTGCGCCTGTTATTGGACGTGCCAAAATCTAGAATTGATGAAGTCCTTTCAATCGTCCGTCTGACAAAGGATGCGAAACGACCTGTAAAAGGGTTCTCTTTAGGCATGAAGCAACGGCTTGGCATTGCGACTGCTTTACTTGGGAATCCTGAACTGCTCATTTTGGACGAGCCAACGAACGGACTGGATCCATCGGGAATTATTGAGATTCGTGAACTTATTAAAAGTATGCCAAAGGATCACGGGATTACGATTGTCCTATCGAGCCACTTACTTTCAGAAATCGACCAAATGGCGACACAAGTAGGCATTATTTCAAAAGGCCAAATGATTTTTCAAGATTCCATTTCGAAACTAAGAGAGCAGTCTACGAGCAAGATTAAGTTAACAGTAAATGACGCGGAATCCGCTTGGAAGACATTATTGACACATGGGTATACTACGGATCTCGTTCACAATCAGCTTTCAATTGAAAATGGTTCAGATGAAAAAGTCGCTAAAATTGTGAAATCCCTCGTTCAAAACGATTATTCAATTTACAGAGTAGAAGAAGAGAAAAAATCATTGGAAGAAATCTTTTTAGAATTAACCGGACAGGAGGGCAGTTTGTGATGACGCGGATAATGGCCTCTGAGTTTCTTAAAATCAAGCGAAAAATGATCCTATTTCTCGTACTTCTTGGACCAATGGGGGTCATTGGCCTGGAAGCCGTCAATTTTGGAATACGGTATGATTGGCTCACAGAAGTTTACAAGGATGATTTATGGGTGGGGCTAATTGGTGAGGTTTCTATGTTATCTATCATCACGATTCTCATCGGCTTAACGATATTGACATCAATGATTGCCAATATTGAGCATCAGACAAATGCTTGGAAGCAACTCTTGGCATTGCCCATTTCAAAAACTCAAGTATTTACAGGTAAAGTGCTTCTGTCCATTTTCCTCCTCTTGATTTCTTGTTTCTTCTTAGCGGTTGGTACGATTGTACTTGGCATTGCATTAAAATTCGGCACGGATATACCTTATCTCTATTTACTCAAAATGTGTTTCTTCCCATGTCTTGCTGCTTTACCTTTTATCATCTTGCAAATTTGGTTGGCGATTACATTGAAAAATCAAGCCATTCCATTAACATTTGGAATTCTCGGTGCAATCATCTCTATGTATTCAATGAACTTTGCCGACTGGGTTCCATGGAAATGGCCGTTGTTAATGAATGAATGGGAAAAACCAATGTACTCGGTTTTTGCTGGCCTTGGAACAGGGATTCTACTTTATTTCATAAGTCTCCTAGATTTTAATCGAAAGGACGTGAAATAAATGGGGAAATTATTTCAATCTGAGTTTCTAAAGTTACGAAAATCCTCGATATGGATGCTCATTTTCGTGAGTCCGATTTTATCGTTGTTGCTTGGGCTGAGTGAATTAAGTGAAATTCCAGATTTCAAACAACACCAATGGACCGCAACGCTTGGTATGATGACAATTAGTCACGCCATTCTTTTTTTACCGTTATTAACTGGGATCTTTTCAAGTTTTGTTTGTCGATATGAGCATGTTGGAGGTGGGTGGAAGCAACTTCTTTCACTTCCGGTTTCTAGAAAAAATGTGTATCTCGTGAAAATCCTTATTGTTAGCCTTCTAATTGCGGCCACACAAATCTTATTTATTATGGGTCTTTTCCTCATAGGATGGATAAAAGGATTCCCGGCTGACATTCCTTGGGGCACCATTTCCACAAGTGTCATCGGAGGATGGATTGCCTGCTTACCGTTAATCGCTTTACAAATGTTTGTATCTGTTGCATGGTCGAGCTTCGCCGCACCACTTGCAGTCAATGTGATTTTTACGATACCGAATATGTTGATTGTCAACTCAGAAAGGTTCGCTCCATACTATCCATGGGCACAACCATTTGAGATGATGATGTCCAATTCAGTTGAAAGTTTTGGTGCATTAAATGTTTCTCCTATCACATTATTCACCGTAATTTTGGGGAGTTTTGTGCTTTTTTTAGGAACTGGCTTTGTTTACTTTTTGAGAAAGGAAGTATGAAAGTTAGCGTCTGGCGTCCACATGGATGTTTTGACTGAAAAAGCGTATCCGATTTTTTTTGCAGATACGCTTTTTTAGTTTATTGATAATAAATCTTAGTTCTTTTTGAATTAGACCACTACAGTAACATTCGTTGAAGGTATTTGCTCCAAACATAAAATTTGAGTACCTAATATGTTAAATAGATAATAGGCAAATGAAGTTATCAACTCAATCCACATGAATGTTCAATTAATTCTTTTTAATAGATTGATTTATATTTGATGTATTCCCTTTTCAGATGTCACATATATTATTCGCCCTTTATTGATGTTAATTAAGAAAGGGCGAATCACGCAGATTGCATGAAAAAACACCAACAGCTTTTGCTGGTGTTTTCGGCTTTATGAAATTGTTAAACTTTCACGATTGTCCTTACACGTGTACTTCCACCCTTTGCTTCCCCTTCAACTGCTCAAATACCTTCTCCACGGTCCCAACCCCAACATTCTCATACTTCGCCAAGATTACAAGCTCATTCGGTAATTGTCCAACCGTATCAATCTGATCCTCCTTCAATTGTTTAAGTAGACTTGGGCTTCCGGTGAATTCATCGACTGTGAATGGAATCATGGCCAGTTCTTCTGTGACTACAATATAGTCGGCTTTGAAGAAGAAAAATAGTTCACCTGGTCGGTCCATTAGTAATTGTCTACGAACTTTCTCTTCTTCGATATACGTTTTTAATTCCCCAAAGAGGTTTTCATCATTTTTTTCGGTATAGCGTTTGACGTGTTTATGTAAGCCTTCGAGGTCGTTCGGTAGTTCGCTCATGATGCGTGCTTGTTGCTCTGCTCCGAGACGGATGAGGAACGTTTCGGATTTGTCGAAGCGCTGCGGCAACAGGAACGCGTCGCGCAGAAAATATGGGATGTCGAGTGTTTGCTCATTGTATGTCAGTGTTCGAATTGTTGTAAAGCCTGGTTGTTCTGGAACGGACGGCATGTTCACAGCGATAACAGCAGATTGTTGTTGACCGGGTTCTATTGGCTCTTTCTGTAGTGCTTGTCTAAGCATTTCTTCAAGCACTTTCAACCGCCCTTCTAGCTCGCTGATATCATACGTTTCTTCTTTTGGTGATGGATCCACATATTCCGGTACGATAAGGTCAATAGGACCGTATAATTCGACATACCATTTGACGATTGTGTAGATGGCTTCCCATGAAAGTAGTGCTTCAGAATAGCGGAACCTACGTATCATGTGCCGCCTTGTTACCGATTTGGCGAACGTGGTGAAGCGCGTCACGAATTTCGGGTGTTAATGTAATTTAGTAGATTGAGTCGTTCTTAGAGGTTTGTCCATTGTTCGTTCGGTAGTTTTTCTGCTTGAATGACTTGTTGCAATATATTTTCAATGAACGCTCTCGCATGAGTTAGCATTGTCCGTAAGCTAGAGAAGATACTGTTTTCTAGTTCGCGCGCGACAAATGCAAGTTCTTTAGAGAGCGGTTCAAGAAATTGGTAGAAATAGGTTTGATTGTTCATATAGCATGTTCCCCGAATATCGCAAATTGTTTATATGGTATTATTTTACCACATTAGCAGCGGGGTTCGTTGTTCTATTCACATCCAATTCGGTAAAAGCACATGCCGAAAATCCATGAAAATTTCCTACGCTGGCACTTCTAATTCCTCATGAAAAAAACACCACATTTTTTTGCTGGTGTTTTGGGTTTATTAGATTGGTTATGGATTCACTGTGTAATGGAAGCACAGAAGTTTCCCACCTTTTTTTAAATGAAGTTTCCAGTAAATTAGAAAGCTCTTTGTCATTTACACAGTTTTTCTTAATTCTTCAACTTCTGTCACTCTCAATTTAGTTAGAATAGCGATTTCTGCATCATCAAAACAAGTGCGAAGTTCTTTCCTTCTTCAAGTATGCCTTCAATTTTTTGGCTAGCCATCAGCTCCGTAACAATAGGTGGTAAGTTATTTTTTCGAAATGTAACATTTGAAAGTGATCCTCTTGAAGTTAATCTCTTAATGATTCTTTTAGCTGTTCGGGTAATCGCAATAAATAATCGATTCGCAGAGGATATCTCTTCACTTCTAAATATCCCCTGCTCTGCTCTCCACAGTAATTCAGTAGACATTTTTTTGTAACTGAGAGGCAACCTTTCTTGTATTGTTTTCCTAAATTGTAATATCAGTTGCTATTTTAACGACCGCCCGCTGTAGTAAACTGAGGGTAGAATCTATTGGAGGTGTGTGTCGTGGGGTACAATACACTCCTAATTGCTCGATTTATGTCACTTGACTACTCGTTTACATCGCACTTTTACGGGGTGTTAGATTACAACGATTTAAACATTCCTACCTCGTTTGCCAGCTTTATGGGTCTTGTCCTACAAATAAAAAGTAATGCGTTAAATTCGAAGCTTAGATTAAATGGATTGTATCCCTGTAAGATGATAAAGCAAGACCCCTTCACTCGGTACACTTTATTCAGTATCTTTCAATAGCTTTGGAAGTAGAGGTGGAGTAATATCTTTCAATCCAGCTAGACCTAAAATCGTTAAAAATATTTTTTGTACACCATAAAAAGCATCTTTAGGATTATAATACTCATTTAGTGTATGGAATCCTCCAGCTTCACCTCCACCTCCTAAAGTAACAGCAGGAATTCCAAGTGAAATGGGGATATTAGAATCGGTACTACTTGCCCCATCCAATTTCTGTTCGAAGCCTAGAATCGATGTAGCAGCTGCAGCAGCTTGTACGATAATGGTGTCAGGACTTTGATAGCCTGCTGGACGGTTACCTACTAACTCCATTTCAACAATAATATCATCTATTTTCTCCCAATGAAGATTTTCTTCTTCCGCTGCAACATTAATAATATTAATTATCTTTTTTTCTAAATTTAATAATTCTTCTTGGGAATTAGAGCGCAAATCGATTACCATTTCTCCGACTTCCGCAATCGTATTCACTGAAGTACCTCCGTGTATTAATCCAACATTATACGTTGTTTTGGGTACTGTTGGGGTTTCTAATGATGATATTTTAGCAATCGCCCTTCCTAGAGCATGTATAGGACTCGGTGTCCCAAAATTCCCGAAACTATGCCCACCAGGTCCTTTGTATGCGACTTTATATCTTTTACTCCCCGTTGCTAAGTACGTTATTCTATCTGGAGCCCCAGGTTCTATGGATATAAAACCATCGATATCGACTCGATTTTCAAACAATTTCTTTACTCCTAGTAAATCTCCAAGACCTTCTTCACCAACCGTTGCCCCAATTATCAAATCCCCTTCAGTTTCAATATTAGCGTGATTTAGTGCTCGAATTATTGTTAGGACTGATGCCAAACCACGACCATCATCAGCAATTCCTGGTGCATACACTCTCCCGTCTACAATTTTAGCAACCGTATCTGTACCTTCAGGAAATACTGTATCTAAATGTGCACACAAAACGATTGAAGGACCATTCCCGTTTCCTTGGCGAACTCCGAATACGTTACCAACTTCATCCACCGTGACATTTTTTAATCCAAGTTCAGTAAGCTTCCTTTGATAGTAGATTCCTCTTTTTTCTTCATAAAACGTAGGTGCTTGAATAGCTGTCAGCTCAATTTGCTCGTCAGTTGTGTAATCATTATCTTCTTTTAAAAATAATAGTCCTTTTTCTACTCCAGAATTGGAACTTAGTAAACTGTAAACATCTTTTACTTTATCCGATACAGTATACTCTTGCATTGCTTCTTCAATTACATACTTTTCAGTCATTAGAGAATCCCTCCGAATCTTGAAATAAACCACAGTTGAACATCGCTATAGTTGTCTAACGAAAACGACTCCGTAAACGATAGCGGAGACAGCTTAGCGCTAATTAAGCTAATCAATTTATTTATTTTGTATTCTTCAATTACATTTCACTTAAATTCGGAATAGAATATATTTTTTTCGGTCTTCCGCGCTTACCCGTTGCCTCTTCAGTAACTTCTATTAGCCCCATTTGTTCCATCTCATTTAATATTCTTCTTGTATTTCGATCTGTGTTTTTCAGAAGTGTCGTTATTAGTTCACTATTAAAACTTATTATCTTCTTATATTTAATGAAAAAGTAAATCTTCGCCGGAATTATTGGCGTATATTTATTTTCTTCCAGAATTTTTTTCCATGCCTCTGGAAGTTTATCTGCTGTAAAGTTATTATTCTCCTCCAGAAATACATTCATTATTTCTTTCATTTGATTGACAAATATTATTTTTTTGCTTTGATTTTTTTTGTGTTCTTCAAAGGAGTGTCCTACATTTTGCATTGCTTCATATACAGTATGTCCTGAGCCAATCCCGATTTTCAGTTCAATTGAAGTTTGTAGTTCAACTTTATTCACTAGTTGACTAAGTGATTCATTCAGATACAATAATTCAAAATCACCATAGGTTGTGTAAATTTGAAAACGATCTTCATTGGAACTGTCGAGAACGCCATTTAACTTTTCGGCAACTTTCAATAATGCAAGTTCAAGAGTTAATCGTTTTTTTTTCGCTTCGTATGTGTTAAGTGCTGTTATCCTTTCTTTATTTATTTGCTCGATTCCAATAATCGCAACTTTTGATTTTTCAAAGATTTGACTTGTAGCTCGGGAGACAAGTAAATTAAAGACCGTTTGTATTGCTAGTTGGGAAGGTACGATTCTATAACAAGGGATTCCTAACTTTTGCAACTCTTCATAAACAGTTAATAAACAAGTTACTGCAACTTCCGTATTTTTTTCTTTATAATTTTCAACATGAAATTCAATGATCTCTACATACGTTTGTTTCCTTTCATATGGGAATAACTCAATTTTCAAAGTGGTTAAGCTATACTCTCTTAGCAGCTGTTGAATTGTTTCACCTTCAATTGAATCTACACTAATTGAAGATGTCGTTTTCTTTCGCTCAAGGAATATTTTTAATAACGTCCCTAAAAAAGCAATTCCGTATAGTGGTGGAAAAAAACCTTCGTTTTCCTGTATCCAGCCTTTATCAAGTGCATAATAATAAGGAGTTTGTCCCGAAAAAATCCACTGTGCTACATCATACTTATTGTCATTAATAATATGCTCCAATTCATCTCGATGAAAGTATTCAAATTCGACTAACTCAATTCGGAAATCGGCACTTGCGACTTCTTTTATTTGATTTAGAGAATCGCGAGGTCCAATTGCACCAATTCGGATTTTCAACTTATCTCATGTCCGCTTAAAATAGGAGCCGATTCAGAAACACTCATCTTTACTTCATTAAAAAGTGGATGGTGACATGCAACAGAGTGACCAGGAAGTATTTCTCGATATTCCGGGCTTTCTGTTTTACATATATCAGTCGCATACGGACACCTTGGATGGAAGTGACAACCACTTGGTGGATCGCTTGGATTTGGTATTTCACCTTCGATGAGCTGATGCCTTTTCCGCAACTTGGGATCTGGAATAGGTACAGAATCTAACAATGCATGTGTATACGGATGTAGTGGATTTACAAATAATTCATCCCGATCTGCTAATTCCACCATACGACCTAAATACATGACGCCAATTCGATCGCTAATATGTCGCACAGCTGGCAATCCGTGAGCTATAAAAATGTACGTCAAATCCATTTCTTTTTGTAATTTCTTCAGTAAGTTCAAAATTTGAGCTTGAATCGAAACATCTAAAGCAGAAACAGCCTCGTCACAAACAATTACTTTTGGTCGTAATGCGAGTGCACGTGCAATTCCAATTCGCTGGCGTTGTCCTCCACTAAATTCATGTGGGTATCTTTTTAACTGATGTTCTCCAAGTCCAACTAGCTTCATTAAGCTGAGAACTTCATCACGTAATTTTTTTCCAGATGCAATCTTATGAACAACTAAAGGTTCCCCAATAATTTCTTCAACCTGCATTCTTGGATTAAGGGAAGAGTATGGATCTTGGAAAATTACTTGTAAATCTCGCCTAGCTTTACGAAGTTCTTCGTGACTAAGCGAGGCAATATCTTTATTGTCAAAATATATATTTCCTTCCGTTGCATCAAGTAAGCCAAGCATTAGTTGTCCAGTTGTAGACTTTCCACAACCAGATTCTCCAACAATTCCAAGTGTTTCTCCTTCAAATACTTCAAAGTTCAAGCCGTCAACCGCACGGACCAATGTTGTGGTTTTCTTGATATAACCTTTTGTAATTGCAAAATGTTTCTTTAAATTGCGCACTTCCATAATTACTCTTTTTTCTGATGTGTTTGTGTCATTTACTAACTCCATCCTATTCACCCCCTTATACTTTAATGCAGCGCTTCGCATGGGTAGAACTGACATACTCTAGCTCTGGATGTATTTTCGTGCACTCAGCATCCGCAAGTGGACATCTAGGGTGAAATTTACATCCGGTTGGCATATTCGCTGGATTTGGTACAGTTCCCTCTATTGAATAGAGGTTATCTACAACATCATGAATTTTGGGAATCGACGCCATTAATCCACGTGTATATGGATGTAATGGATTTTCAAATAATTCAAAGACTGGTGCTTCTTCAACAATTTCGCCTGCATACATAACGATGACACGATCTGCAACTTCTGCAACAACGCCAAGGTCATGTGTAATCATCAAAATACCAGTATTTCCTTTTTCCTTTAAACTTCTCATAAGCGTTAAAATTTGGGCCTGTATCGTTACATCAAGCGCAGTTGTGGGTTCATCCGCAATTAACAATTTAGGATTACATGATAATGCCATTGCAATCATCACCCGTTGTCGCATCCCCCCAGACAATTGGTGTGGGAAACGCCCCATTGCTTTTTCAGCATCCGGAATTCCAACAAGTTCTAGCATTTTAATTCCTTTTTTCTGTGCTACTTCTTTTGATAATTGATTATGAACAATTAATGTTTCCCTTAATTGATAACCAATTGTAAAAACAGGATTTAAGGCTGTCATGGGTTCCTGAAAAATCATGGACATCTCTTTACCTCGTAAGGTTCGGTAATCTTTTTTGCTAATCGTACGTAAATTTTTTTCTTTGAATACCATTTCTCCATCGTACACTTCACCGTTTGGAGGGAGAATTCCCATTAATGCGAGCGAGGTAACACTTTTCCCACTACCTGACTCTCCAACAATTGCCAACGTTTCTCCTTCATTCATAACAAACGATACACCATTCACCGTTGAAACGTATCCGTCTTCTGTTTTAAAGCGTACACGCAAGTCTTTAACATCCAAAATTTTAGTACACATAATCTCACCTCGCAATTAGTCTATAAGTTTTGGATCTAACACGTCTCGCAACCAATCACCTAGAAAAATAACACCTAAAACAGTTACAGTAATTGCAACCCCCGGGAATGTAGCGACCCACCAACTCGTTGCAATATACTCTCGCCCATCACTTAACATAAGCCCCCATGAAACATCTGGTGATTGAATGCCGAGACCAAGGAAACTTAAACTCGCTTCTAAAATAATTGTTGAAGCTACATTTAATGTAGCAATCACGATAAATGATGAAATTACGTTAGGCAAAATATATTTCACGATAATCCGGTAATCCTTTGCTCCAATTGCTTTTGCAGAACGAACAAAATCTCTCTCTTTTACACTCAATGTTTCACTTCGTACCATTCTCGCGTAGACGACCCAAGAAGTTCCACCGAGTACGAGAATTAAAGTTGTAACACTTGGCCCCAAAACAGCGAGGATAATTAACATAAACAAAATGTTGGGAATCGCGAGGAATGAATCGACGGTTCTCATTATTATAAAATCCCATATATTACCATAATATCCAGCGATAAGACCAAAGATAATCCCCAAAAATCCAGCTAGAATAACTGCACTAATTCCGACCAGTAAGGATATTCTTGAACCATAAATAATTCTACTTAATACATCACGGCCTAAATTATCTGTTCCTAATGGGAAATCCTTTGTTCCCCCTTCCAACCAAAATGGTGGAATAAGCCGATGCATAATATCCGTTTTGGCAGGGTCATACATCGCTAAAATCGGAGCGAAAACAGCCATACCTGTCATTGCTAATACAATTAGAAGACCGACAAATCCAGTCTTACTTCTAAGAAGTCTTAAAAAGAGGTTGTGAAGTTTACTCTTCTTTTTCCGATTAAGCATGTACTGAGAATTTTCAATTGTTTTAGTCATGTAATTCCCTCCTTAATCGTACTTAATTCTTGGATCTAGGAGTCTATAGACAAGATCCGCGATTAAATTACTTAATATTACGAATATAGCAATTATAAATGTTGCTGCTTGTACGACGCCCATATCACGCAAATTGACGGCCTGTACGAGTAATTGACCTAGACCTGGCCACGCGAAGACTGTTTCTGTAATAAGTGTTCCACCGATTAATGTCGATGTTTGCAAAGCCATAATTGTGACAACTGGTATTAAAGCATTTCGAAATGCGTGTCTGTTGACGACAATCGACTCTCTTAATCCTTTACTACGGGCTGTCCGGATGAAATCTTGCCCCAAAATTTCTAACATACTTGAACGAATTAGTCTTGTCATTTCAGCAGCAATTCCTGTCCCCAGTGTAATTGCCGGAAGAACCAGATGCAAAAACCCTCCTTTTCCCGATACAGGAAAGAATTGAAAGTTAACGGCAAATACTAAGATGAGCATAATTCCTAACCAAAAACTTGGCATTGCCTTTCCTAGTACGGCCCCGCTCGTAATGAACAAATCCATGAAACTGTTCCTCTTTACAGCTGAGAGTATCCCTAGCGGAACGGAAATAAGAATTGCAACAATCATTGAAGCAATTGCAAGCTGAAATGTTGCGGGCATTCGATCTAAAACAAGTTCTAGAGCGTCTGAATCATAGCGTAATGATTTTCCAAAATCACCTTTAACTAAATCACCTAAATAAGAAAAGTATTGAACAGGAAGTGGTTCATTGAAACCAAGGGCCTCCTTTAATGATTCACGTTCTACATCCGTGGCTGTTTCGGGGAGCATTAAGGAAACAGGATCACCCGTTACTCGAACTAATAGAAAAACGATTAGCGTAATGAGGAGAAGGACAGGAATCGTTTTCAACAAATTTTGAAGTAAATATTTCATTCAAGTGTACCTCCTCTTTTAACAAAAAAAGAGGGGGAAATCCCCCTCTTATTTCAATTTAATATCGTCTGCGTAGAACATTTCATCCAATCTAGGTGTAAATTCAATTCGATCATTCACACCGTAAATTGACTCAAGTTGATATAGATAAATTTGTGGACGATCATCTGCTATAAACGCTTGTGCTAGTTTATATTGTTCTGTGCGCTCATCCAAGTTCATGTTAGACTCGGCAGTTTTCAACAAAGCCTCTGCTTCAGGGTTATTATAATCGGTTTCCCCTTTTGCTCTTTCAAATTGCAAACGATCTAATGCAAGAGAAGCATCAAACATTGAGTTACCATAACCAATGAAGAACATATCTCCGAATGTTCTTTCTGTATATTTCACATTAAATGCACTCCACTCCAAGAGTTCGAGTTTAACTGTAATCCCAACTTCACCAAGCATCGCCACCATTAATTCTGAAGTTTCTTTATCTTTCAAGTAACGACCATTTGGTGCACTTAATGTAAGTTCAAGTCCATCTGCGTAGCCAGCCTCAGCCAAAAGTTCCTTTGCTTTTTCTGGATCATACAAAGTTTTACCAAAAAGATCCTCATTTGCACCTACGTTACCTGGGGTTACACGTGTACGTGTAACTTGACCAGCACCGTTAAGTAGTGAATCTACAATTGCCTGCTTATCAATTGCCAAATCAATTGCTTCTCGTACTAGTGGATCTGCTGTAACATTCCCTTCTCCAGTACGAAGTACAAGCATCATGACACGTTGTGTTGGTGTTGTAATTACAGAAGAACCATCACCTGCGTCAATACGCTCAACATCAGTTGGTGGAATGTTAACAGCAATATCTACTCCTCCAGTAAGAAGTTCAGAAACGCGAGTAGAATCTTCTGGAATTGCTCTAAATACAAGTTCGTCCCACTTAGGGGCTTCTCCAAAATAGTCTTTATTTGCTTCTAGAACGAGTCGGTCGTCTCTTTTCCACTCTTTTAATTTATATGGACCTGAGCCAACTGGTTCTTTCAAGAAAACCTCCCAGCCTTCTTTTTCAATATAATCTTTTGGAAGAATTCCTGAACCAAGTCTAGACAAACGGTTTAGTAAAGCTGGTTCTGGATTTTCAGTGATAATATCAAATTCATAATCACTTTTTACCTTTATTTCTTTAATTTGTTTGTAACTCCCAAATTCAAGCAGTGTTTCGTCTTTCGCGACACGTTCCAGTGTGAATTTCACATCATCTGCAGTCAATTCTTCACCATTGTGGAATTTCACGCCTTCTTTAAGTTTGAAGGACCATGTATTATCATCTATATTTCCCCAACTTTCAGCGAGATCTGAGATGAAACCCTCCGCACCACCATTTTTAACAAGGTAGTTGAACATATTTACATGCACTGCTTCTGTACTTGTCGTATTATGATTATGAATATCAAACGATGTTACATCTGTCCCATTTGCGATCGTTAGAATTTTTGATTCATTCTCCACCGCTGTATCCCCGTCTTTATCCTTAGCTTTATCCGTGCTAGAGCTATCATTGTCTTTTGAACATGCTGAAACGATTAAAAGCAATACGAGTATAAATGTTAGCACATACTTTTTCATTCTTTTCCCCCCTCTTATTTGTTTAAAAATGATAGAGCTAAATTACTTAAAGCACCAATTCCAAACAATATTGCTTTCTCATCAACATTAAATCGAGTTGTATGGATTCCATTGGAAGTAGAATCACCCGAACACGTACCTAACCGGAAAAATACAGACGGCACTTCTTGTGTGAAATATGCAAAGTCCTCTCCACCCATTGAGGGATTAGAGAAACCAACAGCATCTTTACCAAATGCAGATCTTGTTGTAGAAACGAAAAACGCTTTACACGCATCATCATTTTTTAAAGCTGGAGTTACATAATCATAATTTAAATTGCAAGAACCTCCAAATGCTTTTGCTATGTTCTCTGCGATTTGACTCATGTGTTCTTCCATAACTTCTCTTGTCTTTGGATTCAACGTACGAACAGTTCCATTTACAGTCACTGTGTTAGGAAGAATCGTCCCTTTTGTTCCACCTTGAATTTGTCCAACACTGAGCACAACTGAATCGAGCGGATCAATTTGTCGACTTACAATTTGTTGAAGTGCAACAAGAATTTGTGCAGTGATCATAACAGCGTCGACCGCTAGATGCGGATGTGCTGCATGTCCACCTCTACCTGTTACTGTAAGTTCGAATATATCCACAGCAGCACCGCTGTAAACACCATTCGAAACAGAAAATTCACCAACTTTTAATGAGGGTGCGACATGTAGACCGGCAATCATATCCATCACTGGATTTTCGAGTGCACCGTCTTCAATCATCTTTTTCGCACCGAACCCAATTTCTTCAGCTGGTTGGAAAATTAGTTTAAGCGTCCCCTTTTCCAAGCCAATCTCGGAAAATACCTTTGCAACTCCTAACAAATTCGTCGTATGGACATCGTGACCACATGTATGAGCTACGCCGTCATGAATGCTTCGATAGTTTTCATCGATTTCATCAAACATTGGCAAAGCGTCCATATCTGCACGTAAGCCAAGAACTCGTCCATCTTCTTTTCCCTTCAAAATCCCAATAACACCTGTTCCTCCAATACTTTCTTGCACTTCATATCCCCATTGCCTCAGATATGTAGCTACCACTTTAGATGTTCGTTCTTCTTGAAAGGCTAATTCGGGATGTTGCCGTAAATCTCTCCGAATTTCAACAAGGTCGTCGTAGTTTGATAAAATTGCTTCGTATAATTGCGGATGTACATCTTTGAGTTTCTCAAAGTTCTCATTTATAACTTGAGTGACCAACTTACTTATCCCCCTTTCTAAGATCCATTTCTTCTCCATATTTGAATATAAATGATGCCATCATTTTAATTCCATCAATAAAATCTTCAACACGGATGTTTTCATTTGGTGCATGTGTGTTGGACGTGAAATTACCTACTCCAAACGAAACTGCTGGAATACCGAATTTTTCAGTTAGTTCATACATAGGACCAGTTCCGGGCGTATTCGGAATCACATTTGGTGGTTGTTTCGTATATTCCTCAATTGTCTCTAATACAGCTTTAACAATTATTTCAGATGGATGTGTACGTACTGCAATCTCTTTACCGAATGTTCGTATTCCAATATCACTAAATCCTTCGGCATCCAGATAAGTACGCAATAATACCAATATTTTATTTGGTAGTTGGCCAGGTACAAGTCGAAAATCAATTTTTGCAAACGCTTCCGAAGGCAATACAGTTTTTGATCCCTCACCTGTATATCCACTTTGAATTCCACAAATATTACATGTTGGTTCAAAAATATGCTTTTTCTTCAATTCTTCACCTTTTAAGTTATTAATAAATTCATCAATACCCAAGTGTTCCAATAACTCAGTCTCACTTATTTTATATTGTCTGATCATTCGAGACTCTTCTTCGGAAATAGGAGTAATATCATTATAAAATCCAGGAATTAATATTCGATCTTGTGAATCTTTCAGTAGATTCAATGCTTTAATTAATCGCCAAACCGGACTCCCAATAATTGAAGCTTGAGCAGAGTGAAGATCTGTATTTGCACCTTTGGCAAAAAGTTCAACATATAACAATCCTTTAACGCCAAGCGATACTTCAAGACGATTCTCTGCATCCCTATAACCAAATTCCCACACACAACCATCAGCATTAATTTTTTCACTATGTTTATCGGTGAATGCTCCGAGATTAATACTTCCAATCTCCTCTTCACCTTCAAAGATGAATTTAATATCAATAGGCAATTCACCAACTACCTCTTTAATTGCATGAACTGCTGCCATACGTGCTATTAAGTTACCTTTATTATCAGCAATCCCGCGAGCATATAATCGATCCCCAACAAGTGTTGGTTCAAATGGTGGTGTATTCCATAATTCAATTGGATCTTCCGGTTGAACATCATAATGATTATAAAAACTTAATATTGTATCTGTTTCTCCTGTTAAATGCGAGAAAACAACAGGTTGTCCACCAGTATCTAAAACTTCTGCATGAACATTGAACGCTTTACTAAACAGATGCTCAAGATAAGAGACGCTCTCCTTCATCCCTCTATTTTGGGCAGCCACACTTGGAATCTCGCAAAATTCTGTGAGCCAATTTAAATAATACTCACGATTTTTTTCAATATATTCATGTATAGGTTTCATCAATTCAAGCTCATCACCTTTATCGGAAAATTTCCTAAATTACTTATACCGACTTTATATCGAATCCAGAATTATGTCAATAGATTTTATCGCAATTATTGAATTAGTTAGATTTCTCTGTATAATATAAACAATGCTATAGAAAAAATAAAAAATGAGGAGAAATGGATGAAAATGCAAACAAATCTCGAGTTTTTAAAAGCAAATGAAGATATTATAAAACAAGATTTACTTACTCTTGTTAAAGCTGAATCACCTAGCCACGACTTACAATTGTTAAAAGAATGCGAACTAACAATTAAAGAGGTTTTCCGCAAACACTTTGGCAGTCGATTTACGTTAATAGAATATTCAACAGAATACAGTGCTACACATCTACTCTATGAAATGAAGAATAACTTGAAACCAAGAATTTTATTAATGAGCCATTATGATACAGTGTGGAATGCAGGCGAATTACAATTGGTGGAAGATGAAAACATTATATCCGGTCCAGGCATTTATGATATGAAAGCTGGTCTCATATCTTCTATTTGGGCTATCAATTCTTTATTAAACGTAGAAAAAGAACTTCCTTTCACCCCCGTTTTTCTCTTTACTTCGGATGAAGAAACAGGAAGTGAGTCTTCCAAAAAAATTATTGAATCGGTTGCCAAAACTTGTGACGTTGTTTTTGTTATGGAACCGCCAGAGTCACAAACAAATGCATTAAAAACTGAACGAAAAGGTGTCGGTCAATTCGAAATCAAAGTAACAGGGAAAAGTGCACATGCCGGTAATCATCATGAGGATGGATTAAATGCAATTGTAGAAATTGCAAAAATCATTGTTAAACTTGAGGGATTGACCGATTATTCTCGAGGAACTACCGTAAACGTAGGAACAATAAATGGCGGTTCAACTAGTAATGTAGTTCCGGAAAAAGCGAGAATTGAAGTCGATTTTAGATTTACATCCGATGCTGAAGGTAAACGGATTGAACAATTATTTAAAACCCTTACAACTGAAGATGATCGGTTCTCACTATTAATATCAGGTGGAGTAAACAGACCACCACTTGAAAAAAATGTTGGAAATAAAAAACTATTTGAACTCGCGAAAATTGCAGGTAAAAAAATCGGTATGAACATAACTGAGTCCAGTGTCGGAGGCGGTAGTGACGGCAATTTCACATCTCAGTTAGGAATTCCAACAATAGATGGACTTGGAATTCCAGGAGATGGTGCACATGCGAGAAACGAACATATCCAATTCAATTCCTTTGCAGAAAAATGTGCTTTTATCGCAGAATTTTGCATGGTTGTAAGCCGAACTAAAACACTTTAATATAATCTATTGATTATATTAAAAATAGAAGTTTGACCAAGGAATTCCCTTAGCCAAACTTCTATTTTTACATATGATTAAATATCATCGAGAAGTATATTCGTTCATGACTTTTCAGAACATGCTTCCCCTTCATTCCACTAAACAAACAAATTGCCGTACAACGGCTAGTAAAAAATGAACATACAGTCAGAGCCATGATTAGAAATGAAGAGCAAGCAAAGGCTTTTGAGACAATCGGTATTGAAACAAGGCTTGCAGATTTGGAAGGAAGCGTGGAGGAGATTGTTGAAGCTGCAAGGGGCTGTGACGCCTTTGTCTTCACCGCGGGATCTGGTGGTCATACAGGGGCAGACAAGACAATCTTGATCGATTTGGATGGAGCAGCTAAATCGATAGAAGCTGCTACAATACTTGGCGTCAAACGATTTATAATGGTAAGTGCGATTCATGCCAATAAAAGAGAAAACTGGAGCAGCATAAAATATTATATGGTTGCCAAACATCATGCTGATAAAATCCTTGAACAAAGCGGCTTAACGTATACGATTATTCGGCCTGGAGGTCTTCTAAATGAACCAGGTACCGGAAAAGTTTCAATTGCCGAAGATTTACCTACAGCATCTATTCCACAAGAAGACGTTGCCAAGACGATTTTAGCAACTTTAACGAAGGAAAACACTTTTAATCGTTCATTTGATCTTGTCTCAGGTGAGGATAAGGTTTCGGTTGCATTAAATAGGGTTTAATAAGGTAGATATGTGATAGAGATGAAAAGGTTTAGTTTATTACAGGGTGTTCTACAGTCTTTGGACGTGAAATTGTAAATCATGTCATGGACAAAATGTAAACATACACTTGAAAGCAACAATCCCTATAATGCAGTACCTAGCTAAATGAACAACCGGAAATTTCAGACAAAGAACATACAATAAGCCCTCATTTTCTTGGTATCGAAAATGAGGGCTTATTGTAACTATCATGATTTACTGAATGTCTTTTTGTTAGTCATCGTCTCTGTCTTTGTCTTTGTCTTTGTCTTTGTCTTTGTCTTTGTCTTTGTCTTTGCCTCTGTCTTTGTCTTTGTCTTTGTCTTTGTCTTTGTTTTTGTCTTTGTCTCTATCCTTGTCTTTATCTTTATCTTTATCTTTATCCTTGTTCTTCTCTTTATTTTTCTTATCCTCTTTATCCTTCTTGTTTTCTTTATCTTTCTTCTGCTCGTTGTCTTTCCTTTTACTTCGTTTCTGTTTCTTCTTTTCAACCAATGGCAAATCAAATTCCTTATTAGGCAATTCACTCATCGATTTAGATACTATTTGTTGGAAGATAGTTGTCACTGTGACACCACTTGTTGCTGTCAAGTAATGGTCTTGATCTGTTTTATCATAGCCTAACCAAATCGCGCCTACGAGATCTGGCGTGTACCCAACAAACCAATGATCTTTTGAACCAGCTACACCAGGGAAAGGTAGTTGTGTAGTACCGGTTTTTCCAGCTACGTCTATTCCGGGTATCTGTGCATTTCTAGCTGTTCCGTTATCCACAACACCTTTTAGCATATACGTCATCTTTTGAGCAACTTCCGGTTCTGTAACCTGCGAAGACTTGTCACTCCACTTACCAATTATTTTTCCTTCTGCATCCTTTATTTCTGATATAGCATGAGCTTGCATCATTATTCCATCGTTAGGAAATGCGGAAAAAGCCTGGGCCATTAACAAGGGTGACGTTCCTTGGTGTAAGCCCCCCAATGCTAGCCCGAGATTATGATCTTCTTTTTCTAAAGGAACACCAAACCGTTCAACTGTACTAAAACCTTTTTCAATTCCGATTTCATTTAATAGCCAAACTGGAGGTATGTTATAAGAGTTTATTAGTGCATCATAGAGTGTCACTTGTCCGCGGTATCGTTTATCAATGTTTTGTGGTTGGTAGCCATCTATATTGATTGGTTCATCAACCAGCATATCGCCAAAGTCATACCCCTGCTCCAATGCAGCAGTGTAAACAGCAAGCGGTTTTAACGCTGATCCGGGTTGCCTTACTAAATTTGTCGCATTATTAAAACGTTTGTACGTATAGTCTCCTCTTCCTCCAACTAACGCGCTAATACCACCCGTTTTAGGATTAAGAAATACGGATCCACTTTGAATAAGTTGATCGGGCTTGCTAACTGGAAAATTGTTTTCATTCTGATAGACTTCTTCCGTAGCGTCCTGAATAACAGGATTAAGTTCGGTATAAATGTGAAGTCCCCCAGACAACACCTCATTCTCAGTCAAACCGTACATATTTACTGCTTCCTCGATAAGATAGTCCACATAATACGGATATTTCCCTTTATAATCTATCGTCTCTTTATCCGTTAATACGATCGGTTGATCAAGGTTTTTATCCAAATCCTGCTGACTGATGTAGCCTTCGCTCTTCATTAACGACAGCACGATATTTCTTCGGTCAAGCGCTTTTTCCATGTTTTTATAGGGCGATAAGTTAGACGGAGCTTTGACTAGTCCAGCTAGTGTAGCTGATTCGTTTAATGTTAGTTCACTCACATCTTTACCAAAATAGACATGTGCTGCTCTCTGAATGCCCCATGCGCCTTCCCCAAAATAGATTTGATTTAGATAGCGTTCCATGATTTCATCTTTTGAGTACTTTCTTTCGATTTTCTTTGTGAATATTAGTTCTTTGAATTTACGCGTATACGTGCGTTCCGTTGTTAGAAATACATTTTTCGAAAGCTGTTGAGTAATTGTACTACCACCAGCAACAACTTTACCCTTAACTAGATTTTGCATTAATGCTTTGGTAATACCAAAATAATTAATACCATTATGCTTATAAAAATGTTGGTCTTCTGTAGCGACAAAGGCTTCAATGAGTTCTGTCGGAATTTGATCCAGACTTACTCCTTCTATTTTCGAGTTAGACACTTTACTAGCTACCTCGCCATTTATATCATAAATATATGTAGGTCTTGGTTCAACAATGTCCAATTTACTTACATCGCTAAACGTTATTAAAATAGTAAATACCAATAGCCCAAACAAAGTAATACACATGAAGACTGCTAACAGCCTATTGATGAATTTTTTTGATTTAAACCACTCTTTAAATCTGCTTAATCGCGTCTGTTTTTTCCTGCGTTCCATTCTAACCAAACTAATACCACCTTCTATGTTGTTGCAAAAAAATTATGAAGCTATAATTCTTGACAATGCATGCCTAACATTCAACACTAAACTAACTCCAATACGATATCAATAGTGGCATTGTCGCATTTGGTGCCAAATGCGGTCGCAATTTGAAGAGTACAAATGGTGGCAGTACATGACACGGAGGTGTGATAGAAACAAGATATGATAGATCATTTAGATTATCACTATTTTCGACAACCTTACTATTTTGCAATTCACTATCTTCAAGGCTTACCATCACTTGATTGGGATTCGATTCCAATCGGTGATGGCTTACTGGCATGTCAGTTTGAAATATTGCATCATTATGAGAAAGTAGGAGATTGTTATGAGGATTTAAGGTTTAAATTATTTGCAGGTTTACGCTCAACATGCTCATCATTTAGAGTCCATTATTGTAGGTAATAGAGAAGGGTTAATAGAACTTCGGAATGCTATTGATCAGGCTTTGGATAAAGGTACAGGGAAAGGGAATTTATTTCCTTCAGATGATGAAGGTTATGAATTGTATGTTTCGCTAATTCCAGATGAAGAGCACAAAGTATTTTCTTTGTTAGAATTGCCATATACGATACAGTTTGGAGAAAAGAACACGCAGTGTCTTTTCCCTTATGGTGAATATGACGATAAAGAAGCTCCCTATTCTCCAGCTACTTTATTTAATGACGAAGACTATAAAAATTATATAATATAGTCGACTTTATAGAAAAAAACAGTTCACCTGATCGCTCAAGTAGTAACTGTCTATGTACTTACTCTTCTACGACATACCTTTTTAATGCCTCAAAGAGGTTTTCGCCATTTTTTCGGTAAAGCGTTTGACCTGTTTTTGCAAGCCTTCGAGGCCGTTCGGTAAATCGCCCATTATGCGTGCCTGGTTGTTCTGGTACGGAAGGGATGTCCACAGCTATTATGGCTAATTCCTGTTTGACCAAGTTTTATTGGCTCTGTCTGGAGTGCTTGACTCAGCATTTCTACAAGCACTTTCAATCGCCCCTCTAGCCCGCTGCTGTCGTACGTTTTTTCTTTAGTTAATCTCATTGTCTAATGCCATGAAAGATCCAGTTGATTCCACAGCTATAGAACTAGTTCTCCTATACTTTGGAATAGCATTTGGTTGCTATTATTTCGGTGTCTGTCACACTGAATTATCCTGACCAGTGTTTATTGTGGTAAAATGGAGGGGTTGGAATAATTATGAAACCTCTATTTACTAAGTTACGTTTATCCTGAAAAGGGTATTCGTTAAACAACACCAAATACTAGGAATAGAGTTGTCATTTCCTTCCCTACTGAAATATAAAAAGTTAGCATAACACAGGGAAACTTCTATAAGTGGCTACCCGAAATGAGAGAGGAATGGACAAATAATGCAATCAGTTGGAGTTTACATGGAGACAGAGAAATTAGCTCTCACGGACAAGTGTTTAAAACAAGCTATAGCTAAATTGCATTTACATTTGACAGAAGAGCAAATTGCAAAACACAAAGAGCTATTGACAGTTTTAATAAGCGAGTTTTCAAAAACACTTCTTTCAAGTAATGAAGAAATAGAGGATATGAATTTAGAATATGACATCGATAACTACTATTACAAAGATGGTACTTTACTTAAAGATACTATCGAAATAATAAGTACTTTTCGCCTGTCTCTTATGCAAGAAATTCAAAAAAAGGGGCTACTGGAGCAATATGATACAGAAGGAGTAGCTAAACTTTACGAGAAAATTACATTTGTTTTTGACGATGCAATTCGTAACACTACGAAAAAGTTTAATGAAAGTAATCAAAAAGTAATTAAAGCAATTGAAAAAGAAATTTTGCAACTAGCTGCACCCATTGTTCCAATTAGAGATGGTATTGCAATTTTGCCCCTAATTGGTGACTTTAGTGAAGAAAGATCGGCTTACATTACAAATACCGTAATTCCGAAAGTAACAAAGTTAAATATCGAGTTGTTGGTAATTGATTTTTCAGGAATTCATGCGATTGATACCTATGTCGCTCAACATGTTTTTCAAATAATCGATATCTTAAAGTTGCTCGGAATTGAAACTGTTATTACAGGTGTAAGACCGCAATTAGCCATGACCACTGTAGAGCTAGGCATAAATACAAAGAACTTGAAAACCTATGGTAACGTTCAACAGTTCTTGGAGACGTTTGATAAAAAAGAACAAGTGTAAGTAGGTGAAAAAATCCACATCTCCCGGTTAATTGAAATCATGTTATTCTTTTTACTCATTTAAATCAAAAGAAAAATCTTAACTGCATGAATCTGACTAAATATTTTCCGTATGAATACCTAAGAAACGGTAGCTGTGCTGGCAAGTAGTCGTGATAGTCACGATTGTTTCTACACAGCAACCATAAGTGCAAACCGCATGACAATCACTATCTTTACGATAAACGCATATTAATTTTCACTCTTTAGTCACCATCCTCTCCCCGAATACCAAATCATAGCAATCCCCATATAGAATGTAGATCTTGAATCTTTTTACTCGAAGGGTTTTTCAAAGATCTGTACACTTACCATAACTTTGCAAGTTTAAATATTTTTACTCAATGTGGTTTATCTTAATGCAACACGGGTATCCATAAACTACAAGGCGAAACTACCGAAGGATGAACCTTAGTAGACGAGTAACCTACAAGTGATTCCGACGATGAACTGCACAGCCTTGGCGGAAAATTTGCTTTGCTGACGATAGGTACACTTTTTTAAGAACCGTGTTATCAGGTTCCAATTCTAATGTGTTAACCAAGCAGTAAGCGTTACGTTTTTTGTGAAAGTGCAACTTGATGACTGATTTCAAAAGGGCAGATCGCGTACCAACCATCTTGCGACTGCATAGCCGGAATGGCTAATTGAGTCAGCCCTATCAAACTGCACTGACGAGAGTTACATGATTATTCGTCAGAAAGAACAGTTTGTGTGATTAAAAACTATCAAATTTTCCGAGTGCACCCCCCTTTTATCGGGGTATGGAAAAAGCATGATCCCCTTTGTATAAGGATCATGCTTTTTTCTTGTTTATGGAACTATCACTACCTGAAAAAAAACTGCCCGCAAAAGCTGAATGACATCCAGCCTTCCGGACAGTTCCTCTTTTTATATTCTTTTAATTTCATACCCCTATTAAACAAATAAGCTTAGAAGTAAAACGAAACCGAGACCACTCACTGAAATAACAGTTTCTAGCACAGTCCAAGTTGCGAATGTTTCTTTCATCGTTAAGCCAAAGGACTCTTTAACAATCCAGAAACCAGTATCGTTAACGTGTGAAGCAATGATACTACCTGCACCTGTTGCTAATACCATTAATTCTAAATTGACATCTGTACCTGCCATCATTGGAATGACGAGTCCAGCTGTCGTTAATGCTGCAACCGTTGCCGATCCCTGTGCTACTCTTATAACAGCAGCAATCAGCCAAGCTAAAATTAACGGTGATATTGCACTACCTTCAAAAAGGACAGCGACATAATCGCCAACTCCACCATTGATCAATACTTGCTTAAGTGCGCCACCTGCACCAAGAATTAGTAACATCATACCAATAGCTCTGACTGCGTTTTCTGCTGATTCCATAAGCTGTTTCATTGGAATTTTCCGTGCGATACCCATTGTATAGATTGCCAGTAATACAGACAGCAACATAACAGTTGTTGGAGATCCAATCATTGTAACTAGGTCAAAAAACACGTTTTCCGTATCATTTGCGTCTCTAGACAATTTGACGATTGTTGAGAAAGCCATTAAAATAACCGGGAATAATGCCGTGAAAGCACTGATACCAAATCCTGGTGTATCTTCTAGTTTAAATTGTTTTGTTTCCCCTATCGAAGCAATACTACCGCTTGTACTATCTTTATCAAAAGCTTTTGGTACAAATTTTTTCGCGAACTTTGTGAATATAGGACCCGCGATAATGACGATTGGAATTGCGATTAGGAAACCGTAAAGCAATACCAATCCTACGTTTGCGCCGAATTCATTGGCAATAACTGTAGGACCTGGATGTGGCGGTAAAAATGCATGTGTAGCTGATAACGCGGCCGACATTGGAAGTCCTAAGTATAAAAACGGTACTTTTATTTGCTTAGAAATTTGATAAACGATTGGAATTAATAATACTAGACCTACTTCAAAGAACAATGCAATCCCTAGTATAAATGAGGCCACTACAACAGCCCATTGGATATACTTCAATCCGAATTTTTCAATCAACGTCATTGCAATACGTTGAGCACCACCAGAATCGGCGATTAGCTTACCAAGAATCGCTCCTAACCCAAAGACTAATGCGATACTACCTAACGTTCCCCCCATGCCAGTTTCAATTGATTTAACAATCTCATTTATTGGCATACCTAAAGCTAAAGCGATTAAGAATGAAACAACCACTAATGAAATAAATGTATTTATATTAAATTTCATGATTAATATGAGTAAAACAATAATCCCTAAAGCGACAATTACTAATGGCATAACTTTCTCCCCCTGTTAACTACAGTGTTGGTATAGTTTTAAAAGATGTTCGCTACTATTCTAGAGTTCATCTCTATTTCTTTGATATACAGCAATTGATGCTACCAATTGTGATTTTATGTACTAACCTGTTTTATCATAACTAGCAACGGTAATCATCCTTCGGCAGACTGCATCAACAAGATCCTCTTGCAATTAACGTTGGTTGTAAACGATATACCTCAGGTTCCCCGTGTTCTTTTTCATTCATTTGCTTCATGAGTAATTTAACAGCTAGATTAGCCATTTCAATCATCGGCTGTGAAATGGTCGTAATTGAGGGTGTATAAAAACTAGCAAATGGTACGTCATCAATACCGATAACAGCTACATCTGCCGGGATTATTAAATTATGATTTTTTATATACTTCAGTACTTCCATGAGCACGAAATCATTCCCCGCCAATATGGCCTCTGGTGGAGCAACAAGCTCGAACAATTCATCAAGAGCCGATGATATGGCATCCGAGTCAGCTGTCTTCACATAGTCTGCGTTTACATTCAACTGATGACTCACTAACGCTCTTTTATATCCTTGAATACGTTCAATTCGCGGACTTATATTTCTAATGATCGACGTAGTAACAATGGCAATCTTGCTGTAACCGCTTTCAGCGAAATGGTTAACAGCCAATTCTGCCGCTTTATCGTTATCGAGTAGAACAGTTTCAATCCCGAGATCCGCGATTGTCCTGTCCATAAAAACAAGTGGAAAACCAGATTTTTTCATTCTTTTGTATAAGTCGATATTCCCACCTGTTGGAAATATGATAATCCCATCCACTTGTTTCGCCATGAGCATTTCGATATATTCCTTTTCTTTTTCCGGTTCATCATCCGCATTACAGACAATTATATGAAAACCATGTTCATAAAACTTGTTTTCAATCGCCCGGATAATATGAGTAGAGAACGAATGAAGTATATTTGCGACAATGACACCGACGGTAAAAGTAGACTTCTGCGTTAAACTGCGCGCTACTATGTTTGGACGATAATCCAATTCTTCGACTGCCAATTCAATTCGTTCTCGTGTAAGCTCACTCATATACTCATATCGTTTATTTAAAAATTGAGAAACTGTACTTTTAGATACCCCTGCTAATTTTGCTACATCCGCGATTGTTATGTTCTTCAAATGATCCAACTCCATTATCTAACTTTACACCATTATACACCGGAGTAAGCCATGAAGCCTCCATCTACTTGAATTGTTGTTCCTGTAACAAAACCAGAACACGATTCATCAACAAGAAACAGCATTGCACCAAGTAAATCTTCAGGTTTACCAAATCGTTTCATCGGTGTGGCTGCAATAATTTTAGTTGACCGTGCAGTATGGCTACCGTCTTCATTGAGCAGCAGACCACGATTTTGAGTTGTTAGGAAAAAACCAGGAGCAATCGCATTTACTCTCATCCCTGTTTCCGCGAAGTGAACAGCTAGCCACATCGTAAAATTATTGATAGATGCTTTTGCTGCACTGTACGCTGGTACTTTCGTCAATGGCGTATATGAACTCATTGATGAGAGATTCAATATAGAAGGTGTTTCTGATTTTAATAGTTCTTTTCCGAATACTTGTGTTGCCAAAAAAGTACCGGTAAAGTTTGTAGAAAACACTTCAGAAAAACCGTTTTCATCCAAATCGAAAAAAGTTTTACCCTCTTCTTGTTCATCATAGATCTCCGGATCGGTTATCGCATCAGCATGATTGCCACCTGCTCCGTTAATGAGCAAATCTACTTGGCCGAATTGTTTAACGGTTTCAACCCGTGCACGCTCCAATGATGCTCTATCCAGCACATCCGCCGCTAATGCAATGGCTGTACCTCCAGCTTCTTTAATGCTGTCAACGATTTTCTGACCTTTTTCAGCGTCGCGGTTTAGAATTACCACTTTAACACCTTGGCGCGCTAATTCACGCGCCATTTCTGAACATAAAACACCACTGCCACCTGTTATGACGGCTACCCGTCCATTTAGGTTGTTATGAATTGGAATCATGATTCACCATTCGCTTTTTTCGTTTCATATGCGTCCCATAATCCTAATAAATACATGATGCCTAAAGCACGGTCATACAATCCGTAACCTGGTCGGCAAACTTCTCCCCAGATATGGCGACCATGGTCAGGTCTGACGTATCCATCGTAGTTCTGCCTATTTAGTTCTTCGACGACACCTTTTACGTCAATTGAGCCATCTTGCGTATAATGAGATGTTTCTACGAAATCACCGTTATCATAAATTTTCACATTACGGATATGCGAGAATGGAGCACGTGAAGCGTATTTCTTCGCGACTTGAACCATATCATTCTCCGGATTTGCGCCCATTGAGCCCGTACACATTGTAAATGCATTTGACTCGGAGTCAGAAATAGCAATCAGTCTTTCGTAACTTTCTGGACCTGTCATAATGCGTGGCAGACCGAAAATCGACCAAGGTGGATCATCCGGGTGAATCGCCATTTTTATGCCGCAAGCTTCTGCAACAGGTAAGATCTCTTTTAAGAAAATCTCAAGATTTGCCCAAAGTTGCTCTTCGTCCACTTGTTTGTATGCTTCGAAAAGATCTGTAATCTTATCCAATTTCTCCGGTTCCCAACCTGGAAGCGTCAGATCTGAAGCTTCACTTACTGTCCGGATTAACTCTTTTGGATCAAGGCCATCTACTTTTGCCTTTTCATAAAATAACGCTGTAGATCCGTCTTCTAGCGGATGGAACATTTCCGTACGTGTCCAGTCAAATATTGGCATGAAGTTGTAACAGATAACTTTAACGCCGAACTCTGAAAGATTACGGATTGTCTCTTTATAATTTTCAATGTATTTAGCACGATCTTCATTGCCAATTTTGATAGCTTCATGAACGTTTACACTTTCAACAACATCCGCATGGAAACCGAATGATTTAATGTAATCGACTTCTTCTTTAATGGCTTCTTTTTTCCAAACTTCTCCGGCAGGCACTTGGTGCAATGCCCATACAATACCTTTTGTGCCAGGAATCTGCCTTATGTGGTCGAGTGTGACAGTGTCATTGTCTCTTCCATACCAACGAAATGTAATATTCATTATGCCACTCCTTTTATTGTGAAATTTTGTTTATATATTGTTTACTCAGTTCCACTACTGCTTCGTACCCACCCGTTTTGTATGCTTTATTTAAATCACTACCGATTCCAACAGCAACTGCACCCGCAGCAAGCCACTCATTTATATTGTCCAGATTGATACCACCTGTTGGCATAATCTTCACTTGCGGTAATGGCCCGTTCACTGACTTAATGAATGACGGCTTAAAGTCGTTTGCAGGGAACAGTTTCAATACGTCACAACCTGATTCAAGCGCTTCCACCATTTCACGAATCGTCATACAACCCGGGAAATACGGAATGCCGTAACGGTTGCAAATACGTGCAACGTCTTTATTGAAATGAGGACTTACGACGAACTTCGCACCAGCCAAAATGGCATGACGTGCGGTTTCGGGGTCTAAAACTGTTCCTGCCCCTAAAAGGATGTCCTCATATTGCAACTCTTCGAACACTTTTTGAACGTTTGGCGTCGTATACGTCAATTCGATTGCTCGAATACCACCTTCAGCAGCTGCTTTTGACAACTGGATGGCTTCCTCTGCATCACTTCCGCGAATGACCGCGACAACTTTAGATTCCGCTATTTGTGCATGAGTTTCAAACTTTGACATGATTGTTAGCCTCCCTTAGTCGAATACAATAACAGCTTTGCGAACTTTATCTGGATTATTCTCCACAAATGTAAATGCTTCTTGCACATCAGCAAGTGCAAATGTATGTGTGATTAATCCATCGTGGCGAAGTTTCCCTGTGTTTAACAATTCAACAACTCTTGGCATTTGGTTCGTTTGCAATCTTGAGCCAACAATGGTTATTTCTTTTTTTGTTATTAATAACTGTGGAATTTGAGCCGGTCTTTCATCGAAACCAAGGACAACAACCGTTCCAGCTGGCGAAACTACGTCAATCCCCAGTTCGAATGTCATCGGCAGACACACTGCATCAATGACGACGTTTGCGCCTTCGCCTTGCGTCCACTCTTTCACGCGCTCTTTCACATCTTCCGACCCAACTTGAACTGTCCTATCCGCTCCATTTTCCCTTGCGAATGCCAAACGTTCTTCGCTTAAATCGGTCATCATAACAGATGCACCTTGTAGTTTGGCGAATTTCAAGATACAAATTCCGATCGGTCCTGCTCCTTGGATAAGAACCGTATCACCTTTCCCAACTTGACCTCTCCATGTCGCTTGAGCGCCGATTGTGTAAGGCTCCGCCATAACAGCTTCGTTCCAATCAAGCGTTGAATCGACTGCGTGGAGTTGCTTTTCAGGAAGAACGAAATACTCTCTCATCCCACCGTCTTCATGCACGCCAAACACCGATAGTTGTTCACAGACATTCGGACGTCCTTTGCGGCATGCGTAACATTCGCCGCAGTAACTAATCGGTTCTACGACGACATGGTCTCCGACTTTAAGCGTTGTGACATCCACTCCCGTTTCCACCACTTCGCCCGTTACTTCATGCCCGACCACGCGCGGCAATGTCGCAAGCGGATTTGTTCCGTGGTAGATATGCATATCCGATCCACAAATCCCTACGCGCTTCGTTTTCACCAGTACATCCGTAGTAGAAACTAGTTTAGGTTGTTCGACTTCATTGATGACAAGGTCATACGCTTTCCTGACTTGAACAGCTTTCATCTTGTCCACCTCACCTTTCGATACCTTTTTCTTGTCGGATGAAGGGTAATACTTCTTCTAAGTAAGGAAGTCCTTCATTGTCCCCGGATACAGTTGTAACAAGAGCTCCGACGCCATTTGCCAATTCAAGTCTTTCTTGCGGAGAAAACCCATTCAAATATGCGTAGATATAACCTGCATCGTATCCATCACCTGCACCAACTGTGTCCACAGGATTGACTTTAAATGCTTCTTTTTCATACCAAGTACCATCCGTGAGAACTCTTGAACCGTTTGCACCATCTTTTATCACGAACTGATTTATTTGGAAACGCTTTGCACAGTCAATTAGTGCTTCATCTGAAGAATCTTCAAGAATTAGTTCGATTTCATCGAGTCCTGTCAAGAGAATATCTACATACGGGAATATTTGCATAAACGTCGCTCTTGCTTCTTCAATCGTCCACATTTTCAACCGTAGATTCGGATCAAATGAGACTGGAATTCGTGCTTCTTTTGCAATTTCAAGAACTTGTTTCACGATTTCAATATTTTTTGGATTTATCGATAAAAACACGCCGGTGAGATGAATCACATCAACTCCTTCAAACATGTCTTTCGTAATATCTTTTGGCTCCATTGTAAGCATAGGAGACTGATGACGATAATAAAACGTCTTGCCCGAACCGTCTTCTTGAATTTCTTTAAAGTTTAGCGAGGTAGGATACCCATCCATGAGTTCGACATTCGTCACATCGATGCCTTCACCACGCGCGAAATTGTAAATGACCCGTCCAAACTCGTCATTTCCTAAACGGCTCACCCATTTTGACTTAAGACCAAGACGAGAGCATCCAATTGCAAAATTCAATTCTGCCCCGCCCACTTTACGAGAAAAATTTGTTACAAATCGTAAAGGACCAGTATCTGCCGGATTCATCGTAATAAGACCATCACCAAGTGTTAGAATACTAAAATTTAAAGACACATAATTCCTCCTTTATGCCAATTCGAGCTGCTATTAGTTCTATAATTAATTCAATAAAACGGTTTACTAAATCGGTTTAGTAAATTATACAATGAAAAGGCTTACATAATCAAGCATTAGTTTATGAAATCTAAAAACTCTCTTTCTTAAGCTTAATTTTCAAGTGGTTTTTAGAGAATGCTATCTACAGATTCGTTCAGTTTATAAGGTATTCATTTATTCAACATATAGTTGTGAAAAAGTTTTCTGTGTAAAGTGGTTTATCTTAATTTAAGCTGGGTATAGTTAGATTACAAGGCGGAACTACCGGAAGATGAACCTTAGTAGACGAGTAACCTACAGGCGAATCGGACGATGAATTGCACAGCCTTGGCGGAAAATTTGCTTTGCTGGCGATAGGTACACTTTTCAAGAACCGAGTGATTAGGTTCCAATCTCTATGTGTTTACTAAGCAGTAAGCGTTACGTTTTTTGTGGAAGTGCAACTTGAAGACTGACTTCAAAAAGCAGATCGCGTACCAACCATCTTGCGACTGCATCGCCGAACTGGCTAATTGAGTCAGCCCTATCAAACTGCACTGACGAGAGTTACATGATTATTCGTCAGAAAGAACAGTTTGTATGATTGAAAAAACTATCAAATTTTCCGAGTGCACCCCCTTTATTGGGGAATGGAAAAAAAGCATGGTCCTCTTAGTTTGAGGGCCATGCTTTTTTGTGTACTATAGTGTTTGGTATTGACGATTTCTTATTGGCTTACGCTAGGTTTACCAATTGTCGCCATGTATTCTTTCTCCATACCGCCATCAAATCGACCTTCCCACTTGGACATTACAACGACTGCCAATGAGTTACCGATTACATTGACAACTGTTCTTGCCATATCTAGAATTCTGTCAATCCCAGCAATGAAGGCAAGTCCTTCAAGCGGAATTCCCACAGTTCCAAGCGTCGCGAGTAGTACAACGAAGGAAACGCCAGGTACACCCGCAATCCCTTTAGAAGTAACCATTAACACGACCATCAACGTAATTTGTTGCATAATACTTAATTCAATTCCATACATTTGTGCAATGAAGATCGCTGCAAGTGCTTGATAAAGTGTAGAGCCATCCAAGTTAAAGGAATAGCCTGTTGGGATGACAAAGGAAACAATGTCTTTCGGACATCCGAATTTCTCCATTTTCTCCATCACTTTTGGTAATACCGTTTCCGAACTTGATGTGGAATAAGCCAACAATAGCTCATCTTTCAAGACTTTGATAAGGTGGAAAACGCTTGTCCCGCACATTTTAGCAATAGCTCCTAGTACCACTATTACAAAGAACGCCATAACTGCGTACACCAGAACGAGTAATTTCCCGAGCGGAATTAAGGATTCTAGTCCAAATTTTGAAACCGTTACACCGATTAATGCAAACACACCAAATGGGGCAAATTTCATAATAAGATTCGTTACCCAGAACATCGCATCTGCGGTTCCCTGGAAGAAGGCAAGTATTGGCTCCCCTCTCTTACCAATTGCCGCAACACCTAAACCAAATAGGACAGAGAAGAAAATAATTGCGAGCATGTCACCCTCAGCCATCGACTGGATAATATTGCTCGGAACAATGTTCACGATAATATCCATAATGCCATTATTCGATACTTCTTCAGTTGTTTGTACGTATTGTGAAATATCCCCTTTTTCCATTGTAGAGATATCCAAACCGACACCTGGTTTAAATAGATTTGCTGCTAACAAACCAACAATAATCGCAACTGTTGTAACAATTTCAAAGTAAAGGAGTGTTTTACCACCGAGTTTACCTAATTTTTTCAAATCCCCTGTACCCGCAACCCCAACGATTAAAGTTGAAATAATAATGGGAACAACAATCATTTTAATCATCCGGATAAACATGTCCCCTATGGGTTGCAGATACTTTTCAACTGCAGGGTTGCCAAAGAAAACTGCTCCGACTGTAATTCCTAATATTAAACCTAGTAAAATTTGATACGCCAATGTAAATTTAAATTTTTTCATGTACCCACCTCTTTTCAAAATATGAAAACGCTTACGAATTCGTTTTTTAGAACTTGTAAGCAATTATATGTGGGCATTATAAAATCCGACAAAATCCGACATTTTGTTTTAATAGATTAGTTAAAACCTTCTTCGTAATGTAATAACTACAGTATTCTTCCTAATGAACTTAGTTTTGTACGTTAAGATTGATTGTGTTTTTCAACCGTATCAAAGTACATCACTTGAAGGAATTTCTTTATATTTATTTTCACTTTCGTTGATTCATTACTGTTTTGATCAATTTCTTTCATCCGTCGCCGTATTTCCTCAAATTCAAAATAGCGAGGCGCATAATATTCAAACTTCGGATTCATATAATCGATTGACCCTAATGAAGCCAAATTCGTGACTGCTGTCAGGATCGTTCTCCGGATTCGTTGTTCAATCGACTTACTTTCTTTCTTTATATCCTTGTTCTCTGTTGTATTTGAACTAGCTACAGCCTCATAAAGATCTTTCAATGAAGGAAATTGAGTGCTCGACTCTTTACGATTCATTAAAAACTCCATCATCAAAACCATATCCTCACTACCTGGTTCGCTGATAATACCTAACTCATTTAACAATGAATAAACAATTTCTTTTACGCTCTTCCTCTTCGGTAAAACTCCAGTTGAACCGATATGAGCTAATGATTCTCGAATAGACATTAACGAATTTTTCAGCCGGAACTGTTCTGACATTTTCCTTAGGATGCTCTGCACTTCAACACGATTAATTGGTTTATGTATAAAGAACTCAACACCTTTTTCATAAGCTTCCCCTACCATTTCCTTATTTACAATTTGAGAAATCATAATGAATTGGCCTTGGAATCCCAGTGTTCTTAAATGTTCCATCGTTTCGATTCCATCAAGCTCAGGCATTAATAAATCGATCAAGACAAAATCTGGGTTTGTTGAATGGACAAGTGAGAGTGATTTGACTCCGCTTTCCGCCTCACCAATGACAACACCTAATTCACCTTCCGTAATTATTTTCGCCAACATTTTCCGACTGGCCGTATCGTCATCTATAATAAAATAGCGCAACTTGATTCATCTCACTTTCTAATGTTCTTCGTTGGAATTCGGATTTGAAAAATCGTCTCTTCATCCAAAGACTCTACTTGAATTTGACCTTCAAGCGTTTGTATTATATGTTGCACATGAGACAAGCCGATTCCCGTTGCGGCAACGCCATGATTGTTAAATTTCGTCGTATAACCCGCTTCAAAAATAATTGGTAAATCCTCTTCTAAAATCCCTATTCCCGTGTCTTTTAGTATGAAATGGGTGTATGCCGCTTCTTCGTATACCGTTACTGTAATTTCGCCTTTCTGCTCAATGGATTCAACAGCGTTTGCGGTAAGGTTATTCAATAGTGCGAGCAACGGGATTTGTTGAGTCGTCTCGAAATCAACTGAAAGCGATAGTTGAAAAGCGATTTTTTTCCTAAGCAAAATACTATATTTATCATTTGCGGTAACAACCAAGCTTAGCACTTCCGAAAGTAAGAGGACATCATTTCTTTTTTCTGTAGATATACTGGAAATCCCAGAAAGAATCCGCTGCGTGTCTTTTTTCACTTCGTGTATTTCTTGCGTGATAAGCAATGCTTGCACGCTTAACTCTTGAAGATTTTCCTTTTTTAATTTCCGATACAACTCATGACTCGCTGCCGTGATTTGCTCAATATGGTCCAATGACTTTTGTAGATAAAGACTTTCCGCATATAAGTCTGCACCCACGCCAAGCATTTCTTGCATCTGTTTCTTTTGTTCCGATACCGTGATCATGCTATAAAGTCCCACTACAAAAAAACTGCGAAACAAAGCCGTCCCAGCTATTAATGCCCATTCACGAAAACCTAAATCCACATGCATTGACAATAAATAGCGCATAAGATGCTCCGCGCTATTTCCGATAAATTCAAAAAGGAGAGCCCATGCGCCCAAAAGTAATGGAAACGCTTTGTATGGTTCAATTTTAATAATGCTAAATCCGATTGCAAATAGCACATAATACAAAAATGCAGGCAGGTGATTTTGTAAACTTGCCCAAAATGAAATAGTCTCAGTCGTAAAATCGCCAATTAATCGGAAACAAACCACCGTGATCCCCGTGATAAGACCCGTTCGAATCAATGGAATAGAAGGACGAATAAGAATGAGTAAAAAGAACGTAATACTTCCTAATCCGAAACGGAAATTCTCCCCGTTGAAAGGAATCACTTTAATCTCGCTAGCAATCGCGGTCAATAAAGCAATTACAACGTAAGTGACACCAGTAGTTCCGATACTATTTTTAAGTTTAGTTATAGACAACATTAATTTCTCCTTTTATGTCCCACCACACTGTTTGTGTACGATTATTATCAACCAATTTATTGATAAATGAAAGAAGTAAAATTTGTTTACTTGCGAAAGAGCGTACTGAATTCGATTTGCAGTGTGTTTTCCTGTATTTTGGGGACACTACAGCTTACTGGAGGAGATAAAATGGCTAGCAAAAATAGGATTTTGGTACCTGGTGCACGACAAGCGTTAGATCAGCTGAAAGCGGACGTCATGCAAGCCCAAGGCTACGACGTGGATAAATCTGCACCCAATAACGTGAAATTCGAAATTGCGGAGGAACTCGGCATTCCACTATCAAAGGACTATAACGGAAAACTAACGTCGGAACAGGCGGGGAAAATCGGCGGCTCGATTGGTGGCAATATGGTGAAAGAAATGGTGAGAATGGCGCAAGAGCAAATGGCAAAGAAATGAATCTAACGCTTGTCCCGTAACCCAAGGGGCAGCGTTTTTGTTTGTTGGACGCTTTACTGCGTTTGTTGTACAGTTCGGTGTAATGGTTGGAAACTTTGCCGCGTTCGTTGGATACTTCAGCTTAATGGTTGGAAACCACCACGTTCGTTGGACTAGTTCGGCGTAATGGTTGGACACTTCAGCTTAATGGTTGGAAACCACCGCGTTTGTTGGATAGTTCAGCTAAATGGTTGGACACTCTACCGCTCTCGTTAGATAGTTCGGGAACAAGACACCCCAAAAAAAGCACCAGCCAAATTGCAGCCGGTGCTACCAATTAAAACTTCGATCCAGTATCTCCGAACTCTTGGAGTAGTTCTCCAAAACTTTTATTTTTCTCACGTTCTTTGCGTTCAAGGCGAATTTGCTCTTGGCGTTCCTCTTCTTTCGTCTCTTCAGCAGCTGACAATGCCTTTTTTGCCGCTTTCAATTTTTCAAGAATATCATCATCAAGTGCATCGGAAAATACCGATCCTTCATTGTCTCTTTTTTTCGGCTGTGGTGCAGTTTGTTTACGTTTTTTCGCCATTCTTTTCACCTACTCTCGTTCATTATCGTGTAACGATTGTTGCGACTCCCTGTCCCCCACCTATGCATAGCGTAGCAAGTCCGGATTTCACATCACGACGTTTCATCTCGTGAAGAAGTGTAACTAGGATGCGTGCCCCACTAGCCCCGATTGGATGGCCAAGTGCGATTGCGCCGCCATTAACATTCAGTTTTGATGCGTCAAATTCAAGTTCTTTTCCGACCGCGATTGACTGTGCTGCAAATGCTTCGTTCGCTTCAATCAAATCAATTTCGGATAGTTGCATATTGGCTTTAGTGAGTGCTTTTTTAACGGCTTCCACAGGACCCAGACCCATAACTGAAGGATCGACGCCCGCATTACCATTCGCTACGATTGTTGCTAGTGGCGTCAAGCCAAGCTCGTCTGCTTTTTCTTTCGACATAATAACGAATGCTGCTGCACCGTCGTTAATACCTGAAGCATTTCCGGCTGTTACACTGCCATCTTTTTTGAATGCCGGTCGCAGTTTACCGAGCTTGTCTGCAGTTGTTCCGGCTTTGACGAATTCGTCTTGATCGAAAAGGATAGGATCGCCTTTTCGCTGCGGGATTTCAATCGCAACGATTTCTTCTGCGAAAGTTCCGGCTTCAATTGCTGCCGCCGCTTTTTGTTGTGATGCTGCCGAAAATGTATCTTGCTCTTCACGGGTAATTGAATATCGATCACAAAGATTTTCTGCTGTGATGCCCATATGATAATCATTGAATGCACACCAAAGTCCATCTGAAATCATACTGTCGATAATTTTTTGGTCCCCCATTTTAAAGCCTTCTCGGCCATTTTTCATTATGTATGGGGCTTGGCTCATGTTTTCCATACCACCTGCGACAATAATATCCGCATCTCCTGCAATAATTGCTTGACGTGCAAGATGCACAGCTTTCAATCCAGAGCCACAAACTTTATTAATTGTCAGAGCAGGAACGGTTTCAGGTAGTCCCGCTTTCATTGCCGCTTGTCGCGCCGGATTTTGACCTAATCCAGCCTGTAGGACATTCCCCATGATTACTTCGTCAACGCTCTCTGGTGCCACCCCTGCACGTTTCAATGCCTCTTTAATAACTGTCGCCCCAAGATCTGTTGCCGGTATATCTTTCAATGAACCAAGGAACGATCCGATAGCAGAACGAACCGCACTGATGATTACGACTTCTTTCGACATTTCTTTTCCCCCATTCCCTTATTTAAGTTGCCTGTATATGCATCCCTTCATTACAATATACTAGAGGAGGGATGATATGTTCATTTTACCAAACAACGTCACAATAATCGAGGTTGGTCCACGCGATGGGCTTCAAAACGAAAAGAAACATGTCAATGAAAATGATAAGCTAGCATTTATTGAGGCTTTACAAGGGGCAGGCATTCAAGAAATGGAGCTAACTTCGTTTGTATCACCGAAATGGGTGCCGCAAATGGCGGATGCAAAAACGATTGTAGAAAAGTCAAAAAAGGTCGGCAGGCAATTCGTCCTTGCACCGAATGACAAAGGTGCCGAGCTTGCAATTGAAGCTGGTGCGACCAGTATTGCCGTGTTCGTTGGGGTGAGCAATACATTTAACAAAAAAAACATTAACCGAACAACCGCTGAAAGCATCGATGCGCTTCAGCCCGTCTTTGCGAAATTAAAAATAAATGACGTTTTTATACGGGCTTGTATTTCAACTGCGTTTTATTGTCCGTATGAAGGGAAGATAGAGATAGAGGATGTCGTCGCACTTTGTAAACGATTTGTCGCCATGGGTGCGAACGAACTTAGTGTCGCGGATACGATTGGGAAGGCGAATCCCCGTGAAAGTTATGAGTTATTCAAGACATTGAAAGAAGAATTTCCAGACGTACTGTTGACAGCTCATTTCCACGATACACGCAAAATGGCGATAGCAAATATTTTTGCTGCGCTACAAGCAGGTATCAACCGTTTTGATACGTCTGCAGGCGGCTTGGGCGGCTGTCCATTCGCACCTGGTGCAACAGGCAATGTTGCAACTGAAGATGTTGTCAATATGCTCGATACGCTTGGCATCGAAACCGGTGTCGATGTAAAAAAAGTTTGTCAAGCAGTCCAAGTGGTTGCGCCGCATGTGTCACGGCCAATTGACACAGGAATGTACAGATTGTTTGAGAACGATCAACTGTAAAGGGAGTTGAGTGGGTTGAAACGGCGCGTTCTTTATATAACCGGTGTGATCTCTAGCATTGTTACAGCGTTACTGAGCATTTTCGGATTTCTCGCAACGAATAGACTGATGTTTTTGAAGTTGAAGGATTCCAACTTTATTTTAGAACGTGAAATTATTTCGAAACGGTTCGATGAACATTGGTATGAAACAGTGCGCAAAGACAATATGTGGATTGAGTCACCAAACGGTTATTTATTGAAAGCGGTCTTTCTGAAACCACTTGAAACGGCAAGAACGGTAATCATTTGTCACGGCGTAACGGAAAATAAAATCAATTCGATGAAATATGCCCGTCTTTTTGAACGTCTTGGATTTAATTCTGTCATTTATGATCATCGACGACATGGTGATTCAGGAGGAAGGACGACAAGTTTTGGATATTATGAAAAGATTGATTTACAGGTAATTGTCCGTGCGGTACGGGAACGAATTGGGAAACGGGCATTGCTCGGCATCCACGGTGAATCAATGGGTGCTGCAACGACGATATTATATGCGGGAACCTTTAAGGATGAAGCAAATTTTCATATCGTCGATTGTCCGTTTTCTGATTTCTCCGAGCAGATTCTTCATATTTTACGGACAAATACGCCTATACGATCATCAATGGCTCTACGTGTTGCCAACGTCTTTCTTAAAATGCGCGATGGCTACACCCTGAACCTTGTCTCTCCGCGAGAAGTCGTCAGAAACATTACTAAACCGGTTCTGTTCATCCACAGTTTGGAAGACGATTTCATCCTTCCCTATATGACAGAGGAATTGTACGAAGCAAAGCAAGGCGACAAAATGTTGAAACTTTTTAAAAAAGGTGCCCACGCCAAATCGTTCAATGATAATCCTGTGCAATACGAAAAAACAGTACAGGAATTTCTAGGACGGTTTAAATTTAGAGATTGAAGAAATAAACAAGTTATGAACCATTGAACTGTACCCCGAATTTCGGACACTTTGAAAAAAGACCCGAAATTCGGGGTTTTTGTTTAACTTTTTTTGCGTGACCAAACGTAAATACCTTGCTACCGATCATAAATGCCCCGCTATCAATCATATCCTATGCGAAGCGATCATTAACTATCCACAGCCAATCATATCTTATGCCAACCGAGCATTAACGGCACACGACCGATCATATCCCACGCCGACCGAGCATTAACGACACACGACCAACATATACCACGCCAACCGAGCATTAACTACTCACGACCGATCATATACCATACCAACCGAGCATTAACGACACACCACCGATCATATCCCACGCCGACCGAGCATTAACAACACACGACCAACATATACCACGCCAACCGAGCATTAACTACTCACGACCAATCATATCCCACGCCGACCGAGCATTAACAACACACGACCAACATATACCACGCCAACCGAGCATTAACTACTCACGACCGATCATATACCATACCAACCGAGCATTAACGACACACGACCAATCATATACCACGCCAACCAAGCATTAACGACACACGACCAATCATATACCACGCCGACCGAGCATAAACTTCACACGACCAATCATATACCACGCCTACCGAGCATAAACTTCACACGACTGATCATACACCCGAGCGTTTACTTATCCTCAGTAGGAAATCAATATATTCCTAGACAACAAAAAACCATCTTTCCTGTCAAGCGTTCAACAGTAAAAATGGCTTATTAAGTGATCGGTAGAAAGTTTAAGTAATCCGAGTAAATTTCAGGTGAAAGATTAACCTATGTATAAAAATTTGCAGGCTTTCCTTTTCACTAATCCTTTACATCCCCATTAATAACGGGTATTACGTAATTACTTTTTAACCTTTTTATCTTTTTTGTCACTTACTTTGTTCATTTGGTTCATCATTTGATTGATTTTTTTCTGTGAGGGTTTTTGTCCCATTTGCATCATCATCATACGTAACATGTCTTCATTAATCGGTGGGTTATCTTTCAAATATTTCATCATATATTGACGTGCAATGAAAAATCCGAGGGCCACACCTGCTAATAGCGCGACGATGATCAAAACGATCCACCATACTGTAGTCATCCGCTATACCTCCTCTACTTCAGTTATTCGATTTTTCTCTACCATGATGGATTATACAACATTGCACTAGTGAATAGCAATGGACCACAATTAAATATTCTAATCATCGCATAATAGCATTTCTTACTTCACACTATTTAAACAGACAAAATAGACCCTATTTTTGAGATTTGGGTCCTTTTTGTCCCTATCCTATAAATATCATGTCAAAGATATGCGGCTTCTTCATATGAACGAAAATCAGTCGTTTTGACCGGTTTCAGCCATCCCCATTCCCCGTGCCCATCCATAACAGCGAAGAAGCGATCTGCCGCCCCAGATAAGGCAACAAACAAATCTAAATCGAGCATGCGGGATCCGTCGCAAAAGACATTAAGCGAATACGATGATAACGAAATAAGAATGGATCCTTTGACGGGATGCGTCAGTTTGTATTCCCCATTTCGGGATTCAATCGACGTAAATCCTTCGCCAAGGTTTGCAATGATAGCCTCATCAATCATTTTCTCTTCAAGCCTGTCACATAAGTAATGGACTTCAGGCATACAATCATTATTCTGCTCATCTTCTTTTAATAGGTCATACAACAGCCGTTCACGTCCAATGACGAATGGCTGGTACATTTCTTTCACTTTATAAATTCCGTATGATCGCAATATCGCCACCCCCTAGAGATAATCCTACATGGTTTGATATAAAAAGGTTGTCATATTGCGGAATAGAACTGCACTATTATTGTCGGAAAAGACGGATAACTAAAAATTCTGTCAAGTAGTCTTGAAAAACAGTCCCGATTACCAGAGTTTCTTCGGCGATCGGGACTGTTTGATTTATTTTTAGTTGTTGATTAACATTTTCACAGTTGCAAGAACATTGTCCTCTGTGAAACCAAATTCTTTGATGACAGTATCTCCAGGTGCACTTGCTCCGAAAGTATCAATCGCGATGATCGCGCCTTCGTCACCAACATATTTATGCCACCCTAATGAAACACCCATTTCGATACCAAGACGTTTTTTTACGTCTTTCGGCAATACGCTTTGTTTGTATGCATCGTCTTGTTTCTCAAACAGGTCCCACGAAGGCATTGAAACAACAGTAACATCGATTCCTTCAGCTAATAGTTTCGCCTGTGAAGATACCGCTAAGCTAACTTCAGAACCGGTTGCAATTAAAATTGCGTCCGCTTGTTTTTTGCTTGCAGGGGATACGATGTAAGCTCCTTTTTTGACGCCTTCCATCGCAAGTTCAGCTGACTTCGGAAGGACAGTCAAGTTTTGACGAGACAATACTAGTGCAGTTGGCGAGTTCTTCGACGACACTGCAATATTCCAAGCAGCTGCAGTTTCGTTAGCGTCAGCCGGACGAATAACTGACAATCCAGGCATCGCACGAAGCGCAGCAAGTTGTTCAACTGGTTCATGTGTAGGACCGTCTTCACCAACAGCTACGCTGTCGTGTGTGAAGACGTATGTGACAGGTATACCCATCAGAGATGAAAGTCGGATAGCGGGACGTACGTAGTCACTGAACACGAAGAACGTCCCACCGAATACATGTAATCCGCCATGTAAAGTCATTCCGTTTAACGCCGTTCCCATTGCAAACTCACGAACACCGAACCAAATATTACGGCCGGAATAATCAGTAGCAAGGAAATCTCCTGCTCCTTTAATTGTCGTCTTGTTAGACCCTGCAAGGTCCGCACTTCCACCAAAGAACGAAGGAAGCTGTTTAGCAATCGCATTGATAGCGTCACCAGATGCAGAACGTGTCGCGTGAGATGAACCCGCTTCATACGTCGGCAAAGATTTTTCAAAGCCTTCAGGTAGTTTACGCTCGATTGCATCTTTCAATTGCTTCGCAAGGTCCGCATGTGTCGTTTCGTATTTTTCAAAAAGTTCGTTCCATTCCTGTTCTTTTTGCACGCCCAATTTCTCGGCAGATTCTTGGAATGTTTCATAGACGCCTTCAGGTACATGGAAATCTTCTTCGAACGTCCATTTATAATATTCTTTTGTCAATTTCATTTCATCTTCACCAAGTGGCATACCATGCGCATCTGATTTTCCAGATCTGTTTGGTGACCCGTAACCGATGACCGTTTTAACTTCGATCATTGTCGGACCTCCGACATTGCCTTTAGCTTCTTCGATAGCTGATGAAACGTGGCCAATGTCGTTACCGTCTTCAACACGGATGTAATTCCAACCATATGATTCAAAGCGCTTACGAATATTTTCAGAGAAAGACATGTCAAGCTCGCCGTCTAGTGAAATATCATTGCTATCATATAGGACAATCAGTTTATTTAACTGCAAGTGACCTGCAAGTGAAATTGCTTCAGCAGCAACGCCTTCCATGAGATCGCCATCACCGCATAGAGCATATGTGTAGTGGTCGACAACGTCAAAACTTGGTTGATTGTACGTTGCAGCAAGGTGTTGTTCTGCCATTGCCATTCCGACTGCCATACCAATACCTTGTCCAAGTGGGCCAGTTGTTGCTTCGACACCGACTGTATGACCGTATTCGGGATGTCCCGGTGTTTTAGAGTTCCATTGTCTGAAGTTCTTGATTTCATCCATCGGAAGTCCATAACCACCAAGATGAAGAAGACTGTATAAAAGCATTGAGCCGTGTCCTGCGGAGAGAACGAAACGGTCACGGTTAAACCACTGTGGATTTGAAGGGTTGTGATGCATATGCTTCGTCCAAAGCGTATAGGCCATTGGAGCAGCCCCCATTGGTAAACCTGGGTGTCCAGAATTCGCTTTTTCGATTGCGTCAATAGAGAGCGTACGGATTGTGTTAATGGCTAGCTGATCAATTTGTTTAGTCATTGTGTACATCCTTCCCGTCATATGTAATTATCTACATATCTTAGTTTAGACAATTCGTGCAGTTAATGCAAAGCTCAGTTTAGATATTTTCCGCCACGGGCGTCTTTCACCTTATCAGGTGTCACATCATTGCCTTCAGTATCAAGAACTTTGACATTCTCAATTGTATTGCGCATTGATGAACGAAATGTCTCTAGATATTCTTTTCGCAGTTGTGTCTGTTCTTTGGCTTCTTCGACCGACAGACCTGCCGTCTTCGATTTTTTTGATAGTTCATTAATTCGTTTCATTTTATCAGCTGATAGCATATTATTTCCTCCATTATAGTTTATGACTACAAACGTATACAAAAAGAGCAGAAAGTGCAATAAATCAGCCTTCCTGCTCCACCTCATATTCTTTATACCTGCGATGCACGGTCGCTTTACTAATATCATGCCCGAGTCCTTTCAAGACACCAGTAATTTCTTCATAGGTTAGTCCTTTGTCCCTCAATGAAACGATTTCAGCTATCGGCACTTCAATCCGTTCACGACCGTCCACGTTACCCCTATTTTTCAAGTTACGCTCGGGTCGATAGCCCTCCCTTACTGCGCGTTTCATGCCCCTTTTGATTTTGGCGTTATGTAGTTTGCGCTGGTACTCTTCGACGATAGCTAAAATCTCAAGTAACATTGTATCCATTTCATTGAGTGCTATAGGTCCGCTATCATTATGTGAATAAATCGCCGTGTCCGTTTTTGCCAATAGATGTAAAACTGCCATCCTTGCATTTCCACGTCCAAGTCTTGTTTCGTCTTGGATTAGGATTGCATCGACTTCCTCGTCACGGATGTAATCCAGCAGACTTAGAAGCCCCTCACGGTCAATGTCAAAACCGCTATGCTTATCCATAAATGTCGCGACATGTTCGAGACCGAGTTCAGTTGCCAAGTCCACAAGCTCCTCTTCTTGCCTCACCAGTGACATTTCCTGCGTTTCTTTCTCAGTGCTCACCCGGCAATAGATGACACATCTTTTATAGTGCCCTGTCATCGATTAACACCCGCCAGTTGTGTATTGTTTTCCCCCACAGTCCGTACAGCAGGCAAAAGTAGATCCTCGCCTCTTTTTATTGTAGCAGATGATAGGTCATTCAATTTTATCACTTCTTTGATCCATTTATCTGTAGACATATTATCCGAGTGAAGATAAGCGAGACCCCAAAGCGTATCCCCTTCAGTAATTGTTATTTTCGTGACCATTTGTTCCTTCTCGTATTTACTTACACCTATAATTGCAAAAACCATACATAAAACGATAATAAGTACAACATAGCTATTTCTTTTAATAAAAGTCATCATTACTCCCCCTTACGAATACTTGTTCGGAATGCTTGTTCTCATTATAGAAAAGGAAAATGAGTTTGTCAACACTTATTCGAACCTGTGTTTGCCATTTATACAAGAGACTGATATAATGAATCTATCGAAAAGACTAGATTGTCGGGAATTTATTTTACGACTTTCGGAAATTAGCAGAATATAAGGTGAGAGGTGAATAGGATGCAAAAAATTTCAAAAAGGCAGGAAGATATTTTGTCTTTCATTAAATCTGAAGTGAAGAAAAAAGGTTATCCACCATCCGTGAGAGAAATTGGCGAGGCTGTCGGTTTGGCATCAAGTTCGACTGTTCACGGGCATTTAGCGCGATTGGAAAGCAAAGGTTTCATTAGAAGAGACCCGACAAAACCGAGAGCAATTGAAGTACTCGATCCAGAAGGCTTAGAAACGTTGAAACCCGGCGTTCTTCACGTACCTCTTGTCGGTAAAGTTACGGCTGGTCTTCCAATTACAGCTATTGAAAATATCGAAGAGTACTTCCCACTACCTGAATCTTTTGGTACATCGGAAGACAATCTGTTCATGCTTGAAATAGTTGGTAACAGTATGATTGAGGCCGGAATTTTGAATGGCGACTATGTTGTCGTTAAACAACAACAGACAGCAAATAACGGCGAGATTGTCGTGGCAATGACCGAATACGATGAAGCTACAGTGAAACGTTTCTTTAAAGAAAAAGATTATTTCCGTCTGCAACCTGAGAATGCTTCAATGGATCCAATCATCCTTGATAACGTATCAATTTTAGGTAAGGTAGTTGGCGTTTATCGTATGATTCATTAATTCTAAGTATGCAAAAGGGCTGTTTCCTTCGATTGAAGGAAACAGCCCTTTTTATTTGTAGCGTTGAGGTGACAGTTTTCAGCTTTGCCGTGACAGTTCACCGTCTTGCCCTCACAGTTCCGCCGATTGCCATGACAGTTCGGCGTTGCCATTACAGTTTTCCGCTTTGCCCTCACAGTTTCACTGATTGCCGTGACAGTTCGGCGTTGCCATTACAGTTTTCCGCTTTGCCCTCACAGTTTCGCTGATTGCCGTGTCAGTTCGTTTAATTTAATTCCCGATTAAGTTTTCCTTAACTAGTTTACCGATTGAAGATAGCACGGCTACTTTTACATGCTCGTACGTCAAGCCACCTTGGACATACGCCGTATAGGGCGGTCTGATGGGGCCGTCTGCCGTCAGTTCGATGCTGGAGCCTTGGATGAATGTCCCTGCCGCCATGATGACATCGTCGGTGTAGCCGGGCATATACGAAGGCTCAGGGGCGTAGTGCGCATTGATAGGCGAGTTTTCTTGAATTGACCGACAGAACGCAATCATTTGATCGGCATTTTCAAAGGATACCGACTGAATTAGATCGGTTCTTTTTTCTGTGTAATGCGGCGATGTGTTGAGTCCGAAACTTTCTAGAAGTGCTGCGGTGAAAAGCGCTCCTTTTACGGCTTGACTGACAACATGTGGCGCTAGGAAAAATCCTTGGTACATTTCCCGCAGCGTATCCAGCGATGCCCCGGCTTCTGCCCCTAGACCTGGTGAAGTCATCCGGTATGCACACTTTTCAACGAGGTCTGCACGCCCAGCGATATAACCACCCGTTCTTGCGAGACCTCCACCTGGATTTTTGATCAGTGAACCTGCCATTAAGTCAACACCGACTTGAATCGGCTCTTGTTCCTCGACAAATTCGCCATAACAGTTGTCGACAAACACAACGAGGTCAGGATTGATGGCCTTCACTTTACGAACCATTTCACCAATTTCATCCACCATGAAAGATGGACGGTCTGAATAGCCTTTTGACCGCTGGATACCAATCATTTTCGTCTTACTGTGAATGTTTTTAGCGACTTCTTCAAAATCGACTGTACCAGCTTCATTCAAATCGATATGTTTATAGGTGATGCCATAATCATGCAGTGAACCCGTGTCTTTCCCTTTTCCAGAAACAATGGAGTCCAATGTATCATAAGGTTTCCCTGTAATATAAAGGAGCTCATCACCTGGTCGCAGGATTCCGAAAAGACTGATTGAAATAGCATGTGTGCCAGATATAATTTGATTGCGTACTAGGCAATCTTCTGCTCCAAAAACGTCAGCGTATACTTGTTCCAATACATCTCGGCCCGCGTCATCATAGCCGTAACCTGTTGAACCAGTCAGGTGAAAATCGCTCACCGTATTTTTACGGAACGCAGCGAGTACTTTCCGTTGATTGTAAAAGGCAGTTTTTTCGATACCTTTGAAAAATGGTGCAAGTTTCTCTTCGATCGCTTCCGCATTCTCAAATAAAAGGTCGTCTTGTTCTGTAAACATAATTGGTATTCCTCATTTCATTAAATAGTCACTTCATTATCTTATCAGTCTGTCCGTAGAGGTCAACGTTTACAAGGTTTTCGTCATTGATTATTAATTGTTATCTGTTAGAATTCTTAAGGGTATATTGAATGGAGGAAATGAAGTGGCTTGGGATGTTTTTAGTTTTATCGGTACGGCAGCATTCGCTATCTCGGGCGCAATTGTTGCGATGGAAGAGGAATATGATATTTTTGGCGTTTATATATTGGGTATGGTCACTGCTTTTGGCGGTGGTGCCGTTCGTAATGTTTTAATAGGTGTGCCTGTCTCTGTATTATGGGATCAGCAATTCTTATTTTTTGTGGCAAGTATTTTGATAACCATTATTTTCTTTTTCTCTAGGTATCTTCTTTCCCATTGGAATAGATGGGGTAATTACTTTGATGCAATCGGATTGGCTGCATTCGCCATTCAAGGCGCCATGCTTGCCATATCACTGAACATGTCAATTTATGCAGTTATGGTTGCAGCAGTTCTAACGGGAGCAGGTGGTGGTGTCATCCGTGACTTGCTCGCAGGAAGGAAGCCACTCGTCTTCAAACGGGACATCTACGCAGTGTGGGCTGCACTCGCCGGTCTTATAGTCGGCCTCGGGCTATTTAAGAGTGATCTGGCACTTTATGCGTTACTTGTGATGACAGCCGGTCTACGTATTTTCTCGCTTGTTTTCCAATGGAAATTGCCAAATGGAAAAATTCATTAAAACCAAAAGCGGAACGGGGATTTTACTCCCTGTTCCGCTTTTGGTTACGTCTAGACTTCAGCGCCTAGAGGCTCGGTCATAAGTCGGTCCAACTATGCGGCAAAGAACGCCGCTTCGTCGGCACGTCTTATGTCTGCCGCGGGCCCACAGGATGTGGGTCATGTAGCTGTTGCCACAGGAAGTGGCGCACTTAAGCTACATTCATTTGTTACAGGCGCTTTCGCTTTTGGTTATTCCGTTTCGTCTTTTAAAATTACCGGTTTCGTTGGGACATATGTGGAGATCGCATGTTTATAAATTAGTTGTTGCTTGCCGTCCGACTCAAGCAAGACGGTATAATTGTCATACGATTTAATAAGTCCTTTCAATTGAAATCCATTCAGTAAGAATACCGTTACAAATGTATTATTCTTTCGTAACGAGTTTAAAAACGTTTCTTGCATGTTAACCTGTTTCATACGCCGAATCCTCCAGTTGTCATAGCTATATTTCTAGTGCTCCACTTACTTTATTCGACCCAGATTATCGAAACCCTTCAAGATTGCCAAAATTCTATTTACAATTTCAGTAGTTCCCAATTCTGCATCGAACCAGCTGATGTCCAGTTTGTTGCGGAAATAGGTCATTTGCCGTTTTGCGTAGTTACGCGTATTTTTTTTAATTAATTCAACAGCGTCGTCTAGTAACAACTTCTCTTCGATATATTGATGAAGTTCTTTATAGCCAATCGCTTGTACAGATTGTACGCCACGAATTTCTTCATCCCATAATCGTTTCGCTTCCTCTAGAAGACCTTTCTCCATCATTATGTCGACACGGAGACCAATCCGTTCATAGAGCACATCCCGGTCCATTTCAAGACCAACAATGAGATGGTCATAAAGAGATGCGTGTCCTGCGTCGTCTTCATGATCTTCCTTTGTTTTACCTGTAACTTCAATGATTTCAAGCGCTCGAACAAGCCGGCGATGATTATTCGGGTGAATTTTTTCAGCACTCACCGGGTCAAGCTCAACCAGTTTTTCATACAGATATGCGGCCCCTTTTTCAGCAAGTTCGTGCTCCAAGCGTTTCCTTACTTCTAGATCCGCCGCTTCTTCTGTAAAACGGAAATCGAACAGTACGGATTGAATGTATAATCCGGTACCCCCTACGATGATTGGAGTTTTTCCACGGCCCTGTATATCTTTTATCCACTTTCGTACATCCGTTTGGTACTCTGCAACAGAAAAAGGTTCATTCGGTTCTTTTACATCGAATAAATGATGCGGGATGCCATTCATCTCTTCTTCTGTGATTTTGGCTGTCCCGATATCAAGCCCTTTGTATACTTGCATCGCATCACCATTAATGACTTCCCCGCCAATTATTTTGGCAAGTTCAATACTTAACGACGTCTTTCCAGATGCTGTTGGTCCGACGATTGCGATTACTTCAGGATATTTGCTCATTTTTTTCAATCCAGTCATAAACGGTTTTGAATACGTGTTGACGGTTCTTTTCATGGAGCATTTCATGCCTGCCACCTTCGAACAAAAGTACCGTAACATCTTCTAGGCCCGCCTTATTGTATTGCTTTGCTACACTCCAAACCCCTTTTCCACTGTCACCTACCGGATCTTCACTCCCTGAAAAAAGGATAATAGGAAGTTTTTTAGGGATTTTATTTATTTCATCTATGTCATGGATTTCTCCAAGTCCTTTGAATAAATCCGCAAAAAAACGTGTGGTTGGGACTACTCCACAAGCGGGGTCAATCAAATATTTCTCAACAGCTTCAGTATCGGTAGAAAGCCAGTCAAATGGCGTTTTCGGTTGATGAACCGACTTATTGAAACCACCAAAAACGAGTTTGTTTAGGAAATTATCTGGCTGATCAAAACCGTTTTTCTTGCCGTGCAGATAAGCAACTGCCTGCCCTGCGAAGCGGCTTGCACCAGGGTCTCCGCCTGTCCCTGAAAATATTGCCAGATCAACTTCACTGCCATGGAGTTGGACATATCTCCGTGCGACGAACGATCCCATACTATGACCGAACAGAACGAAACGCGGGGATGGATACTGCTCCCGAAGTTTCGAAATGACTTCGAAAGCATCCTGAACAACGTGGTCAAATCCGTCCTCATCGGCAAAATGCCCTTTTATTCCGTTCATTTTAGCCGTCTTGCCATGTCCCCGGTGGTCGTGACCAGATACGATATATCCTTTCTCCACGAGATAGTATGCAAATTCTACATATCTGCCAATATGTTCGGACATGCCGTGAAGAAGATGGATATGTCCAATCGGATTACCTTCTGGTTTCATCACGATGGCATGAATTAAAAAACCATCTGACATTTCAAGTGTCGCTTCTCTCATTGGAATGCACCGTCCTTCGCTTTTGTCTCGATCAATATGAACATTTTGATAGGGAATATCGCGTTCCAGTCACGTTTCTGCAACATTTAGTACTGCAAATTACCTCTGTAGACCGGTTAGAGGTCTCTGACGCTAAGTTTCGAATCCTTGGGCTAGCGACTCAAACAATCCACGTGTACATGCATTCAGCACGATTACACAGGTAGTACGAATATATACTTCCTCAATCTGCTTTCTACATCACTCGTTTGAACATTTTTTCCAGTTCATACGTCGTGAAATGGATAAGCACTGGCCTGCCATGTGGACAAGTAAATGGATTGTCGACTGCAGATAGATCATTCAACAGCCTTTCCATATCTGCTAGTGTCAAATGGTGATTTGCTTTGATGGAGCGTTTACAACTCATCATAATGGCTGCTTCTTCACGCAATTTACCGATATCAATTTTTCGTGTAGTCAACACTTGCTCAATAATATCTTCGATGATAACCGTCTCTTCTCCTGTTGGAAACCAAGATGGATATTCTTTTACCGCATAGGAAGAAGGTCCAAACTCCTCTAGGAAGATACCGACTTCCTGCAACATACTCATGTTTTCCTCAATTTTCGTTTTCTCGTCTGCTGAGTAATGGAACATAAGAGGAATTAGTAACATTTGACGTTCTTCATTATCCGTCTCACTCAATTTATCCCTAAAAAACTCATACTTTATTCGTTCTTGGGCTGCATGCTGGTCAATCATGAAGAAACCGTCTTCATTTTGCGCAACAATATAGGTACCATGAACCTGTCCAACTGGCGCTAGAGCCGGGAATTTTTTATCTACTTCTTGTTGTTCAACTTCTTCTAGGGCAATCTGCGGTTCATTGACCATCCAAGGCTTTTGTTCAACGGGATCATTTTCAGGAAGATCATAAGACTCGTACGCTGGTTTTTCTAGTGGTTTCATTGACGGTGCTGCCACTGTTGTTGGCCTTTCTGTTCGGAATTGATTCCACATATTTACTTGTTCAGATTGATTTTTCTTGGCAGGTTCTTTTTTTATAGCGTCAGGAACGATTGTGTTTTTCCGAATAGCCTTCTGAATAGATTCTTTAATGAGCGCCAGTAACTCACCCTCTTTACTCATGCGGATATGTTGTTTGGAAGGATGCACATTGACGTCTGTCAAATAGGGATCCCCTTCAACGTTGATAACCGAGATTGGAGAGCGTCCTATCGGCAAATACGTATGGAATGCATCTAGAATTGCATGATTGATCGCATTGCTCTTCACCCATCTGCCATTGACGATTAACGTCATATAGTTTCTTGACGCACGTGTCATTTCGGGCAATGTTACATGACCCGAAACTTTGTAATCCGCATTCTCGCCCGCGAAGCTCACCATTTTACGGGCGACAGCTATACCGTAGATATCTGAAAGCACACGGCGTTGATCTCCGCTTCCCGCTGTCTGCAATAGTACTTGACTGTAATGCGAGAGTTTAAACGCAATTGTAGGATGGCTTAGTGCAAGTCGATTGACGAGATCGATTGTATGGCCCAGTTCTGTTTGAATTGTTTTCATATATTTTAGGCGTGCAGGCGTATTGAAAAACAATTGAGAAACAGTAATGTCCGTTCCTTTGCGGAATGCCGCATTATCATGTTTGACAAGTCGACCTCCGTCAATTTGGACTTCTGTGCCTTCTGTTTCTCCGTCAGAAGTCCACATAATTATCTTGGACACGGATGCAATACTCGCAAGTGCTTCTCCCCGGAACCCAAGCGTACGAATTCGGAATAAATCATGGTCATTTGATATCTTACTTGTTGCATGCCGCTCAAACGCTTGAACAGCATCTTTTTTAGACATGCCATTGCCGTTATCTGTTACACGAATTGTCAGTAGACCGGCTTCCTCAAGTCCAATTTCAATCACAGTACTTTCTGCATCAATCGCATTTTCAACGAGCTCTTTCACGATGGAAGCAGGACGTTCGACGACTTCGCCCGCAGCGATTTTATTGGACAGCGTATCGTCCATCACTTTGATGATGTCTATCGGTCTCACCCTTTCTTAGGTCTGAGCTTTTCTTTCAATTCATGGATGTATTGCAGTGCCTGGAACGGTGTCATATTAAGTAGATCAGCATCGTTCAGATTAGTCAGCACATCTTGCTCTTCTGCCGACAAGGTAACCTGCTCATCGTGTTGAATATCAAAAAAGTTCAATTGCGTTGGTTCATCTTCATGAACCGTTCGTTTTTCCACATTTTCAAATGTAGTGAGTAATGTTTTTGCTCGGTTGAGAAGCGATTCGGGTAGACCTGCAAGATCTGCAACGTAAATTCCGTAACTTTTATCAGCCGGCCCCGCCATCACTTTATGGAGAAAGACGACTTTTCCATCCTGTTCCATTGCAGCGACATGAACATTTTCAAGTCGAGATAGTTCATTATCCAAATTGGTCAGCTCATGATAATGGGTAGAAAACAGTGTATTCGCTCCAATTTCATTGTGAATATGTTCCATCATCGCCTGCGCTAATGCCATACCATCATATGTTGAAGTACCGCGTCCGATTTCATCAAAAAGGAGAAGACTTTGTGCAGTTGCATTTGCGATTGCGAATTGAGATTCCATCATTTCCATCATAAACGTACTTTGTCCTGAAGCTAGGTCATCCGCTGCACCAATTCTTGTGAATATTTGATCGGTAACAGGAAGTGACGCCTGATCGCAAGGTACGTAGCAGCCAATCTGCGCCATCACGACAATGAGCGCTACTTGCCGCATGTATGTACTTTTACCGGACATATTTGGTCCCGTGATAAGCAACATATTCGCTTCATCAGTCAATTTGCAGTTATTAGGAACATAAAGAGAATGGTCAATCATCTTTTCAACGACCGGATGACGCCCGTTCTTGATTTCCAATGCTTTTCCATCGTGAAATACTGGTTTTACGTAGTTACGCTTTTCCGAAACCGCTGCGAATGAAAGAAGGACATCCAGTTCGCTTAAGACACTTGCAAGATGCTGAATATGCCTAATATGTGTTTTCATGGAATCCCGAACCTTACTGAATAACTGATACTCTAGCTCTAGTCCTCCCGCTTCCGCATTGAGGATAAGATCTTCCTTCTCTTTTAGCTCAGGAGTTATGTAACGTTCAGCATTCGCAAGCGTCTGCTTTCTTTCATATCGTTCCAAATCGGCAAGGTGGATATTGGATTTCGTAATCTCTATATAATAGCCGAATATTCTGTTGTATCCTATTTTTAACGATTTAATGCCTGTCCGCTCGCGTTCCTCGCGTTCAAGTTCTGCAAGCCACGCCTTACCATTTTTTGAAGCATCACGGTATTGGTCGAGTTTTTCATCGTAGCCATCCTTGATGATGCCGCCTTCTTTAACGGATAGTGGCGGATTTTCAGCAATTGCTAGTTCAAGAATGTGTAGCGCTTCTTCGCAACCGTCAATTCGTTCGGAAAACTGATTTAGTAACGGTCTTTCTGATTCATGAAGTGCTTTTTTTATGTTTGGGACACGACGGAGTGAGTTACGAAGTTGTGCAAGATCCCTTCCACTCGCACTTCCCATTGAAATTCGCCCAGCGAGTCTCTCTAAATCGTATACTTCTTTTAGGCTTGTCTTCAATTCATCCCGCAGAAAAAACTCTTCAATAAGTTCAGTTACTGCATCCAGTCGATTTTCAATGGCTCTTTTCTCAGCTAATGGCTGATGAATCCACATTTTTAATTTACGGGCGCCCATCGCTGTAACAGTCTCGTCAAGCAACCAGTAAAGCGTGCCATCCTTGCTACCATTGCGAATTGATTGGATGAGTTCCAGATTACGCATTGAATTGGCATCAATGGATAGTTTCGTTTGTTTCTGGATAAATTCGAATGGACGTATATGATCGAGTGCCGTTTTCTGTGTGCGCCTAACATAAGATACAAGCATGCTACATGCTTCCTTGACCTCGTTTGGAATTGCACCAAAAAGATTCTCCATTTCGAACTGTTCCTCGCCATACTCGATGGACAATACAATACTGCGTTTCGCCATGCTATCACTGAGAGCGAGATGCAGTCCTTCATCGACAACGACTTCTTTCATACCCAGTGCCTCAATTTCGGCAATCAGCGTCCGCTCGTCGCCTTCCACAGACTCCACTTTACCTTCACCAGTTGCTAGGTCAAGATAAGCGAGTGCATACTTATTACCATCAATAATGTCAGCCGATCCGATGAAATGATTCGTGTTCGCATCAATTGTTTTTCCTTCGGTCATCGTACCAGGAGTAATAATTTTAACGACTTCCCTTTTGACGATGCCTTTCGCTTCTTTTGGATCTTCCGTCTGCTCACAAATAGCCACTTTATGCCCTTTACGTACGAGCGTTTCTATATAACCTGCAGCCGCATGATAGGGTACTCCGCACATCGGAATCCGATCGCGACTCCCAGAATCTCGACTGGTTAATGTAATTTCAAGTATTTGAGATGCTTCTTCCGCATCCGTGAAAAACAGTTCATAGAAATCGCCTAATCTAAAAAACAGAAAGGCATCTTTATGTTCCGATTTCACTTTTAAATATTGTTGGATCATTGGTGTGTGTGTTGTCATTTTTTAACCTCGCTACAAATTCTATTTTTTATTATTATAACAAACTTGGGCAACGAAGAGCCCAAGTTCTGCGTGATTTTTACGGTCTTCAAAAATCTAAGCAAATACCGGACAACGAAGAGTCCGGTATTTGTGTAATTGCAACTTCGTAATTCAAATGGCAACATTTCGATTCTAACTGCAACTCCACCGTTCTAATTGCAACTTTACGATTCTAACCGCAACTTCACCGCTCTAATCTCAACTTTGCATTTCTAATGGCAACTTCACGATTCTAATCTCAACTACACATTTATCATCATAAACTTCGGCTATGAAGGGTGCGTACCTGCACACCCACGGAATCCATCAAAAAGAAAAAAAGCCGGTAGTGTTTGCCGGCTCTCAAAATGACGATGATTCTCTACCTTGTTTCTGACTATGCCCTTGGTCACTGCCCCGCACTTGCGCTTGCTCATGTCCTGGACTGTGGTCATGATCATGTGATGATGATTCATCACGGAATGACCATTCCTCTTCAAAACTTTGTGGATGTACCGTAATACAGACTTTTGTTTCGCCAACAACTTCTGCCATCAATTCTCGTTCGATCGTAATACAGAACTTCTCACCACATTCCGAAATAACCGCTTCTGTACAGTTCGGATGCTGGATAACATCAACGATGACTTCTTCATGCCCAGATGTCGGTTCGTCTCGATAATGCAAACGAATCCGGTCCTTGTAAGGAATTGACTCCGTAAACACAGATGTCTTTGAATGTTCTTGATGGGAATACCAAACATTGACGTCGAACTTACCGGTAACTTCGATGAATTTACCGACCTTTTTCGCCTGATGTGTATGGTTGATGACCCAACATCCGAGTATACTCGTCGGACTATTTGGCGGCTTCAGTGTCACAGTCGTCTCAGTCCGCTTCTTCCCCTTGGCAATAACCGTCTTCGTCACGATCTGACGTAAATTTTTCAGTTCGATTCCTCCTCCATTCGCTTCAATCCATCTTATGCAACAGAAGCCCAGAGAGTGAGAAAAATCGGCAGGAAATATTTTCCCACCGATTGGTATACTTACTTATAGTTTTTCATATGTCGTATTTTTTATATAAGAACCCGTTTCTCCACGTCTTACATCGCCATCTGTCGCTTTGATGATTTCATCTGTGACAGTGTTTGCGATTGTGTTCGATACAAGTTGAAGTAAATCATTCACTTCTCCTTGTGATTGTTTAAATTCCTGAACAATAGGAACTTCATCAATATCACCTTGGATTTTTTCGATTTTACCTTCAATGATACCCAACGCTCTTTCTTTTCCGTACTGTTGGAAATTGACTGCCTGCTTTTGCAATGATTTTAGACTTGCAATGTTTTCACGGATTTTTTGATTTTCATTAATTTGCTCTTCTGCCCGCTTGAAAAACTCCACTTGTTCTGTGTTCGCAATCATTACTGCGATCTCGCGTGCTTTTGCGATAATTTCATCTTTCGAATATAACTTTTCCATTATGACATCACCTTTTCCTTTTCTACTACGCCGATAAACTCACCGTCGAGTGACCATGTTTTGGCCTCTATTATTTTCACATTGACTATTTTACCAATTACAGATTGGGGTGCTTTGAAATTGACGAGTTTGCTCTTCTCCGTATATCCAGCGAGAACTTCCGGATTACGCTTACTTTCTCCTTCAACAAGTACCTCAACGATTTTACCTTTGTAAGGTTTCATCGCTTCTGCGGATAATTCATTGACGACTTTATTTAATCGCTGTAAACGCTCTTTTTTCACGTCCATCGGAATATTGTCAGCCATTTTTGCAGCCGGCGTGCCATCCCGTGGCGAATAAATGTACGTGTAAGCAATATCGAAACCAACTTCCCTGTACAAGGATACTGTCTCTTCGAATTGCTCGTCCGTTTCATTCGGGAATCCAACGATAATATCCGTCGTTAATGTAACGTTCGGTATCGCTTTTTTAATTTTCCCCACGAGCTCAAGATAATGTTCACGTGAATATTTTCGCGCCATAATTTTCAAAATGTCGCTGGAACCCGATTGAACGGGAAGGTGAATATGATCGACTAGATTGCCACCCTTCGCCAGCACTTCGATTAGATGGTCATCGAAATCACGGGGATGGCTAGTTGTGAAACGGATTCTCGGTATGTCGATTTTGCTTAAATCATCCATTAAATCGCCAAAACGATAACTCGTCTCGTCAAAATCTTTTCCGTACGCGTTAACGTTCTGACCAAGCAATGTAATTTCCTTATAGCCCTCTGCGGCTAACTGCCGTACTTCCTGGATAATATCTTGCGGACGTCTGCTTCGTTCCTTGCCCCTCGTGTATGGCACGATGCAATACGTACAAAACTTGTCGCAGCCATACATAATGTTGACCCAAGCCTTAATGTTTCCGTGACGGACTTTTGGAAGGTTCTCAATAATATCACCTTCTTTTGACCACACTTCTATGACCATTTCTTTTGATAAATAGGCCTCATTTAAAATATGGGGTAACCTGTGGATGTTATGTGTTCCGAAAATCATATCAACCTGATCATACTTTTTAAGAATTTTATTAACAACTGATTCTTCTTGCGACATACAACCACATACGCCGATCAAGACGTCAGGATTTCTTCTTTTCAACGATTGTAAATGACCTAGCTCCCCAAACACTTTGTTTTCGGCATTTTCACGAATGGCACATGTATTGAGCAACACGACATTCGCATCCTCAACGGTGTCTGTCGGTTCATATCCAAGGCCTATTAAAATACCAGCAATCACTTCTGTGTCATGTTCATTCATTTGGCAACCATATGTCCGTATATAAAACTTCCGATTCGCCCCCATTTCACGGAAACGCTCGTCAATTTCAAAGTTATCGTAGTAAGCGATTTCTTCTTTGCCACGTTTTTTTGCGTCTTTCAAAGAAGGTGGTGCGTAGGCTGTCTGAAAATAGTGGCTATAGTCCTTGTCAGCAGTTTTTGCTAGATTCGGCTTCACTAGTCCTTCATTCAATCGCTGTTCCTCGTTCATTTAACTTGTCCCCTTTCATACAAAGCCTTGGGAATTTTAACGTATGATTTCATTATACTTAATTGTTGACCACCTGTACAAGAAGTCAAAGCTTTGTCGGTTGTTTGTCACAGTTATGAAAAACGGAAGGCGCCGTTTTAGTCGCGACAGGCATAAGACGGAACGGCGAAGCGGCGTTCTTTGCCGCATAGCTGGGCTGGCTTTCAAGGAACCCAGCCTAAGTGCGCCGCGTCCTGCGGCAACAGCTGCGTGACTCACATCCTGTTAGCCTCCGAGCGTCTGGCGCCTGAAGCCTAGACACCATTCAAAGCTAAAAACTTAGTCTTATCTTCAAAAAAGAACTTTCTCTCGTGATACAACTAAAAGACCACAGGAAATTAACTTATCCTGTGGTCCTGACTCTTTCTAATTTACATATTACGCTGTCGTTTTTCAACAAGTAATTTCAATGCCGTACGTCCTTCACCGTTAATCTCGATATCAGTGAAAGCGGGTGCACAGATGAGATCTCCGCCACTTGGAGCGACGAATCCACGTGCAATTGCAATTGCCTTTATTGCCTGATTTAAGGCACCAGCACCTACTGCCTGCATTTCTGCGTATCCCTGGTCCCGGATAACTGCAACGAGTGCTCCTGCAACAGAATTCGGATTCGAGCGAGATGATACTTTCAATGGGTTCAACATGATTCCTCCTTATTTTTCGGTGTCTATGGATCGGAAATCTCCATAAACCATCCTATGATTCGGAGGTGATGTTTAGACGCATGTCAGCCTTTGAATGTACGGTCAGCATTGATGGCAACACGTTCAACTCTGATAGCTTTTCCTGTTTCATCATCTAATACTGCAAAAAGTCCGTTCAATTGGGTACGTCCTGATTTAGGAACTTCAAAACGAACTGGTAAATTCGTACGGAAACGATAGATGACGTCTTCTTTTTTCATACCCAGGATTTCATCGTAAGGGCCCGTCATGCCGGCGTCAGTTAAATAGGCTGTTCCACCTGGCAGAATGCGGTCATCCGCTGTTTGGACATGCGTATGCGTTCCTACAACAACAGATGCCTTCCCATCAAGATGCCAACCCATTGCGATTTTTTCACTTGTCGCTTCGGCGTGGAAATCAACGAAGACAAGCGGAGAAATCTCTCTTGCTTCCGCTACCAATTCCTCTGCCTTTTCAAACGGATCGCCGTGCGGAGGTAAAAATGTCCGGCCATGCAAATTGATGATAGATAATGTCACACCATTACGTGAAATTGTCGTCATCCCTTTACCAGGTGCTTCATCTGAAAAGTTCGCAGGACGGATAAGGTAATCTGTATCATCGATAAAATCGTAAATCTCTTTTTGGTCCCATGTATGATTACCCATTGTTACAACATCTACTCCAGCACGGAGCAGGTCATCGAATATCGCTTTTGTGATTCCTCTCCCGGCTGCTGCATTTTCCCCGTTCGCAATAATAACATCAGGGTTATACTTCCTTTTGAGTCGTGGTAAATAGTCAAATACCATATCTCGTCCTAGCGATCCTACAATATCACCTATAAATAATACTCTCATAAAATAATCTCTCCCAATAGAAAAAGAGGCTCCCGGACCGAAATGCACGGAAACCCCCTTTTCTTTATTTTGCGTATTCGACCGCCCGTGTCTCACGGATGACCGTTACTTTAATATGTCCTGGATAATCGAGCTCTTCTTCAATCCGTTTCCGGATATCTCGTGCTAGACGATGGGCTGTAATATCATCGATTTGGTCTGGGCGGACAATAATTCGAACTTCGCGTCCTGCCTGGATGGCAAATGATTTCTCCACACCGTCGTACGATTCAGAAATCTCTTCAAGTTTTTTCAGTCTGCGGATATAATTTTCAAGCGTTTCACTGCGCGCTCCTGGTCTTGCAGCGGATAATGCATCTGCTGCTGCAACCAATACGGCAATGACTGATGTCGCTTCAGTATCCCCATGATGGGATGCGATACTGTTAATAACAACAGGATGTTCTTTGTATTTCGTTGCAAGTTCAACACCAATTTCAACGTGACTTCCTTCTACTTCATGGTCAATCGCTTTTCCGATATCATGAAGGAGTCCAGCACGTCGTGCAAGCGTAACATCTTCTCCAAGTTCTGCCGCCAATAAACCTGCTAGATAAGCAACTTCTGTTGAATGCTTCAAGACGTTTTGGCCATAACTTGTGCGGAAACGCAATCTTCCGATGATTTTAATAAGATCTGGGTGTAGATTATGAATGCCAATATCGAAAGTTGTCTGTTCTCCAGTTTCGCGGATGAGTTCATCCACTTCACGTCTCGATTTATCAACCATCTCTTCAATGCGTGCTGGGTGAATTCGTCCATCTTGTACAAGTTTCTCTAATGCAAGTCGTGCAGTTTCCCGACGTACCGGATCAAAGCCTGACAAGATGACCGCTTCTGGAGTATCGTCGATTATTAGGTCAATTCCTGTCAACGTTTCGAGTGTTCGGATATTACGTCCTTCACGACCGATAATACGGCCCTTCATTTCATCGTTCGGTAGATTAACTACCGACACAGTCGTTTCAGCAACGTGGTCTGCTGCAAAACGTTGTAAAGCGATGGAAAGGATTTCACGCGATTTTTTATCCGATTCCTCTTTTGCTCGTTGCTCTGACTCTTTTGTCATTACAGCGATATCTGTAGCAAGTTCTTTCTCCACTTCACTAAGGATGAGCCTTTTCGCCTCATCACGTGTCAGTGATGATATCTTTTCAAGTTCAGTTTTCTGAACCGAAACAAGTTCTTCCGCTTTTTGTTCCATCTGTTCGATATGCTGTTGTCTTCCGGTAAGCGCTTCTTCTTTGCGCTCCAGACCTGCGTCTCTTTTATTGAGAGCTTCATCTTTACGGTCATGATTTTCTTCCCGTTGCAAAAGACGGCTTTCTTGTTTTTGCAGTTCCGCCCTTCGTTCACGGATCTCTGATTCCGCTTCAATTCTCAGTTTGTGAGTTTCATCCTTCGCTTCTAGTAGTGCCTCTTTTTTAAGAGCATCCGCTTCACGCTTCGCCTCTTCGACGATTTGTTCTGCCGTAAATTTGGCACCACTCACTTTTGAATCGTTCACTTTCTTATTAAAGAAATAGGTAACAACGGCACCAACGAGCAGACCGAGCAAAGCGGAGATAATCAATCCTAATGACATCCAGGTCACCTCCTCTTGCTATTCTTTTCATTTTCAGTCGGCTCATATATCAACGTACAACATACTGCCAAATTCATTTCAATGGAATGAAATTATACAATTCTAATTGTATCTATGTAAATTTGACATGTCAAGGATACACAGGTCTTTGAGACACATTATTCTTGGAATAATAATAGTTTTTTCGGAGAATATATAAAAACCGATCACGCCCTACTAAGAGGACGAATCGGCTTTTTGTCTAACTTATTCTTCACCAAGTAGCAGTTCCAACTCTTCGTCTTCGTCTACTTCATGAGCACCAATCACATAGTTTGAGCTTGCAAGTCCATATGATTCACGAATTTTGTTGGCGATTTCCGAACGGATATCCGGGTTTTCTTTCAAGAATTGTTTCGAATTCTCTCGTCCCTGTCCGAGTCGTTCTCCTTCATAGGAATACCAAGATCCACTCTTCTGGACAACTTCGGCTTCGGCACCAAGGTCGATAATTTCTCCTTCTCGGGAAATTCCTTCTCCGTACATAATATCAACTTCCGCTGTTTTAAACGGAGGTGCAACTTTATTTTTCACAACGCGGATTCGTGTTTTATTTCCCACTATGTCATTGCCTTGTTTAATCGCTTCTCCACGTCTTACATCTAGGCGTACTGAAGAGTAGAATTTCAATGCGCGCCCGCCTGGAGTTACTTCAGGGCTTCCGAACATAACGCCGACTTTTTCACGGATTTGGTTAATGAATATCGCGATTGTGTTTGACTTATTAATGGCGCCGGAAAGTTTACGCAATGCTTGTGACATAAGACGGGCTTGTAACCCGATATGCGAATCTCCCATCTCGCCTTCAATCTCTGCTTTAGGTACAAGCGCAGCAACGGAGTCCACGACAAAAATATCAACTGCCCCGCTTCGTACAAGCGCTTCAGCGATTTCAAGCGCTTGCTCTCCCGTGTCAGGCTGAGAAAGTAATAATTCATCGATATTAACGCCTAACTTACGCGCATAAATCGGATCGAGCGCATGTTCAGCATCGATGAATGCAGCAGTTCCTCCAGCTGCTTGTACTTCTGCAATGGCATGAAGGGCAACAGTCGTTTTACCAGAACTTTCAGGTCCGTATATTTCAATGACACGGCCGCGTGGATATCCGCCTATGCCGAGTGCAGCATCAAGTGCAAGGGAGCCCGTAGAAGAAGTTTCAACTTCCAGGTTTGTTTTTTCACCCAGTTTCATAATAGATCCTTTACCAAACTGCTTTTCTATTTGTTTTAACGCCATTTCTAAGGCGGCTTTACGATCGCTCAATTTATTTCCTCCCTCAAGGTAATGTTTCTGTTTTTCTTACTACCTCTAGTATACTCCTTTAATGAGAAATACTCAATCAAAAAGCGAACATTTATTCGATTAATTTTCTCGAATTAAATATATAAGTGAGAATACCTGGGTGTTTAACATTTTTAATTGAGAAAACGGCTTAAATCTTAACTTTGGCCTTCTTTTGTAGTTAGGTGTTTAATCAGATAATAGAGCGCAAATCTTGCTGCTCTGAGACGGTTTGCGTTTCTTGAACCCGATAGTAACAACTTAAATGTCTCTGTCTCTGCATCTGTAGAAGTGATACCAATCCACACAGTGCCGACTGGCTTCCCATCATGTGGATCTGGGCCAGCCGCACCTGTTAAACCAATTCCAATATCCGATTTGAACGTTCGTTTCACGTTTTCCGCAAGGGCAGCCGCGCATTCTGCACTGACGACACCATACTCCGCAAGTAGGGACTGCTCAATACCAAGTTGTTCTACTTTCGATTTCTCATTGTAGACGACAATGCCACCTTCTAGTGACGAACTAATCCCTGGTTCTCCGGCCAGTTCTGCCATAAATAGACCTGCCGTCAGACTTTCCGCAGCAGCTAGTGTCCAACCGTTTCGAATGAGAAGTTCTGCAGCTTTGGATGCCAATGTATCATCATCAGTTCCGTAGATGTAGTCTCCAACTAGTAAACGTATCTCCTCTTCTATTGGCGCAATCAGCTTCAACGCTGCATCGGTCGTTTTTGCTTTTGCAGTGAGGCGCAATGTGACCGCGTCAGCTGTTGCCAGCGGCGCAACTGTCGGATTCGTTTGTTTTTCCAAAATAGATTGAATCCGGTGTTCAAGCTCCGCCTCCCCAATACCGTAAAACTTCAGAACTCGCGATGTGATAACTTCCTGTTTGCCAGTAACACCTAACAAATAAGGAATCGCCTCATCCGTAAACATCGGCTCCATTTCATGCGGTGGACCTGGGAGAAGGATATAGCGTACTTCATCCTTTTCAACAGCCATTCCGGGTGCCATTCCTTTTCGGTTTGCTAAGACTTTCGCGCCTTTAAACACTAGTGCCTGTTTCTTATTATTCTCCGTCATAACCCTACCGCTACGTTTGAAATATTGCTGAATATAAAGAAGTGCCTCGTCATCGCTGACTAATGTTGTACCGATATGTTTCACGATGGTTTCTTTTGTCATGTCATCTTTCGTCGGTCCAAGTCCGCCTGTAAAGATTAGAATATCTGCACGTTTCATTGCAATTTCAATCACTTCATCCAAACGATCCGGGTTGTCGCCCACGACCGTCTGATAATGAACATCGATACCAATTTCTGCGAGTTTTAACGAAATGAATTTAGCGTTCGTATTCGTAATTTGTCCAAGTAATAACTCTGAGCCAATTGCAATAATTTCTGCCTTCATAGCTACTCATCCCCTTACATTGAATCAACCAGTACACGTCTGTTTTTATAGAAGTAATCGAAACCTGACCAAATTGTAAAGAAGAGCGCGATGTAAAGCATGATGACACCGAATGGTACACCAATCGACTCGAAAAATATATTATTCAACAACAGCGAAGTAATGGCTAAGATTTGTGCCACCGTTTTAATTTTCCCGAGCTGGTTGGCCGCTACGACTTCCCCGCCGCCTGCAAGGATAAGCCTAAGACCCGTCACAGCGAATTCCCGGCTAATAATAATGATGACAATCCATGACGGTGCTATTCCAAGTTCAACAAGTATGATCAAAGCAGCAGAAACAAGCAATTTGTCCGCCAGCGGATCCAAAAATTTCCCCATATTGGTAACAAGATTATTTTTCCGAGCGATATACCCATCAAGCCAATCTGTTATAGATGCAATAATAAAAATAAGTCCACCGATTAAATGTTCTTTCATCATTTCTGTACCAGCGATAGTTATAGTGCCCAATTTAAAATCAACCAGCATGAAAACCATAAAAACTGGAATGAGCAGAACGCGTGATACGGTTATTTTGTTTGGCAAATTCATAAAACACACCTTTCCTTTCAAAGAAAATAGTCATCTAAAGTAGATGACTATTACTCTTTCTTGTATTCAATCATAATATTTTGTGGAACAGTATCCTGTGGTGGCACACCGTATTCAAGTAACACACCGTTGACATATATTTCTGTAGACTTAGGACGCCCAACACGGATTCGTACAGAATCGGTAGCCGTCACATCAAATTCAATCGATTCCCCTGCTACCATAATACGTGCAGGTGTCATCCATTCTTTTCCGGAATTATCTTTTACACCAATCCAAGATCCCCCGGTTAAACGGATTTCAAGTTTGAACGATTCTGCTCCAGTTAGTCCGTACACTGATGTTTCTCCGCTTGCGCTTTCAAAAGCTAAAGTCTGTTCCGGTTTTTCCGGTTCTACCTCTTCCTCCACAGGCTTTTCTTCTACTTTTTCCGTGTCTTTCTTAGGAGGAGTTGGTTTACTATTTTCCATTATTACCGGTTGATTCGTTTCGACGCCATTCACATCATCTTTCTTGCCAGATGACCCTTGATAGAGGGTCCAAATAACAACCACTATAACGATAATAAATAAAGCGACGATGATTTTCGGCATCATTTCATTTAACTGATCATTATTTCTTAAACCTCTTTTACGTGTCAATGTCGACGAAGCACGCTGACCCGCCTCTTCCTCGGATGGCACTTCAGGAGACGTATTTTTATACATAGATAGCATTTCATCAGAATCTAGACCTACTGCCTCTGCATATTGTTTGATGAATGCCCGTACATAAAAAGATCCAGGCATCATGCTGTAATCTTCATTTTCGATACCGGAGAGGTACCGTTTCTGTATTTTCGTTATTGACTGTAAATCATCCAATGTAAATCCTTTAGCCATTCTCGCCTGCTTGAGACGATCACCTAATCCGGTCACCAAAAACACCTGCCTATCAGAAGTTGAATAAACCCGATCCATCCGTTATTCCATGGTCGGACATCATATGGTTTTTTTCCATCATTTCATATGTAATTTCTTGATCTGGTTCTGTTCTTAATTCAATAATATAATCAAAGTCTTCAATACTGTATTCCGAATGCTGAACAAACATATCCGGATGCTCCACAACTTTTATAGAGGGCATTCGCATCATTTCCCTGACAAGTTGCATGTGACGTTCGTCCTCCGCCTTACGCGTAACGATACCGTCCAAGATGAAAATATTATCTTTTGAAAACTCATCGCCCGCTAAGTTTTTCCGCAACGTTTGCTTAATCATCGTCGACGAAAGGAATATCCACTTTTTATTAGCACAAACACTTGCCGCTACGACTGATTCCGTCTTCCCTACTCTTGGCATCCCGCGAACACCAATCAATTTATGGCCTTCCTGTTTGAATATTTCAGCCATGAAATCAACAAGAATCCCAAGGTCATTTCGAAGGAAACGGAACGTTTTCCTTTCGTCTGCATCACGCTGTATATAACGTCCGTGCCTGACCGCTAGAATATCGCGCAACTTTGGCTCACGGATTTTTATTACATGAATCGTTTCCATCGTCTCGGCGATTTGTTCAAAACGCGCTATCTGGTCGTCGTTGTCAGTTCGTAGCAGCATTCCACGATGTCCGCCATCAACACCATTAATTGTAACAATGTTCACGCGCAACATTCCGAGCAACGACGAAATATCACCCAGAAGGCCAGGCCGGTTAACCTGAATTTCATATTCAAGATACCATTCACCCATCAGACACACACTCCTTTGTCCTTTTTTTTGAACACGCACTACTATATGACGCACAAGAAGTAATATAGTTCTATGATAGCTGATTAAATGCATTATGAAAAGGAAAAAGGGGATTGTTTTAATCCCCTTCCCCAATCAATTACATTGCGTACAAATTTTGAATTGCGCTTGCATGCCTCCATGATGCAGGTATGCTACGGGGAGGGATTGAACTACATCCCCCCTTGTTGCCTTTCCACGCACTTCAAAATTCGTGCTATCACCGGAGGCTTAAACTGAATTAAGTTAAATATACCAGCCGCCGTTCACTTTCATAATTTCACCTGTCATATAATCCGCCTTGCCGCTTAACAGGAAATTAACTGCTTCAGCGACATGTGCTGGTGTCCCGGAACTCATAAGTGGTATTTCATCGATAACCATCTGTCGTTCATCTAATGGTATGTCACTATTCATTCGCGTTTCTATCCACCCAGGTGCCACAGCGTTGACGCGTATTCCTGAAAAGGCGGCTTCTTTCGCGTATGCTTTCACAAATGCGTGTTGCGCCCCCTTCACAGCGGAGTACATCACTTCTCCTGCCGCCCCCGTATTACCCCATATCGAGCCAATCATGACAACGTACGATTGCTCAAATTTGCGTAATTGTGGAGATACCAGACTTATAAATCGTGCGGGGTTTTGTACATGGACTTTCCATAGTGCATCCATGTCTTCAGTGCTTGTTTCCGTCAACAGTTTCATCATCGATTGCCCATTTGCAACAACAACAGCACTAATAGTACGAACTTGTTGGACGAGTAATTCTGCTCCATCTTGTGCACTGAAATCTGCTTGGACTGTTTTAAAACTCAATTGCGGATAGGTCATACTCAGTTCCTGCTTCAAAAGAGTAGCATGTGCAGCATTTTCATTGTAATGAAGGAATAGCGACCAGCCTGCAGCCGCTAATGTTCGACTAATCGCATCGCCTATTCCACCTGATGCACCAAGTACAACGCAGTATTTCTGTTCAGTCATTCTGCCTTATCAGCTGGAACAATTGAATAGACCGTATAACCGCTTTCATCCGAAAACGTTTGGAATGCATCTTTCAAGTTTTCGAGCGTTAATTTCTCAAGTGTTGGAACAACATCGAACAAATTCATGTTGTTAAACGTATAGCGAGTAAACTGGTTGGCGATAAACTCCGGAGAATTCAAAGAACGCATGAATTGACCAATTTTCTTTTTCCTCATTCGATTAAGTTCCAAGTCCGTGATTGGCCATGTTTCAACGGTGTTTTTCACAGTTGTTCGGATTGCTTTTTCGAGTTGTTCCGGCTGGTCTGTATCAGAACCAATCATTGCGAAACCGAAGCCATTCTCCATTGTAAAATCATAAGAAAACGACTCATCAATAAGTCCATCATTATACGTTTCTGTATAGAATTCGGATGATCTGCCAAACAGGATATCCAGAACTAGACCCGCTGAAAGTTCCTGAATGAGCATCTCTTCTCCATCAATATCTGTATTAGTACATTTCATACCAATATTCAATTTCGGCTTCGATACGTCCATTGCAAGCTTCCGCTCAGTGATTGCTGCGGTATCCTTTTCAGTAGGGAAACTACGTACAATTTCTGCAGGATCATCGAATGTTTTTGCATCTTGATTTTTCTTGATGAATGCCATCATCTCTTCCGGATCAACAGCACCTACAACGAAAAGCACCATGTTGGACGGATGATAGAACGTTTCATAGCATTCATACAAATAGTCCGCCGTGATATCTTGAATCGATGCGACCGTACCAGCGATATCAATTTTCACGGGATGTTCATGAAACAGGTTTTCGATCGTACCGAAATAGAGACGCCAATCCGGCTGATCATCATACATCGTTATTTCCTGGGCAATAATACCCTTCTCTTTATCAACAGTCTTTTCCGTGAAGTACGGCTCCTGTACAAAATCAAGAAGAATTTCAGTATTGTCATATAATTTATCCGTAGCAGAGAACAAATAAGCAGTTCGTGTGAATGATGTAAACGCATTGGCAGATGCACCGTGCACACTAAACTTTTGGAATACGTCCCCATCTTCTTTTTCGAACATTTTATGCTCAAGGAAATGGGCAATGCCATCAGGAACTGTCACTTCCTCTGTTTTTCCACGCGGGATAAATGTCCGGTCGATTGAACCATATTTAGTCGTGAACGTCACGAATGTTTTCGAAAATCCACGTTTCGGTAAAATATAGACGTCCAAACCATTGTCGAGTTTTTCATTATATAATGTTTCCTGTAAATTATCGAAGTGAATATTCTTCATCATTAATTAGCCTCCTTGCCCGATAACAGATAGACGATTTCTAGTTTAATTTCAGATGCCATATTTTTAACATCTTCTTTTGTAACGGATTCCCAGCCAGCAATGATTGTATCTGCTGTGAAATTTTCATCCAGCTCTTTGTATTGATCAAATACTTCAATCTGTCCTCTTGCAGAATCAAACGCACTTTTAATACCGTTAGCAAGTAAGGCTTTTGTCTGTTCCATTTCAAGGTCTGTAATTTCACCTTGTTGAAGTGCAGTAAGTTGTTCACTAATAAGTTTCACGGCTTTTTCTTCCAGTTCAGCATCAATTCCCGCCATTACATAGAGAAGTCCATAATGCGAAGAATAGGAACTAGATGCGTAATACGCCATGCTTTCTTTTTCACGGACGTTAATGAAAAGCTTACTATGCGCAAAACCGCCGAAAACTCCGTTTGTCATTTGCATTTTCGCATAATCAGGGTGACGGAATGTAACTGGAGTGGTGAAGCCTAAATGGAGTTTTCCTTGTTTCATGTCTTGTTTTTCGCGAACATGACGGACTTCCATTTCTTGAGTCGCCGTTTGTTGTGTAGCAGTTTGACGTTCATGCACTTTACGGCTATTGAATGTTAATAGTGACCTGATTTTTTCTGTCATTTCATCTTCGTCAATGTCACCGACAACGTAGATATCAATTTCATCTTCGTTTAGCATACTTTCGTATGCTGCAAATAGGTCTGCAGATGTAAGTGCATCTACACCCTCTTCCGTTCCATATGACGGTGCAGATGCGGCGCTATCGGGACGTAATAATTCAAGCATACGCTTTTGAGCATAACGTGTCTTGTCATCGTAAAGCGAACGAATTCGCTCTTTCACAGACCTTTTTTCACGGTTAACAACTGTTTCATCGAACTGTCCGTCCACGACATTCGGGTCAAAAATGACTGTCTTGATCAAGCTTAGTACTTCTTCAAGCACGCCACCTTCAGATAGATATTCGTCATTTACACATTCAGCTGATAGAGACACGATATGCGTTTCTCCACGTTTTCCAGCATCTGTGTACAATACTGTTCCGTATAATTCATCTAACGCATTGCGGAACTCAGTTTGTGACCGGTATCGACCGTTAGATTCTTCTAAAATATTCGCCAATACTGCGCGAGGAGCCGATTTCTTTTCATCAAGAGCCGTTTTCCACTTGACCGAGAAATTGACAGTTTTGAACTGTTCTGACTTGCGGATATATAATGTGACGCCCTCTTGTAGCTCAACTTTTTTGAACATATAAACACCTCTGTTTTAGTTAATATGCGGAATCCTCACTTCACTATACATTCCATAAGTCAAAAGATGCAAATAAACTAGCGGATGCATCGTAACTTATATGAAATATCGTATGCTGAAGGCCCAAAAATGCCCCTAAGTCCAACGTAACAGACTATCGGGGCATTTTCACTTTTTAACGATTTCCTTTGATATACGGTTGTCCACTCGCTTTTGGTGCATTTGCTCTTCCAATGAATCCTGCTAGCGCAAGAATGGTTAATGCATACGGCAAAATGTGGAAATAAACAGCCGGAACATTTTCCAAGTACGATATGCTTGATGAACTGATAGCAAGTGCTTGTGCGAACCCAAAGAACAATGCAGCTCCCATTGCACCAATCGGATGCCATTTACCAAAGATCATTGCAGCAAGTGCCATGAATCCTTGTCCGTTAATTGTCGCATGACTGAAATCATTCGTCATTGTTTGAGAATAGATAGCGCCACCAATACCAGCAAGACCACCTGAAATGATAACCGCAATATAGCGAATTTTAGTTACGTTGATGCCCATTGTATCAGCAGCCATCGGGTGTTCCCCAACCGACCTTAGACGAAGACCGAATGGTGTTTTATAAATGATGAACCAAGCTAAAAAAGCAAGGCCAATTGCCAATATCGATGAACCATAAATCCCAGTGAAAAACATTGGTCCGATAACCGGAATGTCATGTAAAATTGGAACGTTGAAACGCGGAATGCTTTGTTGGATGAAATCCGTCTGTCCTTTGTCAAAAATCATTTTTACAGAGAACAAAGCAATAGCAATCCCTAGCATGTTAATGGCAACCCCTGATACTACTTGGTCAGCACGGAATGTAATCGATGCGACCGCGTGCATAATGGAGAAGATTGCGGAAACAACCATTGCTACAAGTAAGGCAATCCATGGTGTCCAAGAGCCAAATGCATCTGCATAAGTTAGATTGAATATAATACCGATAAAAGCACCCATTACCATGAGTCCTTCAAGTCCAATGTTAACTACACCTGCACGTTCCGAGAACACGCCTCCGATTGCAGTGAAAATAAGAGGGGCAGCGTATGAAATGGATAACGGAATGATGAAATATACTATCTCTAGAAAACTCATATCACTTTGCCTCCTTTTTCTTTTTCATCTTGCTAAGAAGAACTCGGATGATATAGCCCGATGCAACAAAGAATATGATAAGTGCGATTACAATTGAAACAATTTCAACTGGTACCCCTGCCTCATTCGGCATATTCCCGGCTCCATATTTTAACGAACCAAACAGGGAGGCCCCAAAAATAACACCTAGTGGCGTATTAGCACCTAGTAAGGCAACCGCGATCCCGTCAAACCCAATTCCCGTAAACGCACTACGTGTCACTATGTTCCCAAATGTCCCAAGAGCTTCCATCGCTCCTCCAAGCCCTGCGAAAGCGCCAGAAACAACCATCGAAAGAATAATGTTCTTTTTCACATTCATTCCCGCATATTGAGATGCATGGTCGTTAAATCCGACCGATTTAAGCTCATAACCGGTTTTCGTTTTCTCCAAAATGAACCACATAACTGCAACCATTGCCAGTGCGACAAAGATTCCGTAATGTAAGGTTGAGAAATCAGTCAAGTTAGATAAGAAATCTGAACGTAGCGACGCCGTCTGGTGGATTTTCTCTGTCTTATATCCACCTTCAGAAACTGCTTTTATTAACGCATTTACTGTATGAAGTGCGATGTAGTTCATCATTATTGTTACAATAACTTCGTGTACATGAAGTGTTGCTTTTAAAATACCTGGAATCAATCCCCACAGCGCTCCTGCTACTGCTGCCGCAATAAGGGCAAGTGGCAAGTGGATGAATATCGGTAATTCAAATGCCATGCCGACATATGCCGCTGCAAACCAGCCAACAATCAATTGTCCTTCGACCCCAATATTGAACAGCCCTGAGCGGAACGCAAATGCAACCGCAAGACCCGCTAGTATATAAGGGCTTATTTGCCTGATTGTTTCTCCGATTGAATACATATCCCCAAAGATTCCATTCCATAACGCGATATAGCCAGCAACCGGATCGTATCCGCTGAACCACATTACGGCTGCTCCCACTAACAATCCCAAAATAATCGAGATGATGGGTACCAGTATATTTACAAACCTATTCGACATGGTTATCATCACCTTCTTTCAGCGTAACAGCGCCCTTGTCCCTGGAGTGTCCTGCCATGAGTAGGCCGAGTTGCTGCTCTGTTGTTTCGGTCGGAATAACTGTATCAACAATTTCTCCGTCGTAAATAACTGCAATACGGTCAGAAACATTCATGACCTCATCTAGTTCAAATGAAATAAGAAGAACTGCTTTGCCATTATCACGTTGTTCAATTAACTTTTTATGAATGAATTCAATTGCCCCGACATCAAGACCACGTGTTGGAAGTGCTGCAATCAGTAATTCCGGGTTACGATCTACTTCTCGTCCAATTATGAGTTTTTGCTGATTACCGCCTGAAAGCGAACGGACTAACTCTTGCTCACCTTGTGTCCGCACGTCAAACATGTCGATGATTTCTTTTGCTTTCTTAGATACGAGTTTATAATTCATAATGCCTTTTTTTGATAAAGGTTCTTTGTAATACGTTTGCAACGCCACATTATAGCCAACAGTGAAATCGAGAACAAGGCCATGCTTATGACGGTCTTGCGGAATATGACCGAGACCGGATTCTGTTATTTCACGTGGTTTTTTCCCAGTTACATCCTTTGAATCTATGAAAATTTTTCCACTTTTCACTTTACGAAGACCCGCGATTGCCTCAATCAATTCTGACTGTCCATTGCCGTCAATTCCCGCGATTCCTACGATTTCACCTTTACGAACGGATAGATTTAAACCTTTCACTTTCGGTATTCCGCGATAATCTTCAACAACTAGATTTTCTACTAGGAGAACTTCTTCGGCTGGATAGGACGGCCCTTTTTCCGTTTTAAATGTTACTTGACGACCTACCATCAATGTTGCTAGCTCTTCCGGATTTGTTTCTGAAGTAATAACTGTTCCAATCCCTTTACCTTTGCGGATAACCGTCACCCGATCGGAGACATCCATTATTTCCTGAAGTTTGTGTGTGATGATGATAATCGATTTTCCTTCTTCAATCAGTTTCTTCATAATTGAAATTAATTCAGTGATTTCTTGCGGTGTCAAAGATGCAGTCGGTTCATCGAAAATAAGAATTTCTGCTCCACGATAAAGCGTTTTCAAAATTTCTACCCGCTGTTGCATACCGACCGATATATCTTCGATCTTTGCATAAGGATCTACATCAAGTCCATATAATTGCGAAATCTCGGCCACTTTTTTGGCAGCGTCTTTAACGTTGATCATGCCCATTTTTTTCGGTTCATTACCCAGAATAATATTTTCAGTGACAGTTAGATTTTCAACAAGCATGAAATGTTGGTGAACCATTCCGATACCCAATCTGTTCGCGACGTTCGGATCTGTAATAGCCGTCGCTGTTCCTCGTACCCGAATCTCTCCACCTTCAGGTTGATAAAGCCCAAACAGCACGTTCATTAACGTAGATTTCCCTGCCCCGTTCTCGCCTAATAAAGCATGGATTTCACCTTTTTTAAGCTGAAGCGTAATATCATCGTTCGCAACAAAATTACCGAACTCTTTTCGGATATTTAACATTTCAATAACATATTCCACTAGGTTCACTCCCTCGCGTCTGCGTATGTAAGAATCAATCACGCCTCGGTATGATAGCATCAAAGTTTTGAATTGAGTTTTTAACTCTCTGCAAAATCTGTGACATCCGTCGGAGGCTTTGGGTTACAATTCAGCAGGGGTTTGAACCCCCGCTGAATTGTAGGCTTCGTTTGCATTCATCTCACCATTTATAGAAGTGGGAGACTTCTGTTGCTAACACTTCGCTTTCAGTACAAAAAATTTGCTGAATGAAGTTAAATTAACAGAAGAAAAGAAACCTTGAACGGTATCTTTTCTTCTAGTAATTTAAAGGAGAATCATGGAGACCGAAATAAATCGGCCTTCATGATTGCTTATTTCTTTTATTATTTTTTAGCTCTGAATTCTGGAACTTCGATTTCACCGTCGGCAATTTGCTTAGTGAATTTTTCAACCTCGTCTAATACATCTTGTGGAATTGCTCCGTGCGAATCAGCAAGTGCAATACCATTGTCAGCAAGACCGAAAGTTGTTACTTCACCGCCAGGGAATTGACCTTTAGCAGCTAGATCTGCCGTGTTTTTAACTGCAATGTCAACACGTTTAAGCATTGAAGTCAATGTAATGTTATCGTCGCCTACTTTACCTTCATCGTACTGGTCAGAGTCAACGCCGATTACCCATACATATGCATCTGGATCTGCTTTTTTACGTTCTTTAGCTTCAGAGAATACACCATTACCAGAACCGCCGGCAGCGTGGAAAATAATATCTACGCCTGAAGTGTACATACGATTTGCTGTTGCTTTACCAAGTTCAGCTTTTGCAAAGTCGCCTGTGTACTGTACATCCACTTTTATTTCAGGTTTCACTGCAGCAACACCTGCAAGGAATCCAGCTTCAAAACGTTCGATAACGGGAATTTCCATACCGCCAATAAAGCCGATTTTATCGGATTTTGTCATTCGAGCAGCTGCAACACCCGCAAGGAATGCACCTTCTTGCTCTTTGAACATAAGGCTTGCTACGTTAGGCAGATCAGAAACTTCGTCAACAAGCGCAAATTGATTGTCAGTACGCTGTGTTGCGATTTCTTCGATTGCATCTTTCATAAGGAAACCAATCCCGAAAATAAGGTCGAAGTCACGTTGGACAAGTTTGTTTAAGTTCGGTGCGTAATCGGCTGGTTCTTTAGACTGTAGATAGTCAAATCCACCATCCTTTTTTTCAAGATTATTCTCTTTGCCGTATTCTTTAATTCCTGCCCAAGCAGATTGGTTGAACGATTTGTCGTCAACACCGCCTGTATCAGTTACCATTGCGATTGAAAAAGTATCTTCTTTCGAACCGTTTGTAGTACCTTCTTTGTCTTTCGCTTTATCCGTTCCGCATGCGCCAAGTAGTGTGCTTGCAGCTAGAACCATCGATAAAGCTAAACCAAATTTACGTTTGCCCATTGTTGGAACCCCCTTGTTTTCTTCATATTAGTAGGACGTATTAACGTCTTATACCCTTTTGCGTACTACGTGGAAGCTGAATTTATCAGCTCGAAAATAATTTTTCGAGTAGAGGACCATTTCGCCTTCCTCACTGTAATGATGTTGCCGGAGGACAAGGAGTGGAACGTCAATCCCACACCTCAGGATGGACGATGCTTCATCATCGTATCCAACAGGTTCAATGTGCGCCACAGCTTGAACAATACGGATTGTACCTGACTTTTCGATTGCGTCGAATAGGGAATTATTCAATAACTCGTCCGTTCCAGACGAAAGATTTTTTGAAAGAACCTTATCAATACAATAGACGACCGGGTCGCCGTCCGCAGTCCTTACTCTTTTAATTGTAACTAGACGCTCATCTTCACTACATCCGAACTTTGCGATACTTTCATCACATGGTATCGTCTCTAAAACGTCCATAAAAATCGTTCCTGGCTCCATCCCCGCATCACGAATCATAGAAGAAACACTGGTTAAGTTTTCAATGCCAGATGAAAACAATGGTTTTGGTTTAACGAATGTTCCAACACCATGTTTACGGACAATGACTTTATCCTCCTCTAATACACGAAGTGCTTCACGGAGTGTTGCACGGCTGACACCCAACGTACGAGCGAGTTCAAATTCCGAAGGGAACCGCTCATTCTCTTTGAATATTCCCGATTCAATGTCCTTTTTCAGACGTTCAATCACCTGGACATATAGATGCCTTTGGTCCGCCTTTACCATCATTACATCTCCCCCTCAACGAGGTCAGACCTCTGATGTTAAACGTCACTACTAATCATCCATACTATATCACTTTCGTCATATAAAATAAACAATACTTCGAAAAATATTATCAATGTGTTCTTTTGATGTGCTCAAATATACCTATTCTGCCATTCTTTTCAGGATTAAATATCCGTTTCGTCCTTACTCATTAGCACTTGACGCGGTTTACTGCCTTCAGGTGGTCCTACAATCCCCCGCATCTCCATCTGATCTACAATGCGTGCGGCTCTCGAATAGCCGACCCTGAAACGACGCTGCAATAAGGAGACGGAAGCTGTCTGCATGTCCGTCACAAGTTGAACTGCTTCATCGTAATAGTCATCCGTTTCTTCATGTGGTGCTACTTCTTCTATTTCTGTTGGAATCATTTCTTCTTGATATTGAGCTTTCTGCTGCTCAATAACAAAATCGACAACTGCCTCAACTTCTGCATCCGTCACGAACGCCCCTTGAATCCGGACCGGTTTTGCGACACCCGCCGGAAGGAACAGCATGTCCCCCCTACCAAGTAGTTTTTCCGCACCGCCGCCATCCAAAATTGTTCTTGAATCGATTGACGATGACACTGCAAATGCAATCCTAGATGGGATGTTCGCTTTTATGATGCCCGTTATAACGTCAACACTCGGTCGTTGTGTAGCGATGATCAAGTGAATCCCAGCAGCACGGGCCATTTGTGCAAGCCGTGTGATTGAATCTTCCACATCGCTGGAGGCGACCATCATGAGGTCCGCGAGCTCATCCACAATAACGACGATGTACGGCATGCGTGGATGCTTTTCCTCATTCTCTTCGTTCCAGACTTCGATATGTTCATTGTATCCTTCAATATTTCTAGTTCCTGTGTGAGAAAACAATTCGTAACGTCTTTCCATTTCAGAAACAACTTTCTTCAGTGCTTGAGATGCTTTCCGTGGATCCGTGACGACCGGGGCAAGCAAGTGTGGAACACCGTTATAGACATTGAGCTCAACCATTTTAGGATCGATCATCATCATTTTCACTTCATGCGGTTTTGCACGCATTAAGATACTGACAATAATGCCGTTGATACATACACTTTTACCACTACCTGTTGAACCGGCAATCAGAACGTGCGGCATCTTATTCAATTCTGCCAGCATCGCCTGTCCTGTTACGTCACGCCCTAGTGAAATCATTAATTTTGAATCAGGACGATTATTCTCTTTTGCTTCAATGACTTCCCTCAGACTGACAACAGCAACCGAACTGTTTGGGACTTCGATACCGATTGCAGACTTCCCTGGAATCGGGGCTTCGATACGAATTCCACTTGCTGCTAGTGCAAGTGCTATGTCGTCAGCGAGGCTCACGATACGGCTTACTTTGACGCCCGTATCCGGTAACACTTCATACTTCGTGACAGCCGGTCCAAGATGCACCTCAGTAACCTTCGCTTTCACGCCGAAACTAAGGAAAGTTCGTTCAAGTTTTTGCGCATTCGCCTGAATCGAATTGTACTCTTCCGATTGATCGATAATGGGCGTTTGTTTCAGTAATGACGGTGGAGGCAAGATGTAAGATTCATTCTCCTCTTCTCCTGTGACACCTGTGTAAGCATTGACTTCTACGGCAACTTCCTGTTGTTCTTGTAGTTGCCCTTCTTCTACAACTGCCGCCTGCTCGTCCTCAACAGGGTTATCCCTCCTTTCACTAAAGGCCGAAATGATTGGTTGTGATACAACCTCTTCGATTTCCGGTTGGAGCGGAGGTAGATTTTGCACAGCTTGTTCATCAGCTGTATTAGCTTTTCTCTTCGAGCGAGTCGTTCTTGATTCGCTCGAAGATTTTTTAACTGCTGATCCTTTTTTGGGAATTGAATCTTTCATCGATTTAAGTAGTTTCGGGAAATGTTCGGCTGCATATGGAACAAGCGCTTTGCCCGTTAAGAGAACAATACCGATTAAAAACAATAAAATACCTGCAACTGTTGCCCCAGCCGAGTCAAACAACGAGTAGAACATGGCAAATAGAATTGCCCCCGTCATTCCTCCCCCGAGCGCTCCACTCCTTGATGTGATGCCATCATTTGTGATAAGCACTTTCCATGTTTCTTTAAGCGCCGAATTCGACATAAGAACACGGCTTTCATACAGTTCCTTGAACAAATGGACATGACTAAACAGAACAAAACTTGCCAGGATGAATAAACATCCTCCTACAACACGGTTTCTCCAACCGCCTACCTTCTGTTTTATCATGAACATAAGTGCCTGAACAATGAGCAAGAGTGGGATCGCAACATGCCAGTTACCGAAAATAAATCTAGACAAAGAAGAGAGGCCTCTCCCAGCAATTCCGAATTCAAATATAATGATGATGGCAAGACCAATCATCACCAAGCCCATCACTTCATAGATCAACGGATGCAAATCGGATGACTTCTTTTTCTGCGCGGTTGATTTCTTTTTCTTCTTACTTGATTTTCTAGCCATGTATTTATGGTACCTCCTTTTCAAAAAAAGGGTTTCCCGCCGGTCAGACGGCAAGGAAACCCTTTGTAGCATTATTATCGATTCTATATACTCTGAAATAAAGATTTCCTTCTACCCGTTTCCGCGCTCAGGGATGCCTTGTAAGGCACCTTTGCTCAGTTTATACAGGTGTGAAAGTATTCATATGTTCAATAAATATAGTTGTTGTATTAGTATTCCATAATTATAGGAATAATCATTGGTCTTCTTTTCGTTTGCTGATACAGATACGAACTAAGTGTATCGCGTATCTCTTGTTTAATGTTTGTCCATTCGAACGTCTCTTTATTCACATACTTCTCAACAATTTTTCTGACAAGATTTGCAGACTCTTCAAGAAGCTCTTCGGATTCACGTACATAGACGAATCCACGAGAGACGATTTCCGGTCCTGCAGCGATGCGTTTCTGTTTACGGTTTAGTGTGACAACAACTGTAAAGATCCCATCCTGTGAAAGTAGTTTACGATCACGGAGTACGATATTTCCAACGTCCCCTACCCCAATTCCGTCAATCAGAATATTACCTGCTTGAACTCGTCCACTCATGCGCATTTTATTGTTTTTATATTCGACAATGTCGCCTTTATCCGCAATAAATATTTGTGATTTCTGAAGTCCTGTCTCCTGTGCAAGTTTGGAATGCGCAATAAGCATCCGATACTCGCCTTGGATTGGAACGAAATAGCTAGGTTGCATTAAGTTCAGCATCAATTTCAAATCTTCCGAACTACCATGCCCTGAAACGTGGACATTCTTACTTGAAGTAAGAACATTTGCACCAGCTTTTGCAAGATCATTCATTGTCTGGAACATCGAAACTTCCATTCCAGGAGATGGTGTAAACGTAATAAGAACTGTATCTGTTTCTTTGATACGTAAGTCTCTATGCTGTTTACGTACAATTTTCTCAAGCGCATCAAGCGGCTCGCCTTGGTTACCTGTCACGATAATAACAACTCTATCATCATCATACTTCTCGATTTCTTTGACTGGGATGACAATGTCATCTTCAATCGTTAAATAACCGAGTTTCATGCCGACTTCGAAGTAACTTTCTAGACTCTTCCCAACGACTGCCACTTTTTTACCTGTTTCCAATGCCGTATCGAATACTTGCTGAATACGGATAAAATTCGACGCATAAAGCGCGACAAGAATTCTACCTTCTGCTCCGTGGAACGTTTTAGATAGACTTTTTTCAATAACCGACTCAGATGTCGTATAACCGGGACGCTCTGCTTCGGAAGAATCCGACATTAGGATGAAGACACCTTCTTCACCAAGTGCCGCCATTTTCGCAATGTCGGGACGGTACTTCCCTTTAGCAGACTGATCGAATTTGAATTCTCCAGTATGGACAATTGCCCCTTCACTTGTATGGAATACGATTCCGAGTGAATCTGGTATGCTGTGTGTCGTATGGAAGAATGTTACGTACGTACCTTTAAAATTCATTCGGCTTTTGTTCGTCACTTCAAAAAACTTAACGTTCGAGGGTGCCGGCATTTCTTTCAAATGTTCTTTCGCCAATGCGATTGTCAATTTAGAACCATAGACAGGTGCTTGTACTTTTTGCAGAAGATAGGAAATCGAGCCGATTGCATCTTCGTGACCGTGCGTCAGGAAAATCCCTTTTACGCGGTCTTTGTTTTCTTCAATATAACTTATATCTGGAATGACGATGTCAATTCCAAGCATTTCTCCTTCAGGGAACATAAGCCCCGCGTCAACGATGAACAGTTCGTCATCAACTTCGACCACGTACATTGCTTTCCCGATTTCTCCAACTCCACCGAGTGGAATGATTCTAATTAGTTCATTTTTTGTTTTTGTCACTTTGTTTCCTCCTATTAATAATTCCCGTCCATAACGACTATATTTCATTATACGGGACTGAAGCTATCTGTACAAACAAAAAAAGCCGGTAATTGATACCGGCTCCGATTAATTGAAAATATGAAGGTTTTTTCTATAGTTTTTCCAGACGTTATCAAAGGGTTCATCATTGCCTTCGAGCGCAACCAACGGCAATCTAACTCCCCCAGTTTCAACCCCCAGTTTTTCTAGCGCGTATTTCACCATCACTGGGTTGGGAGCGGTAAAAATCGCACGGAATAAAGGTAGCAACGCTCTATGCATCGCCCCAGCTTGTTCTGTCCGTCCATCTTTGAATGCAGCAATCATCTGCTGCATTTCATTGCCTGCAACGTGAGAAGCGACCGACACGATACCTTTTCCACCTATCGCCAAGGTCGGTAATGCCAATGAGTCGTCCCCGCTATAAACTGAAAATCCCTGATCCGTCCCTGAAATAATGTCCACCATCTGCTCCAGGTTTCCACTCGCTTCTTTTACTGCTCGGATATTTGTTATTTTCGATAAAGCGATGAGCGTTTCAGGAAGCATGTTGACAGCTGAGCGCCCCGGAATATTATACAACATCACTGGTAGGCTAGTTTCCCCTGCGACATGCGCGAAGTGGGCGTACATTCCTTTTTGATCAGGTTTGTTGTAGTAAGGTGCAACGAGCATAATACCGTCAGCCCCAACCCGTTCCGCCATCCGTGTAAGCTTGACGGTTTCCTTTGTAGAAAACGTACCAGTCCCCGCGATGACTGGTATGCGCTTGTTTACTTCTTTTATCGTGAACGTAAAAAGTGCTTCCTTCTCTTCTACGGAAAGCGTAGGAGATTCACCAGTCGTACCACATACGACCAATGAATCACTCCCATTCGCAATCAGGTGTTCAATCAGTTTGGCAGTTTTGTCGTAGTCAATGTCTCCCGTTGATGAAAAAGGGGTGACCATTGCAGTCGATACGCGTCCAAGCTCCATTGTTATCAGCCCTTTACTTTGTTTTATTAGTTAAGCAGAGTTTCTGCGATTTGCACCGAATTAAGTGCCGCCCCTTTTAGGAGATTGTCCGATACAATCCACAGATGGAATCCAGCCGGGTGTTCTGGGTCTTTTCTTATACGGCCCACAAACACTTCGTCTTTTCCTTCTGCAAATAATGGCATCGGATACAATTGTTTAGATGGATCGTCTTGGACGACGACGCCTGGTGCATTTTCAAGTAGAGCGTGAAGTTCTTCTACAGAAACTCCCTCTTTACCAATTTCAATATAAACCGACTCAGAATGCCCTGTTACGACAGGTAGACGTACACATGTCGCTGACACGGACAATTTCTGATCACCAAATATTTTTTTGGTTTCATTCATCATTTTGAGCTCTTCAAGTGTATATCCTGAAGCATCGAAGGCATCAATTTGAGGAATCGCATTGAATGCGATTGGATAATGCCGTTCTGCTGAAGCAGATGGTAAAATAGCTGCTTCTATTTTCGAGCGGTTTTCAAACTGCAAACTTTGACTTTCCAACTCTTCAATTGCTTCAGATCCGGCACCTGATACTGCCTGATACGTTGAAACAATAATTCGATCCAATCCAAACTTCTCACGAATCGGTTGCAGCGCAGTCACCATTTGAATCGTCGAACAGTTTGGGTTGGCAATGATTCCTGTATGTCCGCTTAAAGCTCCCGCGTTCACTTCAGGAACAACTAACGGAATGTCTTCTATCATCCGGAATGCGCTCGTATTATCAATGACGACCGCTCCTCTTTTTACTGCTTCATGTGCAAACTTTTCTGAAATAGATCCGCCCGCACTGAAAAATGCGATGTCAATGCCTTCGAATGATTCTGGAACCGTTTCTTCAACAATATATTTATGGCCACCTGCCGTAATTTCTGCACCTGCAGATCGCTTAGAGGCTAGCAGCTTAATTGATTGGACTGGAAAATTACGTTCAAGTAATTTTTCAAGAATTTTTGTACCCACAGCTCCCGTAGCACCGACTATTGCAACATTAACCTTTTTCATCTCTATCTCCCTTTCAGCTTATACGGATGCATAAATAATCAGGACATGCATTTTTTATACTGTTTTCCAAATTGCTACAAAAAACAGCATGATTAACATAAATACTTCTGTCCCTTACATCGTTAGCAGTTCATTGGAGGAATTATATCATATATCCGATTATTCTGCTCTGTATTTTTATTTTTTGTCATGAATAATTAATAACGGTTGAAGTTGTCTTTTTTCAAGAGCTGCAGCTGTAGCAGGTACCATAAGCGTGAAATCGGAGATAAGTGAATTTGGTTTTTTTACTGGATCATCTTGCCCAAAAGGGATGAAAAACACATTTTTCATATTGAGTAGCTTCATGAGGTTCATTGCGTTTAAGCCAAGTGCATCGTTTGTTGAAATACCTATAAGTACTGGACTTTCATTCCGTAACGTAGCTTTTGCAGCCATTAAGACAGGTGAATCTGTTGCCGCGTTAGCAAATCTGCTCATGGAATTCCCAGTCATCGGTGCGATAACCATACAATCGACAGGAGTTTTCGGTCCGAATGGTTCAGCTCCTACAATTGTAGAGATAACTTTTTCACCCGTTGCGGCTTCAATTCGTGCAATCCATTCTTCCCCAGTTCCGAAACGCGTTGCGGCTGTCAAAACAGAGTGAGTGATAACGGGCACAACGGTTGCTCCCGCGTCTTTTAGCGAATCAATGACTGGTATAATTTCCTCATACGTACAATGTGACGCCGTAATCCCAAGGCCTATCCTCTTTCCCTTTAGCATCGTGTTCCCCTTTCATCTTCTATACATTCTCTCGAGCGCATCCGCCAAAGCGATTGCTGCATCTACAGGAAAGTGTTTTCCCGGTAATCCGAGGAGTACTGTATAGTATTCAGATGAAAGTTGCGCCTTTAGGCAGCCCGGGGCTGACGCAAGGTCATAAATGTGCAGTCTGGGGTTCTCAGTAGCCACAAGCCATTTTGCGGGAATCGTGTTAATCAGCATTCCCTCTTTCATTGCCCAATCGTCCGTTAACTGCTCCGTCTTATATCCGTGATAACAAGCTTCACCAATCTGAGCTTCAGACCTAGCAACGACAGTCACAACAGCCCCTAAAGATGCCAATGCATGTGCTGTCGCCTTACCAACCTTGCCGAAGCCCGCCACGGAGAAAGGAGTCCCTGAAATGCACCGTTTTGTGCGCGCATAGTATTCATGGATGAATCCCTCGGCAGTCAGCTTCGCATTTTGCCAGATGAATTGCTCTTCTTTTAGATAGCAATGGAGTGACAATCCTGCCTCTCTTAGAGGCTTCAGCCATGGTTCCGAGGTGACTCCTGTATAGAGTTCCGTTCCCTCTTCTAGCAATAAAGGAGGAATTTCGTTTTTCATTTGTAAAATCGGGAAAACAATTTGCCTTGGCGAATAGTTCGCAATCACTTCACCAAGTTCATCCGAATAATGATCGGTTCCAATGTGTTGAGTGGCAAATCCTCTTTCAAACATGATGTCGCTGCAAGCCGCCAATCTGCTGTCCGTCCCTATGAAGAGCCAGTTATTATCTTTCATCGCTAGCCAACTCATCCATACTATGCGTTTTTCCGAATAGAATACGATGTTCTCCAATCAAGACAATTTCGTGCCAAGGTATGAATTCATCCGAAGGTTCTTGACGGTTCTTGAATGAAAACCGACCGAACTTCTTCTTTATTTCAAATCCGATAATATCCCCTGTTCTCCCGTTAAAAATAAGGTCGGTATCCGCCAAATAACCATAGCGGACCCCGTCCTCAACTTGAATAAGCTCCTTCTGAGCAAGTTCTGAAAGTAGCATCGTCATTCCCCTTTCCTTCGTCTCCATCCATCATATGAGATGAGCACGGGAAAACTGACTAACGCTAGCAATCAACTATTAAATTCTTTTAGAACATCCTTTGGGGCAATGATGGATGTTGCCCGTTGCCCACTAAAGATGTCGTTTGCCATTCTATAAACCTGATTTAATTCGATATTATCGATAATTGCTACGACTTCATCGACTGATTTATGCTCCTCTAATATGAGTTCATTTTTACCGTTGCGGTGCATCCTTGCTTCTGAACTTTCAAGACCTAGCAGGAACCCGCCTTTTAACTGCTCTTTCGCATTATGCAATTCGTTTTCTGTAACGCCTGCCGTCAATATCGATTGAATTACTTCATCAATCGTATCGGACAATTCTCTGAGATTCTCTGGGGAAGTTCCACCGTATATCATGAATGCACCCGTCGTTTTATACGCGGAGAAATAGGAATGAATTGAGTAGGCCAAACCACGTTCTTCACGGACTTCCTGAAATAGTCGCGAGGACATCGAGCCGCCTATTATGCTATCTAACACAATCAACTCTGGAATTCGTTTATCGTCTACAGTAAGCCCTGTAAAGCCAAGACAGATATGGGCTTGTTCAATATCTTTTTCTTTCAGCGTAATACCGCCGTGGAATTCAGGTAACGCTACTGGTGTCGCCCGTTCAATCTTCTCGTCCTTTTTGAATGAACCGAATTGAACTTCAATCAGCTGTATTAATCGATTGTCATAGTTGCCAGCTACTGAAATAACAACTTGATCAGGCGTATACGTGCGACCCATGAAGTCATCTATCATTTTGCGGTTGAACGTATTGATTGTCGATTCATCACCGAGAACTGGTTTACCAATCGGTTGTTCTGGAAACATAACGCTCCATAACCGTTCGTCTACATCATCATCCGGTGCATCTTCGACTGCTGCAATTTCATCAAGGACAATCGACTTTTCTTTCTCAATTTCTGCTTCATCAAACGTCGAATTGAAAAACATATCCGTTAAGATGGATAGCGCGCGAGGTGCCTGGTGTCCGAGTACCGTCGTGTAATAACAAGTCATCTCTTTCGATGTGAAGGCGTTAACGTCTCCGCCAATCCGATCAAATTCCTCTGCTATCGTGCGCGCACTTCGTGATGGCGTTCCTTTAAAGAGCATATGTTCAATAAAATGAGCGATTCCAGCTTCTGATTCCATCTCATCTCCTGAACCTGCACCTACCCATATCCCTAATGCAACCGAGCGTACATGCGGCATTTTTTCATGGACGATTCTGACGCCATTTCGGCATACATGTGTTTCTATCATTCTTGGAATCCCCCTTTTAAACTCTATTCTATTTTTATAGTATATTTGATGGATGAAGAAAAGCGCAAGCGGACCGAGTTAGAGAACTCAGCTTAAGTTCACCACAAGAGGAAGGCAGTCTAAAGTCGCCGCGTCCTGCGACACCAAGGAGGGATGCAGTTCAATCCCTCCCGATTGACTTATGACCCGAGCGTGTGGTCGCTAGAGACTGGACAATGAAGAAAAAGCCCCTCATCTTCACTTGAAGAGGGGCTTTCCATTCTAGTGCTGTATGTCGATTCAGCTATTCGCTTTTTCAGCTGCTTCTTTTTCTTCAAGAATGACAATTTTTCTAGACAAGTTAACGCGTCCTTGGTTATCAACTTCAGTTACTTTTACGAACATTTCATCGCCCATTTTCAAGACATCTTCAACCACTTTAGTCCGCTCTTCTGCAATTTCAGAAACGTGGAGCAGTCCGTCTTTACCTGGGAATAGTTCAAGGAAGGCACCGAATTTCTCAATGCGTTTCACTTTCGCCATATAGTATTCGCCAACTTTTGCTTCGCGAACGATATTCTCAATCATCGCTTTCGCTTTGGTATTCATTTCATTGTTTGGAGAAGAGATATAAATCGTACCATCTTGTTCAGTATCGATTTTAACATTCGTCTCTTCGATGATCTTGTTGATGACTTTTCCGCCTGGCCCAATTACGTCACGAATCTTGTCTGGATTGATTTTGATAACGATAATTTTCGGAGCATATTCTGAAAGCTCTTCACGCGGTCCTGAAATTGCTGTGATCATATGGTTTAAAATTTTCAAGCGACCTACTTTTGCTTGTGTCAATGCTTCTTCCAAGATTTCACGTGAAAGACCATCGATTTTAATATCCATTTGAAGCGCAGTGATTCCTTTGTCAGTTCCTGCTACTTTGAAGTCCATATCGCCAAGATGATCTTCCATCCCTTGAATATCGGAAAGAACAGAGTAGTTGTCCCCTTTTTTCACAAGACCCATTGCGATACCCGCAACTGGAGCTTTAAGTGGAACACCCGCATCTAACATGGCCATTGTTGACGCACAGATCGATGCTTGTGAAGATGAACCGTTTGACTCGAGTACTTCAGCTACTAGACGAATTGTGTACGGGAAATCAGTATCATTCGGGATAACCGCTGATAATGCGCGTTCCCCAAGTGCACCGTGCCCAATTTCACGACGTCCTGGTCCACGGATTGGACCCGTTTCACCAACACTGAAGTTCGGGAAGTTATAATGGTGCATGAAACGTTTTGTTTCTTCAAGACCAAGACCATCGATGATTTGTACTTCACCAAGGGCTCCAAGTGTACAAACACTAAGCGCTTGCGTTTGTCCGCGAGTAAAGAGACCTGAACCGTGCGTACGTGGCAAGATGCCTACTTCAGATGCAAGTGGACGAATTTCGTCAAGGCCACGGCCATCAGGACGGATTTTTTCATCCGTAATAAGGCGACGTACTTCTTCTTTAACCATATAATCCAAAACGCCTTTTACTTGTTTCATCGTCGCATCGTCCGCTTCGTTTTCTTTGTAGCGTTCGATTACTTCGTTTTTCACTGCATTGATAGCATCTTCACGCGCATGCTTCTCAACAGTTTGGATTGCATTAACAAGATCGGTTTCACAGCTATTTTTAATATCGGACATAATTGTTTCATCCAATGTGAATAGTGCAACTTCCGTTTTCGCTTTGCCGACTTCAGCAATGATTTTTTCTTGGAATTCAATCAGTTTAATGATTTCACCGTGTCCGAACATAATTGCTTCAAGAATGATATCTTCCGCAACTTCTTGTGCGCCTGCTTCAACCATGTTGATCGCATCTTTCGTACCAGCGACAACAAGGTCAAGTTCACTCTTCTCCAATTGTGCCGGTGTTGGGTTAACGATGAATTTCCCGTCGATTAATCCAATTTGAATACCAGCGATTGGTCCTTCGAAAGGAATGTCAGAAATCGACAATGCAAGTGAAGAACCGAGCATTGCTGCCATTTCAGATGAACAATCTTGATCAACTGACATAACAAGTGAAATAACTTGTACATCATTGCGGAACCCGTCTGCGAATAAAGGACGGATTGGACGGTCGATTAGTCGGCTCGTTAAGACCGCTTTTTCTGATGGACGTCCTTCACGTTTAATGAAGCCACCTGGAATTTTCCCAACAGCATACATGCGTTCTTCATAATTCACTGTAAGAGGGAAGAAATCTAATCCTCGTGAATTTTTAGAAGATGTTGCAGTTGAAAGTACTGTTGTTTCCCCGTAGCGTACAAGTACTGCTCCGTTAGCCTGTTTAGCAAGTTGTCCCGTTTCAATTGTCAACGGTCGTCCTGCCCAATCTAGTGTATAAACTTTTTTCTCGGTCATAATTGAACCCCTCTCCATATCCCAGCCTCGACTGTATACGTGTATGTACTTAGTAGTAGTGTAAGTGATAGCGCTCAGTGAACACAAGTTTTTATCATCATTAACCGTCATCATGGCACATTTGTACAGTATACCACTTTATTGTGGTTTCTAGTATAGAATGGGCGAAATTAGTGGTGTTATGGACTTTTTTGTAGGAAATGAAACACGGAAGTAAAGGACATAAAGAATTCCTGCAATCTGCCTCGCCGCCAGTCTTAGGGCGGGAGACTGCCACCTACTAATACAACGCCACTGTGAATGCATAAGCATGTCGTAGTGCTTTATGTTCAAAGTAAAGGCATTGACATGGTTTTTTACGAGTAAGTTCATGGCGAGCATAATAGGGCCCATGGCAGTCATAACAAGTTAAACGCAATTAAAAATACGCACAAAAAAAAGCGGGCACGAGGCCCACTTTCGATAGTCATCTTATTAACGGCGAAGGCCGAGTTTAGCAATAAGATCACGGTAACGCTGAACTTCATTGTCTCGTAAGTATCTCAAAAGTCTTTTACGAGTTCCGATCATTTTGTAAAGACCACGACGTGAGTGGTTGTCTTTCTTATGAAGACGGAAATGTTCTGTCAGGTTATTGATCTCTTCTGTAAGGACAGCGATTTGTACATCTGCTGATCCAGTATCAGTATCATGAATTTTGTATTCACTGATCAATTCATTTTTACGTTCTTGTGTGATAGCCATCTTCTTCACCTCCATATAGTAAGATATCCCCGGTTCCCGAGCAAGCGTTGGTGATTCGCGATGCCAAGGAATGGTTTGTGCACATTGGCACGTATTTATAGTACCACGCCTATTTTGGAAATGCAACAATCATCCTCGTACTGCTAGAATCTCTTGTGCGCTTTTTTTGTCTTTGGCGATCTGTTCGACAAGCAGATCAATGGAACCGAATTTTTGCTCAGGACGGATATGTCCCACCCAGTCTACAAATGCTTCTTTACCATAGAGATCTCCGGTAAAATCGAGTACATGCACTTCTACGACGGCCTGTCTATCACTTGGATCATGGAACGTCGGTTTAACGCCAACATTACACACACCTTCATATGTTTGTTCATCCACAGTAAAACGCACTGCATAGACGCCATTTGCAGGCAACACTGTACTTTTCTCTGGCATAACGTTGGCAGTGGGGAATCCGAGCAGCCTTCCTCTTTTCTCGCCGTCAACGACTATACCCACTGTCCGAAAAGGTCTGCCAAGAAGCAATTCTGTCTCTTCAACATTACCTTTAGACAAAAGCTCACGAATCCGTGTTGAGGAAATCTTTTGCTCATCATCTGTTACTTTTTCGATAACAGTTGTACCGAATGCCCCGTCTGACAAAGCAGCCATCTGCTCCATGGTGCCCGCGCCCTTCGAACCGAATGTAAAATCAAACCCTGCAGTAACATGCAAAACATGTAGTTCCTTCAAGAAAATATCCACGAATTGCTTAGGCGAAAGCGAAGCAAGTGCCCAGTCAAACGTTACGATGAACAAAGCATCGATCCCCATTGCACTAAGTAGCCTAGCTTTTTCCTTATACTGCGTAATATAACCTACCTTATTTTCACCATCACCAAATAGATGAGAGGGATGCGGATCGAATGTCATAACAGCCGAGCGGATACCTAGTTCTTCGGCCTTTCTTTTCGCTTCGTTGATCACTGTCTGATGACCTCTATGCAAGCCGTCAAAGAAACCAATCGCAAGGGAGTAATTCGCATCATAGTCAATCGTAATTGTTTCTGGATAATGCAATTTGTAGATGTCCATTAGTATCGCCCCTTACCTGTTCAATGGAAACATCTTTTCAGGCTTCATAAGACCAAGCTTGGTAGGATGCTTCCTGTATACTGCAAGTGCCTTGCCTTCATTCATAAACACGAGTGCCTCTTCCGTGTCCAGCAGTGGATGCTCCGGCAACACTTGTCCATTTTCTACTTTCTCCAGAAGCTCCTCAGGGATTTCAATCGCAGTAAAATCACTTAGTGCATCTTCAAGTGGACGAAGTATCGTGGCTATTTGCCCTTCTTCTTGAAGCGCCCTCACTTCATCCAATGTACGGCAATCGTCCTGCACGTACGTTCCTGACGATGTACGGACTAATGCCGCCATATGCGCCGGGAAACCCAGTAGCTCCCCTATCTGGACGGCAAGCGTGCGGATGTACGTTCCTTTGCCACAAGCAACTCGGATGCGGAATGAAACTGTTTCACCTTCATACCATTGTACAGGATTCAACAATTCGATTTCACGAATGAACACTTTCCGTTCAGGCCTTTCAACTTCAATGCCTTTTCGAGCATATTCATATAACTTTTTACCATTCACTTTTACAGCAGAATACATCGGTGGAATTTGGACGATTTCGCCTGTCAATTTGGCGAGCGCTGCTTCAATTTCCGTTCGTGTAATATGTTTTGGTGATAAATCCGAAGCTACGACTGCTCCATCCGCATCTTCCGTTTCAGTTGCAGTCCCAATGGATACAACCGCAATATATTCTTTGCCAGAATCTGTTATATATTCAGCGACCTTTGTTGCCTGTCCTATACAAATCGGCAATACGCCCTCTACGCTTGGATCAAGTGTACCGGTATGTCCCACTTTTTTCGTACCGAGAATCTTCCGCAACTTGAATACACAATCATGCGAAGTCATTCCTTTTTCCTTCCACAGGGGAAGTATTCCATTCATACACGCCACCACCTTCACAATTCTAACTATATGTAAAAAGGAGGAAGCCGGAAAGTCCTTGTGGACACCGACTTCCTCCTTTTTGTTACTGGCTAGTCTCCGGGTGCCAGATGCTAGGTCATAAAGCATCTTAGCGACACCCTACTCTTTTTCCACTGGCTAGACTCCGGGTACCAGATGCTAGGGTCATAAATCAGTCCAGCTCTGCGGATAGTACCCCGCGACGCTGGCCCACTTTATGCCCGTCGCATCTTAGCGGCACCCTACTCTTTTTCTACTTCATTGTCTTCGTTTTTCACCTGTTTAAGAAGTGACTCGATTCGAGTTCCGTATGCAACGGAAGTATCGTATTCGAACTTAAGTTCGGGTGTTATCCGAAGCCTGATTCGCTGGCCGATTTCAGTACGAATATATCCTTTCGCCTGATTCAGCCCTCTTAGTGTATCTTTTTTTTCCGAATCTTTTCCAAGAACAGAAATGTAAATCGTTGCATGTTGAAGATCACCAGTCACCTCGACATCAGTTACTGTAACAAAACCGATTCGTGGATCTTTAATTTTTTGACCGATGATTTCACCAAGCTCTTTTTTCATCTGCTCTGCAACACGATTAGCACGCATTGTCATGGATGGTCACCCCAATCCCGTTTTAATAATAGTCGAGCGTTAAGTTGGACAATTCCCATTCTGGATTTGACTCCAAAAGTCGGATTGCCCGCCTAACCTCACGCTCAGCTGCATCTTTTGATGAGGCAACAGCAACAAGAGCGATTGTTGTTCGTTGCCACAGATCCTGATGATCTAGTTCTGAGATGGAGACATTATAGTCATTTTTGACTCTGTCCGTCATCCGTTTTAAAACAGACCGCTTCTCTTTCAATGAAGCCGCCTCCGGAATGAAGAATGAACATTCCGCATAGACAATCATACTCGTTTAATTTCTTCCATGATGAAGGCTTCGATAACGTCGTCTACATGTATATCGTCAAAGTTTTTGATTGTAATTCCACATTCATAGCCTTTTGCTACTTCTTTTGCATCGTCTTTAAAGCGTTTCAATGTATCTATTTCGCCTTCGAAGATGACGATGTTGTCGCGAACGATACGAACGCTTGAATCACGAGTAATCTTACCGCTCGTCACATAGCTTCCCGCAATCGTTCCGATTTTAGACACTTTAATTGTTTCGCGTACTTCAACTTGGCCGATAACTTTTTCTTCGTATTCAGGGTCAAGCATACCCTTCATTGCCAATTCGATTTCTTCAATCACTTTATAGATGACACGGTGTTGTCTGATTTCAACGCCTTCTTCTTCAGCCGCGCGTTTCGCGTTGACATCTGGACGAACGTTGAATCCAATAACGATAGCATTTGATGCAGCAGCAAGTGAAATATCAGATTCATTAATCGCGCCAGCACCTGTGTGGATGATTTTAACGTTGACGCCTTCAACTTCAATTTTCATAAGTGAAGATGCCATCGCTTCAACCGTACCTTGTACGTCTGCTTTTACGATTAAGTTCAATTCTTTGATTTCGCCTTGTTTCATATGATCAAACAAGTTATCAAGTGTTACACGTGTTTTCTCAACGCGTTGATCTTGCAGCGCTTCACCAGCTCTAGTTTCCCCGATTTGGCGTGCTGTTTTCTCGTCTTCAAAGACAACAAAACGATCTCCAGCTTGAGGTACATCGCTTAACCCTGTAATTTCAATCGGTGTAGATGGGCCAGCTTCTTTCACGCGGCGTCCAATGTCACTTACCATCGCACGTACACGACCGTATGTGTTACCAACTACGATTGGATCACCTACACGAAGCGTTCCGTCTTGTACAAGAAGCGTTGCAACAGCACCGCGACCTTTATCAAGAGAAGCTTCAATAACACTTCCGCGTGCGCGGATGTTTGGATCAGCTTTTAGTTCAGCGACTTCGGCAACAAGAAGAACCATTTCAATCAACTGGTCAATTCCTTCGCCTTTTAATGCTGAGATTGGTACGAAAATTGCATCTCCGCCCCATGCTTCAGCAACAAGTCCTTGGTCTGTTAATTCTTGCATAACACGGTCTGGATTTGCAGAAGGCTTATCCATCTTATTCACTGCAACGATAATCGGAACTTCAGCCGCTTTCGCATGGTTGATTGCTTCGATTGTTTGTGGCATAACACCATCATCCGCTGCTACAACAAGAATCGTAATATCAGTCACTTTCGCACCGCGTGCACGCATCGTTGTGAACGCCGCGTGACCTGGTGTATCAAGGAATGTTATTTTCTTGCCCTTTTCTTCGATTTGGTAGGCACCAATATGCTGTGTGATACCGCCCGCTTCGCCTTGTGTAACTTTCGTATTACGAATCGAGTCTAGAAGTGTCGTTTTACCGTGGTCAACATGCCCCATGATTGTAACGACTGGAGGACGTTCAATTGAAGCAATAGCTGTTTCTTCATGCTCCTCAAAGTACGTTTCAAGATCAGTTACATCGATACGAATTTCTTCTTCTACTTCAACTTCATAATCTGCGCAGATGAGTTCAATCGCATCTTTGTCCAATTCTTGGTTGATTGTAGCCATGATACCAAGCATGAAGAGTTTTTTGATGATTCCAGACGGTTCCCGGCCTAGTTTGTTCGCTAGTTCAGCAACTGACAGTGATTCGTAGAAAGTGATTTTTTCCGGTAACGGTTTTTCCACTTTTGGAATCGGGTTCGCTGGACGATATCTTCTACGCCCTTGGTTTATACCACGTGCCGGTGGACGTCCACCGCGACCGCCACCTGGACGACTTGGACCTCCGCCACCTGGGCGTCCGCCTTGTCCACTTGGTGCGCCTTGTGCTGGACGGTTGCCACCTGTTGAACCTTGCGCTGGGCGATTGCTACCCGTTGAGCTTTGCGCTGGACGGTTGCCACCTGTTGAGCTTTGTGATGGGCGATTGCCACCTGTTGAGCTTTGTGATGGACGGTTGCCACCTGTTGAACTTTGTGCTGGACGGTTGCCACCTGTTGAACTTTGTGCTGGACGGTTGCCACCTGTTGAGCTTTGTGATGGACGGTTGCCACCTGTTGAGCTTTGTGATGGACGGTTGCCGCCTGTTGAGCTTTGTGATGGGCGATTGCCGCCTGTTGAGCCTTGTGATGGGCGATTGCCGCCTGTTGAGCTTTGTGATGGGCGATTGCCGCCTGTTGAGCCTTGCGCTGGGCGATTGCCGCCTGTCGAACCTTGTGATGGTTTTGGAGCCATTTTTTGTTCAGCACCCTTCGTTTCTACTTTTGGCGCACTTGGTTTAGTGACATTGCCACTGAATTTACTATTCAGCTTTGTAATCGAATCATTATCTAATGTCGACATATGATTTGTAACACTTACATTTATCTTTCCAAGCTCATCAATAACTTCTTTACTCGTCCGATTCACTTGTTTCGCGTATTCGTGTACTCGTATTTTCGTCATTAGTCCACCCCCGGTTATATTCGTTGAGTAGCCCGGACACCTTTTTAGCAAAACCGCTGTCCGTTAGCGCAAGCACCACTCGCGACTCTTTTCCAACTGCATGTCCAAGCTCTTCTCGAGTCCCGAAAACATGCTTCTCAACGTTGTAAAATGCACTTTTATCAGTTAATTTCTTCAATGTATTTTTAGATGCGTCTTCTGAAATAATTACAAGACGTGCTTTGCCGGCACGAATTTCCCGAACAACCAAATCTTCACCCATAATAAGCATTCTTGCCCGCGCCGCCATGCCAAGCATTTGATAAATCTTTTTCGGATCTGTCATTTTAATGCCTCCCGGCGGATCGCGTGGAGAAGATCCTCAAATACCTGTTCAGGTACGGCCGTTCCAAGTTGACTTTCAATCGATCTGTTACGGCGCGCGGATTCAACTGCTTCTTCGGATTTTGACACATATGTCCCGCGGCCTGATTTCTTGCCAGTGAGATCGACTGAAACTTCCCCTTCTTTCGGGCGGACGATGCGAATCATTTCCTTTTTGGGAAACATATTGCCTGTCGCCGCACATTTACGCAAAGGAATTTTTTTCATGTTTGTCATGTGTGCTCAACCTTTCCTCTCAGTCTTCGTTTTCCGTATCCGTATACAGATCGATTGTTTCAGTTCCAACGTCTTCTGTTACTTCATCTTCAACGAAGTACGGGTCGCTTTCGTTCGCGTCCCCATCCAACTGGACTTGTTCTATGATTAACGCACTAGTGGCTGACGGATAAATCCCAAGTTCGCGTGCATCCGTTTCGCTCTTAATGTCGATTTTCCAACCAGTCATCTTGGCAGCAAGTCTAGCGTTTTGACCACGTTTCCCGATAGCAAGTGACAATTGATAGTCAGGTACAACAACCGTTGTCGATCGATCTTCTTCATTTACCTGAACGTCAATTACTTTTGAAGGACTCAGTGCATTTGCTACGAATATAGCTGGATCCTCTGACCATTCGACGATATCGATTTTCTCGCCATTTAGTTCATTTGAAATCGATTGAACCCGTGCACCTCTTGCGCCTACACATGAACCAACCGGATCTACTGCATCATTATTCGTATGAACTGAAATTTTAGAACGATCTCCCGCTTCTCGTGCAATCGATTTGATTTCAACGATACCTTCAAAGATTTCAGGAACCTCAACTTCAAACAGTCTGCGAAGAAGTCCTGGATGTGTTCTTGATACGAACACTTGCGGACCACGTGATGTACGTTCAACTTTTGTAATATAGACTTTGATACGATCATGGGGTTGATACTTTTCTGTCGGGATCTGTTCCCCTACTGGTAAAACAGCTTCGACTTTCCCAAGACCAACATACAAATTTCGTGCGTCAAGGCGTTCAACAATACCGTTGACGATATCATCTTCCCTATCGACGTACTCTTCATAGATGATGCCACGTTCCGCTTCTCTCACACGCTGCGTAACAACTTGCTTCGCAGTTTGTGCTGCAACACGACCAAAGTCGCGTGGCGTCACTTCTTCTTCAACAACATCTTCAAGTTCATAAGATGGGTTGATTTTACGTGCATCTTCAAGACTGATTTGTAGACGCTCATCTTCGACTTCTTCGACAACATCTTTTCTTGAATAAACTTTCATTGTTCCTTTATCAAGGTTCAAGTCAACGCGCACATTTTGTGCCTGATTAAAATTGCGTTTATATGCGGTTACAAGTGCCGCTTCGATTGCTTCCACTAATACGTCCCTAGAAATACCTTTTTGCTTTTCTAAGGCTGTCAATGCATCGAGTAGATCACTACTCATGTTAATCACTCCTACTATTCAATTATGCGGAAAAGTCGATTGCCAAACGGGCAAGTGCGATTTTATCCAGTTCGATTACAACTTTTATTTTTCTAGTCTTAATGCGCATTTCAACTTCAGCGCCTTCAGGACCATATGCCAATAAATAACCTTCGAACTCTTTCATATCTTTAATGGCTTCGTACGTTTTAATGAATACGAACTGTCCAATCGCTTTTTGAAAATCTTCTTCCTTCTTCAACGGACGCTCTGCGCCTGGTGAAGACACTTCAAGAAAGTAGTTTTGCGGAATTGGATCAGTACGGTCAAGCTCTTCACTCAACTTTTCACTAACTTGAGAGCACTGATCAATATCGATGCTTCCGTTAGGTGTATCAATATAGACCCGTAAAAACCAGTCTCTTCCTTCTTTAACGAACTCTACATCGACAAGTTCCAATTCTAGTTCCTCTACAATTGGACCGGCGATTTTTGCGACTTCTTCCGTAATATTACTCATCTTAGCCCTCCCGAAATATTAATCAAATACGCCTCGGCGTATTTGCGCCAAGATTAGGTAGATTTAATTCACTACAAAATCTGTGGCATCCGCCGGAGGCTCTAACTTTATTTGATGAAAGCCTGAACTTCTACCAAATAAAATTAAAAAACAGTACAGAACAACAGAAAAGAGCGGGAAATCCCACTCTTTTTGCGCAAGACTATTACAAAAGTTGTTCCCATCATACCATACGATATTTGCTGGTGCAAACAAACCGAACAAGAAGAGTTCGGTTTGTTTGCATAATTCCAGCTTCCTTTGCGTGGATTATACAATAGATGTTAAACAACGCTACATATTGTATTTCGAAAAACCCAGCAAAAATCCTAGAAGAGGGACAGCTGATTCGCATCAGGCATACCTTCCAAACAACCTAATGCGTCCATATACTCGACAATTGTCTTCGAAACACGGCCGCGCTGTTGGAAATCTTCTTTCGAAAGAAATTCTCCGTCTTTCCTTGCTTCAACAATTGAATTCGCAACGTTCGTTCCAAGAGAAGGAACTGAATTAAATGGCGGAATCAGTGTATCGCCTTCAATAAGGAATGTTGTTGCGTCGGATTTATACAAATCTGGTCTTGCCAATGAAATACCGCGCTCCCACATTTCCAGCGCAATTTCAAGTACCGTGAGCAAGCTCTTTTCTTTCGGCGTTGCATCAAGCCCTTTTGCATTAATCTCTTTAACTTGCGCTCTAACCGACGCAGACCCCTTCGTCATCGTCAGTAGATCGAAGTCCGTTGCCCGTATTGTGAAGTATGTTGCATAGTACAGAATTGGATGATGCACTTTGAAGTATGCGATGCGTAGCGCCATCAATACATAGGCAGCTGCGTGTGCTTTCGGGAACATGTATTTAATCTTTTTACAAGATTCAATGTACCAGTTAGGTACGCTTTGAGCTTTCATTTCCGCTTCAAACTCCGGTGTCAACCCGCGGCCTTTACGGACAAATTCCATAATCTGAAAGGCCATCGACGGATCTAGCCCTTGATAGATCAAGTACACCATAATATCATCACGACAACCAATAACGTCTTTCAATTCGCAAGTTTTGTTCTGAATCAATTCCTGGGCGTTGCCGAGCCAAACGTCCGTACCATGAGACAATCCGGAAATTTGAATCAGTTCCGAAAACGTCGATGGCTTCGTTTCTTCAAGCATCTGCCGTACGAATCTTGTCCCAAACTCAGGCACACCAAGCGTACCCGTCTTACAACCGATTTGCTCCGGAGTGACGCCAAGCGAAGTTGTACCGCTGAATAATTCCATGACGCCTTTATCATCCGGTGGAATCGTAAGTGGATCAATGCCGGATAAATCCTGCAACATTTTAATCATTGTCGGATCATCATGACCAAGAATATCGAGTTTCAACAAGTTATTGTCAATGGAATGGAAGTCAAAATGAGTCGTCTTCCAACTCGAATTCAAATCATTCGCCGGAAACTGAATGGGTGTAAAATCGAATATATCCATATCATCCGGAACAACGATAATTCCACCGGGATGCTGCCCCGTATTCCTTTTAACGCCTGAACAACCTTGTACCAGTCGATCAATTTCAGCGCCACGGAAGTTCAAATTATTATCATTCATATAGCCGCGTACATAGCCATAGGCGGTCTTCTCAGCGACTGTTCCAATCGTCCCTGCACGATAAACAAAATCTTCACCGAACAGTTCCTTCGTATAATTATGAGCATGTGCTTGATAATCACCACTGAAGTTGAGGTCAATATCGGGAACTTTATCCCCATTAAATCCAAGGAAAGTTTCAAACGGGATGTCCTGACCATCTTTTTTGAATGGCGTTTCGCATGTTGGGCACATTTTGTCTGGAAGATCGTAGCCAGAACTGACAGATCCATCATCGAAAAACTCGGCTACCTTACAGGTCGGACAAATATAATGTGGCGGCATTGGATTTACTTCGGTGATTTCCATCATCGTAGCAACAAGCGACGAACCGACAGACCCCCGAGACCCAACCAGATACCCTTCATCTAGCGATTTCTTCACGAGTTTATGCGATATAAGGTAGATAACCGCAAAGCCGTGACCAATAATCGATTTTAGTTCTTTTTCAATACGCGCTTCGATGATTTCCGGCAATTGCTCACCATAGATTCCGTGCGCCATCGAATACGTCAGTTCACGTACTTCTTCATCCGCACCTTCGATTGTAGGGGTATAAAGATCATCTTTGATTGGTTTTACGTTACCGATTCTTTCTAAAATTGCATGCGGGTTGTCGATGACTATTTCTTCCGCGACTTCTTGACCTAGAAACGCAAACTCTTCCAGCATCTCATCCGTCGTTCGGAATTGGACCGCTGGTAGCGAATGCCTGTTCATTGGATTGGCTCCACCTTGTGATCTGACAAGTACTTGGCGGAATGTTGCATCCGTTTCATCAATGTAATGGACATTTCCAGTTGCACAAACGGGTAAACCAACCTTTTTTCCAAGCTTGATTAGTTTCCGCATTATGTCTTCCATATTCCACTCATCGCGAATCAATTCAAGTTCAAGCAAATGCGAATAAACTGGTTTGGGATGGACTTCAAGGTAATCATAAAACTTCGCAATTTCCTCTACTTCTTCCATCGGTTTCTGCATAAGCCCCTCGAACACTTCACCTTTATCACAACCAGAGCCAACAAGCAGCCCTTTACGGTATTTAACTAGCAATGAACGCGGAATACGCGGAATACGGTAGAAATAATCCATATGTGAGTACGAAACAAGTTTGAACAGGTTTTTCAATCCTTCATCATCCACCGCTAAAAGTGTACAATGCGATGGACGGGACCGTTTGTAGACGTCACCTTCACCAATATGGCGGTTAAAGTCATCCAAGTATTCGATGCCTTTGCTTTCCGCATCTTTTAACAAACGAAGGAACAGATGTGCAGTCGCTTCGGTATCATAGATTGCTCGGTGAGCCTGAGTCAGTTCGATTCCGAATTTTTTCGCTAACGTACCAAGCCTGTGATTACCCATTTCTGGGTACAGGAAGCGGGCCAGTTCGAGCGTATCAATAACCGGATAGGCCGCGGCTTCCAAGTCCGCCTTTTTACATGCTTGATAAAAGAAGCCCATATCGAATTTCGCATTATGGGCAACAAGAATCGAATCGCCAATAAATTCGACGAAATCTTTCGTGACATCCTCAATTTCCGGTGCATTTTTTACCATTTCGTCGGTAATTCCCGTCAATCTGGTCGTTGTCGATGATAGCGGATGATGCGGATTTGAGAATCTTTCGAACGTCTCAATAATCTCACCATTTTTCACTCTGACTGCAGCCAGCTCGATGATTCTGTCATACACAGCGGAAAGTCCTGTCGTCTCAACGTCAAATACTACAAATGAATCATCTTCAAGCTTTCTATGCTGTTCATCAAAAACGATAGGCACTCCGTCATCCACTAGATTTGCTTCTAGTCCGAAAATGACTTTCACACCATGTTTTTTTCCAGCGTTATACGCCTCTGGAAATGATTGAACGTTCGCGTGATCTGTAATTGCGATTGCGGGGTGTCCCCATTTCGCCGCTTGTTCAACAAGTGCAGATGCAGATACAACGGCATCCATCTGACTCATCGTCGTGTGTGCATGCAGTTCAATCCGTTTTCGGTCCTTCGGCGCCTTGTCTTGTCTGATAATAGGAGACACTTCCATAACGTCTTGAGCCATCATAATAAGATCCCGTACGAACGTATCGTTTTGGATACCGCCGCGGGCTCGAATCCATGTCCCTTTTTTCAGCGCCTTCATCATTTCCGCATCTTCGTTATCACGCGAGAACATTTTAACAAGAATTGAATCCGTGTAATCTGTTACTTTAATCGTCAACAGTGAGCGTCCACTCCGCAGTTCACGAACATCCGTATCAAACACATAGCCTTCTATTGTCACGCGACGTTCTTCGTCCTGAATTTGCTGAATTTCGAGCATAGGCTCATCTGGTTTAATTGGCGTTCCGAGACGGAATGGTCCAGATACAGTGCCACTTTCTTTCTGGGATGTTTCCCTTAGTTTTAAATCTTCAAGCGCTTTTTTACCATACGCTTCCTCTTCCGCTAGCCGTTGCGCCATAAATGCTTCACGGGCAGCTTCCGCTCCGCTATCTTCATCTGTCAATTTGAAATCGACGACAGGCCGCGGAAATCCGAATGATGTATACACATCCGTGATGAGTCCAGCATATTTGCCTTTCATCATTTGTAGTTCCAAATCATTCGTACAAGAAAGCGTCATTTTACCACCCGTCATGACCGGCTTTTGTCCAATAAGAAGTTCTCTGATTGGCGGAGACATATCACTCAACTCTTCGATGATAAATGGCCAATAATCCGTTAGTAATTGCCCATCTACTTCCTGGTTTCTGGATGTAATATGAAGCTTAACCCTCGCAATTGCCGCAAATGTTTTATTGATACGTTGCGAAAACACTGTATAGACATCTACTGGTAATGGCTTGTCGAGCGTTAAATTAAATTGCCACACTCTTGATTTCCGGTGAATGTTCACACGGTTAAGTTCCGCATGTTCAAAGTGAATGACATATTGATCATCTGTCATCTCGATTTGTTGCAGCAAGATATATAGTTTATTTATAGCGTCCATAAGCCTCTCCAATCCTTCATCAGTAAGAAAAGCGCAAGGCGCCGTCTGGACGCGACAGGCATAAGTCGATCCAGGGACGTGGCGCTCTTTGCCACATAGCTGGATTGCTTATGACCGAGCGGCTGGCGCCTGGAGCTAGACACTGTTCTAGGTCAAAAAACACATTCTTTCTTAATCTTTCGAAAAAGAAGGGAAGTACCGACATGCGGCCTTCCCTTCTCAATAGTTATTCAGCTGTGAAAAATGCTTGTAACTTTTCAGTTAGTTCTTCTTTTTGCCATTCAGCAGTTTCCCCGGTTTGTCTGAATTTGATTTCGACAATTCCTTCTGAAGCTCTTTTCCCGATTGTAATGCGAATCGGTAGACCAATTAAATCTGAATCTGCGAATTTAACGCCTGCACGTTCAGGACGATCATCATACAGGACATCATATCTGTAAGATTTTAGAACACTATATAATTCGTCAGCCAATTCTTTCTGACTTTCATCTTTAAGATTTACGGCAATTAGATGGACATCAAATGGCGCAATCTTCTTCGGCCATTTCAATCCGTACTCATCATTGAACTGTTCCGCGACAGCTGCAAGTATACGTGATACGCCAATGCCATAACAGCCCATGATGTACGGTTTCGATCTGCCGTTTTCATCAAGGAATGTTCCGCCCATCGGTTCACTATATGTCGTACCTAATTTGAATATATGTCCAAGTTCAATTCCTTTGGCAAACTTAATGGTACCCTTGCCATCCGGTGACGCGTCTCCTTCGAGGATGAAACGAAGATCTTCATAGCGATCCACAGCAAAATCACGTTCTGGATTGACATTTGTCAAATGGAAACCGTCTTCGTTTGCTCCGCATACACCGTTGACGATTGATGCGACTGAGTGATCTGCAATCACTTTAAGATCAAGAGGAAGTTTAACTGGCCCGATTGAACCAACCCCACAAGAAAGAAGCTCAGTAACATCACCTTCAGCTGCGAACTCAACTTCTGAGGCACCAAGTACATTTTTCAACTTAATATCATTGATTTCATGATCTCCACGACAAAGGACTGCGATTAGCTCATCATCTGCTTTGAAGATAAGTGTCTTAATAAGACGAGTTGCATCGACATTCAGGTATGAAGCAACTTCACTGATTGTTTTTTGATCAGGCGTTGCGACTTTTTCTACTTCCCGCAATGCTTCATCCAGTTTTTCATAGTTGACATTCACTTCAGCCATTTCAATGTTAGCTGCATATGAAGAAGAATCACTATATGCAATTGTATCTTCACCAATGTCAGACAGCGCCATGAATTCATGTGTATCTGTACCACCGATTGATCCACCGTCTGCCATAACTGCACGGAAATCAAGCCCAAGCCTTGTAAAGATATTCGTATAGGCTTGCATCATTTCCTGGTATTTCTCATCAAGACTTTCTTCCGTCGCATGGAAGGAATACGCATCTTTCATGATGAATTCGCGTCCTCGCAGAAGTCCGAAACGTGGACGCTGTTCATCCCTGAACTTCGTCTGTATTTGGAACATTGTCAGTGGTAGCTTCTTATAAGATTTCACTTCATCGCGAACAAGTGAAGTAATTACTTCTTCATGAGTCGCACCGAGGGCGAATTCCCTTTTATGCCGATCAGTCATTCTGAATAGCTCAGGACCATATGAGTACCATCTGCCAGTTTCCTGCCACAGTTCCGCTTGTTGCATAGCAGGCATAAATACTTCTACAGCTTCGATTGCTTCCATCTCTTCACGGATAATTGTCTCGACTTTTTGAAGTACTTTCTTTCCCAAAGGTAGGAATGAATAAATTCCACTTGTATTTTGTCGGATAAAACCTGCGCGTAAAAGTAATTGATGTGATTTTACATCGGCATCAGAAGGTACTTCACGCATCGTAGGTATGAATGTTCGCGATTGTTTCATCTATGTTCCCACCTTAAGTATTGTTTTTGGAATTCCTTGGTATATAGGTCAATATAAAGAATCCCATTTAATTCGCTACGGCGCTCAGAGATACGTGCCGACCTAAGCCAAGTTGCATCGGTCCTGTCGATAAAGGCAAAGGACGCCTTTCCCGACTGGCCCTACAGCGCTTGTCGGGGCTAAACGGCGCCTTGCGCTTTTCTTTAAAAGAAAAAGCGCTGTATATCATTCCAGGTTACTATAAGCATAAGTAACATCAGCAGAACAATCCCTACAAAATGGACCATTCCTTCTTTTTGTTTGGCGATTGGCTTACCACGAATTGCTTCAAACAGGAAGAACAATAACCTTCCGCCGTCAAGTGCTGGCAATGGCAACAAGTTCATAATCCCCAGGTTAATGCTTAAAATTGCCGCCCAGTTCATGAGACTATATATACCGTGCTGCGCCACTTCCCCAGTAGCTTGGTAAATACCTACAGGACCTGATAAGGCGTCGAATGACAATTGACCTGTTACGAGCATTCCGAGTAATTCGGCAATTCTTTTAAACCATACAATTGTTTCTTCTACCCCATACTGAACTGCTTTTAACGGACCTTTCACTACTGGGCTTGTATACTTCACGCCAATCTGGCCGTATTCTTTACCCTTTTCTTCAAGTGTCTTTGGTACAACATCCATCATCACCGAATCACCGTTACGATCCACTTCAAGCTGGAGCAGTATACCGGGACTATTTTGAATGATTTCAGCAAACTCCTGCCATGTTTCGATGGGTTTGCCATCGACCACTTTAACGAAGTCTCCATCTTTCATACCAGCAACCTGTGCAGGATCACCGCTAACCACGTTTGTAATAACGGGTTCATATGTCGGTACACCTTGTAACAGTCCGATCGTAAGGAATATGAAAAACGCCAGAATAAAGTTAAACAATGGACCTGCAAAGATAGTCATTGCTCGGCCGCCGAGAGACTTCGATTCGAATTGGCGATCATACGGGGCAATAAGTGTTTTCTGCCCCTTCTCATAGATAACCGCTTTTCTAGATACATTGTAACGGACAAGCTGCCCTTCTTCATCATAGCCTTCGATGAATAGTTTCTTTTCCAAATCAGATGACTCGGTTTCAAGGAATAGAACGTCAGGATTCGCAACATTGCGGTTCAAGTAAATCTTTTCAACTTCATTCGCAGCATTAATTAATAGACCTACACGATAACCAGCCTGTAATGCAACCGTATCAAAGTCTTCCCCTGCCATCCGGACATAACCACCAAGCGGCAGAAGTCTAACTGTATATAACGTTTCACCTTTTTGAATACCAATAATTTTAGGGCCGAATCCTATTGCGAATTCACGCACCATGATTCCAGCCTTTTTCGCAAACAAGAAATGTCCTAGTTCATGAAAAAAGACCAAAGTACCGAATACGATTATAAACGAAATAACGGTTTCCATGAAAAACCACCTTCACTGACCTCTTTGGCCGTTTCTAAAAAACTCATTCTACCATAGCATACACCATTTTTCGAGTAAGCGAATCTGTTTCCAAAATTGCTTCAAGACTCGGAGTTAGAATTGTTCGATGCGCCTCCATTACCCGTTCAATGATGTCTTCAATTTGCACAAATGGAATACGACCATTCATAAACAACGCTACAGCCACTTCATTTGCAGCATTCATGGCAGCTGGCATTGTACCACCTTCTTTACCAGCAGCATATGCAAGTCCCAACGCCTTAAAACGAACTAGATCCATTTTCTCGAAATGCAACATTCCAATTTCTTCGAGACGAAGCGGTTTCGCGTTTTGCATCGGAATCCGATCTGGATAGGTCAAAGCATATTGGATAGGTACGCGCATATCTGGTGAACCAAGTTGTGCCATGACACTTGTGTCTTCGAACTCGATCATCGAATGGATGATACTTTCCTTATGAAGCAAACAATCAATTTTTTCATAAGGCATTGCAAAAAGATGATGTGCCTCAATCACTTCAAGCCCCTTGTTCAACATGGTCGCCGAGTCGATTGTTAATTTATTGCCCATTGACCAATTAGGATGCGCAAGTGCCTGTTCAAGCGTCACGTTTGCAAGTTCTGCCCGGGTAAGATCCCTGAAACTTCCGCCTGAAGCCGTCAAAATAAGCCTAGAAATACGTTTCGGATCTTCACCGTTCAACGCTTGGAAAAGTGCTGAATGCTCACTATCCACAGGTAAAATCGGTACACCGTATTTACGGGCTTCGCTCATAACGATTTCTCCTGCTGCGACAAGTGTTTCCTTATTGGCAATAGCGATAGTTATCCCAGCGCGGATTGCTTCAAGTGTTGGTTTAAGTCCAACACTGCCGATGACGGCATTAAGCAATATATCAGCACCCGTACGTGCCGCAACTTCAACAAGGCCTTCATCTCCGTAAACAAATTCGATAGCGGGAAATTCCGTTTTCAGCATTTCGGCATCTTCACATCTTATTACAGATATCATTTGTGGATGATACGCTGAAGCAATTTCCCTTACACTATCGATATTCAAACCAGCTGAAAAAGATACGAGCTTAAATTTATCGGGGTTGGAACCAATGATATCCAGTGTCTGTATACCGATGGAGCCTGTAGCCCCTAGTAGACTTATTTTCTTTGTCATGTAGACACCCTTTCCTTTATCCTACAAAGTGTAGAAAATGAAGTAATGGCAGTACAAAAAGGAGACTATCGAACCTGTCTAGAATCCCACCATGACCTGGCAGGAGCTTTCCTGAATCCTTCACTTCATAATGCCTTTTTAGTGCCGATTCGACAAGGTCGCCCAATTGCCCGACAATCGATGCAATAATCGTCACAACAATAAGTATGATATATGTAGAAGCAATAGGGAAGTAGATTTGGAAGATGCAAGCAAAAACAACAGCTGACAATACACCGCCTACAAAACCTTCCACTGTCTTGTTCGGGGAGATCTCCGGCCACAATTTACGCTTACCTATTTTTCTTCCTGTGAAATAGGCACCGGAATCCGTAACCCAAATTACCATCAAAGCATACACGACATATTCGATTCCGAATAATCTCGTTTCAATCAAATAATAAAATCCAATTCCGACATACAACACACCTAAAACAGAAAAAGCTGCATGATCGAACGTAAATCGATTTTTAACAACAACTGTATAAATCAATAGCATAAGGACAATAGCAAATGTCATTTCGATTTTTGTATAACCAACCATTTCGAAGACGGTGCCGCTCCAATTGGCAGGCATAAGTAATATTGCAAGCGCAAACCATGTTAAAATGCCTTCAATTGAAAATAGTTGAATATCCCTCATTCGTAATAGTTCATATAACCCAATTGTTGCAATTGCATAAACTGCAACCGTGAAGGGCAACCCACCTATTACAACTACTGGAACGAAAAAGATAAGCGCAACGATTGCCGTCAGTATCCTCTGTTTCAAACGTCCCCATTCCCTTCTACACTACCAAAACGTCTATTTCGCAATTGGAATTCTTCAATCGCATTCAGCATGCATATTTCATCAAAATCTGGCCACAACACGTCTGTGAAAGAAAACTCGGCATATGCGAGCTGCCATAACATGAAATTGGACAGCCTGACTTCGCCGCTTGTGCGGATCAGCAAATCCGGTTCCGGTAAATGAGAGGTCATTAAATGGGATCCAATGAGCGACTCGTCGATGTCTTCGGAATTAATAGATCCTTCCACTACCAGTGCCGCAATTTCTTTGACAGATTCAACAAGTTCTAGCCTGCTACCGTAATTCATGGCAAAGTTCAATGTTAAACCGTCATTGTGCTTTGTTTCTTCCATTGCTTTACTAATCGCTTTTTTCGTATGATCTGGCAACATATCAAAATTTCCAATCATTTCAACCTTCACGTTTTGCTCGATTAACTCGGGGAGGTAAGTGCTAAGAAACTCTCCGGGAAGTTTCATCAAGAAATCTATTTCGAGTTTCGGTCGTTTCCAGTTTTCGGTGGAGAAAGCATAAAGTGTCAGTACTTTTATGCCTAGATCATTTGCGATGCGTGTTATTAAACGGACCTTCTTCATCCCTTCATGGTGGCCGGCGATTCTTGGCAAGTTACGTTGTTTCGCCCATCTGCCATTACCGTCCATAATAATTGCCACATGTGTAGGGATTTTCCTGCTTTTAACAGTTACAATTCGGTCCGAAATTGAACCACCTGACACCATAGTTTTTTTTCGAAAAAGTTTTTCCAACATGTCGTTTCCTCCACTCAGCTACTATCAGAGCAAGTACATACTCTATCGTAACAAATTAGACGGCTAATTTCATTTTTTATTGCTGTTCAAAAGAACAATAGCGGAAATGCCTGGTCAGCGGCGTTGGAGTCTCGGCGTGGAATATCGCCTTTCATAGGTTATCCACAGGCCAAGAACTCTATAATTTCCTAAGCAAAGAAAAAGACGTCCTGAAATAAGGACGTCTCGGAATATAGAAAGTTCTTCTATCAGATTTCCATGATTTCGTTTTCTTTATCTTTTGCAATTTCATCGATTCTCACGATTTGTGAATCCGTCAACTTTTGGATTTCTTCACCATAACGGTGTAGTTCATCCTCAGTAATTGAACTACTTTTTTCAAGTTTCTTGAAATCTTCATTCGCATCACGACGAACATTACGTATCGCTATTTTTGCTTCCTCTGCTTCTTTTTTCACAGATTTCACAAGTTCTTTTCGGCGATCTTCTGTCAATGCTGGAACAGCAAGGCGGATAACGCTACCATCATTAGAAGGTGTAATTCCGATATCCGATTTCATGATTGCCTTTTCAATATCAGCAAGTATTGTCTTGTCATAGGGTTGAATGACAAGCAGACGTGCCTCAGGTACTGAAATACCAGCCATCTGTGATATTGGAGTAGGAGCACCGTAATACTCAACAGTTAATCTGTCCAGCATTGCAGCGCTTGCACGTCCTGCACGAATAGAAGCTAGTTCTCTCGTATATCCACCAATTGCTTTTTCCATACGATCTTTCGCTTGATCCATTACTTCGTTAGCCATTATAAATTCCTCCTGACGACCGTCCCGATCGATTCACCTAGGACGGCTCTCTTAATATTTCCATTTTCCATAATAGAGAATACTACGAGTGGGATATCGTTGTCCATACATAGAGTTGAAGCCGTTGAATCCATTACTTCAAGCCCTTGGTTAATGACATCCAAAAACGATAGTTCTAAGTATTTAACTGCATTCTTATCTTTAGCCGGGTCAGCTGAATAAACGCCGTCCACATTGTTTTTCGCCATAAGAATGACGTCCGCTTCAATTTCAGCTGCGCGGAGCGCTGCTGTCGTATCAGTTGAGAAATACGGATTCCCCGTACCTGCTGCAAAAATGACGACCCGTTTCTTTTCAAGATGGCGGATTGCTTTGCGGCGTATGTATGGTTCCGCAACTTGTCTCATTTCAATTGATGAAGAGACGCGAGTTTCAACGCCAATTTTCTCAAGTGAATCTTGTAGAGCAAGGGAATTCATAACCGTAGCGAGCATGCCCATGTAATCTGCTGTCGCACGATCCATTCCCATTTCACTGCCAACTTTACCACGCCAAATATTTCCGCCTCCGACAACAACGGCAACTTCGACATCTAGGTCAACAACTTCTTTCACTTGTATTGCAACGTTTTTAATAACTTCTGGCGATAGACCGAAACCTTGATCACCAGCAAGTGCTTCTCCGCTTAATTTCAAGACGATACGTTTATATTTTGGATTGCTCATTTGTATCCTCCATCTATTCTTTTTTCTTAAGAAAAGCACAAGCGCCTATTATAAATGAACGCAGCCTGTAGGCCCACGACATGCATAAGATGGGCCGGTGACGTGGCGTTCTTTGCCCACATAGCCGGACTGGCTTATGACCCTATCTCCTAGGCGCCTGGAGCTAGACACTGTTCCATGTTGAAAAACTTATACTTTCTTAGCTCTTGAAAAATGGGGAACACACGCATGTGTTCCCCATTTGTTAGTCTATAACGGCTCAGTTACCTTTAACTTGGCTCATAACTTCATCTGCGAAGTTATCTTCAGGTTTTTCAATACCTTCACCAACTGCATAACGGATAAATTCTTTCAATGTACCGCCAGTTGATTTCACGAAATCGCCAACTTTTTGATCGGAATTTTTAACAAATGCCTGATCAAGTACACAAATATCTTCGAAGTATTTACCGATACGGCCTTCAACCATTTTCGCAACGATGTTTTCTGGTTTACCTTCGTTAAGTGCTTGTTCTGTAAGGATTTTACGTTCGTGCTCAACTTCTTCAGCAGAAACTTGGTCACGTGAAACGTATTTCGGATTCAATGCTGCAATGTGCATTGCAACGTCTTTTGCTGCATCTGAATCTGTTGAACCTTCAACAATAGTAAGAACACTGATTCGTCCACCCATGTGCAAATATGGTCCGAAAGCATCGTTATCTGTTTTCGTACGAATTTCATAACGACGAAGTGTAATTTTCTCACCGATTTTAGCAACAGTGTTTGAAATATGATCCGCTACTGACAATCCGTTTGGCAATGTAGATGCAACTGCCTCTTCGACTGTAGCAGGCTTTGTAGCAAGAAGGTGTACAGCAAGATCGTTTACAAGTGTTTGGAAACCTTCATTTTTAGCTACGAAATCAGTTTCTGCGTTCACTTCAAGAATAATTGCTTCGTTACCGTCAACATGAATATACGTTGTACCGTCTGCAGCAATACGATCCGCTTTCTTAGCAGAACTAGAAAGACCTTTTTCACGTAGGAAATCAATTGCCGCTTCCATGTCACCGTTTGTTTCTGTTAACGCTTTTTTACAGTCCATCATACCTGTACCTGTTTTTTCCCGTAATTCCTTAACCATTTGCGCTGTAATTTTCATTTTTTCCATTCCTCCTATTTATGCCATCAATTCCGAAAAAAGACGATAAGGGTATAAGCCGCTTATCGTCTTTTCATTTACTGGATTTACTCTGCAGCTACAGTTTCTTCTTGAGTCGCTTCTTCGTCTTCACCTTGTCTTGATTCAAGCAAAGCATCAGCCATTTTGCTAGTCAATAGACGTACTGCGCGAATTGCATCATCATTCGCAGGAATGATGTAGTCAATTTCGTCTGGATCACAGTTCGTGTCAACGATTCCAACTAGTGGAATGTTCAATTTGATTGCTTCAGCAACCGCGATGCGTTCTTTGCGTGGGTCAACAACGAACATAACATCCGGAATTGCTTTCATATCACGGATTCCGCCAAGGAATTTCACAAGACGTTCGTGTTGTTTCTTAAGTTGTCCAACTTCTTTTTTAGGAAGTACGTCAAATGTACCGTCTTCTTCCATTTTCTCGATTTGTTTCATACGTGCAACACGTTTTTGGATTGTGCCAAAGTTTGTAAGTGTTCCACCAAGCCAGCGTTGGTTAATATAATACATTCCAGCGCGTTCAGCTTCTTCTTTAATTGCATCTTGTGCTTGTTTTTTAGTACCGACGAATAGAACTTTACCGCCATCAGCACCAACTTGACGCATGAATGCGTAAGCTTCTTCAAGTTTTTTCACCGTTTTTTGTAAATCGATGATGTAGATTCCGTTACGTTCCACGAAGATGAATTTCTTCATTTTCGGGTTCCAGCGGCGTGTTTGGTGACCGAAGTGTACTCCGGCTTCAAGCAGTTGTTTCATTGAGATAACTGACATTTTGTATTCCTCCTGTTTTGGTTTAATTCCCTCCGTGCACCTCATCCGCCAAAACGACCTCTCGGCACCATTCCTGACGTCCGTCCACGTGTGTAGTATTACCATTCGATAATATACCATATGATTATCTTTATTGCAACCTTCATAGTTTATAATGAAGAATCCTATTAAATTCACGTCGACTGCCCTTGTAAGGCACCTTTGTTTAGTTTATATAGGTATTCATTTGTTTAACATATATACTTCATCTGAATTTCAAGATTAACTCTATCTCTGTACGCCCTTTGCCTAGTTGCTTAGCAATTTCTTCTATGGACTGCCCCGCGTCGTGCAGTCTAATTACCTGTGTTCTTGCATCCTCGGCTTCAACTGGCGCCTTAGACTCCTCAGTGGCCTGTCCTGCTGCCTTATAAGACTTGAGAGCAAGATTAACTGGCATTTTAGGTATGCTGGCACGTATTACGGGCCGAACTTCTTCAGAAGCCGCAGGTTCTTGTGAAGCACTTACAGTTGTTTTTTTGACAGCAGGTTGTTGAGCATAGACTGTAAGCTGTTCAATTAAGCGCTCATTCTCGTCTTTCAACTCCGATAAGTATGCAACAATCGAATTATCCATTTCAGCCATAAGCTTGCGCTGTTTTTTTTCGAGATCATCAAACTTCGTAACTTTAGTGTAAAGCAAAGCTAGGAAGTAAAAACTTATTATTTGTATGATGAATAAAAACACTAAAAAAATCGTTATCATCGTCATTAGCCTGTAAAGTCAACAAACGCACCTTTATAGGGGTGTATCGTCTTCTTTTCCTCTTCATTTTGTTGGTGGTCTCCGTTTTGTAACTCTCCTTGATCATGTTCCTGTCGATGTCCGTCTGCCGCCGCCTTCGCTGCCTCTTCCGATTCCAAGACAGTTTCTTTGCCTTTTAACGCTTGCCGTTCCATAAGTGAATTGGCATGATCTAAGTTTAATTGGGTTTGTTGGTGCTTTTGTTCTGCGATTTTTCCCGCATCGAAGGTCTTGGGTATCGCAATTTGCAGTTCAATCCCCTTCAAACTCATAAGATCCCTCCATCAACAATTTCAGTTGCTAATAGTTTGCGAAGTTTGAATAGCGCTTTCGAGTGAATTTGAGAAATCCGCGACGTAGATAAACCTAAAATCTCACCGATTTCTGTAAGAGTCATTTCTTCTGTATAAAAAAAGCTCAATACAAGCTGTTCATTTTTATTTAGTTCATTGATTTTAGTAATCAAGTCACCAATCAATTCAGTCATCATAGTCTTCTGCTCAGGAGTCTTTGTACCTTCATCCTTTATGATAAACGACTTTTGTCCTTCATCGTCATCGTCATTGACTTTCTCATCAATAGAAAGGACGTTTGAAAAATAATGTTCATGGACAGTCTGATATACCTGATCTACACTTATTCCCATGTGCTCAGCAATTTCTTCTGGTGTAGCATGACGTTGCAGCTTTTGCTCAAGCTTCATAATTTCTTCTTCTTGTTTTTTGGATTTCTCCCTAGAAGAACGCGGTAACCAATCTTCTTTCCGCAAGCCATCGATAATGGTGCCACGGATACGAAAAGATGCATACGTATCAAATTTTAAATCCCTGCCTGGATCGAATTTCGTCAACGCATCAAATAGACCGTGAAGTCCTAGACTCATTATGTCGTCACGAGAAACGTTACGGGGCAATCCAGAGCTAATCCGTTGCACATGATAGCTGACAAGCGGCGTGTACTTACGGACAAGTATGTCTCCTGCTTCGGGATCACGATTTTGAATCCACAGGTCCCAACATACGGCTTCCTCCATCAAATCCTGTTTCGACATCGAATCCCTCACTTTCCATGGTGATTCCGTCATAGTTACTCATATTATAGCAAAGAAACAGAAAAAATGCGCAAGTGCCTGTTCAAAGGCGTTTTATGAACCGGCCCTCTAGACGCTGGGGACTGGACGTTAACTAGCACTTTCCACTGGTTATCCATAGGCCAAGAGATTTATAGTTTCTTGGTGCAAAAAAGGCGACTGAACTAATCAGCCACCATGCGTAATTATCCAGCGGTCGAATTCATCCGCTCTATCTTCAAATTTCCTTCGTTCCTAAATTTACTGTTCGGATGTTAAGCATTGATTCTGTAGGATTAAATTCAATTGTACGGCCGCTCGAGCCCCCGGTGTCTTCAGCAATAATCGGGATAGACAATCGTTTCAATTCTTGTTTAACGGCTTCAACGTTTCGCGGACCAATGCGAATCGTGTCGCTTGAACCGAATTGAAACATTTGTGAACCACCCGCAATTTTCGCCTTCAAAGCCATCGGTCTGACACCTTCCGCCTTGAGCAATTCCATCAACGCATAAATACCGGTATCCGCAAACTTAGCGACATTAATGCGATCCGATTTACCAAGACTGGAATCCGGAAGCATGATATGTACCATTCCCGCAATCTTTTTACGCTCATCGTAGAGTACAATTCCGACACATGAACCCAGACCTGAAGTTCTAATTGTCATCGGTTCCTTGACGATATTCATATCCGCGATTCCTACCCGAATTACCTCGTTCAAAATCATCATCTCACATTACACCTAGTGAACGGAAAATAGTAACGTAAGATGGGGGGTCCGGAAGCAGGAAAAAGTGACCGTTTACACTTGAAATTCCTTCCTCACCTTCCTCACGAATCTGCGTGTCAATAACGATGACTTCATCGCTATAATGAGAGATTTCAATAAGCCCGAAACTGACGATTGCACCAACCATGTCGACACTTAACGAAGGTACTGTAGGATAAATTTTCAAGCCCGTAAAATCGGACAGTGCGGACAAATATGAACCTGAAAGAATATTGCCAAGTTCTTGCATGGCGGATACTCCTATTTCAGGAAGATTAGGAGAGGCAAAATCGAATGTCTCGTCCTCAATCAATCTTCTGATGAAATGATTTGCTGATTCCACGGGTAGCACAAAAAACATACTGCCGGACAAATCTCCCTCAATTCGGAGGAAGATTCCAGCTACTATTGTTTCAGCACCACCGGCAAGGTCAAACATCTCATCAAATGACACTAGTTTGACATTCGGAACATGCATATCAATTTTACGGTTAAGCAGTTGTGACAATGAAGTTGCCGCGTGTGCCGCTCCAATATTCCCCACTTCTTTCAAGACATCAAGATGCATGTCCGTAATTTTATTATCAGAATTCATCTGATGCCACCCGCTTCACGGGCTCAAGAACTTTATCTAGATTCAGCATAACAAGAAGATGTTTTTCCACTTTAGCGACGCCGGATATGAAGTCTGACTCTATAGTACCGACGACTTCTGGTTGTGGTTCGATTGCATTCACTGGAATGTCGAGTACATCATTCGCAGCATCTACAATCAGCCCTACATCATATTCATCTAACGTGACAATTATTATTCTTGTACTGTCATCCATCTCTTTTGATGCGAGACCAAACCGCTCACGTAAGTCGACAATTGGCGTAACGATCCCTCTAAGGTTAATAACTCCTTTAACATAAGCTGGCGTTTTGGGAACCCGGGTAATCGAAAGCACTTTTTCGATTGACTGAACGATATCGACACTGATGGCATATTCCATATCTAACAATTGAAAAACAATTACTTTCATTTCTTTTTGATTGAGTTTATCAGTCATATTTTTCACCCCCGCTTATTTAATCAATGCGTTGCAATCGACAATGAGTGCAACTTGTCCATTTCCAAGAATCGTTGCACCGGATATCGCGAATACACTTTGCAAATAATTACCAAGCGATTTCAACACAATTTCCTGTTGCCCAATGAATGAATCGACAACCAGTCCCGCTAATCTTTCGCCTTTACGGACAATAACTACAGACTGATAGCCATCCAACTCACCATTTTGTTCTGGTATTTCGAAAATTTCCGTCAAATTTAATAGTGGTATGATATTGCCACGGAAATCGATAACTTGTTGGTTATGCGCATTCATAATTTCAGAAGTCTGAATGATAGCCGTCTCAATGATTGATGACAAAGGAATTGCAAACACTTCTTTTTTCAATTCTACTAGCATAACGGAAATGATTGATAAGGTTAATGGAAGTTGAACTTGGAATAAGGAACCTTGTCCTTCTTTCGATTCAATTGACATAAACCCGCCGAGCGATTCAATGGTATTTTTCACGACATCTAACCCTACACCGCGTCCAGATACATCCGAAATTTTTTCAGCTGTCGAGAATCCAGATGCCAGAATGAGTTCAGCTACTTGACGGTCCGTCAGTGTTTCAGCTGTCTCTTTTGTTACAATGCCACTTTTAATTGCTTTTGCAAGTACACGTTCACGATTGACACCGGCTCCATCGTCTTCAAGCTCTATAAATACATGATTACCTGAATGATAAGCACGTAAAGTTACAGTACCTTCTTCAGGCTTCCCTTTGGCAACACGCTCAGCCGGACTTTCGATACCATGATCCAGTGCATTACGAATCAAGTGAACAAGCGGATCCCCGATTTCGTCAATAACTGTTCGATCAAGTTCAGTTTCAGCTCCAATGATTTCGAGTTCAACTTTCTTGTTAAGATCACGTGCCAACTGCCTGACCATTTTAGGGAAACGATTGAATACAGTCTCAACCGGTATCATGCGCATGTTCAAGATGATGTTTTGCAAGTCACCAGATACACGTGTAATCCGTTCGACCGTTTCATTCAATTCTGGGTTATGGATTTCACTTGCAATTGATTGAAGTCTTCCCCGATCAATGATCAGCTCTTCGAAAAGATTCATGAGAACATCAAGTCTATCAATATTCACACGAATTGTTTTATTACCGGATTGTACGCCTGAGTTGCGTTTCCCTTTTTTAGCATCTGCATCTATAGTAGTAGGCGTAATCGATTCTGACTCTTTAGCGGACTCTTCATCTGTATCACGCATCAAATAATCAGTTGTAACAGGTATGACAGTCACGCTTTCAATTTCGGACACTTTTAATACTTTGGCTTTCAAAACATCCGCATCTTCTTTTGTAATAAGCGCCACTGTAAACGTTTCGTTAAAGTCTTCATTTTCTAGCCGTTCTACTTTGGGCTCAGATTTAATGATTTCACCGGATTTTTCCAGTATTTCAAATACCATATACACCCTTGCTGCTTTCAATAAACAATCGTCTCGTAGTTTCACATTAATTTCAAATGCGCTAAATCCTTGCTCAAATGATTGACTAAGGACAGTCATTTCGTACCCATCATAACGAAGTGAATCTTCATGGCTAACTTTATCTTCTAGTACAACAGCTGCTGCAGTTTCAGCTACCACCGCCCCACCAACTTCAATCCTGTTCAATGATTCAACAAGTTTGGTTACATCCTTCTTACCGGTTCCACCTGAGGCGATATCCATCACCATCTCTTCAAGGTAATCGACAGCTTGAAAAACGACATCCAAAATTTCAGCTGTAACACGAATTTTCGAATTACGGATTGCGTCCAATACATTTTCCATCATATGTGTAAGATCGGCGATGTCTTCATATCCCATTGTTGCCGACATCCCTTTCAACGTATGAGCGGACCGGAATACTTCATTTACAATGGCAAGATCTAGCGGGTTTTTCTCGAGTTCCAACAGATGTTCGTTGCATGCTTGTAGATGCTCCTTACTCTCATCTATAAACATTTCCAAGTATTGATTTGTATCCATCGTGACGCCTCCTTCAAGACTTTATAATACCAATAATCGATTCTGAAATATCGTGTAAGTCAACGACCTCATCGGCAAAACCAGCTTCTTTTATTGCTTTTGGCATGCCATATACGACTGATGTCTTTGCCGATTCTGCAATAGTAATTGTTTTACCATTTTTTCGTAACACTTCCATACCGTTTTTCCCGTCATACCCCATGCCTGTCATGATAACGGTCAAAAAGTTCAACTCTGTATTCTCGGCAGCTGACTCCAACAGAACATCAACGGATGGGCGATGTCCCGCTCGTGGAGGATCCACTGCATCTAGCCGAACATAATAGAACATGCCTTTTTTCATCATTTTAAGATGTTTGCCACCCGGTGCAATATAGGCTGTACCATTTTCAAGCAACTCGCCATCTTCTGCTTCTTTTACATGAATATCACAAAGACCGTCCAGTCTATCTGCAAGGGATTTTGTAAAACCTGGAGGCATATGTTGAACAACTAGAATTGGAACACCGATTAATGCGGGTATACCCGTCAGCACTTCTTGCAGTGCCCTAGGTCCCCCTGTCGATGTGCCTATTATAACAAATGTTTTGCCTGTTTTGGGAATCTTATTTTTGGACACATTCGTTAACTGACTCCGACTAGGGATAAAGGTAGGTATTTCAGCAACTTTTCCAACCGGTTTAGTAACTGGGTTTGAACTAATCACATGCGTCAAACGTCGCCCCGTAATTTTTCTTGTCAGCGTAGCCAGCCGTACCTCTGAAGCGGCAATGACTTTTCCTAGAATTTCTTCCTTCACCTCGTGAAGATTCAAGGATATTGCCCCACCCGGTTTCGCAACGAAGTCAACTGCACCGTATTCCATAGCGAGCATGGTGTTCTCCGCACCAATTTTTGTTGTGCTCGACAACATGACAATCGGCAATGGATTGCGCGACATAATTTCTTTTAACGCTTCGAGACCATCCATAATTGGCATTTCAATATCCATGGTCACAACGTCCGGCTTCAAAGTTTCTACTTTTTCGACGGCCTCTTTACCATTGCGTGCAGTTCCTATTACTTCAATTTCCGGATGGCCCGACAGGAAGTCAGATATAAGCTTACGCATAAATGCCGAATCATCCACAACCAACACTTTCTTACGATTGCCTGTATTCAAATCATCCACGCCCTTTCGCAAATATACTTCTCATTTTACCGAGGAATCCTTCTCCTTGTTTGAACCCCTCTTCAGAACTTGGACTAACAAACGACTCTGCAATTGCCATCATTCTTTGGGATATAGGAGCTTTGGGATATAGCAGTAAAAATGGCTCCTGTGCAAGTACAGCCTTATGAACTACAGGATCTTCAGGTAGGAAGCCAAGAATCTTAGTCTCTTTCCCTAAGAACTTACGCATAGCATATTGAAGTCTCGTTACAGCATCATTGCCATCATCCCCCTTTGAAACACGGTTACTGACGATGCTGAATACCTTATCGGGATCTTGCAAACAAATAAATTTCATCATGGAATAGGCATCCGTGATGGATGTTGGTTCAGTTGTCGAAATGACAATAATTTCATCGACAGCGACAATCAATTCGATTGAACGTTGCGTTGCCCCCGCTCCCATATCAAACAAGATAAAATCATATTTTTGTTGTAAATATTCAAACGCTTGGATTAGCCTATCGAACATAGCTGCTGACCATTCCATCACCATATCCAGCCCAGAACCCCCAGAAATGAACGACAAACCTCCAGGCGCTTCATTTACCACTTCATCAATTTCTACCTTATTAAGTAAATAGTCTGTCAAACTATTCCGCGGTGCCATACCAAGAAGAATGTGGATGTTGCCCATTCCAATGTCCATATCAATGATAATTACTTTTTTACCTTTAGCTAAAAGCGCATGGGCGAAATTTGTTGAGAAATTCGATTTCCCAACACCCCCTTTACCACTGACAATGGCAATCGATTTTGACAGTTTACCTTGGGACTTCAGCATCTTGAGCCTAAGTGTTTCCGCCTGATCACGCATCATGAGCACCCTTTACTAACAATGAAATCAGTTTCGTACTATCTGCCTCGGTAATATCTTCCGGCACTTCCTGACCATCCGTGTAATACGCGGTTCCAATACCATAGTCCTTCATAAGATTAAACATCGGACCAATTGAACCGGTTTCATCCATTTTCGTGAAGATGAACTTTTCAACCGAAAATGACTTGAACTGTTCAATAATTGCCCGCATGTCTTCCTCTTTAGACGTCATTGAAAGAACAAGATACGATTCCATATCAAGCGAAAAATCGATTAAACGTGTCAAATCTTCTACGAATTTAGCCTCTTTGTAATTTCGACCTGCCGTATCAATAAATATCAGGTCACGGTCAGCCAATTTTTCGATTGCTTGTTCGAAATCCTTGCTGTTATATGCAATCTCTACAGGAGCTTGTAACAAGTTCGCATATGTACGTAGCTGTTCAATTGCTGCAATTCGGTACGTGTCAGTGGTGATAAAACCGATCTTCTTCTTCTTTTCAAGAAGTGCCCTTGCAGCAATTTTAGCAATGGTTGTGGTCTTTCCAACCCCTGTTGGTCCAAGAACATTAATGAACTTTTTATTGAAAGAAATGCCCCCGAACGGCAATTCACCGATTTGCCGTTCAAGAAGTTGTTTTACGATGAGTAGTTGTTCTTCATTTGTGAAATCTTTTTTCTCCGCTTTCATCCTATCGTAAAGATCCTCACCCAACTCAGTGATAATATTTGTGGACAATCCCTGTTTTTCTAGATGAGTAAGTAACGGTTTCACTTCATCCGGAAAACGGGAATGAGTAGCGGCTTGCTGCATATCCTTCAACATCTTTTTCATTTCGCTCATTTCTTTTTTTAATGCTGCGGACGTATCGTCACCTCTTTCAACGTGCAATGAAGTAGGTGGAAGAACAATTTCTTCTATTTTCGAAACCGGTTCATCAAAACCCGCAACAACTTCCACAGATTTCTTTTTAAACAGGCCTAGAAACCCTTTAGATTTAACGACATTTGAACTAAGGATGAGTGCATCATCCCCAAAGTCCATACGAACTTTTTTCATGGCTTCTACCATTGTTTCCGCTGTATATTTTTTCATTTTCATCAGATATCCACCACCCCAACACTTTGGACTTCAATTGAAGCTTCAAGTTCATTGTAAGATAATACTGGAATTTGAGGGAAGTATCGTTCCGTTATTTGCCTCAAATACATGCGGATTGCTGGCGTACAGAGAACGACCGGCGATTGATCCATCAATGCGACACGTTCTACTTCCCCAGCAATCGACTCGAGGATTTCCTGGGAATGTTGTGGGTCGAGTGATAAATAATTACCTTGTTCCGTTTGCTGGATACTATCTGCAATCATTTTTTCAACTTTGCCAGAGACGGTTAACACTTTAAGCGATTGCCCAGCCGATGCATACTGATTTGTAATTTGCCTTGCAAGAGCCTGTCTAGCATACTCTGTTAAGACGTCAACATCTGATGTATATTTCGAATAATCCGCAAGTGTTTCAAAGATGATTGGCAAGTTCCGTACCGAAACATGCTCGTTCAACAACTTCGCAAGTACTTTTTGAATTTCACCAATCGATAACGGCGTAGGCGTGAGCTCGTCGACAAGAATCGGGAATGTTTCACGCACATGATCGACAAGTTGTTTTGTTTCTTGACGGCCAATCAAATCCGCAGCATTCGCACGAATGACTTCTGTCAGATGCGTTGACACAACACTCGGCGGGTCAACAACCGTATAACCGAGAATCTCTGCATCTTCTTTCACATCTTCCGTTATCCATTTGGCAGGAAGTCCGAATGATGGCTCGATTGTATCAATCCCTTCAATCGAATCATCTCCACCCGGACTCATCGCTAGGTAGTGATCGAGAAGTAATTCCCCTCTTGCTAATTCACTTCCCTTAATCTTAATTCTATACTCATTTGGTTGTAACTGGATATTATCCCTAATACGAACAACCGGAATAACAAGACCCAGCTCAATTGCAAGCTGCCTACGAATCATGACGACACGGTCGAGTAAATCCCCCCCTTGCGTCGCGTCAACGAGCGGGATAAGCCCATAGCCAAACTCGAATTCGATTGGATCTACATTAAGTAGATTGACGACATTCTCTGGACTTTTAAGACCTTCCGTTTCAACATCTTCTTCCATCTCCAATAGTTCTTTAGGATCTTCTACTTCCTTCTTAGACATTATATAGGCCGCGACGGCAAGTGTAATTGCAATCGGAAGTGTAAATATGTCATTAATAGGAGTAGCAAGACCAAGTAACAACACTGTTACAGCTGCGACGTAAAGAAGTTTGGGCTGTCCAAGAAGCTGATTTGTTATATCAGACCCCAAGTTCCCTTTTGACGCGGCACGTGTAACAACAATACCTGTTGCAGTTGAGATAAGGAGGGCTGGTATTTGTGAAACGATACCATCACCGACCGTCAATTGTGAGAAGAGGATGGCAGCTTCTGCAAATGGCAGTCCCATTTGAGCTACCCCTATTATCATCCCAACAAGTAGGTTGATAATAACGATAATAATACCGGCAATTGCGTCTCCTTTAACGAACTTTGTTGCCCCATCCATTGCTCCATAAAAGTCGGCTTCGTTACTGACTTTTTCACGTCTCGTTCGTGCTTCTGTTTCAGAAATCATACCGGCGTTCAAGTCAGCATCGATACTCATCTGTTTCCCTGGCATTGCATCGAGCGTAAAACGGGCAGCTACTTCAGAAACCCTTTCCGCCCCTTTTGTAATGACGATAAACTGAATAATGACAAGGATGACGAAGATAACGAGACCGACGACGATATTTCCTCCCGTAACAAAGGTACCGAACGTTTCAACAACTCCACCCGCATCTCCGTTTGACAAAATTGCCCGAGTCGTTGAAACGTTAAGGCCCAAACGGAAAAGTGTAAGCAAAAGTAATAAGGTAGGGAAAATTGAAAACTGTAACGCTTCCTGCATGTTCATGGCAGTTAAAAGAACTAAAAGTCCAAGTGTAATATTTATAATTATCAAGAAACTTAAAAGCCATGGTGGAAGCGGGATGACAAGCATCGCAACGATCATGATTACCGCCGCGAGTACTCCTATATCTCTGAATTGCATGTCATCCCTACTTTCTATTATTTAATCAAATACGCCTCGGTGTATTTGCGTCCTGTACGTCCGAGGCTTTTGGTCAACAGAGGGGGAATTGAACTACATCCTTCCTTATTGGCCAAATCAAATTTTACGTTGAATTCTGTATACATACGCGAGTATTTCAGCTATTGCTTTGAAGAACTCTTCAGGAATCCTTCCTCCAATTTCAACATCGTCATAGAGCGCTCTGGCAAGTGGCCTGTTTTCTACCATGACAATGTTGTTTTCAGTGGCAATCAATTTAATCTTTTGAGCGACGAAATCAACACCTTTTGCAACAACGATGGGCGCATCCATATCCCCATCCTTATACTTCAGTGCAATTGCATAATGGGTCGGATTAGTGATGACGACATCTGCATTGGGCACTTCCTGCATCATACGTCGCATCGACATTTCGCGTTGGCGCTGCTTGATCTTAGATTTTATAAGGGGATCCCCTTCAGAGTTTTTATATTCATCCTTAATATCCTGTTTGGACATTCGGAGATTTTTTTCATAGTCATATTTTTGATACATAAAGTCAAGAATTGATATGAATAACAAAACAAATGCTGCCGTTATTCCCATCAATGCGGCAAGTTGCCCGACCGTCGTTAATATGTCCCAGGGGCTTTTAAATGCCAGTCCTAGTACTTTATCGATATTCGACATGAGGATAAGTGTTGTAGTTGTTCCGATAAATGAAATTTTTAGTACCGACTTCATTAATTCAATAATGGCACGGATTGAAAAAATTCGCTTAAGTCCTTTAATTGGATCTATTTTCTTCAAATCCATTTTCAATGGTTCAGCAGTAAGAAGCAAACCGAACTGAAATAGATTCCCTGCCACCCCTGCAACTACGGCAATGAGCATGACGGGTAATAAAAGAAATGCCATTTGGATTAAGACATCTCCATAAATGAGCATTGCCTGATCCTCATCTAGATTAGATATAGGTATATATTCAGTGAATGCCTGATGGAAAAACACGAAAAAGCGGTCCCTCATAAATCCTGCGGCAAAAAACAGGAAAAGGAACACGGCAAGTAGCAGGATTGCACTTGTAACATCCTGGCTTTTTAAAACCTGGCCTTTTTTTCGAGAATCTTGACGTTTTTTAGGAGTGGCTTTTTCGGTCTTTTCCCCTGCGAAGAATTGCAGATCAAGCCGCAACATCATACTAGCCACCTCCAAGAATTAACATCAAGTCCCTCATACTAATAATCATTACTTCAAATAATTTCTTCATCATTTGAACCATAACACCCATCATAATGAACAGAACGATGAAACTAACCCCAATCTTGATTGGGAAACCTACAACGAAAATATTTAATTGTGGCACCGCTCTTGCAGTGATTCCAAGTGCTAAATCGACGAGGAATAATGTTGCGACGATTGGAATTGACATTTGGAAGGCGATTGCAAATGAGGTTGCAAAAGTCCGAATGACGAAATCAACCATTCCCTCTTGACCAAAGGCCGGCCAAAGTTGATCTGCCGGGATGAATTGGTAGCTATAAAAAATACCATCCAAGAGCATATGATGGCCGTTTAACGCCAGTAATAATAGAATCGCCAACGAGTTAAAAAATTGACCAAGAAGTGGAGATTGCGCTCCAGTTTGCGGATCAATAACGTTCGCAATTGCAAATCCCATTTGAAAATCGATAAAACCGCCAGCGATTTGAATGGCAGACATAACGATGAACGCGATGATTCCAATGAATAATCCTGTCATTGCCTCTTTCACGACTAACAATAGATACGCTCCATTAATCTCCAGTACAGGCATGTCCACTGTATAGACCATCGCCCACGCAAGCAAAGCACCAAATATGATACGCTGAGTAGACGGTATTGCACGATAAGAAAATAGTGGCAGTGTAACAAAAAATGCAGTAACTCGAGTCAGGATAAGTAAGTATGCTGCTAATGAAGGGACTAGTTCTTCCATTTAATCACCCGATATACCGTCCAAGATTCTCAAAGATATCCGCTGTAAACGTTGTAACCCGTGCTAGCATCCATGGACCAAAAATGACAATTCCAACTAGGACAGAAACAATTTTAGGCACGAATGCTAGTGTCTGTTCCTGAATCTGCGTGGTTGCCTGGAAAATACTCACGGAAAGCCCTGTCACTAGTGCAAGGATAAGGAGTGGGCCTGAAGTCAAAAGAATGACCCAGATTGCACGCTCAGCTATCTCTACGACTAATTCCTCTGTCATTCAAAACCCCTCCTAAAAACTTTGCAACAATGATTTAATAATGAGATACCATCCGTCAACAAGGACGAATAGCAATATTTTAAACGGTAACGAGATCATAACTGGTGGTAACATCATCATCCCCATCGACATAAGGATACTCGCTACAATCATATCGATAACTAAAAATGGTATGAAGATCATAAAACCCATTTGGAATGCAGTTTTAATTTCACTCAAAGCAAATGCCGGAACTAACATTGTCAGTGAAATGTCTTCAAGTGATTCAGGTCGATCCGCTTTATTGTAACGAAGGAATAACTCCAAATCCTTCTGCCGAGTATGCTTACTCATAAATTCTTTAAGTGGGATACTTCCCTTTTCATAAGCTTCTTCAAGCGAAATCTCGTCCGCAAATAGCGGAGTAAGAGCCTGATCATTCACTTGCTGAAACGTTGGAGCCATGATGAAAAACGTCAGGAACAGTGCTAGTCCAACAATTACCTGGTTTGGAGGCATTTGTTGCGTTGCAAGTGCCGTTCTGACGAATGACAGAACGATGACAATCCTTGCAAAAGAAGTCATTAAAATTAGAATAGCTGGCGCTAAGGACAATACAGTCAGAAGTAGCATCATTTTGATAGATGTCGATACATTTGACGGATCACTGTCTGAAAAAAACTGAGCAATATCATTCATCGCGGTTGCGCTCCTTTTCTGTCAACCGGCTGATATGCCGTTTTCTCTCTTCTTTCATCTCCTCAAGCCTTGATTGAAAAACAGTACTGAAATCGGGTGATTCTTCCGTTTTCACACTCGAGTTACTCTTCGATTTACCCGCTACTTTAGCAAGTATCCGATTGAGCATCCCGGATACTATCTCCGTACTATTATCACCCGCGTAGAATTCAACTAGTTTGTCAATTTCATCGGGATCCGTAATTTCTTTTAACAATCGGATATCGTCTCCGACCCCGATAAGGTAATAGGATTCGCCTATGACGACCAGTTGAATCGATTTATGCTGTCCGAGCGAAATACCACCCATGTTTTTCATAAGTCGATTTTTATCGTAGAGCTTATTTTTCCGATTAACGAACTTCAATAGACCAAATAATAATCCAAGGACGAACACTAAAGCGAATAACGTTTTTATGTAGTCCCCCGCGGAGGAACCGACATCCGCCTTGTCCGTAGTGAGATCTTCAGCGGGCGGTGTTATAGCGTCCTCATCGGTGTCCGTACTGGTACCCTTTTCCGGTTCTTTGTTAAATAGTTCGGACACCGGTTTATTCGGATCAGTATCGGTCTCTGCGTGGACGGATACGTATGGCAATTGGGTTACTAGGAAGATAAGTAGAATAAAAGCTGACAAGAATTTTTGTACAATCGTTAATTTCATCCTTCGATTATCCTAATGCTTTTTCGATTGCTTCAACAACACGATCTGCCTGGAATGGTTTGACGATAAAGTCTTTTGCACCAGCTTGAATCGCATCGATTACCATTGCCTGCTGCCCCATTGCTGAACACATGATGATTTTTGCCGCAGGGTCTTTTTCTTTTATTGCTTTTAAAGCTGCAATACCATCCATTTCAGGCATTGTAATGTCCATTGTGACAAGATCAGGTTTTAAATCGAAATACTTTTCAATAGCTTGTACACCGTCTGCTGCTTCACCAACCACTTCGAAATTGTTTTTTGTCAAAATATCTTTTATCATCATTCGCATGAAAGCTGCATCGTCTACTATTAATATACGTCTACTCATTATCATTACCCCCGTTAAATTATCTTAAATTATTTAAACGTTCCGCTTGGCTTAGAATATCTGTGATTCGTACCCCGAAGTTTTCGTCGATAACGACAACTTCCCCTTTTGCGATATGGCGGTTGTTTACTAATATATCAACCGGTTCTCCCGCAAGTTTGTCCAATTCAATAATGGAACCGCTCGACATTTCCAAAATCTCCTTAACCGAACGCTTTGTTCTGCCAAGTTCGACCGTTACTTGTAAAGGTATATCAAGGAGCATGTTCAAGTTATTGGACTCTGACTTATTTAAAGATGGACTTTCAAAGTTGGCAAACTGTGCCTGCTGTACTTGTACCTGCGGTTGTTGCGGACGCATTTGCATCTGCTGTTGCGGTGCTGGCTGTCCGTATTGTGTGTCATAAACCGGTTGCTGCTTACCATGGTCATAACCATTTTGTTCGTACGACTGCTGCTGCACTTGTTGTTGATGTGCTGGCTGTTGGATAGGAGTGGATTGCTGTTCTGTTGGTCGAGTCATCTCGGCAACTGCCGCAGTTTCCTCTTCTGCATCACCACCCATGAGAGAGGCAACTAATTTCTTCCCAAATCCTAGTGGAACTAATTGCATAATGTTTGAATCGATCAGGTCGCCTACTTTAAGTGCAAACGATACTTTAATCATTAAATCATCTTCGGGAATAAGATCCCGTCCTTGGTCTTCAAGAACGTCCATCAAGTCAATTGTTGGCGGTGAAATGTCGACTTTTTTATTGAACAAAGTCGACATCGAAGTCGCCGCTGAACCCATCATTTGATTCATCGCCTCTTGGACCGCACTCAAATGGATTTCACCAAGGTCTGTATTTGGATTTAAACCATTGCCGCCTAACATAAGATCCGCAATGATCGCTGCATCGCTTTGTTTTATAACAAGTAAGTTCATACCGCTAAGACCCACTGTATAGTCTACCTTAATGGCCACATATGGATGAATGAATTCTACTTCTAAAGCTTCTTTATCCACAACCGATATAGTCGGCGTCGTTATTTCAACTTTCTGTCCGAGCAATGCAGATAATGCTGTTGCAGAACTACCGAAAGAGATATTACCAATTTCACCAAGCGCATCTTTTTCCATATCGTCTAAATAATCTGCAGTAATTATTCCCTGAGTGGTGGAGTCCTTAGGCTCATCGGTCGACAAAGGCTCCCCACGAAGTAATGCTTCAATTTCTTCCTGCGAAAGGATATTATCACTCATCATCTTCATCCCCTCCGATCTTTGTATCTATTATCTGAACAGCCATCTTATTTTTCAATTGCCCCGGCTGTGCCGTGAATTTAGGAATACCACCAATGTTTATAACGAGTGGATCGTCAATTTTACGGTCTAGCTTTACGACATCCCCCGCTTGAAGGTAGAGGAAATCCTCAATTGTCATCTCTGCATTGCCAAGTTCCGCGATAACAGACAAAGGAGCTTGTTTTAAACGTTTTTCAATAACCATACTTTGCTCTGTCGTAGGCTCTTTCTTGTTGGTCTGCATCCAATAACGTACCGATAAGTTCGGAACGATTGGTTCAAGAACGACGTGTGGAATACAGATATTGATCATTCCACTAGATTCTCCGATGATAATATTGAAAGAGATAACGACGACCGTTTCATTCGGCGATATCATTTGAAGGAATTGAGGATTGACTTCAATCTCAGTTAAGAATGGGTCGATATCAATAATTCCTGACCATGCCTCGCGTAAATTGTCAAATGAACGTTCAAATAAATTTGTCATAATCTTCAATTCAATTTCAGTCAGATTATCGACTTTTCCCGGACTTTCTCCAACCCCACCCATCATTCGATCGAGCATCGTATAAGCAATATTCGGATTTACTTCCATCAGGATATTACCGTCTAACGGTGGAACTTCAAAAATATTAATTAAGGTCATATTCGGAATTGAACGTATAAATTCCTCGAACGGAATCTGATCAACCGATGCAACACTAATTTGGACATACGTTCGTAGTTGTGCTGAAAAATACGTTGTTAATAGTCTTGCAAAGTTCTCATGAATTCTCGTTAAACTGCGAATCTGATCTTTAGAAAATCGAAGGGCACGTTTAAAATCATACACTTTTACTTTCCGTGTCTCATCTTCTTTTTTCATGTCTTCTGCAGACATTTCCCCTGTTGAAATCGCAGATAATAATGCGTCGATCTCACTTTGGGATAATATATCCCCGGCCATTATATGGTCACCTCCCGCTATCAGACTCTAGTGTAACTACTTGACTATATAGGTGAATTCAATTGAATCCGTTGCGGCGCTAGGGGGTGCCTCTCGCCCAGTTTATATAGTAATATGGGTATTCATTTGTTCAACTTGACTAGTTATTGAATAATGTAAGATACGATATAGACTTTTTGAACTTCCCCATTTTGCATTAGTGGGTTGAGATGTGCTATTAAGGCATCCTCAAATGCCTTTTTGCCAGCTTTCCCTTCAAGGTCTTTCGACGTCATCTCGGAAAGTTCTTGGATAACAATATTTTTCACTTGGAAGTCCCTTTTTGCAAGTTCTTCTCCAGCCAACTTATTATCTGTCTGGATTTTCAAAGTGAGACGTACAAATTGTTGGTTGCCAAGGTTTGTCGTAATTTCTTCTATATCAACTGATGATTCGATAATCTCATCAATTGTTGGCTCTTTTACTTCATCACCTTTATTCAGCTGCATAACGAGAATGAGTATAACTGCGCCGATAAGTGTGATACAAACTAGTATAATAAGAGATACCGACAGCACTTTATTCTTCATCTTCTTCACTCCATATATGCGGATTTGATAATAACTGGACCGCCTTATAAAACTTGATAATACGGCTATTCACCTCGTCAGCCGTATCAAGGACAACATATTTCGTTCCTGTCGTAAGAGTAATCGTCGTGTCAGGAAATGACTCGACTTTCTCTATGTACAGCGCGTTCAATGTAAATTCGGTTTTATTTAGACGCGTAACTCGTATCATATGTAAGGGGCCGGGCACAGAGCCGGCCCGACCCTCCTTTTCTAGTGAAGCTATGTTAGATTACCTGTGCTGTGATTTGTGATTCATGATTAGTTATCGTTTCAAGTTAACAAGTTCTTGTAGGATTTCATCGGATGTTGTGATAATCCGCGTGTTTGCTTGGAAACCACGTTGTGCGACAATCATTTCTGTAAATTCTTCAGCTAGGTCGACGTTGGACATTTCTAGGAAACCGGATTCTACTTTTCCAAAACCTTGTTGAAGAGCAACACCAGTTAATACTTCACCGGAGTTCGCAGTTTCTCTGAATAGGTTACCGCCTGTTTTCTCAAGACCACCTGGGTTTGAGAATTTTGCCATTTGAATTTGCCCTGCTTCTTGAAGAGTTGCCTTATTGTCTGACATTACCTTGTCGAAAACATCTTTAGCTGTATTATATGGTCCTCGAAGTGGTGTTAACGTAGTTGTAGCTGCACCTACTGCAGTTGTAGCTGCGACTTCAGCAGCTAAAGCTGTGACTTCCACAGCTTTAGCTGCTGACACTGCAGTCGCATCGGCTGGAACCAAAGCTTCAGCTTTTTTCACATCTGCTTGAGCTTTTTTCACATCTGTTTCAGCTTTTTTCAAAGTAGCTTCAGCTGTATTCAAAACCACTTCAGCAGCTTTAAAATTCTTTTCAATTGGATTAAATATAACCTCTGCCGCTGCAATTTTAGCGGCACCGCCTGGTGGTAGATCCACAAAATAAACAGTACCATCTTGACCTACTGACATAGATGATGCCGTAGTAGGTATCGTAATCTTGCCTAACTCACCTTGCACATATCTCCCGTCACCATCAACTAGATCTCCACTACTATCCATGTAAAAATTCCCTGCTCTTGTATACATAGTTTCATTGCCTTGCATCACTTGGAAAAAACCATCTCCAGCAACGGCAAGATCTAATGTATTCCCTGTAAATTGTGTAGACCCACCTGTATGAAGCGTGTCAATCGCAGCAATTTGGGATCCAAGTCCAACTTGTTTTGGGTTGACCCCACCGCGTGCATCGCCCGGTGCCGAAGCGCCTGCTACAGTTTGTGATATCAAGTCTTTAAAAATCGTACGACCTTTTTTAAATCCGTACGTATTAACGTTTGCGATATTGTTACCAATTACATCTAGTTTTGTTTGGAAGTTTCGTAGACCTGAAATCCCTGAGTACATTGAACGTAACATTTATATTTTTCCCCTTTCGATTTTAAAAAGTGTAACCGCATCTATCAGTCAGCGGTTATTGGCATCCATAAAGGTCCTGCCGAATTTTAACTAAGCACAATTGTGCCGTCGATGTTCGTAAATAATTGATCTCTCGCTTCCATGCGATCCATCGCTGTAATGACTGTAGAGTTCTTTGCACTTACGATAAGTGCTGCCTGGTCCATCAAAACGAGCGATTCTTTAATTCCCTTTAACTTTGCCTCGTTCACCTTCTCAGTGACATGTGCCCACTCAGCATCCGTTATCTGGATGTTTCGTTCTGCCAAACGCTCTGATGCGTGTTTGCTTATTTTAAGTTCAGAAGGCTGCGCCGCTTTGTTCAGATGTTCGAGAAACGATTGCTTTGGGCTTGGTGTTGATGCCAGTGCCTGTCCTTGACGAATAAGCGGCTGTGATGGAATACGATGGAGGTTTAGTTTGTCCATACAATCGCTCCGTTCTTTGTTATTTGCTTATCGATGTAAAGTTTTTACCGTCAATGCGGGTACCGTCTTCTAAGATATATTGCAGTTTTCCATCTTTATTGGAAACCGAAGCGACTATACCTATCTTCTCTTCTTCACCGTCGATATAGCCGACTTTCTTGCCGATTAGCATGCTCGCTTCAACAAGGCTGTTCGTTCCACTTGAACCAGACATTACTTCTGAAATATTACCTGGTGTCAATTCTTTGCCGTCATCCATAATGAATTTGACAGAACCATTGTCATACTTAACAGACACGATACGATTAGTACCTTCATCAACGATAGGATTGCCATCTTCACCTACAACCGAATTACCTTTATCATCAACTCTTAGTTCATGCCAACGGACTTCTTTACCGGCAAAACTGTTGTACTGAATGAGTTGTGATTGACCTTGTGCTTCCGCGAACTTTTCAAACGACTTCGATAAGTTCATCGTCTGTTCAAGTGCTGAGAACTGAGCCATTTGTGCGATAAACTCATTATCTTTCATCGGATTTGTCGGGTCCTGGTTTTGTAATTGGGCGATGAGTAACTTCATGAAATCATCTTTACCCATAACTCCATCGCCAGTTTTACGCTCATCCCGCTTTTTATTGACTAAATAATCCGTTCCTGAAATCGCTTTTTGTCCTTCAATTGCCATTCGTTATACCCCCAAATCAATCATATACTCCTGGAACGTCATTTCTTCTTCATCGTTTTGTTCATGTTGCTCTTCTGTTTCTTGTCCTTCTTTTCTGAAGTGCTGATTAAACGCTTGGTCTCGATCGTTTTTGGTTGTATCTTGCAATGTTTGAGAAACGTCGATTCGTTCTACTTGCAGATTTTGTTGAAGGAATGCGCTTCTAAGCTGATGTAACTGACTTTCTAACATCTCTTTACCAAGTGCAGTGGATGCAAGAATCCGTGCTGTCATGATGCCATTTACCTGTAGCAATTCAATTCGAACTTGTCCCAGATGTTCAGGATAAAGTTTAATGAGAAGGCGGTTCGTTCCGTCCGCTTGACCGAAATTTGCACGTTTGAAAATAGTTTGCATTTCTTTAATCAAAACTTCATTTCGTGCATTCGTACGATTTTCCACTTCAGTAAGTGTAAGTTCACCTTTAGTTGCTACAACAGTGCCTAATGCACTACTTACAACTTGTTGCGATGCATCTTTGGTACTCACCGTGCTAGGCGATGATTCTGAACCTTTTTCCATAGTTCCATCATCTGTCAAAGTTCGAGCGGCATCTACTGGAACGACAAATCGGACTATGTTTTTCGACTCTATCAATTGTACCATGCCATTCTTCGCAGAACTGCTAGAATTAAGGACATTTTCGAAACGTTCACCTGTTGTTGCAAGATAGCCTTGTAGTGTAAATACTTGCTGTTCCTGCTTCAAAAGCAAATCGGTTTTCGGCGCGGTAAGTTCTGCTGTTTTAAGCAACGTCAATAATTCGATTGCCTGTTGTTTCGATATTTCGCCTTTCCCTTCAAGCGCATCTGTCAATTGAGCGAAAAACTGTGGAGCCACTTTATCAATGGCGTTCAATACCGTCCAAAAGTCATTCGTATTGGCTACTGCTGACAATTCCTCTTCGTCAAGACCTGCTTGTTCTAATAGTTGAAGCAAGCTTTCAATCAGTTGTTTCGGTTCAAGATTGAGTAGACTTGCAAGCTCTTCTAGATTACCTAGATTAGAAATTGAATCTAGTTTACTTTCGCCATCTGTTAGGTCTTTAATAGCAGTCCCAAGCTCTTCAATAGAAGTTGCATTAAAAATTGCCATTATCGATTCATCGGTTATCCCGCTGACAGTCAGTTCCTGTACAGGAGCGACAGCTAATTGGACATTTCCAGCGATACTGCTGAAAACCGATCCAAATGAATTTGTTGCTTGCTGACCTGACTGAACATTATTCAACGAAGTCTGCACGTTCATCCCAACCATTGCTTGTAATGATGCGATGTTCACTTATTCACCTCCCTTCAAAAGCAGCTGTATAAAGTCCCAATTACTTGGTCATCATCGTCGTATATTTCGCCGCAGCTTCCGGCGACATTTTTTCCAGAATCGAAGCAAGTGTATCCGATTTCAAGTTCGTCAAAATTCGTATTGCTTCAGCATCGCTCATTTTCGTAATGACAGGTGCTGAAGATTTTGCAGACATTTGCTCAAATGTCGTTACGATATCACTAAATTTCCGTTTGGAGTCGTCTTTATCGCGCACTAGCACCGCAATTTCGTCAAGGAGTTTCTCTTGTTCAATTAGCAATTTTTCATTTTCAGTAGCTGATTTATCGAGATCCTGCTGAACCTTGAATAGTTGGGCTTCTTTCTCTTGAATTTCCGCCTGCATCGTCACGACCCTCTCTTCGAGGACCAAATCACCTGCTATAGGATCTTCTTCTTTCTTTTCAGTGATGAACGGTAAATTACCAGTCAACTCTTTCGCCTTGTCGAATACGTTGACATCTGCGAATTTCGCAATGATTAGAACGAGTGCCGTTGTGAATAACAATGGAATTAGTACCCAAAGTAACAATTTTTGAAAGGCACTACTTTTCCCCTCTTGTTCTACCTTTGGTACTCGTTCTGTTTGTTTAGTCTTTTTCACCACATTATCACCTATTTTCTCTTCTGCGGAACTTCAACGTCGACAATTCATCGAGCTGAATCGCTTCTAGCTGTTCCATTTCAGCTCGATGATGTTCACGATCTTTTTCTTTCATCTTTTCAAACTTTCGAACTTCAAGCGTCTTTTCCAACAGCTTATTCTCGTACCAATTCATTTTCGAGCGAGCCTGCACGACTTGCTGTTGTACCACTGCTATTCTTTTCTCTAAGCTACTAATGAATCGAGCATAGTAATGAATTTCATTAACCGAAAAACCGACCGCCATCTTGACCTGTTGTTCGGTGAGCGTATCTTCTTTCTTTTTCAGCAAGTCATACAGTTTAGTGGCAACTGTTTCGAATGCCTCGACTGACCCTTTAAATTCCACTTCAGTTTCGGTTTTTTCTTGTTCACGGAAAGTCAGTACTTTATCAAAACGGTAATTATAAGGCTTCATACGTTCCCGCCTCCCGCACCGAGTGACACGAGCTCAGCTATACTGTCCTCAATTGAAATATTATCTTTGAAACCTTGTTTTAAAAAGTTTGTAATAAGTGGTTCGAATTCAATTGCTTGATCAATTTCTTTAGATGTCCCGCGTTTATAGGCTCCGATATTAATCAGATCTTCGGATTTATTGTAGGTGTAATAAAGTTCGCGCAATCTTTCTGCTGCTTTGACATGCTCTGGATCCGCAATATGGTTCATAAGCCGGCTAACGCTTTTCAATACGTTGATTGCAGGATATTGTCCTTTGTTCGCAAGTGTCCGATCGAGTACAATGTGACCGTCCAGGATTCCTCGAACTGCATCAGCAATTGGCTCATTCATATCATCGCCATCTACAAGTACTGTATAGAATGCCGTAATGGATCCATTCTCATTGGTGCCCGTACGTTCCAGCAATTTTGGCAAGATAGCAAAGACAGAAGGGGTATAACCGCGCGTAGCAGGTGGTTCTCCGACAGCGAGTCCTATTTCCCGCTGCGCCATCGCTACCCGTGTTACTGAGTCCATCATAAGCATGACGTTCATGCCTTTGTCTCTATAATACTCAGCGATTGCTGTTGCGGTAAACGCTCCTTTAATACGCATAAGCGCAGGTTGGTCCGATGTTGTAGCAACAACAATCGACCTACTCATGCCTTCAGGTCCAAGATCACGTTCGATGAATTCGCGGACTTCACGGCCACGCTCGCCTATCAGTGCTATGACATTCAAATCGGCTGTCGTATTACGAGCAATCATACCAAGCAACGTACTTTTTCCAACACCAGATCCCGCGAAAATTCCGACACGCTGACCTTTTCCAACTGTCAACATACCATCAATCGCCTTGACACCCACCGCAAGCTTTTCGCTGATTGGCGGACGGGTAAGGGCATTAGGAGGGTCTTGTTCTGTCCGAACAGTCGTCAACCCTCTCGGAAGGATGCTGTTATCGATTGGGTTCCCCATCGAATCAAGCACTTTCCCTACTAAATTCATACCTACTTTGATTTCAAGCGGTTTCCCCAAACTTTCAACAAGGCAACCGCTAGAAATATCACGGATATTTGTGTAAGGCATCAGAATGACGATTTCTTCCTTAAATCCGACAACTTCTGCTTTAATAATCGAGTCGGCCTTGCCTGTATTATTTAAATGGATATGGCAGACATCACCGATTGAACTTTCAGGTCCTTGTGACTCAATCATCAAACCAACAACGCGGACAACGCGTCCAAGCTTTTTAAAAGTCTTTATATTTGGAATGACCGCAATTAAGTCCTCTGCTTTTTTCATCGTCAATCACCACTTTCCATGATACCGATGAGTTTCTCCCTTAGTTCATTCAACTGTTCGTCAATGCTGACAACAATCCGCCCATGATTTGTTTCGATATAGCACTCGTTTGATTCAAAATCATCATTTGCAAAAATAAGGAATGGCACATTCGGCGGGAAAACCGATGCCAATTCAGAACGATTATCGGATACAAGTTCGAAGTAATCTAGAGAAACATACAACTTAATCTCTTTCATTTCACGCGTTTCTTTTAAGGCTCTTTTTACAACCGATAAATAAACTTCCTTATCATCTTGAAGTGCTTGTCCAATAATCCGCTCTGTAGAAAGCATTGCAAGATCGAGAATGATGCGTTCTTGGCTTACAAGATATTGACGCGCATTTTCATAGGATAACTCCGTCGTTTCATTTGCAGTACTAATAGAAGCTGCCATATCCGATAATGACTTATTACGCCCCTCTTCGTAACCGACTTGAAACCCTTCATCATATGCTTGTTGTTGAAGTACAGTTTTTTCGTTCTGCCAGGCTGCTTGCATCGATAAGATATCTTCAGTGGCAGTTTGTCTCAGTTGTTCAATTGCCTCTTTTTCCTGCTCATTTATCGTGTTGGCCTCTTTCAACAAGCGGTCCCGTTCAACAAGTATGGATTCTAAGGACAAACTCACTTCCGCGTCGACTTCTTGCGAAACGTAAAGGCTCCGAATGGAGATTTCTTTCGTTTCTCCATCCTCCAATATCGTATTGAATGAACGAAATACGTTAGACAATGATGTCATCTCCTCCACCACGAGCGATTATGATTTCACCTGTTTCTTCCAGTCTGCGAATCGTGCTCACAATACGAGATTGAGCATCTTCGACATCTTTCAATCGAACAGGTCCCATGACTTCGATCTCTTCTTGGAATGATTCCGCCATCCGTTGGGACATATTCCTGAACAAGACTTCTTTCACTTCTTCGCTAGAAACCTTCAGCGAGAGGATTAAATCTTCATTTTCACAGTCGCGGATAATACGTTGAATCGAACGGTTATCCAATGTAACAATATCCTCGAAGACAAACATGCGTTTCCGAATTTCTTCTGCAAGTTCGGGATCTTGAATTTCAAGTGCATCAAGAATTGTTTTCTCTGTTGTCCTGTCGACTCCATTAAGCACTTCGACGACTGCATCGACGCCGCCAGTTTCCGTGTAATCTTGCGTTACGGTTGAAGATAGTTTTCTCTCAAGTACCGCTTCGATTTCACTGATGACCTCTGGTGAAGTTGAGTCCATCGTCGCAATTCTTCTCGCGATATCCGCCTGCATCTCCTGTGGCAATGCCGATAAAATCAGTCCAGCCTGTTCTGCCTCTAAGTAAGACAAGATAAGCGCAATTGTTTGCGGATGCTCGTTTTGAATAAAATTCAAAATTTGTGATGGATCGGCACGTCTAGCAAAATCGAAAGGTCGCACTTGTAATGAAGATGTTAAGCGGTTGATAATTGCTTGCGCATGATCTTTACCAAGTGCTTTTTCAAGTACCGTTTTCGCGTAGCCTATACCGCCTTGCGAGATATAATCCTGAGCAAGTGCTATGTGATGAAACTCTTCGATAATTTCTTCTTTCACGGTTGCCTCAACTTTTTTGACACCTGAAATTTCAAGCGTTAGGCGCTCAATTTCGTCTTCATTCAAGTGCTTATAAATTGCTGCTGACACTTCCGGACCGAGGGATATGAGCAGAAGTGCTGCTTTTTGTTTTCCTGTCATCCCTTTTTCTTTCTTAACCACAGTTCATCCCTCCGTCATTCCTCGGCTATCCATGTACGCAATAGTTTGGCAAACTCTTCTGGTTTCTCTTTTGCCATCTTCTCGAGTTGTTTCCTACGGACAGTTCCTTCTGTTTCAAGTTCATTATTAATGTCATCTACGTCAAATGTTGCAAGCTGTTCTTCCATAATCAATTCTTCTTCCATTTCTTCCGCTTTTCGGCGATTCCTAATGGACATAAACACTAGAATACCGATAATAAGAAGAAGGACCCCACCAATCACGTAAATCCACCATGGGATTGCGGACTTCGGTGTAGACAAGTCTACTGTTTTCCCATTAAAAGGCTGTACGGAAACAGCAATCTTGTCATTCAATTCCGCCATCGTCAGCGCACCAGCAGCCTCTTTGTCGATAGATGTACGAATGATTGTTTCCAATATGCGCTGGACATCATCTTGCATTCCCGGTGGCATTGATGTTGGATCATCTGCTGTTGGTGGTTCAACCATTACTTGGATTCCGATATCACGAATCTTATAAGGGCTTTCAACAATTTCTTTACGAATGCGGTTCACTTCATTGTTAACCGTTTCTTCGATTTTTTCATAATCGCCGTTTGAAAAGGACCCTTCCACGTAGCCAGTTCCATTATCTGTAGGGTCCTCTCCTGCAGGAGTTCCACCCGCAACTGGCCCATTTCCTGTAAACGATTCAGTAAGACGCTGTACGCTAAGTGCAATGCCTTCCATACTCTCCTCGTCGACGGGCTGTACAAGATTCTCTTCCCTGTTTTCAAGTTGGAAGTCAATATCAGTTGTAACTGAGACCACAATTTTATCTTGTCCCATCATTGTTCCAAGCATCATCTGTACTTGGCGTTGCAAATCACGTTCGATTGTTTTTTTAAGCGTCATTTGATCCGTAATGCTAGGTCCGTACGCATTATCTGTAGCTTTCAAATCAAAATACTCGGAGTACTGATTCATGATGACAATATCATCAGTCGACAGATTCGGTATACTTTTCGATATTAGATTATAAAGTGCAGTAATCTGTGGTTCAGTGAATTGGTGTCCCGCATCAGTTTTCAACATGATTGATGCACTTGCCTGTTGCGTACTCTCATTCAAAAAAACACTCTCTGTTGGCAATGTGACCATTACTTTTGCATCTTTTACACCTTCGATACCTTTAATCAGGTTCGCAAGTTCAGTTTGCATCGAAGCAAGTTTAATCATATTGAACTCATTGTCCGTCGTTCCAAATCCCGCATTTTCTGCAAAGAACGAGTAATCAATCATTCCTGAGTTTGGAAAACCTTCTGCCGCAAGGGATACCAATAAAGAGTCTACGCTGTCCCGCGGCACTAGTATCGATGTCCCACCTGGTGCAACTTTATTTTTAACCCCTTGAGCATCAAGCTGTTCTTTAATGCGTCCGATTTCCGCCCGAGACACCTCCGAATAGAGTGGCACATATTCCGTCCTTGATAGAAAGAACGTCAAGAAAGCAGCGATTAAAATAACGGCGATAGTGGATCCGATATAAGTACCTTTTTGTATTTTTGTACGACTCGACCAAAACGTTTGTAGATCCGTCTTGATTTTCGTCAATCTTTCATTCATTGTAATCCCCCGGTCAACTTGCGTAATTCAATAATGGACAACTTATATGTCGCGTACACTCAAACAGGCATCCGGATGACTTCTTGATACGCTTCAATTACTTTATTTCGAACTTCCATCGTTGCATTTAACGCAATCGACGCCTTTTGTGCTGTAATCATGACATCATGAAGTTCGACATCGCCACCACGCACTAATTTTTCCGTCATCATATCTGAATCTGATTGTTTATTATTAACTTCTTGAATCGCATCTTTTAAAAAGGTTCCGAAACTTTGTTGCGCTTCATATGGTGTTGGAGTTGGTTTCATTTGATTTTCCATTTTAAGTACTCCTGCTGATTGCACAGGATTAAAAATAGACTGTATAGCCATTAAGGTAACATCCTTCCAGTATCATTATTTGCCGATTTCAAGAGCTTTCATAAGCATTGATTTATTAGCATTAATCACTGTTACGTTTGCTTCATAAGAACGTGTAGCGGACATCAGGTCAATCATTTCCCGCAGCGGATCAACATTTGGCATCGAAACATATCCTTCGTCATTCGCATCGGGATGAGACGGATCAAAGACAAGTTTAAATGGCGTTTCGGTATCTTCTTTAATCCTAGAAACCGTAACGCCATATCCTGCCGACCCTTTTATTGATTTACCCATCGAGGCATTTAGCATCGATGAGAATTGCCCTTCACGCGGTTGAAATGTAACTGATTTACGGCGATAGGGTTGCCATTCACCGTCTACCATTTTCCCCCGCGTTGTATCGATGTTCGCCATATTGGACGAAATGACATCCATCCGCATGCGTTGCGCTGTCAATGCAGATGCAGACGTATTCAAGCTATGGAATATCGTCAACGTCAACGACCTCCTTTAATTACATTTTGTAACGTATTGAACTTTCCGTTAATACGGTCGACAACTGCGTTATAGTAAATTTGGTTAGCCGCAAGATCAGCCTGTTCCTTATCCATATCTACGCCATTTCCATCTTGTCGATAACGAAGATTTGAGTAATTAAAAACACCTGAATGCGCCGTATTAGGCTTGAAATTGATATGCCGCTCGTCTGTTTTATAAGCTTCCAACGAATTCGCTTGAACATTTGCAAAAACATCTTTAAAGCTGACATTTTTCGCTTTATAATTCGGCGTGTCGACATTTGCTATATTTTGCGAAATCGCTTTCCCTTTTGTTGCAGAATAATCCAATCCGCGCTCCAATTGCGTTATCGTCGATCCAAACAAATTCATTGTTACCACCTCTTGTTCCCTCTATTGGTGAATCAAATAGTATTCATTCCCCAGTACTAATCTATTACTCTTAACACATACTTCTATTGTAGCGGATTTTGTTGATTCTTGTCTATATTAGAAGGATAATATCTATTAGTTCAAAACAACCTTTTTTATAGTAGATTAATTATATAAATAGAATACTTAGTTCCAAAGCCTTCATTTATCCATTACTCTTATACACACCCTTCAAGTGTCAGTTTATTCCTTTTATTTTGATTTATATAAAGAACAAAAAAGCACTTCTCCCCAAATCCGGAAGAAGTGCCTTTATACCTAATACATACTTATGATTTTTGTTTTTCAAGTTCTTCAAGGAATTTATTATTAAGGACCTTGATATATGTCCCTTTCATTCCTAGGGAACGAGATTCGATAACGCCAGCACTTTCTAGTTTACGAAGTGCATTTACGATTACAGAACGTGTAATACCTACACGGTCTGCAATTTTAGATGCGACTAGTAGACCTTCATTACCATCAAGCTCATGGAAAATGTGCTCAATCGCTTCGTGTTCACTATAAGAAAGGGAATTGATAGCCATTTGAACAACTGCTTTACTACGTGCTTCGATTTCAATTTTCTCTGATTTCTCACGTAAAATTTCCATCCCGACAACAGTCGCACCGTATTCCGCAAGGATCAAATCATCATCCTGGAAATCTTCTTTAAGTCTAGCCAAGATTAGTGTACCAAGACGTTCACCGCCACCAACGATTGGAACAATTGTTGTTAAGCCGTCTTTGAAGAGTTCACGATTTTCAACTGGAAAGACTGTGTGTGAACTGTATACATCCAGATTTGAAGATGTTTCTCTTACTTCAAACAAACGATTTGTATATTCCTCAGGGAATTTACGATCAACGAACATTTGCTTCATGCGTTCGTTTTCGATTTGGTGGTGTATTTCTAAACCAAGTAATTTCCCTTTTCTGCTTACGATAAATGCATTACAGTCGATAACAGAACTAAGCTTCTCAGCCATTTCCTTAAAGTTTACAGGTTTTCCTGCCGATTCTTGTAGCATTGCGTTAATTTCACGTGTTTTTGATAATAAATTCATTTGTTTTTTTCCTCCTCATAATAGTTGCTTAGCGTTTAGTGAATATTCTAAAGGTTTTTAATCATTAAATAAACTAAAACGTTTCAATTAAAGTATAAAATGTGATAAATCTTTATTTTTCGCGATATCTTTCAGCTTTTCATCGACATACGCGGGTGTTATTTTAATCGTTGCCGGTCCGATATCAGCCGCTTCATACGATAGTTCTTCGAGTAATTTCTCCAAGATAGTATGTAGACGCCTTGCACCGATATTCTCCGTATCATCATTCACTTCAAATGCAATTTCAGCAAGTCGGCTAATTGCTTCGTCAGTAAAATCCAAAACAACATTTTCCGTATTGAGCAATTTTTCATATTGACGGATAAGAGAAAAATCAGGCTCTTTTAAAATACGTTCAAAGTCATTCTTCGTCAGCTTTTCAAGTTCGACCCGAATTGGAAAGCGCCCTTGCAGTTCCGGAATAATATCGGAGGGTTTTGACATATGGAACGCCCCTGCCGCAATAAACAAAATGAAATCGGTCTTTACTGTACCGTACTTAGTCGAAACAGTCGAGCCTTCAACGATTGGTAATATATCCCGCTGAACGCCTTCCCGTGAAACATCTGCTGACGAACCACTTCCGCCCCGACTAGCAATTTTGTCCATTTCATCAATGAAGATGATACCTGACTGCTCTGTAAGCTCGATTGCTCGTCTTGAGATTTCATCATGATCAATCAGCTTGTCAGCCTCTTCCGCTTCAAGTGCGATGCGGGCATCCTTTACTTTCATTTTGCGCTTGACTGTCTTTTTCGGCATAAGAGAAGAAAATGCGTCTTGCATATTCGCACCCATCTGTTCCATACCCGACCCTTGTAAAGCGTCAAACATAGATGGCTGCTGTGCAGTAACTTCTACAGTGACCATTTGTTCTTCAAGTTCCCCCGCTTTGAGGCTTGTCGCAATCTCAGAGCGTTTACGCTTCACTTCGGCTACTTCTGCATAATCAGGTTCTTCCTGCTCTGCTTTTTGGCCAAACAACATTTCAAACGGGTTTTGCATACCGCCCATTTTCTTTTTTTCAGGAACAAGTAATTCGATTAGTCGTTCTTCTGCAAGAATAACCGCATGCCCTTTCACAGCTTCACGCTGCTCTTCCCGAACAATTCGAACGCCCGCTTCTGTTAAATCTCTTATCATCGACTCGACATCACGGCCTACATAACCTACTTCTGTAAACTTCGTCGCTTCTACTTTAAGGAATGGAGCATTTACTAGCTTAGCGATTCTTCTCGCGATTTCAGTTTTCCCGACACCTGTCGGACCAATCATAAGTATGTTTTTCGGTATGATTTCACTTTTCTCGTCATCAGAAAGCAGACTTCTTCTGTACCTGTTACGAATGGCTACAGCCACTGCACGCTTGGCTTTGTCTTGACCGATAATATATCTATCGAGATGTGCAGTCAATTCCTTGGGTGTCAGCTCTTGTCTCTTTATCATTCGAGTACCTCCACAATAATATGATCATTTGTGAAAACGCATATTTCTGCAGCCGTCTCTAGTGCCGCTTGGGCAATTTCTGCTGCAGTGAGCGAATGCCCACTGTACTTTTTCAAAGCCCGGCCAGCCGCAAGTGCGTAATGGCCACCTGAACCGATTGCCAAAACACCATCATCCGGTTCAATTACTTCTCCTGTTCCAGACACGAGTAACAAACGCTCGTTATCCATTACAAGGAGCATCGCCTCAAGTTTCCGTAGAATCCGGTCACCACGCCATTCTTTCGCAAGTTCAACAGAAGCCCTTTGAAGGTTGCCATTGTACTCTGTCAGTTTGGCTTCGAACAATTCGAATAGCGTAAAAGCGTCCGCTACCGATCCCGCAAAACCTGCCAGTACTTTACCACCAAAAATTCGGCGGACTTTTTTTGCCGTATGTTTCATGACGACTGCATTTCCTACCGTCACTTGCCCATCGCCTGACATGGCACAAGACCCTTCATGGCGAATGGCAAAGATTGTCGTTGCATGGAATTCCATCAGATCATCCTCCTATGCTCGCGGATGCGTATTCATATATGTTTTCCTTAAATGCTCTTTTGTTATATGTGTATACACTTGCGTTGAAGATAAGTGACTGTGTCCAAGTAGCTCCTGAACGGTTCTCATGTCGGCGCCCCCCGCCAAAAGGTGGGTGGCAAAAGAGTGGCGAATCATATGTGGATAGATTTTAGAGTGAAGTGATGCGCGTTCCATCATCATGCTTAAGATATGGCGCACACCTCGATCAGTCAGTGGGTCTCCCCGCAAATTGACGAACAGCATGTCGTGCTCTTTCTGTTTCATCAAATTCAGTCTACTTTTCTCACGATAAGCATCCAGTGCAGATTGCGCAAAACTACCGAATGGTACATATCGTTCCTTACGTCCTTTTCCCATTACCAAAACAATGCCAAGGTGATCATCGATATCATGCATTTTGACAGCAGTCAGCTCGCTGACCCGCATGCCGGTTGCGTAGAGTAATTCAAGGAGTGCATAATCACGCAAAGACTTTCTATCTTCCCCCTCACAGGATGAAAATAAGGTCTCCATTTCCTCTTCATAAAAAAAAGCCGGAAGTCTTTCTTCCTTCTTCGGGTGATGGAGAGAACGAAATGCGCTATCACTAATGTCATACCTGTCATTTGAAAATTTGAAAAAGGAACGGATAGAAGATATTTTTCTAGAAATCGATGCTCTCGATAAACCCAAGTCATACAGTTCAGTAGCATAAAGTCTTGCTTCAGGGTAAGTCACATCGTTCAAATCTGTAATGCCTTCGACTTCCAGGAACGACAGAAATGCATCAACATCTTTTTCATACTCTGATACTGTGTGATATGAATAGTTCTTTTCTAAGCGTACGTACGAAATGTATTCATCACGGATGATAGAAGGTTGTACTGTCATACACTTCATCCTCCCTGAATAAAAAGCCTTTAAGTTATTAAAGTATTTCGAGTCATTTGAATAATAACACATTATTTACGAAACGTCATAGTAAAGCGAGTTGACTAATAGCCGAAAGAAAGCGACTAATCCAGAAATTCAAAAGTCATCCACGATTCACTATACAATACATGTTGATCCTACGGCAACTATCAATAGCCAAGAAGTCTGACCTCTTTCGATTTGTTCATGTTCCTGACACAATTTGTTCATATACAGAGCAAAAGCACTGTAATCTAGACGTCAATTCTCTTATTCGCAACTTATCCATCGTACTAGATTTTATAATTTCCAATATAAATTGAAATGAATAATTCCTTGTAAGGCACCTTCGCTTAGTTTATATAGGTATTCATGGCCAACGTAATTTAGACAATTAAAAGGAGAAGGCTTGGAATACATCCCTAGCCTTCTCCTTTTAATATCAAATTATTCAAGATAGTGATACTAACTGAAACTCACTAATCGCTTTAAGTGCACGTTCTGCATGCTTCTCAGCACGTTCCAATTTGGTCCTAACGCGTTTACCAAGTTCCGGGAAAAGACCAAAATTGATATTCATGGGCTGGAAGTTCTGCGGATTGGCTTCAGTGACATATCGCGCCATGCTCCCGAGTGCTGTTTCGTGCGGGAAAAGGATTAATTCTTTACCAAGTGCCAGATTGGCGGCGTTAATGCCGGCTATTAAGCCCGAACCTGCCGATTCAACATACCCTTCTACACCAGTCATCTGTCCTGCGAAAAATACATTGGAGTTTGCCTTTAACTGATAAGTCGCATCAAGCACACGTGGTGAGTTAATAAATGTGTTACGATGCATGACACCATAGCGGACGATTTCAACGTTTTCAAGACCCGGGATAAGCCTGATTACTTCCTTTTGCGCGCCCCATTTCATATGCGTTTGAAACCCTACGATGTTGAATAGAGTACCAGCAGCATCATCTTGACGAAGCTGAATGACTGCTTTTGCAAGTTTTCCTGTTACCGGATGTTCAAGTCCAACTGGTTTAAGTGCGCCGAATAACAAAGTCTGTGCTCCGCGCTGGGCAACCACTTCCACCGGCATACATCCTTCGAAGTAGATTTCTTTTTCGAACTCTTTAAGGGGTACAATTTCTGCCGCCACAAGCGCATTATAGAATCGTTCAAATTCTTCCTCATTCATTGGGCAGTTTAAATAGGCTGCTTCGCCTTTATCATAACGAGATTTTAAATAGACTTTGTCCATATCAATGGAGTCTTTTTCTATAATTGGTGCTGCAGCATCATAGAAATATAAATATTCCTCGCCTGTCAGTTTACGAATTTGTTCAGCAAGTGCCGGTGATGTCAGCGGACCCGTCGCAATAATCGTAATGCCTTCCGGTAGTTCCGTCACTTCTTCATTTATAATTTCGATAAGTGGATGGTTTCGAATCGTGTCGGTAACATGGCCAGCGAACTCGTGGCGGTCGACTGCCAATGCCCCTCCAGCAGGAACCGCACAAGCGTCAGCTGCTCGAATAATGAGAGAGTCGAGCATCCTCATTTCTTCTTTGATAATTCCAACTGCATTCGTCAAATTGTTCGCGCGCAACGAGTTACTGCACACGAGCTCAGCAAATTTGTCTGTATGGTGCGCAGGCGTCTGTTTTACCGGTCGCATTTCATATAAACGTACGTTCACTCCACGGCTAGCAATTTGCCATGCAGCCTCACTCCCAGCGAGGCCTGCACCTATCACATTTACGATGGGTGTCATCCCGTCACCTTCTCTCTAATGTTCTTGTTGTCTAGGCTTCAGCGCTTTTCGGGGCTAAACAGGCGCTTCCGCTTTTCTTTTTGTCCAGACTCCAGCGCCTAGGGGCTAGGGTCATAAGTCGTTTCGGCTGCGCGGCAAAGTACGCCACTTCGCCAAACCGCCTTATGCCTGCCGCATCTAGGCGGCGCCCTCCGCTTTTCTTTTTTACTGCGTATCTTCTTTATAATCACATTCTGTACATTGAATCTGTACACCTTTTTTCAGTTTCTTTTCAACTAGCGTGCTTTCGCATTTCGGACATGGTCTTGTAATCGGCTTATCCCATGAAACGTATTCACATTCCGGATATCTGTCACAGCCATAAAATATACGTTTTGTCTTACTTTTCCGTTCGACGACTTGTCCTTCTTTACATGTTGGACAAGTCACACCGATTGGTTTGATAATAGCTTTCGTATTGCGGCAATCCGGAAAATCGGAACAAGCCATAAACTTGCCGTATCGACCCAATTTATAGACCATAGGAGAACCGCATTTCTCACAGTCTTCGCCAGCTGGTTCATCTTTGATTTCTATTTTTTCCATCTCTGCATCTGCGATTTGCACATGCTTCTCAAAATCGCCATAGAAGTTATCAATAACCTTCTTCCATTTAATCAGACCATGCTCCACATTATCAAGTTCTTTTTCCATTTGAGCTGTAAACTCAAGGTCGATAATATTAGGGAAGTATTGATCTACGGCCTGGTGAACAATACCGCCAAGTTCTGTCGGAAGGAATCTTTTCGCATCGAGGACGACATAGCCTCGTTTTTGGATTGTGTCGAGCGTCGGTGCGTATGTTGATGGACGACCTATTCCCTGCTCCTCAAGCGTCTTGACCAATCTCGCTTCCGAAAACCTCGGTGGTGGCTGGGTAAAGTGCTGTTTGGGATCGATTTCACTAAACTTCACTTGTTCGCCTTCTTCAAGCGGCGGGAGGATACGGTCTTTCTCCTCTTCTTTATCATCATCACCTTCAACATACACTTTCATGAACCCTTGGAATTTAACTTGCGAACCATTCGCCCTGAAGCGAACATCACCATTCACAAGATCGACCGCAACCGTATCGAGTACCGCTGGCGCCATTTGACTGGCGACGAGTCGTTCCCATATGAGTTTATAAAGCCGTAGTTGATCCCGTGACAATACTGTTTTCATAGCTGCAGGTGGTCGCATAACAGATGTCGGGCGTACTGCCTCGTGTGCGTCCTGCGTTTTTGCGGTACTGCTTTTAGCTGCTGGCTTTGATGTCGCTACAAATTCTTGCCCATACATTGTTTCGATGAATGATCTTGCTTCCTCTTTTGCGCTATCGGCAATTCGAGTCGAATCAGTTCTCATGTACGTAATTAGACCAACTTGACCTTCTTTACCAAGGTTGATCCCTTCATAAAGCTGTTGGGCAAGCATCATTGTTTTTTTCGCTCGGAAGTTTAGCTTTCGTGCCGCTTCCTGTTGCAAAGATGAAGTCGTGAACGGCAATGCCGGATTTCGTTTGCGCTCTTTTTTAACCACATTCGCAATATCGAATGTATCTCCGCTTAACCGGCTTAAGATTTCATCGACCTGTTGTTTGTCTGTAAGTTTTACTTTTTTCTTCGAATCGCCGAAGAAATCCGCTTCGAATGTTGTATCGTCTTTTTCGAATTGACCGGAGATGCTCCAGTATTCTTCAGGAACGAATGCATTGATTTCATTTTCTCTGTCGATAATCATGCGAAGTGCGACGGATTGAACCCGGCCAGCGGATAACCCTTTTTTCACTTTTTTCCAAAGTATAGGGCTGATGTTGTAGCCTACAAGTCGATCTAAAATTCGGCGGGCTTGTTGAGCATCGACACGATCCATATCGATTGGACGTGGATTCTTAAATGATTCTTTAATTGCTTCTTTTGTTATTTCATTGAAAACAACTCGACAATCTGATTCGATATCTACGCCAAGCTGGTTTGCCAAATGCCACGCAATCGCTTCCCCTTCTCTGTCGGGGTCAGCTGCGAGAAAGATTTTTTTAGCTTTTTTCGCTTCTTTTTTCAAATCTTGAAGAATCGGGCCTTTGCCGCGAATCGTAATGTATTTCGGTTCGAAATCATTTTCGGTATCTACGCCCATCTGACTTCGTGGAAGATCACGTAAATGCCCGAGTGATGCACGCACTTTATATTTTTTTCCGAGATAGCGTTCAATCGTTTTTGCCTTTGCGGGCGATTCCACAATTACTAGGTAGTCTGCCATTAAGTGTATGCCTCCTTAAAGAGGTTTTGTATTTATTCATCAAAAGAGGTAGTTCAAAAAGTCCGGACTTGCACAGGACATGCTGACTTCTGTGTTACCGCAGGACGCGGAGTCTTTAACAGAAGTTCTTAATAGCTGTCGAAGGGCCGCTCGAAGCGGGTCACGCGGCTGTTGCCACAGGACGTGGCGATCTTAGGCTGCGTTATTGTCAGCTTGCTCTTTCGCTCCTCACATATAAACAACATACGCTGCGGTGCTCGAAGGCTACGCTTCTTATTACTCCTCGGCTTTTTTTGTCCTTCCTTTTGAACTTTAACCCAAAAGAATATCTGTTGCAAAATGTATACCAGTTTTAAGATTAAAGCAACCTTTTCAATGAAAAAGAGTTTTATTCATCCATTGAAAACGAGTGATTCGACGATTTGGAACCCGTTCCATACCGGTCTTGCACCTTCATCTATCAACCTATTTGGACCAGCTGATAACAATGATGTGACTGGCCCGGGAACTGCATAGATATCTTTCCCGTGATCAAGTGCATGTTCGACCGTACTCATCGTTCCACTTTTATCTGCCGATTCGGTGACAACGACCGCATCTGACAACCCGCTTATGATACGATTGCGCATCGGAAAAGTCCAACGTTCCGGGTTTACATATGGTGGGTATTCTGTAATTAGAAGATGATTTAGTGCTATTCTTTCGGCGAGTGCACGATTCTCTTTCGGGTAAAGATGGAAAAATCCATGCCCAAGTACTGCAATTGTTTTACCGCCGTATTTAAGTGCTGCTATATGCGCCATCGTGTCGGCTCCCGTTGCTAATCCCGATACGATAATAGCTCCATTTTCTACAAGTGGAGGTACAATAAGCGACATCACTTCTTGTGAATAAACAGTTGCTTTCCGAGCTCCAATAATAGCCACTTTAAATTGTTTCGCGAGTAATGTGTGGTCCCCTTTTGCATAGAGAACTGCCGGAGGATCAATAAGTACGTGTAACTGGTCAGGATATAAGGGATTGGTGAACGGGATTGGGGTGATTGCATTCCGCTCATATAACGCTTCGTAGGGGGTGTCTGCGTTACGGTCTAGACTGTCTTTCAATTGAATCGCTTTTGACACAGAGATGTTTAGGATATGAGCAAGTTCAACCGCCTTGTAAACATATAACTTTTCGAGATTGGGGTCTATCTCGTAAAGTCTGTTTAATCTGTTCAAAGGCACCGGAAATACATAGTGGAGCGCTAGTAATCGCCTTTCGGCATCTGTCAGTACCATCGAATCCCTCCTTTTAAAGTAAAAAAAGATGCAGCGCATAAACTAGCACGCTGCATCTTTCATATTAATGTGTTTTACACTTTTCGTATAGACCTTTTTCTTTAATTACTTTAATTAATGTTTCGCCGATAACAGATGGCGTGTCCGCAACTTCAACGCCTGCAGCGTTAAGTGCTTTGATTTTCTCAGCAGCTGTTCCTTTACCGCCGGAAATGATGGCACCAGCATGGCCCATACGTTTTCCTTCAGGAGCTGTTTGACCACCGATAAAGCCAACAACAGGCTTCGTCATGTTCGCTTGAATCCACGCAGCTGCTTCTTCTTCACCAGTTCCACCGATTTCACCGATCATAACTACTGCATATGTCTCAGGATCTTCGTTGAATTCTTTTAGTACATCGATGAAGTTTGTTCCATTAACTGGGTCTCCGCCGATACCAACAGAAGTTGACTGTCCGATTCCAGCGTTCGTCAATTGAAGAACTGCTTCATACGTCAGTGTACCTGAACGTGAAACAACGCCTACATGACCTTTTGTATTAATGTAGCCAGGCATGATGCCGATTTTACATTCGTCTGCAGTGATAACACCCGGACAGTTTGGACCGACAAGACGTGTTTTCTTGCCTTCCATGTAGCGCTTAACTTTGACCATATCAAGTACTGGGATATGTTCTGTAATACAGATTGTCATGTCAAGTTCTGCTTCTACTGCTTCAAGGATTGCATCTGCAGCAAATGGAGCTGGAACATAAATAACTGATACGTTTGCGCCTGTTGCTTTTACAGCTTCTTCAACTGTGTTGAAAACAGGAACACCCGCCGCTTCAGTTCCACCTTTACCAGGTGTAACTCCGCCAACAATTTTCGTTCCGTACTCTAGCATTTGTTCTGTATGGAAAAGTGCTGTAGCACCTGTAATTCCTTGTACGATAACTTTTGTATCTTTGTTAATAAAAATACTCATCGTTTGTCCCTGCCTTTCTTAACCTACTAGTTCTACAATCTTTTTAGCACCGTCTGCCATCGTGTCAGCAGCGATGATGTTCAAACCTGATTCATTCAAAAGTGCTTTACCTAAGTCGACGTTTGTACCTTCTAAACGAACAACAAGTGGTACTTGTAGACCTACTTCTTTAGATGCTGCAATAACACCTTCAGCAATAACGTCACACTTCATAATACCACCGAAAATGTTGACGAAAATCCCTTTGACATTTGGGTCAGAAAGGATGATTTTGAACGCTTCTGTAACTTTTTCAGCCGTTGCACTACCACCAACGTCAAGGAAGTTAGCAGGTGAACCACCGAAGTAGTTAATCGTATCCATTGTAGCCATTGCAAGACCTGCACCGTTAACCATACAACCAACGTTTCCGTCAAGAGAAATATAGCTTAGGTCAAATTTTGAAGCTTCGATTTCTTTTGGATCTTCTTCATCATAGTCGCGAAGTGCTTGGATATCTTTATGACGGTATAGTGCACTGTCGTCAAAGTTGAATTTCGCGTCAAGAGCAAGTACATCGTCACCAGCTGTTACAACTAGTGGGTTAATTTCAACAATAGATGCGTCTTTTTCTACGAACACTTGGTAAAGTCCAAGCATGAATTTCGCTGCTTTGTTTACAAGGTGCGTAGGGATGTTCATGTTATATGCCATGCGGCGTGCTTGGAATCCAGTCAAACCAGCAACTGGGTCGATGACTTCTTTGAAAATCTTTTCAGGTGTTGCTTCCGCAACTTCCTCGATGTCCATTCCGCCTTCTTCAGAACCCATAAGTGTTACACGGTCTGTTGCACTGTCAAGGACAAGTCCAAGATAGTATTCTTTTTTGATATCAGAACCTTCTTCGATAAGAAGACGTTTGATCTCTTTACCTTCTGGGCCTGTTTGGTGAGTCACAAGTGTCTTACCAATCAATTCTTTAGCATAAGCACGAACTTCATCAAGATTTTTTGCAATCTTAACGCCGCCCGCTTTCCCACGTCCACCCGCGTGGATTTGTGCTTTAACTACGATAATGTCTGTACCTAGTTCCTTTGCAGCTTTTACTGCTTCCTCAGGAGAGAAAGCAACAAGACCGTTAGAAACTGCTACACCATATTCTCTTAGTAGCTGTTTGCCTTGATATTCATGGATATTCATCTTACATCCTCCATTCGTACTTCTAAGCTATTTAATTTACTGCCTTATCCATTGTAGTAAACATGTCAAACAATGTCCACAATTGAATTCCAAATGTAGAAATTTGTCGAATCTATTTCAAACTTTCATTTTTCGTTTTGCTCCATGTTCGCGGTCAATCTGATAAATGTAGGCAAATACTTCGGATACTGCTTTGTACAATTCTTCTGGAATTGATTCGTTAACGTTTAGTTGCCCTAAAATTTCAACGAGGCTTGGATCTTCCTGAATGGGAATATTATTCGCCTTTGCTTTTTCCAATATATTTTCGGCGATTTTCCCTTTCCCTTTCGCGACTACTTTTGGAGCACCTGCCGAAAACGGTTCATACGAAAGGGCGACCGCCTCTTTTCGAGTATGACGTTCTTCTGTCATATGCGGAAGTCAACTCCTTGCCCATCAATTTTCATTGTTTTCTTCTGTTTCTGCACGTTTTTTTCTTCCTCGATAAAATTCTTAAAGAATACCCCTGACAATTTATAGCCCGTCGACTCGAGTCCCACTTTCAATCTCTCCTGAAGAGGCCCTCCTCCAATCGACTTAAGCGTCTCATCTGCATTAAAGATGGTCACCATTACGACCCTATTCTGGACTTGCATATCGATAATCGTCTTGTTAATAGAGTCGAGTTCGAGATAAAAAAGAATTCGTGCATAGTCAGCATCTATTTTTCCATCTTTTTGCATTTGTCCATTCCACTGCAATGTCGCATCGATACGCTTGCCAAAAAACTCAAGTGGAACTTGCATAATCAGTTGATGTTGCACACCGTTTTCCCCCGACTGGAGTAACTGCCCATTCATCCTCGTGACGACTGTTTCTGCAGCATCACGGAGAGCCGCCGAGACAGATGGGTCATGCATCAGAGCCAGTAGCTGCGGTTTCAACATTTCCGCAAGACGTCCAAAATCAGGTTCTTTTCCGAGTAACCCCGCCTCATAATTGAGCCCGAATGAACGTATGACCGTTTGTAGCGCATCTTTCAACGCTTTTCCATCAATCATCGAAGCAACAGCGACTTCTGCTGCCTGCACCGTTTTCTGGATAGCTGGGTTATCAGATCGTTCCGCCGTTTGCAGTAGTACAGCTAACTTCTCAGTCCCTTGCTGACCGAGTAGAGTGAGTAATTGTTCTTTATGCCCCTCCGCTAAGGTACTAGTTTGGAAAGGGGTTACGGCTGCATTTTCTGCCGTTATCCGCGTATATGCCTGACTGAATTCCTGAACAAACTTCGTTGGCGATTGTGCAATTGGCTGTGCATTTACGGCACGATCAATCATTGCCGTGAGCACCGTTTTCTGCTGTGCATTTGTCCCCGGATCGGATGAAATTAACGTTTTCAAGTTTTCCATCGGGACTTTCTGTTGAGCTGGCGGAGCTTCTCCAATCTGCTTGAGCATTGTCAGCACCTGCTGCACAATCGGTATTGACGCTAAAGGCGCTTGAGGCTTAATGGCAGCCTGTCTATTCATAGTTGTGACGGGAACGTCCTGCGGTCCTGCCAGGACTGATTGCGATGCAGTTAAGGCATTACTTCGTGCAACGCCTTCTCCTGAAATCAATGAAGCGAGCACTTGCGGCAAGTTTGCAAGAGATGTCCGTTCCGGTAAAACACCTGCACTTTTCAACATTTGCAGGGTAGCAAAACGGTCTTCTCCAGGCGCGGAACGATCCAATAACGTGAGGATAGATTGACCTAGTAGCGCTCCTCCTGTCACCTGGGCAAACGGCTTGGCCATCTTCTCTAGCGCAGATAAAATCGCATCTTTGACCTGCGACGTAACCGTGTTATCCAGGGCCAACGCATTTCGCAACGAAGTCAAAACACTATGCAACCCTTCTTTTGTTTCGACTCCTAAAAGTGACCGAAAGATATTCTCAGTAAGCGGCAATTTCAGCTCAATCATCTTCTGAAGTGACGCGAGTGCTTCATTGCGCGCGGCTGGCGGTACGCCTTTTAATAACGTTTCCGCCTCCAGCAAACTATCCCGCGTCATCGGAATTTTATTCTTCATGACGAACGCCAACAATGCTTGCATTTCTGGCGTCTTTGGCAATTGCATTGCATCCATTAATCCGCCGAGTTGCCGCGCCTGCCCTTCTGTAGCTTGAAGGGGTCCTGAAATGATCTTCAGTTGCAATTCTGGCTTAACTGCATTTACTTGAAAGTAGTAGGAGTCACCCGCTCTCATCGGAATTTCCAATTTAGCGAATACCTTTTGTCCACCAATTTGGACTTCAGCCATTTGGCCGGGATAAAGCTGCTTAATCTGCCCATGGACCATTTGACCTTCATTCAAGACAAGCGGCCTATTTGGGACTGCGCCCGCCGCCTGACTTGCCGATACTGCCGCAGTAGGAAAATTCATCGGTTCTTCCTCCCTCCGTCCAACATTGATTTAACAGGTTCGAAAGTTGTACGGTGATGTTCACACGGTCCATGTTTTTGAAGCGCTAGAACATGTTCCCCAGTCCCATATCCCGCGTTTTTCTTGAAATTATACATAGGAAAGTCGTTATGTAAATCATCCATAATGGCATCTCTCGTTGTTTTTGCAATAATCGATGCAGCCGCCACAGCTAAACTCAACGCATCACCTTTAATGACTGATTCTGTAGGACAGTTTACAGCGAGTTTCATGGCATCCACGATTACGAAATCAGGATTGACAGTAAGTCCCTCTACCGCCTGTTCCATCGAATCCCTTGTTGCGGCGTAAATATTCATATCATCAATCATATGGGCTGATTGGATATGCGCTGAATAAGCGATAGCGACGCTTTTTATCTGTTCCGCAAGCCGTTCTCGTTCTGCCTTTGATATAGCCTTTGAATCATCCAGTCCAATAAGTTCCGGCGTTTCGCGTGGCAGAATAACCGCTGCGGTGACCACAGGACCCGCTAAAGGTCCTCTCCCCGCCTCATCCACCCCAGCGATCAACGCACCTTCAAACGGCGCATACGACCTATCAAACGCTTCTTTCAGCATATGATTATGTTCTATGGCTTTCCGCTTTTCATACTGGCGCTTCCAGCGACTAAGTGCATTTTGCACGCCTGTTCTTGAATCCTGCTCCAGCACTTCCATCCAAGACTCCGGTTCTTTAACATGTGTCAGCCGTTCCGTAATTTCCTTTATCGTTTTCAATCTGATCACTCTCCAGTAACAGTCGACTTATCGATCCATCTCTTTATTAGTATATCGGCTATCTTTGTCACTTTTCGACTCCCATAAAAGAAAAGGCCGATTGCCGCGGAATTAATTCCGTGCCGGCATCGGCCTAGTCATTTTGTGATTGTTGTGATGTGAAGTCAAATGTCAGTTTACCAAGGTATTCATTACGAATATCACGGACAACCAACTCTGCCACTTTGTCATAATCGACTTCTCCACCGACAGCATACACTTTACGAAGTGAACCAATCTTTTCAAAAATCGGAAGGATTTCGTCGCCGACGGTTGTTAATCCATATCTGTCTGTCAGCCGAGCTGGATAATTCGTTTCGAGGAAACGAAGGCCATACACTGCCAAGTCTTCCATATTTACAATTTTATCCTTAATAGCGCCTGTCAGTGCAAGCTTAAAGCCAACTTCTTTATCCTCGAATTTAGGCCACAGAATACCTGGCGTATCTAAAAGTTCAAGCTCTTTTTCATATTTAATCCACTGTTGAGCTTTTGTAACGCCAGGCGTATTACCTGTTTTCGCAATATTTTTCTTGGCAAGTCTGTTAATAAGTGTCGATTTCCCAACGTTTGGAATCCCCACTATCATCGCACGCATGGCGCCCGGACGAATGCCTCTTGAACGCATTCTTTCCAACTTCGGCTCCAAAATCTCTTTCGCAGCTTTTATAACAGTCTGAAGCCCTCTACCTTCAAATGAATTGATGGCAACTGCACGCATTCCTTGCGCTTCAAAATAACGGATCCAGCGCGCTGTTTCCGTTTCATCCGCAAGGTCCATCTTGTTCAGTATAAGAAGTCTTGGTTTTTGATGAATGACTTCGTCAATCATCGGATTTCTAGAAGATAGCGGAAGCCTAGCATCGATTAATTCAAAAACGATGTCAACAAGCTTCAGTTTTTCGGTTACTTCTCGGCGAGCTTTCGCCATATGTCCGGGAAACCATTGAATTGTCATGTTGTTAGTTCCTCCCGTCAGTTAATAATTCCAAAATCTTTAATCGGCCAGAAAACGACTTTTGTACTACCAATGATTTCATCGATGGCAACAGCTCCAATATGCCTGGAGTCTTTACTCTTTCTTCTGTTATCCCCCATGACAAACACATGATCTGCCGGGACTGTCGTGCTTTGGATTTTCTCTTCAAGTGTGAAATCTTCAGTCAGCGGACTGTCTGCCACTTCCGATTTGTATTGATCGAGATAAGGCTCTTCGAACGGTTTTCCATTGACGTATAAAACGTCATCCCGGTATTCTACTTCGTCGCCAGGAAGTCCAATTACCCTTTTTATGTAATCTTTCTCTTCAGGTGCATGAAACACAACGACATCAAACCGTTTTGGTTCTCCAATTGTATAACCAATTTTATTAACAATCATTCGATCGCCATTCTCAAGTGTTGGCATCATCGAAACACCATCGACAACGATCGGTGTAAAGAGGAAAACTCGGATGATTGCTGCAAGGCCGAATGCGATTAAAAGCGCCTTGACCCATTCCCATGTTTCGTTTTTCTTCTTCTTTTCATCATTCATTGGCAAGGCCTCCTGCTTACTACTGTTCTTATTGTACAGTCTATTTATTTTTGAGGCAAAAAGAAAGGAGGCCGTTTGTGGGCCTCCTGCATTTTTTATCGAAGTTCTTTGATACGTGCAGCTTTTCCGCGCAGACTGCGAAGGTAGTACAATTTCGCACGACGTACTTTACCACGACGAATTACTTCAAGTAGTGTGATTTTTGGTGTGTGTACAGGGAATGTACGCTCAACACCTACACCGTTGGAGATTTTACGAACCGTGAATGATTCACTGATTCCGCCTCCACGACGTGATATAACAATTCCTTCAAATAGCTGAATACGCTCGCGCGTTCCCTCTACGATTTTCACGTGCAAACGAACTGTATCTCCTGCACGGAAAGCTGGATGATCAGAACGAAGCTGATCTTTTGTGATTGCTGCAATAATTTGTTGCATAGTTAATCTCTCCCTATCCTCAGGTGCTCTTACACTTCTTGCCTTTGCAGCGGAACATCTGTCAGTATGTACTTACATAGAAGCACATAGTAGATAGTACCACAAATCACAAGTCGTTGCAAGGTCATCTACTTATTTGTTTTCTCGCTTTAATTGATGAAGGAACTTGCGTTGATGCTCAGTAAGCGGTGCATCTTTCAGCAAATCTTTTCTGCGTTCGAACGTCCGGAGCAATGACTGCTGTTCACGCCATTTATCGATTTCTGCATGATTGCCGGATAACAATACATCCGGTACTTCCATCCCATTAAAATTAGATGGGCGTGTGTATTGCGGATGTTCAAGCAATCCTGTCGAAAATGAATCGAGCACAGGTGAATCAGCATTGCCAAGGACATTCGGCAACAACCGGACAACACTGTCAATCACAGCCATTGCAGCGATCTCTCCACCCGTTAGGACGAAGTCGCCAATGGATAACTCGTCCGTGACAAGATACTGGCGTATACGCTCGTCATAGCCCTCATAATGGCCGCATATGAACACGACATGTTCTTCAGAAGAAAGCTCTTCCGCTTTCTTCTGTGTAAATGTTTCTCCCTGAGGACACATCAGAATGACACGTGGTGGTTTTTCAAGCCCTTCAGATATAGCTTCGACTGCTGCAAAGAGCGGTTCAGGTTTAAGGACCATACCCGCGCCTCCGCCATAAGGATAATCGTCAACTTTACGATGCTTGCTTGTAGAATAATCACGAAAATCGGTGACACCAAATGTGACTGCACCGTTCGCCTGCGCCTTTTTCATGATCGAGGAATGAAGAACACCTTCGAACATTTCCGGAAACAGTGAAAGGACATCGATTTTCATCATGAAAGAAGTCCTTCCATCGGATCAATGATGATTTTCTTACCAGCTATATCGACTTCTTTAACGATGTCTTCGATATAAGGAATGTAGTGAGGCTTACCTTTTTCAGGCGTTACCGTCCACACATCATTCGCACCGGTTTCAAGAATTTCAGTCACTTCACCTAGTTCGATACCTTCAGTCGTGAACACTGTACAACCAACGATTTCGTGGTAGTAGAATTCGTTTTCGTCCAAATCGCCAAGTTGGTTTTCCGGTATCATGAAAATACCGTTGCGATACTTTTCAACATCGTTAAGATTTGGATGATTTTCAAATGTTAACAAGTCAAAGGTCTTGTGCTGACGATGACTTGCTACAGTTAAGTAAATAGGTGTCTTGCTGTCCGGCATGAACAAGGCAAGCTTGTTTCCGACCGTATAGCGTTCTTCCGGGAAATGAGTACGCGAGATAACGCGGACTTCTCCACGGATACCGTGTGTATTAACAATTGTACCAACGTTAAACCATTGCATAAAAATCACACCTTCCTTTATTTTAAATAATAATAACTTATATATGCCGAAATAAAGAATTCCATTGAATCCGCTACGGCGCTCGGGGATGCCTACCGCCATAAACCAAGCAGCCTCGCTACCAGTCTCATGGCTACCCCTTTGAGGCGCCTACGCTCAGTTAATATAGGTATTCATGTGTTCAACTTAAATAGACAAAAAAGGAAGGAACATAGGCTCCCTCCTTTTCTGTATCAATCTATAATATCGATATAAACCTTCTTGCCGTGGTGACTGCCTGCTGCTGAATAAACAATGGTGCGTATCGCTTTCGCAACACGTCCCTGCTTTCCGATAACTTTTCCCATATCTTCGGGATTTACGGATAATTTATAGATGACACGATTATCATGTTCATCCATTGCAATCCGAACATCCTCTGGATAATCGACTAACGGTTTAACGATTGTCTCAATCAGCTGCTTCATGTACACCCCTCCTGATTACTTACCGAGTTTAGCGTTATGGTATTTTTCCATGATGCCTTTGTCGGAAAACAGGTTACGGACAGTATCAGATGGTTTCGCACCCTCTTGAAGCCATTTAAGAGCTAGCTCTTCATTGATTTTTACTTCAGCTGGTTTTGTAAGCGGGTTGTAAGTTCCAACCGTTTCGATTTGACGACCATCACGTGGTGAACGTGAATCTGCTACTACAATACGATAGAAAGGAGTTTTCTTTGCTCCCATACGTTTAAGACGAATTTTTACTGACATTTTTACTTGCACCTCCGAATAGTTTCACACAAGATAGTATATTATCAAGCTTTCTGTTGTTTGTAAAGTGTTTTTTCTTAACACCTTGAATTTCTTTCGAAAATCCGGGATTTTATTTAAAAAACGAATCCAATCCAGGCATTTTCATCTTCTTTTTACCTTTTTGTTGCATGCCGGTCATTTGTTTGACCATTTTTTTCATGTCTTCGAATTGCTTTAATAGCCGATTGACATCTTGAATGGTTGTTCCTGACCCTTTTGCAATTCGCTTGCGACGATTTGCATTGATGATCTCAGGTGTATTGCGCTCCGCCGTAGTCATCGATTGGATTACCGCTTCAACGCGCCCCATTTGGCCTTCGTCAACTTTAGCATTTTCGAGACCTTTGATTTTATTGGCACCGGGCATCATTTTCAAAATTTCGTCGAGTGGCCCCATTTTCTTGACTTGCTGAAGCTGATCAAGGAAGTCGTCGAGCGTAAATGATTGCGTCCGGAACTTTTCTTCAAGTTCCTTCGACTTCTCTTCATCGACATTCTCCTGTGCTTTTTCAATAAGAGACATGACATCGCCCATACCAAGAATTCGGGATGCCATACGTTCCGGATGAAACGGTTCCAGTGCATCCATCTTCTCGCCCATCCCGACAAACTTAATCGGTTTGTCTGTAACAGCTCGGATAGAAAGCGCCGCTCCGCCTCGAGTATCCCCGTCAAGTTTAGTCAGGATAACGCCTGTTATTCCGACAGTATCATCGAAACTTTTAGCGACATTTACAGCATCCTGCCCAGTCATTGCATCAACGACAAGGAATACTTCGTCCGGTGTACTAAGGTCCCGAATATCCTTCAGTTCCTGCATCAGTACTTCGTCAACATGTAGCCTTCCAGCTGTATCAATGATAACGACATCATGATGTTCTTTCTCCGCCTCTGCAAGCGCCTGGCGTACAATTTCAACAGGTGAAATGTCAGTTCCCAGTGCGAACACAGGCATTGTCAATTGCTTACCGAGTGTTTCCAACTGCTGAATCGCAGCGGGTCTGTAAACGTCTGCCGCGACAAGTAGCGGCTTTTTATTGTGCCGTTTGCGAAGTACGCTTGCCAGTTTCCCCGTAGTTGTCGTTTTACCCGCACCTTGCAGACCGACCATCATAATGACAGTAGGTGATTTTCGTGAAAACTGGATTGGGTTCTGCTCGCCGCCCATCAGATTCGTTAGTTCATCTTTAACAATTTTAACAACCTGTTGACCGGGAGTTAGACTCTTCATGACGTCATGTCCGACTGCACGTTCACTTACTGTTTTGACAAACTCTTTGACAACTTTCAAGTTAACATCGGCTTCAATAAGCGCAAAACGTACTTCACGCATCATTTCCTTGACATCAGCTTCGTCAATCTTACCTTTGCCCCTAATTTTCTGTAGCGTCCCTTGCAGGCGCTGGGCTAATCCTTCAAATGCCATGCACAGAGCCTCCTACTCATGATTTCTTAACGCACTTAACAATTCTTTGATTGTTTCCGATTTTTTATCTGTATCGGTTATGAGCTGCTCAAGATAATCTACAATTTCTGCTCGCTTCTGGAATTCTGAAAATAAATTCAACTTCATTTCATAATCTTCGAGCATCGCTTCCGTCCGGCGAACATTGTCATAGACAGCCTGACGCGATACGCCGTATTCACCAGCAATCTCACCGAGTGAAAGATCTTCTAAATAGTAAAGTTGCATATAAAGTCTTTGTTTATCAGTCAAAAGTGACTGATAAAAATCAAAGAGGAAGTTAATGCGTGTCGTTTTTGCAAGCGTCATACGCTTTGCCTCCCCGCTATGTTCTTCCTAAGTCATCATAGTATGACAACCTCGTACTGTCAAGTCATTTTACTTGTCTGTGTCAAAAAGCGCAAACACCTAGACATTATCTTCTTGTTCAAGTCCATCCGCAAATAGGCCGTAGACATACTTTTCTGGATCAAACGGTTGTAGATCATCCACACCTTCACCGAGTCCAACGAATTTAACTGGGATATTTAACTTTTTCCTAATAGCAAGTACGATACCGCCTTTTGCTGTGCCATCAAGCTTCGTCAAGACGATACCTGTAACATTCGTCGCTTCTTTGAATGTCTCCGCTTGGATTAATGCGTTTTGCCCCGTTGTTGCATCGAGCGCTAAGAGTACTTCATGCGGTGCGCCTTCTACTTCTTTACTGATAACCCGGTGCACTTTTTGAAGTTCATTCATCAGATTCACTTTATTTTGAAGCCTTCCCGCGGTATCACAAATAAGAACGTCCACTTTGCGGTTTTTTGCAGCACGGATTGCGTCGTACATGACTGCAGCAGGGTCAGACCCTTCCGATTGACGGATTACTTCTACTCCAGCACGTTCACCCCAGACGACAAGTTGATCGATAGCACCAGCACGGAATGTGTCGCCGGCCGCAAGCATAACCGTCTTGCCTTCTGCCATAAGTCGCGCTGCCAACTTCCCAATTGTCGTCGTTTTTCCAACGCCATTAACGCCTACCATTAAGATAACAGTTAGACCGTCTTCTTGAATACGCAGTTCGTTGTCGAGTTCTTCGCCAGCTTGGTAGATTTCAACCAGTTTTTCAGAAATAACTGATTGAATGCCCGCTGTATCTTTAATATTTTTTCGCTGTACTTCAACTTTAAGTAAATCGATGAGCTCCATGACTGTTTCAAAACCGACATCGGCCTGTAACAGTAGCTCTTCCAATTCCTCAAAGAATTCTTCGTCAATTACTCTGAAACGCGCAACAAGATCATTCACTTTGGATGTGAACTGATCTCGCGTTTTTGATAAACCATCTTTAAATTTCTCTGTTACTGCTTCGTTTGTACCCGTGATTTTTTCCTTGAGTTTCTTAAAAAAAGACAATTATAGTCACTCCTTTACATGATTGCTTCTTCCGGCACCTCGGAAATTTTAACCGAAATAACCCTGGACACGCCTGATTCCTGCATCGTGATTCCATAGAGCACATCCGCACCTTCCATCGTACCCTTCCGATGTGTAATAACGATGAATTGTGTCTTCTCCGAAAACTTCTTCAGGTATTTACTGTAGCGTATGACATTCGCTTCGTCGAGCGCGGCTTCGACTTCATCAAGAATACAAAATGGTACTGGTCGTACTTCGATGATTGAAAATAACAACGAAATCGCAGTTAACGCACGTTCTCCACCTGATAAAAGGCTTAAACTTTGCAGCTTTTTCCCTGGCGGACGTGCGACAATTTCCACACCAGTTTCAAGTAAATTGTCAGGTTGCGTAAGTATCAAATCCGCCTCACCGCCCCCAAACATTTCCTTAAACACATGTCGGAAGCGGTTCTGGACAGCATTGAATGTCGTCAAAAAACGCGTTGTCATTTCAGCGTCCATCTCACTCATCGCTTCGTGAAGTGTCGTTTTCGCTTCTAATAAATCATTACGCTGTTCATCCAAAAAGAGATGACGTTCAGATACTTCTTCAAACTCCACAATAGCTCCGGGATTAACGGGTCCCAAAACTGCCAGTTGACGTTTTAAAGATTCAACTTTTTCTCTGGTCTTCACTTCATCAAAATCGTCCGCAATAATTCCATCCGCAAACAATCCATATTCAGTTAGAAGCTGCTGCGTGACCGCTTCATATTTCACTTCGAGACGTGATAGCACGATAGAGACCCCATTCAATGCAGAGATTGTTTCTCCCGTACTACCTCGAAGTTTTTGAAGCGTTGCACTTTTCTCTTCAAGTAAATTTGCAAGCTTTGTGCGGATTTCCCTGTCTGTCATAATCGATTTCTCGATTAATTTCTTGTCAGCAGATGCCCTTTCAATCTCCATTGCGATTTGTTCCGCGCTCAACTCTCCACCATTTTCATTACCAGTGAAATACTGCATTTCATCACGCAAGGCAGTCAATTTAACTTTTGCTTGAGCAGATGCATCTTCCATTTCGTCGATTGTCACTTGCAGGTGTGCTTTCTGTTCACGCAAAACAGCTATGCATTCTCGAAGCTCATTGTATCGACTTGTTAATGTAGCCTCTTCGTTCCTCCGATTAGTAGCTAGACGTTCAAGCGACTCCACTTTGGATTGAATTGCTTCTAGCTCACTTTTCACGCGTTTATGATTTTGATGTAATGTTGCTTTCTTTTCTAACAATTCCGATCCAGTATTCTCGACACCGCGTCTTCCCATCTCAGTCGATGCTATCTCTGATTCCACCGATTTAATGGCGATATCAGTTTCACGAATGCCGGATTCCGCTGCTGCAATTTCAATTTGCAGACTGTCCGTTAGTTTACGTAACTGATCCACTTCGTATATCTGCTTGGCAACGCCCATTTTCGTGTCGCCTATTTTCTTAGTAGCGGACTCAATTGAATCAGCCATACGAGTTAGTTGCAGCTGTAACGTTTCGAGTTCAGCTTTTCTTGTGAAGACGGATGCCTGTCCTTTGACTCCACCACCTGTAAGTGAACCACCAGCATTCACAACATCCCCGTCAAGCGTCACGACACGGAAACGATAGCCGAGTATCCCCGCAATGGCGGATGCCCCTACGAGCGTTTTTGCGACAATCGTATTACCAAGTAAGTTTTCAGTGATAAGTGCATATGTAGCATCAGTCTGTACAAGACGATCGGCAGTTCCGATGTATTCGGGATGCAGTTCAACCGAGCGCAATGCTGCTGGTTGAATTTTCCGGGATTTCATCACATCTCTCGGCAGGAATGTTGCCCTTCCAGCGTTCTTCGCTTTTAAGTAGCCGATTGCTTTTCTCGCTTCCGGTTCAGTTGCCGTCACAATATGTTGCATCGCACCGCCAAGCGCTGTTTCCACCGCTTTTATATACTCTTTTTCAACGGAAATAAGTTCTGCGACTGCACCGTCAATTCCGGCTAGTTTTCCTGACTTTTTCGCAACAAGAATCTCTTTTACACCTGAATAGAAACCTGAGAAATCCGCTTCCATACTTTCAAGTGCACGAACTCTACCATGCATTTCATGTTGCTTGTTAAGTGCCTTTTGCATGAGTTCCTGCTGTGAAGCGAGTTCATCTTCAGTCTTACGCAACGCCTTTGACAATTCACGATAGGCCGAATCCGATTCCTTCAATTTCCGTTTCAAGACAGTCAACGAATTCGCTTTCACAGATTTTTCCTGTGTAAGTTTTTCATAGCGTTCCTGCAAAATAGATGTCTGAAGTATAATTTTTTCGGATGAAGACTGCTCCCCTTGAAGACGCTCTTCCGCGTGCTTCAAATCGTTGCGGATCGTCGCTTCCTCGTTCAACCTGTCAATATAAGCTGATTTCAATTCATCTATTTCTTTTTCCGTCTCTTTGACAGAGCGTTTCAGTATGTGAGAAATACCATCCATCTCAACTTTTGTTTTTTCGTATTCTATTTCTGACAGTTGCTGCTTTTCACGGGCCGCACCAAGTTTTTCTGAAAGTGTTGCCAACTCAGTTTCGGTATTAGCAAGTTCAAATCGAGACCTTTCAATTAACTGGTCAGCATTGCGACGTTTTTCAAGTGATAAAAGACGTCTTCCTTCCCACTTTTCTGTCTCTGCACTTGTGACTACAAGTTTTTTTTGTAACGCATCCAATTGTTCGTCCATTTTCGCAAGTTCTTTCTTCGCAAATTCGGACGCTTCTTCAGCTTTCCTTGATTCAGCCTCAAGTAAAATCTTCTTCTCCTGAAACTTTTCGGCTTCTTGCGATCTTTTCAAAATTTCATTGCGGAGATTTCCCGCATCAAAGGTCAGCAGAGACACATCCGCTTCACGCGTCTCTTCCGAAAGCACTTTATGTTTTTTAGCAGCTTCTGCACTATTCCGTAACGGCTCAATTCTCGATTCAAGCTCTTTTAAAATATCAAGCACACGGTCAAGATTGTCTTCCGTCTCAAATAATTTGTGCTCCGCTTTCTTTTTCCTCGTTCTGTACTTCAGAACTCCCGCCGCTTCGTCAAAAATGCTTCGTCTGTCTTCAGGGCGGCTATTTAAAATTTCATCTACGCGCCCTTGAGAAATCATTGAAAATGCTTCTTTCCCAAGTCCAGAATCCATGAACACATCATTGATATCTTTCAGCCGGCACTGTTGGCCGTTTAATAGATAAGCGCTCTCCCCTGATCGGAAAACGCGCCTGCTGACACTTACTTCCGTATAGTCGAGTGGAAAAAGACCTTTACTATTATCAAGAATAAGCGTCACCTCTGCAAAATTAAGTGATTTACGTGAATCACTCCCCGCAAAGATGACATCTTCCATTTTAGAACCACGGAGCGATTTCGCCGATTGTTCGCCAAGAACCCAACGAATAGCATCTGTAATATTACTTTTTCCACTTCCATTTGGACCAACTACAGCTGTAACACCAGGGACAAAATCAATCGCAATCCGTTCAGCGAATGATTTGAATCCCATAATTTCAAGTCTTTTCAAAAACACGATTAATTCTCTCCTTCAGCCTGCCGACTCTTTAAATCTTGAATTGCATGGCGGGCTGCTTCTTGCTCGGCCTCTTTTTTTGATTTACCGAGACCAGTTCCAAGTTGTTCATCGCCAAGTCGCACGACAGTTACGAAACTTTTCGCATGAGCAGGACCTTTCTCTTCAACGATTTCATACTGCAATTGACCATTATTCGTCTGTTGAACGATTTCCTGAAGACGGCTTTTATAATCCATCACATGCGAAAAAGCACCGACACTAATTTTAGGGAAGACGACTTTTTCAAGGAATGGGATAACCGCCTCCATCCCTTGATCTATGTACAGAGCGCCTATAAACGCCTCAAATACGTCAGCGAGTAATGCAGGGCGCATTCGTCCACCCGTCTGCTCCTCCCCTTTCCCAAGCAGGATAAAGCGACCTAACCCAAGTTCGTTAGAAAACTTCACAAGGGACGGTTCGCAAACAATCGCAGCCCTTAGTTTCGTAAGTTCCCCTTCAGTCATATTAGGCTCTGTCGAATAAAGGAATCGGGACACACCTAACTCAAGAACCGCGTCACCTAAAAATTCCAATCTCTCATTATCCGTGAAATTTTTTCTCCGATGCTCATTCACATAAGATGAATGTGTAAATGCATTATACAGTAGTGATTTGTTTTTGAAATGGACGTCCAATTCATTTTGTAAGTCATCGAATTTGTTTCGAATCGCTACGGGTAAAAGCGCAATTGTTTTTTTTCCTTTGAAGTTGTTTGTATGGGTCATCATCGATTCTGCCTTTCGGTACATAATGTTTATAATTTTACCCTTTTCAACGCCACAGTGCAAAAAAAGTTTGCTATAAACCCGAAAAGAGACGCTTTCAATCCTTTCAAGTAGAAAGGATGAAAGAGTCTCAATCAGAATAGCAATTAGTTCACTTTCGTTTCGATATGCGAAACTGCGTCACCGACAGTTGCAATCTTTTCAGCTTCATCATCGGAAATTTCCATTTCGAACTCATCTTCTAATTCCATTACTAATTCTACGACGTCCAATGAATCGGCGCCTAGATCATCACGGAAAGAAGCTTCCATTTTAACTTCACTTTCATCGACGCCAAGGCGGTCGACAATTACTTTAGTTACACGTTCAAGTACTGTTGACAAATTTGTCACCTCCTCTCAAGAAAAGTGGAAGCGCCTGGTCAGAGGCGACAGGCATAAGACGGGCCAGCGGAGCAGCGTTCTTTGCTGCATAGCTGGACCGACTTATGACCCGAGCCTCTAGGCGCTGGAACTGGACAATAAGAAAAGCATAGGCGCTAGAGCAGACACCAAAGCGCTTTAACACCTCTATTACATTACCATACCACCATCAACATGAATCGTTTGACCCGTAATATAAACCGCATCCTCCGATAATAAGAACAGGACAGTACGTGCTACATCTTCAGGTCTGCCAAGTTTGCCTAGCGGAATAACCGATAGCATTTGATTCTTCACTTCTTCGCTCAATGCATCCGTCATATCCGTCGTAATGAAACCAGGCGCTACTGCGTTTACATTAATGTTGCGTGAAGCAAGTTCTTTTGCCGCCGTCTTTGTAAAACCGATGACGCCAGCTTTTGCTGCTACATAGTTTGCTTGTCCAGGATTTCCAGAAACACCGACAATCGATGCAACGTTGACGATTCTTCCTGCACGTTGTCTCATCATTTGGCGAGTGACGCCTTTTGTACAAAGAAAAACACCTTTTAAATTGATATTAATGACATCGTCCCATTCGTCTTCTTTCATACGCATGAGCAAATTGTCTCTCGTAATACCTGCATTATTGACAAGGATATCAATAGATCCAAACATTTCCAAAGTTTTATCAACCATGTTTTTAACACCGTCAGCATCGGATACGTCTGCCTGAATAGCGAACGCTTCTCCACCGGATTCTGTAATCAACTTAACGACGTCATCCGCTTTATCCTTACTTCCGCTGTAGTTGACAGCAACTCGTGCGCCTTCTTTAGCAAGAAGTAGTGCTATTTCACGGCCAATTCCACGTGATGCTCCCGTGACAATTGCGGATTTCCCATCAAATCTACCCATTACGACCACCCTTTCGAAGCTTCGATTACCGTTTGCAATGTCTCTTCATCATAGACTGGGAACACCGTTACACTCCGGTCAATCTTTTTAACGAGGCCACTTAGTACTTTTCCTGGACCACATTCGATGAAATGAGTAACTCCAAGGTCAAGCAATGTACGTACGGAATCTTCCCAAAGTACCGGGGAATAAAGTTGTTCGACGAGGAAGCCTTTTATATCCACACGATCAGTAACGACCGAAGCATTCACATTAGCAACAACTGGAATGGATGCATCCTTCATCTCGACCTCATCAAGTGCAGCCCGCAGTTTTTCTGCCGCCGGTTGCATAAGTGAAGAGTGAAACGGTCCGCTTACATCCAGCGGAATCGCTCTTTTCGCGCCCGCTTCTTTCAATTGGACACACGCTTTCTCGACGCCTGCTTTCGTACCGGAAATAACGATTTGTCCCGGACAATTCAAGTTGGCCGGTTGTACAGCGAAACCATCTGCTGTAATAGCATCTGTTACTTCTTTTAACTTCTGCCCATCAAGTCCAATAATTGCCGCCATTGCCCCTTCACCAGCAGGCACCGCTTCATTCATGTACAAGCCTCGCTTATGAACGACTGACACTCCGTCTTCAAATGACATTACACCCGAGGCAACGAGTGCCGTATATTCCCCAAGACTATGTCCTGCCGTAAAGTCTGGCGTAACGCCTTCGTCTATCAATCGCGAAGCAATCATCGATCCGACGGTAAGTAGTGCTGGCTGCGCATTGTATGTCAGCGTCAGTTCATCTTGAGGTCCTTCTAGAATTAATTGACTAAGTTGAAAATCAAGTACACGGTCTGCCTGTTCTAAGAATTGCTTACTTTTGTCATGCGTTTCCGCGAACTCTTTTCCCATTCCAGCCGATTGTGAACCTTGTCCTGGGAAAATGAATGCAATCTTTGTCATCAATTTTCCACCTTTCTTATCGTTTCACGAATTGTTCCACAAACATCATATTCCACCATTGTTCTCGCTTGCCGAACGGCGTTCAATATAGCATTCGCATTTGAAGAACCATGTGCTTTAATAACAGGCGAATTCAAACCAAATAAACCCGCCCCACCATACTCTGTGTAATCCATTTTGTTTTTCAGTCCACGCAAATCGTCTTTCACAAGTGCTGCAGACAGTTTTGACTTCAATGAAGCGCTATACACTTCTTTCAACATAGAGAAGAAAGCAGATGCAGTCCCTTCCAGCGTTTTCAGAACCATATTACCCGTGAAGCCATCTGTAATGACGACGTCCGCCACGCCAGTCAATAGATCACGCGACTCAACGTTGCCGATAAAATTAATGGGCGCTTTCGAAAGCAAGTCAAAAGCAGCCTTTGTCAATTCATTCCCTTTTCCTTCTTCGGTTCCGATATTTAATAAGCCGATGCGTGGATTTTCAAGCCCCCGCACCTTTGTGGCGTAGATACTTCCCATAACCGCATATTGTTCAAGATGAGATGGTTTCGCATCCGAATTTGCACCAAGGTCCAGCATGACAAATCCTTTTCCATCGATCGTCGGAAGTGTAGGTGCTAAGGCAGGTCTCTCAATACCATCAATCCTACCTACGATGAATAGACCTGCCGCCATTAAAGCACCTGTATTACCAGCAGAGACGCAAGCTGAAGCTTCGCCATCTTTAACAGCTTGAGCCATCCTTACCATTGACGCATCTTTTTTCCGGCGGATAGCACGAACCGGCTCATCGTCTGGTTCAATTTTCTCTGTACAGTGAATCACTTTAAGGCGGGCATGCTCCTTTAAGAAAGGTGCCATCGCCTGTTCATCACCATAAATATGTATGTTTATATCTTCGAACTCAGCGAGACTTTTAAGCGCACCGGCAATTATTTCACCAGGCGCATGATCTCCGCCCATTCCATCTACAGCTATGATCATTTTAATTCCCCCTGCTTCCTATCAGTCGTCCGGTACATGTGAAATTCGCCAGTGAATACCGTTTCGTCATTGACCGTCGATGCGACCATGACTAATGTCCGCTTTTCTCCCAGACTTTCTTTCTTCACTTCTGCACGTGCAACAACTCTATCGCCAGCTCTCACCGGTTTCAAAAAGTCAATGGTCGACTTCACAGTCAAAGCAAGATCATCATTCATAACTGCAACAGCAAGCGAGTTTGCCTGGGCAAACAGATGATGTCCACGCGCAATTCCGTTACGCTGGAAGACATGATCTTCAGTCACATCAAATATCGACAGCGCCCTCTTATCGAGTTCCATATCGATGATATCCCCAAAGACCTCATCGGAGTGAAGAGACTTCACTTCCTCTTTCATCGTTCGAGACGCAACCGTTTTCAAACGTTCCCGAAGTTCGGGAATTCCGCGCTCTAGCCTGTCCAAACGTATCGTCTGGACACTTACAGTAAAATGTTCCGACAATTCTTCATCTGTCAGGAATGGATTTTCTTCAAGCAACTTTCCAAGCAGTCGTTGCCTTTCCTTTTTAGGCATTCTCAATCGGTTCACCTTCCGGATTAGCACTTGGTACTAATAGCAGTATATAAAAATAGAAAAAAGAAAGCAAGCACAGAAATGCGGAGACGACCGTTTAGATGCGACAGGCATAAGACGATTTGGCGGAGCGGCGCCCTTTGCCGCACAGCCGAAGCGGCTTATGACCCGAGCATCTGGGAGTCGAAGCTAGACAGCACTGAAATGCGGAAGCGCCTGTTTAACCCCGAAAAGCGCATGAAGCTGGACAGCACAGAAATGAGGAGACGACCGTTTTTAAGGAACGCAGCCTAAGTTCGCCGCATCGTGCGGCAATTAGGTGGGATGCTAGTTTAGTTCACCCTCCCAGCCGCATGACCGACATCCTGCAGGCCCTCAATCAATCCTATCGCCGCTTAGAGCACCCGACTCTTCAAGATGTGATCGAAGAATCGCGTATTCCTGATCTTCCCAAAAGTGAAGCGACTCTAATAGTTGTTCCGCATCTTTCCTTGCCGTTTCGAGCGCCCTATAATCGTGGACGGGATCTGCTACTTTAAACTCAGGCATACCGCTTTGCTTTTTCCCAAAGAAATCGCCGGCACCTCTTAGTTCGAGGTCCTTTTCTGCTAAAACAAATCCATCATTCGTTTCTGTCATCGTTTGCATCCGCTCTTTTCCCTCTTCGGTTTTGGGATCAGCAAGCAGAACGCAATAGGATTGCTCGGCGCCCCGACCTACTCGCCCCCTCAGCTGATGGAGTTGAGCAAGTCCAAAGCGCGTCGCGTCGTAAATAAGCATGAACGTCGCATTTGGTACGTTGACTCCGACTTCAACGACAGTCGTCGACACTAGAACATCGATTTTACCTTCACTGAAATCGCGCATGATGGCATCTTTATCGTCCGAATGAAGACGGCCATGCATGAGACCGACTGTGTATTTACCACTAAAATGAGTCGAAAGCTGACTATGGACATCCACTGCATTTTGGACATCTAATTTGTCGGATTCCTCGATTAATGGACAAATAACATATGCCTGACGTCCGGCACTTAATTCATTTTCCATCTTCCGTAAAACTGGAAGAAGGGAATCCTCTTTCAACCAATGTGTTTCAATAAGTTTTCGGCCAGCCGGCAACTCATCGAGTATGGAGACATCCATTTCACCAAAAGCAGTAATAGCAAGCGTTCGTGGAATCGGAGTTGCAGTCATGAATAGAACATCAGGATTCAATCCTTTATCCCGTAAAACGCGCCGTTGTTCGACACCGAAACGATGCTGTTCATCCGTAATAACCAACCCAGGATTTTTAAAGATGACATCAGGTTGAATGAGGGCGTGCGTGCCGATAAGCAAATCCACTTCACCTGATTCAAGTTTTTCAAGCAAATCTCTTCTCGCCTTCGCCTTTGTAGATCCAGCGAGGAAAGCAACTGTAATGCCGTGCGGTTCAAGCCATTCTGCAAGCGTAGATGCGTGCTGTTCGGCAAGGATTTCTGTAGGTGCCATAAGGGCCCCCTGAAATCCTGCCGTGATAGCAGCATACAAAGCGATTGCCGCTACGACTGTCTTTCCGGAACCAACATCTCCCTGAAGGAGACGGTTCATCCTAGTCGGACTTTTTAGTTCCCCACATAATTCATTGACAACCCGCTTTTGAGCCCCTGTCAATTCAAATGGCAATGCTGCGATGAAAGTCTTCACTTTGGCAAGGTCATAGTCGATAGCTACACCTTTCTCCGCTTCTTTTCGTGCTTTCTTCATGCCCAGCATCTTCAGCTGGAACATGAGCAGTTCCTCATAGACAAAACGTCTTCTCGCATGTTTCACATCAGCAGGGCTTGTTGGAAAATGAATCATCTCAAGTCCATTTCCGATGGCTGGCAATCGATACATTTCACGAATATCAGCGGGTAGTGATTCTGCGTGCTGACCGACAGCTGCATCCAATGCACTTCGCATGAAGCGCCGAAATGTCTTCTGATGCATAACACCTTTCAAACTGTATACCGGCTCAAAATCAGCTTGATCTGTTTTTGGGCCGTCCTTGAAGTTGCTTACATTGATTACTTGCCTGCCCCGATCCCATTTCCCAGTAACTGTGACAATCGTCCCAAGTGACAAACGCTCTTTTAAGTAATGTTGATTGAAAAAAACCGCCTTCACAAGATGCCTTCCGGCAAGAAGACGGATTTGTAAACGGGATCTATTTTTCCCCAAGAAAAGAATGGAAGGCTCACTTTCGACCCTTCCTTCAATTGTGACTCGTTCATTATGCGGGGTTTCAGTCAAATCTTTTAACCTGAAGTCTTCATGACGGTACGGGAACGTCATGAAGAGGTCTTGAAGCGTTGAAACTCCAAGTGCCTCAAGCTGTTCGCCGGCCGCTTTTCCGACTCCTTTTATCGTCGTGACAGAATCATGAATTGACAGTGTCACTATCTACCTTATCCTTACCAAATATCTTCGCTTCAAGCGCTTTTCCGGTTGGCGTAGCAGCCAATCCGCCTTTAGCTGTTTCCCGTAACGCTGAAGGCATTGACTTACCTATTTTATGCATCGCTTCAATTACTTCATCTGTAGGAATACGGCTAACGACGCCTGCTAGTGCCATATCTGCTCCAACGAGTGCCTTTGCCGCTCCCATTGCATTCCGTTTCACACATGGTACTTCAACAAGTCCAGCAACCGGATCACAGACAAGACCTAACATATTCTTCATAACGATAGAAAATGCTTCTGCACTTTGTTGTGGAGTCCCGCCCGCCATTTCAACAATTGCAGCGGCTGCCATTGAACCTGCTGAACCTGTTTCCGCCTGGCATCCACCTGCTGCGCCTGATATCGATGCATTATTCGCAACGACAAACCCGAAAGCACCAGACGTAAATAAATAATTAATCATTTGTTCCCGTGAAGGATTCAATTTATTTTTCACCGCAAACAAAGTACCAGGTACAATTCCTGCTGCACCCGCTGTTGGCGTTGCACAAATCGTCCCCATTGCTGCGTTTACTTCATTCGTAGCGACTGCCTTACTGACAGCATCCATGACCACATCGCCGCAAAGAGATTTTCCTGATGCCATATACTTTTGAATAAGAACCGCATCACCACCCGTAAGACCGGATGCTGAATGCACCCCCTGCAATCCTCTTTCTACCGCCTTCTCCATCACCGTTAAGTTATTGTCCATCTGCGCGATGATTTCTTCTCTTGTACGTTTTGTTATAAGAATTTCTTGTTCAATCATGATTTCTGAAATAGGCTTGTTCTGCGACTCTGCAAGTGCAACGAGCTCTTTAACGTTACTAAATAAAACGTCCATCTATGTTTGCCTCCTATTTTACAGTTCTTTAGTTTGCCAATGTCGAAACTTGCGTTACATTCGGCAATGATTCCAACTCATTTATCAGTGCTACGTCGATCATTTGATCAACTTCAATCACCATAAGGGCCATATCCCCTTTTTCTTTTCGGTCAACTTCCATATGTGCAATATTTATATTTAGTTTTGCAATTGCGTTGGAAACGCTTGCAATAACACCTGAACGGTCATTATGAACGATGAGAAGTGCTGGGTAATGCCCCGATAATCGAAGCGGGAATCCGTTAAGTTCAACAACTTCCATCGTTCCGCCACCTATAGAAATTCCAGTCAGTTCCATAACTCCCTCACTGTCCCCAATTACAAGACGGGCCGTGTTCGGATGTACCGCCTCTTCCTCTTCAGGAATAAATTCAAAAGTCAATCCAAGTTTCTCTGCATCAGCAAACGCAGACTTTATACGCTCATCGAATGTATCATAATCTAATAATCCACCAATAATTGCTACATCCGTACCGTGTCCTTTATACGTTTCTGCAAAAGAACCATAAAGATGAACCCGAGCCCATTCCGGCTGTCTGCCAAACAGTGTTCGTGCGACACGGCCGATTCTTGCAGCGCCGGCAGTATGTGAAGATGATGGCCCTATCATAACTGGTCCAATTATATCGAAAACTGATCTGAATTTCATAAACGCTACCCCCTCTTAATAAGCACGTACTGTTATTCATTTTACATGAGTTTTGCTCTAAAGACAAAAGATGTTGTTCCTTGTCGACGCAAGTAAAAAGCAGTGCGGCTTTTTACAGGCGCACTGCTCGTTACTAGTTTATTCAACTGAAATGATATATGGATACAATGGTTGTTTTCCGTTATAAAGTTCAACTTCTGCGTGATCAAAGTTATCCTCTACATAACTTACGATTGCAGAAGCATCTTTCTCGCTAATGTCTTCACCATAAATAATTGTAACAATTTCATCATCTTCATCAATGATCGAGTTCAATAGTGTTTTCATGACATTTTCAAGTGAAGGTGCAGATGTAATAATCTTACCACCTGAAATACCCATGAAGTCGTCTTTTGTAATTTCAACCCCGTCAATCGATGTATCTCTTACTGCATGTGTAACTTGTCCCGTTTTCACGAACGATGCAGCCTCTGTCATCGCTGCGACGTTTACACTCACTTCTGCTTCCGGATTGAATGCAAGTATAGCAGCAAGTCCTTCGGGTACTGTTTTTGTAGGAACGACAGCTGCTTCAATCCCGATCACATCGGCCGCTTGCTGTGCTGCCATAATGATGTTTTTGTTGTTAGGTAAAATGAGCACTCGTTCAGCACCGACTGCCTCAATTGCCTTGACAATATCTTCTGTCGATGGATTCATCGTCTGCCCGCCTTCAATAATGGCAGAGGCACCTACGCTTTTCAGTAATTCAGAAATACCTGCTCCCATAGCAACTGTTACGACCGCGTATGGATGTTTTACAACTTCTTTTTTCGCCGCATTTTGTACCGAATAATTTTCTCCGACGATTTCGAGATGCTGCTGACGCATATTTTCAATTTTAATTTTAATAAGGGAACCGAATTTCTGCCCGTAACTAAGTGCGTCACCCGGTTCTTCTGTATGGATATGTACTTTCGCAACTTCATCATCAGAAATAACAAGTAAAGAATCACCGAATTGACTCAATCCTTGGCGGAATTCGGATTCATCGTATGGACTCGTTTGCAGTTTATCATCCTCGAACTTAACCATGAATTCCGTGCAATATCCGAATTCAATGTCTGCCGTATTCATGAACCCTTGGACGCTGCGATGATGTTCCGCACTCACTAAGTCGTCCATGGAATCGACGATAGTTCTTGCTGGTAGTTCTTCACCTTTTAAGCATGCCAAGAAGCCTTCGTATACATAAACGAGACCTTGTCCACCACTATCAACAACTCCAACTTCCTTCAATACAGCTAATAAATCCGGTGTCCGCTCAAGTGATGCTTGTGCTTCTTTCACTATAGCTTCCATTACTTCAATAATGTCATCTGTAGTCGCAGCTTTTTCTACTCCGATAGTAGAGGCATCTTTTGCGACGGTTAAAATTGTTCCTTCAACAGGTTTCATAACCGCTTTATAGGCCGTTTCAACGCCATACTTCTAGGCACCTGCAAATTGTCCTCCATTGACAGTCGCTTCATTTTCAATCGCTTTTCCGAAACCACGGAATAACTGTGAAAGAATAACGCCGGAATTACCGCGCGCGCCCATCAGCAATCCTTTCGATAACGCTTGTGCAGTTTGACCGATATGGGCAACCGCATTTTCTTCAGTTTCCTTCGCTCCTGAAGTCATCGATAAATTCATATTCGTACCTGTATCACCATCAGGTACCGGAAAAACATTTAGTGAATCGACATAATCGGCATTTTGATAAAGATGATGTGCACCCAACTTTATCATTTCCGCAAATTTCAAACCATCTATGGTCTTCATAGAAATTATTTCCTCCTCTTACAGGTTCGTCACTCGGACTCCCTGGACAAAAATATTAACAGATTTCACAGTCATGCCGACTGTCTTTTTCAATGTATACTTCACTTTTGATTGTACTTGGTAGGCGACTTCTGAAATTTTAGTACCATATCCAACAATGATATACATATCGATATGCGTATCATCGCCAAGATTACGAACGATGACTCCCCGCGTGAAATTTTCTTTCCCTAGGATTTCAGTAAGGCCATCTCTTATCTGATGCCTTGAAGCCATTCCGACAATCCCATAACACTCGATAGCCGCCTCACCAACCACTTGGGTAATGACGTCATTCGTAATATCGATTTTGCCGTATTCATTCTTTACTTCGATTGACATGTGTAATACCCCCTGGATCCTTTTTCACTAACCCCATTGTACTATACCTGTTATAATAATAAAAGAAAGCGATTCTATGACTTTTAAACGTGTAAAGGCTTTTACCTTGAAAGATGTCACAAAAAAGGTTGCAACACGTTTACGCATATGATACATTATTATGGTATGCGAATAAAGAAGTAAATCACTTAATCAACATTCGCAAGGAGGTACTATTATGTCTAAAGAATGTGTTATTACAGGACGCAAAGCCCGTACAGGCAATGCACGCTCCCACGCAATGAACGCAACTCGTCGTTCATGGGGTGCGAACCTTCAAAAAGTCCGAATTCTCGTTAACGGTAAACCTAAACGTGTATGGGTCTCTGCTAGAGCCCTTAAATCAGGTAAAGTTCAACGTGTGTAAAGGACTGTAATTAAAGTTTAAGCGCCTTGGTATTTAAACTTTAAAGAAAATAAAACGCCGGGCTGAATTTCTTCAGCCCGACGTTTTTTCTTTTTTCCTTTTTTTATTCTTGGTGTTGCTCGCAGTAGCTTTCGGTGAATCATCCTTCTGGAAAACAACCATACACTTCCTTACTACTCCACTCACAAATTTCGGCATTGTGAAAGTATAAACTCGCAATTCCCCACTCCTTTCAGGAATCTGAACTCCTTACCATTAAGCATATGCCCTCATGGAACGATATAGTACAGACTTCTTCAGCCAGTTCATTACTTGTAAATAACGTCATGCCAGTTTCGAGCGTAGCATCTACCATTTCGAATTTGAAACCGGTAAGTGTAAGTCCACTAACTACCCCATTGAATGAAAAAAATGATATGTATTTAAAACGATCATCCGACGTCACTTGATAACTTCCAGGTGTAAGTATAAAAAGTTCATTCGTCCCATTACGAATCGAGAATGACGTATCATTATGAGCTATTTGAAGCCGGTACAGAAGATGAAGGGCTGATTCCATATGATCCAGCCTCCCTCCTGTAACTCCCGTCAAAATGACACACTCTGGCCCGTAGGAAAGAGCACGATCTACTGCAAGTTCCGTATCAGTCTCATTTTTTTCCGAACGAAATCGTCCGATTATGCGGACTGCGGCGGCTATCTCATCGTATTCACTTTTCGAAACCGAATCAAAATCCCCCACTGCTTCAAGAGGAACAATACCTCTTTGCAGCAAGTGAAGTGCACCTCTATCCGCTCCGATGAACACCGTATCTTTATGATGAAATTCCGTCAAGTCAGCTATTTCTGAATCGGGCCCGCCCGCACAAACGACTGCATACTTCATTTTCTTAGCGCACCTTCACCAGCAGCTTTTATCCGGCGTAAAGCTTCTGCACGATCAGGTGCATTGTAGATAGCTGATCCTGCAACTAAGATTGTAGCACCCGCTTCAACACACGGGATAATCGTTTCTTCATTAATGCCGCCATCGATTTCAATTTCAATCGGAAGTCCTCGCTCACGAATAATATCGGCTAGCTGTTTCACTTTCGGAACGACTGAATGAAGAAACTTCTGGCCACCGAATCCGGGATTGATTGTCATGATTAGGACCAAGTCAATTTCATCTAGAACATGAAGAATCGTTTCAATCGGTGTATGCGGATTCAAAACAACGCCCGATTTCACCCCGTGAGACTTAATCAGTTGCAATGTGCCGTGCAAATGAGGGCATGCCTCTACATGAACCGTAATATAATCAGCTCCGGCTTTTGCAAATTGTTCAATATACAGGTTTGGATTTTCAATCATTAAATGGACATCCAGCGGCAACTTCGTTACTGGTCGAAGTGCCTCAACAACAATCGCTCCCATTGTAATGTTCGGAACGAAATGTCCGTCCATGACATCGATATGGATTAGTGCAGCGCCCGCTGCTTCCACTTCTTTTACTTCTTCGGCAAGCTTTGAAAAGTCTGCTGCTAAAATTGAAGGTGCAATTTTAATCATGTTTTTCATACCTCGGCTTTCGGTCAAGTATTTCTTGCATGAACTGCAAGTAGTGATCATAGCGATGACGTGGAATTTCTCCAGTCTCTACCAACTCTTTTACTGCACACTTTGGTTCTTTCAAGTGCAAGCAACCTCTGAATCTACAGTTTGGCGCAACTTCATCCATATCTACAAAGTAATGAGACAATTCTTCTTTTTCGATATGATCGAATTCGAGAGAGCTGAAGCCTGGGGTATCCGCGACAAGACCACCTGATATCTCAAGCAACTCAACATGTCGCGTTGTATGTTTTCCGCGTCCAAGCGCTTCTGATATTATCCCTGTTTTCAATTCAAGCACAGGCAATACCGTGTTCAACAACGTTGATTTACCAACACCTGATTGCCCGGCAAGAACTGTAGTCTTGCCTTCAAAATAAGGTTTCAATAAGTCAGTCAGTTGAGGATCGTCAATAAAAGTCTCTATAACATCATAACCGATTTTCTTATAATACGCCGCTGATTCAGCTACCATTTTCAGTTCATCAGCATTCGCAAGATCCTTTTTCGTTAGGCAGATAATTGGTTTTACGTCGAACGATTCGACGACAACCAAAAACCTGTCTAATAGATAAAGGCTGAATGCCGGTTCCACTATGGAGAATACAAGCAACGCCTGGTGAACATTCGAGATTGGCGGACGGACAAGTTCATTGAACCGCTCATGGACTTCAGTGACTGTTGCATCATTATCTTCAACACGTACATAGGTCACGAAATCTCCAACCAGCGGATGAATACCACGGTTTCTAAATACTCCACGTCCTCGACATTGAATGATTTCTCCGTCATTTTCTACATAATAATACCCGCTGATTGCTTTTCTGATTTGTCCTTCTGGCATTCTTTCACCCCTTCTAATTAGAGTCACTCTAATTGACCAATTCTGCAATGATAGGTTTTGAATCGCGCGTAACCTTATATGACCCAGTCTGTCCTTCTTCCAAGTTAAATGAAATTGATCTTTCCGTCGTTTCTGTGATTGAAAACTCATCAAAAACATCCGTTATCTTATTATTTTTGTCTTGAATGTAAATTTTAATAAGTTGTGGGACTGGAGCAGGCTGTTCCACTACTCCCGAGTTGTCTCCATCATCCTCTCCATCACCTTCGTCACCATCTTCATCGCTAGGACTAGGGCTAGGCTCAATCACTTCAGGTACATACTCAATTGTCACCTTTTTGACAACGAACTTATCGGGTTTTTTCTCTGGACCTTTTGATACGACGACTTCGACTTTCCCACCTTTTACAATTTCTGTTTTCCCATTTGGTGTTTGCGAAATGACACTACCTTTAGGCACTGTTGAAGAATAATCTTCTCTCACTGTATTTATAGTTAAACCTGATGACTCTTCATAATCTTCCAGCCGGTCCTTGTCATATCCTCTTAGATCGTCAAGAATTTGCTTTTCTTGGCCTTTACTAACAGTAAACAGTAAATCGGTTTCACTGAGAATTACTTCCCCTGAATCTGGTTCTTGTCCAATGATTGTACCCTCTGGTTTATCAGAAAACTCTTCTATAGAATCAATCGACTTAAAAAGTGTATCGTCTAAAGAAGCCATAACTTTATCGGCATTTTCGCCAATATAATCGGCTAAGGTGCTTTTTTCTTTACCGGTACTAATATACAAGGTGATCTCGGAGTCAACACCCCGTTTCTTCCCTGCCTCGGGTATCGTTTTAATGGCTTCCCCTTCATCAACATCATCGGATTGCTGTCCCTCAGTTACAACCGTATTAAAGCCTGTGCTAGAGAGCACATCCCTAGCCTCCGTTTCTTCCATTCCAGCCACAGTCGGAATAACAGCCTTTTTAGGGCCAAATATACCTGGAATAAGGGACAACAAAAGTATCAGGATTGCAATGCCAGCAATTCCACCAACAATGAATGGCCATTTCTTGCGTTTTTTCGGTGGTGTTGGCGGCGGGGATTGTTCAATTGTTACTGGTTCGATCTTCTTAGTCGCTTCAACGCTATCAAATTTTGTAGTTTCACTAACGATTGGTATCGCGCGCGTGCGGTCATCATCGAAGACAATTGCGAATCTCTTCTCATTTGCCCGTTCGGGTGACAGTACAGTTAGCAAATCATCATACATTTCATCTGCTGAATCATATCGATATGTAGCATCTTTCATAGTCGCCTTCAAAATAACATTTTCTAAACTTTGTGGAATTGAAGGGAATACCATTCTTACTGAGGGCGTCTCTTCTTGTAAATGCTTCAATGCAATCGCAACTGCAGTATCCGCTGTAAATGGCAATTCACCTGACAGTAATTCGTAAAGTACGATGCCTAATGAATAGATATCAGACTTTTTTGTCGCCATTCCGCCACGTGCTTGTTCGGGTGACAAGTAGTGAACCGTCCCAATGACTGAATTCGTTTTTGTATGTGCTGTTGCACTAAGTGCCATCGCGATACCAAAATCAGTAATTTTAACATTCTCATCCGAATCCATTAAAATATTCTGCGGTTTAACATCACGATGGACGATTCCATTATGATGAGCATTCGCAATTGCAGATACAATCTGTTGCATAATCGGCAAAGCTTGCTTAGGCGTCAAGGCCCCATTATCTTGGATAAACTTCTTCAAGGTTTGTCCTTCGATATATTCCATCACCAGGTAATGCAGTTCACCCTCTTCGCCCACATCGAATATATCAACAATGTGCGGGTGCGTCAGACTCGTTGCGGAAAGTGCTTCTCGTTTAAACCTTCTTTTCAATGCCTCTTCATTCGCAAAATCATAATTAAGAACCTTAATGGCAACATCGCGGTCCAGGATGACGTCATGTGCTAGATATACTTTTGACATGCCGCCGTCACCAATATTCCTTACAATTTCATAACGTCCACCTATTCTTGATCCAATCATGGATTAGTCGCCTCCACTTCAGTCGAGTCGATTAGAATTACGGAGATATTGTCTTCCCCGCCCATCTTGTTCGCTAAATCCACAAGTTCTTCCGTCTTTTCATGCAACGTAGCGTTTGATAGAACTATTTCACTCATCGATTGTTGACTTACTTTATTGCTCAGACCGTCCGTACAAATAAGCATATACATGCCCTCTTCTAACTCAAGCGAATAAAGATCGGGTACAATCGTTTTTTCAGAACCAACTGCTTTCATAATCCAGTTTCGTTGTGGATGAACTGCTGCCTCTTCCAAGGTAATTTCCCCACTGTCAAGAAGTGCATTTACGTAGGAATGGTCTCGCGTTACTTGCCGCACACCTTTCCCATCGATTGCGTAGACACGGCTATCACCAGTATGCGAAATAAGACAAGAACGTCCACGAATGAGAGCTACTTCAAGCGTCGTTCCCATTCCCTTATACGCTTCATTTTCGTTTGCATGTTTGTAAAGTATGTCATTTGCGAGAATGACCGCTTCCTGCAGCCACTGCGCCAACTTATCTTCTGCTTCAAACGTCGAACTATCAAGTTTCATGAATTGCTCGCCAATTACTCTGACTGCTGTCGAACTCGCGTAATCCCCCCCCAGGTGGCCACCCATACCGTCCGCTATCACGGCAAGCATAACGCCCTTTGGAAGTGTGTATACAGCCGCACTGTCTTCGTTGACCGTTCGTTTCTTGCCGATATCCGTCAAGACTTCAAATTGCAACGTCCATCCCACCTTTTGCCTCGAATTCTTAGCTCACTTACTTTTTTTCCGGAAAGCAGCAACAAAAAAGCCATCGCTGCCAAAGTGTTGCGGAAGTACTTGAAGCGTGTTATCTTCAATCGCCAATTTCTCGTTTCCAGTTAGTTGCGGTAAAGGGATTTTCTCCATATCCGTATGACGCACAAGGAATCGTTCAACCATTCCCTGGTTTTCGGCATACTCCACTGTACACGTACTATAGACAATAACCCCGTCAGATTTAATCAATTCACGAGCAGTATCTAGAAGGTCTGATTGAATCGACGTCAACGCATCGAAATCAGCTTGTGTTTTATTGTACTTAATTTCAGGCTTTCTACGGATGACACCAAGACCGCTACAAGGTGCGTCGACAAGAATACGATCGAATGAGGACAACTCGTATAGCTCAGTCAATTTCCTGCTGTCTCCACTCAATGCTTTGATTGACGTTAAGCCAAGGCGAGTCGCATTTGCTTCAATAAGTTTCAGTTTATGTTCATGTAAATCATGTGCAAAAACTTCACCTTTATCGTTCATTTTTTCAGCGATGTGGGTTGTTTTCCCACCAGGTGCCGCACACATATCGAGTACTTTCATACCTGGCGATAAATCAAGAGCAAGAACAGGTAGCATCGAACTTTCGTCTTGAATAGTGATAAGTCCTTTTTTATAGGCTTGCGTATTTGCAGGATTGCCACTATCTGAAATGATGCACTCCGGTACAACTTCGCCTTTTCTTACTTCAACACCTTCTGATTCGAGTAAAGCAATGACTTCGTCTGGCGTTGTTTTTGCTGTATTGACGCGAATTGTCATCGCTGCTGGATGATTATTTTCATGTGCCATAATGGCCGCGTCTTCTTCACCAAATTGTTCATTCCAACGCTTAATCAACCATTCCGGATGACTCGTTTCGATAGAAGTTTTCAACGTACCATCTTGCATTTCATCAAGTGAACGGACACCTTTACGCAACACGGAGCGAAGAATACCATTTACAGTTGGTGCTATCCGTTTATGACCGCGTCTTTTCGCAATTTCAACTGCTTCGTGAACAACAGCATGCGGTGGGATTTTTGTTAAATAAACGATTTGATATAACGATAACCGAAGAAGCTCTCGAACCCAGCCATCCAATTTACCACGGACAAACGGCTCAAGATAATAATCGAGTGTCATGCGGTGTTGAAGTGTGCCATACGTCAATTCCGTTAACAAGCCACGATCTTTCGTTTCTATACCATACTTTTCAATTGTTCTATGCAGCAATAGATTGCTATAAGCTTGATGATCATTTATTTCCATCAATATTGAAAGAGCAGCGTCTCGGACGTTGCCATTCCATATTTTCTTTTTCGGTCTAGTATTTATATTCATTCAAAACGGTCCCCCTTACTCCATTTAGATCCGGTTCCGCGAATAAATTCACCCGCCGGCATCCGTTTTTTCCCGGCTGGTTGAAGATCCGTAAGTGCAACAGCGATGTCATCGCCCGCTTTTACAATAATACGATCACTATCGATTGCAATAATCGTTCCTGGTAACGCACTGTCAGTTGTATGGATTTTCTCACTCCACCAAATCTTGACGTTTTCACCTTGGAATGCGGTGTATGCAACTGGCCAAGGATGAAGTCCACGGATTTTATCGTAGATTGCCTTTCCACCTTTAGACCAGTCAATCCGTTCTTGTTCACGGGAGATGTTACGCGCGAACGTCACGAGTGATTCGTCTTGAACTGTTTGTTTATTTGTTTCGTTTAAAATAGAAGGCAATGTCTCTTTCAGTAGTGCCGTCCCTGCCACAGATAATGCAGTGAACATACTTCCTGTGTGATCCGTATCAGAAATAGGCACAATCACTTGTGAAATAATATCGCCTGCATCAAGTTTTTCGACCATATACATGATTGTGACGCCCGTTTCTGTTTCGCCATCCATGATTGCCTGGTGAATCGGCGCACCACCGCGATATTTAGGTAGAAAGGATGCGTGTACATTAATGCAACCGAGCCGAGGGACTTCTAGCAGTTCCTTCGGTAAAATCTGGCCAAATGCTGCAGTCACGATTAAATCTGGTTTAAGCGCAATAATTTCCTCAAGTTCAGCAGAACCTCTCAGTTTTTCAGGTTGAATAATCGGCAGTCCAAGCCGTAGTGCTTCAACTTTTACTGGAGGTGGTGTTAAGACCCTCTTTCGCCCGACTGGTCTGTCCGGCTGAGTGACAACTGCCACGATAGTATGCCCTTCATCAAAGAGCATTGTGAGGACAGATACCGAAAACTCTGGTGTTCCCATAAAGACAATCTTCGTCATTTCAGCTCACCTCCACCGCTTTCCCCTACTATCTCTGCTTCTTCTGTTTCTTCTAATTCAGACGGATCAACAACACGAATGATTTTCGAATCAAATAATACGCCATTTAAATGATCGATTTCATGAAGAATCGCACGTGCTTCATAATCTTCTGCTTCTAATTCATAAAGTGCGCCATTGCGTTCTTGCGCTTCAATGCGTACGAAAAATGGTCTTTCTACTTCGCCGAATAAATCCGGAAAACTTAGACAACCTTCTACTTCTATTTCGGATCCTCCGGTTGCTGTTACAACAGGATTGACCATCTCAATAACGTCTTGCCCTTCGCCCATATCGACAATCGCGACACGCACTGCTTCGCCAATTTGTGGTGCAGCGATTCCTATGCCATCCGCCGCCACCATTGTGTCGTACATATCATCTAGCAGTTTTGAAAGCTTCTTATCAAATTTCACTACTTCTTTACATTGTTGTTGAAGAACCGGAGCCGGATGCTTCACAATTTCACGTATTGCCAAATCTATTCCTCTTTTCTGTCTTGTTATCTAAGATGTAATTTAACCTTGTACTGCGGATTGGGGCTGACATGGATATTTCACGTCCAGACTCCAGCGCTTTTGTTTAGTATATTGACGCCGGTTCTACATCAACGGTCATTATCAGTCCTGATTTAATCCAGTCCGTCCGGTAATACTTAATGAGCTGCTGCAACGTTTCTGTCAACTTCGGCTCTTTTTTGTATTTTATCAAACATTGGTAGCGATATCTATTGTTCACTCGACTGATAGCGGAAGCAGTTGGTCCGATGACGACTGTGCCTGCAGATAAGTTCTGTTTTAAGTAGCGTGCTCCCTTTTCTGCAAAGTCAGCTACTTTCAATAAATCCTCGTGCGTAAACTGAACAAGCGTGACGAAATAGAAGGGTGGATAGCCATATTGTCTTCTGGCCGCCATTTCCATCGTATAAAAAGGCTTATAATGCTGTGCTTTCGCTAATTCGATTGCGTAATGTTCAGGGGAATAAGTCTGGATGAAAACCTCTCCAGGCAATTCGTGACGTCCAGCTCGTCCACTTACTTGCGTCATTAGTTGAAAGGTTTTTTCAGCGGCACGGAAATCAGCTAAATGGAGTGTTGTATCTGCGGCAAGCACACCGACAAGTGTAATATTCGGGAAATCTAGCCCTTTCGCAATCATTTGCGTCCCGAGTAGGATATCCGCCTGTCCTTCACTGAACTGTCTAAGAAGCCGCTCGTGTGAACCTTTTTGCCTCGTTGTATCGACATCCATTCGAAGGACACGTGCTGTAGGAAACAGTTTCGCAATTTCTTCTTGCGCTTTTTGGGTCCCTGTTCCGAAAAACCGGATATGTTCACTTTTACATTCCGGACAAACGAGCGGCACTCGTTCTTCATGACCGCAATAATGGCATTTTAACTGTTCGTGTGCACGATGATAGGTCAACGAAATATCACAATTTGGGCATTCAACGACAGTACCGCAATCCCGGCAGAGTACAAAAGATGAAAAGCCTCGCTTATTCAGAAACAGCACGATTTGCTCTCTTTTTTCCAATCGGATACGGACCGCTTCCGCAAGCGGCAATGAAAACATCGAACGATTTCCGGTTTTCAATTCCTCTCGCATATCAACGACTGTTACTGTTGGCAGGGCCTGATCTTTTGGTCGTTTCGTTAGTGTAAGCATGGTATATACACCTTTTGATGCACGTGCATATGATTCCAGTGACGGCGTTGCACTTCCTAAAATAACAGGACAATTGTAATACTCCGCGCGTTTAATCGCAACGTCCCTTGCATGATAGCGCGGTGTATCATCTTGCTTGTACGTCGATTCATGCTCTTCATCGAGAATGATAATACCAATATTTTCAAACGGGGCAAATATCGCCGACCTTGCACCAATGACGACTTTTACTTCCCCCCGTTTTATCTTCCGCCATTCATCGTATTTCTCACCGGCAGACAAGGCGCTGTGCATAACTGCAACGAGCGAACCAAAACGCTCTTTGAAGCGCGACGTCATTTGCGGGGTTAATGATATCTCTGGGACAAGGACGATTGCTTCTTTGCCTTTATCCAAAACGCGTTTAATGGCACGTAAATACACTTCTGTTTTTCCACTTCCTGTAACGCCATGAAGTAGGAATGTTTCTGCTTTTTGATTGTCTTCGGATGTTGCTATATGATCAAGTGCAATTTGCTGTTCGTCTGTCAAGATTTCGGGTATCGCTGTATCTTTCAATTGAGGCGCATCAGGTTCACGGTACACTTCAGCAAGTTCTTCGAAGGCTGCGCCTCTTTCAATGACAGTTTTCAGCACAGCCGGTTGAATTCCCGACTGTTCCATCAGTTGTTTTGCACTGATCGTTTTCCCTGCATGCTCCAACATCCAGCGAAGTAATTCAGCTTGTTTTTTCGCATTGGAGTGACTAGAGTCAAGCAAAGTTTGCAGTGTTACCTCATCTGCCATTCGAATCATCCGCACTTTTTTCACAGCAGTTTGCTGCCCTACGGCCGTATCGACCGTGACAATTCCTTCTGAAACATACTTTTTTAACATTTTCATCAATTCTGCTGAATCTACTTCTTTCAACTGAATCCGTTTCCTGCCCGCAAGAAAAGCTTTAAAATCAGCGTCTTCAATTCGTTCCGGTTCTTCGACAATGATGAACTTTTCATATTTTGCACGCATCGCAGCAGGTAACATCACTTGGAGGGCATCAATTTCATATGACAACGTCTCAACCGCGAGCCAGCGCGATAATTCGAGCAGTTCACTAGAAATGACCGGATCCAAATCAATAAGTTCATCAATCGGTTTAATTTTGCCGAGTGCAAGCTCACTTTCGTCCTTCAACATTGTTACGTAACCAAGCACTTTCCTGGGTCCAAACGGAACTTTCACTCTGGTTCCAGGCTCAATCACAGATTCCAATGCTTCTGGAACGAGGTAATCAAACGGCCTGTCGATTGGATAAGCCGCTACATCTACAATGACTTCAGCGATCATTTAGTTGATCACTTTCTTCTTTAATAATTGTTTCCAGCAATAGAATGGCGAGTTCTTTTTTCGGCATTGCTCGGAATGGCATATGTGATCCGTTTTTCGAAAGAAGTGTGACAACGTTTGTATCCTTCCCGAATCCAGCATCCGGATCAGTCACGTCGTTGACGATAATATAATCAAGGTTTTTACTTTCTAGTTTGCCTATGCCATAACCTACTGCATTTTCAGTTTCAGCAGCAAAGCCAACAAGGATTTGTTTCGTTTTCATTGAACCGATTGTTTTCAAGATATCAGTTGTTCGTTCAAGTTCAATAACAGAGTCCCCTACTTGTTTCTTCATCTTTTGGGGCTGAATCTCTCTCGGGCGATAATCCGCTACAGCAGCTGCTTTGATAACGATTGCCGCATCATCGAATTGTGTTCGGACGGCTTCAAACATCTCTGCCGCACTTTCAATATCAATGACTGTTACTCCCGCTGGCTTGTCCAATCCAACAGGTCCCGAAATAAGGACAGTCTCAGCACCGAGTTTAACTGCTGCTTCTGCCATCGCATAGCCCATCTTGCCACTTGAAAAATTCGAGACATATCGTACCGGATCAATCCGTTCACGTGTCGGACCTGCCGTGATCACAACTTTCTTTCCTGAAAGCGGAAGATATTTGGACGTTGTAAACCGTTCTGTTATCAGTTCTACAATCTTTTCGGGTTCTTCCAATCGACCTTTTCCTACATAACCGCATGCCAAAAAGCCTTCAGAGGGCTCGATGAATTTATAGCCATCTTCGTGCAGCGTAGTAATATTTCGTATAACTGCTTTATTTTCATACATATGGACATTCATTGCAGGTGCAATCCAGACCTCAGCCTGAGTAGCTAAGAGTGTAGTCGTTACCATATCGTCAGCAATCCCATTCGCGAGTTTACCAATTACATTTGCTGTGGCTGGAGCAACTATGACAAGATCAGCCCAATCTGCCAAATCAATATGTGCAATCACACGGGAATTTTTTTCATCGAACGTATCGAAAAAAACATCGTTTCGTGACATCGCTTGAAATGTAAGTGGTGTGACAAATTCCTTTGCCGATTCAGTCATAATGACCTTTACGTCCGCTCCTGCCTGAGACAACTTACTTACAAGTGCAACAGCTTTATAGACCGCGATTCCGCCAGTTACACAAAGGAGGATTTTTTTATTCAACAACATGATCTCATCCCTTCTAAAATGACAAACTCCCAAAGAAAAACTCGTTTCTAAGGGAGTATCACGTTTATTTATTATGATATGAAAAGCGTAAGGAGCCGTGAACAAATGAACGCAGCCTAAGTTCGCCACGTCCTGTGGCAACAGCTGCATGACCTACATCCTGTAGGCCCGCGACAGGCATAAGACGGACCGGCGAAGCGGCGTAATTTGCCGCGTAGCTGGGCTGACTTATGTCCCGAGCGTCTGGCGACTGAAGCCTAGACACCATTTCGAATCGAAAATCCCACTGTCTATTAAGTACAAAGATAGCTGGACTTATTAAACTTCGTCTTCGTAGACGATTGAATCGTCCGATTTCTTTTTAGAAAGTACACCGGCTGCCACTTCTTCAAGTGCTTTACCGACATTCTTGTTAGAGACATAAGAAGTAAGAAGCTTATTGCCCTCTTCTTGCATTTGACGCGCACGTTTTGAAGCGAGTGTTACAAGTGTGTATTTCGAGTCGATTTTTTCTTTTAGAGAATCGATTGATGGAGTTAACATTGATTATTCCCCTTTCAGCATACCTAGATAGATTTTTTCTACACGTTCTCTGCGGCAATGTTCGGCAGTGACAATGGCATTGATGCGATCGCAAGCGTTTGTCACTTCGTCGTTTTCTACGACATAATCGTACAAGTTCATCATTTCAAGTTCTTCACGCGCTTTCAAAATACGTGTTGCAATGACATCCGCTTCTTCAGTACCTCTTCCTACAAGTCTGTCTTCGAGTTCAGATAAACTTGGCGGTGCAAGGAAAATGAATAATCCGTCTGGAACTTTGGCACGCACTTGTGCCGCTCCGACAACCTCGATTTCGAGGAATACGTCTCTCCCAGCGTCAAGCGTTGCATTAACATAATCAAGCGGAGTACCGTAATAATTGCCTACGTATTCAGCATATTCAAGAAGTCTATCTTCTTCAACCAACTGTTCGAATTCAGCCCGCGATTTGAAAAAATAATCGGAGCCATCCACTTCACCTTCGCGTGGACTTCTCGTCGTCATTGAAATCGAGTATTCATAATTCGTATCAGGTTGTGTAAAAAGCTCTTTTCGAACCGTCCCTTTGCCCACACCCGAAGGTCCAGATAGAACAATTAGAAGCCCACGTTGTTTGTACATGCAATCCCTCTTCTTATCTAATCTAATTTTACAGTGGAGCTTCAGCACAATCATGCCGGCTCCGATCGTTATCGATCGAAACAATCTGTTCATATTATACCATATATGCTTGTTGTAGTGCTAAAATAGGGAAAAACGATTTGAAAGAGGAATCCTAATGGCATTTGATGGTTTATTCACAACGGCTATGGTGCAGGAGCTACAAGTCTTGAAAAATGGACGTATCTCCAAAATCCATCAGCCGAACGCACAAGAAGTCGTATTTCTAATCCGTGCAGACGGTAAAAATCAAAAACTACTTATTTCAATTCACTCGGCGTATTCACGTATTCAGTTGACAGAAGAAGCGATTACAAATCCTTCTGAACCGCCTATGTTTTGCATGGTTCTTCGTAAACACTTAGAAGGTGGGTCGATTACTTCCATCGGCCAATTCGGGACGGATAGGATTATCACGATTGACGTGAAGGCGAAAAATGAAATTGGTGATGATATTAACAGACGATTGTATGTCGAAATCATGGGCAGGCACAGTAACTTGCTGCTTGTAGATCCCGACCGCGACATCATCGTTGATAGTATGAAACACTTGCCACCATCGGTAAATAGTTACCGAACAATATTACCGGGTCAACCTTTCATACCAGCTCCTCCGCAGGATAAAACAGATCCATTTGCGGTAACTGAAGAACAATTTAACGGGTTGCTACCAGAGTTAGAAAGTGCCCGTGAAGTCGTCCAACGATTTTCAGGCTTTTCACCAGTTAATGCGGAGGAATTATTATACCGCTTAAAAAATGCTCCAGAAGCGAATAAATTCATCGTTTTCACATCACTCCTTGGATCATTCAAAGGAATAGCTAGCACACCAAATATTTCGGAAATTGGTACAAAAACCGTATTTTCAGCGACAGCGCTAACACATTCCGATAAGACGATTGCGGAATACAAGACGCTGGGTGATTTGCTGGATAAAGTGTATTTCGCTCGTGCTGAAAGAGAACGTGTGAAGTCACAAGCCGCGGACTTAGAGCGTTGGCTCGACAATGAAGTTGCTAAACTGAATTTGAAAGTGAAGAAACTCGTAAAAGAAAGAGAAGCCGCTGGAAAGCTAGATACATTCCAACTTTATGGAGAATTACTTACTGCCAATAGTTATGCCATTGAAAAAGGTGCAACGGAAGCAATTGTCGCCAACTATTACGAGGAAGGGACAACTGTAACCATACCGCTTGATCCTAGAAAATCACCAATTGATAACGCGCAACGGTTTTATTCTAGGTATTCCAAAGCGAAAACAGCACTTATCATGATTGCTGAACAGCTTGAAAAAACGGCAGAAGATATCGCCTACTTTGAAATGATTAAACAGCAAGTGTTACAAGCATCCCCTATAGACATCGCAGAAATACGTGAAGAGTTGGCGGAACTTGGTTTTCTGAAGGCCCGCAAGTCGAAAAAGAAACTGAAACCGAAAAAACCAGTACCTGAAACATATGTATCATCTACTGGTGTGAAAATTTCAGTGGGCAAGAACAATAAGCAAAATGACTATTTAACATTTAAAATTGCATCCCGGGAACAAACTTGGCTCCATACTAAGGATATCCCTGGATCACACGTTGTCATACACGAGGCGGATCCAGACGAAGAGACAATTCGTGAAGCGGCTATCCTTTCTGCTTATTTCAGCAAAGCCCGCGGATCATCAGCAGTACCTGTTGACTACACAGAAGTCAGGCATGTGAAAAAGCCGAACGGATCTAAGCCTGGATTTGTTATTTATTTTGAACAAAGGACTATATTAGTTACGCCAGATGAGGATATTGTTATGAAACTACGAAAATAACTTCTAACGGCACCTCTTGCTTAAAATCCAGCAGACTTCTGTTGATTAACCAATTATTCACATGAAATACGGGTGAGTAAGGCTTGGGAAAACCCGTTTTCACTGGATCATTTTCGGTTCGATTTCGGCGAACTAATAACAACACTTTTTTCGGTAATCCTATTGGGAATAGTTGCCTGTCACGTCCCTACAATGTTCAAGTGAAAAATGCAGTTAGGTTTAAATGAAATGAATAGATGACTTTCTATAGAAATTGTAAGTGCCCGAAGATGCAATTTCGGGCACTCTAGTACTTTGTACAATGCGCTCCTTGCTTACCTTTAGCAAAGAGTATGCATGTAATCATGTGATACCTTATAGAAAGTGGCACTTCTTTACTAGTAAAAAGAGAAACCCTAAAGAATCTCTCAGCCGCCAAAATTGTATCTTTGGCGGCTTTTATCCAAGTAGATGCCCCTCTAAATATAAAATGCTATTCCACATGGTTATCATAAATGTGGAATAGCATTTTTTTGTTTCAAGAAAGTTATTTCAACTTTTTATTATACCCAAATTAAGTAAGTATACGTTTTTCAACATTATGTATTTTCTAGTCTCCAGCACTTTTCTAGTATTCTTTTAAAAAATTGCATCCACACTAAACGGATACACCATACCAAATTATTTTAGCAATTATCTCTAAGCCACTCTCCGCTTTGTAAGGGACTATACAATCATGAAAGCTTTTATTTGTTGATTCCGGACTCAATACAATCACTTGTTGCTGTTCAATTCTTCTATAGCGCCTGACGGCATATTCATTCCCAAAACAGTAAACGGCTATATCACCATTTTCCAGTTTATCTCGTCCAATTTGTAAAGCAACGATGGGAGACCCATCAGGAAATAACAAATTCATACTTTCTCCATTTACTTTAAATGCTATTAGATCTTCGTCTTTCGAGTGCTCCCCTAAGAAACTGACAGGTAGCTTTATAAATTCAATCTCATCACATTCGATACCATCTGTAAGTGAGAGAACACCTGCCGAAATGCTTGGTAAGCACGGAATATTTACCGTCTCTGCAATAGGATAAGCGTTTTCTTTAAAGAAATATTCCATTGGGACATCAAAGTAATGCGCCAATTGTTGTAAAGCTCCAGCCCTTGGAAATTTATTTCCCTTTTCCCATTCTGAGATTGCTGCTTGGCTCATCCCAATCGCTTCGGCAAGTTCCACCATCGTTATTTTATTTCTTTCCCTCAATCGCTTCAAACGTCTGGAAAATAAGCCTTGTACCAGATTGGTCATGAATAGAACCTCCATTTACTTCTCATACTGATTGTACATCATTTCGGAAGTAATCTGTTTTAATACAAAAAAAGCATGTGGTAACTATCCCCATGCAAGTTCTCTTGTTATATCACTTTTAGTAATATATAATTATGTGAATAAGGGGTGAATTATGTGATATCTGAAAATGGAGTGCCATTTTACCTCATCCAAACACTTCATTCTTTACGATTGAAATATGGGATGAATTCTATTGATCTCGCCGAAAGAATAGGAGTCAGCCTAACTACATACGAAGAGTGGGAAAAAGATTCTTCTGCCATCTCGTTTAATCATATGTTGAAGCTAGAAGAAGTATTTCAAATGCCCTCGAAGTATATTTATTTCGGTAAAGATATAACTTTAAGTAATCCTGAAAGAACGAATAGAAAGTAAAGCAAATTATATTACCAACTGTAACATATTCCATTGTCCTATGTTCAAAGATAACTGTAAAAGAAGTTACTTTATACTAGTTTTCATTGAATACAAAAATCGTTACACATTTCAGAGAGGTGTTGTTCTGATAGGATGACCAATTTAGATTCTACACTTGACATTGAGTTAGTCATTTCAAAAATTTCGTCCGACCAATCAAGGTCGTTTCAAACGACTTTAAAGGATTTCCAGACGTTATTAAATGAAGATAAATTAGAAGATTCTATTCTGAAAAATGTCTCCTCTATTTATTATGTATTAGAAAAATTACATAAAGAAAAGAAAATTCATAGACGAGAATTCAACCAACGTACTAAATCCTTAATTAATATTGTCCTACTTGCGAAAGATATAAACGCAAATAATATACGTATAAGTAAGTCTTGAATTGCCAAGACTTGCTATCAAAATAGAACAATGCTTTTAATTAATCCAGATGATGTCTTAGTTATAGACCTATGTAAAAGATGCTATTCCACGATGGTGACATCCATCACGGAATAGCATCTTTTATATTATAGACGACTACTTTTCGGCACGACTATTGATTAACCATTTTCTTACACGAAGCACCTGTAAGAAAAACATACCAACTAAATTTGCACTTGTACATTTCAGGCTAACTTTGGTTAATCAACACATATTTTTTCTGGGGTAATCCCCCATAAGAACTCCCACCAATTTACTCTGGTGCTTTTTTACTTTTATCGATTCGGTTGTAATCAGACAGTTGAATCACTCGAACATCGCGGGTATTCAACTCGTGGTAAATCCCTCTGCTATCCCGGAACGAAATGTAGCGATCTCGCTCGCTTTGGATTAGTTCTTCTGCTCTTTCTTGGGACTCCATATAAATAAACCTTCTGATATAATGCTCTTCATCAAAAAAGTAAGTTATTTTGAATTCTTTCATGCCATAAACCTCCTGAAATGCGTAAGCGCTCTAGTTCTCTAATGGCCACATCATTCTTCCGTTAATATTCTCCTTTCATTCTAAAAACTCAGCCTATCCATTTCCTTTCGCACCTATTCTTCAACCTCAGAAAGGCAATCTTCAAAAAAGTGTACACAAAACTATGTTACACTTAATTTGGGTAATAAATGGCTGATGATAAACAATCCAGATCATTAGGGAAGGTCAGCACTTACGTTTATCTGCGGTCTATACATATTTCTATTTTTCGGGGAGGGTTATCACTTACTATAAATAGACCTATTACAAAGCAGTATAAACTGCCTGATATGAGAGGAGTTATAGATTTATCGGACATGAAATGCGGGCTTATATGACAGTAATTAAATTGAATGAAGCAAACATCATCAGACTCTAGTAAAATTCCCCATATACTAGCGAATTCTTTATCCTATGCTTTTATAAAGAATTGCTTTCTCTGTCATTCTTCTTTAATGAGGGCGTAACGCCCCCCACTTCTGGCTATTCATACATATATCCATTGTGCTTATTTATGCCCTATTCATTTTTAATCCGGATAATCGGAAAAATTGAGGAGGAACTAAGAACATGACACTTTTAAAAAAGATAACTGGATTTGGAACAGCTGCACTTTTGGCATTCGGACTTGCAGCATGCAACAGTGATGATGCAAAAAACGACGATGAGCAAACATCAGGAACAAAAACAACGGCCGGTGACTCTGTTGACCACACAATTACAGGGATTGATCCCGGTTCAGGACATATGGAATTAACGGCAAGAGCACTTAAAGAATATGATCTGACAGATTGGAATCTCACTTCGGGCTCTGGTGCCGCGATGACAGCTGCTTTGAAAAGAGCTTATGATAAAGAAGTACCAATTATCATAACAGCTTGGAGTCCGCACTGGATGTTTCTAAAATTCGACTTAAAATATTTAGAGGATCCTAAACTAGTCTATGGTGATTCTGAAGAAATTCATTCAATTACTCGAATGGGAATGAAAGATGACTTCCCTGAAGCTTACACGATTTTCCAACGCTTCAACTGGGACATAGAGGATATGAGCGAAATTATGGTCGCGATTGAAGACGGGGTAAAGCCTGAAGAAGCAGCCCAAACATGGATTGACGACAATCAAGACAAAGTAGCAGAGTGGACAGATGGCGTGGCTAACGTGGATGGAGATACCCTCAAGCTCGTCTATGCGCCCTGGGATAGTGAAATCGCAAGTCATAATATGATGAAACTTGTTCTTGAAGATAAGGGTTATAAAGTCGAATTATCGATGGTAGAACCAGGTCCAATGTTCTCAGCTATCGCTGATGGAAGTGCAGATGCAACATTTGCTGCTTGGTTACCTATCACCCATAAAACCTATCTAGATAAATTTGATGGTAAATTCGAAGATGTTGGTATTAATATGGTGAACGTCAAACAGGGACTAGCTGTACCAACCTATATGGAAGATATCAATTCCATTGATGATTTAAAGAAATAATTCCAGAAAAACAGCCCATTGCTTTTAGCGATGGGCTGTTTTCATAAAATGTTTTGACAACTGATTTTTGCTGTGGTTTGATTGTAGAATAGATGGGCAATTAAACTTGTTTTCACTCCTTGTAGAAAGTAGGTATATACCTAAATGACAACTTTTAGTGCTGAATTAAAAAACTTATCAATCGGATTACCGAAAAAAATGAAATATGGTACTGATAAAGAAATGGATACTGGCATCTGCAAAGAAACGATTGAGGAGGTCTTTTTAACAAAAGATGGCTTTAGAGGAGATGGTGTAGCAGACCTTCGACATCATGGGGGGCTTGACCGCGCAGTTTGTGTCTATCCGCATGAGCATTATTCGCTCTGGGAACAGGAGTTTAACAAGCCCCTACCAAGTTCGGCTTTCGGGGAGAATATAACAGTCACCAATATGTTGGAGCAAAACGTTCATATTGGTGACATTTTCCGTCTTGGAGATGCTGTTATTCAAATAACGCAAGGCAGAATTCCATGTAGCACGATTACAAAGAGAACCGATATGCCTCCCCTTCTTAAAAGAATGGTGGAAACCGGGTTCACAGGTTATTTATGTCGTGTTTTAGAAGAGGGCTCTGTACGAAAAGATTCGACAATTACATTAGTAGAATCTCATCCAAAACAAGTGTCCATCCTTTTTGCGAACCAGATTTATTTTCATCATCCAAAGGATATTGAAGGCATCAAAAAAGTGTTGGACGTTCAAGAATTGGCACACGATTGGCGTGAGCGATTGACCAAACGATTGGAGCAATTAACAAATCCATATATGTTGAACAAATGAATACGGCGTATGCGCTTTACAAGGGCTTTTGAAAGACCACTGAAAAAGCCCTTGTAATTGGAATGAATTAGGATTCCCACTAATACCGCTTCGACGCTTTGTGGATGCCTCCCGCGATAAGCCAGAAAGAAGACCACTTGGGAGGGATTGAACTGTATCCCTCCTTGTTCTTATCGCTCCGGCTACCACGAAGACGCGCCTGCGCTAGATTGTCTATGTGAGAAAGAGCTTTTCATTATCTACGATGAAATCTGCAACCTAGAGTGTGTCTTTCTTGAATAGAATTAGTATCAAAAAGTAATCACATTATAATCTCGGCATATACATCTCAAAATCACATTTCTCTCGATAATGAACAACCTAGCGCAGGCGCGGAAAAGGGGTCGCCAAAGCTGTAAGGCATCCCCAAAGCGCTAAGCGTTCTACAATCCACCCCCCGAATTAATACTCTCTCCTTATTGAGCGCCACAGTAAATTTAGTGGGATTCTTTAATTCAATATATATAGTCTAAATTTTTTTGCATATTCTTATATAGGTTACTAGCAAAACAGCTATTCCACTTGGATTTCACCAACGTGGAATAGCTGTTTTTCATTTCATTAATCCAACTCTCAATTCTCCATGTCAATCAAATAATTTTCTGATTGCTTCTTCAGTGTTCTCGACCAGTATAGTAGAGAGACTCGGATTGATGCCGGCATTGTCACCAAGTCATCTCAATCAATTGCTTCATCGCAGAAGGTTTGGTATCGCCAGTTTCTTTATCGATTATAGATGTGTATAAATGTGGAATTACGGTTTCTGCACCATTGTCCAGACATGTTTGTACGATTACATGGACGTTGTCTAACGTAATACCACCTGTTGGTTCAATGATTTTAATGCCCGCTTTTACTGCTGCTTGCGTCATTGCTGCTAATTCCTCAAGACCCTTTTCACCTTCGATTGGATATAATTTGATAGAAGGAATCCCGAGCTCAGCAATCATAGCTGCCACAAGTTCACATGATACCTTCTCCCGGTATGCCGAACTAGCTGGACCCGTGGAAATATACACTTGACCAGGCATGCCAGTTGGTTCGACCAAAGAGTTGATCACGGGAACATTTTCTGTAGTTTGTTCCATTCTTCCAAGCGTATAACCCGATGCCGGGAATACTTGGTTAATATGATCTGGTAAAGTTGCCACAGATACATTCGCAACTTTTCTCCACATATTAGGATCACCCGCACCTAATCCCACTGAAACACGGATATTATTATCCTTGAATTCTTTTACTAACTCGATAGCAGCCTCTTCTGTCGGGAAGTTCTTGACCATGACTCCTACTAATACGCGATCACCCGCAATTTCCACAAGCTCCAGTGCATTATTCAAATCCTTGGCTAGCACGTTAAAAACGACTTGATGTTTAAATGACATTATTCCACTCCTTGAGCTAGAACTAGTTTGATTGTTTTTACTATGATATCTTCTTGCCCTTTAAGCAAGGGTCTTGGATCGACAGATAATATTCCGATGTTCACATAATGATGGCGTAAAAAAATAGCCGGATTTCCAGACTCGAGTGCGTGTAGCAAATCCTCTGCATCCATGCCCGCTTCTTTACTATCCACTTCAATAGTTGCACGGTAAATATCCCTTCCTGCTTCATCCTGTTTGACTGAGCATGTCAATCCTGAAACACCATTTAAATCATTACAGAGTTTCTTCATTCTACTAAGCTGCCCCTCTACATCTGTAGCTTTATCGGCATATTGCTTAAGTGCTACGATCAAACCGGCCATTCCTTCTTTTCCAATTTTCATCGGACGACCAATTCCTTTATATTGCTTCCGGCATGCTTCCATTAATTCTTTTCTACCACAAATGAATCCTGATGTTGGCCCTTCCAATGCTTTACCACCACTATATATCACGATGTCTGCACCCATCGCAATATATAGTTTGAAATCCTCTTCAGCTGCAGCATCGATAATAAATGGAATGTGATGCTTCTTCGCAATTTCTATCATAGTTTCAATTGGTTGCATCCCTTTTTGAATAGCATGATGAGATTTAATGTACATCAGTGCAGCAGTATTTTCATTGATTGCTTCCTCAATATGCTGTGCTTCCACTTTGTTTGCTTGACCGACTTCAACCACCTGCCCGCCGCCCAAACTGATCATTTGTGCAATGCTGGCCCCAAAATGAATTTGCTGTCCTTTTTGAACGATGACTTGGTTTTTCAACCCATCTGAATTTGGTAGTCTTTCAATATGTGTCAAATTTTTACCCGCGATAACGGCTGCAGTACTAATCGCAATCCCAGCCGCTGCACCGCTCGTTGGACAGCCATCCTCAGCACCTGTTACTTCAGCAATAACAGTCCCTGTAAGCTCCATGATTTCATCAATGTCTACATAATCTTGAGAGGCTTCTTTAAGTGTTTGCGCAACTTCCTCACTTACGGCTGATGCACCAAGAGCTGTCATTTTTCCGCTTGCATTAATAACTTGTTTTAATCCTAATCGCTTAAAAACACTCATCTTGTTCACCTCAGTCTAATGGTATTGGGAAAAATGCCCCTAAAAGCATTGCTCCTAAAATTGCTCCGCCTACAATAGGCTTCTTTCCCGCGTAAAAAATTGCTGCTCCAACAACGGCACCAACACCAATTGGAATAGATGCAGATGCAGCGGAAATGATAATCAATGGTCCTAAGAATCTTCCTGAAGCATTCCCCGCTCCCATCATGACATCTGCTCCAAAAGTGGAGTTAGATTGCCCTACTGTAAGTTTACGAACCATAATGACAACATACCCGATTGCAAGCCCTAAAATAGCGCCAGTAAGCAAAGCTAACCCAAAATTTTCAATTGGTGCGGTAATTCCGGAAGCCAGAAGTAATGCAGGTACACCAATTCCAAGTCCCGTTTGAATTGCACCACCTATATCTAAAATCCCAACAAGCGAACCCTCCAAAATGCGCGCAAATAGAAAACTTGCCCCAAATGCTGCCGCTACACCATAGCCCCCACCTTGCATTCCTACTTCAAGCATCGCAACAATCGCAACATCATTAAACGCCCCAATTTTATAAACGTAGTACATATGGGTGCCCGCAAATACTCCGGATGACAATAGGGCTACAAAAATCGGAAATGACCAATCGGCATACCAAAAACTTTTCATATTAATTTCATTGTTATCCCCCACTTACTTCACCTCATATCCAATTAGTTTGTGTAGATTGATTAACCATTCAGGAGCTTCAAGATTAAATCCTTGAAGGAACTGAATATCGAATCCACGGAAAAACCCACTAAATATAAACAATAAAATTACAGAAACCATAAGTGTCTTTGTAACTTTATTCCAACCACCGTCATCTACGCCTTTTCCGATTAAAATTCCCAGCACGACACCAGGCACGGCATTTCCCATGACCATATGTGCAGCTCCGCCGAAAATCGTTCCCCAGATTCCTGATCGCTTACCAGAATCCAAAGCTGCCAACCAGAAGATAACCGGCATGACAGGATTGATGAGCAAATTTGCTGCTGGAACCAATACTTTTAACGCAATTGCTTGCAATGACTCTGGAATTGCAGAGGCCGTCGAATTCAAGAATGTTACAACAAGTACCCCGATAATTGCTCCCGCAATTGCCATTTTCTTTGGATTATGCAGTGTATCCTCTGGACGTTTTCCTTTTCTCATTAACACAGCTGCCGCCCAGTTTGGAATAATCCGATGGTCGACGTCTTGCGTGAATGCACCAGCGCCTACAGAAGATGCCCATGCATTAAAGAAGAATCCTAAACCGAATGAAAAGTGTGATGCTGCGTCCCCTGCACAAGCATTTAACTCTCCCAACGTTCGAAATGCGCCCATTCCTTGTGATTTGGGAGCGTGAAACATCCGAGCCGCACCGGCGCCTACGCCGAAACCTACAAATCCTCCAATGATGATAGACTTAAAAATAATCGTAAGTAATTCCATAGTTTATCCCCCTTTATTTCAAGAAATTATTACCCATGATTTGACCCTTCAAACTGTTTCCTTGTTCAACTGTTTCAAATCGAATTTCTTCTACATCCAACAGGAATAATTCCACATCTACATCTAGCACAACCCTGTATTTACTTCTTTTGCGTGGTGCAAAAACGAATAAAAAGCGCTCAATATACGACGTTTCCATCGCTTCTACTACATCAACATTTACAGGCTCAATCCGAATAATCATATTTCCCTTATAGTCTTTCATTACTTTTTTCTGAATATTCCCTAGTGCCGTATTCAGTGCCCTTTCTTTCGAATCCCCTTTGCCCTCAATACGGACCTTTGTTTCAATAATTTTTTTCATGAAATCAGCTCCTTAGTTTTATGAATTCTTCTGTAAGTCTTCTTCCCAATTCTTCCGAATCATTAAAGCCAAAACCAAGAACTGTCTTTCCCTCTCTTAATGCTGTTAGTCCTTCTTCAACGGAACGCATGCCATAGCGTGCTGAATATCCATATTTTGACTGCGCCGTAATAGCCCCTGCTCCCCCACTACCACAAAAAGAGATACCCATATCCGCCTTCACTTCATTCATCATATCGCCCAGTTTCATATCGGCAGCCATTCCACTAATAACGATTGCCTTGCCCCCTGCAGCCTCCACGCCTTTTCCTACATTTTGCCCTTTTCCTAAACGATCGCCAATCACAACAATAATTTCACTCATAACTTATTCCCCCTATTTTCAATTTAATTTTGCAGATTCAAAGTGGATTGATAAAAGATACTTTTCATCATCATGCAAATTGCTAAGTTGTTTGCAAATGTCACTTGCCATTCCAATGGAATCTTGTGTAACCTCACTAAATATTTCTTTTTCAAGCGCTGGAATCGCTTCCATATTTATTGAGCGATAAACCATACCGGAAATGTGTGAAACAAATG